>NZ_CVPC01000006.1 GCF_001049735.1 Nereida ignava
AACTACACAAGTTACGAAAATCTGGATTAAAAATGTTTGTAATGGTTCTTTCTTTGGTTTGGTGATCATAGCGCAAGTGAAACACCCAGCCCCATCCCGAACCTGGCAGTTAAGCACTGTTGCGCCGATGGTACTGCGTCTTAAGGCGTGGGAGAGTAGGTCATCGCCAAACCTAACAAAGAACCAATACTCTATATTCGATTATCATACATTAGGCCGCTACGAGCTCAGCTCGTGGCGGCCTTTTTGTGTCTATACCACCTGAAATCTTAGTGCGCGGTGCGAGGCGTGGGGTCTGCTGCGCCGCAGCTACAGATAGCCCCCCTCTGAAACCGGCTATCCTGAGAGCCGCATCATAATCGCACCCCCTGAAATCTGCCCGTCCCAATTGACGCCATGGACCACAACGCAGCAGACCTCACCTACCTCCCCTAAACAAAATCAACCAAACCCCAAATCCGCCCTTGCAGACAACACAACCCCAAACTAAACAAACCAAGTTGGCGCGGGATGGAGCAGCCCGGTAGCTCGTCAGGCTCATAACCTGAAGGTCGTAGGTTCAAATCCTACTCCCGCAACCAACGATAACCGACACCCCGCCCGTAATACGGCGGGGTTCGTCGTTTGTAGGTCCCGATAACTCCAAGATCGCGGCCAATTCTCTATAAAGTACAATGTGATGACCATCTTGAGTGAACTCTGCTGGATCCAGCAGAGCATAAGTCACAAGACCACGCAAAAGCTCCTCTAAGAATAAGATCGACAGTGGGCAAGACGTAAGGGACAGTAGGGAGGGGAGGCCCAGAATAACAACATGGTCACTAGGGATTAAAACCAATACGAAGCTACAGCTTCTCCATGAACTGCTGTTTCAGAATTTCACCAAAAGCATGTGCGTATCGATCTGTGGCTGTTTGCTGGGCAACGACGTAGCCAAACTCTATTGTCAACTGCTGTTCCCATGGGATTAACACGATACCGTTTGCCAGTTCGGGATCCATCGATACAGTATCTGCAAACGTAAAGCCGAGCCCCTGACGAACCAGCCTATATGCCGCATTACACACGGAAACTTCATAGGTAGGTATAGGCAATCCCGTGACCTGTTGGTCAATCAGGCGTCGCAGTACCGTAGAGTCATCGAGCGCAACATAGGGAACGTCACACAGGTCCTTCGGGCCGAGGGACGCGCGTGATGCCAGCGGATGATCATGCGCAAGCGCGATACGCAGGGTCGTTGCCCCAAGCGGGTGGGGAGTGAGTTTTTCCACAGGAAATGGCAAAGCTGAAACGCAAACATCAAAACGCTGATGCATAATCCGACGACCTAAATCTCGTCGTAGCATAATTTCCAGCTTTACAGGTTGATCCGGATATTGATTTGCAAATTCGGCGATAGCCGGAAGTACAAGGCCGTTCGCGATCCTAGTCTGTGAAACAATACGTAGGGGACTACGAACCTTCTGCTTCATCTGTTCGAACACAGCGGGAAGGTCATCAATCTGCGCAAGCAAACTGAGTGCTTCGGGGTAGAAGGCTTCGGCCTGCTGTGTCGCGATCAGGCGTTTTTGATCGCGACCAAACAAAGCGACATCAAACTGCTCTTCCAAAAGGGAGAGTTGACGGCTTGCGGCGGATTGGCTGAGGTTCATCCGCTCAGCGGCACGCGCTAGGGTGCCTTCTTCCATCACGTAAACAAAAAGGCGGAGAGCACGGATATTCAATGTTCCAATTTCTCGATTTATAGATGCGATAATTGCGTTTTTTATATGTGACACCTTTTGCTAAACTTAACCAGTAAAGTAAACGGCGCGTTAGTTCAGACGCCGATGTCTGTGGGAGGACACGGGGCTTTGTAATAATTCAGGCGGGAATTGTTTGATTTGTCGCAAAAGAACCTGTGGCGGCGCAGAGAATCCTAGGCTAGATCAAGGATATGAATTGGACTTTGCCAAATATCCTGACCGTCTTGCGCCTATTTGCGGCCTTTGGCGTCGTCATAATGTTCTTGTATTTCAATCGGCCTTGGGCGGATTGGTTTGCGCTGGTTTTGTTTGGCCTTGCCGCGCTGACAGATTTTTTTGATGGCTACCTTGCGCGCTTGTGGAACCAAACGAGCCGCTTTGGTGCGATGCTTGATCCGATTGCCGACAAAGCGATGGTGGTAATTGCGCTGCTGATTATTGTTGGCTTTTCTGGGATGGACCCGTGGCTGCTCTTACCTGCGAGCGTCATCATATTCCGTGAAGTGTTTGTAAGTGGCTTGCGTGAGTTTTTGGGTGATGACGCCAAAACCCTGGCGGTTACCAAGCTTGCGAAATGGAAGACGACCGCGCAGATGCTGGCTATTGCGGTTCTCTTTTCGAAGGGTGCGTTTGAACATTACTTCATTGAACAGACTGTGGGCATGACGTCTGAGATGGTTGATGGTATTTTGGCAGGGGAAATCGAAGATGTTGTTGGTTTGCGCTGGAAAGAAATGGGCTGGCACCTGAGCTGGTCCGTAGGTTTGGTTCTTCTTTGGGTTGCGGCGTTGTTGACGTTGATCACAGGCTGGGATTATTTCCGTAAATCGCTACCATTTCTGAGAGATCCGCAATGAATGTTGTTTATTTCGCATGGGTTCGTGAACGTATTGGCCTGCCTCACGAGCAGATCACGACGGATGCTGCAACAGTAGCTGAGCTGGTCGATGAGTTGCGCGCACGTGAAGCCCGTTATGAGGCGGCATTTGCAGATATCAGCGCGCTGCGTGTTGCGGTTGATCAAGAGTTGTCTGATTTTGACGCATCACTGAAAGATGTTCGCGAGGTTGCCTTCTTCCCACCCATGACAGGCGGCTAAGGGCGATGGACATTCGTGTGCAGCAGGAACGTTTTGATGCGGGTGCTGAGCTGAATGGTTTTGATCCGAACGGTGCAGGCGCTGTTGTCACATTCACGGGTTTGGTCCGCGACGTGGCGGGCGGGCTTGAGGAAATGCTGATCGAGCATTATCCGGCGATGACCGAAAAAGCGTTGCGCGAAATTGCGGCTGAGGCGGAGGCGCGTTGGCAATTAAGCAACGTCCTCGTGATCCACCGCTTTGGATCGCTACAGCCTGATGAGCCGATCATGATGGTGGCCACGGCCAGTCGTCATAGGGATGCAGCCTTTGAAGCTGCTACGTTTTTGATGGATTATCTGAAGTCTCGCGCGCCGTTTTGGAAAAAAGAAACAACGGCCACTGGTGAGAACTGGGTGGAGAGTACCGTAAAAGACGAAGAGGCGCTGAAACGCTGGTAGGTCGCTACTTTGCTTTGTTGGCGCGTTCGATATAGGCGCGCAATTCTTCAGCCTCGTGCCGTGCATCGCGCAAACCATCCATTGCGGCCCGCAGTTCAGCTTCGGTTTGGGCCATCTGGTTGCTCATTTCGGCTTCGCGCTGTTGCAAATATGCTATTGCTTGGTCGCGGGTTTCTTCGGCTTCATGCAAAGACTGCGCAAGCTTATCCAGCTCGCCGACGTCAGATTGTGACACGCGGGTGAAACGGCTGATCAACCAATGGGCGAACCATCCCAGAATGAATGCAACAAACAGGATGGCCGCAATTGCCACGATAAACTCAGTTCTGTTCATTACTCTTGTCCTGTCTCGTCGGTTGCGGGCTCAGCTTCAGTCGCTTCGGCCTTATCGGTGGTGTTTGCTGAAAGGGTGAATTCAATGCGGCGGTTTGCTTCACGGCCTTCTTCGGTTCCATTATCAGCAATCGGTGTTGCTTCGCCATAGCCAACCGCTGTCAATCTTTCCGGCGGAATGCGGCGGGTCACAAGAGATGTGCGCACAGCATCCGCGCGGCTTTGCGAGATGCGCGCATTCAGCTCTTCACTACCTTGGCTATCGGTGTGCCCTGCAATTTCAACCGAAACATTCACACAGGCCTTTAGCACCTCGGCAATTCGGTCAATCGTGGTGCGGCCTGCGTCATCAACTGTGCTGGAGCCAGGCTCGAACGTAATTTTGGTTTGCGCAAGGATCGCATCAATTTGCGCGACGCATTCTTCGGGGGTGGGGATAGACGCGATCGGGTCCAGTTCTTCTTTATAGTCCACGTCAATCTTGAAAGTGCCTTCGCCATCAAGCTTATCGGCCAGAATGCGGCTGATGATGGACCGGCTGCGCGTATCACCAGTGTTGCCGCGTACTTGGATAACGTCCCCCTGAACAATCACAGCGCCGTTGTTTACCTCTGACAAGGCTTCAACTGCGGTAAGAACGCGCAAGGGCCAGCCATCTGGCAGACCTGCTTCAACCTTGGTTGCGTTGTAAACGCGGTCGGCACCAAACTTCGCAAGTGCGAGGCTTTCCACAGATGATTTCAGGAACTCGCTGCTGACCGCTCCGCGCAGTTGCACTTGGCCTTCAGGCGACAATGTGGCCAGAAATTCCAGCTGCTCAGTGGCGTCGTTCGCGGCGGGGTCTGGCACATAGATGGCTTGAAGCGCGAACACTTCGGGCAGTTCGTTTTCTAGATCAGATGCAATTGAGTTGAACTTTTCTTCATCAAAACCGGCGGGGCTTTCGAGCGTGACGTCTGTGTCGGAGATCGTGATGCCGCCGCCGCCCATCTCGGACACTGCCGCGATTGCCGATGCACCAGCACGGCCCCAACGCGGGCTCGGCATGCCAAGGCCCAAGACGCAATCTACATCACCAGTTAGCCCTGCACTACGTGCTGCACCAACCAATTGTCCGCGTACTTGTTCGGTTCCTGCAGCGCAGGCATCAAATTGCGCGGTGCCTTGCGCGTCAATAATGAAACGCAGGGTATAAGGCGAAATGACGGGGCGTGGTGCGGTTATGCTGAGGTCCAGTTCAAGCCCTGCGGGCAACTCCCCCTCAAGAATTTCCTCAACGCGGGCTTTTTCCTCTTGGCTGTCGGTTGCAGCGATAATCGTGACACGCTCTGCGGTGATTGAAACTTTTGAGCGATCAAGGTTTTGCATTGCCGCCAAGCCAAAGCGCGTAGCGTCCTCCCAGCCGTTGGGCACGGGATAGTCAGCAACCTCTAGCAGGTCTGAGACTTCTGCGCCGCGTGCCGTGCGCGCAATGTCACGGACTAAATCATCACGGTCAACTTCAGCGGGGATCAACCCGATCAACGATAGGCCACCGTCATTCTTGAGTAGCTCAATGGAAAAATCCGGCGCGCGGGTCTGATCAACTTGCGCAATCACAAAGTTATCAATCAGGCGCGATGCATCCACTGCGGTGCTGGCAACTGAAAGCGCCCTGAAACGTGCGGCTTCATCTGGGGCTTCGCCTGACAAGATCACACTTAGCCCATCTGTTTCGATACTGGCCCAAGGGACGCTCTCTTCTGAAAACACTTGATCAACCGCAAGCGCAGAGCGGTCTTCCACCAATCGGACCACAGCATTCGAGGCTAGGACCGCCCCTGCAGCACCCAAAGTAAGGGCACCAATCGTAGAAATCAGGGCGTTCACAGTCATTATGCGTCATGTTCCGTATTAGAGAATGCCAACCTTTACGATGCCCCGTCAGCAGGCGCAATCAGAGCAAAGCAGCAACGGCAAAAAACAGCACAGGGAGCAAGCCTGCGTTCCGGTTCGAGCGGAACAGCATGATCAAGCGGTCACTGTCATCTGGTATAAAGCGCGTAAGTTGCCACGCCAGATGCCAGCCAAGCGCCCATGCGCCACCCAAAGCCACGACCACAGCCAAAACATTACCGCATGGTACGGTGACCATCATGGAGGCTGCGCCAATAATGACGACGGTTAACACCAAAAAGGCACGTAGCCATTTAGGGCTATTGTCTCCGAACAATCGTGCGGTTGACTTCACGCCGATCAACGCGTCGTCTTCGGTGTCTTGGTGGGCATAGATCGTGTCGTAGAAAAGCGTCCAGAAAATGCCGCCGACATAAAGTAGAACCGCGGGCCAGCCCAAGCTGCCGGTGTGCGCCGTCCAAGCCAGCAGGGCGCCCCAGTTGAAGGCAAGCCCCAAGAATACCTGCGGCCACCAAGTGAACCGTTTGGCAAAGGGGTAGATCGCCACGGGCAGCAGGGCCGCTATGCCTAATATAATCGCTGCGGTGTTGAAGCTGAGCAAAATGGCAAAAGCAACAAGGCACTGGACGACCAGCCAGATCAGCGCGGCCTTCACTGTCACTTGTCCTGACGGAAGTGGCCGCGACCGTGTGCGCGCAACGGAGGCGTCGATGTGACGGTCTGTGATGTCATTCCATGTGCAACCTGCGCCGCGCATCAGCCACGCACCCGCACTGCATCCCGCCGCAATCCACAGATCAGCCAGTGACGCGCGCCCCGTAGACAAGATTGCCAAGGCCAAGCCCCACCAGCACGGCAACAGCAAAAGCCATGTCCCGATCGGGCGATCCGCACGGGCCAGCCGCAAAAACGGGCGTGTCGCGCGCGGTGCAAATCTGTCGACCCAATTGTCTTTTACGGCATCTGCTACTTGGCCTTGGGGTGTGTCAGTCATAGTGTACGCTCCATGGCGAAAGTTCGTTTATATGTAGATCACCCGCTGGGGCAGGATCAAACGGTTCCTTTGGAACAATCACAAGCGCACTATTTATTTGGTGTGATGCGATTGGCAGTGGGGCAGGTGATTTCTGTTTTTGACGGTGTGAAAGGCGAATGGGACGCAGAAATCACGCAAGCCGCCAAGCGTGGTGGGCTTTTGACCTGCGTGGCGCAGACCCAAGAACAAAGCGTGCCGGCTGACCTTTGGTTGATGTTTGCCCCGATCAAAAAGGCGCGCACGGATTTCATCGTTGAAAAAGCAGCCGAGATGGGCGCCGCACAAATTCTGCCCGTTCAAACCCAGTTCACCAACGCAGAGCGGATTCGCCAAGACCGGTTGCAAGCGCATGCTGTTGAAGCGGCCGAGCAATGCGGCGGAACTTATGTGCCCACCGTGGCCTCTTTGCAAAAGTTAAGCGCGGTTCTGGACGGATGGGATCCGGCGCGACAGCTGATCTTTTGCGATGAAACACTGGTGGGGCGCGCAACGGCTGGCCTATCAAGTCTTGCTTCTGCACCCGCTGCTATCTTGATTGGGCCGGAGGGGGGCTTTTCACCCGAAGAACGGGCCCGCTTGCTTGGGCTACCTTTCGTGCAGACTTTATCGCTTGGGCCTCGCGTGTTGCGCGCAGATACGGCTGCTGTTGCCGCGCTGACGCTGTGGCAGCAAAGCAAAGGGGATTGGACATGAATTTTATCCGCCCCGAGGTTGCAGCTTTTCTGGTGAAATGGCGTGAAGTTCTTATGGGCTTAGGTCTTGTGTTGTTTGGGCTTTACGTGGCGGTGACTTCTTTCGGTTTAACGCCTTGGGCAGGCGGCCTTCTGATGATTGTTGGTGCTGCGGTGATCGTACAAGGCGTGCAGCGTGCACGTTTTCCGTTTGGCCGTGGTGGCGCAGGCGTTGTCGAGGTCACCGAAAGGCAGATCGCATATTTTGGACCTGACGGAGGCGGCGTCGTTTCTATCAATGAGTTGATCCGCGTTATGATCCACAAGCACCGCGGTGTTTTGCACTGGCAATTCGATGCGCGCGGCGCGCCGTCGCTGACCGTGCCCAACAGTGCCGCGAAAGCAGAGACTTTATATGATGCGCTTGCGTCCCTCGACGGGGTTGATCTTGATGCGGCGCGCCGCGCTATGGCCGAGGATGTGCCGATGGTCTTGATCTGGCAGTCCAAAGATGCCCGTGCGCACACGGCTGTGCAGTAACGCCCATTGACAAGCGCGTCTGGCGAGGCCACGCACATTATACCTTGATCCACTCCAGCGGAGACTTCGCGTATGTCTATTCCACAAAGCGGCGGCGGCCCAATCGAACACCACGATGATCTTGCGGCGCTTTTGGAGAAAGGCTGCAAGCCGAAGGATGCTTGGCGCATTGGGACGGAGCATGAGAAATTTGGATATTGCCAGGATAGCCATCTGCCTTTGCCCTATGAGGGCGAGCGGTCGATCAAGGCAGTCCTAGAAGGGCTTCAAAGGCGCTTTGGATGGTCTCCGGTGGTTGAGGCGGGCAACATCATTGGCCTTGAAAAAGACGGTGCAAACGTCAGTCTTGAACCGGGTGGCCAGCTTGAGTTGTCTGGCGCACCACTGGAAAATATTCACCAAACTTGTGATGAAGTGAACACCCACCTCGCGGAAGTGCGCGCGATCGCGGATGAAATTGGCGTTAAGTTTATTGGCCTCGGTGCAGCCCCTGAATGGAGCGGCGCGCAAATGCCCGTCATGCCCAAAGGCCGCTATAAACTGATGACGGATTACATGGACCGCGTTGGGACGCACGGCAAACAAATGATGTACCGGACCTGCACTGTTCAGGTGAACCTCGACTTTGGTTCCGAGGCGGACATGGTGCAAAAGCTGCGCGTCGCCTTGGCTCTTCAACCTGTTGCCACGGCCCTTTTCGCAAATTCACCGTTCTTTGAAGGTAAGCCAAACGGTCATAAATCTTGGCGGAGCCGTATTTGGCGCAATCTGGATGATGCGCGCACAGGCACGCTTCCGTTTGTGTTTGAGCAAGGGTTCGGGTTTGAGGCTTGGGTGCAATATGCGCTCGATGTGCCAATGTATTTTGTCTACCGCGACGGAAAGTACGTGGACGCCTTGGGAATGTCGTTCCGTGATTTTCTTAAGGGGCAGCTGCCTGCGCTCCCTGGTGAAAAGCCGACGCTGTCTGACTGGGCCGATCACCTCACAACAATTTTCCCCGAGGCGCGGATCAAGCAGTTCTTGGAAATGCGTGGAGCGGATGGTGGCCCATGGCGCAGACTTTGTGCGCTTCCTGCGTTTTGGGTTGGTATTTGTTACGATCAAAACGCGCTGGATGCGGCGTGGGATCTTTGCAAAGGCTGGAGCGCTGAACAACGTGAAGCGCTTCGCGTGGCCGCATCGGTAGACGGGTTGCAGGCTAAGGTTGACGGTATCGTTATGGCTGATCTGGCGCGTGAGCTGGTTGCCATTGCCGAAGCTGGCCTGAAGGCGCGCGGCAAAGCGGGCGCAGGTGGCATGGTTCCTGATGAGACGCACTTCCTGAACGCATTGCATGAGACGCTTGAAACAGGCATGACGCCAGCGGATGAATTGCTTGCGCGCTATAACGGTGAATGGGGTGGTGATCTGTCTCGCATCTACGGCGAATACAGCTACTGATTACTTGCTACCGATTTTACCTTCGGTGCCTTTCAACAGGCGCTGAATGTTTTCGGTGTGCCGCCAAAAGATAAGTAGAGCCAAGATGATCAGGAAGGGCACCATGAGTGTTCCTCCCAGTGCGGCTGCATAGACCGGCGCAAGCGCGCTGGCGATCAATGCCGACAGGGACGAATATCTGCTGAGTGCGGCAATGACGAGCCAAGTGGCGCCAGCAGCCAATCCAACAGGCCAGCAAGCGGCGAAAATTAGGCCAAAGAAAGTGGCGACGCCTTTACCGCCTTTGAAGCCCAGCCATACTGGATAGCAATGACCGACAAATGCGGCCAGTCCCGCCACCAGTCCTGCGAGTTCTCCGAAAAGAGCACCGGCAAGTAAGACAGCAATGCCCGCTTTGCCTGCATCAAGGATCAGGGTCAGAAAGGCAGCAAGTTTGTTTCCGGTGCGCAAAACATTTGTCGCACCAATGTTACCGGACCCGATTGCCCGTAAATCACCAAGCCCGAACACTTTGGCCATCACAATACCAAACGGAATTGCGCCAAAGAGATAGCCTGCAAGTGCGGCAAGAAGGAGGGTGATAATTGTCATAGGGTGCCGTGGACCAGTTCACCTTCAACAAGTGTTGCGATGATCCGACCTTCCATGCGTTGTCCGTCGAATGGCGTGTTCTTGGATTTCGATTTCAGTTTGAAGCGATCCATAATGAACGGTGCGCTGGGATCAAACACCACCAGATCGGCAGGGGCACCAACTTCAAGGCGACCTTGCGCAAGGCCTAACCGGTTTGCGGGGTTTAGTGACAGGGCAGCCCAGAGCGTCGGTAGATCGATCATCCCAGAATTGACGACCCTAAGCGCTGCAGGAAACAGGGTCTCAAGAGCAACCGCACCGCTCGCGGCTTCCTCAAATGGCAGGCGCTTGCTTTCCTCATCTTGGGGGGTGTGCATGGAATGGATGATGTCGATAGTTCCATCCGCAAGCGCCTCAATCATCGCAATGCGGTCATCTTCGCAACGTAGAGGAGGCTTGATCTTAAAGAACGTGCGGTAGTTGGCGACGTCCAGTTCGTTCAGCGTTAAGTGATGGATGCTAACACCTGCCGTCACATCCAGACCATTCGCCTTGGCGCGTTTTAGGGGTGGGATCGCACGTGCAGTGGTAATCTGATCGGCGTGATATTTCGCACCGGTCATTTCGACCAGCGCGATATCACGATCAAGGCCCATACGCTCGGCCATAGGTGAGACAGCCGGCAGCCCCCGCAACGATGCGAATTTGCCGCTTGTCGCACAGGCGCCTTTGCTCAGGGTTGGCTCTTGCACGTGGCCGATGACCAGTGCGCCAAGTGATCGTGCGTAGGTCAATGCGCGTTGATAGACTTTGGTGTTGGTGATGACGTGATCGCAATCTGTGAACGCTACTGCGCCTGCGTCTTGCAGAAAACCGATCTCAACCATTTCGCTGCCTGCGCGTCCCTTTGTTAGGGCGGCCATCGGGTGCACTTTGACGGGGCTGTCTTTTTCTGCGCGCTTTGCGATGAACTCTAACACTTCGGGTGTATCAATGGCGGGGTCTGTGTCTGGGCGCGTTACAATTGTGGTGACCCCACCTGCCGCTGCCGCAGCGCCCGCAGAAGCATAACTCTCTTTGTGGCGCTCTCCTGGCTCACAAATTTTCACGCCAATATCAACGATACCTGGTGCAAGGCATGCCCCGTCCAGATCGACAATAGTCCCAACCTGCGGGCCATCGATCGCTGTGATTTGTCCGTTGGCTACCGTGAGGCCGCCGAGAGCATCGGTGCGCGTTGCGGGGTTGATCAGGCGGGCGTTGATATAGGTCGTGGTCATTTCGTCTTTATCCTGCGATCCAGATCATAAGGCCAACAAGGGCAAACATCGTCAGCAATGCGTAGGTGGCGATCATGCCGCTCATCGCCGCGTCACTTTTCTTCTTTTTCGGCTTACCCCCGAGGCTGGTGTCATCCACCTCTGGCGGGGTGACAGCCGCATCGCTTTCTAAGGTGATGGTGGGCGTTTGCGCGCCTGCTTCTTTGAAAGCACCAATTGGTCGCAGCGGGTGTTTGTGGGCGAGTGATGTCATTTGCCCTGCGAATGCCTTGGACAGAACCACGACGACATAGCCGTCTACATCCACAATTCGTTCTGCGTAGGGGTCGATATCACGCGATGCTATGCCAAGGCCGGTTTCCATATAGCCGCGCAGGCCGATGTCTTCGAGGTCATTGACGCTAAAGATTTCGACAAAATCTGTATCTAGTTCGGGGGCGTTAAGGGCCTGCTGTACGTCATATGCCGTTAGGGCTTTCGCGTCAGCCGCAGGGAGAGCGACCTCATAGAGCCGCACGATGCCGGCTTCGTCGGCGTCAACGTGTTTGAGCCAGCTCATGTTGCAACCCCTTGGGCTGTTTCGCGGCTGGCTTGGACAAGCAATTCCATCGCGGCCATCCGCACAGCGACGCCCATTTCGACTTGCTCCTGGATGACCGAACGGTTGATGTCATCGGCAAGTTCGCCGTCGATCTCAACACCTCGGTTCATTGGGCCTGGGTGCATGACAATTGCGTCGCTTGCCGCGTTATCCAGTTTTGCCTGATCCAGACCATAGCGGTGATAATACTCACGTTCCGACGGGATAAAGCCACCGTCCATCCGCTCGCGCTGAAGGCGCAGCATCATCACAACATCAACGTCTTTAAGGCCTTCTTCCATGTTGTCGAACACCTCTACGCCAAAGTGGTCAATCTCTGCGGGCATCAACGTGGGCGGTGCAATCAGGCGAATGCGGTTTTCCATCTTGCCCAACAACATAATGTTTGAGCGCGCCACACGGCTGTGAGCGATATCGCCACAAATTGCGATGTTGAGACGATGAAGCCGCCCCTTGCGCCGCCGAATGGTCAAGGCATCCAGAAGCGCCTGCGTGGGGTGTTCATGGCGTCCATCGCCCGCGTTTAGCACTGCGCAATTTACCTTTTGCGATAACAGATCAACCGCGCCGGAATGAGGGTGGCGCACCACCAGCAAATCGGGGTGCATTGCGTTCAGGGTCATCGCCGTATCAATCAGCGTTTCGCCCTTTTTGATCGAGCTGGCCTGCATGGCCATGTTCATCACATCCGCGCCGAGACGTTTGCCTGCCAACTCAAAGCTTGCTTGGGTCCGCGTCGAATTCTCGAAGAACATATTGATCTGCGTCAGACCCGCCAACACATCGGAATGCTTGTGAGGCTGGCGGTTTAGCGCAACATATTGGTCCGCCAGATCAAGAAGGGTCGTAATCTCATCAGGGGCGAGTTGTTCGATTCCAAGCAGATGTTTGGCGCGCCATCCCATGTCTTAAGTCCCCTCAACATGATGTTCAGCGCCTTATATGAGCCCATCCAAAGCGCGGCAAGGTGTTTACCATCTCAAGGGCTGCGCATAAGTTTAGCCGCATGGAATCATTGGATTGGCACAGCGGCCTTGCCGCGCTGGAGTGGCAGGTGGAGTTGGGTGCTGATGAATGCATCAGTGACGCGCCGATCAACCGCTATGACGTGCCTGCAGAAGCGCCCAAATTAGCTGCAAAAGGGGTTAAGCACGCAGCACCTGTTATTACCCCGAAATTAGATGTCGTCGCCGAGGCGCAAAAAGCCGCACAGGCCGCGTCTAATCTGGATGAGTTGAAAGCCGCAATGGCGGGCTTTGAGCATTGTGATCTGAAAAAAGGCGCGCAAAATTTGGTGTTCAGTGACGGCATTGTGGGCGCGCCGTTGATGGTTGTGGGCGAAGCACCGGGCCGCGAAGAGGACATTGCAGGCAAGCCTTTCATTGGTGCTGCTGGTGCCATGCTTGACCGGATGTTGGGCGCGATTGACGTTTCGCGCACAAAAGACGTCTACATCACAAACGTTATCCCGTGGCGGCCCCCGTCTAATCGTGATCCAAAGTCGCTTGAGATTGCGATGATGCAGCCTTTCCTTATGCGTCATATCGCGCTGGCGGCTCCAAAAGTTTTGATCGCGATGGGCAACATCAGTTGTCAGGCCCTGCTTGATCGCAAAGGCGTGACCCGCTTGCGCGGCACATGGGCCGAGGCAGCAGGATTGCCGTTGATGCCGATGTTCCATCCAGCATATTTGCTTCGTAACCCCGCCGTAAAGCGCGAGGCGTGGGCTGACCTGCTTGATGTGCGCGCGCGCCTGAAGGGAAATGGCCCATGAGTTCAGCCAGTCGAATTGATGAAACGCGCGAATTCATAGTGGTGCGCATTGCCGTGCTCACGGTCAGTGATACGCGCACGTCTGACGATGACCGCTCCGGCGATACGCTTGTCGCGCGTCTCGAAGCGGCAGGTCACCAATTGGCCGCACGTAGCATCGTGAAAGATGATCGGACGGAGATCGCGAATATCCTGCGCGCTTGGTGTGATGATGAGGCCGTTGACGTGATTATCTCAACGGGGGGCACGGGCCTGACTGGGCGGGATGTCACCGTTGAGGCACACAGGGACGTTTACGAAAAAGAGATCGATGCGTTCGGCACAGTTTTTACCCACGTGAGCATGGCAAAGATCGGCACCAGCGCGGTGCAATCTAGGGCGACTGGCGGCGTTGCGAACGGGACGTATTTGTTCGCACTCCCGGGCAGCACTGGCGCGTGCAAAGACGCGTGGGACGAGATTTTGGTCAAACAACTCGATTACCGCCACCGGCCGTGTAATTTTGTAGAAATCATGCCGCGCCTTGATGAACACAAGCGCCGGAAGTGAAGTTTTTGTGCAGATGACCGACGGAAACGCGGCTCTGGTTCGTTAAAGATTTGGTAAAATGCCAAAAGGGCCTAAGTCTATCCGTAGACAATTAGGATAATGCGATGCGATTCTTGTTGCGTAGCCTCATGGGCATGGTGATGTTGGCGTTGACGGCAGGCTTGGTAAGCTTTGCTGGCTACTCGGTGGTGAGCGCTGTGCGCGAAAAAGCGGCACAAACGCCGTTCGCCAGACCAGCACGCGAGCGGACATTTACAGTAAATGTTGTTCCATTTGAGCCGACAACAGTTGTGCCAGAAATGACTGTGTTTGGTCAGATCGAGAGCCGCCGCACCCTTGATTTGCGCGCCGCCGTCGCAGGTCCCGTTATTGAAGTTTCACCTAACTTTACGGAAGGCGGTCGTGTTTCAGAGGGTGAGTTGTTGGTACGCATCGACCCGTTTGAAGCGCAAACTGCGTTGGCGCGTGTCAAAGCGGACGTATCTGATGCGCTTGCCGAACAGCGCGAGGCAACAGCGGCTTTGCTTTTGGCAAAAGATGATCTGGCTGGCGTGACTGCACAGCGCGATTTGCGCAGCCGCGCGCTTGTGCGGCAGCAGGACCTAAAGGATCGCGGTGTCGGCACAGATGCGGCTGTTGAGGCTGCTGAATTAGCGGTAGCTGCGGCTGATCAAGCTATCTTGACCCGCAGACAAGCGGTGCAGCAGGCGCAGGCACGTGTGGACCGTGCCGATGCGCAAATTGAGCGACTGGATATTTCGCGCATGGAGGCAGAGCGTCGTCTAGCAGACACGCAGATCCGCGCAAAATTTGATGGCACCTTGGCGGACGTGGCTGTGGTGGAAGGTACGCGTGCCGCACAGGGGGCAGCGCTTGCGCAGCTTGTTGATCCTGCACAACTGGAGGTAGCTTTTCGTCTGTCCACGACCCAATATGCACGGCTTTTGGATGATGCTGGCGCTTTGACGCAAGCGCCGGTCACCGTCACGCTCGACGTTCTGGGCACCGATATGAAAAGCAGCGGCGTGATTGCTCGCGAAGGTGCAAGCGTTGGTGAAGGGCAAACGGGCCGATTGGTATTTGCGCGCCTCAATGACCCACGCGGGATGCGCCCGGGTGATTTCGTCAGCGTTAGTATTGCAGAGCCCGCGTTGAACTGGGTTGTCAGCCTGCCCGCTGCGGCGGTGAATGCCAGTGGTGAGCTGCTTGTGCTGGGTGAGGATGAGCGCTTGGAAGTAGTGCAGGCTCAGGTTCTTCGTCGTCAGGGCGATTTCGTATTGGTCCGCGCACGTAATATGGAAGGCCGCGAGGTCGTGACTGCGCGGTCTCCGGTTCTGGGCGCGGGTATCAAAGTCCGTCCGCTGCGCGCTGATGCCGTTGTGGAAGAGCCGCAAACCGTTGCGCTGACGCCGGAACGACGCGCCAAGCTTGTTGCATTTATCAATGCCAATACGCGCATGCCCAAGGCAGCTAAAGACAGAGTTTTGGCCCAACTCAATCAGGACGTGGTTCCTGCCCGCGTGGTTGAGCGGATTGAAGCACGGATGGGCAGCTGATGCGCGATATTGGTGTATCCACAGGCGGGGTCCTGTCGTATTTTACGCGGCACAAAACGGCCGCGAATTTGTTGTTGGTCGTTATGCTTGTGTTGGGGGCGGCGTCGCTGCCTAAAATGCGTGCGCAGTTTTTCCCTGATGTTGTTGTCGACAACGTTACGGTTTCGGTGGGCTGGCAAGGTGCGGGCGCCGAAGACGTCGATGCGGCAATCGTACAGGTGGTTGAGCCTGCGTTGTTGGGCGTTGAGGGTGTGCAAAGTTCACGCGCGGTCTCTCGCGAGGGCAGTGCGTCCGTCACGTTGGATTTTGAGCCCGGCTGGGACATGTCGCGTGCGGCGGATGATGTGCAGGGTGTTGTTGATGCGATCAGCACGTTGCCCGAAGACGCCGATGATCCGCGTGTGCGGCGCGGTACGTGGCGCGACCGCGTTACGGATGTTGTAATCACTGGACCCATTGGTGTTGAGCAGCTTGGGCTGTTGGCTGATGAATTTGTGAACCGCCTTTTTGCTAAAGGGGTGACGCGCGCTACCATTCGCGGTGTTGCGGCTCCCAACACGGTTGTTGAGGTGAACCAAACGGATTTGATCCGTTTCGATGTGACCATGGCCGACATCGCCCAAGCCATTGGTGCTGAGGTCACGGCTGACCCTGCAGGTGATGTGGGCGCTACGGCGCGTGTGCGAACGGGTGTTGCGAAACGTGATGCGCGCGCGATTGCAGCGATTGTTTTGCGTTCTGATGTGGGGGGCACTGCGCTGACGATTGGTGATGTAGCGCAGGTCCGCGTTGAGGGCATTGACCGCGAGCGTGCCTACTTCGTAGGTGATGCACCTGCGCTTTCCATTCGTGTGGATCGCTCGGATCAAGGGGATGCGATTAACATCCAAGAACAGGTCCAAAGCGTGGCCGATGAAATGTCGCTCAATCTACCTGCGGGGGTTAGCGTTGAGTTGATCCGTACCCGCGCCGAGGCTATCAGTGGCCGCCTCAATATCTTGATTGAAAATGGCCTTACGGGATTGGGCCTTGTGGTGTTGCTGCTATTTTTGTTCCTGAACGCCCGTACTGCGTTTTGGGTTGCTGCGGGCATTCCAGTGGCCATGCTTTCGGCGATTGCCATCATGTATGCGGCTGGTTTGACAATTAATATGATCAGCCTGTTCGCGCTTATCATTACGCTTGGTATCGTCGTTGATGATGCGATCGTTGTGGGTGAGCACGCTGATTTCAGAGCGCGACGGCTTGGTGAGACCCCGGTCGTTGCGGCCGAAAATGCAGCCCGCCGAATGGCGTCTCCTGTGTTCAGCGCCACTGTGACGACTGTCATCGCATTCTTTGGCCTTGTGGCGATTGGCGGGCGATTTGGTGATTTGATCAGCGATATTCCCTTTACGGTGATTGCTGTTTTGATTGCTTCTTTAGTTGAGTGCTTCTTGATTTTGCCGCACCACATGGCGGGTGCGCTGGCGCATGGGGACAAATTGCGTTGGTACGATTTGCCAAGTCGGACTGTGAACCGCGGGTTTGATTGGTTCCGCGAGACCCTGTTCCGCCCGTTCATTGCGGGTGTGATCAAAGCACGTTACCCCGTTTTTGCAGGCGCACTTGTGATGCTGGCGTTGTCCTCTGTGTTGTTTATCAAGGGCGATGTGCAGTGGCGTTTCTTCAACGCGCCTGAACGTGGTTCGGTCACGGGTAATTTCGCGATGGTGGATAGTGCTGTGCGGGCTGATACGCTGGCGCAAATGCGGTTGATGCAAAAGGCGATTGATGAGTTGGGCGCAGAAGTTGAAGCCCGTATCGGGGCAAATCCTGTTGATTACGTTTTGGGCGAAATTGGCGGAAACGCAGGGCGGGCCATTTCAGGTTCTGAGACAAAAGAGAAAGATCAATTAGGCGGCGTGAGTATTGAGCTTATCGATGCGGACCTGCGGGTCGGCTATTCAAGCCGCGATTTTGTGTCTGATTTGCAGGACCGCGCTGCACGCCACCCACAGCTTGAGGCAATTAGTTTTCGCAGTTGGGGCAGCGGCCCGGGTGGTGGCGATGCGATTGACGTTCAGTTTTATGGCGCTGATGCGCAGACACTGAAAGACGCAAGCGACGCCCTCAAAGAACAGCTTGTTCAGTTCCCTGAAGTAAGCGCTGTAGAAGATGATCTGCCTTATGACAAAGAGGAGCTGATCCTTGAGTTGACGGCAAAAGGGCAGGCTTTGGGCTTTACCATCGACGGGCTTGGCCGTGATCTGCGTGCTCGTCTAAATGGCATTGAGGCGGCTACTTATCCGGTTGGTGCGCGCAGTGCGACGATCCGTGTAGAGTTGCCCGAAGCCGCTTTGACCCAAGACTTTCTGAGCCAGATGTTGGTTCGCTCGGCTACGGGGCAATACGTACCGCTTGCTGATATCGTTGAGGTTGAGCGGCGCACGGGATTCCGTACGGTGAACCGTGAAAACGGTGTGGCATTGGTGTCTGTTACCGGTGAGCTGAACCAAGATGATGCCGCCCGTGCCAATGAAATTCTTGATACTATTCGCGAAGTAATCCTTCCCAAAATTGAAGCGGACCTGCGCGTGTCTTACGAGTTTTCTGGTGCATCTGAGGACGAAGACACGTTTTTGAACGATGCGCGCCTAGGGTTGATGCTATCACTTCTTGGCATCTTTTTGGCCCTTGCGTGGGTCTTTGGCAGCTGGACGCGGCCCGTTGTTGTTATGGCCATTATTCCGTTTGGCTTGATCGGAACAATCTATGGCCATTGGCAGTGGGGGGTTCCGTTGTCGATGTTCACAGTTGTCGGGTTGATCGGGATGATCGGGATTGTGATCAACGATTCAATCGTTCTTGTCACAACCGTTGATGACTATGCCAAAGATCGAGGCCTTGGACCGGCAATCATTGACGGGGTGTGCGACCGCTTACGGCCTGTATTGTTGACCACGTTGACAACCGTGTTGGGCCTGATGCCGCTGCTTTATGAAACTTCAAGCCAAGCACAGTTCTTGAAGCCAACCGTGATCACGCTTGTCTACGGTCTAGGCGTTGGGATGGCGCTTGTTTTGTTAATCGTGCCGTCATTAATCGCGATGCAAATGGACGTGCGCCGTTTGTCAGAAGCAGCAAGACGCGCCGTCAGTGCGCGGGGGCGTTTCGGGGCACGTGCGCGCGGTGTTGTGCTACCAGTTTTGGCGCTTGGTCTGATGGTTGCGTTGGGCTTTGCGGCAACACTTGGTTCGGTCATGGCGACTGGAAATTTGGCGTGGGGTAGTGCGGCAAGCGCGGTGGCCGCGCTCGGTTGGTTTGCGGGAATTGTTTTGGGTGCGGGTGTGCTGGTCTTTGTGGCGACAGCGATCATGTTCACTATGCGCCCCAGCAAAAAGGTCAGTGGCGCTTAACCGCCTGTGCATCCTTTGATTTCCACAGCCTGACCACCGGCTAAAACAGTCATAATGACGCCGCTTCGGTCTATGCTGAAGGGTTTGCCATTCGCCTCAAGCAGCGTTGCAGTTGCCGAAATTGTACTGCCAGTCCGGATAGTTTCGGCCTCCGATACCCACACATTTGGATTGGCCACCTCAAGCACGCTTATTTCGCCGAGGCCTTGTTTGGGCAATGTAACAGATGCCGTTAAAACAACGCCGTCGTCTGCAGGCGTGATGGTGCAGACGGGCCGTTTGGCGCCCGCCTCACGCGCGCTTAGGGGTTGCTCAAGAAGTGCGGCGGCGATCTGCCCATCAAGCGCGCCAACTTCGGGTAGCCGCCCATCAAACCGCAGTGTTGTGGGGATACAGATATCTTTGCACACACCGATTTCTGCCTTGCCCTTGATCCGCATACTGCCATCGTTTTTCGGACTTACAGTAATCGGGATAACCACTTGATCAGTGTAGCCCAAAGTGCGCATCCCGTTTTGAACATGCACATCAGGGACGGGCCAGTGAAATTTCACAGCATCAACGTTGCGCGTGCCGCCCCAATGAAACGCAGGCGGTACACCTGCGTCGCCCGGACTGCGCCAATATGTGTGCCATCCATCCGCCAGGGTGATCCGCAGTGCCGCCATATGCGTGCCGTCGGCCTCACGCCACCCGCCGAGCACATCAATAGAGGCCGCATCGCTTGCAGCATCTGAGGCGATCGCGGCTGTGCACCCAAAAAGGGTGGCCACAAATGTGGCTGCGTATTTTGTCAGGGCCTTCGTCATAGCATCCACTACATACGCAGCTTGCCGCGTTTTGGAAATCACGTTCACGACAAGGATATGTCAGTGATGCGCGCTTGCCGATGGTTCTTTGGTGTCTCATGGTGATGACATGAGCGACCCAAATTTTCCTCTAACCACCTTGGTAGGTCACGTACTGATCGCAATGCCCGGCATGGATGATCCAAGATTTGCCGGCAGCGTGGTCTATATTTGCGACCATACGTCTGAAGGTGCGATGGGGCTGATCCTGAATAAGCCGACCAAGAAGGTGACATTCAAAGGACTGCTAGAGCATCTTGAAATTGAGCCGCTTAAGCCTGTTGAGAGCGTGCCAATGTATTACGGTGGTCCAGTTGAACAGGGGCGCGGCTTTGTATTGCACAGTGGTGATTATGCCGGCAACGACAGCACCTTGCAGGTATCAGATAGCGTTGGAATGACTGCAACGCGGGATATTTTAGAGGATATTGCCGTAGGCGTTGGGCCGCGCAGCATGGTTATGGCGATGGGCTACGCGGGATGGAGCCCCGGCCAACTGGAAGCTGAAATATCGATGAACGGGTGGCTTACGGTTGAGGCAGATAGCGCGCTTGTTTTCGATACGCCAAGCGATGACAAAAGATCAGTCGCGCTTGATATGCTGGGGATTGATCCGCGGCTTTTGTCGGTAGTTGGCGGACAGGCCTAGGTCACCTTAATCGCGCGGTGCAGCGGCCCGGCGCAAGCGGTCGTTGATAGCGCGGCCAAGTCCGTGATCTGGAATAGGTGATACGGCGATCGGCTGGTCAAGGCGATCAAGACTGTGCAGATGGGTGAACAAATTGGCCGCCGCTTCCCGCAGATCTGCGCGTGGCGATAGGTTAAGATCACATTGCACTTCTCCGAAACCCAACAGCACTTCGCCGGCCTCGGCTCTGGCGGCATCCATGCGTAACGCTTGGCGCGGCGCGTAATGGCTGCTTAGCTGGCCGGGGGCGGCGATGGCGGCGGGTGTCGTGTCGTGGGAAAGTGGGCCGGTGATTGCTTCGATGTCACGCAAGGCCAATCCGCCAAACCGCAAAACAGTTGGTGTGGGTGCCACAGCAACGATTGTGGACTCCAAGCCCACGCTGCAAGGGCCCCCTTCTAACACGGCGTCAATTCGGCCGCTTAAGCCGTGCATAACGTGCTGGGCTGTTGTGGCACTGATGCGACCTGACGGGTTTGCGGAGGGCGCTGCGATCGGGGTGCCTGCTGTGCGCAAAACGTCGCGGGCTTGTTCGTGGTCAGGCACGCGGATTGCCACGGTTGAAAGGCCTGCGGTGACCAGATCGCAAATGCCTGAATTGGGCCTCAGAGGCAGCACAAGTGTTAAGGGGCCGGGCCAAAATGTGGCGGCAAGGCGTCGTGCGATCTCGTTCATTTCCACGTAGGGTTCGGCATCGGCAAGGCTTGGCACATGGATGATCAGCGGATTGAAGCTTGGCCGTCCTTTTGCCTCATAAATGCGCGCCACGGCGGTTGCGTTCGTTGCATCGGCGCCAAGCCCATAGACGGTCTCGGTTGCAAACCCCACCAACCCGCCTTGGGCCAAAAGTGTGCCTGCGTCTTGGGCGGTCTTGAGCAGTTTCGTTTCCATCTATGACGCCGCGTTCCCATTGATTGAGGTCGGTGGCCGTGCGATGCTGTGGCCGTGCAAACTGACTTACGCTTATGGGGTTGGATTGCCAAGCCTGCGTAAATTACCGGAGTTTTCATGCCATACGTCGCGCCTGTTGCTGAGTATAAATTTTTGTTCGACCATGTTGTTGGGTTTTCAGACATCTGTGCAACGGCCCGTTTTGAGGACGTGAGCAGCGACATCACCGACGCGCTTTTGTCTGAGGCTGGTAAAGTCTGCGAAGAAGTTTTGGCCCCGCTGCAGCGGGTAGGTGATATTCAGCATGCGGTGTTGAAAGACGGCGTTGTTGTCATGCCCGATGGCTTCAAAGAGGCGTATCGTGCCTTGGCGGATGGCGGTTGGATGGGAATTTCGGCGCACCCTGATGGCGGCGGGATGGGCCTGCCGCTAACGCTGACCTCAGCGGTGAACGAGATGATGGCGAGCGCGTGCCTGTCGCTTCAATTGAACCCGCTGATGACCCAAGGCCAGATTGAGGCGCTTGAAGCCCACGCGGATGACAAGATTAAGCAGACATATTTGCCCAAGCTGATCAGTGGTGAATGGTCCGGCACGATGAACCTGACCGAGCCACAAGCAGGCAGTGATGTTGGCGCGCTGACCACCAGAGCGGTGCCGCGCGGGGATGGAACGTTCGAGATTACGGGGCAAAAGATTTACATCAGCTACGGTGATCACGACATGGCGGAAAATATTTGCCATCTTGTTTTGGCGCGCTTGCCAAATGCACCTGCTGGCACCAAGGGTATTAGCCTTTTCATGGTCCCGAAGTATCTACCCGATGATAATGGCGATGCAGGCCAAGCCAACGCGCTGCATGTGGTCAGCCTTGAGCATAAGATGGGCCTGCACGCGTCGCCCACTGCGGTGATGCAATATGATGGTGCGACTGGTTGGCTTGTTGGGGCGGAGCATGCGGGCATGGCGGCAATGTTCACCATGATGAACAACGCCCGCGTCGGTGTGGCAATTCAAGGCACAGGAGTTGCAGAAGGGGCGCTTCAACACGCGTTAAGCTATGCGCGGGACCGCAAGCAAGGACGCACGAACGTATCAAATGATGCTGTCGCTACTGGCACTATTGTTGACCATGCAGATGTGCGTCGGATGTTGGTTGCGATGAAAGCTGATCTATTTGCGGCGCGCGCGATCGCTCTGTCCTGCGCTGCGGCGATTGATATGGGAACGGCCACCAGGGATACCTTTTGGCACGCACGGGCCGCGTTTCTGACGCCAATCGCCAAAGCATTTGGAACCGACGTTGGCATGGCCGTGGCGGCTGAGGGCATTCAGGTGCACGGCGGAATGGGTTTCATTGAGGAAACAGGTGCCGCTCAATACAGTCGTGATGCGCGCGTCACCGCTATTTACGAGGGCACAAACGGCATTCAGGCGATGGACCTTGTGGCCAGAAAACTGGCCGACGGCGGAGATGCCGCTTTTGCGCTGATCGAGGAAGTGCAAACCCAAGCGGAAAGCTGCCGCGGTACGCATGAAGGTCTTGCTGGCCCTCTTTGGGAGGCGTCCGAGACTTTGCGCGAGACAACCGAGTGGATGGTTTCACAATCAGATAGCAACCACCGCTTTGCCGGTGCCGTACCTTATTTGCGCGGGTTTGCACGGGTTCTTGGGGGGCATTATCACCTTAAGTCGGCACTTGCTGCGGGACCTGATAGTGGCCGCGCGCGACTTGCGAGGTTCTACATCAAGCGGTTGTTGCCCGAGCACGCAGGCCTTCTTGCCCATGCGCGCGAGGGAGCCGATGATCTTTATGCGCTTTCCACCGAGGACCTGCTCGCCTAGACCTGTGCCATGACAAAACTGGCCTATCCATTCGCGCAAGCGCCCGCCGAGGGTGAAGCAATCGAAGTCGCTCAAGGTGTGCTGTGGATGCGTTTGCCGCTACCCATGGCGCTTGATCATGTGAATGTTTACGCCCTTGATGATGGCGACAGTTGGACGATCATCGATACGGGGTTTACGTCTAAGCGGAGCCGGAGTATTTGGCGCGCGTTGAGGGATGGCCCTTTGGTCGGCAAGCCGGTTAAACGTGTTATCGTCACCCATCACCATCCCGATCATGTGGGTCTTGCGGGCTGGTTTCAGTCCGAATTTGGTGCAGAACTTATTTGTACCCGGACAACATGGCTTTTCTCCCGCATGTTGCAACTGGATGCGCAGGACAGGCCGACTGCGCAAACAGTTGATTTCTGGCATCGTGCTGGGATGGCGTCTGATATTCTTGAACAACGCCGCAATGAGCGGCCCTTCAACTACGCTGATTGTGTCGCGCCGATGCCCCTTGGCTACACGCGCATTCAACAGGGTGGATCTATCATTATGGGCGGGCGTACCTGGGACATTCACATCGGTAATGGGCATTCCCCTGAGCATGCAACGTTCTGGAGCCGTGATGACAATTTGGTAATTTCTGGCGATCAGATCATTGCTTCAATCAGCTCAAACATTGGTGTCTACGCGACCGAGCCGGAGGCGGACCCTGTTGCTGATTGGCTTGAGGCGTGCGAGCGTTTGGGCGCATTGGCCCGCGACGATCATTTTGTTTTAGGGGGTCACAAGTTGCCATTTACAGGCTTGCCCGTGCGGATGCGGCAGTTGATTGAAAATCACCACGGCGCACTGCGCCGCCTAGAGGCCCATTTGTCAGAGCCGCGAACTGCGGCGCAGTGCTTTATGCCATTGTTTAAACGGCAGATTGTAGGCGGCGAATACGGGTTGGCGCTTGTTGAGGCCCTCTCGCACTGCTTACATCTTTGGCATCACGGGCGGGCAACGCGGACCATGTCTAAGGATGGTCAGTGGCTGTTTCAGCGGGTGACAGACACCGCTTAGCGATTGGTGATTTTGTCATTTAGGCGGCGGATAATGTTGCCAGCGGTCTTTTCGAATAGGGCAGGAATGATTGCGTGCACTGCAGCGCAAAAAGCGGCCGCCATCAGCCAAAATGCAAACGTCGCTGCAAAGCGCATATGCTCAAAATAGGTCTCGTTCACTGAGGCAGGATGATCAGAGAAAAGGGCAGTGAGGACACGGGTCATATCAGGCTCCGACAGGTGTTGGGGTGGTTGTGTCTTTACTATGGCTGCGCGGTTATGAGGCTGTGTCCCAAAATATACTGTCAAAATGGGTAAAGTTGGGATAAAATCCCAATTATGGCTAATTTAGATTCTATTGATAACGCTTTGCTAGCTGCTTTGCAGGACGACGCTACTGTTAGTCTTGATCAGTTGGCCGAACATGCAAACCTGTCTCGTAATGCGTGCTGGCGGCGAATAAAGGCGATGGAGGCGACGGGGTTGATACGCAAGCGTGTGACGCTGCTTGATCCAGAACAGGCGGGCTGCCCGCTTTTGGTTTTTGTAATGGTGCGGACGAATAATCACGATGCGGAATGGATGCGTTTGTTCAACCGTGCTGTCAGCTTGTTTCCTGAAATTGTTGGTGCACACCGAATGACCGGTGATCTTGATTATGTCCTGCGCGTGCGTGTCGCGGATGTTGCGGCGTATGATCGGTTTTACAAAAAGTTTATCGCGCAGGTTGCGGTTTCCGATATCTCTGCAAGCTTTGTTATGGAAGACATCAAGGATACCACTGCGTTGCCGTTATGATGGTGCGGTGTGGGCGTGTAATTGGCGGAGGAAGTAACGATGGATAACGTGATCAAAACAAGCGCGGACGCATTGGAAGATGATGTGTTGCCAAAGATGCGCGCCGCAAGCGCGGCAGGCACCGAGGATGAAGAACTGCCATCCGCAATGACCCAAGCGGTCAGTAAGAAAAGCCCCGCACAATGGGCTTATGAACGGGTGGTTTTGTACCTTAAGAAGTTTGAAGAAACGCTTGACGCCGAGCATGAGGCGGCAATGGGTTTCGCGGGTGGCGAGGCAGGCGTGCTGCGGATTGAAGGCATGGGATATTTTGACCCTGATATTGTTACGTTCTACGGCACGGACGCAGCAGGCGCCAAGACGCAGTTGGTACAGCACGTCACCCAGCTTAATGTGATGTTGCGCGCAATTCCCAAAGAGGTTGACGCGCCTGAGCCTAACCGGATTGGCTTCCGCCTTGCCGAGCAGCTTGAAAAGCCTGTTGCCTAAGCCGGTGTGAGCAGTGTCGCAGGGGCAGTGAAATCACTAGAAATGCGTGCAAATATGCTTTATGCGCGCCTCAAGAATACTTAGCTAAACGGGAAATTAGACATGGCTGATGACAAGCACGAGCACGGTAAAATGGACATCGAAGTCCAAGAGAAAACTTTTGCGGGCTTCGTAAAATTCACAACGTGGAGTGTGGTGATCATCATTGCGACGTTGATCTTGCTCGCCATTATTGGCGGATAAGCGGATGAAAACGCGGAGCATTGCTGCACTTTTCACAGCGGCGGTGCTGCTGGCGGGGTGCCTGACACCCCCTCAGGACCTGCCAACCGCGACAGATAGTGAAATCCGCGAGAGCGTTTATCGCCACGACGGCCCTCCCGCCCTTTCTTTGATTACTGTTGTAAGTAACGGTACTAATTCCGGCGCCCACAGCGCCCTGCTGGTCAACGGATCGCAGCGCGTTTTGTTTGACCCAGCTGGGAGTTTTGAGGCCAAGTCAATCCCCGAGCGTGGTGATGTGCTTTACGGTATTACGCCACTTTATAAGCGATTTTATATTGGTGCCCATGCCCGCATTACCCACCGTGTGGTTGAGCAAACGATCGAAGTGCCCGCGGGTGTGGCCGAGCAAGCCCTTCAGTTGGTGATCAACAACGGCGCTGTCCCTGCGGCGGGGTGCACCCGAAGCATCACGAGCATCTTGAGCCAGCTTGACGGCTTTGAAAGCATTGGCACGACATACTTTCCCAACAAAGCGCGCGAGCGGTTTGGCGCACTTTCCGGTGTAACGGAACAAGAATATTATGAGACGGATGACGGCAATAAAGCCGTGGCGCTTTCGCAGTATATTGATGTTGATCTGGACTAACGCGCTGGCACTTTAACCAAAACCACCAGTGAGATAGAGCATCCCGTAAAGTGTCGCTGCACCCAAAACGATTGCCCAAAGGACGTTGCGTGTCCAAACACCAACGGCCAACGTGACAATCGCGGCTGACAGGCGCGCGGGGTCCACTTCACCGTTTGTCGCAGGCGGAAACAGCACAACCGGTGCAATCAGCGCGGGCAAAACAGCAACGGCCGTGTAGCGAAGGTGTCGCAAAATCCATTCTGGCAATTCACGGTCACCGATCAGGCCCAAAAATGAAAAGCGGCTAATGAAGGTCCCAAGCGCTAAAACACCGATAATTAGCCAAACTTTTACATCATCCGAAATCATGACTTAGGCTCCTTTTTCAGCATCAACTCAGCCTGAGCGCCCGCGATCATAGCCGCGATGCCTGCGATGATAATTCCAAGGCTATAGGGCACATTCATGCACAATAGGGCCACTACAACAGACGTCGCCGCGGCAATAACGTGTGGCAGTGTGCGCAAAGCAGGTGCGATAAGTGCGAGGAACGTAATCGGGATCGCAAAGTCGAGCGCATATTCCGGCGGAATAGAGCTTCCCAGTTTTGCCCCAACGTAGGTCATCGCATACCACGTTGAGCAAATGGGTGTGACGGTGCCCGCAAAATAGCGCAGCTTTTGGGGGAGGGTCCAAGCGGTTTCGTCTTGGAATTTTTGATCCGCAAGTGCGTATGTTTGGTCCACCATCGAATAGCTCACAAGCGCACGTTGCCAAAGGCCGGCTTTGCCCAGATGCGGCACCATTGCGGCGGAATACATGGCCATGCGCAGGTTCACAGCAAGCGATGTTGCCAGCACGATAAGCGTGGGTGCGTCCTCGACCATAAGCTGCACTGCTGTGAATTGCGCGGCTCCCGCGATGACCAAAACGCCAAAGCCCATGACTTCTGCAATGTTTAATCCGGCTTCCGTGCCCACGACCCCAAACAACAGTCCAAATGGTGCGATGACCAAAAGAAACGGCAGGCCGTCGCGGAAGCCCTGCAGATATGTCGATTTCGCGGTGGTAGATGACATTGTGACTCTCTAGGTTATTCGAGACATGACTTAGACGAGTGTCAGGGGGATGCAAATGGCTGATGAGGCAGATTACATTATCGCGCCAGATCCACTGGGTGCGCGCGGTGGTTTGCGCCTGACGCGTTCGGTTGCGGGGGTGGATCATACTGGTGCTCAGATTGAGACGCCCGTGGTCGAAGAACGTCCTTTGACCATCTATTTGAACAGTCAGGAAATCGTCACGGCGATGACGATTGGTGACTTCCCTCAATACCTCGCGCTTGGGTTTTTGCGCAACCAAGGGATGCTTGATGATGCTTCTGACGTCACTGGCGTAGACTACGATGAAGAGCTTGAGACTGTGGTTGTGCGCACGGCCAATCAGACGGTGTTTGAGGATAAACTCAAGAAAAAGACACGCACCAGCGGCTGTGCTGTTGGGACAGTTTTTGGTGATATGATGGAGGGCCTTGAGGGCGTGACGTTGCCCCAAGTGCCTGTGAAAACGTCATGGCTTTACGCATTAGCGCATCAGATTAACACGACACCCAGCCTTTATCTGACCTCAGGTGCTATTCACGGCACGGTGCTTTGCCAACAAGATCGTCCCCTCGTTTATATGGAGGACGTTGGTCGCCATAACGCAGTTGATAAAGTAGCTGGCTGGATGCTGTCAGAGGGTGTCAGCCCATCGGACAAGATTTTGTACACCACAGGCCGCCTTACATCGGAGATGGTGATCAAAACAGCGATGATGGGTATTCCGGCCTTGGTGTCACGTTCTGGCTTTACGGCATGGGGCGTCGAGATTGCCCAGCAAGTTGGTTTGACGTTGATTGGCCGGATGCGTGGGCAGCGGTTTGTCTGTTTGGCTGGAAATGACCGGTTGGTGCGCGATGCTGATCTTGCCTGCGTTCGCGACGAGCCATCGAAATCTGGCCGTAAGGGAGCGAAGCAATGAAGCAACCCTTCGGTGTTATTCTGGCGGGTGGCCAAGCACGCCGGATGGGCGGCGGGGACAAGGCGCTTTTGCAGCTTGGCGGCACAACGTTGCTTGAGCTGGTGATTGAGCGTCTTGAACCGCAAGTGGCGGGGCTGTGCCTTAACGCCAATGGTGATTCTGCGCGGTTTGGCCAAATTGGTCATGACGTGGTTGCTGACAGTATCGGTGGGTTTGTTGGTCCTCTTGCGGGTGTTCTTGCGGGTCTTGATTGGGCGGCTGAGCAGGGTGCGGAAACGGTTGTAAGCGTTGCTGCGGACACGCCGTTTTTCCCATGTGATTTGACGCCCCGTTTGATGATGGCTGCTGATAATATGACCCACCCGCTGGCTTTGGCGGCAACGGATGGCCGTCATCCTACGTTTGGAATTTGGCCAGTCGCCTTGCGCGATGATCTGCGCGCGGCCTTGCAAGGGGGCCTGCGCAAAGTCGTCGCGTGGACCGATCAGCATCATGCGGCAGCCGCTTCGTTTGAAGTTGGCTCTTTTGATCCGTTCTTTAATATCAATACGCCTGAAGATTTGGCGCAGGCGGAGCGGTACTTATGACGGAGCAAAAGGTTTTTGGTGTCATTGGCTGGAAAAACGCAGGAAAGACGGGCCTGATGGAGCGGCTTGTGGCTGAAATTACCGCGCGCGGTTTTTCAGTTAGCACGTTGAAGCATGCGCATCATAATTTCGACATCGACCAGCAGGGCAAAGACAGCTACCGCCACCGCGATGCAGGCGCACAACAAGTGCTTTTGGCCAGTGCAAACCGGTGGGCGTTGATGACTGAATTGCGCGGAGAGGCTGAGCCACCGCTTGAGAAATTGCTGGCACAGCTGGCGCCCGTTGACTTGGTTTTGGTCGAAGGCTTCAAACGGGACACGCACCCCAAAGTGTGTGCTTACCGGCAGCAAACATCCCAATCCATGATCGAGGACGCATCGGTATTAGCCTATGCCACTGACACAGTGCTTGATACGCCAAAACCGCAATTTGATTTGGATGATACCGTCGCGATTACGGATTTCATCTGCGCAAAGGCGGGTCTGTGAGCTTCGATCAGATCATCGCGGTCGATTGGTCATCTTCCTCGACGCCATCTTCGGCCAAGCCCGTTGCGAACGCGATTTATGTTGGCTTAAAGGTGCGCGGGCAGCCAGTAGACATGCAGTATTTTCGAACGCGGCTGTCGGCGATGGATGCTATTTGCGCGATGCTTAATAGGGCGCAAGATGCTGGCTCGCGGGTTCTCGTCGGGTTCGATTTTGGTTTCGGCTACCCACAGGGTTTTGCACAGGCTCTGACGGGGCAATCTTCTGCGCTTGGCGTATGGGATTGGCTGGCCGAACGCATTGAAGATGGGCCGGACAACAAAAATAATCGCTTTGAAGTGGCCGATCAGATCAACCGCGCTTTGGATAGTATCGGACCTTTTTGGGGGTGCCCGAGGGGTGCTGAAACCGATGCGTTGCGCCAACGCGGGTCCGAGCGGGACCCCCGGCAGTTCCCTGAGCGCCGCACGGTCGAGGCATTGACCTCAAGCGCGCAACCAATGTGGAAGCTCTACACTCCGGGCTCTGTTGGTGGGCAGTCTCTTGTGGGGTTGCCGATGTTGGCCAAGCTGCGGGTGCGCTACGGCGGCGGCATTACAGTTTGGCCGTTTGAGACAGGTTTTGCAAAGCCCGCAACAAATATTGTACTGGCTGAAATTTACCCGTCATTGTTTGATGCAACGCTTCGCATGGGCGATGATGGAACGATATTTGATGTGCTCGACGCGCGTCAGGTCCGCGCGGTTTGCGAGGCGTTTGAGAATGCTGAGTTGGACGCGCTTTTTGGCGCAGGTTTCGATCAGACGACGGACGCGAAAGCTGCGCAGATTGCCTCGGAAGAAGGGTGGATATTGGGTGTGCGAAAGCAAAAAACAGATGGCGACAGCTTGACGCCTCCGCCTCTTGGGAACGACTGTTTTGCGATGCCGCAAGGCGTCAGTTGGACGCCCGTGGATCAGGCGCTGGATCAGTTGAAAAAGCGGGTTCGTGCCGTAACAGCTACAGAAACCATTGCGGTGAAAGACGCGGTGGGGCGCTACCTTGCGAGTGATGTTTTCGCACAGCGCGCAAACCCACCACACGCTAATTGCGCGGTCGACGGGTATGGGTTTTCGGCAGATGCGATCTTGGAAGGGCCCAACGAATTACCCGTTGTTATGGGGCGCGCCGCCGCTGGCGCGCCGTTTTCGGGTGCTGTTCCAAAAGGTCATGCAATCCGTATTTTGACGGGCGCGGTTGTCCCGATCGGTGTTGATACGGTTGTACTTGAAGAGGATTGCACTGTTGAGGCGGATGAGCAGGGGCAGCCCATTCGCATCGCTTTCCACGGAGGCCTACGCAAAGGCGCCAACACGCGCAAGGCTGGTGAAGATGTTATGAAAGGTGATGTGATGCTGCGCGCTTCGCGTAAAATCACCCCTGCGGATGCAGCGTTTCTGACGGCTGGTGGGATTAGTGATATTGACGTTCGCGCACCCCTTCGTGTTGCAGTTATTTCTACCGGTGATGAGTTGGTCGAGGCGGGCAGTACCGCCAGAGCGGGTCGAATTTTTGATGCAAATCGCCCCATGCTTTTGTCGATGATCACGGCTTGGGGGTTTGAACCTGTTGATATGGGGATCATCCGCGATGATCCGGACGCATTGAAGGCAGCACTTGATGAAGCGGCTAAGTCTGCGGATGTGATCCTGACATCAGGTGGCGCATCCGCGGGTGATGAGGACCACGTTTCAAAGCTGTTGCAAAGTTCAGGCTCGCTTGCGTGGTGGCGGATTGCGGTCAAACCCGGGCGGCCGCTGGCATTGGCGATGTGGGGCGGTGTGCCTGTGTTCGGCCTGCCTGGAAATCCCGTTGCAGCCTTTGTCTGCACAGCTATTTTTGCACGTCCCGCGATGATCTGTTTGGCTGGTGGGGATTTCGCAGCACCGCAAGCAGTGACCGTACCCGCGGGTTTTTCAAAGCGTAAAAAAGAAGGCCGCCGCGAGTTTCTGCGGGCCCGTCTGCGTAACGGTGTTGCCGAGGTTTTTGCCTCAGAAGGGTCTGGCCGGATTGGTGGGCTGTCGTGGGCCGAAGGGCTGGTGGAGTTGCCAGACGAGGCGCAGGATATCACCCTTGGGACACCCGTTCTCTACATTCCGTTTTCAAGTCTTGGTCTGTAGGTTTAGCTGAACATTCCGGCCACACGACCTAAAAGCATGAATGCCAATGCGGTGCGTGTTGTGGACAGTTTTGCCAATTCCGCATCGGATGCGTGTGGTTCAAATTCCATCATGACTTTGTCAAATCGGCGCAAAAAGTGGTGCGCTGCGTCCCGAAAGATGACGTCTTCTTTCATGCGTCCTGCGGTTAGGGCCAGGGATGATCTGTCGCGTACACCGCCAAGGGCTGCAATCGCGGGGCCGCGCTCACCTTGCGCAAAGCGCCGCCACAGCTCTGGTTTGGCGCGATCATGGCGCAGGTCGTCCATGTAGATGCCCTCTTGGCTCAGCAGGGTCAGCATGTCTTGTGCGGCGGTGATCAGTTGGCTGGCGCGGTGATCTTTTAGGGCCTTGCGAAGTGCGGCGAAGCCAACGGTGTCTTCGGCGGTCTCGGGGAAATTGAGTGCGCGGATGAAATCTTCGTTTTCAAGCGCGGGCTGCAGCGCTTCCATCGGTGTGCCGAGGGGAAGGGCGGTTTGCCCGTCCGCGCTGGTGGTTGCTTTGATTGCATCGATGCTGATGCGCGGGGCATCAGAACGGCTTGAAGTGAATGTTGCCAGCGCCGAAGATGTTTCGCGCGCTGTGGCTGCGATTTCTTCGAGCTTTTTCTCAACGTCTGGGCGCGTCGTTTCAGTGACGGCCTTCTGTTGCTCAAGATATGTTTTGCGCATCCCGTCGATGGCCGAATGCAACCTGCCGCTTTCTTCGCGCATCACACGGATCGAACGCGCTGCCGTTGCAGCGACCCAAATTAACGCCACGGGCATAAAAACCGCGAGTAGGACCATAACGAACTGAAGGCTGTTGAATGATCCTTCTGTCGGCAGCATCAAAAAGAATACCGCTGAACCGATTAACCACACAAGCGTCAGCGCTGCTGCGATCACCTCGGTCGAGGAAATCGCGCTGCGTTCGGGCGGGGCAAGCAAGTCATTTTTCGGCTGTGACTTGGATTGAGGCTGTGAATGCGGTGAGGTTGTGGCCATCACGAGTTACGAAAATTTCACGGACAGAATTTCGTAAGACCGCGTGCCACCGGGGGTGCGGACCTCGATGCTGTCACCTTCTTCTTTCCCGATCAAAGCGCGCGCCAACGGCGAGGCGATGTTCAGCAGGCCGCGCTCAATGTCGGCTTCTGGCTCACCCACAACTTGATAGGTCTTTTCTTCATCGGTGTCTTCGTCAACCAATTCAACATGCGCGCCGAACTTGACGGTGCCCGACATTTTTGAGGTGTCAATGATATCTGCACGGCTGAGGATAGCCTCCAGCTCTGCGATGCGGCCTTCGATAAAGCTCTGTTTTTCACGGGCAGAGTGGTACTCGGCGTTCTCTTTAAGATCGCCCAATTCACGCGCTTCCGCGATCGCTGCGATGATCTCGGGGCGATCCTTAGATTTCAGTCCCTTTAACTCCGCATCAAGTCGATCTGCGCCAGCTTTTGTGAGAGGAATTTTATCCATTTTCTGTCTTTCTAAGGCCGTGGTTTTGTTGCTCGATCTATTGCGCTACAAAACGCAAAAGCAAAGGGAAATGCAAGGAGCAGGCACAGGATTGAGCGACTAATTGCAGCCAAGGCGCCGCGTAATGAAAAACCAGCGCCTTTTTTCAATTGACCCCTTTAATTCCTGTCGCCATATATTTTTGCAACATTTATTGGAGCCGAAAAAAATGTCCCAGATTGAACGTGAAGCAATGGAATATGACGTGGTCATCGTTGGCGCAGGTCCAGCTGGCTTGTCTGCCGCCATAAAGCTTAAGCAACTTGATGCGGACATGAACGTTGTTGTGCTCGAAAAGGGTTCAGAAGTTGGCGCGCATATTCTGTCTGGCGCGGTACTTGATCCTGCAGGCCTGAACGCGCTGATCCCTGACTGGAAAGAAAAGGGCGCGCCGCTTAACGTGCCTGTAAAGGACGACAATTTCTATATGCTTGGCGAAGCCGGTCAGGTGCGCCTGCCCAATTTTGCAATGCCGCCGCTGATGAATAACCACGGCAATTACATCGTCTCAATGGGTAATGTCTGCCGTTGGATGGCTGAGCAGGCCGAGGAGCTGGGCGTTGAGATTTTCCCAGGCATGGCATGTTCTGAATTGGTTTACGGTGACAACGGTGAGGTCAAAGGTGTTGTTGCGGGTGAGTTCGGTTTGAATGCCGATGGCACCCCCGGTGATGCTTATGAGCCGGGAATGGAGCTGCATGGCAAATATGTTTTCTTGTCTGAGGGCGTGCGCGGTTCGCTGTCCAAGGAAGTGATTGCTAAATATGAGTTGGATAAAAACTCAGGGCCGCAAAAATACGGCCTGGGCATGAAAGAGATTTGGGAAATTGACCCCGAAAAGCACAAAGAAGGCAGCGTCACTCACACAATGGGGTGGCCGCTGAATGGTAATGCGGGTGGCGGGTCTTTCATCTACCACCTCGACAATAACCAAGTTTATGTCGGCTTCGTTGTGCACCTGAACTACGAAAATCCGCACTTGTTCCCTTACATGGAATTCCAGCGCTTTAAGCACCATCCGATGGTTGCGGAGCTACTCAAGGGCGGCAAACGTGTTGCGTATGGCGCGCGTGCGATTACCGAAGGCGGGTATCAGGCGATGCCAGAACTTGCGTTTCCTGGTGGTGCGCTGCTTGGATGTTCTGCGGGTATGGTCAACGTTCCACGGATCAAGGGCAATCATAACGCAATGCTTTCAGGGATTGCTGCGGCTGAAGCTGCGGTTGAGGCCATTAAGGCCGATCGCGCGGGTGATGTCCTTGCTGGCTACGCCGAACGTGTGCACAGCGGCCCAATTGCAAAAGACCTTAAGAAGGTGCGCAACGTGAAGCCACTTTGGTCAAAATACGGCCTTACTGCTTCGCTGACCCTTGGTGGCTTTGATATGTGGACCAACAACCTCTTTGGGGTCTCTTTGTTGGGCACGATGAAGCACGGCGAAAGTGACGCTGCCGCTACGGGCGAGGCGAAAGACCACAAACCAATCGAGTATCCCAAACCAGATGGTGTGTTGTCGTTCGACCGGCTTACAAATGTAAGCTTTGCAATGACCAACCACGAGGAAAGCCAACCGGCGCACCTCAAGCTGAAAGACCCCAGCATACCTGTGGCCGTGAACCTGCCAAAATACGCAGGCCCGTCAGCGCGGTATTGCCCCGCTGGGGTTTATGAGTTTGTTGAGGAAGCGGGTGCGGATACGCGGTTTGTGATTAACTTTCAAAACTGCGTTCATTGCAAAACTTGCGATATCAAAGACCCCAGTCAGAACATCAACTGGACCACGCCGCAGGGCGGCGATGGGCCGAACTATCCCAACATGTGATCCTTGTTGGGTCCACTTGACGAAAAGTTCATTGATCAGGGCGCTCTGCGGGGCGCCCTTTTTTGTGCCCTTTGCTTGTGGGTGGGGCGCAACTCGGGCAAGCTGTCCTGACACAGAGGAGACCCCATGCGCCGATACATTCGCCCCATCGTTTTGAGTGCCGCCTTGCTTCTGCCCGCCGTTGGTAACGCGCAGGGCATTGCGGGGTCCTATCTTGCGGGGCGTCATGCGCAGTTTAACGGTGATTACGCAGCGGTTGGCCAGTATTATTCCCAAGCACAACGCAGCGACGCGACCAACCCAGCCTTGCTTGAGGCGGCCTTGGCAGGCCGTGCAAATGCCGGTGACGTAGCAGGTGCTGTCGCACTTTTGCGTGGTTCTGATCTTGACATGAACCAAAGCCAAATCGCGGGATTGATTGCCGTTGCAGGTTTGGCAAAAGGTGAACAATTTACGGAAATTGTCGAAGGGTTCGGGGCAGGCCGACGCATAAGCCCTCTTGTTGACGGCTTGGTCTTGGCTTGGGCAACCTTGGGCCTAGGCGATGTAAGCGCTGCCACCGATTACTTTGAGGATATGGCCTCAATGAACGGTATGAGCGGCTTTGCGAATTTGCACCACGCTTTGGCCAAGGGCACATTCGGTGATTTTGAGGGCGCGCTGGGCCTGTTGACTGACGATAAAGTTGGCGCCCTTGGGTATACGCGGCGGTCGATCATGGTGCGCGCTGAATTCTTGAGCCAACTGGGTCGCAACATAGATGCAGCCGCGCTCATTGATGATAACTTTCAAGGGGCACTAGACCCTGAATTACAAGAACTGCGCAGTGGTCTTGAGGGGCGCAAGGCCGTACCTCTGACGACAGTTTTGACTGCGCAACAGGGATTGGCTGAAGTTTTCTGGACTGTTGCATCGGTTCTCCGCGACGAGGCTGGCCCAGATTTTGCGCTTCTTTACGCACGTGCAGCGGCCTATGTGCGGGCTGATTTCGATGAAGCGAATTTGCTGATCGCGGGTCTGTTAGATGAGTTGGGCAATCATGTTTTGGCGGCGGATGCTTATGGTCAGATCACGCCGGACAGCACCTCCTTTCATGCCGCAGAGATCGGTCGTGCAGAGGCGCTTTTTGAAAGCGACCGCAAAGATGAAGCAGTTGAGGCATTGACTGCGTTACAAGACAGTCACGCTGATCTGCAGGTGGTCCACTCAACCCTTGGAGATATGTTACGGCGTCTTGAGCGGTTTGAGGAAGCAACGGCAGCCTATAGTACCGCGATCAAGCTTTTGGAGCAGGGCGATCCAAACGCATGGTTCTTGTACTATGCGCGCGGGATATCGTTTGAGCGGCGCGATTTGTGGCCACAGGCAGAGGCTGATTTTCGCAAAGCCTTGGCCCTCAACCCCGATCAGCCGAACGTGCTGAACTATCTTGGTTATTCACTTGTTGAGAAGAAAATTAAGCTCGATGAAGCATTAGAGATGATCGAGAAGGCCGCAGCTGCACGTCCTGACAGCGGCTTTATCCTTGATAGTCTTGGGTGGGTTTTGTACCGGCTCGGACGTTATGACGAGGCCGTAGCCCCGATGGAAGTTGCTGCTTCACTTGCTGCGACTGACCCTGTGGTGAACGACCACCTGGGGGATGTGTTGTGGGCTGTTGGTCGACGGACTGAGGCACGTTTTCAGTGGTCACGTGCATTGTCTTTCGATCCAGCGGAAGATGATTTGCCGCGGATTAGGCGCAAGCTGGAAGTGGGACTTGATGTGGTGCTCGAAGAAGAAGGCGCCCCCGCATTGCCGCCAGTACAGTCTGGTGGCTGACCTCCGGTTTTGGATATTTATAAACAAAAGAAGACCTTATGACATCCGAGACACGCCAACTGGCGCCTGCAAAAGTGAACTTGACCCTGCATGTCACGGGGCAGCGAGATGACGGCTATCATCTTCTTGATAGCTTGGTGGCCTTCGCCGATTTCGGCGATGACGTTTATGTATCGGCTGGGCCCACACATTTGAGCGTTGAGGGTGATTTGGTCGCAGGTGTACCGACGGGGCCAACAAACCTGATGTGGCGTGCACTTGATGTGATGGGGGCCGAGGCGTCTTTGAGATTGGTCAAACGTCTGCCTGCTGAGGCCGGCATTGGTGGCGGCTCGTCTGATGCAGCAGCCGTTTTGCGCGTGATCGGTGGCAGTACGGTTGAACAGCAGATGTCGCTTGGTGCTGACGTGCCTGTTTGTATGCTTGCAACTGCTGCGCGGATGCGCGGCGTGGGTGAGCAGGTGGAAAAAGTTGCACTGCCGCTACTGCCTGCTCTTTTGGTGAACCCCCGTGTTAGCATGCCGACACCAGCAGTTTTCAGTGCTATGACAAAGCGCACCAACGCTGAAATGCCGGTAATCCCTACGTTCGAGGGCGTTGCGGATGCGGCGGATTGGCTCGCAACGATGCGCAATGATATGCAAGATGCGGCTATCTCAATCCAGCCAGTAATCGAGCGTGCGTTGTCTGATTTGCGCTCAACCCGGCAGTGTTTATTGGCGCGCATGTCGGGGTCGGGTGCGACGTGCTTTGCAATTTATCCAACCATGAAGGCTGCACATTTTGCGGCCTATGAGCTGGGTGCGATGCATACAGATTGGTGGATCAGGCCCTGCACATTAAGCTGAGGTCTACCTAACGCGCGCGACCACATAATCAGCAAGATCAAGAAGCATATCCTTCAACTCACTCTGTTCAATCACGCTTAGTGATGCTTTGGCTTTATCTGCCCAAGCAACTGCGTCGGCGCGGGTCGCATCAAGTGTGCCGTGGCTATCCATTAGGCGGAGAGCTTCTTCCAAATCACCATCGCGCTGGTCGCCTTTTGCGATGGTGCGGTGCCAAAAATCACGCTCGGTTGTATCGGCTTTGGCAACGGCTTTGATGACGGGCAGCGTTAGTTTGTGCTCGCGGAAATCGTCCCCAACGTTTTTGCCAGTAGCTTGGGTGTTCCCGCGGTAATCCAGCAGGTCGTCGACAATCTGGAATGAAATGCCCAACGCGTCACCATACGCGAAAAGCGCCTTTACCACATCATCGCTTTGGCCTGCGATGACACCACCGACTTCCATTGCTGCTGAGAAAAGCGCCGCCGTTTTGCCGCGCACAACCTTGAGGTAAATTTCCTCATCGGTTCCCAAATCAGATGCTGCGGTTAGTTGCAGCACTTCGCCTTCCGCGATGGTCGCTGACGCGTTTGATAGGATGTCCAGTACGCGCAAATTACCTGTCTCAACCATCAACTGGAACGAGCGGGCAAAGAGATAATCGCCGACTAAAACGCTTGATTTATTGTCCCAAAGCAAGTTGGCCGTGGGGCGTCCCCGCCGTTGGCCGCTTTCGTCTACAACGTCGTCATGCAGCAAAGTAGCCGTGTGAATAAATTCAACCGTTGCCGCCAAATGGATATGAAACGGTCCTTCGTAGCCACACATTTTCGCACTGGCCAACGTCAACATGGGACGTAGGCGTTTGCCGCCAGCATCGACCAGATGCGCGCTGACTTCGGGAATGCGGGGGGCGTGCTCTGATGCCATGCGTTCGCGGATCAATTCATTGACTGCAGTCATATCGGCATCAAGTGCGGCGGCGAGGCGCTCGTGTGGCTTTGTTGCGGCGTTATCCAAACCCATGAAAAGGTCTCCTTGCTCGACAACCCGTGGCAACTAGCCTTAGATCGGGGGATGAAAGAACTTATGCGCAGCAACGATCCGACGGCCATTGCCTTCGCCAAAGCTTTGCTATCCGGCGAGGGTATAGACTGCTTTGAAATGGACGTAAATATCAGCATTCTTGAAGGCAGCATTGGCATTTTGCCGCGCCGGTTGATGGTCCGCCAGGCAGACCATTTCATGGCAGCTGCTGCGTTGCGTGATAATGGGCTGACGGTTAGCGAATGAGCGAAACACGCGATGATTTTCTGGGCGGTAAAGTGAAGGCCTATCAACCTGCGCAAGGGTATCGTGCGGGTGTGGACGCGGTGTTGTTGGCGGCTAGTGTGCCCGCAAAACCAGCAGAGACCGCGCTGGAGTTGGGATGCGGCGTGGGTGTGGCTAGTTTGTGCCTTGCCGCGCGAACAGATGTGGCAGTCACGGGTGTTGAGCGGGACAGTTGTGCGGCGGAATTAGCTGGGCGCAACGGTCTTGATGTGGTCCATGCTGATCTTGCGGCGCTTCCCAGTGAGGTACGCGAGCGCAGCTTTCACCATGTGTTCTGTAACCCGCCGTATTTTGATCGCGGGCGGGGAAATAAATCGGATGATGCGGCGCGCGAGGCAGCACGCGGTGAGCAAACTCCGCTTTCTGTTTGGCTGGATGTTGCCACAAAGCGGCTTCGGCCAAATGGTACGCTGACTGTCATCCAAGATATTTCGCGACTGCAAGATGTGTTGGGTTCACTGGATGATCGGCTTGGTCGGGTGACGGTATTGCCGATCGCATCGCGGGTAGGGCAGCCTGCGCGACTTGTGATTGTCCAAGCAAAGAAAGCCTCGCGCGCGCCATTTTCTTTGTTGGCGCCGTTGATTCTGCATAAGGGTGAGCGGCACGAAGCGGACGAAGAGACTTACACACCCGAGGTGCGTGGGATTTTGCGGCACGGCGCGCAATTATTCATCCGCAATTAACCACGTGTGAAGAAATTCGGCTAAATTCAGCTGATTACTTGAATCCTTTTGCAGCTGCGGCGTGACACAAGCGGGCTGCGTGTGCTCCACTAAAATCACACATCAGTAGAAAAGGACGCGCCTATGGCATTAAGCACGCATATCCAGCAACTGAAACAAAAGCATGAGAATTTATCGGAGACGGTCGCGCGCCTGCAGCGCATGCCTGCCGTTGATGATTTGCAAATTGCGGCGATGAAGAAAGAGAAGCTGAAACTCAAAGAAGAGATTTCGCGCCTCGCTTCTGCCTGAAGTATCACGCTGACGCGCAGACCAGTTTGGGTGGCGCGTCAGTTATTCAACATCTGCTGCATGAAGCAGTGTTCGGCCTTCCGCGAAGGACTTTGAGGTATTGATCTCGTCCAGCAGCCAGTCATGAAACGCTTTCACCTTGGGGCGGGTCTCGTTGCCTTGTGGGCATACAAATCGAAATTGTGCGGGCGTAATCAGTCCCAGGTCAAAAGGTGCCACAAGTCGTCCTGACGCAAGCGCGCGCGCAGCAAGCGATACGCGACCCAACACGACGCCCGCGCCCGCAATTGCGGCGTCCAATGCATGATCAGCTTGGCTGAACCTTGCACCGTGATCCGGGTCAATGTCGACCTTCGCGGCCCGCGCCCATTTGGCCCAATCACATGTAATTTTAAATGCGTCCATACTGTCATCGTGGATGAGCGGCGCATTAGTTATTGTTTCTTTGGTGCCGAAATTTGCCGCCATTTCAGGGGTCATCATCGGCGTGACCCATTCGCTTACAAGTGGTTCTGAATAGACGCCGCTGTAGCCGCCTAATCCAAACCGAATGGCTACATCGACTTCGTCTCGGTCAAAGTCGACCAATCGTAGGGATGCCGAAAATCGCAACTCAATCGTGGGGTGTGCCTGGGCAAAGTCGAACAGTCTTGGGGCCAGCCATTTAGAGGTGAACGCAGGGCCCGCGGTGACTGTAAGGGTCGTGTTGTCGCTTAAGCGGCGTGTGTTGCGCCACGCGGATGTTATCGCTGCAAAGCCGTCATGTACGCCGGGGGTTAAGGCGCGACCCGCCTCTGTCAGCTCAACTGCGCGATTAAGTCGAATGAACACTGGTGTGCCCAAATCCGCTTCAAGAGATTTGATCTGATAGGATAGTGCTGCAGGTGTTACATTTAACTCATCCGCTGCTTTGGCGAATGACATATGGCGTGCGGCGGCTTCAAAGGCGCGTAGGGCGGTGAGCGGAGGAAGGCGATCAGACATTTCAGTTTAATACAGCTTAACTGACGGTATGGGAAGTCTCGTTTGTAGAGTGCGTGCAAGAGGCGCATATACAACAGCAGGGAGAGACACATCTCATCAATGGAGTTTAATATGTTTGAGAGTACAACAAGCGAAATTACACGCAACGCAATGCAAATTGCCCATGAGGAACGCGCGATTGCGTTTCGTCAATTTTGGGCATGGATGCTGAACCGTTTCAACGAACCTGCACTGCGCACTACGCAAGCCTCAGCTACGTAAGTGGCCGCGCATCCGAATGCGTGATGCAGTTTGTCGAGAAAAGGGCCGCTCCTGATGGGGCGGCCCTTTGCAATTTAGTTGAGGCAAGCACGAAGCTTAGCTCATATATTGGCCGCCATTCGCGGAGATCGTTGAGCCGGTGACAAAGCCAGCGTCATCAGAGGCAAGGAACACAACGGCCCGCGCCATCTCTTCTGGCTCACCCAAGCGACCAACAGGGATTTGCGGCAGGATGACTTCGTTCATCACTTTTTCGGGGATAGTCGCCATCATTTCCGTGTTGATATAACCCGGAGCCACCACGTTTACTGTAATGCCTGCGCGGGCACCTTCTTGGGCCAAGGCTTTTGTAAAGCCGATGTCGCCTGCTTTTGTAGCGGCATAGTTGGCTTGGGCGAACTGACCTTTTTGGCCATTGATCGATGAAATTGTTACGATGCGACCAAATTTACGTTCGCGCATGCTGCCCCATACGTTGTGGGTCATGTTGAACACGCCGTTCAGGTTTGTGTCGATGCATTCGTGCCATTGTTCGGGCGTCATCTTATGAAATGGCGCGTCGCGGGTGATGCCAGCGTTGTTGACCAAGATATCAACAGGGCCGAGGTCTTCGGCAATTTGGGCGATGCCAGCTGTACATGCGGCATAGTCGGCAACATTCCACTTGTATGTTTTGATGCCTGTCTCGGCTGTAAAGGCAGCGGCTTTTTCATCGTTACCAGCATATGTAGCAGCAACTTTGTGGCCTTCTGCGGCCAATGCCTTAGCGATTGCGGCACCAATGCCGCGGGTTCCGCCTGTGACGAGGGCTACGCGTGTCATGTTGATTCTCCAGTCAGGGTTATTCGGTAATCTAGTTACAAATTAAAAATCCTGCGCGCAACTATATTGCGCACAGGATTGATATTTTTGGTTGGTTACGGGCGTTCTACGCACATAGCAACGCCCATACCGCCGCCAATACACAGCGTTGCGAGGCCTTTTTTCGCGCCGCGACGCTTCATCTCAAAGAGCAGTGTGTTCAAAACGCGGCAGCCTGATGCACCGATCGGGTGGCCAATGGCGATTGCGCCACCGTTTACGTTTACGATGGCCGGATCCCAACCCATGTCTTTGTTCACTGCGCATGCCTGAGCGGCGAACGCTTCGTTGGCTTCAACCAGATCGAGATCGCTTGCTGACCAGCCCGCTTTATCAAGCGCCTTGCGGCTTGCGTAAATTGGCCCAACGCCCATGATTGACGGGTCCAAACCTGCGGTGGCGTAGGAAACAATCCGTGCCAGCGGCTCAATGCCGCGCTTTTCGGCGTCATCTGCGGACATCAAAAGTGTTGCTGCTGCACCGTCGTTAAGGCCTGATGCGTTTGCTGCGGTGACGGACCCTTCGCGTGTAAATGCGGGGCGTAGCTTTGCCATGGCATCCATTGTCGCGCCGTGGCGAATGTATTCGTCCGCGTCGACGGTATTCTCGCCTTTGCGTGTTTTCACGATGAACGGCACGATCTCGTCTTGGAACTTGCCAGCCAATTGTGCGGCCTCTGCCTTGTTTTGCGAGGCCACGGCAAACTCGTCTTGCATCTCACGGGTGATGCCCCATTGATCCGCAACGTTTTCAGCTGTTTGGCCCATGTGATAGCCATTGAATGCGTCCCAAAGTCCATCGCGGATCATCGTGTCGATGTACTGCATGTCACCCATCTTTTGGCCTGCGCGCAATGTTGCGGCATGGGGGCTAAGTGTCATGTTTTCTTGTCCGCCTGCGGCCACGATTGAGGCATCACCCAACTGGATGTGTTGTGCAGCCAATGCAACGGCGCGCAAACCAGAGCCACAAACTTGGTTGATGCTCCATGCAGCAGACTCTTTGGCGAGGCCTGCGTTGATGTGCGCTTGGCGCGCAGGGTTTTGACCTTGGGCAGCTGTAAGAACTTGGCCCAAGATTGTCTCGGAGACTTCTGACGCATCGATGCCTGCACGTGCGACGACTTCGCGCAAAACGGCTGCGCCCAAATCATGTGCTGGTGTGTTGGCAAAGCTGCCCATAAAGCTGCCGACGGCTGTGCGTGCGGCGGATGCAATAACGACGTTGGTCATATCCCTGAGGTCCCATTCTTAGTTGGCTGGCCCTCGCAAACTGCAATTTGCGCATGTGTTTACGCGCGAAAGGGCCCTGATAATGCCTCTTGCGTAGTGGGAATGGTCTGATGAGTCACGGAAGTATTTAATGTTTACGCTAGCATAAGCAGTAGATTGCCCGCAAAAATACGCAGAAGTTTCGGATTGGCGTCACCGCTGTGTGACTTAGGGTCAACTTTGGTGTGTGTCTGGCAGAAATTGAAATGGGAGAGATGTTTTGAATGATGGATTGACGCGATGCGACTGGCTCGATGGATCTGAGATTTACCGCCACTACCATGACACAGAGTGGGGTGTGCCGGAGTACGACAGTCGCGCACTTTGGGAGAAGCTAATTCTCGATGGCTTTCAGGCCGGTCTGTCGTGGATCACCATTTTGAAAAAGCGCGAGGCGTTCATTGAGGCGTTTGAAGGGTTTGACCCCCACCGCATCGCTACATGGGGTGAGGCGGATGTTGAGCGTCTGTTGGCAAACCCTGGCATCGTTCGCCACCGCGGTAAAATCACAGCGGCGATCAGCAATGCGAATGCCTTAATTCGCCTAGAACGTGAACAGAGCTTTAGTTCCTATTGCTGGTCATTTGTTGGGGGCACACCTATTCAGGGGCATATCATGCGCCCCGAGGACCGGCCCGCCCAAACAGTAGCATCGGCAGCACTCTCAAAAGACCTGAAAAAGCGCGGTTTCAAGTTTTGCGGCCCCACAATCGTTTATGCATGGATGCAGGCTTGTGGGCTGGTCAACGACCATTCGCTTGATTGCCACAGGTTTGAGCCGTGCCGCCTTATGGGGTCAAAAGCGCGCTGATCATCGCCTTAGCTGACGGGCTGTTCCATTCTGCATCACCAACCATACGTGCAATTTCGCGCCCCTGTGGATCAAGTATCAAAGTTGCCGGTAAGCCGAGTACGCCGATTTGACGCGACAGGATTTGCTTGGGGTCGCGGTAGAGCGGCAGATTTTCGACACCGATGTCGTCAAAGAATTTACGCATGGCCGCAGGGTTGTTGCGCCCGGTCGCAATGGTCACCACGGCAAAGTCGTCACCGCCAAACTCTGCCTGTAATTCTTGAAGCATCGGCATCTCTTTGCGGCATGGTGCGCACCAGGTTGCCCAGAAGTTCAAAACGACGTGTTTACCCTCATAGGCCTCAAGCGTCGCTGGCGCGCCATCGAAGGTTTGAAACTCTGCCTCTGGCATATCTTTTGCGGCGGCATGGAAGTTCAGCTTTTTCATGCTGCCCATCAGCAAATCTTCCAGCGCGGGATTGGCCGCAGCATTTGTTGCGATAAGAGCGAAGGCCATATAAAGCGACACAAGATATTTCATTTTCGCAGACTTCTTCCTGTTAAAGGGCCGTTATGACAAAGACATCGAACCAAATGTGGGGTGGCCGTTTTGCCGCCGGTAATTCAGACATCATGGAGGCAATTAACGCGTCCATCGATTTTGACCAGCGGATGGCGGCACAAGACATTGCAGGCTCGCGTGCCCATGCGGCGATGTTGGGTGCGATGGGCATTGTCACTGATAGCGATGCGACCGCGATGCGGGAAGGGCTGCTCACAGTATTGTCAGAAATCGAAGCAGGCGATTTTCCGTTTTCAAAGCAACTTGAAGACATTCACATGAATGTCGAAGCGCGCCTGAAAGAGATCATCGGCGAGCCAGCAGGTCGTCTGCATACGGGGCGTTCGCGCAACGATCAGGTGGCCACTGGGTTCAAGCTTTGGGTGCGGGACCAGTTTGACGCAATTGACGCGGCATTGGCGGCACTGATGAAAGCGTTCGTTGGTCAGGCAGAGGCCGGCGCAGAGTGGGTGATGCCAGGCTTTACGCATTTGCAAGTGGCACAGCCCGTAACTTGGGGTCATCACATGCTGGCTTATGCCGAAATGTTGGACCGTGATCGGGCGCGCTTTGCGGATGCGCGCAAGCGGATGAACACATCGCCTTTGGGGGCCGCTGCGTTGGCCGGTACGGGTTTTGCGATTGACCGCGACATGACCGCGACTGAACTTGGTTTCGACCGGCCTGCGTCCAACTCGCTTGATGCGGTGTCTGATCGTGATTTCGCGCTTGAGTTCCTCAGCTCTGCGTCAATTTGTGCGATGCACCTAAGCCGCTTCGCTGAGGAGCTTGTTATCTGGTCGTCTGCGCAATTCCGCTTTGTCACCTTGTCCGACAGCTTTTCAACAGGCTCGTCGATCATGCCGCAAAAGAAGAACCCTGATGCGGCCGAATTGATCCGTGCAAAGATTGGCCGGATTTTCGGCGCCAATGTCGCTTTGATGACTGTGATGAAGGGCCTGCCGCTGGCCTACTCTAAAGACATGCAAGAAGACAAAGAACAGGTCTTTGATGCGGCTGATAATTTGATGCTGGCGATTGCTGCGATGGAAGGCATGGTCAGTGATATGACAGCAAATGTCTCAGAACTTGAAAAGGCGGCTGCCACAGGGTTCAGCACAGCCACAGATTTGGCAGACTGGCTTGTGCGTGAACTTGGGCTACCCTTCCGCGAGGCGCACCACGTGACAGGTGCGCTGGTCGCCATGGCCGAGAAGGGGGGCTGTGATTTGCCTGACCTCAGCCTTGAGCAGATGAAAACGGTGCATGAGGGCATTACTGTAAGTGTGTTTGACGTATTGGGCGTCCATAATTCAGTTGCCTCACGCACATCATTTGGCGGTACAGCGCCCGTTCGCGTACGCGAGCAAGTTGCCCGGTGGAAGGAACATTTGGGATGAGAGTAATCGGTATTTGTTTAATGGTAGCAACTTTGGCTGGATGCGGTGCTGACGGTCAGCCTGTGCGCCCGACAGGTGGTGTAGGCGTGTCTGTTGGTTCGGGTGGTGTCAGCGTTGGTGGTAATGTCGGCGTGCGCTCTGGCCCCGTTACCGTAAGCGTTGGGCTTTGATCATGATGCGCAATGTGCTCCGCCTCATCTTTCTTGCACTGGCGATTTGGGGTGCCATCCACCCTATGTATTATTTCGTCAGCTGGTTTCAGTCTGAAGGGTGGGCGTTGGGCCCGATGATCGATGCTTGGTACGTCAATGACGCCACAAGCGGCCTTGTTTGGGACCTCACCATCGCAGCCATTGCGCTGTCCGTTTGGGTCATCTACCGCGCCTTTGCGGATAGCTTTGTGTATCTGGTGGTGATCCCCGCAACCTTTTGCATTGGCGTCAGTTGCGGCCTACCGCTTTACTTCTTTATCGCCTTGTCGCGCAGCCCCGCGCACGCATCAACCTAAGACCACAGGGATCACCCATGGATCACTTTCTCTATCGTGACGGCGCACTTTATGCCGAAGACGTTCCCGTCGCTGAAATCGCGGCTGCTGTTGGCACACCGTTTTATGTTTATTCATCAGCGACGCTTCTGCGGCACTTCCGTCTCTTTGATGAGGCGCTGGACGGCATGGAGCATCTTGTTTGTTTTGCGATGAAATCTAACAGCAACCAAGCTGTTCTCAAATTGTTGGGCGATGCGGGTGCGGGCATGGATGTTGTGTCCGGCGGAGAATATCTGCGCGCCAAAGCGGCAGGCGTGTCTGGTGATAAAATCGTATTTTCGGGCGTTGGTAAAACCGCTGATGAAATGCGCCTCGCGCTGACTGGCGGTGTGCGTCAGTTCAATGTGGAGAGCGAGCCAGAGATGCGCCGCCTGTCCGAGGTAGCCACATCATTGGGCATGGTCGCGCCGATTACTGTACGCGTGAATCCTGATGTGGATGCGAAAACCCACGAGAAAATCAGCACAGGCAAAAAGGGTGATAAATTCGGTATCCCGATTGACCGTGCGTCTGAGGTCTACGCCCTTGCTGCATCACTGCCCGGTCTGAAGGTCGTGGGCATTGATGTGCACATCGGCAGCCAACTGACACAGCTTGAGCCGTTTGAATTGGCCTATGAGAAAGTTAAAGACCTGACCATTCAGTTGCGCGCCGAAGGTCATGAAATCATCCGCCTCGATCTGGGTGGCGGTCTTGGCATTCCATACGAGCGCTCGAACGAAGCGCCGCCTTTGCCAACGGATTACGGTGCGATGGTAAAGCGTGTTCTCGGCGATCTGGATGTTGAGATTGAGATCGAACCGGGCCGCCTTATCTCGGGCAATGCGGGCATCATGGTGTCAAAAGTGATCTACCTCAAAGAAGGGGATGACCGTCAGTTCCTGATCATTGATGGTGCGATGAATGATCTGGTGCGTCCTGCGATGTACGGCGCATACCACGATATCATCCCTGTTAATGAGCGCCCTGCGGGTGCGCAAAGCGCAACCTATGATATCGTTGGACCGATTTGTGAAAGTGGTGACACTTTTGCCAAGGGCCGCTCTATGGCTGCTGTCGCACCGGACGAATTGATCGCGTTCCGCAGCGCGGGTGCATATGGCGCTGTGATGTCGTCTGAGTATAATTCACGTCCCTTGATCCCTGAAGTTCTTGTGCAGGGTGATCAATTTGCGGTTATCCGCCAGCGGCCCACCTTTGACGAAATGATAAATCGCGATACCATTCCTGAGTGGCTGTGAGGGCTATCGTGCGCTCACGTGAGTGAAAGGTGAGCGATGACTGCCAATTTGGCTCTACCAAAAGCGACGCGAAAAGCACTGCGGCTCACGTGGCTAGGGCTATGGACTGAACGTATCACCCGTGCTTTTTGGCCGGTTTGGTCGGTTGTTTTTGTGGCTGTTGGTGCGGCTCTTCTTGGTGTTCATCAGGCGTTGTCCGAAATAACCATCGCCGTTGTTGGTGTTGGGTTCTTTCTGTGTATTCTTGCGGCAATCTTACACGGTGCACGTCAGTTTGAGCGCCCGAAATGGGCGGAGGCGCAAACGCGCTTAGACAAAACCCTATCGGGCCGTCCGATAAGCTCATTGCTTGATGCACAGGCCATAGGCACAAGAGATCCTGCATCGCAGGCAGTCTGGGAAATTCACCAGAACAGAATGCGCGCCCAAGCACAGACAGCCAAAGCCGTTGAGCCGGATCTTAGGGTCTCGCGATTTGACCCGTTCGGTTTGCGGTTCGTTGCCCTTTTGGTGTTGTCGGTTGGGGTATTGTTCGGCTCATTTGGGCAGCTAAGCAGCGTGACAAAAATAACCCAAGCCACTGATGAGCTAGCGATGGGCCCCAGCTGGGAAGGCTGGGTAACGCCGCCTGTGTATACGGGGCGGCCTACGATTTATTTGCCTGATGTTCCCGCTGGTCCGCTGCGCGTGCCCGAAGGCAGCGAAGTGACGGTGCGCCTTTACGGTGAACTTGGTTCATTAGGTGTGATGCAGAGTGTTACACGCTCGCAAGCTGATCCTAACGCTGCTGAGCAGCGCTTTGTTATTGAGAAAAGCGGTGCTTTGGCGATTGGTATGGCGGATCAGAACGCAACCAAGGCTGATCGCGCGCCGCAGCAATGGTCTGTGATTATGGAGCCGGATCAGGCCCCATCAATTATTGCGTCTGCGCCGGTGCGTTCCGAGGCGGATGGGACTTTGCTTCAGCAGTTCTTGGCACAAGATGATTACGGCGTGGTCGCGGGAAGTGGGGTTATCTCGCTTGATCTTTTGAATGTTGACCGTGCCCATGGCTTGTTGGCAGAGCCCGAAAACCATCCCCAGATCACGCTACAATTGCCAATGACAATCACGGGGGATCGCGCGCAATTTGAAGAAACCTTGACCGAGAACTTCTCGGAACATGTGTTTGCCAACCTGCCAGTCGTGCTACAAATGCAGGTCGAAGACAGTCTTGGTCAAACTGGTCAATCTGCCCCCATCAAGATGACGTTGCCCGGCCGCCGCTTTTTTGATCCGCTTGCAAGTGCGATCATAGAGCAGCGGCGCGATTTGCTGTGGACCCGTGAGAATGCCACCCGCGTAGAGCGCCTACTGCGTGCCATTTCATGGCTACCTGATGATATATTTCGCGGAGAAGGGACGTACCTTAGTCTGAGTTTTATCATCCGTGATTTGGCCAATTTAGGCCGCCAAATGAGCGACGAAAAACGTGATGAAATTGCGCAAGCCCTTTGGGAATTGGCAATTGAGTTAGAAGACGGTGATCTTGAAGATGCGCGCCAACGCTTGGCCCGCGCTCAAGAACGGCTGAACGAGGCGATGCGCAACGGTGCCTCCCAAGAAGAGATCGCTGAATTGATGCAGGAATTGCGCGACGCGTCACAAGATTATCTGCGCCAACTTGCGCAGGAACAACAGCGCAATGGCGAGGCGGGCGATCAACAGCAAGCGGGAAATAGTCAAGAAATCACGCCAGATCAGCTTCAGCAGATGATGGATGAAATCCAGCAATTGATGGAAGAAGGGCGCATGGCCGAGGCGCAAGAGCGCATGGCGCAGCTGAACCGGATGCTTGAGAACATGCGCGTCGCCCAAGGCAGTGGCGAAGGTGGTAGCCAAGGCGAAGGTCAGCAAGCCATGGAAGACTTGGCCGAAACACTTCGGGATCAACAAGACCTAAGCGATGAAGCGTTCCGCCAACTTCAAGAGCAGTTTGAGCAAAGCGAGCAACAAGGGCAGCAAGGCCAGCAACAAGGTCAGGACGGACAGCAGGGTGAAGGCGGTCAACAGGGCAATCAGTCGGGTCAACAACAGGGTCAGCAGCCGGGAGAGCAGTCTGGTGGGCAATCAGGTGGGCAAGGTGGTGCCGAAGGTTTGGGCGATCTTGAAGGGTCACTCCAAAACCGCCAGCAAGCACTCCGTCAAGAGTTAGATGCACAGCGGCGCAACCTACCTGGTGCGGGCACCCAAGCGGGTGATGATGCACGTGATGCTTTAGGGCGTGCCGAAGGCGCAATGGAGAACGCGGATGAGGCTTTAGGCGAGGGTGATCTGGCCGAGGCGATTGATCAGCAATCTCGCGCTATTCAGGCGTTGCGCGACGGGTTGCGTGATCTGGGTGAGGCTATGGCCCAAGCCAATGATGGCGCTCCGCAAGAGGGACAGGGAACGCCCTCAGGTCAAAATGGGGGCGCATCCCGTGATCCGTTGGGCCGTGATCGCGGACAAGGTCGTGCAATAAGTGATGGCGAAGGCCTTTTGCAGGGCGATGATGCAAACCGTCGCGCACAGGATTTGTTGGATGAAATTCGTCGTCGTTCGGGCGATGCAGAGCGCCCTGAACTTGAGCTTGAGTACCTGAAGCGTCTGCTTGAACGGTTCTGAGTTAACCCGCGTCAGGCTCGGCCGGTAAGGCGGGTGTGTCCCGCGCAGCCGCCCCGTTCACTGAAACAGTCGCCTTTTCCATCCAAGAGTTGGCGGTTTGGGAAAACGTACTTAGCCCCTCATCTAGCTTGCTGCGAGCCATATCCACAAAGGTCACATAGCCATCTACAGGCTGCGCAACTTGCGGCAGGGCGTCTTTGGCTTGGGGCGCATACACATAGAGAGCAAGTGCTGCCGCCGTGATGCTTAGCATGCCGAAAAAGCCGGTCCGGAACTGCTTGCGATCTGCGCGCTCTTGAAGGGTCGTGTCTTGCGCAGATGCCGCTTGGTTTGTGCTGAGCGTTGAGTTGATTTCCTCAATATCTGGCAGCAATTCACGGCGTGGTGCCGACGAGGGCGCTTTGGGCGCATTTGTCACCGCCGCAATTTCCTCGGCCTCAATTCCGCGCAATCGTGACAGACGATCTACGGCGCTGCTTTCTTGGCTCTCGCGGGTTGTGATCTGTGCTGCGCTGTCCTCAAGCCCAAGTTCTGTTTGCGTCTCAAGTGGGGACGTGGGTGCGGCGCGTTGCTTTTTGTCAAACTCGGCTTCTTGGCGCAGGATGTTCTCAACCTCTGGGGTCATGGTGCTGCGTGGGCCGCCGTCTGCTTGTTGGCCGCGGACCCACGGCGTTGGATCTTCTACGCTTTCGCTGGCGATGTCATCCAGAACCGTCTCGGCCATTGATGCCGTCAGAGTGTCATCAAGTGTGCCGTCTGCGGCGGCTTTGGCCGGCGCTTGAAACCACGTCACATTACAGCTGGAGCACTGCACGTCGCGGCCCTCATCAGGGATCACGTCGTCGGGAACCTCATACGTCGCATCACAGTTCGGACAAATCAGCCGCATCTTGCTTACCTTACCATTTAACAGACGTATCGCCTGTCCTTCATCGCTAATTGTCCATAAATAAGCAACAATATCAATCAGACAATCAAAACACAGGCGCTGTGATTGAAACATTGCAAATGTTGCTGCATGAAGGCGTGCAATGCGGCGGATACGCGTGAAGGATGAACAGGCAGTGATTGAATTACGCGATACAAGCTACTCCTACCGCGGTGGTGAGCCGTTGTTGCAGGGCATGACTTTGCAGGTTGCGCCCGGCTCTTTTCACTTCCTGACGGGGCCTTCAGGTGCTGGTAAGTCAACGTTGCTAAAGCTTATGTACGCAGAGCTGCAAGCAACGGGTGGCGCAGTAACACTTTTTGGTCAAGACTCTCGGGTCATGGACCGCAATGCGGTTGCAGATGTGCGCACGCGCATTGGTGTGGTGCATCAAGACTGTCAATTTTTGGATCATCTGAGCATCGCAGATAATGTGGCCCTTCCGTTGATGGTTCAAGGGAAACCTGTGGGCTCTGACCTGCATGATCTACTTGCATGGGTTGGCCTGAGTGATCGGATGCACGCGTTTCCACCCGAACTATCAGGCGGTGAGCGGCAACGCGCAGCACTCGCGCGGGCAGTTATTTTGTCACCTGATGTGATTTTGGCTGATGAGCCTACGGGCAATATTGATTGGGATATGTCCCAACGGGTTCTGCAGTTGTTGGTTGAGCTAAACAAAATGGGCAAAACAGTTATGGTGGCGACCCACGATATTGCGCTTATCCGTGCCGCGAAACCGCAGGTCTCAACGCGCATTTTGCGGATATCTAACAAACGCCTTCAATCTGCAGGGGCTGAGCTATGATAGCCGATACATTGCGCCTTATGATTGCGCCCAACAAAGCCTCGGACACGGTTGTGCCGCCCACTGGGTTTACTGCACGCCTTACGGTTTTTGCCGCCGGTGCAATGGCGTTTTTGGCTGTGTTTGCTTTGGCTTTATCCGTTTCAACAGGGCGCTTGGCGGACCGTTGGGAAGCCGAGCTGAACAGCAGCGTTACCATCCGGATATCCGCGCCCGCCGATCAGGTTGAAGCGCAAACGTTGGCCGTATTGAAAGTGCTGGACCAAACCGCAGGTGTGGCCTCGGCGCGCGCGCTTGAGCCTGATGAGCAGCGCGCACTTCTCGCGCCGTGGTTTGGGCCTGATGTGCCTCTTGAAGAGTTACCACTGCCCCGTTTGGTTGATGTTGTGCAGGGTCCACAAGGTCTTGATGCCGCGGGTCTGCGATTGCGTTTAGCGGCCGAGGTACCTGGGGCCGTGCTGGACGATCATAGCCGTTGGCGTGCGCCGTTGGTTGATGCTGCGCGGGCTTTGCGGATGCTGGGGTGGATTGCGCTTGGGCTTATTGGGATCACAACTGCTGCGATGATTACACTGGCGGCTAATGCGGCTTTGGCTGCAAACGCTCAGGTAATTCGTGTGCTGCGGCTTGTTGGTGCCCGCGATACATTCATTGCTGGGGCGTTTGTGCGTCGCTTTACGCTGCGCGGTTTGATCGGCGCTGCAGCAGGTACTACCGCTGGTATCGTGGCGATTATCTTGCTTCCGAACGGGGCCGAAGGCGGCTTTTTGACCGGTCTCGGTTTTGAGGGGCTTGGTTGGCTGTCGCCCGTTCTTATTCCGCCGCTTGGTGCTATTGTGGCCTTCGCCGCAACACGCGCGGCGGCTCTTCGTACTTTGTCAGGACTTCGCTAAATGCAGTATTTGCGCTCGCTTGTTTTTGTTGGCCTTATTTATTTTCTCATGCCGATCGTTGGTTTGCTTTGGATGCCGTGGGCGATTTTTGATCGACGCGGTGCGCTATCTGCGTGCAAGTCTTTCTCACGGATCGTGTTCTTTCTTGCCCGTCCTATGGTGGGTCTGAAAGTCGAGGTGCGCGGCACACCCCCCTCTGGTGAGGTGATTGTCGCCGCCAAGCACCAGTCGTTCCTCGACATTATGATGATCTTTACAGCTTGTCCCTCTGCGCGTTTCATCATGAAAAAGGAAATTCTTTATACGCCGGTTATCGGGCTTTATGCGTGGCGGCTGGATTGCATTGCTGTTGATCGTGGCAAGAAAATGCAAGCAATTGAGAAGATGAAGACCGACGTACAGGCAGGTGTGAAACACCCCGGTCAGCTGATTATTTACCCCCAAGGAACGCGCGTCGCACCGGGTGTCGAGAAGCCCTATAAAGTGGGTACGGCCGTGATCTATGACCAATTGCAACAGCCTTGTGTTCCGGTGGCAACCAACGTTGGCGTGTTTTGGCCGCGCACGGGCATTATGCGCAAACCAGGTACGGCTGTTGTTGAGTTTTTGCCCGTCATACCTGCAGGCCTGCCGCTTGATGACTTCCGAAAGCGTTTGCAGTCAGACATTGAAGGCGCATCAGACGCACTTTTGGATGAGGCCGGCTTCAAGCGGCCTCAGTAATTTGAATGACGTTCCACGGTGGAAGCCGCGCGGCGCTAGATGCTGCCTATGACAGGCTGGTTAGTTAAGCCGCAAGGCCCTTGCTGCCCAAGTCCAAGAACTTCTGACGGCGCTCTTTGAGCAGCTCATCAGGGCTCATCTTGCCGAGCGTTGCCATCATCTCGCTGATGCCTTTGCCAACATCGGCGATCGTATCATCAATATTGCGGTGGGCGCCGCCAAGTGCTTCTTTGATGATGCTGTCGCAAATTCCAAGCTTTGTCAGATCTTGCGCGGTCAAACGCAGTGCTTCTGCGGCTTCGCGCATTTTCTCCGCGTCTTTCCAAAGGATCGATGCGCAGCCCTCGGGTGAAATGACCGAATAGACAGAGTGCTCCAGCATGATCAGACGGTTGGCCGTGGCAAATGCAACCGCTCCGCCCGAGCCACCCTCACCGATGACAACTGATACCAGCGGCACGCGTAGCTGAAGGCATTTTTGAGTTGAGCGCGCGATTGCCTCGCTTTGCCCGCGTTCTTCAGCGCCTTTGCCGGGGTAGGCGCCGGGGGTGTCCACAAGCGTGATAACAGGCAGGCCAAATCGATCTGCCATATCCATCAACCGAACCGCCTTACGGTAGCCTTCAGGGCGCGCCATGCCGAAATTACGCTCGAGCCGCGTTTTGGTGTCATAGCCCTTTTCGTGGCCGATCACGACAACTGGCGCGTCGTTGAAACGTGCAAGGCCGCCCATAACGGCATCGTCTTCGCCAAATGCACGGTCACCAGCAAGCGGGGTGTATTCTGTAAAAAGCGCCTCAATGTAATCTTTACAGTGGGGCCGCTCTGGGTGACGCGCGATCTGGCATTTGCGCCACGGCGTCAGGTTGTTTTTGTAAAGATCGACCAGCATATCTGCTGCTTTTTTATCCAGCGCAGCGGCCTCTTTAGAGATGTCCATTTCCTCATTGCCACGTGCCATCGCGCGAAGCTCTTCAGCTTTTCCCTCAATCTCGGCGAGGGGTTTTTCAAAATCGAGGTAATGTGTCATGGTCTACCGCTTTATCTGCCTGTTGCTTGGTTATATGGCGTCAAGGCGCGCATGATGCAACTGCGGATCAGAAAACAGCACAATAGAAACGGGGGCCATCGCGGCCCGCCGTTTAGGTTTTCTCAATGTCGTGGGCGCGCTTATGCGCCGCTGATCATCTCGGATTGCTTTACGATGACTTCGGCTTGTTTGATCGAGGCGATATCGACCAGCCGACCTTTATAGACTGTGGCACCTTCACCGTTGGCTTTGGCTTGTTCCATCGCTGCCAGAATTTCGCGTGCTTCCGCGACTGCCTCGTCTGAGGGGGTGAACACTTGGTTGGCCAGTGCGATTTGCTTGGGGTGGATGGCCCATTTGCCAACCATACCCAAAGTTGCGCTGCGTTTGGCTTGTGCAATATAGCCTGCGTCATCGCTGAAATCGCCAAAAGGGCCGTCCACGGGCAGAACACCGTGCGTGCGGCATGCCGCAACAATCGCTGCTTGCGCCCAGTGCCAAGGGTCTGACCAATGCTGTGTTTCGCCGCGCAACATGTAATAGTTTTCTTGGGTGCCGCCGATGCCAGTTGTTTGCATTCCCATGCTTGCCGCAAAATCAGCCGCACCAAGGCTCATCGCTTCGAGACGGGGGGAGGCGGCAGCGATTTCTTCGACATGTGCAATGCCTGCCGCACTTTCGATGATGACTTCCAATGCGATCCGCTTACTGCGGCCTTTCGCGGCCTCCACTGCTGTGACAAGCGCATCAACTGCGTAGATATCAGCCGCGCAGCCAACTTTTGGGATCATGATTTGGTCAAGGCGGTCGCCGGCTTGTTCAAGCAGATCAACTACATCGCGGTACCAATAAGGGGTATCGAGTGAGTTAATTCGAACGCTCAGTGTCTTTGTGTTCCAATCCACTTCATTGATCGCTTCGATGACGTTTTTGCGGGCAACATCTTTGTCCGTTGGGGCGACTGAGTCCTCAAGATCAAGGTTGATCACGTCTGCTGCAGAGGCCGCCATTTTTTCAAACAGCTTGGTGTTTGAGCCGGGTCCAAACAATTGGCAGCGGTTCGGGCGGGCGGCAGGGCTGGGTTGCAGGGTGAAAGACATATGTCGGCCTCGTGCGTAATGAAGTTGCGTATAATTATCGCAATTCGATACATTGTTGCCTGCGCGTCTGCAAGGACTGTTTTGCATGTGCAGCATTTTCACATTTTTGGGAATTCTTCGAATATTCTTGCGCATTAATGCGGAAATTCGTCGATTTAGGGAGAATATCTTGCGCCAAACCGTGGATATGTGAGGAAAATGGAGATTCTAAAATGATTCAGACACCTTACCTTCTGTTCCTCGGCGATGCCCCTGATCAACTTGCAGCAAAAGTGGCGCGCGGCATTGCTGATTGGCGCCCTGAAAACTCGGTTGGCCAGTTCCGTATGGAAGGCTGCGGTGCGGATGTCGGTCTGCCTGACATGACACTTGAAGAAGGTTTGGCTGCTGGTGCGAAAACACTCGTGATTGGTGTGGCCAACCGTGGCGGTGTGATTTCTGACGCGTGGAAAGAGATCCTCGTGAAAGCGCTGCAGCTTGGCTATGACATCGCGTCTGGCCTGCATAATTTGCTGCGTGACGAAGACGAGTTGATGGCCGCTGCCCGCGTGAATGGCCGCACGTTGTTCGACGTACGTATCCCGTCTGTTGCTTACCCGATTGCTAACGGCAAAAAGCGCACAGGTAAGCGTTGTCTGGCTGTCGGCACAGATTGCTCTGTGGGCAAGATGTACACTGGTCTGTGCATGGATGCGGAAATGCGCAAGCGTGGTATGAAGTCGACGTTCCGCCCCACAGGTCAGACGGGTATTCTGATCACCGGTGGTGGCGTGCCGCTTGATGCTGTGGTTGCTGATTTCATGGCCGGCTCTGTTGAATACCTGACCCCTGACAACGATGCAGATCACTGGGATCACATCGAAGGGCAGGGCAGCTTGTTCCACGTTTCTTATTCCGGCGTGACGATGGCCTTGATCCACGGTGGTCAGCCTGATGCGATTGTGTTGGCCCATGAACCAACACGCGATCACATGCGCGGTTTACCCGAGTATCAGCAGCCCACCCTTGAGGAGCTACGCGACATGGCGTTGCCACTGGCCCGCGTTGCCAACCCCGCGTGTCAGGTCATCGGTGTGTCTGTGAACACCCAGCACATGGGCGAAGATGAAGCCAAAGCGTATCTTGCTAACATTGAAAGCCGCATGGGTTTGCCAGCCACAGATCCGTACCGTTTTGGTGCTGAAAAGTTGGTCGATGCGCTGGAAGCGCTATGATCGAAGTCCACGCTGATACGTTCAAGTTAGCGCAGGTTTTTACCATTAGCCGCGGTTCAAGGACCGCGGCCGAAGTGCTTACGGTCAAGGTGACGCGCAACGGTGTTACCGGTTGGGGTGAATGTGTGCCCTATGCCCGTTATGATGAAACGCTGCAGTCGGTGACCGATCAGATCAATAGCCTTCCCGCAGACATTGACCGTACTGCGCTGCAGTCAGCGCTACCTGCCGGCGCTGCGCGGAACGCGGTTGATTGTGCGTTATGGGACCTTGAGGCAAAGACGAAAGGCCTGCGGGTTTGGGACTTGATCGGCGTCGCCGCGCCTAAGCCCGAGATTACGGCCTACACGCTGTCGCTTGATACACCTGAAAATATGCGTGCGCAGGCCGCCAAAAATGCCGCGCGCCCGCTTTTGAAGATCAAACTTGGGACACCTGATGACATGCCGCGTCTTGAAGCGGTGCGCGCCGGTGCGCCTGATACGCCGATCATCATTGATGCCAACGAAGGCTGGTCTGCCGAGGTATATTCAGAGCTTGCACCGCATTTGATCCGTTTGGGCGTAAAGATGGTTGAGCAGCCACTTCCCGCGGGTGCCGATGACATGTTGGGCGAGATTGACCGCCCGTTGCCGGTGTGTGCGGATGAGGCGTGCCATGACCGCGCCAGCTTGCCAAAATTGGTTGGAAAATACGATATGGTGAACATCAAGCTGGATAAAACCGGTGGTTTAACCGAGGCGCTAGCCCTGAACGCCGCAGCGCGTGAGGCGGGCTTTCAAGTGATGGTTGGCTGCATGGTCGGATCTTCACTTGCGATGGCACCTGCGACAATTGTTGCCCAGGGTGCAGAGTTCACAGACCTTGACGGGCCGCTTTTGTTGGCGGAAGACCGCGATACACCACTGTTATTCGATGCGGCGGGCGTGCACGCTCCTGCAGCACCCCTCTGGGGCTAAGAAAAAAGAGAGAAACTGATATGACACGCACTGTATATGTGAACGGCCAATATCTGCCGGAAAACGAAGCTACTGTTTCGATCTTTGATCGCGGCTTCTTGTTTGCTGATGGGGTCTATGAGGTCACTTCTGTCATTGGCGGCAAGCTGCTTGATTTTGATGGCCACGCTGTGCGTCTTGAGCGGTCACTGAACGAGCTTGAGATGGCGCATCCGGTCACCAAAGACGAGCTGCTGGAAATTCACCGCCAATTGGTTGAGCGCAACGAGATCACAGATGGTTTAGTATATCTTCAGATTACACGCGGTGCAGCCGATCGCGATTTTGCCTATCCAAAAGATGCAGAGCCTACCATTGTTTTGTTCACGCAAAACAAGCCCGGCCTTGCGCAAAGCCCTGTTGCTGACAAAGGCATGAAAGTGATCTCAATCGAGGATCAACGCTGGGGCCGTCGTGACATCAAGACTGTTCAGCTGCTTTATCCTTCAATGGGCAAGATGGCTGCAAAAGCGCAGGGTGCTGATGATGCATGGATGGTAGAAGATGGTTTCGTAACCGAAGGCACCTCAAACAACGCGTATATTATCAAAGACAACGTTCTGATTACGCGTCATTTGGGAAATGAAATTCTTCATGGGATTACACGCAAAGCCGTACTTGAGTTTGCGCGCGTTGCACAAATCACCGTCGAGGAACGTTCATTCACGATGGAAGAAGCTAAGGCGGCGGACGAAGCGTTCATTACGTCTGCGACCACTTTCGTGATGCCCGTGGTGCAAATTGATGACACGCCAATCGGGTCGGGTCAGCCAGGTCCGTTGACCAAGCGCCTTCGTGAGATTTACCTCGAAGAAAGCATCAAAGCCGCAATCTAATGCGCCTCTAGATGTAACGGAAAAGGCAGGCCTAGCGTGGCCTGCCTTTTTTTTAGTTACAAATTGATTGTCGCGTTCAGCCGTGGCTGTCTTTGAATGCCTCTTTGGCGGCATCGCTGGCGTCTGTTTGGTATTTTTCTTTCCACTCCGAGAAGGGCATGCCGTAGAAGCTTTCACGCGCCTTGTCTTTGCTGAGCTCAATGCCTTTCTCTGCAGCAGCTTCTTGGTACCAGCGGCTCAGGCAGTTGCGGCAAAAACCGGCTAAATTCATCATGTCGATGTTTTGAACGTCTTTGCGGTCTTCCATCAGGTGTTTCTGAAGGCGGCGAAAGGCGGCTGCTTCAAGTTCGATTTGTGTCTGTGCGTCCATTATTGGGATCCTTTTGGGAAGGGGGGGCTTCGTGGCTAGGGTTTATTTCAGACTTGGGCATCTGAAAGAGCGGCTTCAAGAATTGGGGCTAAGCGTTGCGCCCATTCTTTTTGCTGTGCATCAGTTTCAATCAGATCATTGCGAATTTCGATCAGCACGTTAGGGCGACCGTGCTGAAGTGCATGAGTATCAATAGCATCACCGCGTAAGTGTCCTGCGTATGGCTCGTTATCGCCAACGCATAGGCCAGCGTTTCGCAAATGGGTGAGCGTGGGCGCGGACAGGCGCGTGTCGCTTGCATAGAGTACACCAACCTCCCACGGGCGTTTTGGCCTGCCGTTAAGTTGCGGTGTGAAACTGTGAATGGCGCAGATCACCGTGTCCTCGCGCCGCGCTGCCAGTTCTGCATATTTGGCGTGGTAGGGGGTATAGCACAGCTCCATCCGCTCGGCTGTATTGGCATCGCGGTTTGCTGGGATCAACGTGCCGTCATAGAGTTTCATCACCAACGTTGGATCATCTGCGCCACGATTTGGATCAATTACCAGCCGCGAAAAGTCGGACCATATCACTGGGCTATCAAGATATTCCCCAAGCGCGCGGCTGACCCCAAGTGCGCCGATATCATATGCGATGTGGCGTTCCATATCTGCGGGCGCCAAGCCTAACGTGCCGCCCTCGATGAGCGGTGGAATTTGGTTGGTTGCGTGATCGCAGGTAACAAGCCAGCGGCCTGCGCGCGTTGCACCTTCGGAATGAACAGGGCTGTAGGGGGTTGATTGTGACATGCGTGTGAAACTCCTTGGCAACCCTCATACGGCAGTTGTGATAGTTTGGGAATTGGGTCATATAGACATCAACTGATAGCGGTAACAGGTCACGACGGCCACCGCGCGCCGAACGAAGGATAACGATATGCGACGTATGCGAAACGTAAAAATTGTAGCGACCCTTGGGCCTGCATCGAATGACTATGAAATGATCCGCAAGCTGCACGAGGCGGGCGCAGACGTGTTCCGCTTGAACATGAGCCACGGCGATCATGATGAAATCCGCGCACGCCACGAGATCATTCGTCAGGTTGAAAAAGACCTCGATAGCCCGATTGCGATTCTGGCTGATCTTCAGGGGCCAAAGTTGCGTGTCGGAACGTTTGCTAATCCAGAAGGCGAAGACCTTGTCGAGGGCGCTCAGTTCCGTCTTGATCTTGACGAGGCTGAGGGTGACGCAAAACGCGTCCGCCTGCCGCACCCAGAGATTTTTGAGGCGCTGCAAGCTGGTGCGCATTTGCTGGTCAATGACGGTAAAATTAAGCTTCGCGTTGATGCGTGTGGCAAAGACTTTGCTGACTGCACCGTGCTTGCGGGCGGTGTGATTTCGAACCGCAAAGGCGTGAACGTACCCGATGTGGTGTTGCCGCTGAAGGCGCTGTCGGAAAAAGACCGCGCTGATCTTGAGTTTGTTTGCCAGCTTGGTGTGGATTGGCTTGCGCTGTCTTTCGTTCAGCGCCCCGAGGATGTGTACGAGGCGCGCGCGCTGGCCAACGGTCGTGCAGCTGTGTTGTCGAAGATTGAAAAACCTGCGGCAGTACAGGCGTTTGATGAAATTTTGCGCGTCAGTGACGGTATCATGGTGGCCCGTGGTGATTTGGGTGTTGAGCTGCCTGTACAGAACGTGCCGCCAATTCAAAAACAGTTGGTGCGTAAGTGCCGTGCAGCGGCCAAGCCGGTTATTGTTGCAACTCAGATGCTTGAGTCGATGATCGAGAGCCCGATGCCCACGCGTGCCGAGGTTAGTGATGTCGCAACGGCAATTTATGAAGGCACTGATGCGATCATGCTGTCAGCGGAATCCGCGGCGGGTAACTTTCCGATCGAAGCGGTGACCACCATGAATAACGTGGCAGTCGAGGTCGAAAATGATCCGACCTACACAGATATTATTGAAAACACGCGTTCAGCTAAACGTACTACTGTGGCTGATGGTATTGTTGCGGCGGCTCGTGAAATTGCAGAGACGACTGATGTGAAAGCGATTTGCTGTTTTACGCAATCCGGCACCACAGCGCTTTTGACAGCCCGTGAGCGCCCGCGCGTGCCGATCATCGCATTGACATCTCAGCGTGAAACAGCGCGGCGTTTGTCGCTTTCATGGGGAACGAACTGCACTATGACGCCGGATGTTGAGCGCTTCAAAATGGCTGTGGTTGCTGCTGCGCGCGCGGCGCGCAAACTGGGTATGGCAACTGAAACGGACCAGATTGTTGTCACCGCAGGCGTGCCTTTCAACCAAGCAGGTACAACCAACATCCTGCGCGTCGCCCCATGTGAAGAAAGGTTGATTTTCCGCACTGACCCTGAATGATACCAAGTGTATTTATTTAAGGGGTAGGGTGTGCAAACCGACTTTTATTTTGTGCTGGGACTGGTGTTTGCGGTTCTGGCCGTTCCGTCGATATTTTCCGCTTATGCAGAGGGGCGCAGTCCGCGCCTTTCTGCTCTTCTTGTTCTGATTTCGGGCGGCCTGTTGGCCTATGCGGTTACCACAAAGCCAGGTGGCTACGAAGTTGCGGAAATTCCGTCTGTGGTGATTGCGGTGATTGGTCAGCTTCTTCCCTAGTTTGCAGGACTTTTGTCTTGCACTTTTTGCCGCCGCAGCCTAATGCAGCGGTTCCACCGACGACAGCGGGCTCATTGGCATGCCTGAGTCGTTTTGAAAACTCTACGATTAGGAGATGAAAATGCCTAAGATGAAGACCAAGTCGAGCTGCAAAAAACGGTTCAAGGTCACGGCTAAAGGCCGTGTCAAAGCAGGTCAGGCCGGCAAACGCCACGGTATGATCAAACGTACAAACAAATTCCTCCGCGATGCTCGCGGGACCACAACGCTCTCGGCACCTGATGAGAAAATCATCAAGTCGATGATGCCCTATTCGCGCTAAGGAGGTCCTGATCAATGGCACGCGTTAAAGGTGGGACCACAACCCACGCCCGTCACAAAAAAGTCACTGATGCAGCGAAAGGCTACTACGGCCGTCGCAAAAATACCTTCAAGGTAGCGCGTCAAGCAGTCGACAAAGCTAACCAATATGCAACACGCGACCGTAAGAACCGTAAGCGCCAATTCCGCGCGCTTTGGATCCAACGGATTAATGCTGCAGTTCGTTTGAACGATGAAGCGCTGACATACAGCAAGTTCATCAACGGTCTGTCCCTTGCGGGTATCGAAGTGGACCGTAAAGTTCTGGCCGATCTGGCCGTGAACGAACCACAAGCGTTTACAGCCATCGTTGAAAAAGCGAAGGCGGCGCTCGCATAAATCACTCCCTTTGGGATTGAGCATTTTAAAGCCGTGCGCCTTTTGGGCGTGCGGCTTTTCTTATTCTAAAGCGGACGACTGACGTGATTGCGCCCTTTTATCTTCACAGGCGCAAAAGCGACATGGTGGCTTAATCTGCTCTACGCGGTTGAAACGAAACTCTTACGCCGCTAACGAATTGAAAACGACGCAACGCATTGCAAACGGAGTATCTCTTGACCGATCTACGTACCAAATACCTTAGCCTGATCGCGGAGGCGCAGGATGCTGCGGTTCTGGAAGATTTGCGTGTGCAAGCCGTTGGCAAAAAAGGCGAAATCAGCCTTCAGATGCGTGAATTGGGTAAAATGACACCGGAGCAGCGGCAAGAAGCTGGACCGATGTTGAACGCACTGAAAAACGAAATTAATTCTGCGTTGGCTGCCAAAAAAGAAGCGCTTGAAGATGCGGTTCTTAATGAACGTTTGCGTACCGAGTGGCTGGACGTGACATTGCCGTCGCGTGGACGTCCTGCAGGTACGTTGCACCCGATCAGTCAGGTCTGGGAAGAAGTCACCGCAATTTTCGCCGACATGGGCTTTTCCGTTGCAGAAGGCCCCCAGATCGAGAGCGATTGGTACAACTTTGATGCGCTCAATATCCCGGGGCACCACCCTGCGCGCGCCGAGATGGACACTTTTTACACTCACCGTGCCGAGGGCGATGATCGCCCGCCGCACGTGTTGCGTACCCACACCAGCCCGGTGCAAATTCGTAGCATGGAAGCCAATGGTGCACCGATCCGCGTAATCTGTCCGGGTCGTGTTTACCGCGCTGATTATGACCAAACCCATACGCCCATGTTCCACCAAGTCGAAGGTTTGGCGCTTGATAAGAACATCTCAATGGCCAACCTCAAGTGGGTTCTTGAAGAGTTCGTGAAGGCATTCTTTGAGGTCGACGACGTTGAGCTTCGGTTCCGCGCGTCCCACTTCCCGTTCACAGAGCCATCCGCAGAAGTGGACATTCGCTGCTCATGGGAGGGTGGCACGCTTAAAGTGGGTGAAGGGGATGATTGGCTCGAAATCCTTGGTTCAGGCATGGTGCACCCCAAGGTAATTGCTGCGGGTGGCATTGATCCGGACGTGTACCAAGGCTTTGCGTTTGGTGTTGGTATAGACCGCATCGCGATGCTGAAATACGGCATTCCAGACCTGCGTGCGTTCTTTGACAGTGATCTGCGTTGGTTGCGTCACTACGGATTTGCATCGCTCGATCAACCAAATCTTGCAGGAGGGCTGACACGATGAAATTCACTCTGTCATGGCTGAAATCGCACCTTCAAACTGACGCGTCTGTTGATGAGATTGCAGATGCGCTGACCGATCTTGGTCTTGAGGTTGAGGGTATTGAGAACCCGATCGAAAAGCTACGCCCCTTTACCATTGGCTACGTCAACTCTGCGGTGAAGCACCCGGATGCAGACAAACTGCGTGTGTGTCAGGTGCAAACCGATGAGGGTGAAAAGCAAATCATTTGTGGTGCGCCAAATGCGCGAGAAGGCATTACCGTCGTCGTGGCCAAACCCGGCGTTTACGTGCCTGGCATTGATACTACTATTGGCGTTGGCAAAATCCGTGGCATCGAAAGCTTCGGCATGATGGCGTCCGAGCGTGAGATGGAACTGTCCGACGAGCACGATGGTATCATTGAATTGCCATCCGGTGAAATTGGCCAGAGTTTTGCGGATTATCTTGCTGAGCATGATCCAGCCAAAGTGGATCCGGTCATCGAAATTGCGATCACACCAAACCGTCCGGACGCATTGGGCGTACGCGGCATTGCGCGTGATTTGGCGGCGCGCGGTCTTGGCACGTTGAAGGCTCGCGATGTCACTGCCGTTCCAGAAAATGGTGCAAGCGCGATTGGTGTGAGTATCGATGACGATACGCTAGATGGGTGCCCTGTGTTCTGTGGTCGCTTGATTAAAGGCGTCAAAAATGGTCCGTCCCCGCAATGGCTACAAGATCAGCTGCGTGCGATTGGCCTGCGCCCGATCAGTTTCTTGGTCGATGTGACCAACTGGTTTACGTATGATCTGAACCGCCCGCTGCACGTTTTTGATGCTGATAAAGTCGCGGGAAATCTACGGGTGCACCGCGCTGTAGGCGGTGAAGAGATCGTTGCCCTTGATGATAAGACCTACACGCTTTCCGCTGGTCAAATGGCAATTTCCGATGACAACGGTGTGCAAAGCATCGCCGGTATCATGGGCGGGCTTGAGACAGGCTGTACGGATGAAACCGTTAACGTCTTTGTCGAAAGCGCTTACTGGAACCCTGTACAAATCGCTTACGCGGGCCGTGCGCTTAAAATCAATTCTGATGCGCGCTACCGGTTTGAGCGTGGCATTGATCCTGCCTTTACACCCGAAGGTCTCGAGCACGCTGTGCGTATGATCGTTGATCATGCAGGCGGTGAAGCGAGCGAAGTTGTAACCGCGGGTGCTGTGCCTGACACGGCGCGTGCCTATAAGCTGGACACTGATCGTGTGGTGTCTCTTGTTGGGATGGAAATTCCAGCGCAGACACAGCGTCAAACCCTAACTGATCTGGGATTTGTGTTGGACGGTGATCAAGCCAATGTGCCGTCATGGCGTCCTGACGTTCAGGGTGAGGCGGATCTAGTCGAGGAAGTTGCGCGGATTGCGTCGCTGACAAAGCTTGTCGGTAAGCCGCTTCCGCGTATGGCGGGCATTGCAAAGCCTGTACTGACACCGATGCAAAAGCGTCTGACAACAGCGCGCCGCACTACCGCTGCTTTGGGGTACAACGAGGCTGTTACCTATAGCTTCATCGACCAAAAGGCGGCTGAGCTTTTTGGTGGTGGTACGGATGCGACAATGCTTGCAAACCCGATCAGCTCTGAAATGAGCCATATGCGTCCCAACTTGCTGCCTGGTCTTCTGCAGGCTGCAGCCCGTAACCAAGCGCGTGGGTTTATGGACGTAAGCCTTTTTGAGGCGGGCCCTGCATGGCACGGTGGTGAGCCGGGCGAGCAGCACGATCAGGTGGCAGGTATTCTTGTTGGGCGAACCGGTCCAAAAGATGTCCACGGTGAAATGCACCCTGTCGATGTTTATGACGTAAAAGCGGATATTGAGGCGGTTCTGGCCTCTATGGGGGCTCCGGCCAAAGTGCAAATCATGCGCGGTGGCTCTGATTGGTGGCACCCTGGGCGGCATGGCCAAATCTGTCTTGGTCCAAAGAAGGTGCTTGGCGTTTTTGGTGAGCTACACCCCAAAATTCTGGCGGCGATGGGCATTAAGGGTCCGGCGATGGCCTTCACGATTTTCCCCGCCGAAATCCCGCTTCCGCGTAAATCATCTGCCACGCGTCCTGCTCTGAAGGCGACAGACTTGCAGGCTGTTGAACGCGATTTTGCGTTTGTCGTGGATGCGGATGTTGAGGCGTTGACCTTGGTAAATGCGGCAGCGGGTGCTGACAAAGCACTGATTTCCGATGTGCGCGTCTTTGACGAGTTTATTGGCGGCAGCCTTGGTGAGGGGCGCAAAAGCCTTGCGATCACTGTCCGCTTACAGCCGAGCGATGCCACGTTGACTGAAAAAGATATTGAAGCCGTGGGCGCCAAGATCATCGAAAAAGTAAGCAAAGCAACAGGTGGTGAGCTGCGGGGTTAAGACTGCTTTGCTTAGAAATGAAAGGCCGCCCTGAACCGCGTCACGGGTCAGAAAGCGATCCAAATATGCTGAAACATTCTTGAAGCCATCAAAACCTAGCAGTTCTTTGGTGCCATAAAAATCAAGTGCCCGAAGCCAAGGCGCAATCGCCATATCGGCGGTTGAGTAATCACCAGCTACCCAATCGCGTCCTTCAAGATGCCCGTCCAAGACAGTTAACAATCGCTTACTTTCATCTAGGTAGCGTTGCTTGGGGCGTGGGTCTTCAATCTCAGAGCCTGCAAATTTGTGGAAAAAACCCATCTGTCCAAACATCGGGCCAAGGCCACCCATTTGCCACATAAGCCACGTCATCACTTCTGCGCGCTCAGCTGCGTTCGTTCCGATAAACTGTCCTGTCTTATCCGCAAGATACACTAGGATCGCACCGCTTTCGAACATCCCAATCGGGCCATCAGGTGCGGTTGGGTCGATAATGGCTGGAATTTTGTTGTTAGGATTTAAAGACAAAAACTCAGGGCTGCGCACATCTGCATCGGCCAAAGTCACTGTGTGCGCCTCGTATGGGATGCCCATTTCTTCCAGCGCGATCGACACTTTAACGCCGTTTGGTGTCGGAAACGAATAAAGCTGCAACACACTTGGGTCTTTGGCGGGCCATTTCTCATTAATCTTGAAATCATCTGGAAACGTCATGGCGTGATCCTTTCATCGCGTTAACCTGTTTTGAACATAGGCGCTAAGTCTGCGGAAAAAAGGAATAGTATTGTGTTCATCACGCGTTAACACTGTGCGTAGGCGCGCCAAGTAGTGTTTGCGGCGTGTGTGTAAGTAACGAGGGAACCAAAATATGTTAAAAGAATTCAAAGACTTCATCGCCAAGGGCAACGTCATGGATATGGCCGTCGGCATCATCATTGGTGCGGCCTTTACGGCCATTGTGGGCAGTCTTGTGTCAGATTTGATCAACCCAATTATCAGCTTGTTTATGGGCGGCGTTGATTTCAGCGGCATGTACGCGTTGCTTGGCGAAGGCGAGTACGCGTCCATGGCTGAGGCGGAAGAGGCAGGTGCGGCGGTCTTCGCTTATGGCCGTTTTATCATGGCGATCATCAATTTCCTGATCATCGCTTTTGTCGTGTTCATGCTGGTTAAATCTGTAAACTCGATGAAAAAGAAAGAAGCACCAGCAGCCCCTCCTGCGCCCAAAGGGCCGACCCAAGAAGAGCTGCTGATGGAAATTCGTGACGCGTTGAAAAAGTAAATTGATTACGCGCCATCGTGTAGTGTGGGGAGGGCCCGCCGGCTTATTGGCGGGCCTTCCTTTTACTTCAGGATGACGGATGTTGACGTGACATCAATGCCAAGAGCCTTGCCCACAGCAAAATAGGTTAGCTTGCCGTCATGTACATTTAGCCCGTTTGCAAGGTGCGGATCATCAATGCAGGCCTGCTTCCACCCCTTGTCCGCAAGTGCCAGTATGAAGGGCATTGTCGCGTTACCAAGGGCAATGGTCGACGTGCGCGCAACAGCGCCAGGCATGTTCGCAACGCAATAGTGCATGATCCCATCCACATCATAGATTGGATCTTGGTGTGTGGTGGCTTTGGATGTTTCAAAACATCCACCTTGGTCAATGGCCACATCCACAAGGGCCGCCCCCGGCTTCATTTCAGAAAGCTGCGCACGGCTGACCAGTTTCGGAGCAGCCGCACCGGGAATTAGGACTGCACCAATGACCATGTCCGCTTGTTGTACCAATTCTGCAGTGTTGCCCGCACTGGCATAGCCGTTTTTGAAGCTGCCGCCAAAGACGTCATCCAAATAACGCAAACGAGGCAGAGAACGGTCCAGAACGGTCACATCTGCGCCCATTCCAGCGGCAATTTTTGCCGCATGTGTGCCGACGACACCGCCGCCAATGACAACTACTTTTGCAGGGCCAACGCCAGGTACGCCGCCCATAAGCACACCGCGCCCACCGTTTGCTTTTTGCAGTGTCCATGCACCTACTTGCGGGGCCAAGCGGCCTGCGACTTCGGACATCGGGGCCAGCAAAGGAAGGCCGCCACGGTCATCTGTTACCGTTTCGTACGCGATGCAGGTCGCGCCGGACGCCAGCAAATCTTTGGTCTGCTCGGGATCGGGCGCAAGGTGCAAGTAAGTGAACAGCAACTGTCCTTCACGCAGCATTTTGCGCTCTGCGGCTTGGGGCTCTTTCACTTTCACGATCATGTCGGCAGTGGCAAAAATCTCTGCCGCGGTGTCCAGCATGGTAGCACCAGCTGTTTCGTAATCGCTGTCGGCAAAGCCTGCACCAAGGCCCGCGCCTTTTTCGATGACAACGCTATGGCCGCGCAAGACCGCTTCGGCGGCGGCATTGGGGGTCATCCCAACGCGGAACTCTTGTGGCTTAATTTCTTTTGGACATCCCAGTTTCATGATGTTCCCTCCTGTTAACTATTTGAAGGGACGTTCGCCTAGAATACGCGCATTTTCTCACTTAATTGACTGGTTGATATGGCGCTTAACGCAAGAATATTCTACTAATTTCAAATTACTGCGGAGGATATTCGAATTGACGCCACTTGATGACACCGATTGCCGTATTCTGAAGGTGCTACAGAAGTCTGGGCGCATGTCCAACGCTGAATTGTCTGATGCGGTGAACCTGTCAGCATCTGCGTGCCATAGGCGTGTGCAACGCTTAGAGAATGACGGCTTTATTCGCAATTACGTAGCGATGGTTGATCCCCGTAAAATCGGTTTGCCGACGACTGTTTTCGTCGAGATTACTCTGTCGACCCAAGCGGATGAGGTGCTTGATGGCTTCGAAAAGGCTGTGGCGCGTATTCCCAATGTTCTTGAGTGTCATTTGATGGCTGGTAGCGCGGATTACCTGCTTAAGGTCGTGGCGTCTGATACGGATGATTTTGCAGCCATTCACCGCCGCTACCTTGCGCGTTTGCCAGGTGTGCAAACCATGCAATCAAGCTTTGCGCTACGCACAGTTTTCAAAACAACAGCGCTTCCCGTTTAACCTGTTTGCGGAATGAGGGCCGTGGTCCTTTCGGGCTGTGCCATACTACGCACGCTGTGGAAATCACCTAAAATAAAACCCCCGCAAATTACTTTGCGAGGGCTTAATTCTTTTGCGTTGCGTGCTGAGCAGCTCTTAGAGCATACCTTCGCGCTGTGCTTTCTTACGTGCCAATTTACGGGCACGACGGATAGCTTCATCATTCTCGCGCGCTTTTTTCACGGAAGGTTTTTCGAAATGTTGCTTTAGCTTCATTTCACGAAAAACACCTTCACGCTGGAGCTTCTTTTTCAGAGCTCGGAGGGCTTGTTCAACATTGTTGTCGCGAACACTAACCTGCATGTGGTTTTCACCACCTTTCTAGTTTGAAGTTGCATGGAATTGCAGGAATTGGCCGTATAGCAACCGGCGCCCTATGTGTCTAGTATACCCCTATTGAGAAGGAGAAGCCTGATGCCTGCCGCCCCTTATGACATTGCAAAGCAAGAACTTCTTGAAGCTGCATTGATGCATGTTGCTTTTGATGGGTGGTCCGATGCCACTTTCAAAGCGGCTGTGCGCGATTCGGGCATGGACATTGGTTTGGCCAAATCTGTGTGTCCACGCGGGGCGATTGATCTGGCGATTGCGTTTCACAAACGCGGTGACGAGGCGATGATCGCAGCCGTCAAAGCAGCAGATCTGACTGAGATGAAGTTCCGCCAGAAAGTCGCGTTTGCGCTGCGTACCCGATTTGAATTGATTATGGATAAAGAGGCGGTACAGCGGGGCACGACTCTTTTTGCACTGCCACATCTGGCCGCTGATGGTGCCAAGTTGATCTGGGGTACTGCAGATGCGATTTGGACTGTGTTGGGTGATACCTCTGAGGACGTAAATTGGTATACAAAGCGGGCGACCTTGTCCGGTGTTTATGCCTCGACGGTGTTGTATTGGCTGGGTGATGACAGCACCGACACGCAGGCCACTTGGGATTTCATCGATCGTCGTATTGAAAACGTGATGCAGTTTGAAAAAGTCAAAGCGCAGATGAACTCAAACCCTGCTTTGTCCAAACTCATGGCGGGGCCGAACTGGTTGATGAGCCAAATCAAAGCGCCAACACAATTCGCCCCGCCTACCGATTTACCGGGTATGTGGCGCGGCGATCAAAGCTAAGCCACAGACAGAACAAATGGATGCGCGGATGATGAAGGCAGTTGAGATTACCCAAGCGGGTGGCCCAGAAGTGTTGCAGCTATGCGAGCGTCCTATGCCGCGCGCGGGGCACGGTGAGGTAGTGATCAAAGTTGCCTATGCGGGGGTAAACCGGCCTGATGCGCTGCAGCGTGCGGGGTCTTATGCGCCACCAAAAGGTGCTAGCGATCTGCCAGGCCTTGAAGCGTCTGGCGAGGTTGTTGAGGTTGGTGCCGGCGTTGTGTGGCCTGCCGTTGGTGAGATGGTCTGCGCTTTGCTGCCCGGTGGTGGCTATGCAGAATTTGTGGCGACACCCGCGGCGCACTGTTTGCCTGTTCCTGCCTGTACTGAGTTAATGCAGGCGGCCTGTCTGCCAGAAAACTACTTTACCGTTTGGTCCAATATGTTCATGCGCGGCGGGCTTAAGGCGGGTGAGCGGGTGCTTGTTCATGGTGGGTCAAGTGGCATTGGTACGACGGCCATTCAGCTTGCCAATGCCGCGGGTGCGCGGGTTTTTGCAACTGCTGGAACGGCCGAAAAATGCGCCGTGTGCGAAGGTCTCGGGGCCGAGCGAGCGATCAATTACCGCGACGAAGACTTCGTGGCCATTCTTAAAGAAAACGGCCGTGCGAATATGATCCTTGATATGGTTGGTGGTGATTACATCCCGCGCAATATCAGTGCCTTGGCAGATGATGGGCGGCTTATTCAGATTGCTTTTTTGCAGGGCCCAAAAGTGGCTCTGAACTTTGCTCACGTGATGATGCGGCGGCTGTCGATCACGGGATCAACGCTGCGCCCACAGTCTGATTTGGCTAAGGCGCAGATCGCAACAGAGCTGTGTGATACGGTGTGGCCCATGCTTGAAGCAGGCCGTGTCAAAGTGGTGATGGACAGTGAGTTCGCACTTGCAGACGCGGCCAAGGCCCACGCACGTATGGAAAGCAGCGAACACATTGGTAAAATTGTTCTGAAAGTGAGTGGCTAGGCCAGCCTTTTGGGTGGCGAGAGCCCCAAGTGTCCGTATCGCGCCCGCAATGGCTTAACGGATTGGGTCCAAAAGGGCATCGTCCAATGTACAGTCACGCCGCACGTCTGAACCGCACGTGACTGGCGTCAGATCCTTTGACAGGCAAACGCGCACTTCTTGGATGCGCGTAGATTTGCAGGTGACTGTGATCATATCGGGCGCCAACGTTGGGTTCGTCTTTATGAAAGCCTCTTCGATCACTTGTGTGGGGACCCCAACAGCACGGTCTAGTTTGCGGAAAACTTCGGGCCGGTTGATCTGCCCGTAGGCTGTACGGGCGGTACCAAAATAGCGCGCCGCAGACAGCCCTGAACAGGTGCCGTGTTTCTTCCATTGATGCCAAGCGGAACCCGCTGTGCCCATGATATCAGCCATTTCGGCAGTTTGCGCGCGGGATGCGGCACGTTCTGGGGTGGGGCAGTAAGACGGCCAGCCTTTGTTGTATTGCGGCCAGAGCCCGTGCAGAACCCACCCAAAATTTGCGTTATCTGCGCATTGCGCTGAGCCTCGCGCGTCACCCTCAAGCGCGCACCACGTAGGCGACCATGACAAGGCCAGCACGTAGTAATTAAAATCACCAGATTTCTCGCCCGCCGCTTGGGCGATTGAGCTTGATATCAGTAGAGCAAATAACCAACGCATGTTTACACTTCCCAAACCGTACTGGTGTCCTTATACGGTCATGCAAGTTCCCCGACAATGTGAACCCGCCCGAACGAGGGCAGACCGATTTAAGGTCGCGGGGAAGGCACGTTTAATGAAAGGAGACATCTTATGTCTGGCAAACCGATTATGGCAAAAGCAACAGCTGTTTGGCTGTGTGACAACACCACGATGACCTTCAAGCAGATCGCAGATTTCTGTGGCCTGCATGAGTTGGAAGTCCAAGGTATTGCTGATGGGGATGTTGCGGCTGGCGTGAAGGGGTTTGACCCCGTCGCCAATAACCAGCTGACAGCCGAAGAGATTGAAGCAGCGGAAAAGAATCCGCTACACTCACTCAAGCTGAAGTTCTATCAGGCTGCTGTGGGTGAAGAAAAGCGCCGCGGCCCGCGCTACACACCACTGTCAAAGCGTCAGGACCGTCCTGCGTCGATCTACTGGTTGGTTAAGTTCCACCCAGAGCTGTCTGATGGTCAGATCGGCAAACTGGTCGGCACAACCAAGCCAACGATCCAAGCTATCCGTGAGCGCACCCACTGGAACATCCAAAACATTCAGCCGATTGATCCAGTAGCGCTTGGTCTGTGTAAGCAGTCTGAATTGGACACAGCTGTTCAAAAGGCAAATGCGAAAAAGGCCAAAGAAGGCGGTGTCATGTCTGATGATGAGCGCCGTAAGTTGGTAAGCACAGAGCAGTCTTTGGGTGTCGAAGAGCCCAAGATGCCAAGCTCTATTGCTGGTCTTGAGGCCTTCACGCTTGGTGACAGCACGCCTGAGCCCGAAGAAGCAGAGCCGCAGTATGACGCAGAGAGTTTGTTCAAGTCACCAGCACCTGATGCAGAAGCTGATGCTGACGAGGACGACAACGCGTAATATACGAGTTTGCTCAGAAGAAATGAAAAACGGCGGCGCCTTGAGGAAAGGCGCCGCCGTTTTTCATTTGTGTCTACCTTAGGGCTTCAGAAAGATTTGCGGGCGTTGAGCGCCGCGCTGATCGTGCCGTCATCCAGATAGTCCAACTCACCGCCAATCGGCACACCTTGGGCCAATGAAGTGACCTCAAGATCAGGCAATTGATCAGCGATATAATGCGCCGTCGTTTGCCCGTCGATTGTGGCGTTCAGGGCCAGAATAACTTCGCTGATTTCTTCGGTTCGGATACGGTCAAGCAAGCGTGGAATGCGCAACTCATCGGGCCCAATGGCGTCAAGCGCGCTGAGTGTGCCGCCCAACACGTGATAGCGGCCTTTAAAAACCCGCGAGCGTTCCATGGCCCACAAATCTGCTACGTCCTCTACCACGCAAATCTGGCCGTTTGCGCGTTTTTCACTCTCGCAAATCTCACACAGATCCGTCGTCCCGACGTTTCCGCAGTTCAGACATTCCCGCGCAGTTGCAGCGACCGTTTGCATGACATCCGCCAGCGGGCTGAGCAGCAGAGACTTCTTCTTGATCATATGCAGAACAGCACGGCGCGCAGAGCGCGGGCCCAACCCCGGAAGTTTGGCCATCATATCGATGAGTGTTTCAAGATCCGCGGAATGGGTCATAGCGGGGTTTAGAACGGCAGCTTCATGTCTGCGGGCAGGCCTAGGCCTTCTGTCAGTTTGCCCATTTCTTCTTGGGACTTCTGCGCGGCTTTTGCCTGTGCGTCTTTGATGGCTGCAAGGATCAGGTCCTCAACCACTTCTTTTTCATCCGGGTGAAAGATGGATGGATCAATGTCGAGGCCTGTCAAAATGCCTTTGGCAGTTGCGGTCGCTTTGACCAAACCCGCACCGCTTTCGCCCGTTACAGTGACGTTTTCAAGGTCGTCTTGCATCTCGGCCATTTTGGATTGCATATCTTTGGCGGCCTTCATCATTTTGGCCATATCGCCCATGCCTTTGAACATCTTTATTTCTCCGTGGTTGGGGGATTTTTGGCCCCGCGTGTTGTGTAAAGGATCGTCGCGACACATAGCGCGATGACCGTGGTGATAAACAGAGAAGAGCTGCCAATGCAGCCTTCCGCCATGGCTTGTAGCGTCAGTGGTGCGGGCGTGCCGAGCGTGAGCGTCGACATCCAAACAGTCCACGCCAACACAACAACCAGTGCGCCCCACTGGTGACGCAACCTGACCACCAATGCTGTCGCCACAAGCAAGATAAGCGAAGGGGGCGTGGACATAAGGGCTACCAACTCATCCACTGCGGTGGCCGTGGTGCCCGCGTCCCAGTTGGGTCGCAAACTGCTGCACACGCTGGTCTGGGCGTAAGCGGCCAGAGGTGCTGTCCCGAGTAAGATTGCAGTGCTGATCAGTCCTCGTCGAAGGGGTCCCATTCGTCCTCAACTTCTGCCAGTGCTTCACCGGCGACGGTGGTTTCGAGATCTTTCATGGTTTTGATGTTAACGATTTTCGCGTCTGGGAATGCATCAAAAACCGCTTGGACAAGCGGGTGCGCTGAGGCTTCTGCTTTCAGTGCAAGGTCCGCAGCGTCACGCTTTTCAGCGATTGTTTCCGTGCCGCCCTCTGCCTCGATTGAGATGGCCCATCTGTTGCCGGTCCACGCCTGCAAACGGCTGCCGAGTTTTTGGGCCAGATCTGTGGGTGCGTTCGGAGTGGGCGCAAAGGTGATGCGCCCCGGTTGATATGAGATCAGGCGCACGCCATTTTCCACATCCACCAGCAACTTAACATCGCGGTGGGTCCGGATCAGTTCAACCACGGTTTCAAACGTCGCAAACCGTGCAAGACCTTGATCAACGGCCAATGCTGTTGCGCCTGCGGTGGTGCCGCCCATTTGTGCGGCCGAGGATGTAGCGTGGCTAACCGCCGATGTATTTGCTCCGCCCGACATCTGCGCACCGCCGCTAGCTGGTCCGTTGCCGCCGCTTTGGGGGGCTGCAGATGGGGGCGTCATATCTTTTAGTTTGCGTACCAAGTCATCCGGCGCCGGAAGGTCTGCCACGTGTGTCAGGCGAATGATTGCCATTTCTGCCGCCATCATCGCGTTTGGCGCCTGCGAAACTTCTTCGATTGCTTTCAGCAGCATCTGCCACATCCGCGTAAGCACCCGCATCGGTAAGGCCGCTGCCATTGCTTGGCCGCGCGCACGCTCATCTGGGCCGATCGTGGGGTCCTCTGCAGCGTCTGGTGTGATCTTAACAACGCTCGTCCAGTGGGTGATTTCCGCTAAATCGCGTAAAACCGCCATGGGGTCTGCGCCGTCTGCGTATTGTGATGAAATTTCGGATAAGGCACCCGCCGCATCACCTTTGAGGATCATGTCAAACAAGTCTAAAACGCGCCCACGGTCCGCAAGGCCAAGCATCGCGCGCACTTGATCGGCGGTGGTTTCGCCGGCGCCGTGGCTGATGGCTTGGTCCAATAGTGATGTGGCGTCCCGTGCAGAGCCTTCAGCCGCCCGGGTGATCAGGGCCAGCGCATCATCGGTAATTTCAGCGCCTTCGCCAGTGGCGATTTTGCGCAGCAGGGCAATTTGCACTTCGGGCTCAATGCGGCGCAGGTCAAACCGCTGGCACCGTGACAACACCGTGACTGGGACTTTGCGGATCTCCGTCGTGGCAAAGATAAATTTGACATGTGCAGGCGGTTCTTCGAGCGTTTTCAGCAGGGCGTTGAACGCTGAGGTACTAAGCATGTGCACCTCATCGATGATGTATATTTTGTAGCGCGCAGAAGCGGCGCGATAGGCGACAGATTCGATGATTTCACGGATGTCATTGACGCCAGTACGTGAGGCGGCGTCCATCTCCATGACGTCAACGTGGCGGCCCTCCATGATCGCTGTGCAGTGCTCGCAAACGCCGCATGGCTCGGTTGTGGGGCCGCTGGTGCCATCAGTGCCGATGCAGTTCATGCCCTTGGCGATAATCCGTGCGGTGGTGGTTTTCCCCGTGCCGCGAATACCCGTCATCACGAAGGCCTGAGCGATCCTGTCAGCCTCAAACGCGTTTTTGAGCGTGCGCACCATCGCGTCTTGGCCAACAAGGTCGGCAAAGGTTTCGGGGCGGTATTTGCGCGCAAGCACCTGATAGGCGGGTTTGTCAGTCATCAAAGCCTCATAGATAGACTGCTTCAGACTAGTGGTGTGGGCTGGCAACGTCCACAGGGGAATCCGCATCATTTGGCCTAAGCCATCAGGGACCAATGCGCAGTGTGAAGGGGATCAGGTGAGAGGTTGGACATCGACCCAAGTGGGGCTCGTTGTGGCTGCTTCCTTCCGGACCTGACCAGGTTGGCGAGACACTTGCCCGCGCCAACCTCTCAAGGCCGATATAGGGGGCAGGGCGATTTTGTGCAAGTGGTGCTTAGAACATCATCTCAAGAGTGGTGAGTTGGGGGTGTGTCCGGCTTTGACAGGCCGTAGGACGGATGTTCGCGGGCAAGGGCGTGTCACGTGGTGCGTTGAACGTGGCGTTTGATCCCTTAGCGGCTTCTAAATGCCATGCCTCAGGCCGCAGAGCGTCGTGCGATGCTTGCGTAGGTGTGGTGTGCGTCAGGTATGCCTCAAGCGTTTGTCTCAACGACATCTCAGGCCCTTCACAAACTGTTCCCGTGATTTGGCCTGTCTGTACGCGGTAGTCATCGGTTGCCACCAAAAGTGGCGTATCATTTGCAAGCGTGATGCCTTGGATTTTGAGCGGGCTCACACGGTTGGTTGCATCTGGCGCGGCATCAAGGTGAATTTGGTAGGTAGCTCCGTGAACAATGTTAGCCGTGAACCGTGGAACGTCTGTGTTGAACAACTGCGTTTGCTGGGTCAGATCGCCGTAGATGCGCGCGCCTTTTCGCAAATCATCGCGCAGGGCTTGCGCGGTTGTCTGCACTAATTGAAGGCTGCTTTGGAACGGATAAGCGGCGATAAGATCGCGCCTGCGCAAAGTGCCTGCTGCGATATGGGTGTAGTTCAGCGCGTTCGTACGACCGCCGGTTCGCAGCATTGGCACTGTTGCTAAAACCGGAAAACCTTTGCCAAATGGTGCCGCAGCAGCGATCAACGCATCCCCCAACAGATTACTAAGCGGTGTGGGCATGGTCAGCGCGAGGGCGCTGTTAAAGCTGATCTCGCTCTGTCCGATGGGTTCATCCAGCCAGTCTTGGGCCTGTTGTCGCGCACTGTTTAGTGCAGGCGTTATGAGCTTTTGCGGCTGCGCTGCTGCGGGTAGGGTCGCGGCGCCTGTCTTACCCACCTGCCAGCTCTTCCCGTCATGGCTCAGATCAAGGGTCAGCTTACCCAGTTCAGCACCGTGGGCAGCAGGTAGTACAGCGGGAATTTTGGCGTTTGCATCTGTTTTGAACGACACATGGGTGTGGCCCAAAATGACAGCATCAAGGGAACTCATCGATAGCACTTCAAAGGTAGTGTCGTTCTTGTTGATGTGTGACCCGTCGGGTCGAACGCAGGGTGTGTCGTCTGCAGTGATACCAATGTGTGCAAGACATATCACTACATCTGCACCGGCGGTGCGCAGTTCTGTGCAACTTCGCTCCAAGGCTGGCATAATCGGTGTGAACTGAACTGTTTCCGGTAGGCGTGCGGCGTTCCATTGGGCGGTTTCCGGTGGGCAAACTCCTGTGATGCCAATGCGTAGTTCCTCGGTCTTACCGCTTGGCAATGTCACATCGCGCTTAAGGATCGTCCAAGGCACAACTTGATCAACACCGGCAATATTGCATGAAACTACCGGCTGCGTGGCCTCACCGATACGCTGGCTTAGTGCGGTCATGCCGTAATCAAACTCGTGGTTGCCAAGGGTGATCGCATCGTATTTCAGCTCGGCAAAAGCGGCTATGACAGGATGCTTGGCACGCAAGCCATCGGGGGTGGCGCACCAATCCATCACATCGCTGCCCTGCAATGCATCGCCATTATCAAGCAATAAAACTTGATCGTCCGATACCGCTACTTTGGCCCGCTCGTATGCAATTACCGATGACAGGTTTGCTAAGCTGCCTTGCGCGCTATCCTTTGGCGTGAGGGCGCCGTGGAGGTCGGACGTTGCAAGGACAACAAGCGTTGTCGAATTTGAGGCTCTGGCGCTCACGATGGCTTCCCATTGGGCGATGTGTGTAGACTAATATGATGTCAGGGTAGGCCAGTCCGGGGACTGACGTAACCTACTATTTTTGGGGAGGGCAGGCCATGCGCCATGCTGAGACAGTGACATTTGGCGGTGGTGGGCTTGAACGGCGCGCAGAATTGCGCCGCAATGCCGAAGTGCTTTCCGAGGCGTTTCAGCAAAGTAATCATGTGCTTTTGATTTGGCGGGGAAAGCCGCTTTTGGGGCCTGAGGGCATTGCTTGGGTAAGTGCTGAGCATCCGTTAATTGCGCTGCAACGCGAAGCGCCGGTTTTTCTTGGGCAAGGTGCTGAGGGTGAGATGTTGTTTGCGGCTGATGTCTCGGGCTGGGAGCCGGAGGATGCGGATTTGAGCACGCTCAACCAGTTTGTTGACCCGTCAGAACAAGTCCCGCCCAACGCGCCAGAGGGTGCCGCATTTTGCGAGTTGCGTGGTGCGATGTTGCGACTATCACCGCTGGATGCTGAGATTACGGCAACTGCACGGGCAGTATTTACGTGGCACGCTTCCCATCAGTTTTGTGCCAAATGCGGACATGCATCCGTGATGGCTTCGGGCGGTTGGCAGCGTAATTGTGACGCTTGCCAAGCGCATCATTTTCCGCGCACCGATCCGGTGGTCATTATGTTGATTACGCGTGGTAACTCGGTACTGCTTGGCCGCTCGCCCCATTGGCCTGAACGAATGTATTCTTTGTTGGCGGGTTTCGTTGAACCCGGTGAAACACTGGAGGCGGCCGTGCGCCGTGAGGTTTTTGAGGAATCTGGGGTTCGCGTTGGTGAGGTTGAGTATTTAGCGTCCCAGCCTTGGCCCTTTCCTGCGTCTTTGATGTTTGGCGCACAGGGCAAAGCAACAAGCATAGACATTACGATTGATCCGGTTGAGATTGAGGCCGCACGTTGGGTGACCCGTGAAGAGATGGCTGAGGTCTTTGCGGGCCGTCACGCTGATATTGACCCCGCGCGCAAAGGGGCAATTGCGCATTTTTTGCTGGAGAATTGGCTGGCGGATACATTAGACTGAGTGCACGAATTGTTAATCAGGCGGTGGCACAAAACACTGCCTGATGATGCTTAAAGAGTAAGGTTTGCGGTGATGTTGAGCACACAAGAAGATATATCTGCGCCCGCGTCTTTTGTATTTGCGCGGCTTACGGATTACGACAATCTTGAGCGGCTCGCCTTACGCCGTGGGGCGAAAGTGACGCGCAGTGGTCAGATCGGCGTTGGCACCACGTGGTCTGCTGAATTTCGTTTGCGGGGCAAAGACCGCAAGCTGAAGGGTACGTTGGTTGAGTATGTGACTGACGAAAAGTTGGGCTATGAAGCGCGCATCAAAGGCATGGAATTTAGCTTCAGTGTGGAGTTGGTCGCGCTGTCACGCAGCCGCACGCGGATGGTGGTCAGCGCAAATGCTAAGGCAAAGACTCTGACCGCCCGGGTTTTGCTGCAATCGTTCAAACTTGCCAGACAGCGGGCGCAAAAGCGGTTTGCCAATCGGGTTTCTGACTGGGCAGAAACCATCGAAGACGCCTACTCTGGTAGCTAAGCCTGCGCTTAGCTGTTGCGGCGGGCGTCGGCGGGATAGACACCAAGTAAGGTGATTTGATCGGTGAAGTGGCCCAACTCATCCATCGCCAGTTGGACGTTCTGATCATCTGGATGGCCTTCAATGTCGGCGTAAAACTGGGTTGCGGTAAATTCGCCGTTTACCATGTAGCTTTCCAGTTTGGTCATGTTGATGCCGTTCGTCGCAAACCCGCCCATGGCTTTGTATAGGGCCGCGGGGATGTTGCGAACGCGGAAAACAAAGCTGGTCATCATAACGCCGTCGCCGCGCCGGCTTTGATCCATCTCGCGGGACATGATCAAAAAGCGGGTCGTGTTTGTGTCTTCGTCCTCAATATCGCGGGCCAGCACGGTAAGGTCATATTGTTCAGCGGCCAGCTCTGATGCCAAAGCACCGATGCCTTGCTCTGGGTTGCGCGCCAGATCAGCCGCCGCACCTGCACTGTCTACTGCGGTTTCATCTGCGATGCCGTTCTGCATAAGAAAAGTGCGACATTGTGGGATCAAAACAGGGTGCGCACGGACAAGTTTGATATCGCTTAGCACGGTGCCCTTTGGGGCCATAAGCGCGATCCGAACGCGCACAAATGCCTCGTCAATGATGTGCAGGCCCGATGCGGGCAGAAGCCGGTGCATGTCTGCAACGCGCCCGTAGGTGGTGTTTTCAACTGGCAGCATCGCCAGATCCGCGCGCCCCTCACGGACAGCTTTGATCACATCCTCAAACGTACGACAGGGAAGTGGGGTATGGTCGGGGCGGGCAACTGCGCAGGCTTCATGAGAGTAGGCGCCCAGTTCTCCCTGAAAGGCGATAATTTTGGGCTTTTGACTGCTCATTTCGCGAAGTCCTTGGTGTAATCCGTAAAAAAGGGCGTTTCGTCGCGGTTGCTACACCTTGCTCTTTTTGCAGGGAAGGGCATATAGGGACCAATTGTAAAGCCAAATGACGGACGCGACAAAATGGACACGATGACATTTACGAAAGTATTGGGCGGGCTGTGCGGCTCCCTATTGGTTTTTTTGCTTGGCTCTTGGGTGGCTGAGGAAATGTACCACACCGGTGGTAAGCACGGCGATGAGCAGCAGGCTTACGCGATTGAAGTCGAATCAGACGAAGCAGAAGTTGAAGTTGTAGAAGTCTCCTTTGACGAAGCATTCGCAGCAGCGGACATCGACAAGGGTAAGAAATTGTGGCGTCAGTGTAGCGCGTGTCACAAGCAAGTAGACGGTGCCAACGGTACTGGCCCGCATTTGTATAATGTAGTTGGTCGCGACAAAGGCTCTGTAGATGGTTTCGGCTACTCAGGCGTATTGGCCAGCATGGAAGGCGACTGGACGCCAGAGAACTTGAGCGGCTTCCTGGAAAGCCCCAAGAACTATGCACCCGGCACAATCATGGGCTATCGCGGTATGTCAAAAATCGAAGACCGCGCATCTTTGATCGCCTACTTGCAGACGAACGGCGAGTAACGCGCCTTCAATCAAGTTTAACAGATACAAAGCGGCGTAGGGATGAACTCTGCGCCGTTTTTATTTATGCGAACGAAACCTCACATATCCGCTAGCTGCGGCATAATTCCCTTGAACATTGGACAAATGCGACCTTAGCTTCACATCTAACCTAAGACGATGATCAGTTTTGAGGGACCCATGGAAACCACATCAAGCCGTAGCCGCGCGATTGCCGTGAACCGTCCGAACCGATTTGCCCAGTTTGTAGCGATATCGGTGCTGAGCGTGGGAACCTTGATAGCTTGTGTGGGAGCGCTTCGGGCCGATGACAACGTTATTGTTGCGCAGACATTCACCACGCTTGGTAGCCCCAAGTATCCCGCTGATTTTGCGCATTTTGATTACGTGAACCCTGATGCGCCAAAGGGCGGTGAAATCTCGTTCGCGGCGGTGGGCACGTTCAACAGTCTGATGCCTTTTTCGCGCAAAGGTGATCCGGCGTCCCTTTCATCGGTAATGGTTGAGCGTTTCATGGAAACGTCGCTTGATGACCCAAACACAGATTACGGCTTGCTCGCGGAGCGGTTGGAATATCCGGAAAGCCAAGACTGGGTGATATTCCACATCCGCCCCGAGGCGCGGTTTTCTGACGGTGAGCCCGTGACAGCGGATGATGCGGTATTTACGTGGAATTTACTAATGGAGCAGGCGTTTCCATCTTACCGCGATGCGCTTGCCCGCATGGTGAGCAGCGTTGAGAAAGTAGGCCCCTTGTCTGTGAAGTATACCTTCAACCCAGAGGTGCCGCGCGAGGGGCTGATCAGTCAAATGGGTACCAACGCCGTGCTACCGCAACATTATTTTGAAGCGGAGAATCTACGGATTGATGAAAGCACGATGACCCCCATTCTGGGCAGCGGTCCCTATATGTTTGAGAGTGCTGACGCCCCGCGCCAAGTGACTTATGTGCGCAATCCTGATTATTGGGGCAACGATCTGCCGCTCAATAAAGGCCGCCACAATTTTGACCGCATCCGTATTGAATATTTCGGTGACGCGGCCGCCGCGTTTGAAGGCTTTAAGTCAGGGGCATTTTCGTTCCGCCAAGAGACCAGCTCAAAAAACTGGGGTACGTCTTATGACTTTCCGGCGCTTGATAAAAACTGGGTTGTAAAAAAGGAACTTCCGAACACGGCGCTGCCGACATCGTCCGGTTTCGTATTTAACCTCGGCAAAGACGCCTTCCAAGACAAGCGTGTACGTCAGGCGATTGCGCTGATGTACAACTTCACCTGGACCAATGAGACGCTGCRATACGGGCTTTTTGCACAGCGCGAGAGCTTTTGGCAAAATACCGATATGGCCGCACGTGGTCTTCCTGAGGGGCGTGAGCTTGAGGTGTTGCAATCACTTGGTGATCTGATTGATCCGTCACTTCTGACAACGCCCGCCTTCCTACCGCACACGTCCAGCGAGCGGCAGCTTGATCGTCGCAACCTCAGAGCGGCATCACAGCTGATGGAGGAGGCGGGTTATACCGTGGATGATAGTGGCATGTTGGTCAAAGACGGCGAGCGTTTGTCCCTCACACTGCTGGAAGGAAATCCCAGCTTTGATCGCATCATGCTGCCCTTCATCGAAAACCTGAAGCGGCTCGGCGTCGATGCTAATTACGAGCGCGTTGACCCTGCACAATTTACGGCGCGCCGTCGTGATCGCGACTATGACATGATCTACGGCAGTTATGCCACGGGCTATGGCCCGGGGTTGGGTTACACTCAGCGTTTTGGGTCCGAAGATGCGGCGGTAAGCCTGTTCAACCCTGCGGGCTTTGCCAATGAGGCGGCTGACGCGATCATGGAGAAGATGTTACTCAGCAAAACCCAAGAGGAATTTGTAGCCACCGCACGTGCCCTTGACCGTGTCATGCGCGATGAATTGTTCATCATTCCTACTTGGTACAACGACAAACATTGGGTGGCTTATTACGATATGTTCGAGCATCCGCCAGAGGATATTTTACCCCCGCTGGCGCTTGGTCATCTGGACTTCTGGTGGTTCAACGCCGAACGTGCGGCGGAACTGGAAGCCGTCGGCGCGTTTCAGAACTAAGACGAAAGCAGACGCAGCAGCATGGGCGCATATATCCTAAGACGATTGCTTTTGATCATCCCCACGTTACTGGGGGTGATGGTGATCAACTTTGCGTTGGTGCAGTTTGTGCCCGGCGGCCCTGTGGAACAAATCATCGCCGAAATTGAAGGTGAGGGGGATGTTCTGGGTGGCATTACTGGTGCCGGTGGCGATAGCGGTGCCTCCGTTGAGGCAGATGACACCTACCAAGGCGCACGGGGCCTTGACCCCAAATTCATCGCGGAGCTGGAGCAGCAGTTTGGCCTAGATAAGCCGCCCGTTGAGCGTTTCATGATCATGATGTGGAACTACATGCGGCTTGATTTTGGCGAGAGTTTCTTCCGATCAATTGGCGTTTTTGAATTGGTGATGGAAAAGCTGCCGGTGTCGATAACCCTTGGGCTTTGGTCAACGCTGATCGCTTATGTAGTCTCGATCCCGTTGGGTATTCGCAAGGCGGTCCGCGACGGAACGCCGTTTGATACATGGACTTCGGGCGCGATCATTGTGGCCTATTCCATCCCCGGCTTTTTATTTGCGATTTTGCTGCTGGTCTTGTTCGCAGGTGGCTCGTACTACCGCATTTTCCCTCTGCGGGGCCTGACTTCCGAAGGGTTTGCCGACATGACGTTGCTGGAGCAAATCAAAGATTACCTATGGCATATCACCTTGCCAGTGATCGCCACCACAATTGCAAGTTTCGCGACCCTGACACTGTTGACCAAAAACAGCTTTATGGATGAGATCAACAAGCAATATGTCACCACTGCAAAAGCCAAAGGTTTGTCAGAGGCGCGCGTCCTTTACGGCCATGTGTTCCGTAATGCGATGCTTATTGTGATCGCAGGTTTCCCCGCTGCGTTCATCAGTATTTTCTTTGGCTCTTCACTTATCATCGAGGTCATTTTCTCGCTCGATGGGCTTGGTCGATTGGGGTTTGAGGCCGCTGTTGCGCGAGACTATCCAGTGATTTTCGGCACGTTGTTTGTCTTTGGTCTTGTGGGCCTTTTGATGGGTATCATTTCGGATTTGATGTATGTGCTTGTTGACCCGCGCATCGATTTTGAAAGCCGCAAGACATGAGCCCGCTGAACAAACGCCGCTGGCGCAATTTCCGTAACAACAGGCGCGCCTTTTATTCGTTAGTTATTTTTACGGTGCTGTTCGTGCTGTCGCTGTTTGCTGAATTCTTTGCAAATGATAAGCCGATTTTGGTTAATTACCGTGGTGATTATTACACGCCCGTTTTCAACTTTTATCCCGAAACCCAGTTTGGTGGGGACTTCAAAACCGAAGCTATTTACCGCGACGATGAGGTGAAATGCCTCATTATTTCTGGTGGCGTCATCGACTGTTTCGACGCGCCAGTTGAGATTATGTCAGAGATTGAAAACGGTACATTCTCTGATCCTGATTTTGAGAAAGGCTGGATGATCTGGCCGGTTATTCCCTACAGCTATGACACGCCAAACACGCTTGACGGCCCTGCGCCGTCTGCCCCTGATGCCAACCATTGGTTGGGCACCGACGAGGGAACCAGAGACGTTCTAGCGCGCACGATCTATGGGTTCCGCCTGTCTATTTTGTTCACAATCGCCGTGGTTAGTGTGGCAAGCGCGATCGGCATTATTGCTGGTGCCGTGCAGGGTTTCTTTGGCGGGTGGCTTGATCTGACATTCCAGCGTGTGCTTGAGATTTGGGGCGCTGCGCCATCGCTTTACGTCATTATTATTATGTTCGCTATTTTTGGCCGCAGCATTGGAATGCTGATTTTCTTGGTAATTTTGTTTGGCTGGCCTGCACTTGTTGGGCTGGTGCGTGCCGAGTTTTTGCGCGCGCGCAACTTTGAATATGTCCGCGCGGCGCAAGCCTTGGGTGTGTCGAACTGGACCATCATGTTCCGGCACATGCTTCCCAACGCGATGATCGCAACGCTCACTATGATGCCTTTTATTATCACAGGCACGATCGGTGGTTTGGCAACGCTCGACTTTTTGGGGTACGGGTTGCCAGCGTCTGCGCCGTCATTGGGCGAGATGACACTGCAGGCAAAGCGTAATCTCTTTGCACCGTGGCTCGCGTTTACCAACTTTTTCACCTTCGCCATCATGTTGTCGTTGCTGGTGTTCATTTTTGAGGGTGTCCGCGATGCCTTCGATCCCAGAAAGACTTTTGCATGAGCGTTTTGAGCGTAGAAAACCTTCGGGTGTCCTTTCAGCAGGATGGTAAATCTGCGCTTGCGGTGCGCGGTGTCAGCTTTGCTGTTGGTAAAGGCGAGACCGTCGCATTGGTGGGGGAATCCGGGTCTGGGAAATCGGTCACGGCGCTTTCTACTGTGAACCTACTCGGGCGCAACGCGCACATCGAAGGCTCCGTTACGTATAACGGTCAGCAAATGGTGGGGGCTGATGAAAAGGCCCTGCGTAAAGTGCGTGGCAATGATATCAGCTTCATTTTTCAAGAGCCGATGACATCGCTAAACCCACTTCATACGCTTGAAAAACAGCTGACGGAGTCAATTGAGCTCCACCAAGGCCTGCGGGGCGTTGCAGCGCGCGCCCGCGTGGTTGAACTGCTGGAGCGTGTTGGTATCCACGACGCGGAAAGCCGATTGTCGAGCTATCCTCACCAATTGTCCGGTGGGCAACGTCAGCGTGTAATGATCGCAATGGCGCTGGCAAATGGGCCGGAGCTTTTGATCGCGGATGAGCCGACCACGGCCCTTGATGTAACGATCCAAGCGCAGGTTCTTGAGCTGTTAGCCGAGCTGAAGCGGGATCTTGGCATGTCGATGCTTTTCATCACGCATGATCTGTCAATTGTGCGGAAATTTGCAGACCGTGTCTGTGTGATGAAAGACGGTGAAATCGTTGAGCATGGGCTGACCGCAGATATTTTTGACGCCCCGCGGCATCCCTATACGCAAACACTACTTAGTGCCGAATCCGTTGGCGTACCTGATCCCGTACCCGCAGATGCGCCAGTGGTTGCGACAACGGACAACCTCAAGATTTGGTTTCCAATCGAACGCGGTTTGCTTCGGCGAACCGTGGGGCATGTCAAAGCTGTGAACGCTGCAACCCTATCGGTTCGCGCAGGCGAGACGGTTGGAATTGTTGGCGAGTCTGGTTCTGGAAAAACGACATTGGCGTTGGCGATGATGCGGCTGATCAAGTCAGAGGGGCGTATCGCCATTTTGGGCCGCGAGATTTCAAAACTACAAAAGCGTCAGCTGCGCGCACTGCGCCGCGATATGCAGATTGTCTTTCAAGACCCCTATGGAAGTTTGAGTCCACGGATGTCTGTTGAACAGATCATCGCGGAGGGCCTTGGGGTTCACGGTGTCGAAGCAGGTCGCAACAAGCGCGACATGGTCGCCGAAATCATGACTGAGGTCGGGCTGGATCCGGCAACCATGGACAGATACCCCCATGAGTTTTCGGGCGGCCAACGCCAGCGAATTGCCATTGCGCGGGCGATGATTTTACGTCCCAAACTTGTTATTCTGGACGAGCCTACATCTGCGCTTGATATGACTGTGCAGGTGCAAATCGTTGAGCTTCTGCGCGGCCTGCAAGCCAAATACGGCTTGGCCTACATCTTCATTTCTCATGATTTGAAAGTTGTGCGTGCGCTATCGCATCAGGTGATGGTCATGAAGCGCGGTGACGTGGTTGAGGCGGGGCCGCGCGATCAGATTTTTGATGACCCACAATCAGAATATACCAAGGCACTTATGGCTGCTGCGTTTGATCTTGAGGCCGCTGCAGGCGCGGGGGTCTAAATCCGCCGCTTTATTCGGTCAGCTTGGGCCGACAATTTCGCAATCTACATTGCGCGCTCTTAGGCGCCGACAGGCAAGTGCCGCGGTTTGTTGGTTAAGCCCGAGGAAATTTGCATCAAACCCATTGCTGCGGCGGATCACTTTGCGCAGAGAGCCGTCAAGCGTGTTCATTTCCATCAACGCGGTGCGCAACAACACTTGTTCCGCTTTGTATTTGGTGCCGAACTTACCGACATTGATGCCGTAGTCACGCGTGCCGCCCGAATTGGAAATGCGCGTCACAACACTCGGCTGTGCCACTGTGGGTCTGACACGCGGTTTGGGTGAGGTCGCAGTCGCCAACAATATGGGCTGTGAGGTTTGCACGTTTACGCTGGCGCTGGTGTCGACGGCTTGGGCAACTGCTTGCTCAACGGTGGTTGCTAAGGCCAGCAACATCTCTTGATCGGGCTTAGCTCCGCCTTTGCGCGCAACGGGACGCAGGCTTTTCTTAACCGCCGTGTGCAGGCGGATCGTCTTGCCCTTTAGCTCCGCGTCATCGTCAGTGAGGCTCGCCACGTAGTTTGGCAGCGCGGGCTTTCGAACAGGCGCATTGGTGGGTGCGCGGCGAAAGCCCATATCCAGCAATTCGGCGACGCGTGCGTTCCGCGTTGCGGTTGAGCGACCGCCAAACACAGTTGCGATGATCCGCTCGTTGCCACGTTCAGCACTTGCCACCAAGTTGAAGCCTGCCGCGCGTGTATAGCCGGTTTTGATGCCATCTGCACCGCGGTAGTTGCCAAGTAGGCGACGGTTGGTGTTTGAGACTTTGCGAATACCAGCGTCTGTCGTGATGCGTGAGAAGAGGTTGTAGTACTGCGGATAGTCATAAAACAGTCGCCGGCCCATTGTGGTCATATCTCGCGCCGTCGACATGTGACCGCTTTCGGTCAACCCGTGCGCGTTTTTGAATGTGGTTTTCGACATGCCCAAGGCTTTGGCTGTGCGTGTCATGCGGCGCGCAAATGCAGCTTCCGAGCCTGAGATAGCCTCGCCGATTGCAGTGGCAGCGTCATTGGCTGACTTTACGGCTGCCGCGCGGATCAGGTAGCGGAATTGAATGCGCTGACCAGACTTAAGGCCGATCTTTGAGGGGGGCTCTGCGGCGGCTTTGCGCGATATTTTTACGCGTGTATCAAGGCTAATCTCACCTTTGCGGACAGCTTCGAACGCCACATAAAGCGTCATCATTTTTGTAAGAGATGCAGGATGAAGGCGGGTGTCAGCGTTGCGGGAGTGGAGGACTTCACCGGACCGTGCGTCAATGACCATTGCCGCATAAGGGGCTGTTACGCCCATTCCGGGGGTTAACATCACACATACCAACGCAAGTGTGAAAGCGAACATACGCGAAATGCGCCCAAAGGTGTAAAACACTGGGAACCTGCCTTGCCAAACTCTGCCTCTGATCGCCGGTTTTCCGACTGATCTTTTTATTATTAACTGGTTACCATTTTTTGGCGAATCCGAAAACCCCCTTATTTTCAATAGGTTTTGCTATCTTTCGATAGGTGGTTCTCAATATTTGGTAGTGTGTTTGACTGCACCGCCTACATGAGCCTTTTGCATGTAGGTCTATTTTGATGGGCAAATTATTGTATATGCCCTGTGCTTTGGATTGCCCCCTTTTCATACGGCGCAGTGGCTTTATATAGTGTGTCGCACCACGGCCCATGGGATTTCAAAGTAATGATGGCGAATTGGCACCTTTCAAACGACGAACCTGACAGCCCTGATAGCGACATCGGGTTGGCAACGAAGCCGCGTGAAAAGACAAAGCGGCCACCGATGTACAAAGTGATGATCCTCAATGATGACTTCACACCAATGGAATTTGTTGTGCACGTGCTTGAACGGTTTTTTGGTCTTAACCACGCACAGGCGTTTGAATTGATGTTGACCGTCCACAAAAAAGGGCTGGCTGTTGTGGGTGTTTTCAGTCACGAGGTGGCGGAAACAAAAGTGACGCATGTGATGGAATTCGCGCAGCGTTACCAACACCCGCTGCAATGCACAATGGAAAAGGAATAGGCTCCGGCCGCACTCTTGATGTCACGACTTTCACTTGCCATAGACGCGGGCTTCGTACCGCTGCCCGATGAGGGCACAATCGCGGTTTGGGGCCCATCCGCGGATGCAGACTTAACTGCGCTGCCTCAGGACCGCGTTTTCATTATTCAGCCGTTCAAGCCCGACCATGATGCTTGGGCTACGCGCGGATACATCGTTAGCCCTCTGCCTGAGGGCAGGTTTGCCCACAGCATTGTATTTCTGCCGCGCGCCAAAGACGCGATCCGCGCGCGGCTCGCCGATGCGGCCGCACGAACTGACGGGGCAGTCAGCGTTGATGGCCTGAAAGTTGAGGGCGTTGAGAGCGTTTTTCGCGATCTTCGCAAGATGTGTGATGTGACGTCGGCATTTTCCAAGCAGCACGGCAAAGCTTTCACAATTTCAGCGGGTGCAGACCTAAGCGCGTGGGCAATAGATGATCCGATGCAGGATGGGCCTGATGGCTTTAAAACCAGTGTCGGTGTATTTTCTGCAGGCGCGGTTGATAAAGGCAGTGCAGCACTTGCCGCAGCTTTACCTGCGAAATTGCCTGCTAAAATTATAGACATGGGTTCTGGCTGGGGGTGGTTGTCGGCGCAGATTTTGAAGCGTGATAACGTTGCCCACCTTGATATGGTTGAGGCAGACCACGCGGCACATTTATGCGCCGCTCATAATGTTACTGATGAGCGCGCGCATTTGCATTGGGCGGATGCAACGCGGTTTAAGCCAGAAAAAGCGCTGTACGATGCAGTTATTTCCAACCCACCGTTTCATACATCACGCACTGCAGATCCGGCAATCGGTCGCGCATTTCTCGCGGCAGGAGCATCGGTGTTGCACCCCGGTGGGCAAATGTGGATCGTTGCGAACAGGCATCTGCCCTATGAAGGGACGCTGTCTGAGCTGTTTGCGGACGTCAAAGAAATTGCAGGCGACGCAAGCTTCAAAGTGCTACACGCCCGCAAGCCGCGCCGCCGCCGGTAAACCAAGTTAGGAAGCATCTGATGTCTTTTTCCATTGCGGGCAAAACTGCTATTGTGACCGGTGCTGCCAACGGGGTTGGCCTTGCGATTGGTCGCCACTTTCTGTCCATGGGCGCTAATGTCGTATTCGCGGATATGAACGAGGAAAAGCTGGTTGCCGAGGTTGGGGCGGACGATAGCGCGGAGCCGAAGTTTATCACGTTCTCGGGTGATCTGCGCGAAAAGCTGACAATTGCGAACCTGTTGTCTGCTACGTTGGATCATTTCGATCAGGTCGATATTTTGGTGAACGGCTCACGTCAGGTCCTTGAGTCTGATCCGTTTGACCCCGCAGCCGATCAAGTTGAAACACTGTTGCAGCAAAACCTGATGACGTCGCTTCGCCTCACGCAGGCTATTTCGAAACGCATGATGAAACAGGCCGAAACTGCGGCGGAAGATGCGCCTGCGGGCTCCATCGTAAACCTAAGCTCAATTGCGGCAAATCGCACCCAGCCCGAATTGCTTGCCTATTCCGTGAGTTCTGCAGCGTTGAACCAAATGACGCGTTCTATGGCGGTTGCATTGGCGCCGCACCGCATTCGCGTTAATGCAGTTGCTTTCGGTTCAGTTATGTCGGCTAGCCTCAAAGACACGCTGAAAGACAATGAAGAATACCGCGAAGACATCAAAGAACACACACCCCTACACCGGATTGCCGGGCCGTCCGAGGTGGCTGACGCGGTGCAATATTTGGCCTCAGATGCTTCAAGCTTTGTGACGGGTGAAGTGATTACGGTTGACGGTGGCCGGTCGCTTGTTGATGCAGCGCGCGCGCCAGCCCACTAGTTTTGCCAAACATATCATAAAACGATGTTGCGAAGAGCGGCCCAAATCTAGGCAAGTCGCAAAACACATGCTAGTAAAGTGTCAACTAAAGAGGACAGTTTGCATGACCGAAGATTTTGACAGCCGCAAGGCGCTCGCCGCAGCGTGGTTTCGTGAGTTACGTGATCAAATCGTTGCAGCGTTTGAAGACCTTGAGGCGTCACACACAACAGGGCCGTTCTCAGATATGGCGCCCGGTTCGTTTGAAGTAACGGAAACAACACGGGCATCCGATGACGGTTCTGATGCAGGTGGCGGCCTGATGAGCGTTATGCGCGGTGGGCGCGTATTTGAAAAAGTGGGCGTCAACGTCAGTACGGTTTTCGGCACGTTGGCTCCACGTGCACAGGCCGCGATGGCTGCGCGCAAAGGTATTCCGGGTATGGCGGATGATCCGCGGTTCTGGGCCAGCGGGATTAGCCTTGTGGCACACATGCGCAACCCCCAAGCACCCGCAGTTCACATGAACACACGGATGTTTTGGACGCCTCATGCGTGGTGGTTTGGGGGCGGGTCTGACCTGAACCCTTGTCTTGAGTTTGATGAAGATACGGCGCATTTTCACGCAACCCAAGAACAGCATTTGGCCCCACATGGTGCGGATTTATATCCGCGCCTAAAGGAGTGGGCTGATGAGTATTTCTACATCCCGCACCGTCATCGTGCCCGCGGCGTTGGCGGCATTTTCATGGATGATCACAACACTGGTGATTGGGAGGCAGATTTTGCTTTGACCCAAGACATCGGTCGTGCCTTTTTGCCCGCTTATGTGCCGCTTGTTGAAAAGCGCCGTACAGCAGATTTTAATGAGGCCGATAAAGACGCGCAACTCATTCACCGTGGACTCTATGCGGAGTACAATCTTGTGTATGATCGCGGCACTAAGTTTGGTCTTGAGACAGGTCACGACGCCAACGCGGTGTTGATGTCCCTGCCGCCTTTGGCGAAGTGGGTCTAGACGTCGGTCCACCGCTTGTAAGTTCACAAAATACAAAAGGCCGCGCAAATGAATGCGCGGCCTTTTTAGTTAATCTGATGAAACTGGTTAGCTGCGTTTTTCGCGAACTGTGTCGATCATCAGTTGTACGTTTTCGGGATCAGCATCCGGTGTGATGCCGTGACCAAGATTGAAAACATGTGGCCCGCCTTTGAAGGCATCAACGATGGCGCGTGTTTCATCAACAAGTGCTTGGCCGCCGGTGACCATATGGCTTGAGGCGAGGTTACCCTGAACGCAGCCATCAATTTGAACATTGCGCGCGGCCCACTCGGCGCTGACGGAGTTGTCGAGGGCGACACAGTCTGCGCCCGTTGCTTTTGCAAAGCCGATGTACCCATCACCTGCTTCGCGAGGGAAGGCGATGATCGGTGTGGTGGGGTGTTTTGCCTTGAGTGCTGTGATGATCTTGATTGCGGGGGCAAGGGCGTACTTCTGGAAGTCGTCACCCTTAAGCGAGCCTGCCCAGCTGTCGAACAGTTTCACGACTTCTGCGCCGGCTTCGATTTGCATCGACAGATACGCGATGGTTGCGTCCGTCAGACGGTCAATCAGCGCTTCAAACAGCGGGCGGTTCTCAGCAATCAGCTGATGTGCTGGCCCTTGGTCAGGAGTGCCGCGACCTGCGATCATATATGTGGCAACGGTCCAAGGTGCGCCCGCAAAGCCGATCAGTGCAGTCTCTTCTGGTAGTTCACGTGCAAGAATCTTTACGGTCTCGTAAATTGGCGCAAGGTGATCGTGAACATCATCTGCGCTTTTGATTTTGGCAAAGTCCGCGTCGGTTGTGATGGTGGAAAGGCGGGGGCCTTCGCCGGTGACAAACCAAAGATCAGCTCCAAGTGCTTCGGGGATTAGCAAAATGTCGGCGAAAAGAATCGCAGCATCAAAGCCGTAACGGCGGATTGGCTGAAGCGTTACTTCCGCGGCCAATTCCGGATTGTAGCAAAGTGATAGAAAATCACCGGCCTGTGCACGGGTGGCGCGATACTCTGGCAGGTAGCGCCCTGCTTGGCGCATCATCCAGATCGGAGGCGTCTCAAGCGTTTCGCCCGCAAGGCTTTGCAGCAATTTCTTTGGCTTTGTCATGGTGATGCTGTCCTTCATCGGAATTTCCTTGCTTCGGGCGCGCCGAACTAGACGCTTGGTATCACGGGACTTTTCTTGCGAAAAGATATTTTGCTTTTTGAATGTGGCCAGTTAAGGTTCTCGGGGTTGAGGAATGGCCACTCAACTTATAGACACCTATTGTGTCAACAAAAGTGGACAATGTAAATTATGACTCTACCTTCTCTCGATGCACCGCTGAAAATCGGCACTCGTGGTTCGCCGCTGGCACTCGCGCAGGCTTATGAAACTCGGCAAAGGTTGATGACGGCCTTTGATCTGCCTGAGGGTGCTTTTGAGATTGTTGTGATCAAAACAACCGGTGACCGCATTTTGGACCGGCCTTTGAAAGAAATCGGCGGTAAGGGTCTTTTTACCCGCGAGATTGAAGACGATCTGCTGTCTGGCGCGATTGATATTGCAGTCCATTCGATGAAAGACATGCCCGTTGCGCAGCCAGACGGGCTTGCGCTGACGACTTATTTGCCCCGCGAAGATGTGCGTGATGCGTTTGTGTCTTTGGATGGCGGCAAGCTTGCTGATCTGCGCGAGGGGGCTGTGGTCGGCACGTCATCCCTGCGACGCAAAGCGCAGCTTTTGAATTATCGTCCTGATCTGGAAATCGTCGAATTTCGCGGAAACGTTCAAACGCGATTGAAAAAGTTGAAAGACGGCGTGGCTGAAGCAACTTTCCTTGCCATGGCCGGGTTGAACAGGTTGGCAATGGACGAGGTGCCACGCACCGCGATTGAGGCTGAAGAAATGCTTCCTGCGGTGGCTCAGGGCTGTATCGGTATTGAGCAACGTTTGGGTGATGACCGCGTCAGCGAGATGCTTAGCGCCATCAACGATACCCTTTCAACCCAACGTCTTGCGGCGGAGCGCGCCTTTTTGGGTGCTCTTGATGGATCTTGCGAAACGCCAATTGGCGGATTGGCCACAATTGATGGCGATACTCTGACCTTGCGCGGTGAAATTCTGCGCGTTGATGGTTCTGAAGTGCTTAGTGATGAGCAAACCTGTTCTGTGGCTGATGGCGCAAAGCTGGGCGTTGAAATGGCCCGTAAGTTGCGCAGTCAAGCGGACGATGACTTCTTCAGCTGGCTGAATTAATCCGCCGGGGCCGGTGGAATCACCTTGCCGGGGTTGAGGATGTTATTTGGGTCGAGCGCCGTTTTCAGGGTGCGCATCATCGCAAGGGCCGCGGGGTCTTTGCGTCGCGACATCGTATCAAGCTTTGAGATCCCAATCCCATGTTCGGCCGAAAAGCTGCCCTGAACTTCAACGACGCAATCCTCAATCGCCTCAATCATGGATTTATGCACGGCCTCATCGTGAGTTGTGGGCCACACTGCATAATGCACATTGCCGTCGCCCAAGTGTGAGACGATCATGGGTTGTGCGCCGGGATCAATCTGCTGCATCCGCGCATCGGCGAGCCTGATAAAGCGGCTGACATCGTCAAGCGCGACGGAAACATCTGTGTTGACCAGTGGTTTGTGGCTTAGAAGAACCTCGCCCGCTGCCTCGCGCCGCTCCCACATTTGGCGGCGTTGCGCCTCGTTTTGTGCAATTACGGCATCCAACACCTGACCGGTTTCCACCATTCGGCCCAATACATCCTCAAGATACGACGTGATCGGAACAGACCCGTCAGGCTGTACGTCTGCATCACGCGGCGCCGTAGCTCCTACTTCGCACAGGATATTGATCTGGTGTGGCGCATCGAATGGCTCACCGCCCCCGTGGTTTTTCATATGCGCCTCAACATACGGGCGCGTCATATATTCAAATGCTTCAACACCGCCGCCTGTTGCCTGCTGAAGGTTGTTCAGAAGGCGCAAAGCATCATCAAGGTCAGGCACCGCTAGCATGGCGGTGGCATAGGCCAACGGTTTCGGGGCCAGCTTCATAACGGCGGCAGTAATAATTCCAAGAGTACCTTCCGCACCGATCATCAAGTGCTTGAGGTTGATACCAGAGTTGTCTTTATGAAGCGCGCCCATCAGGTCCATGATCTCGCCTTGGGGGGTGACAACCTCAAGACCAAGGCAAAGATCACGGGTGTTGCCGTACCGCAAAACGTTTGAGCCGCCTGCGTTGGTCGATAGCATTCCACCGATCATCGCGCTGCCTTTGGCTCCAAATGTCATTGGAAACACAAGGTTCAAGCCGTCGGCTGCATCATGCAGTTGGGACATTATCACGCCAGCCTCAACAACTGCCACGCGTGCGTCGGCCCGCATTTCGCGGATTTTGTTGAGCCGGTCGAGCGATAGCATCACGGCCCCTTCAGCATGGGTTCCACCATTTAGGCCGGTATTGCCACTCACGGGTACGATTGCGGTTTTGTTTTCGTTCGCCCATTTGACCAGTGCCGCAACTTCTGCGGTATTTGCAGGACGGACCAATGCAAGAGGCTCCCAGCTATACCAGCCGACCCAGTCGCTGGAATAGGCGGCCAGATCCTTGCCGGTGGTCACATAATTTTCGCCAACAATGCTTTGCAATTCAGAAATCATGGTCATCCCCTTCGTTGAAGGCAATTTGCACGAGTTTGCGGGTTGACGCCATGGGGTGCCGTCGATAAATCAGCCGCCAGTGGCGCGGTAGCTCAGTTGGTTAGAGCGATCGACTCATAATCGATAGGTCGGGAGTTCAAGTCTCCCCCACGCCACCATTTTTACTCATCATGTTTGGTAATAGTCGCGGTACCAGCGCACGAATTCCTCAACGCCTTGCTCAACGCTTGTTTGAGGTTGGTATCCGGTCAGGTCTTTCAGCAATTGCGCGTTTGCCCATGTCGCCGGCACGTCGCCGGCCTGCATGTCCATCATGTTGAGTTTTGCAGTTTTTCCAGTAGCTTTTTCAATGGCCGCGATGAAATCCATCAGTTTGACTGGCTCCGAGTTGCCTACATTCACCGCCCGCCATGGCGCAACTGGCGACAGGCTGTCAGTTTGGGCAATATCTTTGCTACGTTCAGGGGCTGCTTCAATAAGTAAACGGATAGCTTCGACCAGATCGCTCACATAGGTGAAATCGCGGCTCATTTCGCCGTGGTTGTACACATCAATCGGCTCACCGGCCAAAATGTTGCGTGTGAACTTGTACAACGCCATGTCTGGCCGCCCCCAAGGACCGTAAACGGTGAAAAAGCGGAACATTGTGATGGGCAGGTTAAACAGATGAGCGTAGCTGTGGGCCATCGCTTCGTTTGCCTTTTTAGTGGCCGCATAGAATGACATCTGCGTATCTGCCTTGTCGGTCTCTGAATAAGGCATTTGCGTGTTGGCACCGTAGACGGAACTGGTGGAGGCAAGCAGCATATGTGCGGGCGGAAAGGCGCGGCCCGCTTCCAACAGCTCGTGAGTGCCGATTAGATTGGACTGAACATAACTGCGCGGATTGTCGATTGAATAGCGAACACCTGCTTGAGCCGCGAGATGCACGACCACATCGGGGCGGTACTTTTCAAAAAGGCTATGCAGCACCTGCTGGTCCTCAAGCCTGTCTTCACAGGCCGTGAACCCTTCGCTTTGCAGTAAAATTTGATGTCTGCGCTCTTTCAGGGCAACGTCATAGTAATCAGTCATGGCGTCTAGACCGATCACGCGAAATCCGTCGCGCAGCAGTCTTTGGCACAGGTGAAAGCCGATGAAACCCGCCGAGCCAGTTACCAAAGCGGTTCTTTGTTCAGTCATCGAAGTGCCTCACTCTTGTCATTATCGCTGAGTATCGTGCGCAAATAAGTCAAAAGTTAGAGCGGAACGCGGCCAATTTTGCACCGCTTCCCCGCGCATTGTTTTGACGAGTTAGACCAATGAGCGTCAGGAGTAGTTAATTGCGCATAGCGATGATTGGAACCGGCTATGTCGGGCTTGTTTCGGGGATATGTTTCTCGGATTTTGGGCATGACGTAGTCTGTGTGGATAAGGACCCCGCCAAGATTGAGCAGCTAAATGCGGGTCACGTCCCAATATTTGAGCCTGGCCTTGAAGCGCTGATGACGAAAAATGTTGCGGCTGGTCGGCTGTCTTTCACCCTTGATCTGGCCAGTGCCATGAAGGGTGCCGATGCGGTGTTTATTGCCGTTGGTACACCGACCCGTCGGGGCGACGGACACGCGGATCTGAGATATGTATATGCCGCCGCAGAAGAGGTTGCGCATCTGATCGAAGACTACACGGTGGTGGTGACCAAATCGACAGTCCCCGTTGGTACAAACCGTCAGGTTAAACAGATTATCCGCAAAGCAAATAAAGCCGCGTTGTTCGATGTGGCATCAAACCCAGAGTTCTTGCGTGAGGGGGCGGCAATTGATGATTTTATGCGCCCAGATCGAGTCGTGGTTGGGGTGCAAAACGAACGTGCCGCAGATGTGATGGCTGAAATCTACCGGCCCCTTTTTCTGAGGGATTTTCCAATTGTGACCACGGATTTGGAAAGCGCAGAGATGATCAAATACGCCGCTAACGCCTTTCTCGCCACCAAGATCACATTCATCAATGAGATTGCCGCACTGTGTGAAAAAGTTGGTGCGGATGTGAAAGAGGTCTCGAAGGGTATGGGCCTTGATGGGCGGATCGGCAATAGATTCCTACACGCAGGACCGGGCTATGGCGGATCTTGTTTTCCCAAAGATACCAAGGCGTTGGCGCGTATTGGCCAAGAACATGCTGTGCCAATGCAGATCACGGAAACGGTCATCAAGGTGAATGAAGAGATCAAGCGCGGCATGATTGAGAAGCTTCTCACCCTTTGTGATGGCAGCTTTAACGGTAAAACCATCGCCGTTCTGGGGGTCACGTTCAAACCCAACACAGACGACATGCGTGATGCGCCCAGCCTTACCATTGTGCCTGCCTTAGTGGGCGCAGGGGCCAAAGTGATTGTCACCGATCCGCAAGGCAACCATGAGGGCGAAACGCTTTTGCCGGGTGTGGTGTGGGCCGAGGACGCATATAAGGCCGTGCAGAAAGCTGATTTGTGTGTTTTGTTAACCGAGTGGAATGAATTTCGTGCGCTAGATTTGAACCGGATTGCACGGCGTATGAACACGCCGCGGTTCGCAGATTTGCGCAATGTTTATTCGGAAAAAGATTTGAAACGGGCAGGATTTGAAAGTTATGCGTTCGTGGGTCGCTAAGGCGCTTGTGGCATTGGGTTTGACCGCGCAACCGGCAACGGCGGAATGCGTAGTTCTGTTACATGGGTTGGCGCGCAGCGATACGTCGCTTGCGGTGCTTGAGGGTGTTTTGCGGACGCAGGGCTATCACACAGTTAACCCCGGCTACCCCTCGCGCCAATTACCAATTGAGGAATTGGTCGCCCAAACGCTTGGCCCTGCAGTTGCCGAGTGTGGGGATCGCAAGGTGCATTTTGTCACCCACTCAATGGGTGGAATTCTTGTGCGCGCCTATCTTGAAAAAACACGTCCGGCCAATCTTGGGCGTGTTGTCATGCTTGCGCCCCCAAATCAGGGGTCAGAGTTGGTTGATACCTTTGGCGATCTGGTTCCTTTTGAATGGCTCAATGGTCCTGCTGGTCGTCAACTTGGCACCAATGACGGCAGCGTTCCCAGCCAATTAGGTGGCGTTGATTATCCTGTTGGCATCATTGCGGGCAATGTCCCGCTTGGCGCACTTGGTGCTGTTTTGATCGACGGGCCCCATGATGGTAAAGTGTCTGTAGAAAGCACGAAATTGGCGGGCATGCGTTCTCACATCACATTGCCAGTTAGCCATACGTTTATGATGAATAACCCGATCGTGATCGCCTATACGCTACGGTTCCTGCGCGAAGAAAAGTTTGGCGAAAAGATCGATCTTGCGGCGGCGGTGCAGATGATTGGTGACCCTTTGATCAATTCCCAGAACTGATTTTCTCAAACTGCCAACGCATAACTTGAGTAGTCACACGGTTGGCTTCCAGAGTAACGGATGGATAGTCTGAATTGTTCAGCGCGTCTGGCCACCTTTGCGGCTCAAGCGCCAGAGCAGCGCGCGGCATTGGCCCATCTACATTCAATGAGATACCATCATAGACCTGCAGGCCCACGTCCGTGCTCCATAAGTGCAAGGCTTTGTCGCCGCTACGCAGCACCGCGACTTCGCGCAAGGGGGACGTCTGTTGTGATAAGCAAAAGTTGTTATCGACAGAAGTATCTCCAATCGGCCTTGGCGTGCGAAAATCAAACTCAGTTCCCGCAACTTCTGCAATGCCCGTGGGCAGACTGTTTTCTGAGGTCAGGTATTGATCTGCGCGAACCTCAAGTGAGTGATCATCAATTGTTGGCGCCCCAGTTAGGTTCCAATACCCATGATGCGTTACGGCAACGGGTGTTCGTGCGTCGCTTGTGACCACGATGGCAAGTTCAATACGGTTGCCTGCAATGGCGTAGGTCGCAGTTACGGTTTTGTTGCCGGGAAAACCACCCAAACCGTCAGGGTCTTTCAGCATAAACGTGACGCACCGCTCTGTGCTGTCCACAATATCCCACACACGATTGTGCCAGCCATAAGGGCCGCTGTGCAAAGTGTTCCCGCCGCTTGATGGATCGAACTTCAGGTCCTTTCCGTCGAATATTGCGCGTGCGCCGCCGATGCGGTTTGCCACTGGTCCGATGACGCAACCCACCATGTTGCTGGGGGCCAGATACGAGCCAAGATCATCAAACCCAAGGGTGAGGTTTTGTGCATCGTCGTTCAGGTAGACTGATTGTAGCGTCGCCCCAAAAGTCAGAAAACTTGCAGATAACGCATCATTGGCGAGAGTGATTTTATGGACTTCGGTGCCGTCTGGCATTGTGTCAAAGCTTACAATTTCTGCCATATTACACCTGCTGTGGGTATCTCATTCCCATCAATTGTGACGCTGTGTGGATTGTAGTTGAACCAAAACCGATGGGTATCTGTGTCGCGAACACGCACACCTGCTGGCATTTTATGGGGCGTCACAAACATCTGGATCACACGGTCAAACCCTGCCTCATCAAGCCATGCGCCCAGGTAGAACAGGCCACTGCTTCCGACCAGCACGGGCTGGTTGTCGATCGTTTCAATGTACGTTTCGGCGTCACCTGTGATGTGCTCAAACCAGTGGCGCGCGGTACCGCCGCCTTTCAGGTCAAACTTCGCAGTGGGCGGAATGCTTTCGGTGATCCGCACAGTGACATCAAGTCCCTCAACATTTGGGCCCATCGGTGTTGGGATGGTCAGATTGATGTCCTTGGTATCGGTCCGCGGCCCCAAAATGATGGGCGTTTCGGTGCTTTGCAGTATCTTGCGCAGCCCGTCGGGAATAGTCATCAGACCAGGCGCGAAAACGGCACTGTAGCCATCAAGCGAGGGGGCGTCCGGCGGTAGGATATCTACGTTTTGGCCCGCGCGCCGCAAGGCGCGGTACATGTCGAAGACAAGTCTGAAATAATCAAAATCAGCGCCCTGTGGTTGTGCAAACCACGCCCACGCCGAGGCATAATCAAATATGATCGCCACATCGCCTTTCGCAGTCTTGGGATCAGGCATCGCCTTAATTTCGTTCGCAACTTGGCGTGCCTCACTGAGGGCGGGTGCATCGGTGCTGTCAGGATGCAGCAAGCCTGCATGCATTTGCTCTTGAGCAAAAGGCGCCTGTCGCCAGCGGAAATAGCACACGGTTTCAGCACCATGCGCAAAGGCTTCCCATGCCCATAAACGGGCCATTCCATCAAGAGGGGCAGGGTTGTAGGGGGCCCAATTTACTGGACCAGGTTGTTGTTCCATGATCCACATACGCCCGCGCCCTACCGCGCGGTATAGATCGTGGTGAAAGGCCTGAAAGTCCGGATCACCTTGGCGCAAAAAATGCTGTTTGTGTGCGTCGCTTGCTTCAAGACGGTCTGACAGAAAGCCAATCGGGTAGCTGTCCCATGATGCAATATCGAGGTCCGCCCCCACACCGAAATGATCAAACTCCACAATACGCCCCATGTAATTGTGGATCAGTGGCGCATCTGTATGACCGCGTAAAATATCGGTCTGAACCTTGTTAAAGGCCACAACCATGTCTGAGCTATACCGCATGAAATCGAGCTGGTGGATGTGGCCTGGTTCGGTCACCGTTAGGTTAGGCAGATCGATCTCAGAGAAATCATCATATTCCATCGACCAAAAGACGTTGCCCCATGCCTTATTCAGGGCTGTGATGTCGCCGTAGCGCGCTGCGAGCCAGTTTTGAAAGCCACTTCGCGCCGCATCGGAGTAGGATACGACAGTATCATGACAGCCGTATTCGTTGTCGGTCTGCCATGCGTGGATGAAGTTGTTTGACCCGTAGCGTTCAGCCAAATCGCGGGTGATCCGGCCCGCTTCTGCGCGGTATGGCAAATGCGAAAAGCAGTAGTGCCTGCGCGAGCCAAATTTGCGGGGCTGCCCTTGTGCGTCAATTGCCAGCATGTCGGGATATTTGTTCAGTACCCATTTGGGAGGCGTCGCTGTGGGGGTGCCCAACACAACTTTCAGGCCAGCACGGCCCAAAATCTCAATGGCGTCATCCAACCAGTCCCAGTGAAATTCACTTTCGCGCGGCTCAATCCGTGACCAAGCAAATTCGCCGATCCGGACCCAGCTCAGGCCTGCCTCGACCATCCGTTGTGCATCATCCTCCCAGATGCTGCGGTCCCAGTGTTCGGGATAATAGCAGGTGCCAAGGGTGCGGGGCTGTATAGGGGTCATACTTTTACTTGATGCTCCAACTGGGGCGATACGTTGAGCGGCTTGAAGAAAGTCTTGCCACCGTCGGTCTCTGTCACATCAACGGCAGCGCTGGTCGCAAAGAGCCCTTGATCAGACAACGCAGGGCAGCTGACTTGGCTGGCACTGAACTCATGCGCCTCAATGAAATCTCCCGTTGGATCATAGACGGCGACCCGTGACGCACCCCATTGCGCTACCCACAAATTGCCGTTGGTGTCCGTGACTGCACCATCTGGGTTGAGGCCTTGGGCCGTCAGATCAAGGTGTACGGCAGGCGCGCCATTGGGCCACCCTGCATCATCAAGGGGGACACGCATGATCTGTTTTGTCGCCGTGTCCGTGAAATAGGCGCAGGATTTATCAGGTGCAAAGCAGATGGCGTTGCTGATCGTGATGTCCGTAAACAGGCGGTGCAGCCTGCCTTCGAACAGGCGGTAAATACTACCCGCTTTGGGCTGCGCCTTCTTACCCATCGTGCCAATCCAAAAGCCCCCCCAAGGATCAGCGCGCCCATCGTTTGAACGGTTATCAGGTAAATCGGCTTCCAGTTCGGTGACATTTTCACGCACGTCCGTTTCCAGATCAAACGTGAACAAAGCCGTTTCGGACGCAATCAACAGCTGCGTTTCAGACATCCAACCTGCGACCGAGACGTGCTCACTAAACTGCCATGTCTTGGTGCTCGAGTACAGGGCTTTTCCCAAAATATCGAACCAGAACAGCTCCTGTCGCAACGGGTGCCACAAAGGCCCTTCGCCAAGCGCGCAGGCCCGTTCATCAAAGATCATTTATGACCTCATCATAGGCGGTAACAATCGCCGCTGCGTTTTTCGCGATGGTGTCTGTGCTCATTCCCGGCTTGTAGATGCCAGAACCGATGCCAAACCCGTCAGCGCTTGCTGCGATCCATTCTGCGAAATTATCTGGTCCTGCGCCGCCTACGGCGTAAACCTTTGTGCCTTGGGGCAAAATTGCGCGGATTGCTTTTAGGCCGCCGATCCCCGCCATGTTACCGGGGAAAAGTTTTAATCCGGTGGCCCCTGCTTCAAGGGCCGCAAAACATTCGGTCGGCGTAAAGGCCCCAGGCCAGGATTGTAGCCCAAGTGCGACCGTATGTGCGATGACGTCTGGGTTTGTGTTGGGCGAAACGATGAGCTTTCCACCTACGTCAGCGACCGCGTCCGCTTGTGCTTTGCTTAGAACAGTGCCGGCCCCGATAAGCGCCTGTTGGCCGTGCGCATCCACCATTGCCTTGATCGCCCCGATGGGGTCGGGGCTGTTCATTGGCACCTCAATAGTGGTGATGCCTGCTTCGAGAATAACTGACGCGGCTTCCGCGGCTTGCTCTGTGGGAATGCCCCGCAAAATAGCAATGATAGGACGGCTCATGTGATGCCTTTCAACTTCTTGTAGCCTGCTGTCAGGCCTGCAACGGTCATCGCGACGGGATCTGTTTCCGTCACAGGAACGCCTTGGCCTCGTAGGGCGGTCGTGTAGTGGCTGGCGAGTGGCGCGCTGCCGACGATGGCTACGTTTTGACCTAGCCAATAGGGTTTTGTCGCGGCAAGCTCTGCCCCGATCAGCAGTCCAGAAAGTCGTGCACGGCCTGTGTCTTGTGCGGTGTCCTCAAGAAGCTGGCTGGCGCGAATGTTGAACAAGCGCGCGGCCAATGCTTCAGGCCGCGACATCGCTGTGCTTAGGCCCTCTTCAAATGCTGCATCGCTCCAACCTTCGGAGGTGACGGAGTGCGCCAAAACGCTTTGCTCGCTGATAAGGCCAAATAATTCGCCGGTCATGAGGGTCTGAAAACTGACCACTTCGCCTGCACTCACATGGACCCATTTCGTATGCGTTCCGGGCAAACAAATGACACCATCCCAGTCTTTGTTAAGCGCGAGAAAACCTGCGATTTGCGTTTCTTCACCGCGCATCACATCGGCGGGACTGGTTTGCTTTATGCCCGACAAAATATGCATTTGCAGCCGCGCGTCTTGGGTCGGAACTTTTACGATGCCCTCGCCCAACGGCTCGCAGGGCACGGTGCTATAGGGTGCCTCCATCCAGCCTTGGCGCGCACCGACCATCCCACACGCAATGGCAATTGTGGGTCCGTTCAGCCATGTGCTGACCAGCGCCATCAACGCGTCTTCAAACTGATCGCGGGCAAGCAGGTTCATGCCGTTGGTGCTGGTTGCTTCACGCACTGCACGACCGTTTGCGTTCATCCCCCAAACCCGCAGGTTCGAGGTGCCCCAATCAATTGCGATCCACTCTACGTCGGTCATCCGGTTGTTACCACGCCGCCGTCGATCACCATTGCCTGACCTGTCATCATTTTGGAGGCATCGGAGGCCATAAAGAGGCACGCGCCGGTGATGTCATCCGGGGCGAGGGGGGTTTTTAGGCACTGCCGGTCGATGTGCGCGGCAAGCGCTTCTTCTGTCACCCACAGGTCTTTTTGTTTCTGTGTCAGTACCCAACCTGGCGCCACAGCGTTTACGCGGATGTTGTCGGGGCCAAACTCACGGGCGAGGCTTCTGGTCATGCCATTGATGCCAGAGTTTGCAGTTGTGTAGATCGGGTATCCCGCGTTGCCCATCATGTAACTGATGGAACTGAAGTTGATGATCGATCCACCGTTTTTGGCCATCAGAGCCGCGGCGTGTTGGCACGCAAAGAAATAGGCCTTGAGGTTGACCGAGATCATCCAATCCCAAAAGTCAGGCGTCACTTCGGCTGTGCTGTGACGTTGGTCATTTGCGGCGTTGTTAATCAAACAGCGTAGTGGCCCATGTGCCGCAACTGCCTGATCCATCGTAGCCTTCAGGTGGTCCGTATCTGTGATGTCACCTTGCAAAAACAATGGGCGTGTTCCGTGCTTTTGCTCCATCGCGTCGCAAAACGCGCTTGCGTCTTCGCGGCCAATAAAGGCCACTTTTGCACCTTGGGACAGGAACGCATCCGTGAGTGCCGCACCGATGCCAGATCCGCCGCCTGTGACATAAACGCTGGCGTCTTTTAGGTCATGAAATGTGGGGTGCATTAGTGGCTCTCCCTTGTGACGAGGCGAGTGTCCTTGCCGACCAAGAAGTCAAGGTCAGCGCCTTTGTCCGCCTGTAAAACAGTATCGATATAAAGTTTGGCATACCCGCGTGTATAGTGAGGTTCCTCTGGTTGCCAATCTGCACGGCGGGCTGCCAGTTCGTCTTCACTGACCAGCAACTCTAACACACCGCCACTTGCACTTACGCGAATACGGTCGCCTGTTTTTACCAGCGCCAAAGTCCCGCCCGCATTCGCTTCGGGACTAACGTGCAAAATAACAGTGCCGTAAGCAGTGCCTGACATACGCGCATCGCTAACACGGATCATATCGCGCACGCCTTGTTGAACGAGCACTTTTGGAATTGGCATGTTGCCGACCTCAGGCATCCCCGGATAGCCCTTCGGACCACAGCCCTTTAGCACCAAGATAGTATCCGGCGTGACAGGCAAATCATCGCGGTCAATATTTGCTTTCAAGTCTTCGATATTTTCAAAAACATACGCTTCGCCTTCGTGTTCAAGCAATGCATCGGTGGCTGCTGAAGGCTTCACGATTGCTCCGTTGGGCGCCAGATTGCCGCGCAACACTCGCAGGCCCGCAGCTGGCTTCACGGGGTCGTCGAAGGTTTTGATAACGTCTGTGTTGTAGTTTTCTGCGCCCTGCGCATAGGCCGAAATGTCCCCGCCAAGCACCGTTTTGGCAGATCGTATGTGAGAGCCGAGTTCAGACAGAACCGCAGGCATTCCGCCCGCGTAACAGAAGTCTTCCATCAAGTATTTGCCAGACGGCATGCAGTTGACCAACAGGGGAATTTCACCACCGATCTCAAAATCATCCAAGCTTAGATCAACGCCCACACGCCCCGCAATTGCCAGAAGGTGCACGACTGCGTTTGTGGAACCACCCACTGCGGCATTGGCAAGGATCGCATTTTCAAACGCTTCTTTGGTCAAAATATCGGACGGCTTTAGGTCTTCATCGACCATCTCCACAATTCGTTTGCCCGTCATATGCGCCAGCGCCATGCGGCGCGCGTCCACAGCAGGCAGGGCTGCGTTGGTCGGAAGGGACATGCCCATCGCCTCAACAAGTGATGCCATCGTGCTGGCTGTGCCCATGGTCATGCACACGCCTTTGCTGCGCGACATACCAGACTCGGCGTTCATGAAGTCTTGCAAAGTCATATCACCTGCGCGCACGGCTTCCGAGAATTTCCACACATCCGTTCCAGAGCCGATGTCGGAGCCTTTGTATTTCCCGTTCAGCATCGGCCCCGAGGACACGACAATTGAGGGGAGGTCCACAGATGCCGCACCCATCAACTGGCCCGGTGTTGTCTTGTCACAGCCGCCCAGCAATACGACACCGTCGATGCCGTAAGCGCGGATGGATTCCTCTACGTCCATGGCAAGAAGGTTGCGGAACAGCATTGCAGTGGGCTTCATCTGTGTCTCGCCGAGACTCATCACTGGAAACTCGACAGGAAAACCACCCGCTTCCCAAACGCCGCGCTTTACGCCCTCAGCCAAGTCGCGAAGGCCCGAGTTACATGGTGTGAGCTCTGACCATGTGTTGCAAATCCCGATGATTGGACGGCCATCAAATGCGTGGTCTGGAAACCCCTGATTTTTCATCCACGACCGGTGAATGAAGCCGTCTTTGTCGAGTTTGCCGTACCAATGGGACGAGCGGCGGGGCTTTTTGTCAGTCATAGTTTTGTTCCTTCCAGTACCCACATGGTCTCTGGGAAATTCCATGGCAAGGTGACGCCGTAGTTCATTAGGTAGGCTCCGGAAAATTCCATAGGTTCGGTTTTGATGCGCTGATCCCCGCGCGATAGTGCAGGTGCTGTGGGGCCATTCATCAGTTGGATGCGGTAGCGTGCCGTTGGGTCAAGACGTGTCAGGCGAAGTGGGCGCGGGGCAATTTGCGCGCTTGTGTCTGCTTTGCCGGCAAACACAACAAAGCGGCTATGATCTTCGGCAAGTTGCTGTTCTGCGATGACCGCCGGATCGGCGCTGTCGAGGCGCAAAATATCTGCGCGTTGCATCCAGTCGCGGTTCGCTTTCCACCAGCTTGTGACTTCGCGCAGAACCCGCTCTTCACGATCGTCCAGTTCACGGGGGTCCATTTCAAAGCCCATGTGGCGCTGTGCGGCGACCCACGCGCGCATCGAGATATCAATGCTGCGACCTGACGTGTGACATTTGCGCGGACCAACGTGACTTCCTGTTACGGACAGTGGCAGGAAAAGGGCGGCGTTATGCTGAATTTTGAGCCGCTCAAGCGCATCGTTGCTGTCTGACAGCCAGACACGCTGGGTGCGCTTTAGGATACCCATGTCTATACGGCCCCCACCTGAGGCGCAGCTCTCAATCTCGACCTGCGGGAAATCGTGGCGCAAGCGGTCAATCAGGGCATATGAGCCGCGTGTTTGTGCGGCGTCAGGGGCGGGGAGTACACGGTTATGGTCCCATTTGATGTAGTCCACATCGTGGTCACGCAAGATTGCGGACATGCGGTCATAAAGGAAATCGCGCACTTCGGGCAGCGCCATGTTGAGGGCTTTTTGCTGCCTGCCAAGGGTCTGATCCTCGCTGCCCAACGCCCAGTGTGGATTGGCGCGGTGGATATCGCTGTCGGGGTTAATCATCTCAGGTTCAAACCAGATGCCGAACGTCATTCCTTCGGCGTGCACATGATCTATTAGCGGGCCTAAACCATCGGGGTATTTGCGCGGATCGACTTGCCAATCGGACAGGGACGTCGTGTCGTCGTCGCGCCGACCAAACCAACCGTCATCCAACACGAAACGCTCTGCGCCCAGATTGGCCGCCTTGGAAGCGATGTCTTTGAGGACGTCCAATTTGTGATCAAAGTAGACAGCTTCCCAACAGTTGTAATGCACAGGCCGCGCGATTTGACCCTTTGGCCACGTCACAATCTGATCGCGGGTATGGCGTTGAAATGCTGTGGCGCATCCGTTCAATCCGTGGCCTGAAAACGTTGCATAAAGTGTTGCGGTCTCAAAGCGGGTGGCGGCTTCTGTTTCCATTCGCGCCGCGTGGCCGAACTGGATTTGACGCCGCCCATCGGGCAGTTCCTCGGCGATCATTTTGTGTCCGCCGGACCAGCCATAGTGAAAGCCATACGCCTCGCCGTTGGTATTTGTGGCACCTTCGCAGGGCACGATTAGACCCGGGAAGTGTTCGTGACCTGTGCGGCCCGTCCGGTTCTCACGGTAGCGCATACCGGCAGACCATGCCGTACGGTTAAGCTGGAATTCACCGCACCAACGGCCTGCAAAATCGATCATCTCACTGGCGTTTTGTGGGGCGGGAAAGACTGGCGCGGACAGCCAATGCAAATGGATCGAGCGATCCGCTTCAAGAATGTGCTTGGCGGTGATGATATGCGTTTGAGGGTTGATCGCGTAAATGGCGGTCAGGGTGAGGCGGTTCTCATCATCGCGAAAACTTAGGGTTAGCCCGCCATCAGTCTCCGCTTTTTCAAAGCAGAACTTTGGTAATAAAGGTGTACCGTCTGTATCACGACAAATCAGGCCGGGCTGGCCGGGAAATGTGCGCGATGCTTCGGGGCAAATTGACAAATCCGGGTTCTCATCCAGCATGCCGCCCGTCACATCAAGCTGATAGGCCGCTTGGAGCGTTTCCAGATCCTCATCCGCAGGCAGAGGCGCGCCCCAATAGATCACTTGGGGCAGCCGCGCGCCCTTGGTTGCCAGAACCAATGTCTGACGTGCATCGTCTAGTCGCCAATGGTGCATGCTATTTGACAGCTCCGAGAGTTAGCCCCGCGATGAAGTGCTTTTGCATCAAGAAAAACATCGCGACAGGAGGTAGTGCAGCAACAATAGAGCCGGCGCTCATCAGGTGGTATGCCGCACGATATTGAGAGTTAAAGCTGGTGATCCCCGCAGTGACAGGTTGTGCGTCTGGACCTTGTGTCAACACAACTGCCCAGAAGTAATCATTCCAGATGAAGGTAAAAATCAACACAGACAAAGCCGCCAAGGCGGGCTTCATTAAGGGCAAAACAACAAACCAGAAAATACGCCACTCTGCAATCCCCTCAACGCGGGCGGCTTCGATTAACTCATATGGCAGGGCTTTGATGAAGTTGCGCATAAACAAAGTGCAAAAGCCTGTTTGGAACGCGATGTGAAAAAGGACCAAACCGACTTTGGTGTCATAAAGCCCAAGGTTCACGGAAATGTCGCGCACCGGCACCATCAAGATTTGGAACGGTACAAAGTTGCCTGCGATGAACAAAAAGAAGATCGCGAGGTTGCCTTTGAAACGGTACACCCCAAGCGCAAACCCAGTCATGCTTGAAAGAGCAACCGCGCCAATCACGGTAGGAACAGTGATCAACACAGAGTTGATCATGTAGCGAGGCATATCGCTTTCGAAGAAAACTTTGCCGTAGTTCGTGAATAGCTCAAAGGATGTTGGCAGCCCCCAGTAGTTGCCGTTTGTAAAGTCGGCAGACGGTTTGATAGAAAACGTCGCCACCGCGATCAGCGGCAAAAGCCAGATTAGCAGAACGATTGGCAGAAGGCCTTGGTACGTCAATTGCCACGTACGCGATGTCTTTTCGATTGGGGTCGGAAACATTAGCGGCCTCCTCTTTCATCTTGGTACATCGACCACAAAAAGTAGACGATAAAGAACAGCATGATGAAGAAAAGGACCACGGCAATTGCCGCGCCGTATCCCATGCGGAAGCCGAACTCCGACAGAGATTCCTCGTACATGTAAAAACTCAAGACGCGGGTTGAACCGAAAGGGCCGCCGTTGGTCATAACACTGATCAAATCAAATGAACGCAGCGCGCCGATGATGGTTACAACAAAGGCGATGAACGTCGCGGGTTTCAGCTGGGGCAACACCACGTGCCACAGCATGCGGTGACCCTTTGCGCCATCAAGTCGCGCGGCTTCAATCTGTTCGGGGTCTACCGCGTTCAGGCCAGTAAGATACAAAATCATGCAATAGGCAGTCTGCGGCCATAAACCGGCAGCGATAATACCATAAGTGGCTGTTGATGGATCACCCAAGATATTGACAGGGCCTGCGCCGACCACGGCGAGAATTGCGTTCAGTAATCCTTCGCGGGGAAGGTAGAACCACGAAAAGACAAGACCGACAACCACTTGGCTCAACACGAACGGAAAGAAAAAGAGTGATTTATAAAGCCTTATGCCGCGTACTTTTTGGTTGAGCAGCAAGGCGATCGACAGACCTGCGGGAATAGCTAGCAAGTACAAAAAGAGCCATTTCAAGTTGTTCCAAAAGGAGGTCTCAAACTTGCGGTCACCACCCAGAAGGCGCTCGTAGTTAGCCGTACCTACCCATACTTTTTCGCCCAATCCGTCCCACTCATGAAATGAAATCCAGAACGACTGAAAGATTGGGTAGATGACGTAGAATGCAAAGAAAAACATCCCCGGCAGCAAAAACAGCCATGGGGTTACTGCGATCTCGTTACGCTTGTACCAGCTGCGTTGTGGTTGCGATGTGGGGTCGGGCAAGGCCGTCATGTTGGTCGCCTCCGGGCTGGGTCGGTCACCTTATACGAAAAGCCGATTGTGTCTTTGTAAGCGGGTTTTCGAAAAAGCTGATCTTGGGTGCGTTGTTAGAAGTCGGAGGGCAGCGCTGGGCCGCCCTCCGACATTTAGTTTACTTGTAGATACGCTGACGCGCGTCTTCGAGGCGCTCAAGGATATCGTCAAGGTTATCTGGGAAGACCATGAACTCTTGCAGACCTTCCATGCCAACGCTTGCCATCTCTGCGGGGAAGTCACGGTCGAAGAATTGCGCCACGCCGCCTTTGGCATTGCCGGACAGCATTGCAAAACCCTGCTCAAGGAACTCGTCCGCGTCTACGCTTGAGGCTGCGTTAACCGGAAGCTGACCAAGTGCGTCGCCAGAGTTGATTTTTGTTTGCACATCAGCGGATGTAACGAACTGCAGGAACGCGCGCGCGTTGTCTTTGTTCGACGCATTGGCTGGGATGTGGAACGTATCAGTTGGCGCATCTTCGCCTTGTGGCAGGGACGCATCAATCAGTGGGAACTGATAGAAATCAATCTGATCATCGCTAAGGCCCGCATCACGCATTGGTGCCACAGCGAAGTTACCGATCAAATATGACGCGGCTTCACCGTCTGTCATGAACTTAAGCGCTTCTTGCCAGCTGTATGACTGATGGTCGTCAATGTAGCCGCCCATGTCGATGATTTTGCGCCAGTTTGCAAAAGTCTCGCGGACACGTGCATCGGTCCATTCAACTTCGCCGCGTGCAAGCTGCATGTGGAAATCAAAGCCGTTTGTCCGCATGTTCAGGTAGTCAAACCAGCCGCCAGCAGTCCAAAGGAACTTAGTGCCGATTGCATAACATTTCTTACCTGAATCGACGATTTTTTGGCAGTTGGCGAGCTCTTCTTCAAAAGTTGTTGGCTCAGTTAGGCCCAACTCTTTGAACATATCTTCACGGTAGTACATACCCCACTGGTAGTATGTATAGGGCACGCCCCATTGCTTACCATCAAGGGTCATTGCGCCTTTTACGGCATCAAGGCCGGGCAGGTCACCGTTTTCGTACATATCGGAGATATCTTCAAAAAGGCCCGCGTTCACGTAAGGGCCCATCCGGTTTGCCGCATACCAGTTCACAACATCAGGTGCGTTGGCTGTCAGGGCGTTGCGGATCTGTGTTTTCCAGGCTTCGCGGTCAACGATTTCCAGATCAATGTTCAGGTCTGGGTGCTTCTCGCCAAATTCTTTGGCAAGACCTTCCATCACTGCGCGAGGCGCAGGGTTTGACATGTCAGAGATAATTCGCAGATCGCCTGACAATTTTTTACCGTGACCGTCAGCGACGGCGCCGGTTGCAAGTGCAGCAAATCCAAGCGCCGCTACAGACGCTTTCAAAATGGAACGCATGGTATCCTCCCTAGGTGCTTCCAACTATGTACTAGGTTTCATTATTTGAAACCACGTTTTACATATTGAAATGATAACGCCGACTCGCATAGGCTTGTCAACAGGGCTGTCGCAAGTTGTAGGCCCGCTTGGGAGGAAAGTGATTATGAACGTGGACGCGAGTGGCGGAACAGTTGGCAAAGCGCTTGATGTGCTCGACCGCGTGGCCGAGTTCAATCGACCCGTTCGGTTTGCAGAGCTGCTTGCCGCATCGCCCTATCCCAAGGGGACGTTGTACCGTCTTATGCAAACTTTGACCCGCGAGGGGATGTTGGTGTTCGATCCTGATCGACAAAGCTATTCGCTTGGTGTGCGGCTTGTTCGGTTGGCCCATGCGGCGTGGCGGACGTCATCACTGGCGCCAATTGCACGCCCGCATTTGGATGCGCTTGCCGCTGAAACAGGTGAAACCGTTCACCTTGCGCAGCTGGATCAGGCACAAGTGTTATACGTGGATAAGCGCAACACGGCCGAACCGGTGGAGATGTATTCATCCGCTGGCAAAGTGGGGCCTGCGTATTGCACAGGCGTCGGCAAAGCCATGCTTGCGCATCTACCCGAAGAAACGCTGAGCCAGATCATGCCGCTGCAATTGTTTCACAAATTCACGGAGCACACCCTGACGGATGAGGCCGCGTTGCGAGCCCAACTGGCAGAAATCCGCGCCCATGGATACGGATTTGACCGCGAAGAACACGAGCCAACCATCATTTGTGTGGCGTGCCCAATTTTGAGCGAACGTGGTCGCGTGCTTGGTGCGCTGTCTGTTACATCGACCACTGCTCGCACAAATCTGGCAGCGCTTGAGCAGCTCGTGCCGCGCATACAACAAACAACAACAGCGATTGCAGCTGAAGTGCAAGACTGGCGCTTCCCTGACACAGTTGCCCAATAGGTAGAGGATTAAGTCATGTCTGGTGTTAAGCTAAACAACGTCATCAAGCGCTACGGCGAAACTCAGGTCATTCACGGGATTGATCTGGATATCCAAGATGGCGAATTCTGCGTTTTTGTTGGCCCCTCTGGCTGCGGTAAATCTACGTTACTTCGGATGGTGGCAGGTCTTGAGGAAACTACTGAAGGGCAGATCAGCATTGGGCCCCGTGATGTGACGCGTCTTGATCCATCGCTTCGTGGTGTCTCGATGGTATTTCAGACCTACGCGCTTTACCCGCACATGACTGTCAAAGAAAACATGGGCTTCGGCCTAAAAATGAACGGCCACCCTAAAGCCGAGATTGAACAAAAGGTTGCTGAGGCGTCGCGCATTTTGAAGCTGGATGAGTACCTTGCTCGCAAGCCAGCCGCGCTATCAGGGGGGCAACGTCAGCGGGTGTCGATTGGCCGTGCGATTGTACGCGGGCCTGAAGTATTTCTTTTCGATGAGCCGCTTTCGAATTTGGACGCAGAATTGCGCGTTGAAATGCGCGTGGAAATCGCACGTCTTCACGAAGAAATAGGCGCAACCATGATTTACGTGACCCACGATCAGGTCGAGGCGATGACGCTTGCAGATAAGATCGTTGTGCTGCGTTCAGGTCGGATTGAGCAAGTGGGCGCGCCCATGGATCTTTACCGCGATCCTGACAATAAATTTGTGGCTGGCTTTATCGGCTCGCCTGCAATGAACTTTGTGAATGGTACGGCAACCAAGGACGGATTCGACGTGCCTGCGTTTGGCACGACTATGAAGCTATCTGTTGAGCAACCTGCAAACGGCACCGCGGTTAGCCTTGGGCTGCGCCCCGAGCACGCGCAGATTGTCGATGGTGATACATTTGCGGTTGAGTTGACCGAAGCACTCGGTGGCGTGTCATACGCCTACTTGTCCTCGCAAACGGGCGAAAAAATTGTTGTTGAGGAGCGCGGTGATTACCGGTCTGCCAAGGGCGATTTGGTCGGCCTGTCGTTCGATGCGGATCGCGTCATGGTGTTTGACGGCCTATCGGAAGAGCGTATCCGCTAAAGAAAGCTGCCCCAAAATCAAAGCGCCGCGGTCCGTTTGGCTTGGTGGCGCTTTGTTGTTTGCACTTAGTCGCGCAGTGCGTTTGCCTCGGCGATCAGATCACGACCCATCTGCGCAAACAGGTCTCCGTAGTCTAATGTTACCCAGTTTTCCTTGATGCGGTTATCTGCGACGCGGTAAAAATCCATCACGCGCAGGGTAAGGGCGCGGCCATCGGCGGGTTGGCCAAGATAGTCGCCCTGAAACGTCATGGTCATAGATGGCCAGCCGCTGACGGCAGCATAGTTTGCATCCCCGATGCGGCAGTAGTGGTTGCCGCCTTTGCGGTCAGGAAACGCATCAAGGAAGGGCACGCGGTGATCTTTGCTAAAACCCTCCCAGCGGTAGTTTGACCCGATTCCCGCAGGTCCGTACCACATCATATCGTCGGCCCATGTGCCGTCTTCACCTGTCTGGCTCGCGCTCGTTTTGGTGACGGGATCAAACACATGAAGCGCGCCCAACATCCGCTGCACAACATTTAAGGATGCCTCGCCGCCTTCGGTTTGCGGGCAAAGGCCATCCTGTGTGGCGGGGGCAGGAAATGTAATTTCGGTTCCCAGTGAAGGCAGGGGAAGGCAGCCCGCTTGGTGCATAACATCGGGCAAATCAAAGATGATTTTGGCTTCCATAATCTGACCGTTTTCAACGCGGTAGAATTCACCTGCGCGCAAAAACACCAAAGAATCGGAAGGCAGCAATCCGAATAAATGCTTGGTGAAGTTGCCAACGTAATGAGTGACCGCCGCACACCAGTACCCGCCTTGTTCGCGAATATTGTCACCGCCAATAAAAATCAGATCGCGCCGATGAACATCGGCAAGCGCATTGCGGATGGGCGTGATGAAGTTTTCAACAATTGCGTCGCGCCCCACCAACTCGTTCACAGGCCAAGCTACTGAAAATACGGCATCTTCGGCGATAACATCTGCTCCGTCGCCTGTTGTCCACAACGTTTGCAGAGCGTTTCTTAGGGTGTTTCTTGGATCAACGGTCATCGGCGCATCTCGCGTTTTTTGCTGTTTGTGTAAAAAGCGAATTGCAAATAGAGCATCTCGAGTCTAGCCTTTTTGCAAACGTGTGCAAAAATGGCGCACGGGTCACGACGCAGGGGGAAGTGATGGCTGAAATTCAGCTTAAGAATGTTGGTAAGCGGTGGGGTAGTTTTGTTGGGGTTCAGAATTTCGACCTAACGATCGCTGATCAGGAGTTTCTTGTCCTCCTCGGGCCATCTGGCTGCGGCAAGACGACAACAATGCGTATGATCGCTGGCCTCGAAGACGTCACTGAAGGTGACATTATCATCGACGGCGAGCGCGTGAATGATCTTGAACCGAAAGACCGTGACATCTCGATGGTGTTTCAGTCTTATGGCCTTTACCCGAACATGAATGTTTACGACAACATTCGCTTCCCGTTGAAAGTGCGCAAAGTCCCAACGGCCGAGCATGACGAGCGTGTGATGCGCGCAGCGGCAATGGTTGAGTTGGAGCCTTTCCTGCACCGTAAGCCTGCGGAACTTTCTGGCGGTCAACGACAGCGTGTGGCACTGGCGCGCGCGATTGTGCGTGAACCAAACGTGTTCTTGATGGACGAGCCGCTGTCTAACCTTGACGCAAAACTGCGCGTCTCGACCCGTGCGCAGATCAAAAACCTTAGCCACGAGCTTAAGGTCACGACCATTTACGTCACGCACGATCAGATCGAGGCGATGACACTTGCTGACCGCGTTGTTGTTATGAAGCAGGGTGTTGTTCAGCAAGTGGGCACGCCAACTGACATTTATGACGCGCCAGCAAACACATTTGTAGCCAGCTTCATTGGCTCACCTGCGATGAACCTTGTTGAAGGTGAGATGAAGGGTGGCGTCTTTAATGCCGATGGTATTTCGGTGGGCGGACTTACAGCACCTGATGGGCCGATTACTTTGGGCTTCCGTGCTGAAGATGCGTCTGTTGTGGTCAGCAAAGGCGATGCTAACGCGCCTGCTTACACGATGGAGTTGTTGGGTGACGCAACAATGGTTGCTATCCGTATTGGTGGTGCGTTGGTTAATGTGAAGGCCAGTAAAGACTACCGGACGGAGATTGGCGCGCCGGTTGCGGTGTCGATACCTGCAGAAATTTGTCACCTGTTCCGTTCGGATACTGGTGAGCGATTGGAGGCGTAAGCCTTCTAATAAATGTCTCCGCAGTCAACTGTGGGGCGTCAATTGGGTGGCTCGCTGCCCTTTTAAAGCAAACAGGGAGAGACTTATGTTTCTGAAAAAAATCACAACTGCGGTGGCAATTTCCATCGCTGCTACGGCTGCGGCACAAGCTGCTGGCCACTCGAACTGCGGCATTGACGCGGGTCGTGTAAACATTGTTGGCAACGAATTCCCAGCGATCCAGACTGTTGGTGCAGGTGCTGTGGCATGTGCAAACGACAATGTTGAGGTGAAAACAAACCTCACTGCGGACCACCAAAAGATCAACGTTGCGGGTATGACATCCAACCCTGCTGAGTACACATCAGCGATCGTTGCCAACTCATCCATCGTGGCATTGATGAACGAAGACGTCATCCGCCCGCTTGATGACCTGGTTGCCAAGTACGGCCAAGACCTCAAGAAAAATCAGCTGATCACCGTGAACGGCAAGGTTATGGCTGTTGCCTTCATGGCAAACGCGCAGCACCTCGTGTACCGCGCGGACGTTCTTGAAGAAGCTGGCGTTGAGGTGCCAACAACCTACGAAGAAATGCTTGCTGGTGCGAAAAAGATCCGCGACATGGGCATCCTGGAAAACCCACTTGGCGGTTCATACAAAGCTGGTTGGAACCTCGCACAAGAGTTCAACAACATGTACATCGGCCATGGCGGCGAGTTCTTTAAGCCGGGTTCAGCCGAAGTAGACATCAACAACGAAAAAGGCGTTGCGACGCTGACCATGTTGAAGTCACTTTCAGAGTACATGTCACCTGATTTCCTCACACATGATTCAAACGCAACAAACGCCGAATACCGTGCGGGTAACGTTGCAATGATGAACATGTGGGGCAGCCGTGCGGCTGGTTTGGTTACCGAAGAAGGTGTGCCACAAGAAGTGGTTGACGGTTTTGCAATTGCGGGCCCAATGACTGTTGCTGGCGGTGATACACCTGCAACAACACTGTGGTGGGATGGTTGGACAGTGGCCAAAAACATCTCTGACGAAGATGCAACAGCAACATTCAAAGCGCTTACAAAAGCGATTGAGCCAGCGATCCTCGACGATGCAGAAGTTGCGACACAAGCTGTTTGGTTGATTGACGGCTATGAGCCGACTGAAGCGGCCAAAGGCGTATTCGCAGCTGCTGCAGCTAACTCAGTGCCATACCCAATGGTGCCTTACCAAGGTCTGTTGCATTCCGCACTTGGTGCAGAGCTTTCAGACTTCATGCAGGGTAAAGAAAGCGCAGAGCAAGCGTTGGCAGACGTTGAAGCAGCCTACACAGCTGCTGCCAAAGAGCAGGGCTTCTTGAACTAAGAGCCATGACTTTCGGGCGGGGCCAATCGCGGTCCCGCCCCTTTTTATTGACGATACTGACGGCCGTTGAGGACCTTAATCGATGAAGCATAAAACGTTCTTTTGGTTTTTCCTGCCGACAGCATTAGCGATGCTTTTGTTTATCGCGTTTCCAATTATCTCAGTTGTGATCCAGTCTTTATTCACGCCTCATGAGGCGGTCCTTTTGACTGTTGAGAATTGTGGTCCCTTTGGCTGTAAGACTGAAACATCGATCGACCAAGAGGCGACCGCTGCCCTAAAATTGGCCGAGCCTTTGGGCCGGTTTGCGGGCCTCTCTATTTATCTTGATCGTGGGCATCTTGCCGTGGATGAAGTGGCCGCCTTGTGGTCTGGGCGCGAAAGCCTTGGGGGCTTTTTCGACGGGCTGAAGAACCTGCCGTTCTACCGCGCGATGTACTTCACGCTTACCTATACATTTGTTGTGACGCCGCTTTTGATCGTTCTTGGCTTTGCCATCGCGGTTGGGGTCAACTCGCTGCACCGTCATCTTAAGGGCCTTGTGATTTTCTTTTCACTGCTGCCAATGATTGTGACGCCGTTGATTGGCTCACTCATTCTGTTTTGGATGATCGATAGCCGCGGTGTGCTTGGTAGTGCCATCCAATTCCTTGCCGATGATCCAGACCTTTCATTGAAGGCCAGCACAGCACTCACATGGATCACGCTGATGGTCTATGGCGTCTGGCACTCAGCACCTTTCGCTTTTGTTGTGTTCTACGCAGGCCTGCAAACATTGCCCCAAGACACTTTGGAATCTGCCATGATTGATGGTGCGAGCCGCTGGCAGCAAATTCGCTACGTTGTGATCCCGCATTTGATGCCGCTTGTGACGTTCGTGGCCTTGATCCAATTGATGGATAACTTCCGCGTTTTTGAACCAATTGTAGGCTTCAACGCGGAAGCGCATGCGACTTCGCTCAGTTGGATCATCTTTAACGACTTGGGCGGTGAGACGCGCTTGCTGTCTTCTGCTGCCGCAACGTCCGTACTGACGATTATCGGCGTCGCAATTTTGTTGTCACCTGTATTGGTCCGCACTTGGCGCGACTTCAACGCCAAGACCTAAGGAAAGGGATCAGATATGAGCTCGAAAGCGACACAACAGCCCCTTGGCCTTCGCATCGTCATTTATGCCTTTATCGGCATCTGGTTAGTGATGGCGGCGTTTCCATTTCTTTGGACGCTTTGGGGGTCATTCAAAGTTGAATTAGACTTCTTTTCGATCACCAATTGGAAAGACGCGTTGTTTGGTCCGCGCACACAAGCCACATATGGCAGTTCGCTTACTGGCGCGGGCTATGAAGGTGCGTGGATACAAGAAGAGTTCTGGCGCGCTGTTTTGAACACGTTCATCGTTTGCTTTTTCGTAGTCTGCACCTCGCTGACCATCGGGACGCTTGGTGGTTACGCGTTGTCGCGGTCCGGCTTTAAGTACACGTTTTGGTTGCTAATCATTGCGCTGATTTTCCGCGCTATGCCGCCCATTACGTTGGTGTCAGGTTATCTGCTTCCGTTTTTTGAATGGAACCTCTGGGGGATCCTACCCACATCAATCATCGTGTTGGTCGCGATCAACCAGCCGTTTACGTTGTGGATGCTTCATAGCTTTTTCCAGAAAATTCCGAAGGAATTGGACGAAAGCGCTAAGGTTGATGGCTGCACCCAGTTTCAAGCGTTCCGCCATGTGATCATTCCTGTGATGTGGCCGGGCGTTATTACAACGGGTCTGTTCAGCTTCCTGTTGGCCTACAATGACTTTGCAGTTACCGCGATGTTGCTCAGTAAAGAGAACCAGACAATGGTGCCGAAAATCGCATCGTTCCTTGGGACCACCCAGACCGAAGGTAACGTGATGTTCGCAGTTGCCGCTGTTGTTTCAGCCACCGTACCGCTGTTCATTTTGGTGATGTTCTTCCAGCGCCAGATCGTGAGTGGCCTGACAGCCGGTGCCGTAAAGGGCTAATCTCGCAGCCAACGAAATTCATGAAGACTACAAAAGCAGGTGGGGTAATTCGGCCTGCTTTTTTGTTTGTGGTGTGGGGGAGGTGGGCGATGTGTTGCAGAGCTTTGTAGCGTTCTATCTCTTACTGTCTTCGTCTTGTCTGCCATGTCAGGGGCACAGCAAAAAGGCGGCCCTATAACAGGCCGCCTGATGTGGTTTCCGTAAAGTGTTTGAAGCTACAGTCCCGCTTAACGCTTGTCGTAGTACAACCCGACAACGTGCTCTGCTTGTGCAAAAAACAACCAGCGCGCAACGATGACACCGGCGACGTGCGCCAACACCGCGACCAGCGCAAGAGCGTGACTAAAGGGCAAAAGCAAAAGCAACACAGGTGTGAACAACAGAACAACCGAGATGATCTGTAGCTTCAGCGCATGTTTGCGCCCCACGACGTGTATCATTTCTTTCATGAGGTAGTTGCTGCCGGTGTGGGGCGGTTCAAACTGGCGGACTGACCCGATGTTGCCCAATTGTGTTGCGGACGCGATTGTGCTGCCCGCGGCGCCAAAACGGCCATCTGCGGTCAAGAAGATGAAAAGCTGCAACAGGGCCGCAGCAGGCAAAAACCAAACTGCCAAGCTGACTTGGCCAGCAAGCAGTGCACCGCCTGAAACAGCGTAAGCGATGAACATGACTGAGGTGGTAGGGTGGTTCCAACGGGGTACAGTCTTGAGCTGTGCATAGATCATGGACGTGCCGTAAACGGTTGCTAACGCAAGCGCTGATCCGACGTAGCCAAGTAAAGGAATGCGCATGTTCAAAAAGACCAACGCGGCTCCGTAAACACCCATGACAAGCAGTGTCGCCACCGCAAGGCATCCCTCGCGTGAGAGCCAGCTTGTGCGCCACTGGCTGAAGGATTTGAGAATATTCTTCGGGTTCCCGAGGTGGAATGTCGAAGAGATGATCCCACCAACGGCCAGAATATAGGCGATAGCGAACCAGATGAACGCCGAAAGACCCGTGGGGGATGGCATGCCAAGCCCCAAGAAAATCATCAGGCCAAAGCCCAGGCCCGAAAGGACTGTGAATAGAATAATGGATGGTGCTGGATGCATCAGAGTTTCTCCAGTGCTTTATCAAGCCAGCCCAGAATACCTTTGGCATCCGGCGCGACAGGCTCAAGAAGGGGGGCGAGGATGTCGATATCACCGGTGTTGGTGTAGTCGTCCTTCAACCGAGGAGGCAGGTATTTGTTAACAGGTTTAGTGCCTTGCTCTGGCATCAAATCAACGCCACCACGTTCAGCGACAAGCTTTGAGACATCTGAGTTCTCATCGCCCAAATCGCCAAAGTGACGGGCACCTGCAGGACATGTCCGAACACAGGCAGGCTGGCGGTCTTCTTCGGGCAGGTTTTCATTGTAAATCCGGTCAACGCAAAGGGTGCATTTCTTCATGACGCCTTCTTGTTGGTCCAGCTCCCGCGCCCCGTAGGGACAGGCCCAAGCGCACAGACCACAACCGATACAATCTGCTTCATTTACCAGAACAATGCCGTCTTCAACACGCTTGTAGCTGGCGCCTGTCGGGCAGACGGTGACACACGGCGCGTCGTCACAGTGCAGGCATGATTTAGGGAAGTGGATCAGTTGGGCAGGGCCTGCCTCGGGCTGTACTTCGTAGCTGTGAACACGGTTCAGAAACGTACCTGACGGGTTGGCGCCGTACGCATCCTGATCGGACAGGGGCGCGCCGTAGTTTTCAGTGTTCCAGCCTTTGCACGACACCACGCAGGCATGGCAGCCCACGCAGGTATCGAGATCAATGACCAGTCCCAGTTTCTTTTCCGTATGGGTTGGCAGAGTTGTCATGCGAGCCCCCTCAGAGTTGTGTGTGATATATAGGTGATGGGTTCTTCTTTGCTGGCATCCCACGTGGCAACGAACCAGATGAAAGACCCAACCATCACGGCGATGGCGGCAGCAACGCCCAAGAGTGTCAGTTTTACAGGGCTCATTTACCAAGCTTCCATGCAAGGTCTTTGGGGCCTTTGCCTACAGGCGATTTTTGCGGGGCAAAATCAGGTAGGGTTTGGCCCGCAACGTCGGACTTTTCGATGCGCACTTTAAGATCGAACCACGCGGCCTGACCGGTGATCGGATCAGAGTTTGCCCAACGCATGCCGTCGCCGTTTGCAGGCAGCAGTTCGTGGATGAGGTGGTTCAGCAAAAAGCCTTTGGTCGTTTCTGGTGCGTTCTCTTCAAGAGCCCACGCGCCTTTACGCTTACCAATCGCATTCCATGTCCAAACGGTGTTGTCGTTGAGTGCCGCCATGTGTGCTACCGGAACAACGATCTCGCCGTGGGGCGACACAACCTTGGCCCAATCGCCCTCTTCAAAACTGTTCTCTTCCCAGATTTTGGTTGGAACATAGAGGGGGTTGTGGCCATGGATTTGGCGCAACCAAGCGTTCTGGCTGCCCCACGAGTGGTACATTGCCATAGGGCGCTGTGTCAGTGCCGTGACAGGGTATTGATCCGCAAGGTTCTCAGGCTCGTTGGAATACCAGATCGGAAGCGGGTCGAGAGTGTGTTTGATCCGCTCACGCAGGTGCTCTGGTGGTTGGCGCTCCCCGTGGCCTTCGGCGGCCAGCTGGAATTTACGCATTGGCTCCACATAAAGCTGGAAGATATAGGGCTGGACTGCATCAAAGAAGCCCATCTTCACGGCCCAATCTTGGTAGCCCATGTTGAACGGTTTGTAGTAAGCGGCATCCTCTGGGACATGCTCCATCCAAAAGCCGCCGTTTTCGATATAGGCATCAAGCTGTGCTTCGTTTACGTCGCCGCGGCCACCTTGCAGACCGTCTTCGCCAACGCGCCAGCCCGCCAGCGGGCCAACACCGGGACGGCGGATGTGGTTGGTGATGTAGTCGGCGTAGTCTTCGTATTTTTGGCTGCCGTCTTCATTTACGAAACCAGGCAATCCAAGACGTGCGCCAAGATCACAAAGGGCTGACTGGAAACCCTTTACGTCGCGGTCAGGCTCAACAACTGGCCAGCGAATAGCGTCCGCCACGGCGTCGGCTTCGCAGATTGGCCGGTCCAAAAGCGAGATACAGTCGTGGCGCTCAAGATAGGTAGTATCGGGCAGTATCAGATCGGAATAAGCGACCATCTCAGATGAGTACGCATCAGAATAGATGATGTTCGGAATGACATAATTTCCGTCCTCATCTTTATCTGTGAGCATCTCAATGACACCGGATGTGTTCATGGATGAGTTCCAAGACATGTTCGCCATATACATAAATAGCGTATCAATCTTGTAAGGATCGCCCGCATGGGCGTTGGAAATCACCATGTGCATCATGCCGTGCGAGGACATGGGGTTTTCCCATGTAAACGCTTTATCGATACGTGCCGCAGTGCCGTCTTCGCGCAAGCAAAGGTCATCTGGCCCGTGGGTGAAGCCCAAGTGTGGCCCGTCAAGCGCAGCGCCCGGAGTGACTTTGCAGTGTGGTTTGGGGTGCGCAGTTGCGGGCTTGGGGTAGGGTGGTTTGAACCGCATGCCGCCCGGCGTTTCAACAGAGCCGAGCATGATTTGCAGAACGTGTAGCGCGCGGCAGGTTTGAAAGCCGTTAGCATGTGCTGAAATTCCGCGCATCGAGTGGAACGAAACGGGCCGCCCCACCATTTTATCATGCTTCTTGCCGCGGAAATCTGTCCAAGGACGATCCAGCTCAATCGCTTGGTTGAACGCCACATCAGCTAACTCGGCGGCAAGCTTGCGGATGCGTTTTGCTGAAATACCGCAACGCTCTGCAACTGCTTCGGGCGCGTATTCCTCGGACATGTACCGCTCGATCATGTGGTGGAATACGGTGCGGTGCGTGACACCTGCCTTGCGGTGTGTCCCGGCAAGATCAGGGTAGACGCCCTTGCCATCAAAAGGTGCAAGCTTGCCAGTATTGCGGTCGATGACCAGCGCTTTGCCGTCTTTGTCTTTCAGGAACAGACCTTCTTCGGCGCTTCCGTCGGTTTCATCCAAAAGAACCGGCGCGTTGGTGAATTGTGAAAGATAATCAAGATCAATTTTACCTGCTTTGATCAAGCAGTGCAGCATCGACAGAATGAACAAGCCATCGGTGCCCGGTGTAATGCCGACCCACTCATCTGCAACAGCGTTATACCCCGAGCGGATTGGATTGACGCCAACAACTTTGGCGCCGCGAGCTTTGATTTTGCCCAGACCCATCTTGATTGGATTGCTATCATGGTCTTCGGCAACGCCGAAAATCATCAGCATTTTGGTGTGGTCCCAATCTGGTTGCCCAAATTCCCAAAAAGCACCGCCCATGGTGTAGATACCGGCTGCAGCCATATTGACCGAGCAAAATCCACCGTGGGCTGCGTAGTTTGGCGTGCCGAAACCTTGGGCCCAAAGCGACGTGAAGCTTTGTGACTGATCACGGCCCGTAAAGAATGCCAGTTTTGAAGGGTCTTCGTCGCGGATGGGTTTCAGCTTGGACACAGCAATGTCGTAGGCCTCTTCCCATGTGATTTCTTCAAACTCACCAGAGCCACGCTCGCCGACCCGTTTCATGGGGGCGCGCAGACGTGAGGGCGCATTGACCTGCATAATACCGGCCGAGCCTTTGGCGCAGAGCACACCTTGGTTCACAGGGTGGTCTTTGTTGCCTTCGATATAGGCAACTTTGCCTTCCTTCATGTGCACATTGATGCCGCAACGGCAGGCGCACATGTAGCAGGTGGTTTTACGGACTTCGTCGCTAACTTTCGGGGACGTGTCCACGACTGGCTGATTAAATCCCATAATTCCTCCTCAGGGTCGGTTTTGGATGTGCAGCGCGGTGCTGCGGTCCATGGGTCATTTGTTGGCGGCGGTTACAATTGCGGCAAGGGCAGCGGATGCCATGCGCGCGGCAGGTGGATCGGCACGCGAGGTCAGCAAGATAGGAACGGCCGCCCCCATCACGATGCCCGCAGCACACCCACCGGCCATGTAAACGGCAGATTTGAAGACGGCGTTTCCTGAAACAATATCAGGGACGATGATCGCGTCGGCTTGCCCCGCGACCGGATCATCTATCAGCTTTTTGGTCGCAACCGCCTCAGGTGACAGGATCAGATCCATAGCAAGTGGTCCGGAGAAATCAGCATCCGCAATCTCGGCTTTCGCCCATGCGGCAAGCTCGGAGGCTTCAACGGATGAAGGGACGGAAGGGATGACGCTTTCAGTCGCGCTTAAGAACGCAACTTTGGGACGATCATTGCCGAGTAAATGCAACAGGCGCACCACCTCGCGCGTGGCGTCTTGGCGGGTTTCCATGTTCGGGCTGACGTTTACGGCTGCATCCGAGATGGTCAGCACACCGCCGCTTGGGTGACCGATGTGAAAAATATGAACCAATCGCTTGCCCGCGCGCAGGCCGGCATCACGGTTCAGGGCAGATTTCATAAACACATCTGTGTGCAGGTGTCCCTTCATCAAAACATCCGCGCGGCCCTCGCCACAGGCAAATGCCGCAGCCTTTCCAGATTCTTCTTCACCTTCCGCCTCAATCAATTCAAACGCAGAAATGTCCCAATCCAGTTTATCCGCTTCGGCTTCGATCAAAGCGCGCTCGCCCGTAAACACAGGCTCCATTATGCCAGCCTGTGTGGCGTCGCGGGCGGCTTCCATCGGCAGTGCTGCACCGGCGCGGGCAATGGCAACGCGCGGTGTGGGGGCGGCTTGGGCTTGGCGCAGCAATTCTGGTGGGCAAACGACAGTGTTTGTGCTCAGAAAATTGTTCATCTTTGCCATAGCGCGTTTGTTCCCGTTGCTCCGCATGGTCGAAGGCATCTGTGCATGCACAATCTCTTCCCCATGTCTTTTCACCTCAAAACCCGCCTCAGTTTCCTGAGACGGGTAATGTTGCTTAGCGATGTGGTGGAGTGCTTATTCAGCAGCCATGTCAGATGCTGAGACGCCCGCTACTGCAACCGGCTTTTTCATCGCGTCGCGACGGAAAGGCTCGCCCAGTTCTTGGTTCAGCATGACTTCGATCAGTGTCGTAACACCGTCTTCCATCTGCTCTTTGATCGCTGTGTTCAGCACATCTGTGAGCTCTTCCATTGTGCGCGCTGCAACACCTTTGAGGCCACATGCGTTGGCGATGCCTGCATATGAAACTTCGGTGTCCAGCTCGGTGCCGACGAAGTTATCGTCGAACCACAGGGTTGAGTTGCGCTTTTCAGCACCCCACTGGTAGTTGCGGAATACGATCTGTGTAACTGCGGGCCAGTCGCCACGGCCGATAGCAGTCAATTCGTTCACTGCGATACCGAACGCACCGTCACCTGCGAAGCCAACGACCGGAACATCCGGTTGGCCGATTTTGGCGCCAACGATTGCAGGCAAACCGTATCCGCATGGACCAAACAAGCCGGGTGCAAGGTACTTACGGCCTTCGTCGAAATCTGGGTAGGCGTTACCGATTGCACAGTTGTTGCCGATGTCGGAAGAGATGATCGCTTCGCGTGGCAGTGCAGCTTGGATAGCACGCCATGCCATACGGGGGGACATCCAGTCAGGCTTTGCATCACGTGCGCGCTGGTTCCAAGTTGTGCCTGGATCGTCGTCTTCGTGATCCATTGATGCCAGTTGCTGTGCCCATGCTGATTTGGTTTGCGCGATTTTTGCTTTGCGCTCTTCGCGGCCTGCGTCGCCTGCAGATGCGTCCAGCTGGCCCAAGATACCTTTGGCAACTTTGGCTGCGTCACCGACGATGCCTACAGTTACTTTCTTGGTCAAACCAATGCGGTCTGGGTTGATGTCGACCTGAATGATTTTCGCGTCTGCTGGCCAGTAATCAATGCCGTAACCAGGCAGTGTGGAGAACGGGTTCAGGCGTGTGCCGAGGCACAAAACAACATCGGCTTCGGAAATCAGCTCCATGCCTGCTTTTGAACCGTTGTAGCCCAATGGACCTGCAAACAGTGGGTGCGAGCCTGGGAATGCATCGTTGTGCTGGTAGCCCACACAAACTGGTGCGTCGAGGCGTTCAGCCAGCGCGATCGATGCATCGATGCCGCCTTTTGACAGAACAACGCCAGCACCGTTCAGGATAACTGGGTTTTTCGCGTTTGAGATAATCTCAGCAGCTTTTGCAACTGATGTCTCGCCGCCTGGTGAAACTTCAAAATCAATTGGCTCGGGGATTTCGATGTCAACAATCTGTGTCCAGTAGTCACGTGGGATGTTGATTTGTGCAGGGCCTGAAAGACGCTTTGCTTTCGAAATGACGCGAGCAAGTACTTCGGCAACGCGGCTCGGATCACGTACTTCTTCTTGGTAAGCAACCATGTCTTCGAACAGTTTCATCTGCTCAACTTCTTGGAAACCACCTTGGCCAATTGTTTTGTTCGCTGCCTGCGGTGTAACCAAAAGCAACGGTGTGTGGTTCCAATATGCGGTTTTCACAGCGGTCACGAAGTTCGTGATGCCTGGGCCGTTCTGCGCGATCATCATGGAGACTTCGCCAGTGACGCGTGTGTAGCCGTCAGACATGAAACCTGCGCTGCCTTCGTGCGCACAGTCCCAAAACTTAATACCAGATTTAGGGAACAAATCTGAGATGGGCATCATGGCTGAACCGATGATACCAAATGCGTGGCGGATGCCGTGCGATTGCAGCGTTTTGACGAACGCTTCTTCTGTAGTCATTTTCATGAGGCAGTCTCCTTTTGAATTGGAGACAACATACTCGGATTCGTGAGCCGCTGAGTAGGTCCAGTTTTGCGCTCAATTAAGTCCAGTCATATTGCTGCAGCCAGTATTTCAATGCCTTTTGCGATCCGTTCCTCGGGAATTGAAGAATACGCGAGCCGATAATGACAAACGCGGTCCTCTTTTTGCAAAAAGAACGGACCGCCGGGTTCAATCAAAACGCCTTGGAGTTTTAGGGCGCGGGCTAATTCCATTGTATTGTGCCGGTTTTCAGCCTTCATCCAAATGCTGGATCCGCCAAATGCACCGCGGCCTGCAACAGTTAAACCGTTATGATCAATTGCTTTTTCCATTTCCATGCGGCGGCGGTAAAATGCCTTGGACATACGTTTGATCAGTGCGTCGTAGTGCCCGAGGGACAAAAAGTACGCAGCAGTGCGCTGAATTTGCCCGGGGGGGTGACGCAGAACCGATGCGCGCAGCTTGCGAGCCTGTTTGATGAATGGCGCGGGACCGACCATGTAGCCAAGCCGCAAACCTGGCGCCAGCGATTTCGAGAATGAGCCGATGTAAATTACCCGCCCGTCCTGATCGAGTGATTTTAGCGCAGGAGAGGGGGCCTTCAGGAACGACATCTCAAATTCGTAGTCGTCCTCTACGATCAAAAAGTCGTCTGATGCTGCACGATTAAGCAGTTCTGTTTTACGTTCGAGCGGCATTGAGGCTGTTGTTGGGCATTGATGTGAGGGGGTGCAAAAAACTACATCAATGTCTTTGGGAAGTAAATCTGGGGGCAGCCCGTCCTCATCAACTGGGATGTGGTGAAGGTTGCACCGGCTTTGCATCAAGATGTCCCTCAGGCCCGGATAACAAGGCTCTTCCATCACCGCGTTTCGACGCTGCGTCAGCAACAGTTGCGCGGACAGCCATAGCGCGTTTTGAGCACCCATTGTGACCAGAATTTCATCTGGGCGCGCTTTGATACCCCTGCGTGGGAGAGTGTGACGGGCGATGAATTCGATCAACTTTGGATCGTCTTGATCAACGTAATCTGTTGTTAATGCGTCAAAATCCCGCTTGCCGAGTGCCTGTAAGGCACACAGCCGCCAGTTGGCGCGATCAAATAGCGTAGGATCCGCTTGTCCGTAAATGAACGGGTATTGGTAGCGTTGCCAATCGGCTGGCTTGGCCAATTGTGGCACGTCGCTGTTGCGGTGCGCCAAGACGCGTGACCATTCGACCGCATCGTTTGTGGGTCTGAGCGATGGCATCTCCGGTGGTTGCGGCGCGTTTTCCGAAACGTAATATCCCGACCTGCCGCGCGCGACGATATAATCATCAGCCAGCAGGTCTGTGTAGGCAAGGGTTACCGTAATTCGGCTGACCCCAAGGTGTGTGGCGAGTTTGCGTGACGAGGGTAGTTTTTCACCTGGTTTAAAGCGCCCAGACAGAATGCCTTCGGCAACCATCTGCTGGATTTGCGCCTTAAGCGTGCCTTGGGTGCTGCTGTTCAGAAAAAATGTTTCGACGGGCAATGCCATGTAATCTGGCCTTATCGCAGGAATAATCTGGCGTTATTTTAGGGCCAAGAGGTGATCTGGGCAACCGTAGTCAAACAGGCGCCTGAAAATTGCTGAATAGTGCTGAGCGCGCGGGATGTGCATGCTTGGCGTCAGCGAAATCAAAATAACAGATATGGCCAGTTTGCAAAATGATGAGACACTTTGCCAGATAACTGGACTGGTTATCAGAGCGGCACAGCCTGCGCCGCTCTGATGATGTGTGGTTTAGGCAGTTGCCCGTGTAATCGCCGCATCGACTGCGTTCGTAATGTTGTCGATATCGTCTTTTGTGGCGATCAGCGCAGGTGAGAAGCAAAGCGTGTTGTTCTTGCCTGGAAGTGATCTGTTTGTTGCGCCAATGATAACGCCTTGTTGCATACAGTCACCAACGATTGCCTGAGCGATCTTCTCGTTTGCTGGTTCGCGAGTTGTGCGGTCAGCAACCAACTCACAGCCCAGGAACAGACCTTTGCCGCGCACTTGGCCGATAATCGGGTGCTTGTCTGCAAGCGCATGCAAGTTGTCGAGCATGTACTCACCCATCGCCGTCGTATTCTCAAGAAGGTTCTCATCCTCGATGATACGCATGTTTTCCAGCGCCGCTGCGGGGCCAGCGGTACAACCACCAAAAGTTGAGATGTCGCGGAAATAACTCATTGGATCGGACGGGTCATCTTTGAACATGTCAAAGACTTCCTCAGTTGTGACAAGGCATGAGATCGCGGCATAGCCGGAGGCGACACCCTTCGCCATCGTCACCATGTCAGGTTTGATGCCATAGTGTTGGTACCCAAACCACGTGCCCGTGCGGCCTACGCCACAGACAACTTCGTCGATATGAAGTAGAATGTCATATTTCGTGCAGATTTCTTGCACCCGCTCCCAATATCCATCGGGGGGAGTGATGACGCCGCCGCCTGCTGTGATTGGCTCAAGGCAGAGCGCGCCAACAGTCTCTGGTCCTTCGCGCAGGATGACTTCTTCGATCTGGTTAGCGGCCCATTCACCGTAGTTTTCCGCAGGCGCGCCATCTTGCTCGTGCTTTCGGTACTCAAGGCAGTGCGGCACGCGCACAAACCCGGGCGTAAATGGCCCATACTGTGCGGCGCGCTCATCTTGACCAGTTGCGGAAAGCGCAGTGATCGTTGTGCCGTGATAATCGCGGTCGCGGTACAAAATTTTATGCTTCTTACCACCGTATCTTTTGGCTGCAATTTGGCGTACAAGTTTGAATGCTTTTTCGTTCGCCTCAGAGCCGGAGTTTGCGTAGTAGCAGCGTGTCATTCCAGGCATTTTGCTGAGCAGTTTTTCTGCAAACAAAGCGCCAGGAATTGAGCCTGCTGAACCGGCGAAATAATTCAGTTTTGCAAGCTGGTCACGCACGACATCTGCGATGCTTTCGCGGCCGTATCCAACGTTGACGGTCCATACGCCGCCTGACACTGCATCAAGGTGCTCTTTGCCATTTTGGTCCCACACCAACATGCCTTTTCCCTCGACAATAATTCGGGGTTCGCCGGTCTCAAAGGGCTTGTGCTGAATCAGGTGGTGCCAGACGTGCTTGCGGTCGGCGTCGACTACAGCACTGATATCATTCGAAGAAAAGTTACCGTCCATGAGTCGGACCTCGCGTTAAATTGCATAATATACACAAGCATTGCCCTAAATTTAGACTTTGCAAATAGGGCCAGTTTTACACCACATTTATAGCCAGTTGGTTGTGGTTTGTCGCGTTCTAAACAACCGTAAATTTACCAGATTTTGGGAAAGCTTCAAAAAATTATGTAGTTTCAATTCCTTGCTGCGTCTGCAAACGCGCTCAAAATTTTGGCACCCGCAGCGATAATGTCGCTTTTGTGCTCTCGAGGCGCCAACTTTAGGGTTTCTTAAATTCGATATGTATGTTTGCTTTAATGCGATTGCTCTGTGGGCCAACCACGGCATCCGCGTTATCAACGCGTCAGAGCCTCAAATATGAGGTTCCAAGTAAGACGCTCAACATAAGAGCCAAAAATGAACATGGGAGTTCAAAATATGACACTTAAGTCCAAATTGATGGGTGCTGTCGCTGGCGTAGCTATGCTGACAGGTGCGCAAGCTGCTGTCGCTGCTGGCCACGAAGAAATCACAGTTGCTTACTTCCTTGAATGGCCGATGCCATTCCAGTTTGCCAAAGTAGAAGGCATGTATGAAGAAGCACTCGGCAAGAAAATTAACTGGGTCTCTTTTGACACAGGCACCGCAATGTCAGCTGCTATGGCATCCGGCGACGTGCAGATTTCTGTAAGCCAAGGTATCCCACCGTTCGTTGTGGCCGCGTCTGCGGGTCAAGACATCCAAGTTGTTGACGTGGCTGTAAGCTACTCAGAAAACGACAACTGCGTTGTGGCCTCTGGCCTTGAGATCGACAAAACATCTGCAGCTGAGCTTGCTGGCAAAAAAGTTGCTGTGCCACTCGGTACTGCTGCGCACTACGGCTTCCTGAGCCAAATGAACCACTTCGGCGTGGACACGGCCGGCATGGAAGTTGTTGACATGGCGCCTGCTGAAGGTGCTGCTGCACTTGCTCAAGGCTCAATCGATATGGCTTGTGGCTGGGGCGGCGCGCTGCGTCGCATGAAAGAGCACGGTAACGTGTTGCTGACAGGCGCAGAAAAAGAAGCACTCGGTATTCTTGTTTTTGACGCGACAACTGCACCAGCCTCGTTCATCGCAGAAGAAAGCGACACACTTGCAGCGTTCTTGAAAGTCACAGCAGATGCGAACGCAATGTGGGCAGACAGCGCGAACCACGCCAAAATGCTCCCAGTAATTGCAAAAGACGCGGGTATGTCTGAAGAAGATACAGCTTCAACACTGTCAACATTCAGCTTCCCTACAGTTGAGCAACAGCTTTCAGCGGCATGGTTGGGCGGCAACGCGCAAAACTTCATGAAGGGTGTTGCGGACGTTTTCGTTAACGCGGGTTCAATCCCATCCGCACTCGAAAGCTATGACGCAACAGTGAACACCGCTGGCCTCAAAGCAGCGATGAACTAAACACTTCACGACCTTGGGCAGCGCGATTTTTTGTGCCGCGCTGCCCGTTTTTTGAGACGTACATTTTCAACGACAACATCCAACAAATGATCGGAGAGGCGCAATGAGTGGCCTTGAGATAGATAATATATCTATGCGCTTCGAGCTGCCTAATGGTGGCGCAGTGCAAGCTTTAAAAGACGTGAGCCTTGACCTGAAAAAGGGTGAGTTGCTGAGCGTTTTGGGGCCTTCGGGCTGTGGTAAAACAACCCTTTTGAACATCGTCGCAGGTTTCCTTGCGCCAACGGGTGGCGAAATTCGCCTTAACGGTGGCACTGTTTCCGGCCCGTCTGCTGACCGTGGTATGGTATTTCAGCAAGGTGCTCTGTTCGAGTGGATGTCCGTGCGCGACAACGTTGGCTTTGGTCCTTCGATGAAGGGCATGCCAGCAGCTGAAAAGCGCGAAAAAGTTGATCATTTGTTGGACGTCGTCGGCCTTCAAGATTTTAAGGAAAAGGCAGTTTACGAATTGTCTGGCGGTATGCAGCAGCGCGTTTCGCTTGCACGCTGTTTGTGCAACGAACCTGACGTCATCTTGATGGATGAGCCGCTCGGCGCGCTTGATGCGCTGACCCGCGAGAAAATGCAGGGGCTGGTTCTGAAGCTTTGGAAAGAGACCGGCAAAACAATTATCCTGATCACGCACTCTGTTGAAGAAGCGCTTTTGTTGGGTGAACGTCTGCTGGTTATGGCGCCGCGTCCGGGGCGTATCCATAGAGAATACCGTTTGCCGTTTGCGGAACTGGGTGTTGGCGCGGACCTTCGCGAAGTCAAAAAGCATCCTGACTACGCAAAAACACGTGAAGAAATTCTGACAATGATCTGGGACATGGAAGAAGAAATCATGGGCCGCAGTGAGGAGAGCGCGTAATGGGACAGATTTTATCTGATCTGGGCGGCGAACTGTTCGTCCTGTTTGTATCTATCGCCCAAGCGCTTCCTGCACTTGTTGGCTATATCGCGATTATCTTGCTGGCGATGACTGTTTGGCGGTTCATTCGCCGTCAGATGACACCCAAGGCTGATTATACATCGCTCAAAACCGTTACTTTTGGTGACGAAAGCGCAGTGGTATCGGACAAAGCCGCGTCGTTCATTTCAATCGCGCTGATTTTTGTGATTTGGGGCGCTTTCACAGGCTCCAACTGGTTGCCCGGTATGTTCCACGCACCCGGTCCATTTGTTGGCGACAGCAGCTTTGTCTACACAGTTGAAGATGCCAACGGATACCAAGATGAGGCAACTGTTTTCGTTTCCGTCTTTGAAAAAGGCGCAGAAGTTCCAAGCCAGGAAGTGGCGGCGGGCACTGGCTTTGCCAAGGACGACTTTTTGGCTGTTCAGGCGTATCGTTCTAAGCTGATCCTTTGGGACAAGAATGACGAAACAAACCGCTCTGAAGGGGCGAAAATCGTTTCTGTGGATGGCCGCGCAATTAGCAAAGACAACGCCGTTGATGTGGGCTTTGGCCGTGTTGCGTTGACCGATAAGGGCACGTTGAACTTTGAACCAGGCAAGGGCTGGCAGATGGAAAACATCTGGCTTCCAGCACCTGACTCTGTGGCATCGCGCCTCGTTTCTGTCTGGGCTGAGGGTTATCAAAACGTTACCTTGGCTGAGCACCTGTCGTTCTCTCTTTTCCGTGTGATCGTCGGCTTTTTCCTTGGTGCGTTGGTCGGTATTCCGCTTGGCTACGCGATGGGTTTGTCTGACTGGTTCCGTGGTTGGTTCGATCCAATTGTTGAATTCATGCGTCCCGTGCCACCTCTGGCGCTGATCCCGCTGGTCATTATCTGGGCGGGCATTGGCGAGCAGGGTAAAATCATTCTGCTTTTCTTGGCAGCTCTTTGGATTATGGCGATCGGCGCACGGTCAGGTGTGTCTGGTGTGAAAATCTCCAAGGTGCACGCGGCTTACTCTTTGGGTGCGTCCAAGGTCCAGATTTTGCGCCACGTGATCATTCCAAACTCACTGCCGGAAATCTTCACCGCAGCACGGGTTGCGATGGGGGTTTGCTGGGGCACAGTGGTTGCAGCAGAATTGGTCGCGGCTGAAAAGGGCGTGGGCAAAATGATTGTGGCCGCTTCTAAATTCCAAGACACTGACATTGTTTTGATGGGGATCATTCTGATCGGCATCATTGGCTTTGGCATCGACGTTCTGATGCGTTTGGCTGAAAAATGGTTGGTCCCTTGGAAGGGTAAAGGTTGATTTGTAAAAGGAGGCTTTCTTGGAAGCTGACTATGTAATTATTGGATCCGGCTCAGCCGGGTCAGCGATTGCGGCCCGTCTCGGTGAGGCGGGCTGCGATGTTTTGGTTCTTGAGGCAGGTGGTTCCGATTGGGGCCCGCTTATCAACATGCCCGGTGCGCTATCGTTCCCGCTCAATATGAAGCAATACACATGGCTCTATGAGACAGAGCCAGAGCCGCATTTAGGTGGCCGCAAGATCATTGCACCGCGCGGCAAAGTGACGGGCGGCTCTTCTTCAATTAACGGTATGATCTATGTCCGTGGCCATGCAATGGACTACGATGGCTGGGTTGAGGCCGGCGCAGATGGCTGGGGCTACGCCGATGTGCTGCCTTACTTTCAGCGCATGGAAAACTGGAACGGCAGTCCTTCAGACTTCCGCGGCGGGGATGGGCCGCTGCATGTCAGCAAAATGCCCCAAGAAAACCCGCTTTATCATGCATTTGTCGAAGCTGGCGCGCAGGCCGGTTTTGAAGTGACAGAAGACTACAACGGCACCAAGCAAGAAGGCTTTGGGGCGTTCGACGCCACAATCCACAAAGGCTCGCGTTGGTCTGCGGCCAAGGCATATTTGAAGCCTGCACTGGCTAAGGGCAAAGTGCGGTTGAAGAAATGCGAGGCCCACAAGCTGCGCTTTGATGGTAAACGCTGTGTCGGCGTGGAAACGTCAACAGGTTTTGTGAAGGCGCATAAAGAGGTGATCGTAAGCGCATCAGCTTTCAATTCCCCCAAACTTTTGATGCTGTCAGGCATCGGGCCAGCAGCGCACCTCCAAGAGCATGGCATTGAGGTGATCGCGGACAGGCCGGGGGTCGGGCAGAACCTTCAAGATCATCTTGAACTCTATATTCAGCAAGCCTGTACTCAACCGATCACGCTGTTCAAACATTGGTCGCTATGGGGCAAATTCAAAGTTGGCTTGGAGTGGGTTTTGAACCGCTCGGGGGCGGGGGCCAGTAACGGCTTTGAAAGCTGCGCGTTTGTGCGCTCAAAAGCGGGTGTTAAGTACCCCGACATTCAATATCACTTTTTGCCAATTGCCGTGAAATACAACGGTGAGGCCGCAGCCGAAGGGCACGGCTGGCAGGCGCATGTGGGGCCAATGCGGTCAAAATCGCGTGGTCAAGTTACGCTGCAATCTGCGGACCCCGCAGCCGAGCCCAAGATTTTGTTCAACTACATGAGCCACCCAGATGATTGGAAGGACTTCCGCCACTGCATTCGCCTTACGCGTGAAATCTTTGGTCAGGCGGCTTTTGATCCATATCGCGGTAAAGAAATCCAGCCCGGCGCAGATGTGCAAACGGATGCAGAGCTTGATGCATTTATCGCCGAGCACGTTGAAAGCGCATATCATCCATGTGGCACCTGCAAGATAGGCCGGACGGATGACCCAATGGCCGTGGTTGATCCTGAATGTCGCGTTATTGGCGTTGACGGCCTGCGGGTTGCGGACAGCTCGATTTTCCCGAACGTGACCAATGGCAATCTCAACGCGCCGTCGATCATGACAGGCGAAAAAGCGGCTGACCATATTTTGGGCCGCACGCCATTGCCACCCAGCAACCTTGAGCCGTGGATCAATCCAAACTGGGAAACCTCTGATCGCTAGACGCCCGCGCGGTTGTTTGGCATCAAGAGGGCGGGCGATGTGCGCCCACGAGGTGAACTTCAGATGACGCGACACACTATTTTGCTGACGGGCGGGCTTGGCTACATTGGCTCGCATACGGCTGTCGCATTGGTTGAGGCGGGCTACCAAGTGGTGATCCTTGATAATCTGTCAAATTCCGAGCGGTCCGTGTTTGATGCACTTGGCACGTTGGTGGGGCCCAATCATCTGACTTTCATCGAGGGCGATGTCACGGATGCGGCTACTCTGGAGCGGGTATTTTCAGATCATTCATTCTTTGGTGTGGTGCATTTTGCTGCCCTCAAATCTGTGGCCGAGAGCGAGGCGCAGCCGCTGGCATATCTGGAAACAAATATCGGCGGTCTTTTGACGCTGCTGCGCGCAATGGAGCAGGCCGAGGTTTTCAATCTGGTTTTCTCGTCATCCGCAACGGTTTACGGTGATCAGGAGATTTTCCCCATCCCCGAAACGGCCGAGCGTTCTGCCGTCAACACATATGGATTTACCAAACTTAGCTCAGAACAAATGCTTGAGCGCGTTGGCAGCAATGATGATCGATGGTCGTTTGGGGTGTTGCGCTATTTTAACCCCATTGGTGCCCACGAAAGTGCGGCGATCGGCGAGCGCCCCAATGGCATACCTGCCAATTTGCTCCCCTATATTGATCGCGTGGCCACCGGTAGTCTGCCGGAATTGGTTGTGTACGGTGATGATTACCCTACCCCTGATGGCACCGGCGTGCGCGACTACATCCACGTCATGGATTTGGCCGAAGGGCACGTTCGCTCGCTTGATGCCATTGAGGCCACGGGCGAAGGTCACACCGTCAACATTGGGACTGGGCAGGGCTATTCCGTTCTTGAGGTTATCCGTGCCTATGAGGCGGTGTCGGGCATCAAGATACCCTATCGCGCCGTGCAGGGGACGTTGCTGTTTATTTAGCGGATGCAACTTTGGCCCGCGAGGTGCTGGGGTTCGAGACCAAGCGCGATCTGTTTGATATGTGCCGATCGAACTGGGCATGGATACAGAAAGACGCGTAACGGCATTCAAAATGCGGCGGCAGGCCTAGGGCTACGCTGCGTTTTGTAAAGGGTGCATATGCAACTGCCCCTATACAAACGGCTCACAACACTCTAGTGGCGCACTCAACCAAGTGAATCGTTGATCATATCGTCCCCCGTATATCCTTCAGGGGCCAACGACCTTATTGAAAGACCCTGACGTGAAAAAAACCATCGCTGACGCTCTGGCCGCCAAAGGCTACGACAAACTTACTCCGGTCCAAGAGGCGGTCTCTGATCCGGTTCTTACTGGTGCTGATATGCTGGTTTCAGCGCAGACAGGATCGGGCAAAACGGTCGGCTTCGGGCTTGCGATTGCGCCGACGCTTTTGGGCGATGGTGATGGTTTTGAGCGGGCAAGCACTCCTCTGGCGTTGATCATTGCACCAACTCGCGAACTTGCGATGCAGGTAAAGCGCGAACTGGCGTGGCTCTATGGCCCAGCCGGTGCAGTGATGGCGTCTTGCGTTGGTGGGATGGACATGCGTGACGAGCGTCGTGCGCTTGACCGTGGTGCGCATATTGTCGTGGCAACGCCGGGCCGCCTGCGCGATCATATTATGCGTGGTTCAATCGATCTAAGCCAGACACGCGCGGTTGTTCTGGATGAAGCTGACGAAATGCTTGATCTGGGCTTTCGCGAAGACCTTGAATTTATCTTAGGCGAAGCGCCGGATGAGCGGCAAACATTGCTGTTCTCGGCCACTGTGCCAAAGGCCATCGCGAACCTTGCGAAAAGCTACCAAAAAGATGCGGTGCGGGTCTCGACCAAAGCTGAAACATCGCAACACGCTGACATTGAATATCATGCAATGGCTGTATCGCCTCGCGATGGTGAGAACGCCATTATCAACGTGCTTCGCTACTATGAGGCGCCAAACGCGATTGTTTTCTGCAACACCCGCGCGATGGTGAACCGCATCACGACACGCCTGTCGAACCGTGGTTTTTCGGTTGTGGCGTTGTCTGGTGAGTTGTCCCAAAACGAGCGGACACACGCGCTGCAAGCCATGCGCGACGGTCGTGCCCGCGTTTGTGTTGCGACAGATGTTGCTGCGCGCGGCATTGATTTGCCGAACCTTGATCTTGTTGTGCATGCTGAATTGCCGGGTAGCCATGAGACGATGTTGCACCGTTCTGGCCGTACGGGTCGTGCGGGTCGCAAGGGTGTGTCTGCGCTGATCGTCACGCCAAAAGTGCGCAAAAAAGCTGAACGTATTCTGGGTATGGCAAAGGTTCAGGCAGTCTGGGGCCAAGCGCCTTCTGCCGATGCGGTGAACGCCCGTGATGATGAGCGGATGTTGGCGGACCCTGCATGGTCTGAGGCAATCGCTGAAGGTGAGATGGAAGCCGTAAACGGCCTTGCTGCCCAATTCACGCCCGAGCAATTGGCCGCTGCTTATTTGCGTTTGTATAAAGCCAACCGCTCTGCACCAGAAGAGTTGGGTGCGGCTGACGCTGCACCAAAACCGCGCGAAGAATTTGGCGCTAGCACATGGTTCTCTGTGGCGGGTGGCCGTAAGGATGGTGCTGAGCCGCGCCGTTTGCTGCCTATGCTCTGCAAAGCTGGTGGTCTTGATAAAGACGACATCGGTGCAATCCGAATTCAGCAAGACGAGAGCTATGTTCAAATTCGTGATGAATCTGTCGAACGCTTTTTGGCCGAGATTGGTTCTGACATGAATGTGGAAGGCGCCAAGCTGACGAAGCTGGACCGCGCTCCCAACCTTGGTGCATCTAGTCCCCGCGGCGGCGGTGCGCCGCGGGGTGGCAAGCCTGCTTACAAAGGCTCCAAACCCAAGGGTGATTGGCATCCTGCTGGTCCAAAAGGCGAGGGCAAAGGAGCTGCGCGCCGTGAGGATGCGCCGCGCAAACCGCGCACCAAGAAACCCCGCAGTGATGAGCAAGCTGCAGCACCGTATCGTGCGCCACGTGAAAACCTGACTGAAACCCACGAAGGTGCGGTTAAGCCGCGTAGCCCTAAAGGTGCAGGGAAACCAAGTGGGAAGCCCGGTGGAAAACCTTCTGGCAAGCCATACGGTAAATCTGGCCACAAAGGCCCACCGCCCCCTAAAGGCAAATCAAATAGCAAAAAGAACCAAGCGCGCAATGCTGCCGCAAAAGCCGAAGCTGGGCCGCGTAAGCCGCGCACCAAGTCCAACGGTCCAAAGCGTTAGATTGGTATATTTACCCTTCTTGGGATTACGTGTTTAACAAGCGCCAGCACCTTATGTGCTGGCGCTTTTGCGTTGTCCCTATGTTGGAACTGCTCTGCGATGCTTCATGATACCACCACGACGCCACAGCTGTTTGAGCTTTATGTCGGTCATGGCTTTTGTGATTATGAAGCGTCTGCAGTGACGCACACCCTGAACATTGCCAATGAAGTTCTTGCACGTACCGCTTTTGACTGGCGTTTTGTGGCGGAAACACCAGGCGTGGTACAGGGCCTGACAGGCGGGCTGTTGCGGGCCGAGCCTTTGATCGATGATCACAACGTAGCAGATGTTCTGATCGTGGTTGGTGGTAAATCAGGGGCTGCAGCGGGCTGGCAGCGCCGCGCGCGTCAAATGCAGCGTTTGGGGCGGCCTGCAGTTTTGCTGTCTGATGCTGCAACTGCCTATATTGAGCTTACGAAAAATCCTCCCGGTCATGTGACGACCCATTGGCGCGACGCGGTCGCCCTTAATGAAACCGGGTATTACCCCAACCTTACTGCACGTTTTTCTGAAAACAGCGGGGGCATTATTACTGCTGCGGGCATGGGCGCGACAGCGGAGCTTGTCATCGGTTTGATTTCAAGCAGTCTTGAGGCCGCACAAGTTGCCGAGTTGGGAAACCGCCTTTTGTTACATACCCTGCGCAAAAGCGATGCAGAGCAACCAAAGGACATTGCCGATAATCAGGGCCTTTTTGATGCGCAGGTCACCGAAGCGATCCGTCTGATGGAAGAGACCATTGCGGACCCAATTTCTATGGCTGATCTGACCGACCAGTTGGGTCTGTCGACGCGCAGCCTTGAACGGACGTTTCGCAAGGTATTCGATGACACGCCTGCGCGGTTCTATAAGCGCCTTCGCACGAAACGCGCTCGTAACATGATTGAAGAAACCCTGTTGCCGATTGTTGATGTGGCGGTTGCCACGGGATTTGGCTCTGTTGATACAATGTCGAAGGCAGTGCGCGAGGAATACGGGCTAAGCCCCGCAAAAATGCGCGCCCGCAAAAAGATTAAGCTTTTGAAATATGACTAACGTACACTGCTGCGTTTATATGCGGCTCTTTTGATACGTTTGCCAAATTCCGCCGCGCAGTGCGTTGCCAAAGCCGCGGCATGCATTTCATACTGTTCATATTCATGAGTGAATTTCGAGTAACCAGTAAGGTTTGGCAAATTGGTACAGATCGTCAAAATCGGTCGGCGTGCGGCACTATTCGGGGGCGGAGCCGCTGTGGGTGTTGCGGTTACCAAAGGGTTCTCAGCGTCGAACCCCACGCTTGCGGGCACCCGTATGGTCAAACCGCTTGGGGCGGGCAAAACCTTAAACGACGCTAGTGAGTTGAATGAGACACCAATCTTCAAGCACATAACCCTGCGCGAGGACCAAGGTGAGAAACTGGTTGCGGCCCTTAGAACCGAACTTGCAGATGCGAGCGCAAATAACCGCGCCGTAAACGTGGGTGCTGCGCGTCACTCCATGGGGGGACAGGCAATTCCACGTGGCGGTCACGCCATTACGTTTGAGAATGCGTCTATAGAGCTTGATACGGAAAACAGTGTGATGCGCCTTCATGCGGGTGCGCGCTGGCGGGACGTGATCAATGCCATGGATCCTGTTGGGCTTGGCCCACGTGTCATGCAATCCAACAATGATTTTGGGGTTGCGGCGACCTTTTGTGTGAATGCCCACGGGTGGCCTGTGAAAGAGGGGCCAATGGGCAGCACTGTTCGCGCCTTTGAAATGTTGCTGCCAGAGGGCGAATTGATGCGATGCTCGCGATCGGAAAATAGTGATTTATTTAACATGACGATGGGTGGCTATGGCCTAACAGGCATTGTCACACAGATGGACGTGGACCTCGCAAAAAATGTGCGCCTTGAGCCTACATTTGAAGAAGTGCCCGCAGAGAGTTTGGGTAAACGTTTTATTGAGGTGCTGAAGGACCGCACCGTCAACATGGCCTACGGGCGGCTTAATGTGGGGCGTGATGATTTTATGATGCGTGGTTTACTTGTGTCGTACCGGCCAAGTGCTGATCAAAGTGCGCTTCCTGCGGCGCAAGGCTCGGGTGTGGCGGCGAAAATTGCGAGCCGCATTTACCGTGCCCAGCTTGGTAACGAACGGATGAAAAAGCTGCGGTGGTGGTTTGAGGCGGATGTAGCGACGAAGCTGGCGGGTGGGCCTACAACGCGTAACAGTTTGATCAATGAGCCCGTGCATACGCTTGATGATCGCGACCCTAAGCGAACGGATATCTTGCACGAGTACTTTGTCGCACCAGAACGTTTTGCGGAATTTGTGATCATTTGCAGAACCGTCATTCCTGCCTCGTATCAAGAATTTCTCAACGTCACCTTGCGGTTTGTCGATACCGATGAAGAAAGCTTGCTGAGTTACAGTACAACACCGCGGATCGCTGCGGTGATGTCATTCAGTCAAGAAATGACTGCCCGCGCAGAGGCTGACATGCAGCGGATGACCCAAGAATTGATAGACGGGATCGTTTCGATCGGGGGCACATATTATTTGCCGTACCGCCCTCACGCGCGATTGGATCAGCTGACAGCGGCCTATCCACGCGCTTCTGAGTTTGCCGCTGCGAAGCGCAAGATGGACCCAAAGCTGATCCTGCGGAATAACTTTTGGGACAGGTATTTGGGGGTATTATGAGTTTGCTACAAAAGATTTCGGTTGGGTATTTTGTGGTGCTTTTAGCGGCCGCAGCATTGAACTACGTGCCCGGTATCACAGACGATCAAGGCTTGGCCTTTGGTATTTTTGCGCTCGATCTGTTCGATGATACGCTGCATCTGGCGTCCGCGCTATGGGCATTGATCGCTGCTTTTATGGGGGCTCGGGCAAGCAAGGTGTTCCTTGTGGTATTTGGTGCGCTTTATCTGGGCGATGGGCTGTTAGGCTTTGCTACGGGCTGGGGATATTTGGACTTTGGCATCTTCACAAATACCTCTGATGGGATTTCTTTCACGGTGTTCCGGGTGCTTGCCAATCTTCCGCATATTGCACTTGGGGGCGTGGCCTTGTTTGCGGGGCTGCGTTTTGGTCGCGTGCAATGATTTGGTTACTCAAGCGCGGCGCGGCTGTAGTTGCGCTATTGTTCGCGCTTGTTGCCAGCCCTGTTGCCTATGTTGAGTTGGCGTGTCGTCCGAGCATTGTGCCATCGAGCGATGTGCCAATTCTACCACCGGAACATCACCGCCCAGAAGGGCGTACTTTGCTGACCTATCCCGAGTGGCACATCGTTCACGCCTATGATGATTACGCGCAGGTCATCGCCAATGGCGCACCGCACGATTACGCGTATTTCAAATCGGTCGCGGGGTTTTGGCAGTCATTATGTAGTGTTTCCAAAGCCTCCGGCCCTGTGGGTGGTTTTCCAAACCAGTTCAAATCAACGATCTACACGATCGGGATTAGCTTCACTTTTGAGATGCTCGCAAAAGCACTTTATGAGGAAACCTTGGGTCGCTTCGCAGTTGTTATGCGCGGTGATGAGCCCGCGTCACTTGATATATTGAGCGCACAGCAGGCCGCCCAATATGCACAGTTTTTGCAACAAGTCCCTTGGTATCAATGGGATTTTGAGCGTGATGCCGTTGCTCTGAAAAATGCGGAAACAGATGTATGGCGGGACCGTGAAAGGCGGTTTGCGCTTGGAATAGAATATGGGCTCAAGGCCCGCTATGCGCGCGTAATCAAGGCCGCTGTCGCGAACCTAGAACCAGATGCGTTGCGCTTACGCCTAATCGTTCGCGATTTGCAGCCTAACCGCTTAGCGGCTGAGGAGGGTGTGGAGGTTATATCAATGCGGCCAGAGGGTATTGAGGTTGAGGCACCTCGGTACCGCGCTTTGACAAAACTGTTAGATCAGTGGGCGGCAGAGGGGGCGGACTTTGTTGAGATTGCTGGTAACGACGACATTATGCTGACGGTTACGTCCAGCAATCCGCGGCTTGATCAAGCGCTCTATAGTTTTGATCGGCAGGGTTATGGTGACACGCGCCACCTTGTTTTGGTTCCTGTTCTGACTTAGCAGCGACGCTGCGCGGGTTTCAGGCGGGTGTTGTGCGCCTTGAGCATATTCATGACTATTAGCGCCTGGATCGGATGCTTTCTGGGCGCCATGATATCAGTTGTTCTGTTGCAAATGGGCGTAATGCTTTTCAGCAATACTGCCCCAAGTGCGATGGTTCTGCTGCCGGACGCAGGCTTCATTTCCCGCCTGCCTTCTGACGTGGCTGTCTTGGGCATCGGGCAAAATTGGGTGACCGTCGCATCAAGTGAAAGTGGGCTAGCAAAAACGCTTTACGGTGTAGGTGCGCTTGTCGTCTTGCCTGCGGGACTGCCGCGTTGTGTGCCGCGGCGGTAGTGAAGACCATCCTAAGATGGCAAGGTCGAGGTCTGCTAACGGCCTTGGGAGTTTGATAGACGTTGTGTTTTCTAAGCTTCTGTCACAGAATAAAGTGTCTGATTTAACGAGTGGGTTTTTTGTAATGGTACCGAAGTCTTTGTGTATTGCGCCGTTTGTGAACACTCATATTTCTGTGTCTGGCGGTCTAAAGCCTTGTTGTGAATATGCGGACGAACACGGAAATGTCGAAACATCCACAGTTTCAGCAGCTTGGCGATCCGAGCGTATGGACAAGATTCGAAAAATGTTTGCCGAGGGCAAAACACCGGCTGGATGCGCGAGATGCACTGAGCGGGAAAAGAGCGGAGCGCGTAGCCTGCGTGATGATTATAACAGTGCCTATCAGTATCATTTAAAGCAGTTGTCTTTGACAGATGTGGAAAAAACAGTCGGGGATTTTCCTATTTCATTAGACTTGAGGTTTTCAAATTTATGCAACCTTAAGTGTCGAATTTGCTATCACGGTTTCAGCTCAAAGTGGTTTGGGGACGCCAAGAAAATGGGTCTGACTGTTGGTGATAAAGCGGTTATCTCAAGCTTTAAGTCGCCAGAAGATTTTGCGGCTCAAATTGCGCCCGGTATGCAAACAATTCAAACCATTTACTTCGCTGGTGGCGAGCCTTTGATGTTAGATGAGCATTACAATCTTTTGTCTGACCTCATCAAAAACGACCGAACAGATATCAATCTGGCGTATAATTCGAACATGTCATTCCTGTCCCTGCGGGATAAATCCATTGTTGAGCTCTGGAAGCATTTTCCGTCCGTTGCTCTTGAAGCCAGCATCGACGCTGTTGGAGAGCTTGGCGCGCTGGTCCGCAATGGGTTTAACTGGGAAACGTTTCAGCAGAATATCGCCACGGTCCGCGAAGAATGCCCCCATGTGAGGATTACGTTTGGAGTGACTGTATCGGTAATGACGATCGCCGCGCTTCCAAGTCTTTGTGACGGATTGGTGAGTGAGTGTAAGGCTAAGTTGAGCGATATTGCGATGCGCCCTTTGCAAGATCCCAGCTTTTACAGGATGCAAGTGATGCCAGCTGACATGAAGCAAACTGTTGAGAGAAAGCTGAGAGATCATCTTGCTCAATTACGTATGTCTCATGTGGGTGACGAGTGCCTCCGCGGCTATATTCAGCAGATCGAAGGCATGATTAGCTTCATGTATGATAGCGACTATAGTGCTGAGTTACCCGAATTTGTAAGGATGGCCAGCACGCTGGATCAGTTGCGAAGAGAGGATACAGAGGCACTGGTTGAAGGGTTTTCAGACATGAAGCGGGTTGCCGAGACCTTGACGCCGTAGTTTTGCGCGGTCGTACCGACAGCTACAGCGGCCAACGCCAGTTTTCTAGGATGAGCTTGCCTGCAAGGACACTCTCGCTTTCAAATGTGAGCTGACGCGCGAAGTTTTGTCCGTTAGCAGCAATTTCCTCCGCTTTTTTCGGATTGCTAAGCGCCCATTCTATTTGCTCCGATATATCGCTTAGGTCCGCCTTAACGGGGATGTAATGCTCAAACGGGGTTAGGTAATGATAGTACCACTGCCGGTAGCCAAACTGTGAGTCTACTTTAAAGACGCAACAACCAAGGTGAAGTCTGATCAGGAAGTTACTCCACGTGTTTGTGAAGCCATCAACATCGAGGGCGTATTTGCGGGTTGCCCAAGACCCTTCTTCAACCCGCTCGCCGGATAATCCAGCACGCTCAATCAGAGGCCAGACATCGTTCGTCACACTCGTCGGAACAAATTTGAAATCTATGCCTACTGATTTTGCGAGGTGCGCCAGCCGGATCCTTTGAATGATCGCTGGATTTTCTGCGTGGCAGGGGGCTGGGTTGATCATTCCGGTCCCAACTGGTGCGCCGCGCCAAATTAGCTCATCGCTTCTGTCATGCCATGGGATGTCAGTTTCGTAGGAGTGCTGTCGCATAGCGATGAAACCATGAGAGGCGAAGAAGTACTGATCTGGCATAGGAATGGCGAAGTCAAAGCAACTTGACGGTGTGAAGCGTGCGAAGGATGGCGCCTCACCGTCCGATAAATTGACGGTAATTTGCTCTGCTTCCGGCCCAGCTTTCATAAGCCAAACGACCATCGTGAACAGTTGGTCTACTCGGCTGTGATGTAAGTGGACAGCGTATGAGAATGATATTGATAGAACAATGTCTTTGCCTTCCCAAAAGACGTTCACATCTTGCGGCCCACCAATCCCCTCATCGAACCGCACCCAGAAATAACGTTGCTTCGTCATCTTGAAGTGTGGATATCGCTGTAAAAAATCGTGCAATCGTTCGTGCAACATTCGTGAAAGTTTAGTCGCGACCGGACTGGACCGGATGAAATACCGAAGTTCGTTAAGCATTTACGTTCCTTGGTTCTTCGTTGAGCCTTACATTCGCAATCAGAGGGGGCATTTATAATTGCCGCCACTTAAAGGCGGCTGTTACTGCCCCAAGGCATTTGAAGTGGCAAACTGATGTTCCGAATAGCTTCTTGGCCCTTTGTGGCTGGTCCAATGCGTACAAAGCTGCAGCGATAAAATGATAAAATGCGTAAAAGGCATGTTTGAGTGTAGTTTGTCTTATTTCACTTAGCGCAACCGGTAGTGTTTTTTGCGTTTTCTGGTGTGCGAGAACTATTGAAAAATATGCTGCCTGATTTCTAGCGTTTCGTTCACTTATGAATTTTAACGTGTCTCGTTTACCTAGGCGGTCTTCAAAAGCTCGGGCTTCAGGAACCCAACCAAGTTTGCCGCCATACAGGTTTTCAAGGATGAAAAAAAATGCGGTGTCTTCGCTACCGATCTTGTTGAACCGTTCATCAAACCTGAGGCCGAGACCAGATTGCTTTGAGAAAACTGCTTTCCTTAGTGCGTAATTCATTGTCGCGGGTACATATGGTCTTTGTCCGAAAGCCCGTTTCAAGGGCTGGGTCCTCTCGATCCAATGCCCTGCTGACTGAACAATCGAAGATGGCTCGTCCCCGTTGGCATATCGTAAATTTGTTGGCCCCATCATCACGTCGCAGTCAGGCAGGAGTTCCGACGCGGCCTCATATGCGATCACCCAATTCTCGCAGACTTCTTCGTCGTCATCGACGCCCAGCAAAATATCAGCGCCCATTTCATCTGCCATGTCGAGTACGCGATTTCGCACGCTGGAATATCCAATTTTTGGCTCAGCCGCCAAATGTACGGGCATCGTAAGATCAAGTTCTTCGATGATACTTTCGATCGAAAGAGTTTCGGCGTTTTCCACGATGATCAATTCGGTGCGGTACCGTTTTGGTAGTGTCGTATTTTTCAACGAGATCAGGCATCTATGCAGCAGCTCATGCCGGTCACGCGTGCAAATACCTATGGCCATCAATGGCTTTACGTCAGCTGGCTGTGTTTTGCTCATGCGCATGTACTCAATAAAAAATTACTTATAATTCTGTGCGAATATTACTGTTTGAAGTAAAGCATCGCATGTTGTGTGCCGCAAGTAGGTGTCAAATATAATCAATTGGTTGCTGGCGGTTGGGATGTGCGCGCGCTATTCATATAGAGCAGGTGTTAAGTCGTTTGTGAGAGTGATGAGTTATGGTGCGACATGCGATCATTGCGGGTGGAGCGGGTTTTTTGGGCTCGCACTTAGTCGCTAGGTTATTGAGCGAAGGGTATCACGTCGTCTGCGTTGATGATCTGTCGACGGGCTCAGAAGAAAATATTTTCGAGCATTTAGAAAACCCAAACTTCGAGTTTGTGGAGCATGATATTGCCACGCCAATTAGCGTTGAATGCGATAAAATTTACAATTTGGCGTGCCCTGCTTCGCCAAAACAATACATGACAAACCCAATCAAGACTTTCAAAACGTCAATCTTTGGAACGATAAATCTGTTGGACCTTGCTCATCAGCAGAAGTGCAAAATGCTGCAGGTCTCTACTTCTGAGGTCTATGGAGACCCAACAGTGCACCCGCAGCCGGAAACTTATCTGGGCAACGTGAACACGACGGGTCCGCGGGCATGCTATGATGAGGGCAAGCGCGCTGCTGAGGCCGTTTGCTTTGATTACCAAAGGCAACTGGGCGTTGATGTGCGGGTTGTAAGGGTCTTCAACACGTATGGTCCCAAAATGGATCCTGACGACGGTAGAGTTGTATCAAACTTCATCACGCAGGCCTTTAAAGGCGAAGACATTACCGTCTACGGGGATGGTAGCCAGACGCGATCTTTTTGCTACGTTGACGATCTTATTGAGGGTTTTTGCAGAACGATGGCGCGCGAAACGCAATTCGCAGGCCCTATAAATCTTGGCAACCCCGAGGAATATTCGGTCAAAGACTTGGCCCATAAAGTTCTATCGATTGTGCACAGTAGCTCTCAGTTGGTTTACAAACAACTGCCACAAGATGATCCGAAAAGGCGCCGCCCTGACATAACAAAGGCTCAAGATATTCTCGATTGGTCGCCAAAAGTGTCTGTGGATGACGGTCTAGCCCGTACGGTTGATTGGTTCAGAGACACAAGAAAGAACTGACGGCCTATTCTTCATGCGAGATGATGCATCGTGTTGGCCCAACGGTGGCGAAGTGCTCCTGACAGGCTTTCGCAAAGTCTTGTACAATCCGGCGTGGGCGCATTCGATCATAGCCAAGGGCCAGTGTTAACGGTGGTAAACTGTCTGAAATTGGCCGCGCGATTACGGGCGCACCTACGTAAGTCTCTGACGTAAGCGGCAGCATATTGAGAATTGCGCACCCCCTCCCTGCGGCTACAAGGCTGCGTACCATTTCGGTCGAATTCGCATAGGCTGCGACGGGGGCTTTTCGGGTCTCGGATTGAAACAGGCCTTCGTAATATGACGCGGCAATCGGACGGTTCAAAACAATTAACGGTTCCGTTGCAATTTGCGCCATGGTGACTGTCCGCTGGTCTTTCAAAGGGTGGGAACTGGGCATCAAGAAATAGGGTGGGGCGGTAACCAACGTGTCATATTCGATAGAGGGTCGAACACCTTCGGCTACAAATAAAATGGCGTCATACGTTCCAGCCAGAAGCCCATCTTGTGCTTCATCATTGTTGCATTCCTCTAATTCCAGCGTGACGTCTGATGTGTTTGGTAGGAATGCTTCAAAAACTTGCGGCAAGAATGCGGGGGCGATAGGGGCGTAATATCCAATCCGCAGAGTCCCCTTATGTGATTTTTTCAGCTCTGCTCCCTCAATCAGTAAGGATCGATATTCGTCAAGTAGATGCTCGCATTTGCGTGCCACATCGCGTCCGGCTGCGTTTGGCTGAATGCCCCGCGCGCGTTGGCGGATCACGAGGGTCAGATCAAACTCCGCTTCGACTTGGTCAATTGCGCTGGATACGGCCGATGCTGCGATGTTCAGTTCTGCAGCCGCTTTGACAATGCTGCCATGATGCAGAGCAGTCGTGAAATACTCCATTGCTTTAAGGGTTAGCGCCATGCTTATCTCGGAATTTGTGATGTTATTGTTCGTTTAATACTGTTTTTCCGCAGAGGTAAATCGTGGCAACCTAGATGCGCGGTTTTCTGGGAGGCTATCGATGTCTGACGCACCACTCAAAGGTTGGAACCATACGCCGAATGTTCCGTTGCAAGTGTCACCATTTTTCAGTTGGCCGCCGCGTCCGATGGCGATGCTGGCGTGGTTCTGGAACTCTTGGTTTTTCATCACAGAACGACTGTTGATTGTCGCTATCGCCTACATTTCATTTTACTGGTTTCAACCACCGCTAGAAGAGACCCGTGTGTTCGCATTCGGCTGGGTTGCCGAGATGTTCATACGAAACGTCGCGTTAATGACGCTCGTCGCGGGCGGGTTACACCTTTATTTCTATACTTTCACCAAACAAGGGCAGCAGCTTAAATATGACCCTCGTCCGCTAATGAAAAACGGGCGGCAATTTACGCTTGGTGGGCAGATCCGTGACAATATGTTCTGGACGATCGCCAGCGGCGTCACAGTCTGGACGTTCTATGAAGTGCTGATGTTTTGGGCGATTGCTAACGGGTATGCACCGATATTGACTTGGGCCGCGAACCCCATTTGGTTCATTGCGTTGTTCTTACTGATCCCAGTTTGGGAGAGCTTCTATTTCTACTGGATACATCGCTTTCTTCATATCCCGTTTTTCTACAAACACGTCCACGCGCTGCATCACCGTAACATCAATGTTGGTCCATGGTCGGGTATGGCGATGCACCCCGTTGAGCACCTCATCTTTCTTGGGTCGGTCTTGATCCATTTTGTCATTGCGGCTCATCCGCTGCATATCCTGTTTCATCTCCAGTATTATGCGCTGACCGCTGCAACCACGCATACTGGCTTTGAGGGTATGGTCATCAAGGACAAGAACCGCCTGAAGCTGGGGACATTTCATCACCAGATGCATCACCGGTATTTCGAATGTAACTATGGCTCGCTCGAATTGCCGTGGGATAAATGGTTCGGATCATTTCATGACGGCACTGTCGAATCTGACGCGAAAATTCGTGAGCGCCGCAAGAAATTTACGAACGGCATCAAATGATGGTGCGCCGGTGCGACCGTAAACAGGATGCTGAGGTAGGATAGGGCTAACACCTTTGTCTTCCTCAAAGGCAAGTGTGGGTAGTCGCCTGTCTAACCGATGAATGCTGCTCCATAGCTGCCAGCAACGACCCGAATATGATCTTCATTGAAAGCTGTTCCAGTTGCTTGGCGCACGTGGCACACTGCACTTGTGTTTTTGAGTTTGTTGTTAACGTGTAAATCCGACCGATGGTCTGGCCTAGCTGCCATTTTGCAACGAACTTGCTTCACAACCCATACTGAAGGCTGACGCCATCGTTGGGCAGTACCGCCTGTATGTTTACTAGTTTCCTGTAAGGATTAAGAAAAATGGCCACTATCATAGTCACGCAAGCAAACAACCTTGGTGTTTTCGAAGTGTCCGCAGGCGATATTTTCGTGATCGATCCGAGCTTGATGAGCGATATCCAATTTATCCTAGCTGCAGGTGAGGTAGCTCCGGCCAGCTTCGAAATCATCATCAACGAATCGCTTCCAAACCAGTTTGCTATTTTTGTTGGAAACAGTACGGCAGAAAATGGAACACTGTATCCGGTACTTACGGTTGCGGACAGTGTTGTGGCAGGCGACGCCGCCATTGATTTTAGCTTCTCTGCTGATGCCCGTTACAACCTGGGATCGAATGTCGCGCTGAACATAATTACAGGTGATGGCAGCAGTCCAGTTGTGGAAAGCTTGAACACTGGATCCGACGGTATCATCACGGGCGACGCGACTGATGATTTGATCGATGCAAGTTTTGTGGATGAAGACGGCGATGTAATCGATGGTGGCGATGCGAACCTGCCGGGCGAGGCCCCAGACGATGATATTATCACCGCCGGCGCAGGGAACGACACCGTCATCGCTGGCGCAGGCGATGATGAGGTATTCGGAGAAGCTGGTAACGATAGCCTTTCGGGGGGCGCGGGCAACGATGTGTTGGTTGGTGACGCCGTATCCTCTTTTGCAGTTCCGTTAACAGCATATTTTATTGCGACAGGCGATAACAACCCGATCCGTCAGACGAATGCGGAGACAGGCGATATTGACGGTGACGGGCTTGCGGACTTTTTTGGTAACAGCGGTAATGGTCTGTTTGGCCTGCTACCCGCATCACAGTTTGCTGCGGCTGACGCGCTTGATGGCACGATTGACGGACTGATTTCTTTTGGCGCAGAAATTGGATCTCTTGATGGGGCCTATTTCTTCATTAATGGCGTTGATCGGAGTGATGGTGGTATCGACCTGGCCAGTAACGGGGACTATGACGGAGACGGTGTTACTGATTTTATCTTTGCGGATGATGGCTCAACGTCCTCTATCGTTGAGGACAACATCACAATGTTGTCGGGTGCTGAACTTGAGGCGGCAGACTTTTTGGATGGGGTCGTTGATCTTGACCTAGTGCCTCAGTTGGCAAACAGCTACCGAATTATTGGTGATCCCGCTCAGTCAAATGCGACCCGCGTTGGTGATAAGATTAAGCTCGACGGTGATTTTAGCGGTGATGGCATTTCTGATCTATTTTTCAGTGAAAGCCGGAACACGGACGAGGGCACCAGTGCTGGAAAGGTCTTTGGCCTTGCCTCATCGGATCTTGCAGCTGCAGATGCGGCTGACGGTACCGTTGATGTGATCATCAGCACGGTCAATATTTCTGATCAGGCATCTTCGTTTTCAGCCGTCGCGCGCGGGGCGGCGCTAGCGGGCACGGAGTTGTCATATGCGGGTGACATGGATGGCGACGGGGCGGATGAAATTGTGTTCGGTACGGTCGGCGGTCAAGGTGGCGCGGCTTTTGTCCTGTCTTCCCAAGATATCGCTGACGCGGACGCGGCTGACGGCACAGTTGACGGGCAAATCCGCACTGACGATGCTATCACGTCTCAAGCCAACTCGTTTGAAATCTATCAAAACGCAAGCATTGGGTCTCTTACCCGCTCGGATATTTCCGCAAGTGAAGATTTCAACAACGATGGTATTAATGACATTGTCCTCGTAAACGAGGGTTCTGCACAGATTTTGAACGCAGTCAAAGTGATTGATGGTGCGACTTTTGCGGCAGCTGATGGGCTTGATGGCGCGGTAGACGGTGAGGTCGATGTGAACCTCGCTGTTGGCACGGGTGAGAGCTATTCGATTGAAGCATCCGCTAACAACGAGTTGTTCTATGAGGCTACATTCGTCGGTGATACGGACGGGGGTGGGCAAGCAGACCTCGTATTTACAGCATCCCGGACCGGATTAAGTCGCACCGAACGGGGACACTATTTGATCGCGTCCGAGGACTTTGCCGCAATTGATGCAGCGGATGGCACCACCGACGGCGATATATTGGCAGAGAACTTCGCGGTCAGTGGCAACAGTTACTTCTTCTCGGACAGCGAGCGCCTCAATGGTGGTGCCACAGACTACGAGGCTATTGGTGATTTCAACGGTGACGGGTTGGCTGACCTCGTCTTGCGTGTGCCGAATATCATTGGTGGCGCTGGACATGCACTCATTCCGACCAACCAGATGGAGGTCTTCGACCTTCTCGATGGGGTAGATGACAACATTATCGACACAACCTTAATCCCCGGTACGGCAAGTGCTGAAGCCATTGGTGACGACATACTTGACGGTGGCGAAGGAGATGATGATCTGTCGGGTAACGCCGGTGACGATAGCCTGTCTGGCGGTAATGGTGATGATACCCTTTCGGGCGGGACAGGGACGGACCTTATCGACGGGGGTGACGGCGCGGACACATTGGTCGATGATACAGCCGGTACGATTACCGTGTCTGTGGATACTGCCGGTGACGGAACTGTGTTGGAAAGCGACGGCAATACCACTGACACCGTAACCTCGGTAGAGACATTTATCGCACAAGAGAATGTTGGTGATGACGTTATCACCATTGCCAACGACGATCCTGTCACGGGCATTGCGTTTACCGCCGCGGACGTTCAGGGGCTTGATGATACTTCCGCAGGCACCATCACTTCGGCGGACGGTGCGATAGTCTCGTTTGGTCCGGCTGAGACGTTGCAACTGTCGGATATCCTTGCGGACCCACCTTTTGTTGGAACGATCCAGATCACGGCTGGTGACGAGACAGGGCAAGTGGGGAACATCTCGTTTGAGAACTTTGAAGAAATTAACTTCGCCTTCGTCTGCTTTACCCCAGGCACCGGTATTGCCACACCAAATGGGCTGAAGGCGGTTGAGACGCTTCGCGAAGGCGACCGCGTTGTCACGCGTGATAACGGGATTAAGCGGGTCACGTGGGCCGGATCCAAGGTGCTGACAGCTGAAAATCTGCGGGAACATGATGAATGGTGTCCAATCATAATTCGGCGCGGCGCCCTTGGCGATGGCTTGCCTGAACGTGACATGAAGGTAAGCCCCAATCACCGGATGCTTTGGACGGGTGGCAAACTAGAACGCGTCAGTGGAGAAAGCGAAGCCTTGATGCCCGCAAAATTTCTCGTTGGGTTGCCAGGTATCGAAAGAGCCGCACCTACGTCAGTGGCCTATCATCACTTTATGTTCGAGCAGCATGAGATCGTGCTTGGAGACGGTGCGTGGTCCGAGAGCTTTCAGCCGGGGGAATACTCGCTTGCTGGTATTGATCGCGATCAGCGCGAGGAAGTTCTTGATCTCTTTCCTACGCTGCGCAGTCATCGGGGTCTGAACGACTATGCCGCCGCACGTTATGCCCTTGCCCGTTGGGAGGCTGCGGTCGTTGTGAAGTGAGCTGTTGATGGGGTTGGCAGGGGTATTGAGGTGAGACGCTTTGACTAACGCAGGTGAGGTATGCGTCCCTTGAGTTCTAGCGACATCAGGTGGCGCAATATGGCGTCGAGCTGCCCCAATTCCTTTCCAAGAAGACAGTTTGTGGAAAGGCCACTATCGCTTCCAAGCAGAAATCGTACTGTGCAGTGAAGTCCGGCGCGCAGATCCAACAAACATTTTCGCCTGAAACTTCTGTTAGGAAAGGCCGCCCTTATTTCGTGACCAAACTTAGTTACGGTCTTACGATGTCTTCGAACCGCTTAACGCTTTGCAAACTCGTCAAAAGTAAGAGTGTATTTCACTCAATTCGATGAGGGCAGGGCGATGCCAATTTTCAACGCAAACCAGATTTATTTCGGTAATTTCGCCGATATGGACCCGACCGAGGCGTCTTCATCCGACATCAACAACACCGTGAATGAATTTCAGACGGTTAGCGGTTTTGGTACGGGCGTCACGTTTAACAAGACAACTTTGAGCATCATTGCGGTGGCGCAGAACGACACAGTTCGGGAAGGCAACATCAACAAGCTAGAGAGCAACGACTTTCAGGCCCGCCCCTCAAATCCGCTTAACGCAGACACGTACACCTATGATTTGGGTGCGGGCACCACGACATCTGAGATTGACTCATTTTTCATTTGGAATGTCGCTGTAACGCTTGGTGACAACACGAGCTCGCAAATGACGTTGGTTTTTGTGCAGCTTACAAACGGTGATGTATTCAGTCACGATGCAACCCAACTGGATGGCCTGAACATTCAAAGCATTCGGCTGGTGAGTTATGTTGGCGGGGATTATTACGGAGCGGGCGGTAGTCGCAGTATTGATGGGTCACGCATTGTTTGTTTTGCCGAAGGGACGATGATCGCGACACCGGGTGGTGACATTCCTATCGAAAAGCTCCGCGTCGGTGATCTGATAACGACCGCTGATAATGGATCACAGCCTATCGCGTGGATTGGGTCTCGTAAGGTGACTACGATTGAACTGGCGCATTCGCCGAAGCTACGCCCGATTTGTATTCAAGCGGGTGCGCTTTGCGAAAACACTCCACGTCAAAACTTGATCGTGTCCCCGCAACACCGGATTTTAGCGAATGCGGCTCTGACGAAGCGCATGTTCGCGCAGGATGAGGTTCTTTTACCAGCCAAACATTTGCTCGAGTTGGGGGGGATTGCGGTGCTGAATGACCTAGAGCCCGTAACTTATTGGCACTTCGCATGTCATGCGCATCAGGTTATTTTTGCGAACGATACAGCTACTGAAAGTATGTTAATTGGGTCCGAAAGTCTAAAGGCGATGTCGCAGGAAGCGCGGGAGGAAATTCATACCATTTTCTCTGCACTCTATGGCGGGCCAAAGGAGGCTATGCCGTCGGCCCGAGTGATTGCAAAAGGCTCAAAGGCCAAACATTTCGTTGCTCGGCTTCACAAAAATCGCAAGTCGTTGGTAGTTCACTAGAAGCCAAAACTTAGATTGGCGTTTCACAAAGCAGAGTAATTTTTGGTTCCCACACGCCGTAGAATTAGCGCCTAGCCCGTATACAGATCGATGCCTTAGATGTGCGTAAGCGCTGTCAGGAGAAGACGATGGCTTTGGCGTCTATTTAAAATTTTTATAAACCAACCCGCAGCCTACCATGAGCATGCATAGGTCAGACCTATATCCAGGTGTTAAACCTAGAGTAAATCGTTGCTCAAAAGTGAAGTTGGCTGGGATGGTAGGATTCGAACCTACGGTACACTGTACCAAAAACAGTTGCCTTACCACTTGGCTACATCCCAACGCTGAGCGGTTATCTACTTCGATGGTTTGACTGGTTCAAGGGGGGAAATGACAAATTACTATCTAAATTTAGAGATAGACTTTAGATCGTCTGGTCATATGCCCCTACGCTTGGTTCTGTACGGATGATTGCATCGATGTCTGCAAAGATATTACGCATCTCTGCTTCTGATTCCGGACTTTCGCAGACGACTACAAGGTTGGGTGTGTTTGAACTTGCCCGTACCAAGCCCCAAGCGCCGTTATCCAAGATGATGCGTGCGCCGTTGACGGTTACAACATCTTTGATTGCCCGTCCGCCGATTGTGCCACCTTGCTCAAAATGTGCGGTAATCTTCGCAACGATCCGGTCGAGGGCCGCGTATTTCTCGGTATCCGCACAGTAGGGGGACATTGTCGGTGTGGCCCATGTCCGCGGCAGTGCTTTTCGGAGGTCAGACATTTTGGCGTTAGGATTGCGGTCCATGAGTTTACAGATTTCAACGGCCACTCGCATCCCGCAGTCGTAGCCACGCCCGATTGGTTCAGCGAGGAAGTAGTGACCGGATTTTTCAAAACCTGCCAACGCGCCCAGTTCTTTTACACGGCGCTTCATGTGGCTGTGGCCGGTTTTCCAATAGTCAGCCTTAGCGCCATTCTTCTGAAGTACTGGGTCTGACGCAAAAAGGCCGGTTGATTTCACATCCGCTACAAACAGCGCATCTTTGTGTAATTTGGACAGATCGCGCGCCATGATGACGCCGACTTTGTCCGCAAATATTTCCTCACCCTCATCATCGACAACACCGCATCTATCACCGTCCCCATCAAAGCCGAGCGCTAAGTCCGCCCCTGTTGCCAGCACGGTTTTGGACATATCGTGCAGCATTTCCATGGCTTCTGGGTTCGGGTTGTAATGGGGGAAGCTGTAGTCAAGTTCAGTATGGCTATGAACCACCTCAACGCCGATACGTTCAAACAGATCGGGTGCAAAGGCCGCTGCTGTGCCGTTGCCGGTGGCGCATACCACTTTAAGCGGTCTGCTCATTTTGAAATCACCCACAAGGTCATCAAGATAAGCCTCGCGTACCCCGTCCACAAATTCATATTGCCCACCGGCGCGTGGCACACCTTCACCGTTTAGGACGATGTCGCGGAGCTCACTCATTTCATCAGGGCCATGGGTGAGGGGGCGTTCAAACCCCATTTTGACCCCTGTCCAGCCGTTTGGATTATGGCTTGCAGTAACCATTGCGACTGCTGGTGCATCAAGGTGGAACTGAGCAAAATAGGCCATTGGCGAGACCGCGGGACCGATGTCTTTGACGTGAATGCCAGCTTGCATAAGCCCAAGCATGAGCGCGTTTTTGATCGAAAGCGAATAATCCCGATAGTCGTTGCCCACTGCAATCACGGGCTCAATCCCGCGGCGATGCATTTGGGTGCCAAGCCCCAATCCCAACGCGGTTATGCCCGGCAGGTTGATGTCATCCGGGTATTTCCAACGTGCGTCATATTCGCGAAACCCCGTCGGGGTGATCATTGCATCACGTAGGAACGACCAAGTGTTTGGCGCGACGGTTGGGTGTGGTTTGACCATGAGGATGCTGTCCGATCAGAGGCGTATAAGGTTTGACTTTGCCAATTGGTCGAACGCGGCCCAGCTTTCGATCAACGCAGGCATGTCGCGCAAATAGATCATGTTAGGCCCGTCGCATGGCGCGTTGTCTGGGTCTTCGTGAGTTTCGGTAAAGAGGGCCGCAATGCCAAGCGAAACGGCGGCACGTGCCAATACAGGGGCCAACTCACGCTGCCCGCCAGACGCAGAGCCCAAGCCACCGGGTTTGGCGACTGCATGGGTGGCATCCATCACAACCGGATAGCCTGTTTTGGCCATTTCAGGCAGCGAACACATGTCGACCACAAGGTTGTTGTAACCAAAAGATGCGCCGCGTTCTGTCAACAACAGTTTGTTGTTTCCTGTGCTTTCTACTTTGGCGACCACGTTCGCCATGTCCCAAGGTGCCAAAAACTGACCCTTCTTGATGTTGATCGCGGCACCTGAGCGGCCTGCTGCCAGCAAAAGTGCGGTTTGGCGGCACAAGAATGCAGGGATTTGCATGACATCGACAACGCTTGCCACAGGCTCACATTGGTCTTCGCTATGAATGTCTGTGATCACGGGGCATCCGATTGCGTTGCGAACCCCCTCAAGAACGGCCAGCCCTTTATCAAGCCCAAGCGGGGCAGGCGCATTTAAAGACGTGCGGTTGGCTTTATCGTAGCTTCCTTTGAACACATATTGCACACCCGCTGTGGCGCACGCTTCGGCAAGGGTGCCCGCGATCATTTGCGCATGGTCAGCACTTTCAAGTTGGCATGGCCCTGCAATCAAGGTGAGGGGGGCGTCGTTAGAAACGGACAGTGCCCCTACGTTTACGGTTTTCATTAGCTTGTCACCTGTTCTCTGAGGATGGACGCAGTTAGCGAAATCATCAGATAGATACCAGCAAAAATCAGGAATGCCAGAATGGTGTTCTCAAACTTGCGCGGATAGCTCGCCTCGTCCGGGGGAACAGGGGCCACGGCAATTGACAGATAGCGGACCTGCCGTTCGGCCTCGACCCGCGCCGTTTCGAGTGATTGCAGTGATTGTTGCAACAGGGCCGTGCGGGTTTGGTAGTCTTCTTCAGCGGCGCGCAACTCTGCATTCTTGCGTGCTTGGTTGTTCGCATCGCCCCCCGTGGATGTCATTTGCGCCTGCACGTCAGCGATTTTTTCTTCAAGGCGTCGGATTTCGGCGCGGGTGCCATCGACGCGGGCTTGGTTGGGGCGGCGATTATCAAGCAGACTGGCCAGCGTGAGCTCTTTTTCCAAAAGCAGCGATTGCAGTTGTTGCATCTCGCTTTGCAACAGCGCGTTAGCCGCAGCAGGGTCTAGAACACCAAGACTTTCTTGCAGGCGCGTCACACGAGATAGCGCCTCAACCCGTTCGGCTTCCGCAGCCTCATAGCTTTCACGTGCGCCTTTCATGGCGTCTTCACGCACACGCAGCGAGATATTGTCGACGCGCTCCTCAGCATAGGCCACGAGCCGTTCTGCGAACAGCGCACTGGTTTCAGGATCTGCTGCGATAACCTCCATGCGCACAATCCCTTCGGTGGGATCATAACCGATCTTCACTTTCTTTTTGTACAGCTTATAGGCCGCAGAATTAGTGGTATCAGGTGCAAGGCGCTTTAGGGTATCAATATTCTCTTGTGAGAAATGCTCCTTAAACCCAAGGTCTTCATCAAGCCGGAGCATCGCCTCGGGCGATTGTAGATACCCTTGTACGGCGATGCTGTCTTGGGACGTGGCGATGGGCGAGCCCCCGAAAAGGCTTGCGGCACCGGACGCGCCTGGTGGCTCTGCTTGCTGGATTAGGAACTCGGATTTGGTGGCGTACATTGGTGTCGCGAGAACATAGAAATAATACCCCGCGATCAATGTGGGCAAAAAGACAAAGGCGCTTAGTCGCGAGATCAAAAGCAGTAGTTTGCGACGGCGGCGTTTTGCGATGTCTTGTTGGATGCGCCTAATTTCGAGGGCGCGATCGTCCGGCGACGCCATCTCGGTTGCGGGTAGCTGTGCTTTGCCGTTTTGGGTGGTTTGGGGCAATTGAATACGCCCAAGGGCTTGGCGCACCGCTTCTTCATCGCGGACCGTGTTGCCTCTCTGGGCCACGTTTGAAGCTGCGGCGGCTTCGTGGCTACCGCTCTCAGGCATGACCAAATCAAGCGTGTTGGCCCGTTGAAACGGATCAATCCCCTTTTCGCGCAGCAACCTGATTGCATCAAAATCGGATGTGGGTGCAAGCCCGTGTTTTTGTGCTACGCGTCGCGCCATGCGCAGCTGACGGCCGGTCAGCCCCTCTTGGCGGATCGCATCAAGCGGCCCCTCAACGGCCTTGAGCGGAGTAGTACCTTGCGGTGTCGGTGTTTCGGCCGCTGCCTGATCTGGTGCGGGCGTTGCGCCTTGAACGGGGCGGCGGATCCTAAACTTTTGCGCCTTGGGTTTGGTAGTCATAAAGTTGCTTAGCCTCTTCCAAGGTTTCAAACATATTCAATTGGCCGTTCATCAAAACGGCGGCTTGTTTGGCGTGTTTTTCCAAAGTCTCTGCTTGGTGCGACACGATGATAACGGTCGTTGTCCTGAACCGCTCTTTCAAGATTTCTGCGGCTTTGCGGTTAAAGTTCACATCCGTGGTTGACGGCATTCCCTCATCAATGAGGTAGACATCAAAATCGAGCGCAAGCATTAGCGCAAAAGTAAAACGCGCCCGCATGCCTGACGAAAAGGTGCCGACAGGCATGTCGAAATATTCGTCGATGTCACACATCCAGCGGCAAAATGCTTCGACATAATCGGGGTCCAGCCCGTAAAGCCGTGCGATATACCGTGAGTTGTCCATGGCCGTGTGTCTGTTGGTCACGCCGCCCATAAAGCCCAAAGGAAACGAGATGCGGCAACTGCGCCTGATCTCGCCCTCATCTGGTTTTTCGAGCCCCGCCATCATGTTGATCAGGGTTGTCTTGCCGGTGCCATTAGGCGCAAGGATGCCCAAGGATTTGCCAAGCTCGACCCGAAAGCTCACCCGATCCAGGATCACTTTACGCTGTGTCCCCGTCCAGAATGATTTGCTGACATTTTCAAACTCGAGCATTGGCTCCGGTTCCTGACACTACACCTCGCGCTCGGTAACGGTACAAAGCGGGTTTCTTCCGCCAATCAATAGGAACGCAATTGGGCATTATTATGTCTGTTTTTGAAAACAATTGCCACGTTTCGGGCGGACTGGTTAAACGAAAAAGGGCCCCAGCGGTGACTGGAGCCCTTCAAATTGTGCGAAAATCCGCTGGTGGTCCGGTTAGGCTTGCTGTTTCTCAACCCGCAACAATTTACCTGCGATGAATGACGCCACGGCAGCAAAGAAGCTAAAGAGTGCCCCCATTTTCGCAGCGTCTTGAACGGGCCCAGCGTCAAAGGCCACTGAGGCCACAAAAAGCGAAACCGTAAAGCCGATAGCCGCCACAAAACCAATCACGATCAGATCAACAAGGCGCATCCCTTGGGGCAGCCCAAGTCCCAGAGGGCGTGCTGCGATCCATCCGAAGATAAAGATACCAACAGGCTTACCAATCAGCAGACCCGCAAGAACAAGCCATGTCGCATCGCCAATAGAGCTAAACTCAACACCGGCATTCAGCAGACCAAAGAAGAACAAAATAATCTCAACGGGGTGCTTCAACGCGTGCTCGATTTTGTTGAGCAAGTCCGTCAAATACTGTTCGGCCTCGCTGAAAATACCAAAAGCGCGGTCAGCGTGCGGAATGGTTGGCACGATCGGCAAAAGGCCCAATGCAGGGTGAAGGCCCGACCGCATGAAGCCGTACCAGCTGATGCAGGCAGCAATGGCATAGGGCAGGAAATGCAGCTTAGTGCGTACCCATGTGCTGACAGGGCGCATTTGGTTTCCTCTGTCCATTTTGCGCGGCAGCCAGTTGGCCAAGAGAAACACACCGATGGCAGCGCCAAATGAGGCCAGCAGCCAAACCGGAGCCAATTCGCCAGATGGGTAGAAAATCGCCAAAATGATAAGGCCAGCAGCATCATCTGCGATTGCCAGCAACAACAAAAAGCGTACCGCAGGGTGGCCTGCGCCAAACACAAGGCGTCCAACGAGGTAGCTGAATGCGATGTCTGTTGCCGTTGGAATTGCCCACCCGTTAGCGACTGCGCTGAACTTGTCTTCACCAAGCAAAAACGCCAACCCAAGGTACACAGAAATCGGGCCGACCATACCGCCGAGTGTGGCAAACAAAGGTGTTGCCGCTTTTTTGCCACGCAGTGAGCCTTCCTTGAGGATCACGGCCTCCCAGACCTCTTTTGCGGCGATTGCAAAGAACAGTGCCATCAAAATATCGTTCACCAGATAGTGAAGGGTGAGGGTGCGATGCCCATCATGAAGGTGCCCGATCGGCGCATGATCCCAAATAGTGAACTCTACGAAATGGTGGTAGCTTTCGGCGTTAATGTTTGCCCAAATCAGCGCGATCAATGCTCCGGCAATGAGCAAAAGCGAGTAGTTGGTGACGAAATTCCAGACGCGGTACATGGTGTCTTCCCGTATTATTGTGCCAGCTGCCTACGCCAACTGGTTCAACGGTTCAACGCCCATTGCGTCAGGCGATCGCCTGCCAGACCAACCCTGCGCTGACGGAACCGACGAATGCCAGTCCAAGATATGCTGCGAAAACTTTGCGTTTCACGAGCGCGTAGACTGCAATCGCTGCGGGGATACAGCTTACGCCACCGGCCATCATAAATGACAGCGCTGCCCCTTGTGACATGCCTCGATCCACCAAGCCTGCAACAAGTGGGACCGCTGCGTAGCCGTTGAGATAGGCAGGACCGCCCAGGATTGCACCAAGAATGACTGGCTGCACGCCTTCACCGCCCAAAAAGCCCGCGACAAATTCGGCCGGGACATAGCGCGTCATCATAGCCTCAAAAATATACGCGATGAGCAGCCATTTGAACAAGAACGCCCCGTTAGTGAGGGTGGTTTCACGGAAAGTAGCAGTGCGGTCAGCTTCGCCCCAGAATTTCCATTGCGGCTTTTGATCAAACCCCGAAGGACCAGATGATTTTGAGCAGCAAGACTTCACAGGCGCAATCTTCAGTGGGTCGCTGAAGACGGCTGTGCCAGATAGCAGCTGCGTGACCAGACCGCCGCCGATGCCGACACTGATTGCCGCAACGGTTTTTGCGATTGCAAAGTCAAAGCCAAGGGCGGATCCGGTGATTGCGAATTGGGCAGGGTCCATCAATGGCGATGCTAACCACAGTGCCATGACCGCCCCAAGTGGCGCCCCAAGCGCCAAAAGCGCGGAAACAAACGGAATAACCTCGCACGAACAAAACGGCGCCACCCCCCCGACAATTGCGGCGAATATAATCATGCGAACCGGTGGGCCGGTGAAAGCTTTGGCCACCAGCCCTTCGGCGCCAGTGGCCTTGAGGTAAGCTACGGAAAAGATTGCAAATAAGATAAATGGCGCTGTGTGTGCCAAGCTGCCAAAACCGCTGGCGATTACGGGGCCAAGGGCGTTCAGATCGAAGAAGGCAAGAACTGCAAGTGCTGCCAAAGTGACAAGAATTGCTTTGTCCGCCCCGCGCCAAAGTGCTGCAGGTTTGATCGCGCTCGACCGTGTTTGGGATGCGTCGCTCATGATGTAGCCTTTGTATTGTTTGGTACTGCTTGGCCTTGGATGTCGGAACAGCATTCGCCGTCGCTACATTTACAATCTGGACCACACTGACATGCGGGGCCACAGGCACAGCAATTGGCCATCAAAAACCCGCAGAGCGCCTCTATATCGTCGTAGGCGGCCCCAACCGAAATAATTGAACGCCCGTGTTTTTGCTGTTGGATTAGACCCGCTGCCGCAAGAATTTTCATGTGATGTGTGAGTGTTGAGCCCGAGACGTCCGACCGCTCTGCCAGCTCTCCAATGCTGAGCCCTTTTGGTCCGGCTTGCACCAGAACACGGAGCACACCCAAGCGTTGTTCGCTGCCTAACGCGGCAAACGTGGATGCAGCTACTGTTAGGCTGAGACCAGTGGAGGTGGCGGGGTGCAGGGCGCTTTCATGTTTCATGCCCTAAATTTCGAAGATATTCGAAATAATAGCAAGCGTTATTTCGAGAAATTTCGAAATGACTTACCTGCGCGCATCTTTCACCTTGTTTGATCGTGGTGAAATCACTACCCCGATGACCGAGCTATACCTTCCAAACATGAGGCCCCCATGTCCAAGACGCCCGTTGATATCGCTTTTGAAAATATGGATGCCTCTGATGCGGCGCGTTTACGGTTTTATGAGCGGTTAGCGGATGCAGAGTTGTTTATGCTGTTGCTTCAAGAGGCAGACGGTGAAGACGTTGAGCCAGACGTGTTCGATGTTGAGGGCGGACAGTTCGTATTGGTATTTGATCGCATTGAACGGCTGACTGCATTTGCGGAAAGGCCTGTGCCTTATGTTGCTGTGTCGGGACGCATATTGGCTGCGATGTTAAGCGGACAAGGCATTGGGATGGGTGTCAATTTGGGGCAGTCGTCCGAAATATTGATACCAAGCGATGCGGTTGAATGGTTGCATGCGACACTTGGAAATCTGCCAACAGAAGTCACCGCGACGCCGAAAGAGATTACACCGCCCAAGGGGCTGCCAGAAGATTTGATCGCGGCACTTGATGCAAAGCTGGCAACTGCCACGGGGCTTGCGCAAAAGGCTGTGTTAGTTGGTGTCACTTATGATGACGGATCACGTGGGCATATGCTGGCATTTATTGATGTGGCGGCGGGTGCCGAGAATGCGCTGGCGCGCGCTGTTGGTGAAGCGCTGACGTTCTCGGGGCTTGAGGCGGGTGTCTTGGATGTAGCGTTTCTTGCCTCCCGCGATCCAAGTGTGTCTGCGCTTCTGGCCGAGGGGCTGCAATTTGATCTGCCAGAGTTGTTGATGCCTGAGGCGCCAAAAGCACCCGGGATGGACCCTGCAAATCCGCCGAAACTGCGCTAAGTGGTTGGATGCTGGTGCGAGACGCTGTCTCGCGCTCTGGGATATTTTGAACAGAAGAAGATGAGAGGCCGTTCGTGATGAGCCAACCGATGATCGAGATGATGTGGGTAGAGGGGGCGGATACGTCGCTTGGGTTGCCGGCGTATGAGACGACGTTGGCAGCCGGTGCTGATCTGCGGGCCAACTTGCCAGACCGCGGTGCGCTGGTGCTTGAGCCTGCGGCGCGCGCGCTTGTTCCGACAGGGCTGTGCATGGCAATTCCTGCGGGTTTTGAGGTGCAGATACGGCCGCGCAGTGGTTTGGCGCTTAAGCACGGGATTACGCTACTAAACAGCCCCGGCACTATTGATGCTGATTACCGCGGTGAAGTAGGGGTCATCGTGCTGAACACATCGTCTGAGCCTTTTGTGATTAGGCACGCTGATCGCATCGCGCAAATGGTTGTGGCGCCAGTTGTTCAGGGTGAATTCAAAGTGGTAAGCGCACTTGGGCAAACGGCGCGTGGTAGTGGTGGCTTTGGTTCGACGGGGCGCAGCTGATGTTAGTTGTCTTTTCAATGGCCGCGTTTTTGTGGGTGTTCGGCATCATCACCCAAACGCCGAAACAAGCACGCTGGATCATGATCGGTTTGTTGTTTGTTGCTGTTTTAGCGGTGCACATCATTTTGCCAAATGGTCACCCGCTGCGCGAGGGCACCGGTGGCGATGCGCGGCTGTGGATATTGCTGGCGGCTTTCGTGGGGCTTGTTCTGGCTTACCGCCGTGGTTTGTTGTGGATCAGAGCGCGCACAAATCCCGTCAGTTTTGAAGTTCCTGAAACTGGCCAGCTATTTGCGGACGTAGAGTTGGAACGCGCCGCACGTCACATCGTGTTGCGAGAGATCGGTGGCGTTGGTCAGAAGTCTCTAAAAGAGGCGAAAGTTTTGGTGATTGGGGCTGGCGGCCTTGGGGCGCCCGCTTTGATGTATCTGGGTGCTGCGGGCGTTGGTACGCTTGGAATTATTGATGATGATATTGTCGAAAACACCAACCTACAGCGCCAAATCATACACAATGATGCGGCAATCGGCATGCCCAAAGTGTTCAGCGCTGCGGCGCGCTTAAAGGCGCAAAACCCTTTTGTCACGGTGCGCCCGTATAACCGCCGCCTGACTGCTGATATGGCGGAAGACTTAATTGCGGATTACGATCTGGTGCTTGATGGCAGCGACAATTTTGACACTCGTTATTTAGTGAACGAGACCTGCCAGAAGCTCGGTAAGCCGTTGATTGCCGCAGCGCTGACCCAATGGGAAGGGCAGATCAGCACGTATGTTCAGGGTGGGCCGTGTTACGCTTGCGTGTTCCCTAAAGCACCTGACAGCAAGCTTGCGCCAAGCTGTGCAGAAGCTGGCGTGGCGGGGCCTTTACCCGGCGTTATCGGGGCGATGATGGCTGTTGAAGCGGTGAAAGAGATAACTGGCGCGGGCGAGGGGTTGTCGGGATCAATGCTGATCTACGATGCGCTTTATGCGCAAACGCGCCACATCAAAATTACACGCAATAAGAATTGTACCGTGTGCTGCAGCGCGACGTAGCCGCTTACATCGCGGCGCGTGCGTGCCTACATAAAACTAAAGCGTAGTTTACCGGAGAGATATTATGACCGCATTGACCACATGGACCGAACCTTTTGACATGCCGGCTTTCTCGAAGGTGCGCGATGACATGTTTGCGCCGGCTTTCGAGGCGGCATTGGCCGAGGCGCGTGCGGGTGTGGCAGCAATTGCAGCTGACCCCGCACCTGCTACGTTTGAAAACACGATTGAGGCAATGGCCCGCGCGGGTGAAGATCTCGATAAGGTCTTATCAATCTTCTACACGATTTCTGGCGCTGTCTCTAACGATACCCGAGAGGCACTGAGCCGCGATTTCTCACCTGCTTTGGCAGATTACAGTTCTGAGATTTCTTTGAATGCGGACCTTTTCGCGCGGTACCAAGCGCTTTGGGATCAGCGTGCCAATTTAGATTTAACCGCCGAACAAGCCCGCGTTTTGGAGCTGAGCTACAAAAACTATGTGCGGGCAGGGGCGCCCTTGGAGGGGGACGACCGTGCGCGCTACGCAAAGATCAAATCACGCCTTGCCAGCCTTGGAACCGCGTTTGGTCAGAACCTTCTGTCTGATGAGCGGACTTGGTTTATGGAGCTTACCCAAGCTGATCTGAACGGCCTGCCGGAATTTGCGGTCGATGCAATGCGCGCAGCGGGACAGGAAAAAGGCGTAGACGGCCCCGTTGTCACCCTTGCTCGCTCAATCATCACACCGTTTTTGCAGTTTTGTCCGAACCGTGATTTGCGCAAAGCGGCTTATGAAGCTTACGTGGCGCGCGGTGCAAATGGGGGCGAAACGGATAACCGCGCACTGGCAAATGAAATGCTTTCGTTGCGCCATGAACTGGCACAAATGTTGGGCTATAAAGACTATGCGGCCTACAAGCTGGAAGTTGAGATGGCGGGCGATGCTGATGTAGTTCGTTCGTTATTGATGGATGTGTGGGCCCCTGCAAAGGCGGCGGCGGACGCAGATGCGATTGTTCTTGAGCAGATGCTTGTCGCAGATGGTCACGCAGGACCAATTCAGGCGTGGGACTGGCATTATTATGCAGAGGCTCGTCGCAAGGCAGAGCATGATTTGGATGAGGCTGAATTAAAGCCCTACCTACAGCTTGACCGTATGATCGAGGCTGCGTTTTCTTGCGCATCCCGGCTGTTCAATCTGTCTTTTGAGCCTGTCGAGCTGGATTTGTATCACGAAGATTGCCGTGCGTGGAATGTGACGCGCAACGGTAAGCATATCGCGGTGTTCGTGGGGGATTATTTTGCGCGCGGGTCAAAGCGTTCTGGTGCATGGTGCTCTGCGATGCGGGCGCAAAACCGGATGGACAAAGAAGTCCGCCCAGTTGTGTTAAACGTGTGTAATTTTGCCAAACCTTCGGGTGGACCTGCGCTTTTGTCTTATGATGACGCGCGCACGTTGTTTCATGAATTTGGACATGCGCTGCATCAGATGCTGTCAGATGTGACGTATGAAATGGTAAGTGGCACATCAGTGCCGCGCGATTTTGTGGAGCTACCGAGCCAACTCTACGAGCACTGGATGGAGGTGCCCGAAGTCTTTGAGACATTCGCTACCCACGCCATTACGGGCGCGGCGATGCCTGCGGATTTGCGGGAGCGCCTTCTTGGGGCATCGACCTACAATATGGGGTTCCAAACGGTTGAATACGTCGCCTCTGCGTTGGTTGATCTGGATTTCCACGACGGTCCACCACCTGCTGATGCGATGCAGGCTCAAGCCGAAACGCTTGACCGGATCGGGATGCCCGCCGCCATCTGCATGCGCCACGCCACGCCGCATTTCGCCCATGTGTTTGCAGGCGGTTACTATGCGGCCAGCTACTATAGTTACATGTGGTCCGAGGTTATGGATGCTGATGCGTTTGAAGCCTTTGAAGACGCGGGAAGCGCATTTGATAGCAAAACTGCCAAGGCTCTTGAGGAGCACATCTTATCAAAAGGTGGCAGTGTTGATCCGAAAGACCTGTATATTGCCTTCCGCGGCAGATTGCCTGGTGTGCAAGCCCTTCTTAAGGGGCGCGGACTGGCCGCCTAAGGGCCCATGCGCGAGCGACCTATTGGTCCGCTTGCGCCTCAGCTTCTGTTGTAGCTGTATCGTCAGCGCCTTCGATTGAGGCTGTCTCTTCGCGCAGTGCGCCATTGTCCCACTCACCGCTTGCTGTTTCGCCTGTGGCGTAGGTCATTGTGCCCGCGCCTTGGCGTTTGCCTTGAACGAACAAACCCTCATAGATGTCGCCGTTTGCGTAAGTGGCCTTGCCCTGACCGCTGATTTCGCCGCGGGTCCATTCACCCTCATAGATAAAACCATCAGGCATGGTGATTTTGCCTGTGCCTGACCGCTGCCCTGCGCTGAACGTGCCCACATAGACAGTGCCGTCTGCGTAGGTTGCGGTACCTTGCCCGTTGCGTTGCCCGTTTTCCCACGCGCCTTCATAGCGGTAGCCATCAGGGTACGTCATCACGCCTTGGCCATGGTTGCGCGCGTTTTTGAACCCGCCTTCGTAAATCAAACCATTGGTGTAGGTGGCACGCCCTTCGCCAGAAATAACGCCTGCGTCCCACTCACCCGAATAGGTGTTGCCATCTGCGTAGATGATTTCGCCGGTGCCTTCGGCCAGACCACCCACGAATGAGCCTGTGTAAACAGAGCCATCGGGATAAGTCACCACACCTTCGCCATCAATTTCGCCGCGGGTCCAGTTGCCCACGTATTTGTAGCCGTCCGTGCTTGTGAACGTGCCTTGGCCGTGGCGTGCATCATTGTTGAACGCGCCCACGTAAACATCGCCGTTTGCGTACGTTACGGTGCCTTGCCCCTGACGCTGGCCGGCTACGAAAGTGCCTTCGTAAACGTCACCGTTGATTTGGGTCAGCTTGCCGTCGCCTTCCATCTGGTCGTTGACCCATGTGCCTTCAAAAACAAGCCCATCTGCGGTCTTGAGCGTCCCGGGGCCAGCGCGCTTACCATCTGCCATCTCGCCTTCGAATACAGAGCCATCGGGGTAGGTGATTTTGGCAGAGCCGGATTTAACCCCGTCGACCCATTCGCCTTCATAGATGTAGCCGGAGGGGTCTTGCATCTTGCCGATGCCGTTGTGCCGCCCGTTTGTCACACCGCCTTCATACACGACACCGCCATCGTATAGAATGAGGCCAGTGCCGGTCATCATACCTGCTGCCCAGTCCCCCTCATAGGTGCCGCCATCGGTGAAAGTGATTTTGCCAAAGCCGTTGGGTTGGCCGTTCTGAAACTCACCCACATACAGCGAGCCGTTGGGAAAGCGTGCCGTACCTTGGCCGCTTATCGTGCCGTTAACCCACTCGCCTTCGTACTCATATCCGTTAGGTAAAGTGTAGCGGCCCATGCCATGTTGCTTGCCGTCTTTGAAAGTTCCCTCGTAGACACCGCCATTTTCATACTGCTTTGTCTGTGTGCTTTGTGCAGCCACAGGTGCTGCGGCCAAAGAGGTGGCGGCCAAAAGGGCCGCAAGGACGGATGCGGTATTGCGCTGCACGGTAGTTCCCCCGAAAGTCTAGGCAGGGCCATTGATGCCCCTTGGCGAAAGCCTAAATCAGCAACGAGCAATGAACAACGACTTTTGCGCATCGCAAATTGGCAGGCCTTTCGCTTGGGGCTACATCTGCTAAAGCAAAGCGTGGTTTTCGAAAAAAGGGACGGCAATGTCTGATCTGGTCGGTCAAAAAGGGTCGCGTACACGCGCCGAGGATAACTTTCGGCTGACAATGGCGCAGCTAAATCCAACGGTTGGGGATTTGGCGGGCAATGCGCAGCTTGCCTTTGATGCGTGGCAAGAAGCGCGTGAGGCAGGTGCAGACCTGATCATGTTGCCTGAGATGTTTATCACCGGTTATCAGGTGCAGGATTTGGTTCTAAAGCCGCAGTTTGTGCGCGATGCGATGGCCCAGATCGGAGCGTTGGCCGCGCGTGTTAAGCACGGACCAGCGATGGCAATTGGTGGGCCGCAAAGCAAAGACGGTCAGTTGTTTAACGCGTACTATCTGCTGGATGGCGGCGAGATCACATCCGTGGGTCACAAGCATGAGCTGCCAAACTTCAACGTCTTTGACGAAGTCCGCCACTACACATCTGCGCCGCTTCAGGGACCGATGTCTGTGCGCGGTGTTCGTATCGGCTTTCCGATTTGCGAAGATGCGTGGCACGAAGATGTGGCTGAGGCGATGGAAGAAAGCGGCGCCGAGATGCTGTTTGTTCCGAACGGTTCGCCCTATTTTCGCGGTAAGTTTGATGTCCGGATGAGCCACATGGTGGCCCGTGTTGTTGAGACAGGTTTGCCGCTGGTGTACCTCAATATGGTTGGTGGACAGGACGATCAGATCTTTGATGGTGGCTCGTTTGTGTTGAACAAAGGCGGCGCACTTGCCCTTCAGATGCCCCTTTTTGATCAAGCGCTTAGTCACATTGATTTCACGCGCACCGCAGATGGCTGGCGTGCCGTGGTGGGTGAGATAACCGCGCAACCGTGCACAGAAGAACAAGATTACCGCGCCATGGTTGAGGGTCTGCGGGATTACATGGGCAAAACCGGATTTTCTAAAGTGCTGCTTGGTTTGTCAGGCGGCATCGACAGCGCGATTGTGGCGACCATCGCGGCGGATGCGCTTGGCCCTGAGAACGTGCGTTGCGTGATGTTGCCGTCTGAATATACCAGCCGCGAAAGTCTTGATGATGCCGGTGAAGTTGCGAACCTTCTTGGATGTAAGCTCGATGAGGTCAGCATTGCAGGCCCGCGCGCCGCAGTGACCGAGGCCCTTGCACCACTTTTTGCAGGACTTGATGAGGGACTGACAGAAGAGAATATTCAGTCACGCTTGCGGGGGCTTTTGTTGATGGCCCAGTCGAACAAATTTGGCGAGATGCTTTTGACAACGGGTAATAAATCCGAAGTCGCCGTTGGCTATGCGACCATCTATGGTGATATGTCGGGTGGTTATAACCCCATCAAAGATATGTATAAAACCCGCGTGTTTGAGACGTGCCGTTGGCGCAATGCCAACCACCGCCCTTGGATGATGGCCCCTGAAGGCACCGTTATTCCGCCACGTGTGATCGACAAGCCGCCGACAGCAGAGTTGCGTCCGGATCAAAAAGACAGCGACAGCTTGCCCGAGTATGAAGTTCTTGATGCGATCCTTGAAATGCTCATCGATGAGGAACGGTCGGTTGCTGAATGTGTCGCTGCGGGCTTTGACCGCGATGTGGTCAAGCGCGTCGAGCATTTGGTTTATATCAGTGAGTATAAACGCTTCCAGTCCGCGCCGGGACCAAGGCTGAGCCAAAAAGCGTTTTGGCTTGATCGCCGCTATCCGATTGTGAACCGTTGGCGCGATGGTAGCTGATGCGCTGTGCCCCCGCTTAAGGCCTGATTGGTCCCCGACAGACGGGGCCGTTGGTGCGCTGGCCGAAGTGGGGTATTTCGCAACGCATCCCGTGGGTGTCGCCGCATTGGTTCTTGCTGCGTTGTCGCTGACATGGCCGACACCTTTGATGCGGTATGCTGCGTTGGTGGTGGTGTCTTTTGCTTTGCTAGGTGAGGTTGAGACGCTCTTTGCAAATGTCACCGTCGCAGGGCAGCTTTATTCAGAGGGGTGTCGCGGCGCACCTTGGGCAACAGGGGTGCTATTGATAGCTTTGCTTGGTGCCGTGGCATGGCGAAAACTAGACAAGCGCCCAAGGGTGTGAGACATCCCGCGCGAACAGGAGAATTTCCGATGACCACGACTCGTTTTGCCCCTTCGCCCACTGGCTTTTTGCATATTGGTAACCTGCGCACTGCGCTTTTTAATTATCTGATTGCGCGCAAGAACAACGGCTCATTCATTCTGCGGATTGATGACACTGATCCAGAGCGCTCAAAGCAAGAGTATGTGGATGCGATTCAGCAAGATCTAGAATCGCTTGGCATCACATGGGACCGGATGGAGCGTCAGTCAGACCGCCTTGACCGCTATGCGGCTGAGGCAGACAAGCTGCGTGGCATTGGTCGGTTTTACGAGTGTTTCGAAACGCCTACCGAACTTGATTTGAAGCGTAAAAAGCAACTCAACATGGGCAAACCTCCGGTTTATGACCGTGCGGGTCTTTCGTTGAGTGACGCTGAGAAAGACGCGTTGCGCGCTGAGCGTTCTGGTCACTGGCGCTTTTTGCTCGACCAGTCGCGAATTGATTGGACCGATGGTATCTTGGGCGACATCAGCATTGATGCGGCATCCGTAAGTGATCCGGTTCTGATCCGTGGTGACGGTCAGGTGCTTTACACTTTGGCATCGGTTGTTGACGACACCGACATGGGCGTGACCCATGTTGTGCGCGGCTCTGATCACGTGACCAACACTGCGACCCAAATCCAGATGATCGAAGCAATCGGTGGCACTGTTCCAACTTTTGCGCACCACTCTCTTTTGACCGGACCGCAGGGAGAGGCGCTTTCGAAGCGTCTGGGCACACTTGCGCTGCGCGATCTTCGTGAACGCGGTGTTGAACCGATGGCGTTGTTGTCGCTTTTGGCGCGCATCGGCTCGTCTGATCCGGTTGAGTTGCGCGGCTCAATTGATGAATTGGTTGACGGCTTTGACATCACCAAGTTTGGCTCTGCACCGACAAAATTTGATGAGAATGATCTGTTCCCGCTGACTGCGAATGTGCTGCAAGGCCTGCCTGCTGACGCCGTGACGCATGATCTGAACGGGTTAGGTGTGCCGGCAGAGCTTCAGGCGCAGTTCTGGGCGGTTGCGAAGGATAATATCACCGTAAAGGCAGATTTGGCCCAGTGGTGGACGCTTTGTTCCGAGGGCGCAGACCCTGTTGTTGACGACGAAGATGCTGAGTTTGTTGCCCAAGCGATGGCGTTGTTGCCAGATGCTCCATTTGACGCTGAGACATGGGGTCAGTGGACATCAGCTGTAAAAGCCGAAACTGGCCGGAAGGGTCGCGGGTTGTTTATGCCATTACGCAAGGCGCTAACCGGCATGCAGCACGGCCCTGACATGTCTGCGCTTTTGCCTCTGTTGCAAGTGATCCGGGCGAAGGCTTAAAGCAGGTATAGCGGGGCGCAAGACCGCCCCGCACCTTCGCCCTAATTTCCTCTGCGCAGGATGCCTGCGGGGCGTGCCTTCAGCGGCCCCCAAGCATAGCCTAGGAACGCCAGCATCGTGGCTGCAACGCCTCCGATGATAATGGCCAACGCATTACCCCAGACAATCGCAAAGCTGGTTTCCATCACAAATGTGCTGACGGCCCATGCAAAAGTCAGCCCCGCAATCAGCGCGATTGTGCCCGCGGCCGCACCCAAAAGCCCTGCACGCAACGCAAAACTTTTCAGGATAACGCCTTTTGATGCGCCGAGGGTTTTGAGGACTGCTGCCTCAAACGTACGTGCATCAACACCTGCTGCTGCGGCTCCGATCAAGACCAAAAAGCCTGTAATCAATGTGGCTGATGCCCCTAGGGATGTGGCCGCAGCAAGGCTTGCCAAAAGCTCTCCCACACGTGCAATTGCGTCGGCGACCCTGATCGCGGTGATGTTGGGGAATGTTCCTGCGAGGTCACGCAAAATTTCGGCCTCGGCCTCGGGTGTGGCGTAAACTGTTGCGATGTGGCTGTGCGGTGCGCCCTGCAGTGCAGCAGGGTTCATGGTCAGGATGAAGCCAATCCCTGCAGTCGAAAAGTCCACCTCCCGAAACGATGTGATCGTGCCTGTGATATCACGCCCCAGAATGTTGATCGTCATCGTATCCCCAAGGACAAGACCCATCTCTTCGGCTTCTTCGGCGGCAAAGCTAATTTGCGGTGCGCCTGTATAATCTGCGGGCCACCAACTGCCTTGCGTGATTGTCACCCCGTCTGCGGCTGTTTGCGCGTATGTGACGCCGCGGTCACCTTGCAAGACCCAATGATCACCTGCGATTTCTTTGGCGGGGCGGTCATTTATCTTGCTGATGACGCCGCGCAACATTGGCGCAGTATCCACCCGAGACACCGCAGGGTCACCCGCCAGCCGCGCGTTAAAGCCGTTAAGTTGGTCAGACTGAATATCGACAAAGAAATAGCTGGGGGCGACGTCTGGCAAATCTCGCGCGATTGCGCCGCGCAGGTTGCCGTCAATTTGCCCAACAGCGGCAAGCACGGAAAGGCCAAGACCCAATGACAGAATAGCTGAGCTTGCTTGTTCACGTGGCCCGCCGATGGCACCAAGGGCAAGGCGCAAGGCAGGCCGCCCGCGCAACGCGCGCATTTTGGTTGCGGCTGCCGCCAACGCTCGCAGTCCGCGCGCGGCTAAAGCAAGCACACCCAGTACAGCGATAATGCCCCCTGCGGTCCAAAGGGTTAGGAACGCAGTGCCTGAAAATGCGATGGCGCTAAGCACCAACGCTGCGACCAACCCCGCAGTCAGAAACAGGTATCTTTTGCGTGGCAGTGCGTTGTCGTGTCCTAATGCGTCCCGAAATAGCGTGGCTGCGCGAATATTTTCCGTGCGCGCAAGAGGCCAAAGCGTGAAGATTGCAGCGGCAAATGCGCCATAAATAGCAGCTTCGATGAGTGGTTTGGGGTGAATTGCAAACTCGGCGGGAACCGGCAGGCGGGCTTCAATAATGGGCGCGAGGGCCAGTGGAAGTGCCGCGCCAAGCACAAGCCCGATAGCGATGCCCAAGATCGTCAACAGGCCGATTTGAATAGCGTAAGTGGCAAAGATGGTTGAGCGTGATGCGCCCAATGTTTTGAGCGTCGCGATTACGGATGTTTTCCGCTCGAGGTAGCTGCGCACGGCCGCGCTGACACCAACGCCCCCGACCGCCAAACCAGATAGCCCGACAAGCACCAAAAAGGCACCAAGCCGGTCAACGAACTGCTGAACACCTGGCGCGCCGTTGCGGGCATCAGTCCAGCGTAGCCCTGAATTAGCAAAGCGTTGTTCTGCGTCACGCTCAAGGGCCGCAAGTTCGGTGCCTTCCGGCAACAGCATGCGGTATTTCGTGTCGAACAAAGTGCCGGTTTGTAGCAGGCCCGCGTTTGCCAGACTTTCAGTGCGCACCAATGTACGCGGGCCCAAGCCGAAACCACCGCCGGCATTGTCAGGCTCACGTTGCAAAATAGCTGAAAGGCGGAATGTGCCGGTACCAATGCTGAAGCTATCACCGATCATCAGCCCAAGGCGGTCAGCCAAGACACGCTCCATCACCGCACCATTCGCGGCAATTGCCTGATCAAGCGGCATCTCAGGGGATAATTTAACCTCGCCCACAAGGGGGTAGGCTGCATCGACTGATTTGACTTGGGTTAATGCCCGCTCTGGTGACGTATCGGCTCCCGACGGGACCACAATCATAGATCTAAAATCAGTAATCTCGGACACTTGAATGGCTTGGCTTTGCATCCAAGCACGCTCATCAGCTGTGGCGAAACGGTAGGTAAATTGCAGTTCTGCGTCGCCCCCAAGCAGTGCTGCCCCGTCCCGTTCTAAGCCTTTGAGGATGGCCGTCCGGGTGCTGCCCACGGCGGCAATCGCGGCGATGCCGAGCGCAAGGCAGGCCAGAAAAATACCAAAGCCGCGCAAGCCACTGCGCAGTTCACGTGTTGCAAAAATCCATGCAGTTTTCATTGGTCCAACCGTCCGTCACGTAATCGGATCACGCGGTCACAGCGGTTCGCCAATTCAGGCGCATGGGTGACCATGATGAGGGTCGCACCGTGACGGTCGCGCAAATCAAATAGAAGGTCCATGACGGCCTCACCGTTGGTGCCATCAAGATTGCCCGTCGGCTCGTCCGCCAGCAAAATTTCCGGACGCGGCGCAAGGGCACGCGCAAGGGCCACGCGCTGTTGCTCGCCCCCCGACATCTGATTGGGATAATGATCCGCCCGCGCCCCAAGGCCGACTGCTTCCAGCTCCGCTTGAGCGCGGTCAAAGGCATCGCTTTCACCCGCCAGTTCAAGCGGAACGGCCACGTTTTCAAGCGCCGTCATGGTCGGGATAAGGTGAAAAGACTGAAACACTACGCCCATGTGGTGCCGTCGAAACGCGGCAAGTGCGTCTTCGTCCAAATTGGTGAGGTCTTGGTTAACTGCGCTGATCGTGCCGCCAGTTGCTTGCTCGAGCCCGCCCATTACCATGAGAAGTGATGATTTTCCCGAACCCGATGGGCCTATCAGCGCCAATGTCTCGCCTTTTGTCACGTCAAGACTGATGCCGTGCAAGATATCCACCATCCCTGCATTGCCATTTAGCGAAAGGTGCACATCTCTGAGGGACAGGATCGGGTTAGACATTGAGGGGCCTTTCATGGGGATCACAACTGGATATGGGGCGGTATTGCCGCTGCGCAACCTGATGATGACAATTCTTGCGATCTTGGCTCTGGGCCTTGGCATGGGGCACTGTGGTGCGCGTGCCGAAAGTACCGTGGTGATCTTTGGTGACAGCCTTGTTCAAGGGTATGGGTTGCCTGCCGAGCAGGGCCTTGTGCCACAATTAGAGAGCTGGTTGCAGGCAAACGGAACCGAGGTGACGCTTGTGAATGGGGGTGTCTCCGGTGATACGACCCAAGGTGGTGCGGCGCGCATTGCCTGGACGTTGAGCGAGCAGGTTGATGCAATTGTGATTGCCCTTGGCGGCAACGACATGCTGCGCGGCATTGATCCAAGTGTCGTGCGGCAGAATATGGACACCATCGTCCAGCAGGCTGCAAATTCCGGTGCGGCTGTGTTGGTGGTGGGGATTGAAGCGCCATTAAATTACGGGCCTGATTATAAGGCGGCGTTTGATCCAATTTTCGCAGATATCGCAGCGCGTTTCGGTGCGGATTATCACCCCGGCTTTTTCACGGCGTTTGAGGGGGATGTGCTGCCGTTCATGCAGGCCGATGCAATCCATCCGAACGCAGAGGGTGTTGCGCAAATCGTAAAGGTTGTTGGGCCGTCGGTGGCGGCGCTGATCGATGGCGACTAGACGGGCAAGCCTTAGGCGCATAGGCTTTTTGAGTATTGTAAATAAGGAGTAACGAGTATGAGTGTTGCAAGAGTAACCGAAGTCATCGCAAGTTCGAAAAAGTCATTTGATGATGCAATAGAAACCGGCGTTGAGCGTGCAGCCAAAACGCTGAAGAACGTAACGGGCGCGTGGGTGCAGGATCAAAAAGTAACTGTTTCAGACGGTAAAATCGATGAATACCGTGTTGTTTTGAAAGTTACTTTCGTTCTGGAAGACTGATTTTCTGACAGTTGAACGACTTGAAGGTCCGTTGTCATGCGGTTGGTAGCCTTTTTTGCCGTTTGGGTCTTGGCGGGTGGAAAAATCGTTCCATGTTACGGATCAACACCGGAGGAGCCGCAAAATGAATTCTATGCACAACATCGATGAACAAACCCGCCAAGCCCGCGTCTACGCACAGGCTATGGAAAGCCTTCAGGCGCATAACCGCGTGTACCGTCCAAGTGCGACGGTCGCAGATATGCGCGCAAATCAGACATCTGATGGGGGCACACCTTTGTTGGATTGGGCGGGCGGTCTTTCAGCGAAATTCTGTATCGCTTTTGCGTTCATCACACCGTGCTACATGTTTTGGAGCCAAGTCCTAAACTAATACCGGGACGGTTAGATTTAGTCATAAAAAAGGCGCCGCATCCAATTGGATGGGCGCCTTTTCCATTATAAGTACAATGACTTACGCTAGGGCAATGTTGATCGCGCTCTCACGGCCATCACGGCCGCTTTCGATGTCGAATGTTACTTTTTGGTTGTCAGCAAGACCAGTGAGGCCTGAACGCTCAACAGCAGAGATGTGAACGAAAACGTCCTTGCTGCCGCCATCGGGTGCAACAAAGCCGTAGCCTTTAGTAGTGTTAAACCATTTCACGGTGCCAGTAGCCATATCCGTGTCTCCTTTTAAATTCGTGCCCGCGAAATTGCAGCACGTCGGCTTAGTCAGGGATCGAAAGACTGTAGCCGGTAAGGGAAGACAGGGATCGAGTGCATAACGTAGCTAAACCCCATATGGGGTGGCGACCCTCATAAAGCAAGGGAAATCGGGGAAAGCATTTTGATCAGCAATTCACGGCTGACCTGGCCACGATATGTGGTGTTTAGGATACGCCGAGCCGCTATTTGGCCAAGCGTATCCTTAATGTACAGTCGCGCTAAACAGGATTTTAGCGTGCGAATTTCTTGTATTTGACGCGCTTTGGTTCCAAGGCATCGGGCCCAAGGCGGCGCTTTTTGTCTTCTTCGTATTCGGTGAAGCCACCCTCAAACCACTCGATATGCGCTTCGCCTTCGAATGCCAAAATGTGGGTGCAAATCCGATCAAGGAAGAAGCGATCGTGTGAAATGACCACAGCGCACCCAGCAAAGTCGACCAACGCATCTTCAAGGGCGCGAAGCGTTTCAACATCAAGGTCGTTTGTCGGTTCGTCGAGCAGCAAAACATTGCCACCGGCGCGCAGCAGCTTGGCCATGTGAACGCGGTTGCGCTCACCACCTGATAGAACGCCGACTTTCTTCTGTTGGTCGCCGCCTTTGAAGTTGAACGACGAACAATACGCGCGGCTGTTCACTTCAGCGTCACCCAGCATGATGATGTCGTTGCCGTCGCTGATTACTTCCCAAACGGTTTTATCGTCGGGCAGCGCGTCACGTGACTGATCCACATAGCTAAGGTCAACTGTGTCGCCGTAGCTAACGGATCCCGCATCTGGTTGTTCATCGCCTGTGAGCATTTTGAACAATGTAGATTTACCCGCACCGTTCGGGCCGATGACGCCCACAATACCACCCGGAGGCAGCGAGAAGGACAAATCTTCGATCAGAAGTTTATCGCCATAGGCTTTTGTGAGGTTGTCGATCTCGATCACTTTGTCACCAAGTCGGGGACCGTTTGGCATGATGATCTGTGCGCGGCCGACTTTTTCGCGCTCTGATTGATTGGCCATCTCGTTGTAGGCCGCAATCCGCGCTTTTGATTTGGCTTGGCGCGCTTTGGCGCCTTGGCGCATCCACTCAAGTTCACGCTCAAGGGTCTTTTGCTTGGATTTGTCGTCTTTCGCTTCACGTTCCATGCGCTTGGCTTTGGCTTCCAGCCATGACGAATAGTTACCCTCATGTGGGATGCCTGAGCCGCGGTCCAGTTCCAGAATCCATCCGGTGATGGCATCAAGGAAATAACGGTCGTGGGTAACAATCAGGATGGTGCCTTTGTAATCGATCAGGTGCTGTTGCAGCCATGCGATTGTTTCGGCGTCAAGGTGGTTGGTCGGTTCGTCAAGCAGCAGCATGTCAGGCGCATCCAGCAAAAGCTGACACAGGGCCACGCGGCGCTTTTCACCACCCGATAGGGTTGTGACGTCTGCATCATCCGCAGGGCAGCGTAGCGCCTCCATCGACACATCGATTTGCGCATCGAGGTCCCACAGGTTCTGGCTGTCTATCTCGTCTTGAAGCTGCGCCATTTCTTCGGCGGTCTCGTCGGAGTAGTTCATCGCCAATTCGTTATAGCGATCCAGAATGTCTTTCTTGGCCTTCACGCCCAACATGACGTTGCCGCGCACATCAAGGCTTGGGTCCAAATCAGGCTCTTGGGGGAGGTAGCCGACGCGTGCGCCCTCTGCCGCCCATGCTTCACCGGTAAATTCTTTGTCCTGACCGGCCATGATGCGCATCAAGGTTGATTTACCTGTGCCGTTAACACCGACCACACCAATTTTCACACCAGGCAGGAAGTTCAGGCGGATGTTCTCAAACACCTTTTTGCCGCCGGGGTATTGTTTGGACACGCCGTCCATGAAGTAGACGAATTGATTGGCAGCCATCTGTTACATCTCCGAGTAAAAGGTAAGTTGGCATCAGATAACGCGGCATGGTCGCGGGGGCAATGCATTGACTGGACTGTGAGGGTGTTCGACAAGGTGCGCATGACACGGAAGTTTCCATATGCGCGGCAGGGCCAAGTTGTTGGTTTGTTGGGCGGATCGTTTGATCCCGCACACGCAGGGCACGTGCACATCACCAAAGAGGCGTTGAAACGCTTTGGGCTGGACCGTGTGTGGTGGCTGGTCTCAGTTGGTAATCCGCTGAAAGAGCACGGGCCCGCGCCGCTTGAACGGCGTTTGCAGGCGGCCCGCCAAGTTATGTGCGATCCGCGTGTTGAGGTGACAGATATCGAAACCCACCTTGGCACCAGATATACCGCGCAAACCCTTGATGCACTGCGTTTGCGGTATCCTGGCGTGCGGTTTGTTTGGTTGATGGGTGCGGATAATTTGGCCCAGTTCCATCATTGGCAAGACTGGCAAGGTATTTTGGCGACCACACCTGTTGGGGTGTTGGCGCGCCCGGGGGATCGTATATCGGCGCGCACGTCACCGGCGGCCAAGATCTATGATTTTGCACGGTTGAAAGGCAGGCAAAGCCAGCTTTTGGGCCGCTCTGACGCGCCTGCGTGGTCCTTTGTGAATATACCGATGCTGTCTGTTTCGAGTAGCGAAATCAGGAAACGTGGTGAGTGGCAGCGCGATTAGCGACGCAAAGTTGCCGCACCGACACCTGCGCCGATGATCAGCACTAAACCGCAAAGCGTTAGCGTATCGGGCAAAGTGCCGAACACGGTCCATCCCAAAACGGTTGCCGCGATTAGCTGGAAATATACCAGTGGGGCCAGCCGCGTGCTGTCGGCCATTGCATAGGCAAAAAGCAGCAAAAAGTTCCCCGACATGGACCCAACAGCAGATGCAGTGGCCAGACCCATAATGGGCAGGCTCAGTTGTGGCCAGAAAACTGCGGCGACAGGGAGCATGATAATTGCGGGGATCAGGAGTTGGCTCAGCAGAAGCGTGCGTGCAGGTGCGACGCCTATCAGCCATTTCGACGCGGTCAGAAAACTTCCGTAAAAACATCCTGCAAGGACCGCGAACCCGAGGCCCGGTGAATAGTCAAAGCCCGGTTTGACCACCAACAGGACGCCACAAAACCCAAGCAGCAATAGAGCCGTTTGCGCCCATGTGACTTTTTCTTTGAGCAGCCACGCTGATAGGGTGAACGACAGTAGCGGACCGATGAAGAACGCAGCAAACACATTGGCGATGTCCTCTGTGCGCAGGGCCGTTAGGATGCATGAAATACCGCCCGCTAATAAAAGAGCGCGGAAAACTACCTTGGGGTTGCGCAGAACACTCCATGTCCCGCGTGGCATGAATGGCGCTGCAATCAACGCGCCAAGGGCAAAGCGGCTCCATGCGATCCAGAGCGGGTGCACTTCGTAATTATTTGACAGAAGCTTGCCGGCCGTGTCCCCTGCAGGGATCAGCGACATGGCGAGGAACATTAAAAGAGTGGCGCGTAACATAAGGCAGGTGGTTACGCCGCAGATTGTGAGTTGTCACGCGCCAACTGCTGGGCTTTAGTCGGTTCATGACGCGTGTGTATTCCCGACGGTTCTTGCTGGCCGGTCTTCTTGCAACAACGGCGACGGCGGCGGGTGCAACTGCGCCAACTAAGTCAGCGCGCCCAGTTGCAAGGCCTGATGATTTTGCCCGCAAAGTTGACCCCACTGCCACAGATATCGTGGCCCAAGCAGGCCTTAGTGGTGTCACAGGATTTGCGGTTGCCGACGCGACAAGCGGGGTAAGTATTGAGCAATTCCAAGCGGATGAAGCGCTACCGCCTGCGTCAGTGGCAAAGATGCTGACAGCGCTTTACGGGCTTGACCGACTTGGAGCTGGTTTCCGATTTAACACGCGGCTTGTGAGCGACGGCGTGATTGAGGGCGGCACGTTGCGAGGTGATCTGTGGCTGGTGGGCGGCGGTGATCCGACGTTGAACACCGATGATCTTGGCCGAATGGTTGCCGATCTTCACAGGAGCGGTGTGCGCAGCATTGATGGCAGTTTTTATGTTCAAAACAGCGCGCTGCCTGCAATCCCGTTTATTGACCGCGATCAGCCTGATTATTTAGGATATAACCCCACAATCGGTGCCGTGAACCTGAACTTCAATCGTGTGCATTTCGAATGGCGACGCGGCGCGGATGGATATCGTACCACCATGGATGCCCGCGCAAAACGTCATGCTCCTGCGGTAGAGATGGCAACGATGCGCATCGTTTCGCGTGACTTTCCTGTTTACGGATACGCTCTTGAAAAGGGACGTGATGCTTGGACGGTCAGCCGGTCTGCACTTGGTGGGGGTGGCGCACGGTGGTTGCCGGTTCGCCAACCTGCGCTTTATGCAGCTGATGTTTTTGGTCAACTTGCCCGCGCCAAGGGAATTTCGCTTCCCGCCGGTCAGGTGACTGATCGCCCTGCAAAGGGGCGTGTTCTGGTCCAGCATGCAAGTGTGCCGCTTTCCGAGATGTGCCGCGATATGCTGAAGTTTTCGACCAACTTGACGGCTGAAGTTATTGGTCTGCAGGCCTCTGGCGCAAAGACACTTCGCAGTTCTGCAGCAGCTATGAATGAATGGGGCAAGGAGCGTTTTGGCGTTGATGCACAACTGGTTGATCACTCAGGGCTTGGTGATCGAAGTCGGATCAGTGCGTCTGATTTGGTGCAGATTTTAGTCGCGGCCGCAAACGGCCCCATCGGGGCCTTGATGAAGCCGATCAAGCTGCGCGATGCGAACGGCAAAGTCGTTGACGGGCAAGGCATCGAAGTGACGGCGAAAACTGGCACGTTGAACTTTGTCAGCACATTGGCGGGCTACGTCACCACCCCGCAAGGTACAAAGCGGGCCTTAGCGATTGTCTCTGCCGATCTGGGTGCGCGCGGTAAAATCAAAAAGTCAGACAGGGAAAGGCCACGCGGTGCATCCGGCTGGAACAGGCGCGCAAAGTCAATGCAGCAGCGCCTGTTGCACCGTTGGGGGCGGGCCTAAAGCGCGGTCGGTAGGGTCATGTGGCGCGCGCGTGCGCCGCGCTCAATTGCGGCGGCGTGCAATCGGTCAAGTTCAAGCTCGTACCGAATTTCTTCAAGCATGCGAAGTTCGGGCGATGCAATCGATCCGTCAGCGGCTGCGACGTCGCATGATAATGCGTAAGCTGTTTCGTACAGGGTTTGAGGCAATGCGTCGCGGATCAAGCCAAAGAGCGCGTCCAGCCCGTCTTCTTGATCGAACAAGTCAAAAACGGTGCGCCCAATGGTTTGAAGGCGTTCTGGATCATATCCCGAAAAGACGGGTAAGTTATTCACAATATTGGTGATTTTCACAAGTTCAGCCGTGCGAATATCTTCATCGCTCGCGGAAACGGCGATCATCAGTGCGGCAAGGCTGTCTTGGGCCGTTAGGGGGGCTTGTGCGTTCACGAGGGGTGTTCCTTTTGGACTGCTCTGCCCTTGGTTTATTGACGGCTGGCCGCCCTCGCAATAGGGAGTGCGCATGGTGCGCGGGGTTGTGCCACCGCGCGGCTAATCTGCGCGCCCTCGCTGCGTCCAATTACGTACACCGACGATCAAAACCGGAGATACCCAGATGAGCCTTTCGCGCGACGAAGCCCAACAGTCCAAAGCATGGCCTTTTGAAGAAGCGCGTCGGGTGCTCAAACGGCTTAAGGGTAAGGACCCAGAGAAGGGTTATGTATTGTTCCAAACGGGATACGGCCCGTCGGGGCTGCCGCATCTTGGGACTTTTGGTGAGGTTGCGCGTACGACCATGGTGCGTCGCGCATTTGAAGTTTTGTGTGATATTCCAACGACGCTGATTTGTTTTTCCGACGACATGGACGGGTTCCGCAAAGTGCCGACCAACGTTCCGATGCAAGAAGAGCTGTTGCAGGACCTCAACCTGCCGCTGACTAAAGTGCGCGATCCGTTTGGGTGCCATGAAGGTTTTGCGCAGCACAACAATGCGCGTCTGTGTGATTTTCTGGACGGATTCGGATTTGAGTATGAGTTTGCCTCATCAACCGACTACTACACTGGCGGAAAGTTTGATGAAGCGCTCATGACGGCCCTAGAGCGCTTTGATAAAATACAAGAGATCATGTTGCCGACACTGGGTGAAGAACGCCGCGCCACATATTCGTGTTTTCTGCCCGTAAGCCCGAAAACAGGCCACGTGCTTCAGGTGCCAACGCTTGAACGGAATGTGGCGAAAGGCACGATCGTTTATGAAGAGCCCGACGGCGAGCGCATTGAGGTGCCCGTCACCGGCGGTAACGTGAAAATGCAATGGAAGCCCGATTGGGCGATGCGTTGGGCTGCCCTTGGGGTGGATTATGAAATGTCTGGCAAAGACCTGATCGACAGTGTTGTCCAATCGGGTAAAATTTGTCGCGCCCTTGGTGCGCCAGCACCCGAAAGCCTGTCGTATGAGTTGTTTAATGATGAGCTTGGTCAAAAGATTTCTAAATCAAAAGGCAATGGCCTTTCGATGGAGGAATGGCTGACTTATGCGGCGCCCGAAAGCCTGTCGTATTTTATGTATCAGAAGCCAAAGACGGCTAAGCGCCTCTATTTTGATGTGATCCCCAAAATGGTGGATGAGTATCATCAACAATTGCGCGGTTATGAGGACCAAGATGCCAAGCAAAAGCTGGCGAACCCGATTTTCCACATCCATGGTGAGACTGCACCGAAGTCTGACATGGTTGTGCCGTTCTCAATGTTGTTGAACCTTGCGGCTGTGGCCAATGCCGAGGGTAAAGAGCAATTGTGGGGCTTTATTCAGCGCTACGCGCCCGAGGCGTCCGCAGAAACCCATCCTGATTTGGATGCGGCGGCAGGCTATGCGGTGGCGTACTACAACGACTTTGTGAAGCCTGAGAAAACCTACCGCGCACCAACAGATCAAGAACGTGTGGCTTTGGCGGATATGGCAGCGGCGCTGCGTGATCCCGCGTTGGCACGTCAGATGATTGAGACGAAAAACGCAGCAATGGGTAAAGATGATCCGGTGGCTGAGTTGGATTACTCCAGTGCCGAGGATCTGCAATCAATTGTCTTTGCGGTTGGTAAGAACCACGGGTTTGAGCCGCTTCGTGATTGGTTTGGCGCGATTTATGAAGTGCTTCTTGGGGCTACTCAGGGGCCACGCTTTGGTGGATTTATCGCGCTCTACGGCGTTGATGAAACGGCAAATTTGATCGACGAAGCCTTGGAAGGTGGGTTGATTAATTGACCTAGCGCTCCTCTGACTTAGGTTTTGGTTCAGTCAGAGGAGGTTCACATGGTTCGTATTTTAGTCGGTCTGGTCTTTTGTTTGTGGGCGGGGCTTTCCGCAGCGCAAGATACGCCAACACGTGATATTCAAGATACCATTTCAAATCAGATGGATGCCTTTCGCGATGGTAATGTGGACGGCGCGTGGACGTTTGCGGCTCCGAATATTCGGCGAATGTTTGGGCAAGACCCCAATGCATTCGGTCGGATGGTTGAGCGTGGCTACCCTATGGTTTGGAACAACGATCAGGTCAGGTTCGGTGAATTGCGGGTGCTGAATGGCCATGTTTGGCAACAAGTCCGTGTGACAGATGTGGCCGGCGGTCAGCATGTCCTTGATTATATGATGCTGCAAACGGAAGCGGGTTGGAAAATTGCTGCCGTGCAGGTGTTGGAAGCCCCGGACGTGGGCGTTTAGGTGTTGCGCGCGTCACTATCGGCGCGCTCGCTCGCCTAAGATGTGCTTAACGAACGGACGCTAGGTTGGTCACATAGAGCAGATCAACACGCCCGCGCTGACATTACGAGACCGCAGAAACGGCTGCCCCGTTTGTGCGGTTTTTTTATGTCTGACGCCAAGGTTCCACGAAAGGATATCGTTCATGAATATGGCAATTACTGACCGCTTTAGCTTGTCCCCAGCACCATTCTCGCAAGGCTTGGGCCAGTGGTCCCGTGAAGATGGGACTTTTGGAACAGAAACCTACGCCAGCTACAGCAGTGCTGTGGTCGTGCCATCTGATCCTGATTTTGGCAGTTGCCTTCAGCTGACAAAAAACCAAGGCGGCACCCAACGATTGCGGTTCACGTGCCAAACCGCACTTGCCACGGGTTGCTACTACAAAGTGAGCGCGCGCATCAAAGCGGTAAGCGGCAGTCGGCCGTCTGTGCAGATTGCGGGCTCTGTCTTTGATGCCTCGGATGATGCTTTGACTGGGGTGCAACTGGCTGGGGCAGCGGTGACGTTGCAAACCTACGGAAACGTGATTGAGGTGTCTGCAATCGTGGGGCAGGGTAGCCGTCCTGGTGTGGACATGGCATGGGGAATGGACGCCGCATATGCGCATATCGGCCTAGATTTGACGGGGCCGGTCGGTGGCGTAATCCGCATTGATGACCTTAGGATCGAAGATGTGACGCCGCTGTTCTTTAGCCAAACATTTGATGTTTTGGACGTGCGGGATTTCGGTGCGATCGGGGACGGGGTGGCTGATGATGCTGATGCGATTGAGGCGGCTGATGCGGCAGCGCAGGGGCGTACTGTTTTGGTGACGGACGGCGTTTTCCGGATGGGCCGCGATGTGACGATCAACAGCAAGATCCGGTTTGAAGGCCAGATTACCCAATTGCCTGAGCACCGTTTTGTTCTTAGGCGCTCTTTCGATCTGCCGACTTATGCCGATGCGTTTGGCGATGAAGTTGTGGGTTTCAAAAAGGGGTTTCAGGCCCTGCTTAACGGGGCAGATCATGAGGTTTTTGATCTGTGTGGCCGGCAGGTTCAATTGACTGAACCGCTTGATATGGCCGCTTTGGTGCCTAATCGTGCGCGGTTTGAGGTCCGGCGCGTCATTGCAAACGGTATGTTTGAAGCCCGTGATAGCACAGCCTGGGCCGATGATGTGGTAACAGCAAGTGCCAGCTATGACCCGAATGATCCGTATAAACTGCGCAATGTGGTGAACGCCGCGTCTATCAAGGTGGGGTCGTTGGTAAGTGGAAACGGGGTTGGCCGAGAGGTTTATGTGGCGTCCGTGAACCCCAGTGCAAACACGTTGACCCTATGCCAACCGCTGTTTGGGGCCGCGGCAAGCCAGAGTTATACGTTCACGCGTTTCAAATATATGCTCGATTTTGGTGGTTTTGAAAAACTATCGAAAATGGTTTTGAACAATATCCAACTACAGTGTTCAGGCCGTGCAAGTGGCATCATGTTGGCGCCCGATGGCGTTGTGTTCGAAGTGCTTGATTGTTTGATCAACAAACCGAAAAGCCGCGGGATCACGTCCGCTGATCGTGGCTGTCAGGGGATGATTGTTGACCGTTGTCAGTTTCTGTCGAACGAGCAGTCGCTTCAGGTTGAAGACCGTGTGACAACTGCGCTGAACGTCAATTCGAACGACCCCAAGCTGCGCAACAACCGCGTCGTGTTGTTTGAGCATTTCGCGGTTCTGTCTGGCGCAGGCAATTTGGTGACGGGCAATCATTGGTTTCATGGGGATGCTGGTTCAAACGGTATTCGCAAGGCTGGCCTGATCTTCACGCAACCGAATTGTATGAGTGCTGTGACGGGGAACTATATCGACAATAACTATATTGAGATGACCAACGAGCACGAGGCCTTTCCGGATTTTGCCAACCAGTTCTCGTTTGGTGGGCTGACGATTTCCGGGAATTTCTTCATATCGCTCAACTTGCGATCTGACTTTTCATGGCTGGTTGTGGCCCCTTATGGTGCTGGGCATTTTATCCAAGGATTGTCGGTTCAAGGTAATGTTTTCAAGGCGGTAAACGGCAATGTCGAACGTGCCGACCGGGTTGATACAAGCCGCGCTGATCTGGCTAAAGGGCGGTATCGGAATATCGTTTTTGATGGCAACACGTTCAACAATGTTGGCACAGTTACGATCAATCCTGTTGTGATAAATCATGACCAAAACACCGATGCTGCAACGTGGAACGTATCTGCATCAGGGCGGTTACCCTTTGATGGATGGGCCCGTGCAGTTCAGGCGGTGCAGCCCGTTGAGCAAACAAAATCTGGCAGTTCAGACGTTTTCACTCAGCCTTGGGCGCAAGTTGAACAAGGTGCAGATAAATCTGAAGTACGACTAAAGTGGGGTCAGTCCACTAGGGGGCGGGCTAATGTGACGATGCGGTGCGACACGCCCGTCTAGTATTGGTTCTTGGCTGCGGTCGCTAGTTGGCGTGGCCAAGTTTTGTCACCTCAAGACGTAGTTCCTGCAGCGCAATTTCTGTCTGCACCAGTTTCACCGTCACAGGCCCCGTCATCTCACGCGGATGATCGAACAGATCACGGCGCAGGGTGCGCAAGTCACGCTCCATCCGGTCGATGTGCGACAGGGTGATGCTGGTTGGCGTTTGCCAATCCGTCGAGGGGCTAAAGGTGCGGTGCATACTCATGCAAGCTTGCTACGACAGCATGTCTTAACGCTCAGTTACGCAGCGGTGAAAAACCCGCTGCGTATGTTCGTTTTGTCAAAAGGCGATCTAACGCCGTTTGCTGCGCTTTGTTCCGCCCCGTTGCCCCGCACGTCCTGCGGTTGAGCGGCCGGATGCCTTTTGCGCATCATCAACGGCTTTCTCAACAACTGCTTGGCGGGCCAGAGGATCGTCGGACACCACCAAATCTACAGTCTCAAGGCGCTTCACCTCGTCACGCAGGCGGGCGGCTTCTTCAAACTCAAGGTTTTCGGCGGCTTTGCGCATGTCTTCGCGCAGCCCATCAAGATGTGCCGCAAGATTATCACCGGCCATCGGTTTTTCGATGGTTGCGGTCACGCGGTTCATATCCACGTCACCTTTGTAGAGACCAGCCAGCACGTCTTCGACGTTTTTCTTCACTGTTTCAGGTGTGATGCCATGCTCTTCGTTATACGCAATTTGCTTGGTGCGGCGGCGTTCGGTTTCGCCCATGGCGCGTTCCATGCTGCCGGTAATTTTATCCGCGTACATGATCACGCGGCCTTCGGCGTTTCGCGCGGCGCGGCCGATGGTCTGTACCAGTGACGTCTCAGAGCGCAAAAAACCCTCTTTGTCCGCATCGAGAATTGCCACAAGCCCACATTCGGGAATGTCGAGACCCTCACGCAGCAGGTTGATGCCAACAAGCACATCAAATGCCCCAAGGCGCAGGTCGCGCAAAATCTCAATCCGTTCAATCGTATCGATGTCTGAGTGCATGTAGCGTACGCGAATCCCTTGTTCGTGCAGATACTCCGTCAGGTCCTCGGCCATGCGCTTGGTCAATGTCGTGGCCAGCACCCGCATGCCATCCGCCGCAACACGGCGAATTTCATCCAAAAGGTCATCCACCTGTGTCTCAACGGGGCGAATTTCGATGACAGGGTCCAAAAGGCCTGTGGGGCGGATGACTTGTTCTGTGAATACGCCGCCTGCTTGTTCGATTTCCCAAGCGGCTGGGGTGGCAGAAACAAAAACAGACTGGGGCCGCATCGCGTCCCATTCCTCAAATTTGAGGGGGCGGTTGTCCATGCAAGACGGAAGGCGGAAGCCGTGCTCCGCCAGCGTCATTTTGCGTCTGAAGTCACCTTTGTACATGCCGCCGATCTGCGGCACAGAAACATGGGACTCGTCGGCGAAAACAATGGCGTTGTCTGGGATGAATTCAAAAAGTGTGGGGGGCGGCTCGCCCGGTGCGCGGCCCGTCAGATAGCGTGAATAGTTCTCGATCCCGTTGCAAACCCCAGTGGCTTCCAACATCTCAAGATCGAAATTCGTGCGCTGCTCAAGGCGCTGTGCTTCAAGCAATTTGCCATCTGCCACCAACTGATCAAGCCGAACCCGCAGTTCCTTTTTGATGCCCGTAATCGCCTGTTGCATCGTCGGTTTTGGCGTGACGTAGTGACTGTTGGCGTAAATGCGGATTTTGTCGAACGTATCTGTTTTCTCACCAGTCAGTGGGTCGAATTCAGTAATGGTTTCCAATTCTTCGCCGAAGAAAGATAGCCGCCACGCACGGTCATCAAGGTGGGCAGGGAAGACTTCAAGGCTATCTCCGCGCACGCGAAACGTGCCACGCTGAAACGCCGCGTCGTTACGTTTGTATTGTTGGGCGACCAGATCAGCGATTACCTGACGCTGATCGTACATTTTGCCCACGTGGATATCTTGGGTCATGGCCCCGTAGGTTTCGACCGAACCGATGCCGTAAATACACGACACGGACGCCACGATAATAACGTCATCACGTTCCAAAAGCGCACGGGTTGCAGAGTGGCGCATACGGTCAATTTGCTCGTTAATCTGGCTTTCTTTTTCGATGTAAGTATCAGAGCGCGCTACATAGGCTTCCGGTTGATAGTAGTCATAATAGCTGACGAAATACTCGACCGCGTTATCGGGAAAGAAGCCCTTGAACTCCCCATAAAGTTGGGCGGCCAGCGTTTTGTTAGGCGCAAGGATGATCGCGGGGCGTCCCGTTTGCTCAATCACTTTTGCCATGGTGAATGTTTTGCCGGTGCCTGTTGCGCCAAGCAGCACCTGATCGCGATCGCCGTTCAGCACACCAGTCGACAGTTCTTTGATGGCCGTGGGTTGGTCGCCCGCGGGTTCAAACTCGGTGTTGAGCTTGAATGAAATGCCGCCCTCCAGCTTGTCACGGGTTTTCACGTCTGGCGCGGGATTTGCCAAAACGGGCGCTGTCGGGCGTGGTGGCTGGCTATCTGAATGGGCGTAAGACATGAGCGATTCCCTTTGGTCATCATACAATGTGACGCCTTCTGCCGTGGGTTCAAGGGAGCCGCTGGATGTTGATCAAACAAATAGCTAGCTTAAATGCGAAAATTGGAATATGATACTGGTAGGCGCTGGAGTGTAACCTGGACTGAGCGGTTCATTCCCCTATCTCCCACGGTCGTTTCAGAGTTTTCGCTTCAGCGTCAAACCTTAGTTCAAACCGATGTATGCCAGATATTGCATTTACCCGCAGAGTTATGGATATAGGCATCAGCCAACGTCTGAGGGTTCACCATGCGCGCACGTATTTATAAGCCAGCAAAAACTGCCATGTCTTCGGGCACAGCAAAAACGCGTAAATGGGTGCTGGAATTTGCTGCAGCCTCGTCGCGCGATGTGGATCCGCTGATGGGCTGGACCTCATCTGATGACACCCAAAGCCAAGTGAAGCTGACGTTCGACAGCAAAGAAGATGCGGTCGATTATGCGCGCGACAACGGTATTGAGGCAGTTGTGCAAGAGCCTAAAACGCGCCGCCCTAACGTGCGCGCTGCCGGTTATTCCGAGAATTTCGCAGTCAACCGCCGAGGCGCTTGGACGCACTAAGGTTACCTGCCGTTTCTGGTGTTCGGAACTTACGAAGCAGTAACTGAGTATAAACAAACGCACACCACCCTTGCGCAGCTTGCACCCAAAGCGCTATGCCAACACCCAAGCGGTCCCTTAGCTCAACTGGATAGAGCAGCTGACTTCTAATCAGCAGGTTGAGGGTTCGAGTCCTTCAGGGATCGCCAGTGTTTTTCTCCCCACCTCTTGTACCCCGCACGGTAAATGTCTTTGATGGCGGTGAAACCCGGCCACCTCACTTAAGGACGCTGTCTCATGACAAAGTATATTGATCTTAATTCTGATCTTGGTGAGGGCTATGGCCCTTGGCAGATGGGCGATGATGAGCGGATATTGGGGTTGGTAAGCAGCGCGAATGTGGCATGTGGCGGGCACGCAAGTGATCCCGACACGATGCACGCCACACTTGGTGAAGCGGCGTCAAACGGGGTTTGTGTTGGCGCGCATCCCGGGTATGCGGACCCACTTGGCTTTGGGCGCCGCGTTATTCCGATGGCGGCTGCGCAGATCACTCATATGGTTGCAGCACAAATTGGGGCTTTGAGCGGGGTTGCGCAATTGACCTCGGCGCGTGTCGCGTACGTTAAGCCGCACGGTGCTCTTGCTAATTTGGCTGCGCGGGATGTGGAGGTTTCGAATGCCATTCTTGATGGGGTTGGCGCACTGCCTGTTTTGGCGATTTCCGGAACGGTGCTTGAACAGCAAGCCAAGGCGCGGGATCATCAGGTTTACTCGGAAATATTTGCCGACCGCGCGTATCAGGCCAACGGCGAGTTGGTGCCGCGCAGCGAGGAAGGTGCGGTGATACATGATCCTGTTTTCGCGGCTGACCGGTTGATTGCATTCTTGGAGAGCGGTGAAATGCCGGTGCTCGGTGGTGGATCTATTGCTCTTGAGGCGCACTCAATTTGCGTGCACGGCGACACGCCAGCAGCCGTTGAGATGGCCTCGCAAATACGGAAGCGTTTGACGGCGCAGGGCGTTGAAATTCGCTCGTTTATCCAAGGCTAAGTAATGATGAAAGCAACGTCAGTTGGTGAAGGGGCGGTGCTCTTTCAACTTGCGGAGGTCGCAGACGAGCGGACCCATGCAGCGATTTGCGCTTTGGATGAGGCAATCGCGGCGGCAGATATCAAAGGCGTGGTTGAGGTCGTGCCCGCGTTGATTAATTTGTTGGTGGCATTTGACCCTATTCAAACGGATCACGGCGCGGTTACGGCGGCTGTTCAGGCGTTAAAGCCAGATGTTGCCGCCAGCAGAACGCCTCAGGTCCACCGTGTGCCTGTTTGTTATGATCCGGAATTGTGCCCTGATTTGCTGGAAGTGGCGAGACTGACAAACCAGAGTGTCGAGGCAGTTATTGCAGCGCATTTGGGTTCTGAAATGCGGGTTGAGATGTACGGGTTTTCACCAGGCTATGCCTATTTGCGCGGTCTGCCACAAAGCATTCACTTGCCGCGCAAACCTGCAGCGGTACGCGATATTCCAAAAGGCAGCATTATCATTTCTGGCGCGCAGTCTTTGATTACGACACTGACAATGCCGACGGGATGGTGGGTCATTGGACGCTCTGGGTTCGACGTGATTGAAAGCGATGCGCCTGATCCATTTGTGTTCAAGGTTGGGGACCGTGTGGTCTATGAGCGGATCAGCCGTGCGGAGCTGGGTGTGTAATGGCGGTGGCTGTTCTGAAAGTGGTCGCCGCTGGCCCATTGATCACTGTCCAAGACGCAGGTCGCTTTGGCCATATGCGCTACGGAGTTCCAGCATCTGGTCCTATGGACCGGCTGGCGTTTGCTGCGGCGCAGGTGATGATTGCAAATCGTGCAGATGCTGCGGCGATTGAAGTGTCGTTGGGCGGGCTCGTGCTTGAATGTGTTGAGGGCGAGGTCAGCTATGCCCAAGCCGGTGGTGGTTTTGCAGGGGGCTGGCACGTGGCAACGCTGCGTGCAGGTGATCGGCTGCGTGTTCAGGCGGGCACATGGGGGAGTTGGTGTTATCTGGCTTTTGCAGGTGATCTGGCGCGACCAAAGTGGTTGGACAGTTTTGCGACCCACGCGATTTCAGGGCTTGGTGGCGGTGCCGTTCGCACGGGAGATGTGCTGCGTATCGAAAACGCGGAGGTGCGTAGCGCCCGTGAAGGCAGCTATGACGCGCCCCCACAGCCTGATCAAGCCACGCCTGTTTTGGTGACGCCAAGTCCACAGGGCCGTCATTTTGCGGATGACGCGGCGGACGTGTTTTTGGGCAGTACGTATGAACTGACGGATGCGTTTGACCGCATGGGGGTTCGCCTTGATGGGCCGTCGGTTGTGTTGAATGAGGCGCTGGGCATCCCGTCCGAGCCGATCGTGCGTGGCTCTGTCCAAGTGGCGGGCGACGGTGTGCCGACTGTTTTGTTGGCGGATCATCAAACAACGGGCGGCTATCCCAAGATTGCGACTGTTTTGTCTTGCGAGACTGATCGGGTTGCCCAAATGCGCTCAGGTGCACAGATTTCGTTTCAAACAGTTACGCCGGAGGAGGCAGTTATTCACGCCCGAACTGTTGCAGAAGCACGTGTGTCGTTTTTGGACGTTTGCGCAGCACCACGGGCCAGTTTGGATGAGAAGCTAATGCAAATGAATTTGATCAGTGGCGCTGTGGCCGGATCAGAAAATTAGTCGCGCTAGTTAGTAAATTTCGAGCTGAAAAAATTTGTGTGAGAGTAAAAAACTGCGAATTTATGAGGAATCTTGGGGACTTTAGCGATGGGCATGTCGCTAATGCGCTTCCGATTGATCTGTGAATGACCGTTGAAATGCAATTCACAGGTCTGAATGTGTAGTAAATGGGCGGATCACTGTCGGTTTTGGCTGTGCAGATGCACAAAACGACATTTTTGACGTTTTTTGACCGAATCCCCCTTGTAGCTCAGGTCTCGTTGTTAAAGGCTAAGTGCAATGGCGCGCGTGAAGGGAAACTTCACTTAAAACGAACGTGCTGAAGTTCAAACGGGAGACTGAAATGAAAAAGACATTACTTGGCGTTGTTGCCGCGACTTCGATGGGCCTTATGGGGACCACAGCGATGGCAGACTGCGGTGATGTATCCATTACCGAGAT
>NZ_CVPC01000007.1 GCF_001049735.1 Nereida ignava
AAAACACATATTCTAAGTCTCATTCTCTTCCCTCCAACTTCACTTTTCTGATCTATGCTACGCTGATTTTTTTTGTCGCATTATAAACATCGCCATCGTCGTCATACCAAGTGAAGGTGAACTCACCACTCTCTGGGACAATCGCTTCAAACTGAAAATACGGGTTCGTAGAAATGGCCGGCTCAAGTGCGACATCGATCACATTTTCGCCGTTAAATTCGGCCGTAAAGCGGTTGATAATCGACCTCGGAATAAGGTTACCGTCACCATCCTTACGCTGACCGCTTTCCATTTTGTGGCTGATCAGTGTCTTGATTGTAATTGCCTCACCAGCTTCAGCTGTTTTGGGTACTTTCACCCGTGGTTTCACACCAGATGCCATATTGTATCTCCTAGGTATATTGTCAGCACCGCTGACAGTATGAATATTTGAAGTGCAGCCAATTAGCCGCCACAACCACCGATGGTCACTTTGACATTTGCCTTAGCCATCTGGAATGATCCGTCTTTCATCTCTGCAACAGCCACGACGTTCTGCGTTTTGGATAGTCGGATTCGTGTAGACGCTGTGCGCGACGCACTCAGCGCACCAAATTTGAAGGTGGCAACGCTTGGAGTTGGGTTCCCATCAGCGAACAAAGTGATCGCAACAGCACCCGGAGCATCTATTTCTACGGGAACAGTGTTGCCATTCTCAGCAATTTCAGGGGCCGTTATGGAAATGCCGCCTTCGACAGCACCTGCGCCGCCTGTAAGAGCTGCAATTGCATCATCTGTCAGGCTTGCAAGGGCGGGAACTCCTAAAAGACTAATGCTGCTAAACGTGCTTGCTGCGAGGAATTGTCTGCGAGTATAGCTCATGCTAGCTCCACTTTCTGGTAGTTTTAATCATCATTAGATTTCATTGAGAGTCATAAGGTAGGCTACAACATCCTCAACCTGTTGCGCACTCAATATGCTTTTACCATCAAACTTTTTAAGTGGCCGCGTGTAGCCAGTATCTTTATAAAACGCTGGCATAATAGTACCTTCAAACATCATTTTAGAGTTACTTACTATACCTCGAAGCTCAGCTTCAGACCAACGCTCAGCTACACCATTTAATGGTGGACCAACCTGCCCATGAAAACTTTGCTCTGCAAGATCCTCATTTGCATGACAAGCAAGACAATTACCTAACTTGCGACTTGCGAAGACTTTCCTACCATTCTCAGCACTTCCAGCAGTATCCGTAAGGGCCGCACGCACCGCACCATCCTCATACATCACGCTTGAAGGCAGAACATCTTCAGCGGTAGCAACCGTTGCAACCATTGTGGCTGCAAAGCCAATTGTAAAAATAGTTCTCATGACGCCTCCTAGATGGAATCTAATTTTCCTAGGAGAGCTTATTGGATACTGATATTATAGCAAACATAAAATTCAAATATATGAATTTTTTACAATTTACTGTTGTTCGGTAAATTTGCGAGCATGATATTTTTGGAAGGGCTCGTCTAAACTGTACCCTTTCTCAAGAACCCACATGAGCATATTTTGTGTTGTCCAACGGCCAAACGCACCCGGCATACTTGCAACAGCAGCTTGAGAAGCAGAAGTCCCCGGCAATACCTCTTCTGGGAAGAAGTATATACTCGGGGTAAAGAGCGCGCCCCATTTTTTCACCATCTTTTTTTCTGGCAAAACATCCCCATCAAAATCAGTGACCTCGACGTCGCCGAACATATTAATTTGAACAACATAAAAACTATCTTGAAGAATTTTTTCAATTTCTGGGATTATGAAAACCTCTTCATGCATCTTACGGCAGTAAATACAGCCCTGCTGCTCAACTATCACCATTAAACGCTTACCTTCGACGTTCGCCTCAGCCAAATCCTCGTTCAAGTCTTTGAAAGTGTCTTGAATCCATGGCGCTTTATGTAAACCGTCATCCCCAACTGTCGCAGCATCAAGGGTTCCTACCAGTGAAGCCGCCATCAAAATACATACTATAATCTTCTTCATTTCGCACCTTTTTCTTAGCCTAATGTCTGAAACCATGGAATGAAATCGAGCATTAATTGAGCAACAAAATTCATTGAGTTAGTTGCGATCAGCAGGCCAAACATAATTAGCATGATGCCCATGACCTTCTCGACTACCCCTAGATGGCGTCTAAATTTTACTAGCCACTTCATGAAGGGTCCAATAAAAAAAGCCGCTAAAACAAAGGGCAGTGTCATACCAGTCCCATAAATAAATAGCAGCAATGCCCCCTGCCCAGTACTTTCTTGCCCTGCAGCCGTAAATAAAATTGCAGCCAAAACTGGTCCTACGCACGGCGTCCAGCCAAAGGCAAAAGCTAAGCCAAATAGGTAGGCTCCACCCAAACTGACTTTCGAGGAGCCTGCCTGATCTACACGAAGTTGCCGATACAAAATGCTTATCTTTATTAAGCCTAAGAAGTGGAGCCCCATAGCACCGATAACTGCTGCTGCTGCCCATCGTAAAATATCAAAATAGTCACGAACCAAACCGCCAACAAAAGTAGCACTAGCTCCTAAACCAACGAAGACTGTTATAATTCCCAACGAAAATATGATTGCGGCGACAACAGCACGTAGGCGGACGCTTGCTGAAATGGTAGCATCTTCTGAAATCTGATTGATACCAACACCAGCTAGATAGCTCAGATAAAATGGTACGATTGGAAGTATGCAAGGAGACAAGAATGAAAGAAAACCGGCGATTAATGCGCCTGAAACACTCAAATCAATCACCTGTAGCACTCCTTTTGATATTCACCATCTTCTATTTGTTGTCGGTAAAATTGCTGATGGTCAATTAATAAGCGGAGTAGATACTGAAGTGTTGCTGAGCTTCCACTCCAACTCAGTGGGTGTAGCACTGGGTAATCCGCAGATAATCACAGCACCACGTTTGCGTTAATTTAATGACAAAGGCGCACTCTCAAACACACACTTCCATAGACTTGTTGGTACGCCCTGCCATAGTGTTGCTGTGAGGAGCGGGACGTGCAGCAGCTGCGTGATGATACACATGTGATACTGGACGGCAAAGTGCGTGGTATCGGCGTGAGCCTAGCCTGTAGACCTCAAGGTCGGTCTCTAACAGCCAGCCAGCCCACCAGAACACATCTGCGCGTGTGCGGGCGCGCGTGGCACAAGTGGCCAACTCGATCAATGATTAAACAAAAGTAGAACTCAAAGGGTGGATAATTGAGTGTATAAAAATATCCATAAATCCGTTAAATTATTGATAATAATATATATTTTATGATGAAATGGTGCCCCACACGGACTCGAACCGCGGACCTACTGACTGCTAGCAACGCGCGGTTGTCGAATTATTCATATATCCAGCACATCCAAAGGCCCCAGCTACGCGCGCGGGAGCGGATCTCTTAATTATTTTTAGGGGACACAATTAGGGACAGAAATATACCGTATAAAATATATCGTATTATTAACATCTACTTAAGGGATTTTAGTGGCGGACCGAGGATCCGCATAACTTATATTCCAACATCTTCCACAGTTAACGCATAATATGCTTATTTTAATGCATATTGCCATTCCTATCATCTCTAACATTCCTTACAATACCCATGTGTTCCAAGATTTTTGTGGGGGCGAATGTGGGGGCGAATGGCTAAGAAACTTACAATCCAATATTTAAATTCACGACTTGAAGCTGGGCGGTATTATGACAGTTCAGGAACGGGTCTGCATATTCATGTAAGATCAAGTGGTTCGAAGAGCTGGTCGCAAAAGCTGCGCTTCCGTGGCAAGCAAATCGAGCTTGGGCTTGGCAGCTACCCCAGCGTCTCTCTTGCAGAAGCCCGTGAGTTAGCTGCGAAGAACAAGAAGCTGGCAGCAAGCGGTGAAAACCCACGAGTTGCACGGCGCGTACCTACTACGATACCGACGTTTGCCGAGGTCGCTGAAATCGTAATACGCCTCAAGCAATCGGAACTCTCAAACCCAAAACACAAAGCACAATGGCGCTCCACGCTAGAAACCTATGCATTTCCGTTACTCGGGCACATGGCTGTTGACGAAATTACTGTGAATGACGTTCATCTCGCCTTGGAGCCGATTTGGTCCAAAAAACCCGAAACTGCAGGAAGAGTTCGCGGCAGGATACAATCGGTCCTCGACTATGCCACCGTTAAGGGACATCGCTTAGGACCAAACCCTGCAATTTGGGGCGGGAACCTATCCATACTTCTCCCCGCAAAACCCAAGAGCAACAATCATCACCCAGCACTTCAACTTAAAGATGCACAGCGGTGGTGGCATGAACTGAAACGAAGAGATGGTATCGGCGCAAAAGCACTTATGCTTGTTACGCTGACAGGATCACGATCCAACGAAGTACGAGGCACGGATTGGTCTGAGTTTGAGCTTTATTCAGAAGATAAGGCTAAGGGGTCTGGCTTCTACGGTGAGTGGACAAGGCCGTTTGATCGCATGAAGGCCCGCGTCGAGCATCGCATCCCCATAACCGGCCCTATTCTTGAGGCGCTGCATGCAAGCAAAACAAGTAGTGGGCTTGTTTTTAGGTCGCGTTCGGGCAGTCCTATCTCCGACATGACAATGTCTGCCTTGATGAAACGCATGCACACTGCAGACGAAATTGGATTTGTTGACAAAGTCAGTAAACGCCCAGCGGTACCCCACGGCTTACGTTCGACTTACAGAGACTGGGTAGCTGAACACGGTCACTCTCGCGAGGCAGCGGAGTTGCAACTTGCTCATAAATTTGGCGGGGCTACCGAACACGCATACTACCGAACAGATTTACTCGAACAACGCGCAGAGCTGATGAACAAATGGCATGCATTTTTGGAGGGAACGGGATGAGTAAAAAACGTGTCCGAGGTCTTTTTGATATTGTCGGCTTGGCTGATGGCGAAGAGTGGGAGCTTGAGCCAAATAGCGAGGACTTTGTATTCGGTATGGGGATGGGGGCAACAGAAGACGCAACTCGCTGGGCATACAAAGGCTTTTGCTTGGAAGTAGGCCAGTCCATCAGAAAAATTGCGGCCAAGAATAGCGGTCGACCGCGTAAAGAAGCATATCAAAGCTACGACTGTCTGAGAGCACTCGTTATTTGGGAGCATGTTCAAAGGTACATTCCTAAAGAACTACGCTCTGGTATTACTAATCGTGCGCTGATCAAAATCATGCAAGACGGCGAGGCAGCATACTCTCTAGGTGGCGTGCGGAATAGTTCTGAACTGTTCCCTAAAGCATCCGCTACAATAGAGACGTCACTGTCCCGCGGCCGCAAGGAGTTAAAGATTGACGAGAATTGGGAAAGTGAAGTTTGCGAAAAACTAATCGAAAGTTATCCGCAAACGACTGAGTAAGAGCCAGAAGATACCCTTTCCAGCAGTGGCTAACTGGATCGAAGGAAAACCCAATGGTTCCCACAATATTACGCCGAACTGAGCTGGAACAAAGGCTCGGTTTATCTCGCAGCTCTATCTACAAAATGATGGATGAAGGCGAATTTCCTCGCCCAGTCAGAATAGGTCGACGCGCTGTCGGTTGGCTGGCCGAAGACATCGAAAAATGGTTTGAGGCCATGCAGGGAGGTGTCAGCAGATGACTAAAATACCCCCCACCCTGTCGCTAAAAGACGGGAGTACTTCACCACAGCCCTCTTCACGCATGGAGAGCGCGGACTACTACGACGATGTGATCCTTCACCTCAGCCCTCGCTACCGCGTGATCACGTGCCGCGATTTGGCCCAGTGGATAATCCAAAAGAAAGAGGCGTCCCATGCAGGCCCTTGGCGAGGCGTCGGCTATCATACGTGTCGTGACAGCCTGATGCGGGCGTGTGGGAGCTTAAATCTGCTCTCAGCGACAGTAGAGGACCAGCTCCTCAACGCCCTTCCCGCTTCTTTCAGTGAATATGCAAAAGAGCGCACCTGCTCATAGAAAAACCGCGCACTCCTGAAAGCACGCGGTTAGTTCAGTCCGACAAATTTTTTAGAGAGCTTTGTCTGGCTAAACAATAGCATGTTTTTGGGTGTGTCTCAATCTTGGAGATTGTTTCATGCAAATTGAATATCCACTTTCACCAAAAGCCCGCAAATGTGGCAGCGGTTGGGTTGATCTGTGCCCAGCACATGACGACCAGTCCCCATCGCTCAGCATCAACATCGCTGCCGATGGCAAGCTGCTGCTTCACTGCTTCGTTGGCTGTACGTTTGAGAACATTGTCGCAGCGGCAGGTCTGAGTAGCTCTCAAGCGGTTCGATCTGTTACGCGCAGTGATCTTGAGCAGATCAAGCAGCAACAACTAGAGGCAGCTAAACGCAAAACAGCCTACTGCAAGCAATTATGGCAGCAGGGCCAGCCACTCGAAGGCACGTTATCGCAATCCTACCTTGCATCGCGGGGTATAGACCACTGGAGCAGTTCGCAGCGGCACCACTCAGGCCTGATTTATCCCAATACAGGTGAACGCCTGTCTGTTCTTCTGACGGCCATACAGCGCAGCAGTCAGCTCGTTGGGCTGCATCGAACCTTTCTGAACCCAGATGGCACAAAGCGTGACAAGCTCATGCTAGGCAAGTGCAAGGGCGGCGCGGCTCACCTGATTGGAACCGCTGGGCCACTCATTGTGGCTGAAGGCATTGAGACTGCGCTCTCCCTGCCTGCACTGCATCAATCTGATGAGGGACGGTATTGGTCGGCTCTTTCAGCAAGCGGGGTCAAATCGCTCGAACTGCCACAGACCGCAGATCAGTTGGTGATAGCGGCTGACGGTGATCCAGTCGGCCTCGCAGCTGCTGAAGAGCTTGGCCAACGTGCTGCGCGTCTTGGATGGGACGTCACTCTCATGCAAGCGCCGGACGGCAAAGACTGGAACGACATCTTGATGGAGCAGCGCAATGACTAACTTTGATCCCTCACAGGGCGTAAAGATAAGCAACCCAAGGGTGGAACAGATACGGGCAGCCCTAACTGCCGCGACTGACATTCATCATATTGAGCACCGCCCATACCTCGTAAAATCATGGCTCGATCTTGATGCGACATCACTTGTTTATGGACAGTCCAACACGGGCAAATCCTTCTTAACCCTTGATATAGCCCTCCATGTTGCGGCTGGCTGGTGGTGGAACAGCTGTAGGGTGACACAAAGTAATGCGATCTATGTCGCCGCAGAGGGAGGTACTGGCTTCACGAAGCGGATCAGAGCAATTGCTGAGAGCAAGCCCGACTTGTACAATGCAGCCAGAGAGCACTTTCACCATCTGCCACTACAGCTCGACCTGCACGGGTCTGATGACGTGGCAGCGCTGTTAACCGCAATAGGCGAACGCCCTGTTGATCTGTTGATCATTGATACACTGGCCATGTCGTTTGGAGCGGGCAATGAGAACGACGGGAAAGATGTCACGCAGTTCCTAAGCCACATCGCAGAGATACGCCAAAAGCTGAGCTGCCATGTCATGCTTGTCCACCATAGCGGTAAAGACCAAGGCAAAGGCGCGCGTGGGCATAGCAGCTTGCGTGCCGCAGTTGATACTGAGATCGAAGTCAGCATGGACGGCTCGATGCGTTTGGCTACCACCAAGAAACAGCGTGATCTTGAAGGAGGTAAGGTAGCTGCCTTCACGTTAAACGTGGTCAACTTGGGCGATGATCAGGATGGTGAGCCGATCACTAGCTGTACAGTGCAACCGCAGAACACTGATGATCTGAAGCGCAGCAAAGCTCGAATGCTCAAAGGGAACAACCAAGTTGCAGAACAGGCGCTACACGATGCGCTCAAGAACAAGGGCATCAAGATAACCAATTCAGAGCATTACCCATCAAACCGCAGGATAGTCAGCACTGATGAGTGGTATCGCGAGTTCCAAATGAGGCGGGCTAAAGATGGCGTACAAGAAGACAGCAATCGCAAGGCATTCAACCGCTCCCGCAACTGGCTACAGGACCAAGACTATACTCGCGAATATGATGGCAAAGTCTGGTTCATCGATGAAACGGACAGACAGGACAAATAGCGGACATGTCCGACCCTTGTCCGCCCCCCATCTAGACGGACAGACACGGACATCCCCCTAAAGGGGTGTCCAGTTGTCCGGTGGGGGACTGAATTGGATAAAAGCTAACGAGGCGCAATCAAGGACAGTCTGTTTTCATTCAAAAGGGCAACTCAATAGCTGCCCTTTTTCCGCTCACTCATTTTTTGGGGTCGCTACTTAATTTACGACAGCCTTAAACTCTACGCCGTCAATAAAACCATTCAGAAATGTATCACTAGAAGGGCCAACGTAACCCTCTAGAGAAAGCATATTAGTTAATTTTATACCAAAATCAAAAGATGTGCTGTTTGCTGTAATTACAACCGGAGTCGTGAAAGTCTGCACTATCAGCTGCCTAGTAGCGTTAGTCTCCCCACCGCTATCATATTCCTCGAGAGTCGAAGCATCTTCCATGCCACAGATAACCGAGCTGCCTGACGATGTGGTGAACTCTAAGTCAGAAGATGACGCCACGATTGCACCGCTTGAAATAGTACAAGTATCTCCATCAGTCAGATAAGCTCCCTGCGTTTCCGTGAACCAACCGGCTGTCAGCTCATCTTCATCTGCTTCCGGAATACAATTGAAAAAGCCGCCAAAAGTTGAATCAATATCATCTTGCGACCCAGATGCGGTGCTTGTGGCGCAACGGTCTCCATCAGCCAACCCGACACCAATTTCCCAGCCATCTTGGTCAGCCGAAAAAGCTGCAGTATGTTTCAGGCTAATTTCATTTCCCAATAAAATAACCGCCGCTGGATAAACACCTTCCGCGAGAGAAATTTCGTCCACGATGCTCAGGCTACTACCTTCTGATATTTCTAAATCCTGCGCGACAGCATTATCAACGATAAACGAGCAAACAGTCTGATAGTTCTCGTAAGTCGGAATGGCGCTACAAAGCCCAAGTTTATACAGCGGGAAAGACGCATAATCTGGGGTAACAGTACACCAAGAGCTTTCAGTTGCCGTAATGGTATTCGTTATTTCATTGTCGCTGTTCAGTACACAAGCTGCGGCATTTACTTGACTTACAGGCATCAAATACAGCGCCAGTCCCAATATGATTACACTGAGTTTCAATAGGTTCTTCATTTTAGTATCCACTCACTGTAACGCCGAGTTTGATGGCTTTTTTCATAATGCGGTTTTCACGTTGGACGGGCTGGTAAAGCTTCTCGCGGATGGGCTTCATCTTCGTGGACCATTTGCCGTCCTGCATCTTCTTCTCAACCCGAGGCGTTGTGCCAAGCGGAATTGAGTAGCTGATTGAGGCTACCGTATCTGATGTGGTGTTGTCTCTCTTTTGACGGGACACATCGACCACAACGTTCGGGAAGACCTCTGCGCTGATGCCCAGCTGTTCGGTTTCCGTTTTGTAGCCCGCTCCATCTTTCCACTCACTAGATGTGAAGTGAATGTTCGATGAGTAGAAGTATGGAAGGTTGGCAGTAAGTTTGAAGTCCTGCCCGTCTAGAGCCGTCTCATCAATACCATTGTAATTAATAGTGCCGGTGATGGCGTTATACTTGTTCGCACGGAACTCGAGCATTGAGGTCATAAGCTCTACGCCCAAGCTGGAGCGTTTGTGACCAGAACTGGCCTCGTAGTCATAGAACGCGTTAGCCCCAACGATGACAGTCTCATCATCAGATATACGGCGCGCACCAATGCCGAGGTTATAAGTATTGCGGCCATCGAAGTTTACGACCGAACCTTGGTTGAACAGGAAGAGGTTCTCATCTTCGTAAAGGCCATAGACGGCCATAAGCTCAGTCTTAGTATCACTGCCGGTATCAAGCCCGAAGATGTCAGAGCCGATACTGAAATCCAGATATGTAAATCGCGACCCACCAATGACAGCTTCTTCGAGCAAATTTACTTGGTTGTTCACAACACCTAGTGCGAAGTCACCCAGCTCCTGCTTTGCGGCTTTACCGCGTTCACTGTTGTTAGCCCCTTGTGCGATATTCTTTACTATTGAGGGCAGCTCGTAGCTCAGAAAGCGACTTTCAGCGTTCAGCGAAACGGGGACTGCAGCCAAAATGGCAGCAGCAGGTAAAAAGATACGCATTGGATGGATTTCCTCTATCAAGTCCCGAGTTGGGACTTATATACACTTACAGCCAAGACCAACGAAGGCAAGGCAGAAAACGCTACCGGCCCCCTACCGACCACTCGGCAGCAGGGTGCGGGTATGTCGGCGTGAGCCTAGCCTGCAGGCCTCAAGGTTAGCCTCTAATGGCCACCAAGCCCACCAGAACACATTTGCGCGTGTGCGGGCGCGCGTAACACAAGCGGCCAACTCGATCAAGATTTGTGGGGGCTAATGTGGGGGCGCTGCAATCAAAGCACTCGAATAAACGTTTAAAAACAGGAACTTATTAGGAAAAAGTGGCGGACCGAGGAGGATTCGAACCCCCGACCCCTTGATTCGTAGTCAAGTACTCTATCCAGCTGAGCTATCGGTCCACTGGCGCCGAACTACCGTTGCTCAGCGCGCGTTGCAAGCCCTAAAAATGAGGTTTTCTAAATTACTCTGCTGCCGCTGCCAAAGTGAGATCAGATTTTGGCAATTGGATCAGAAAACACGTGCCTTCTGGTCCAGAAGCCTCAAGCGACAGATCCCCTCCGTGCCCCCGAATAAGTTCAAGACTTATGATTAAGCCCAATCCAGTACCGCCTTTGCGCGCGTTCCCCTCAAACGCCTTAAAGAGATTCTCTTGCGCTTTGGGCGGCAGACCAGGCCCCGTATCTTTAATGCGGATCGTCCATTCGTTGGGGGTTTCATCGGCACAGATCATAATCTGAGCGGGTTTGCCTGTTGCGACAATCGCCTGCCGCGCATTGCGCACCAAGTTTCCAACGACGCGGTAAAGCTGTTCTGCATCCGCACGGATCATCATGCCAGCGGGCGTATCATCAACCAAATCAAGCGCAAAATCCCCTACGGCAAGTTGCTCGCTGGCGATGACGTCTCCCACAACATCGGCCAATGCAAAGCGATTCAGGCTGGGGGCTGCTTCCTCTGCCCGTCCAAACGCAAGGGTCGCTTCGCATAAATTAACCGCGCGCGTGATTGAGTTGACCAGCTTCGGGGCAAGACGCGCAACAGTGGGGTCCTCTGACATTTCAATGCGGTCCGTAAACAGCTGCGCCGAAGTCAAAATGTTACGCAGGTCATGGCTGATTTTACTCACCGCGCCACCAAGTTGGGCAAGGCGGTCTTTTTGCTTCAAAAGATGCGTTAGCTGTTCTTCAAGGGTAGCCAACGCCTCTTCAGCTTCGCGAAGCTCGGTTATTGAGGCCGTCGGCTTGATCACTTTGCGCGCATCCTCTGGCGCACTTTGATAGTCTTTCATTGCGGAGACGAAGTTATTGATTGGGCGAACAAGCCCCCACTGAACCGCAACAAACAAAAGCCCCGCAGTAACAACGGAAATAAGCAGCGACAGGCGCAAAATATTCAACCCGTAAGACACCATCGCGTCGCGTAAGCTCGCTGTGCCAAGGGTTACCTCAATCAGCGTGCCTGCATCATTAACTGGATTACCGATGATCCGGATCACGCGTGGCTCTGGGTCCACAAAACGGTGCAGCGCATCACCAATCAACACCCATGCAGACGGGCCACGCAGGTCAAACGTCTCATGAATAGGGCTGGGAATGGTTGTCGAAAGCGCAAGACGGCGCACTTGGTCACGGCGCAGCACAACATTATAAATGCCCGCGTTGCGCAGCAATTCTTCTTCGGTCTCGACGCTGATCATATCATTTTCAAGGGTGGCAAGCGACGCAATCTGCGCACGCTCAAGACGCGCCAATAGATAGTCCTCTCTGAACCGCGCAATCGACGGGACAAAGATCAGCACTTCCGCCAGCATCACAAAAATTATGGTCAGGAGCAAAAAGCGTCCCGAGAGAGATTTAATCATACATCCTCCGCCACACGGGCCGATATTGGCCTAGGGTATCACACGCTGCACGAACCGCACCACACGTTTCACCATGGCGCTGTCGAACAACTTGGGGCTGAAGTATTGGCCAGCCGCGCGTTTGTTGATTTCGGCAATCGTGGGATAAGGCAAAACCGTGTTGGCAATGGCGGACATCTTGAGACCATTGGCAATTGCCATGGCCCACATGCCAATCAATTCACCCGCATGAGCACCCGCAATAGAGGCACCGACAGGCTTGCCTTTGACGACCATCACTTTGATGAGACCTTTTGTTTTCCCCTCAGCAATGGCGCGGTCATTCTCGTGATACGGAAAGCGCACAACTGTCAGCTTATCGCCGTGTACATCACGGGCGTGCGCCTCGGTTTGGCCAACTTGCGCAAGTTCCGGGTCTGTGTAGGTGGCCCACGGAATGTGGTGCGTACTTGCCTTTGCAGGCAAGCCAAGAACCAGACTGCGCACCAAAACGCCAGCGTGGTAGCCAGCCATATGTGTAAATTGTAGCCCCCCAGCGACATCACCAGCAGCATAAACGCGGCGGTTTGTGCTTTTGAGATTGGCATCCACCTTGATCCCCGTGCGATCATGCTCAACACCTGCGGCATCCAGATTAAGTTTGTCGATATTCACTTTGCGACCAACAGCCACAAGAAGATGAGAGCCGGTAAAATCACCCTTAGGCGTGTGTACCGTAATGTTGCCATTACTGCCGCTGATCTTTTCGGCTTGGGCTTGCTCAATAATCTCCACGCCTTCTGAACGTAAATTATCAAGAACGACTGCAGCCATTTCAGGATCATCTTTTCCCATGGCTTTGGAACCTTCGATAACTGTAACTTTACAGCCCAGTCGGCGGTGTGCCTGCGCCATTTCCATCCCGATCGGCCCGCCACCGATAACAATCAGATGCTCTGGCTGATCTTGCAGATCAAAGATTGTCTCATTGGTAAAATAGGGCACATCATCAATGCCGGGGATTGGTGGCACAAACGGGCCTGATCCAGTTGCAACCACAACACGCCGCGCCGTTATAACCGTATCACCAGCCTGCACTTCGGTTGGCGAAATGAATTTGCCGTACTCACGAATAACGCGCACACCAACACCTTCGAACCGCTCTTGGCTATCAACGGGTGCTATAGTGTCAATTACGCTACGCACATGATGCTTTGCAGCGGCATAGTCCACTTCAGGCAAAACAGGCGTCACCCCAAAAGCCGCACCTGTCCCCATAGCGTGGGCATGTTTGCCGGCCGCAATCAAAGCCTTGGACGGCACACAGCCAAAGTTCAGGCAATCGCCCCCCATCAGATGACCCTCAAGCAGCGTAACATCCGCGCCCATTTGACTGGCGCCGTAAGCAAGTGAGAGCCCACCAGAGCCGCCACCAATAATCAAAATATCCGTCTTTAATCGCGTACTCATAGTCACAGTCCTTGCTTGCCGCGAACGGCTTTGATCAGAATTGGCAATGCCGCCAGAACACAAAGGCCAATAATGGGGCCAATGATTTGCGGCTCAAAGATAATGCCAAGATTAGGTGTTTCGCCGCGTTCAAAAACAGCGCCCAAGCCAGCCCCAACAGAAGTATAAACAACAGAGCCTGGAATGATCCCGAAGAACGTAGAAATCATGAAGCGCCGTAGCGGCACTTCCAAAAACGAGGGCACAAGGTTAGCCACGAAAAACGGCACCGCCGGCACAAGGCGTATCAGAAAAAGCATCGACCACTGGTTTTCATCGATGCCATCTTTGATTTTCTTGACCATCCCGTCACTTGCCTCAAGCTTTGCACCCAGCTTTTCCCCGAAGCCCCATCTGGCGGCCATAAAGATTGCCGTCGCACCCAGCGTGGCGGCGGTCATGTTGAAAAGCGCGCCCGGGAAAGTAGCAAATAAGAAGCCTCCGGTCAGGGTGGCGATCATCGCCCCCGGAAGACTAAACGCGACGATCAAGGTGTAGATGACTATGAAGCCAAGCACCGTGCCCACGTAATTGCTATCACGAAATGCCAGCAACGCCTCGCGGTTGTCAGCCAACGCTTGGAACGTCAGGTAATCTTTCAAAGTGAATGCCCCCGCAACGGCAACGGTGCCGATCAATAGAATGGGAAGCATGCGGCCAATGCCGGTTTTGTCAGTTTCAGTAGTATCAGTCATGTGTCAGGGCTTCTTTGCATAATTTGTTGCGTTGAGCCCTGAATGGCGGGTATTGGCCAAATACCCTAGGCGCAAAGCATGATTGTCACGCGCCATTGATGGGAAACGGACAAATGTTACAGTTTTGCGTGATCTTGTGTGAGGTTCCGCGAATAATTGCAACAAAACACGCCTGATCTGAATTGACAGCTCGGCTGACCCGCTCTAGAGACAGGCTTCTAATTCAAACGGCCTTCGAATCTATGCAATAGGTTTGGGCCAGACTCTGAGGACCGCGATATGAAACGCACCTACCAACCATCGAACCTTGTTCGCAAACGCCGCCACGGCTTCCGTTCGCGCATGGCCACCAAAGCTGGCCGTAAGATCCTGAACGCACGTCGTGCGCGTGGCCGCAAGTCGCTGAGCGCGTAAAGTACGCGCGGCGCCAAATGGCATCGCATACTACATTTGACAAAGTCGCCTCGGACGTTCTGCAGGCGACTTTTTCTCGTTCAGGTAAGCCGTTAGAGGTTCTGCGCAAACGGGCTGATTTTTTAGCGGCGGCACGCGCCAAACGACAAGGCACAACCGGCGTGCACCTACAGGCCCGCCCGCGCGGTGACGACGGCCCAGTGCGCGTTGGCTTCACCTGCTCCAAAAAAGTCGGCAATGCCGTGGCCCGCAACCGCGCCAAACGCCGATTGCGCGAAATTGCGCGACTAATTCTAACTAATGAGGGGCGCGCAGGCTGGGACTATGTGCTGGTTGGGCGCGCCGAGATCACGGCGACCCGCGACTTCAACGACCTAGGCGCTGACCTTCAATACGCGCTAAAGCGGGTTCATGGCCAATGAGCCCCCTCGCCTTCGTACTAGCCCTGCCAATCCGTGCATACCGTCTTATTTTTAGCCCTTGGGTCGGGTTCAACTGCCGCTATCAACCCACCTGTAGCGCTTACGCCCTTGAGGCACTGCAAACACACGGCGGATTAAAAGGCGGCTGGCTTACCATTCGCCGGATCGGACGCTGCCACCCGCTTGGACGTGACGGTTACGATCCCGTCCCCAAGCCAGCCAACCAAAAAGATGAAACGGATCAGCAATGACTGACGCTTCGCCAGCCCTCGATGTGCCCAACGACATTCACCCGCTTTTCAACGCTGCCCCCAAAACGACCGAATTCAAAAAACTTCGCAAGCGGATCATCCGGCAAACCCACGAGGCAATTGATCAATACGGCATGCTTGATCCGCGTGAACCTAAACAGAAATGGCTGGTATGTTTGTCGGGTGGCAAAGACAGCTACACTCTGCTTGCTGCACTTTATGAGTTGCGTTGGCGCGGGTTGCTTCCCGTCGATCTACTCGCGTGCAACCTAGACCAAGGCCAACCCAACTTCCCCGCGACAGTGTTGCCAAAATTCCTGCATGAAATGCAGGTTCCCCACCGCATCGAGTACAAAGACACCTATTCAATCGTTATGGATAAAATTCCGCAGGGCCGGACGTTTTGCTCGCTCTGTTCACGCCTAAGGCGTGGAAATCTTTACCGCATTGCCCGTGAAGAAGGATGCTCGGCCGTCATTTTGGGACACCACCGCGATGACATTCTTGAAACCTTCCTGATGAACCTGTTTCACGGCGGCAGACTTTCCGCGATGCCACCGAAGTTACTCAATGAAGACAGGGATTTGTTCGTTTATCGCCCTCTTGCTCATGTCGCTGAAGCGGATTGCGAGGCTTTTGCCAAAGCCCTCAACTACCCGATCATTCCGTGTGATTTATGCGGAAGCCAAGACGGCCTTCAACGCCAACAGATCAAACAAATGCTCGACACTTGGGAGGCCAACAGCCCCGGGCGACGCCAAACCATGTTCCGAGCACTAGCCAACATAAATCCTGCTCATATGCTGGACACAAATCTCTTTGATTTCTTGGGGCTAAGTAGCAATCAGCCCCAATTTTCATCAAACTCTTCAGATAATTAAGCCTCACGTTAAGCAATCACGAAGATTCTGTGTCGTATCCAATCACGAAAGTAATGGTGGAGCGGCGACAGAATGGGCTATTGGGCAAACATACGCGAGGTTTTGCGGCATAGCTACGTTGCGCTCAGCCCACTTCTGCCATTGATGGGTCAACTTCTTGGGGAAGCCAAAGGCCTGTGGATCGGAACTGCGCTTGCTTGTGCTGTGATTATTGCAGCATTGCTTCGTAAACAGCGCCTAGCTCTCTCACCTCCCCCTCAAACAGCGCAGAGCCTTAATTCAGCACTTGAACATGCGATTTCCGAACGCGCACTAACCCACAAAAACAGCCTATGTTTGGCCCTGCAACTTGATGATCTCACTACCATTAAAGATATCCACGGTGTTGCAGGCGCAGAAACTGTCTGTGCGCAAGCAATGGCCAACATTGCAGGTGTTCTTCGCGATGTTGATACTGCGCAAGCGTCTGACGACGGCCCCATCATTGTCGTAATTGGCTCAGACCCAAGGCTTGATCTTGAAGCGGCGTTGCAAATCGCCAACCGCATTCAGACCGCAATCGCGCAGCCCTATTTGGTCGATAACGCTACTGTTTTATGTTCGGCCTCAATCGGCTTCGCTTTATTGTCGCGCGTTTCAACGCAAACCCCACAGGCATATCAATCCGCCGCCCTTGCCGCGCTTATGGATGCCAAACGCCAAGGCCCCGGCGCAGTACGCGCGTATTCTCCAGAACTTACGATACCAACCAAACATCAAATGTCGCGAAATGCGCAGGTTTTTGATGCTCTTGAAAGCGGTGCAATTACTGCGTGGTTTCAACCGCAAGTGCGCATCGCAACAGGCGAAATATCTGGGTTCGAAGCGCTCGCACGATGGCATCACCCAAACAGTGGCCTCATCCCGCCGTCGGATTTTCTGCCAACACTCGAAAATGCGGGGTTAATGGAGCGACTGAACGAACGAATGCTGCGCGCGAGCTTTTGCGCACTCAAGGATTGGGACCAACAAGGGTTCAATATCCCGCATGTCTCGGTGAACTTCGCGAGTGATGATTTACGCAACCCAAAGCTTGTCGAACGGATCGAATGGGAGCTTGATCGCCAAGACCTAAGCGCTGATCGGCTTTGTGTTGAGGTGCTTGAGACAGTCATGGCTGGTAGCGGCGATGACATCATCCACCGCAACCTTGCGCGCCTATCAGATATTGGCTGTTTGCTTGATTTAGATGATTTCGGCACAGGCCACGCTTCAATCGCTGCTATTCGCAGATTTGGAATTGACCGACTAAAAATCGACCGATCGTTCATTACCAAAGTTGATAGCGAGGCAGCACAAAGTAAAATGGTTCGGGCAATTATATCCATGGCGAATGAGCTCGGGATTGAAGCACTGGCTGAAGGTGTCGAAACCCTTAGCGAGCATGCCAAACTGGCCCAGATAGGCTGCCATCACGTTCAGGGCTTCGGGCTAGCAAAGCCAATGCCTTTGGAGGAAACCCATGCATGGATTCGCGCACACAAGACCAAAGTAACAAACGTACAGTCGCTGACACAGCGGTTTGCCTGAAACGGTGCGCATCAAACTTGTCTTATTGTCGCTCACAGGTTCGAAAAAGCCCTTTCCCCTTGACGTTTGGCCCTCATAAAGGTTCAACCGCCCCACTAGATTTAGAGACTGGCGGGCGACAATGGACGAGCAAAATAGAAATCTGATCTTGGCAAGTGTTCTGTGCCTTGCGGTTATCATCATTTGGCCGTTTCTCGTGCCGCCACCCGCCGAGGCACCGCAGCCCGCAGTGGCAACCCAAGAGACCAGCACTATCGCACCTGCAGCAGCCCCCGTTACTGCGCAACAGCGAACAGCCCCAGAGGAATTAGCCGAAGGGCGCACTGACGCTCCACGCATCGCGATCGATACCAAAGAATTGTCCGGCAGTATTTCATTGCAAGGTGGCCGTATCGACGACCTAGCTCTGAAATCATACCAGACGTCTCTCGACGAAGGTGCCAGCATCGTGCGGCTGTTCCGCGGCACCGATGAACCCGAAGCCTTCTACGCAGATTTTGGCTGGGCTCCCGGCGGCGCGTTGGGTTTTGAGGATGTCCCCACGGCAACAACAATCTGGAACGCAGACGCAAGCGCGACACTCACGGAGAACACTCCCGTGACTCTTAGTTGGGATAACGGCAAGGGCCTTGTCTTTACCCGCGTCATTTCAATCGACGAAAACTTTATGTTCAACGTCGAACAGTCCGCGACAAACACAGCAGATGTCTCCGCGCGCCTAGCCCCTTACAGCGCGCTCATGCGGCATGGAATTCCCACAACGCTTAAGAACTTCTTCATTATCCACGAAGGCGCCATGCGCCAGACGGGTGAGGAACTGTCCGAGTATGACTACGACGACATCTCCGACTTTGACCGCGATGACCGCTGGGGCGCAACCGCCGATGTTGCGCAAATCCAACAAAACGGCTGGCTTGGCTTCACCGACCACTACTGGATGTCGATGCTTATCCCCGCAAGCGCGCAGCCGTTTACGGGCGTTTTGCAATATAACGAAGCGCGCAACACGTTCCGGTCCGAAGCACGCCTACCAACTGTAGACCTTGCAGCGGGAGAAACCATTTCCGTCAGCACACAACTTTTTGCCGGTGCGAAAGAATGGGAGACCATCCGCAACTACGAAAATGACGGCGGCATCTACAATTTCCTCGACAGCATTGATTGGGGTTGGTTCTTCTTCCTGACCAAGCCGATTTTTGCAGTACTGCACTGGCTCAACGCCGTGATCGGAAACATGGGCTGGTCCATCATCGCCCTGACGCTTTTGATCAAAGCAATTTTGCTACCACTCGCCTATAAATCATACGTATCCATGGCCCGCATGAAAGAGCTTCAACCAGAGATGGAGAAGCTGAAAGAAGCGGCCGGTGATGACCGCGAGAAAATGCAAAAGGGCATGATCGAGCTCTACAAGAAGAACAAGGTAAACCCAGCCTCGGGTTGTTTGCCCATCTTGATGCAAATCCCGATCTTTTTCTCACTCTACAAAGTGATTTTCGTCACGATCGAATTGCGTCACGCAGAATGGATCGGTTGGATTCGCGACCTGTCAGCACCAGACCCCTCCTCCATCTTGAACTTGTTCGGCCTGCTGCCATACGCAACACCTGAGCCAACAAGCATCTTTTACATCCTGTCGCTTGGCGTATTGCCCATCATTTTGGGCATCTCAATGTGGCTACAACAGAAGCTAAACCCGGCGCCAACAGACGCGACCCAGGCGATGATTTTCGCATGGATGCCATGGGTCTTCATGTTCATGCTTGGCAGCTTTGCCAGCGGTTTGGTCATCTACTGGATTGCGAACAACACGATCACATTCAGCCAACAGTACCTGATCATGCGCAGTCAGGGCATCAAGCCGGATGTCTTCGGAAACATCAAAAAAGGCTTTAGCCGTAAGTCCAAAACGGAAGAAACCTAATGCTTCGGATCGCGGCCCTTTGGCGGCACCCCATCAAGGGCCACGGTCACGAAGCGCTCAGCACGTCTGATTTCATCGCAGGCCAGACGATGCCGTGGGACCGTAAGTGGGCAGTCGCCCATGAAGCGGCCAAGACTGATGGCAGTACATGGGCAAGTTGCGCAAACTTCAGCCGCGGTGGCAAAGCACCACAGCTGATGGCCGTGCGTGCGGTTAGTGACACAGACACTGGCATCGTCACCCTATCGCACCCGGATGCTGGAACACTTAGCTTTGATCCGGATGGCGACACGGCGGATTTTTTGGCATGGTGTAAAAACTTGATGCCGCAAGACCGCGCCCAATCGGTGAAGGTCGTACGTGCAGACGTCGGCATGACTGACACACCCTACACATCGATCTCACTTCTGAACACAGCCAGCCTGGCAGATCTAAGCGGCAAAATCGGCGCAGACATGACCCAAACCCGCTTTCGTGGTAACATCTGGGTCGACGGTGCAGAACCATGGGACGAGTTTAATTGGATTGGCAAAGAAATCCGTATCGGCACCGCCGAATTCGAAGTGGTTGAACCAATCACCAGATGCTTGGCCACGCACGCCAACCCGCAAACAGGCGAGCGCGATGCAGATGTGCTCAACACCTTAACGCAGCATTGGGGTCACAAAGATTTTGGCGTCTATTTGCGCGCAACCAAATCTGGCCATGCGTCAGTGCAAAACAAAATTGAGTTTCTCTGAAATGGACATGCAATTCACACTGGCCGAAGAGCCAACTCCACAAGAAGTCGAAGCCGCACGGGTATTTTTCGCCGGTGAGACTGACTTTTTGAAAGGTGTCGTCGCGATGGATGGCATGCCAATGGCCGATCGCATGGAAGTCTGTTTCGCAGGCCGATCGAATGTTGGTAAATCCAGCTTGATCAACGCGCTTACCGGACGCAAAGGTTTAGCACGCGCATCGAACACTCCGGGCCGCACCCAAGAGATTAACTTCTTTACGCTAACCGAAAGCCACTACCTTGTGGATTTACCGGGCTACGGCTTTGCAAACGCACCGATCCCGATCGTTGAAAAGTGGCAACGCTTGCTCAAGGCTTACCTTTCAGGCCGTGCAAGTCTGCGAAGGGCGTTCGTTTTGATTGATGCGCGCCACGGGGTGAAGCCCGTCGATGAAGAAATCATGACCCTACTCGATAAATCGGCAGTAACTTTTCAATGCGTTCTGACCAAAACCGACAAGGTAAAAGGCGGCGCAAAGGACAAGATGCTGGAACAGGTCAAATCGAAACTGGCAAAGCATCCCGCGTCCTACCCAGAGATCATCATGACCAGCTCGGAAAAAGGTGACGGCATCGCCACTCTGCGGCACATCATTCACACCCTCACCTAATCTTACCTTGGCATGCATCACGTTCCCCAGTACGAACAAGCGCCAAGAGGACACCGACATGAAAAAGCAGAACGCCATGAAAAGCGATTGGATCGCCACCGCCAGCACCCTCAGCAAAGCACTGCCCTACTTGCAACGCTATGATGATGCGATTGTAGTGATCAAATTTGGTGGCCACGCTATGGGCAGCGATGAGGCCATGGAAAGCTTTGCGCGCGATATCGTTTTGTTGCGGCAAGTCGGTGTAAACCCTGTGATCGTTCATGGTGGCGGACCGATGATCAACGAAATGCTCGATAAGCTGAGCATTCAGTCGGACTTTGTGAACGGCAAACGCGTTACGGACGAAGCCACAGTTGAAGTGGTCGAAATGGTATTGTCGGGCCGTGTAAACAAGAAAATTGTCCAAGCGATTAACGCCCAAGGCGGCAAAGCAGTCGGCCTGTCAGGTAAAGACGCGGGGCTGATCACATGCACGCAAACAAACCCTGATCTGGGCTTTGTCGGAACGCCGTCAGAGATTGATACAAGCGTGCTGCACACCCTTTTTGAGGCAGGTACAATTCCCGTGATCGCTCCGCTTGGAGCCGGCGCCAACGGTGAAACATTCAATATCAACGGTGACACAGCCGCAGGTGCAATCGCCGCGGCGCTTAAGGCGGACCGCTTGTTATTGCTCACGGATGTGGCGGGCGTGAAAGACGCAAGCGGCGAGGTCGTCACTGACATCACCGCCGATCAAATCCGGGAACTTACCAAAGAAGGCGTGATTGCCGGCGGTATGATCCCGAAAACCGAGACCGCCCTTGCGGCCATCGAAGGCGGCGTGCGCGCGGTGGTAATCTTGGACGGACGTGCGCCAAATGCGTGCTTGCTCGAACTGTTCACAGACCATGGCGCCGGTTCAATCATCCGCCGCTAGCGCTTCACACAGTCGTGGCTTGTCACGCGCCATTCACTGAGGCACCTTTGCGGCATGGAAAGTGAAGCACTCATTCGTCTAACGATCTTTATCGGGCTGTTCGCGATTTTCGCGAGTCTCGAGGCATGGGCTCCTCGCCGTAAGCGTGTCCAATCACAGCCAAAACGCTGGCTGACGAATTGGGGCATCACCCTGCTGGATACGCTGACGCTACGTGCGCTTTCTGTCGTCCTGCCCCTGCTTGCCGTGGGCGCCGCGTTCGATGCAGAGCGCTTGGGCTGGGGGCTTTTCAATCAGGTGAGCTTGCCCTTTGCCATTGAGTTAGTCCTCGTCTTGTTGATCTTCGATTTTGCAATTTGGGCCCAGCATTTGATCACACACAAGGTCCCGTTTTTGTGGCGTATTCACAGGGTTCATCATGCCGACCGCGACCTTGATGTAACGACAGCTATTAGATTTCACCCAATTGAGATCGCCTTCTCAATGCTGCTGAAAGTTGGGCTGGTCTATGCGTTGGGGCCTGCTGGCGTGGCCATCGTGATTTTCGAGATTATTCTGAACGGCTGTGCCATGTTCAACCATGCGAATATCAACATCCCCCAGCCCGTTGACCGCATACTGCGCAGAATTTTGGTCACACCGGACATGCACCGCGTTCATCACTCGACCGACCGTGCGGAACACGACAGTAATTACGGGTTTTCGCTGTCGATCTGGGATCAGCTGTTCGGAACCTACATCGCGCAACCCAAAGACGGGCACAGCGATATGAGCATTGGCTTGGAATGGCAGGACGACCGGCCATCACAGCTGGGTTGGAGCCTTGCTCTACCATTTCGCCGTCGATGAACCTTACGCATCTAAGTGCTGAGGCCGCGACGCATGGCCTTTTCATTATGGCAGAATGCCCTGATCCCGAAGGCAATGGCACGATCGTTCTGATTGGGGCGGATGCAACGTTCTGGGATGTTTTCACCATTTCACGAGAATACAAAAACAACGTCCCAGACCCTGTCGATACATGGTCCAAGCGCATCATTACTCGCCTAGCTGATGGCCAGCCAACGGTTTACCCATCTGATGGTCCGCCATACGCACCATTCATCCAATGGGCGCTTGGGAGTGACCAATTCTTCCAAAGCCCTGTTGGGATGATGGTCCACCAAAAAGCCGGATTGATGATCTCTATTCGCGGTGCGATTAAGCTATCCCAGCCTTACTTGGCGCCTACGCCATCCGCCGCGTCTCCTTGCGTCACCTGCGTCAAGAAACCCTGTCTGACCGCCTGTCCAGTCGGTGCGTTGGGACAGGACACCGCTTACGATGTGCCCGCATGTAAGGCCTATCTGAACAGCGCTGAAGGCACCGACTGTATGACACAAGGGTGCGCCGTAAGACGGGCATGTCCGGTCAGCCAGCGCTTTGACCGACCCGCGGCCCAGTCCGCCTATCATATGAGCGTCTTCGTTTAGGCACAAAAAAGGGCGCCTCTAAGCGCCCTTTTCTAATCCGTTTACCGCAATGGTGCTGATAGTTTAGTGGCCCAGAATTTGGCTGAGGAACAACTTGGTACGGTCTGATTGTGGGTTCTCAAAGAACTGCTCTGGCTCGTTTTGCTCAACGATCTGACCTGCATCCATAAAAATCACACGGTTTGCAACTTTGCGCGCAAAACCCATCTCGTGGGTCACACAGAGCATTGTCATGCCTTCTTCCGCAAGCTCGATCATAGTGTCGAGAACCTCCGCAATCATCTCCGGGTCAAGCGCAGAGGTCGGCTCATCAAACAGCATGATGCGGGGCTTCATGCAAAGTGAGCGCGCGATTGCCACACGTTGCTGCTGACCACCGGAAAGCTGACCGGGATATTTATCCGCTTGCTCTGGGATCTTCACTTTTTCAAGGAAGTGCATCGCAATCTCTTCGGCCTCCTTCTTTGGGGTCTTACGAACCCAAATCGGTGCCAGCGTGCAGTTCTCAAGAATTGTCAGGTGTGGGAACAAGTTGAAGTGCTGAAAGCACATGCCCACTTCCGAGCGAATAGTGTCGATGTTTTTCAAGTCAGAAGACAACAACGTACCATCAACAGTGATGGTGCCTTTCTGGTGCTCTTCAAGCGCGTTGATGCAGCGGATCAGCGTCGATTTACCAGAACCGGACGGCCCGCAAATGACGATACGTTCGCCGCGGTTTACAGTCAGATCAATGTCGCGCAGTACGTGAAACGAGCCGTACCACTTGTTCATCTGATTGATTTCGATGGCGACCTCGTCAGAGACCTTCATTTGTGAAATTTGAGACATATCAGGCGCTCCTTAACGATGGCCAGTTTGAAGCTGACGTTCCAGCCATTGTGAGTATTGAGAAATTGAGTAGCAAACGACGAAGAAAACTGCCGCAGCAAAGAGGTAGACTTCCCAGTAGATCGAAATCCAGTCTGTTGACTGTTGGATCGGACCACGGATCATGCCGACGATGTCGAACATCGAAATGACCGAGACAAGTGTCGTGTCTTTGAACAAACCAACGGCCACGTTCACGATACCCGGGATTGAGATTTTCAACGCCTGCGGCAAGATGATGAGACGTGTCGCTTGGGTATAGTTCAAACCAAGACTATCTGCCGCCTCATATTGGCCTTTAGGCAACGCCGCCAAGCCGCCACGGATCACCTCGGCGATATACGCCGCAGAGAAGGCTGTGATCATGATGATCACGCGCAGGATCAGGTCGATCGAGCTTTCAGGTGGGAAGAAATACGCCAGCATAACGTTTGCCACAAACAGCAACGTGATCAGAGGTACGCCGCGAATGAACTCAATGAATACTACGCAAACGCCTTTGATAAGGGGCATGTTCGACTGACGCCCAAGCGCCAGCACAACACCCAGCGGAATGGACAAGGACACGCACACAGTACCGAGGATCATGCAGAGCATGTAGCCGCCCATATCACGGGACGCGACTGCTTCAAGCTCGATCGGGACAACGCTATTGATCGCGGCTGAGATCGGTCCCAGCCCGTAAACCATCAACGCATAGAGACTGAACAATGTGGTAACGATTGTGACCAAGCCACCATCTTCATAGCTGTTGTAAATCGCATAACCCACAAAGATGCCCATCGGGATAAAGAACGCGTAGGTGAAAATCGCAGCGATCATAAAGACAAAGCCAGCCACTGTGGAGACGATGCCTTCCCCTGCACTTACGTTGCCAGAGATAAACCAAAGCTCTTGCGCACCAAGGTATAGCAGATAGCCAAGACCGATGCCCGACAGCGCCCCAACAATGCCTGCAACGGCTTGGCGCAGCGAAACACTTAGGCCCTCAATGAACAAATAAATCGCTGCGGTTACGGCCAATAGACCAAGGATCACCACAGGCACCCAAAGCGAACCGCCCCAGATCAACCAATACGCAACGAAAGGATAAAGCGCCGTCGCAATCAAAAGCTTACGCGGCAAATACATCGCGAAAAGCGCTGGCATTGCGCAAACCACCAAAAGAACAAACGCCAAAGTCGGACGCCAATATTCAGTGGCAGGGTATTTGAACCCAAAGAGTAGGTGATCCCAACGATCAACCAATACAGCAAAGCAAGCAGAACCTGCAGTGCCGGCATCGGCCATGATATTACGGCAATCTTTGATGCTTGAGGCGTCCCACACGCCATTCCAGAACCAAGGGAACACACCCATAATAAAACGGGCGATAAGCAGAAAGGCGATGACCGTCATGACTGAGTTAACCCAGCCAGAGAACAGGTTTTCACGCATCCACTTTACAGGTCCAGTTTCGCCCAGAGGCGGCGGAGAAGCGGGGATTTCAGAGTTGCGAACGAAGGCAACAGATTGGGCGTTTGTATCGCTCATCTTAGCGCTCCTTCAACGTCATAGAGTTGTTATAAATGTTCATCAGGAAAGAGATCGACAGCGAGATCACAAGATAGAACAGCATTAGCAGCAACACGGCCTCAATGGCGCGTCCTGTTTGCAAAAGGGTGATCCCACCCAGTGTGCCGGTCAAATCCATGTAACCAACAGCGATCGCCAATGACGAGTTTTTGGTGATGTTGAGGTACTGCGAAATCAGCGGCGGAATAATCACGCGCAGCGCTTGGGGCAGCACAACAAGGCTCATGATCCGCTTCGGCCGTAAACCCAAAGCAGCAGCCGCTTCGGTTTGCCCCTTGGAGATTGCAAGAATGCCTGCGCGCACGTTCTCGGCGATAAACGCGCCGGTATAAACCGCAAGGGCCAGCCACAACGCAATTAGTGAACCGCGGATAGTAAAGCCCCCTTTGAAGTTGAAGCCCTTCAACTCTGGGTACTCAAGACCAATGGGGTTGCCCAAAACAATCTGCGCCAGGATCGCAGGGACAAAGAACAGGCCAAAGGATGGCCAGAAAGTAGAGATCAAACGCCCATGGTTGAAAAGCTGCGCCTTGGCATAACGGCGGAACATAAAGATGCCCACTATGGACGCAAGAAACACGCCAATGACCATCATGGAACCTTCGTTCCACACGGGGCTTGGCATGAACACACCACGGTTAGTGACGGCAACACTGTCCCACAGCCACATAGATGCTTGCGGATCAGCGCCCTTAAACGCGCGGGGTGCGGGAGTTGCGTTAATCAGGATTGAGAAAATAATCAGGATCCAAATCAAAACAGGCACATTGCGAAAAATCTCAACGTAAAAACTCATGATCTTACGCACGAGCCAGTTCGGAGATAGCCGCAGCACACCCGCCACAACTCCGATTATAGTTGCGGTCACACACGCGAGGAAGGCCACAATGAGCGTGTTAAGCAGACCGACAAGCGCAGCACGCCCGTGGGTGGACTGAGATGTATATTCGATAGGGCGCTGGTTGATGTCATATCCCGACTGCTGACCCAAGAAGTCATAGGAGATATTCAGGCCAGCGGCCGCAAGGTTGCGCACCAAGTTGCCACCGATGAAAGCCATTGCGGCGATGATCGCGACAAGCGCAATAAATTGGAAGGTATACGAGCGATACCGGGTATCGTTCAGCAACATGGACAAACGGAACCCGCCTTGCGGCGTATCGGGTGTCGAGCTCATAAGATAATTTCCCTGCTTTTCCTGATCACGCACTTACCACTGAAAAAGGACCAGCGCCGCACGTCAGGTGGTCGGCGTATAGAAAAAGGGCGTGGCAAAAGCCACGCCCTTTTCCAGATGTGTTTAGCGGAATGGTGGTGAGTAGATCAGACCACCGTCGAGGTAAGAAGCGTTCAAACCACGTGCCAAGCCGATTGGTGTGCTTTCACCGATGTTACGTGCAAATGATTCGCCGTAGTTACCCACCGCTTCAATTGCGCGCTTCGCCCAATCCGCATCCAAACCAAGTTGTTCACCCAAATTGCTTTCGGTGCCGAGCAAACGGTTGATCTCTGGGTTGTTTGAACCATCAGCTGCAAGGCCAGCGGCATTTACAGATGTTACACCCAGTTCTTCAGCTGAAATCAGTGCGTTGAGTGTCCAGCGAACGATATCGCCCCACTCGTTGTCGCCGTGACGTACCAATGGGCCAAGTGGCTCTTTGGATACGATTTCAGGAAGAACAACGTGCGCTGATGGATCTGGGAAGTTAGCGCGCTGAGCCGCCAACGCAGATGCGTCAGTTGTGTACACGTCGCATGCGCCCGCGTTGTACTGTTGTACAGCTTCTGCGCCTGTTTCGATTGGCACGGGCTCATAGCTGATGTTGTTTGAGCGGAAGTAGTCAGCAAGGTTCAGCTCTGTCGTCGTACCAGTTTGGATACAGACAGTCGCACCATCAAGTTCAAGAGCCGAGGAAACACCGAGCTCTTTTGGAACCATGAAGCCTTGGCCGTCATAGTAGTTTACGCCAATGAATTCGAACTTCAGGTCTACGTCACGGCTGAATGTCCATGTTGTGTTACGTGCCAACATGTCGATTTCGCCAGAAGCAAGCGCTGTGAAGCGTGTTTTGCCTGTTGTTGGAACGAACTCAACAGCAGTCGGGTCGCCCAAAACACCAGCTGCGACCGCGCGACATACGTCAACGTCGAAGCCTTCCCATTCTCCGCTTGCGTTTGGAGCCGCAAAGCCTGGAACGCCAGTGGTTACACCACAGTTCAAAATGCCACGTGCTTTGACGTCATCCAACGTACCGGCAGATGCTGCAACTGCAGCCAAGCCTGAGAGTGTCAGTGCGCCAAGAAATACGGTTTTTTTCATAATTACCTCTTCCTGATTCTCCGCCCCTGTTGAGACGGCTTATCCAAGTCAATATCTGCTTGGTTACCGATAGAACGGGACAACGCCCATCCGCAGTGGACAAAGTTGGCCAAAATAGGGGGGTAAGGTCAAGAGAAATAATGCCCGAACTGGCCCTATTCATGTAAAAATAACCAAGTTGCCGCTGCGTCACGCCTAAGAAGCAAGCAGTGCAGGTTAATTTTTCACCCACGCAAAGAATTGTGCCGCGTTTTCAAAGGCAAGGCGCTTTGATTCCATGAGTGCGTCGGCCTCTTCATCGCGGCCCCACTGCTCAATCTGCCACTCCTCATCGATTCTCGACCACGCCCAAAGCGTGTCCAACGGGTGACTGCCGCGCGCCGCTGCAAGTCCCAAAACCAAGGAGCCGCTGATACACACAAGATCATGCAAAGCCGCCACCTCAAACACGCTCAGTGCGTGCACTGCAGCAGACAGGTTGGCCAAAGAAGTCGGGTCTTGTTCTACGAACATGACACCATTGCCAGTGTTAAGCCGCGCCGCAAATGTCTGATCCGCCCAATCGAGCATCGGATCCCATGCCGCTGCTTGACGGGCAATCAACTCATCGGGCTGTAGCGCGCGGTAACAAAGCAGATCAGTCTCACCATAGCTGGCCAGCATGTCCGCAACATTCGACTTTTGTGGTGTAACCTTCTCAATGGCCGCATTCGCATAGCGGGTCGCGGGCATGGAAAGCGGATCAATCTCATCGCTTTGCGCACGCCACTCACCTGCAATGGCATCTGCCAACGGCCGAGACGGTACACAGAGCACATTCTTCAGCGGTGTTTTGACCTGCCTACCATCAAGATGAACCTCAAACCCCGCATCAACAGGTGCTACATCGACGTCCGTCCAAAAACGTTTGTTCTTCCACTCGCTCAAAATTCATCCCCATCAAACGGGTTGGCTGGCACATCAGAAGCCGACCAACCGAAAGTTCGCCAAGTCCGTTCCATATGATCGGGCAGCGGCGCCGTCAGCGTCAGCTGTGCACCCGTCATCGGATGCAGCAAGTTCAAGGACCGCGCATGAAGGTGCAACTTCTTACTGATGTCACCACCAAGCTGTGCGCCCCAGCCATCCCCAAAGTTTTCCTGACTACTGCCGCCGTATTTTCCATCACCAACGATCGGGTGCCCGATCTCGGCCATGTGCGCGCGCAACTGGTGGGTCCGACCCGTCACAGGCGTCAGGGCCATCCAAGCAGCACGAGACGCCAGCCGCGACAGAACCGCATAATCAGTGTGCGCACGTTTTGCATCATCATCAAAGCGCACTTCGTCAGGGTGAACGCAAATCATCCGCTCACCTTCGCCGCGGGCGCCGTGACCAGTGGCCTTCTTCAGCCCGTATTTGACCGACGCCATACCGGGGTGCGGAACACCAGCGACAATGGCCCAATAGATCTTGCGGGTTTCGCGGTGACGAAATGCGGCGGTAAAGGCCTGCGCCGCAGCGCGGGTACGGGCCAACAACAGCACACCAGAAGTGTCTTTGTCCAAACGGTGCACCAAACGTGGCTTCTCTTCGAAACCGAATTTCAACGCTTCAGATAGCATATCCACGTGACGGGTTTGCTTGCTGCCCCCCTGTGAAGGCAGGCCCGCAGGTTTGTTCAAAACCACAATGTGATCATCGCGGTAGATCACACAGGACTGGATCATCTTCACATCATCCGCACTGATCTTGGCTTTGGGCACATAAGCGACCGGCTCAGCCTCATCAGGGATCGGCGGTACACGCACGGTCTGACCAGCCATCACACGGCTCGAAGACTTTACACGACCCCCATCAAGACGTAGCTCACCTTTGCGGCACATCCGCTCAATACGGCCTTGAGCCAAATGCGGGTACCTGCGGCGTAGCCACCGGTCAATGCGTTGGTCCGCTTCATCCGCTTCAATGGTCAATAGTTGGACGCCGCTCATGACAGGCTCCTTGCAAGTGTAAGGCCAACCCCACAGGCCAAAAGGGACAGAAGCACCGAAGCTCCCACGTAAGCGCCGGCATACAATATACGGCCCTCTTCCATCAATCTTAGCGTGTCCAGGGAGAACGCACTAAAGGTGGTAAACCCACCCAACACACCGGTCATTACAAAGGGAAGCCACGCTTTATCAAGTGCAAGCCAAATAACCCCGATTGCAAATGATCCTGCAACGTTCACGGCCAAGGTCCCCATTGGGAACGCAACCCAGAGCCCCACCGCAAAGCGCAAACACGCGCCAACAGCACCGCCAAGCGCTACAGAGATAAGTGTCGAAAACATTGGGGGCGTTTGCGCGCCAACGAAGCTTTTGTCAACTGCCGCGCTTTGCCCGTAACTTAGCGAAATATTCCAATCGGCGGTTCAGATCCCGCTCAAAGCCGCGCTCAACTGGCTGATAAAATTGTGGGCGCTCCATGCCATCGGGGAAATAGTTCTGCCCCGAAAACCCATCTTCTGCATCATGGTCATAGGCGTAGCCCTTGCCGTAGCCTTGGTCCTTCATGAAACTGGTCGCGCCATTCAGAATATGTTTAGGCGGAGGCGCTGAACCGGTTGCCTTGGCGGCAGCACGCGCGGCTTTGTAGGCCACGTAAACACCGTTCGATTTAGGGGCCAGCGCGATATAGGTCAGAGCCTGCGCAAGTGCCAACTCCCCCTCCGGACTACCAAGCCGCTCGTACGTTTCCCACGCCTGTAAACACACTGCTTGGGCTTGGGGATCTGCAAGGCCAATATCTTCCACCGCCATCCGTGTTATGCGGCGCGCCAAAAAGCGTGGGTCTTCCCCGCCATCCAACATACGGGCGAACCAATAAAGCGCCGCATCAGGGTCCGAGCCGCGCACAGATTTATGCAACGCACTGATTAGGTTGTAATGCGCGTCGCCACTTTTGTCGTACTGCGCTGCACGCCGCATCAAGCGGGTACTCAGCTGGGCTGCATCAAGTGGCGACGTAACTTTCCAAGCTGCTACTTGTTCGATCAAGTTAAGGGCGGCGCGACCATCCCCGTCCGCCATTTCCAAAAGCGCGCGGCGCGCATCGCCATCAAGCGGCAAGTCACGCCCCAACTCGGCCTCCGCGCGCTGCGCAAGTCGCTCTAAGTCGTCGGTCGACAAACGTTCAAGAACCATCACGGACGCGCGCGACATAACGGCTGCATTCAATTCAAAGCTAGGGTTCTCCGTCGTCGCCCCCACCAGTAAGATCGTACCGTCTTCCATATGCGGCAAGAACCCGTCCTGCTGCGCTTTGTTAAACCTGTGAATCTCATCCACGAACAGAAGCGTACCCTGCCCGTTGGCCCTGCGCATTTTGGCCGCTTCAAATACTTTTCGTAGCTCAGGCACACCCGTGAAAATGGCGCTGATCTGCACAAAGTGGAGGTCAGTCTCATGGGCCAGCAGGCGTGCGATTGTGGTCTTGCCAACACCCGGAGGGCCCCAAAAAATTAAAGATGACAAACTACCCGACGCGAGCATTACACCAAGCGGCGACTCAGCGCCAAGGACGTGCTGCTGACCAATAACGTCTGCGAGCGACTGTGGACGCAATCGGTCCGCCAGCGGACGCGGGCCGGCAGAGGCTTCAGGCTCAGACGTGGCGAAGAGATCAGTCATACGTCGAAACTACGCCCATGAAGAGCCGAGGGGAAGCTGCTGATTATCTATCGACAAGTTCAACAGACTTAGCCGAAATAGAAAAAGCCCCACCGCATCTCTGCGACGGGGCCCGAATTCAAATGTAGAGCGTGACGCCTTACTCAGCAGCAGCCTCTGCCGCTTCGGTACGCGCACGGTCTGCTGCACCTTTTGCATCGCGGTCACGATCAACAAACTCGATGATCGCCATCGGCGCCATGTCACCGTAACGGAAGCCCGCTTTCAGAACGCGCACGTAACCACCTTGGCGGTCTTTGTAGCGTGGTCCGAGAACTTCAAACAATTTTGCAACATATGCGTCTTGCTTCAAACGGCTTGCAGCCTGACGACGTGAGTGCAGGTCGCCTTTTTTACCCAATGTTACCAATTTTTCGATAACGCGACGAAGTTCTTTCGCCTTTGGCAGTGTTGTTTTGATTTGCTCATGCTCGATGAGCGAGCCAGCCATGTTTGCAAACAGCGCCTTACGGTGCTCGTGTGTGCGGTTTAGGCGGCGGTAACCTTTTGCGTGACGCATTTCTTATCTCCTAATTATGCTTTGTAGCGAGGGTCTGATGCGTGTCAGCCCTCCAAATTGGGGCGGGATTGCCCAGTCTGTATGCAGAGCGGATCACATATCGGCCCGCTCCGCGTAATATCAACTTAGAAGTTGTCTTCGAACTTCTTAGCCAGATCTTCAATGTTGTCCGGTGGCCAGTCCTCAACATCCATGCCGAGGTGCAAGCCCATGCCTGACAATACTTCTTTGATTTCATTCAAAGACTTACGGCCAAAGTTAGGCGTGCGGAGCATTTCAGCTTCGGTTTTCTGGATAAGATCACCAATGTAGACAATGTTGTCGTTCTTCAGGCAGTTTGCTGAACGAACAGACAATTCCAACTCGTCCACTTTCTTGAGAAGCAGCGGGTTAAATTCAAGCCCATCATCTTCTTGTGCAGCGGATGCGCTTTCAGGCTCATCAAAGTTCACAAAGATAGACAACTGGTCCTGCAGAATGCGCGCTGCGTAAGCAACAGCATCGTCTGGCGTGATTGAACCATCTGTTTCAAGCTTAAGTGTCAGCTTGTCATAATCCAGAACCTGACCTTCACGTGTTGGCTGAACGTCATAGCTTACCTTTTTGACAGGTGAGTAGATCGCATCAATTGCCATCATGCCGATAGGCGCATCTTCTGGTTTGTTCTTGTCCGCAGCAACGTAGCCTTTGCCCGTGTTGACGGTCAGTTCCATGAACACGTCCGCGCCATCGTCAAGGTGACAGATCACGTGGTCTTTGTTCAAAACTTCAACGCCAGCAGACTCGGAAATGTCGGCAGCAGTCACAACGCCTGGACCCTTAGCTTGGATAGAAACCCGCTTGGGGCCTTCTACGTCCATGCGGATCGCAACGCCTTTAAGGTTCAAGATGATGTCGGTTACGTCTTCACGTACACCGGCAACGCTTGAAAACTCGTGCAGAACATTGTCGATTTGGACCGCAGTAATGGCAGCACCCTGAAGTGATGACATCAAAATACGGCGCAGGGCGTTGCCCAACGTCAAACCGAAACCACGCTCAAGCGGTTCAGCTACAACAGTTGCCTGACGTGCAGGATCGTTGCCGGGCTTTACAGCCAATTGCTGTGGCTTGATCAGTTCTTGCCAATTCTTATGGATCATGCGTCCCTCCATTCTTGCGTTCCTTCCATGTCCTAAAAGGAGCGCTCTCGAGGTTAAAAATGACGAAATGGGGCCGTGTGCGAGACGCGGCCCCAAGGGTATTCAGATATTATACGCGGCGACGCTTTGGTGGGCGGCAACCGTTGTGCGCCATTGGTGTCACGTCACGGATAGATGTGATGTTGAAACCAACTGCAGCCAAAGCACGCAGTGCAGATTCACGGCCTGAACCGGGACCTTGCACTTCGACTTCAAGCGTTTTCACGCCGTGCTCTTGCGCTTTTTTACCAGCATCTTCAGCCGCCATCTGCGCCGCATATGGCGTAGACTTACGTGAGCCTTTGAAGCCCATTGTGCCAGCTGACGACCAAGAAATCGCGTTGCCTTGCACATCTGAGATGAGGATTTTTGTGTTGTTGAAAGAAGAGTTTACGTGAGCAACGCCGGCGGCGATATTCTTACGTTCTTTTTTCTTAGTGCGGGTCTTATCACGAGCCATGGATCAGTCCCCCTTATTTCTTCTTACCAGCAATGGCCTTTGCGGGGCCTTTGCGAGTACGAGCGTTAGTGTGTGTGCGCTGACCACGGACAGGCAGGTTACGACGGTGACGCAGGCCACGGTAGCAACCAAGATCCATCAGACGCTTGATGTTCATCGTTGTTTCACGACGCAGGTCGCCTTCAACGGTGTAGTTTTCGTCGATGTGCTCACGCAGTGACAAAATTTCCGCATCGGAAAGTTCATTCACGCGGCGCGTGAGGTCGATCCCCAACGCTTCGCAAATCGCATAAGCAGAGGTGTTCCCAATGCCAGTAACATAAGTGAGGGCAATCACGACGCGCTTATTCGTCGGGACGTTAACGCCGGCAATACGAGCCAATGTTCTCTTCCTTTTTCAGTTGCGGATCCGTAGTTCCAGACCCTTTTTTCACAACATCGGACGGAAAGTCCTTTGTCATATCGAGATATTTTGCACTCAAAAAGCGCAACTACCCCGACTCAGATGAGCGGGGCAGATAGGGCTAGCTAGGGCCTTTTGGCTCAAGCGTCAATATGAGGTTGATCAATCAATCCAGAATAGCGTTGATTTCGCCAGCAACGTCACCGATTTCACCAAGACCGTTCACCGAAGACAGCTGATCCTTGGCGTAATAATAACCAATCAGCGGGCTGGTCTGTTTATAATAAGCCATCAGACGCGTCTTCAGGCTGTCTTCGTTGTCATCTGCGCGTCGCTGGAAATTGCTACTGCCGCAGTTCGAGCACTTACCATCTGCTGGCTGTGGCTTGGTCGCATCATTATAGACTTCACCACAGTCACCACAGGTTGAGCGGGCCGTAATCCGAGCCACAAGAGCCTCGTCATCAACACGCATTTCAATCACTGCATCAAGTGATGCTCCGATCTTATCCATTAACTTTGTCAGAGCATCCGCCTGAGGCAACGTGCGCGGGAAGCCATCAAAGATGAAACCGCCCTTTGCATCACCGGTCAGCTTTTCTTCGATCAAACCAATAACGATCTCATCGGTCACCAAGTTCCCCGCATCCATCACTGCCGCGACTTTTTTGCCCATCTCGGTTCCGGATGTCTTTGCTTCGCGAAGCATGTCACCGGTTGAGAGTTGGATCATATAGCGTTGCTCAACGAGCTTGCGTGCTTGGGTGCCTTTACCAGCACCAGGAGGTCCGAGGAGAATGATGTTCGTCATATTTTTAGGTCTTTCTTGGCGATTCACCGAGCTTGTATACTATTGGATACCAAAACGCCCCTATAAATTTGCAGAGGCGCTTAGTAATTTATCAAATCTTAACGGCGAACTGGGCTGCGTTTTTTCCGGCGACCCTTGCCTTTGCCACTTAGCTGGGACTTTTCAATCAAGCCCTCGTACTGGTGAGCGAGCAAATGCGACTGGATTTGTTGAACCGTATCCATACCGACGCTGACGATAATCAGAATAGATGTGCCGCCAAAATACGCCGTAATTTGCAAGTTTGAGCGGATCATCTCAGGCAGCAAACACACCAGCGCAAGATAGCCAGCACCAAGCACCAGTAGACGCGTTACGACATAATCAAGATACTCAGCTGTTTTCTTGCCGGGGCGAATGCCGGGAACAAAACCGTTCTGGTTCTTCAGGTTGTCCGCAACTTCTTCGGTCTTAAAGGCGACGTTGAAAGTGTAAAAGAACGTGAAGAAAATGATCATTGCCGCAAAGAACACGAGGTAAAGTGGCTGACCCGGTCCGAAATAGGCAAGAACAGTCGACATGAACGGACTTGTTTGATTCCCGCTAAATGTTGCGAGGGTGGTTGGCAACAGTAACAGAGACGATGCAAAAATCGCCGGGATAACGCCAGCCGGGTTCACTTTGACGGGCAAATGGCTTGAACCGCCATCATACACCTTCATACCGACTTGGCGGCGCGGATACTGGATGGTGATTTTCCGTAAAGCGCGCTCCATGAAGACGACAAATGTAAGCGTCGCCCCAATCATAAAGAGAACACCAACGATCGTAGCAGAGTTCAGTGCACCAGAACGGCCTTGGCTAAAGAACTGAGCAAAGGCCAACGGCAATTCTGCAATAATACCAACGAAGATAATCAGAGATATCCCATTACCGATGCCGCGTGCTGTAATCTGCTCACCAAGCCACATCAGGAACATCGTGCCACCCACAAGGGTCACAACACACGAAATGCGGAAGAACCAACCGGGATCAGTCACAAGATCGCCAGCCTCAAGCGAAACAGCCAACCCATACGCTTGGAACGTCGCCAGCACCACTGTGCCGTAACGCGTGAACTGGTTGATTTTCTTACGGCCAGGCTCGCCTTCTTTTTTCAGCTGCTCGAAATAGGGAACCATCGCTGTCAAAAGCTGAATGATAATCGAAGCTGAGATGTAAGGCATAATGCCGAGGGCAAAGATACCCATCCGCGACAGCGCACCACCCGTAAACATGCCCAAGACGCCTGCAATACCGCTGGCCGCTTGATCCATAAACGTACGCAGACTGTCTGCATCGATGCCGGGTACAGGGATATAGGTCCCGATCCGATAGACGATTAACAAACCAATCGTAAATAAAATGCGCTGGCGCAATTCGGTCGCTTTGCCGAAAGCCCCCCACGACATGTTGGAGGCCATTTGTTCCGCAGCTGATGCCATATCAATCGTCTCTTTTAATCAAATGCGCCGCCAGACGGCTTCCCGTTGGCGGCGCTTGGAAAACTTAAAGCGTTATGTAAGGGGCGTAAGCGCCCCTAACAACCTCTTATTCAGCGGCCGCTTCTTTTGCTGGGCCAGTAACGGTCAATTTACCGCCGGCTTTTTCAACAGCGGCGATCGCGCCAGCTGATGCGCCAGTTACTTCAGCAGTAATTTTCGCTGTTACTTCGCCTTTGGCGAGAATGCGAATACCGTCAAGCTTGCGGCGCACAACACCTGTAGATACCAGTGTATCTTCGGTGATTTTGCCAGCTTCCAGAACACCTGCGTCGATGAACTTCTGGATCAAACCAAGATTGATGACTGCAAATTTCTTGCGGTTCGGCTTATTGAAGCCACGCTTTGGAAGGCGTTGGTAGAGGGGCATCTGCCCGCCTTCAAAACCTTTAATCGCAACACCTGAACGGGACTTTTGACCCTTGATACCACGGCCACCAGTCTTACCAGTGCCAGAACCCGGACCACGACCAACGCGCTTGCGTTTTTTGGTTGCACCGGGATTGTCGTGTAGTTCGTTGAGTTTCATATCGCTTCTCCTTTGCCGGACGGTCTCCCCGAAGCGAACGGGAGGGACACGGCGTTAAAATGATTCGGGGCGCCCAACGGATGCCCACTGGCGGCGTATAGACCCGCAACGCCTTTGGATCAAGGTGCTCCACGCATCAATTACGCCAAACGAAAAGCGCCCCGCACGGATGCGAGGCGCAAATCTGTCAACTAAGCCGAAGCTCAGCCTTTTTCTTCGATGATCTCAACCATGTGAGAGATAGAATTAACCATGCCACGAACGGATGGTGTGTCTTCTAGCTCACGGGTTTTGTGCATTTTGTTCAAGCCCAGACCGATCAAAGTCTTACGCTGCTTTTCAGGGCGGCGAATGGGTGAACCGATTTGCTTAACAACGATGGTTTTAGCCATTGGTCAGTCTCCTTAAGCTTCGGCTTCAGCGGCAGGCGCTGGAGCGTCAGTTTTGGGCAGGATGTCAGCCACTTTCTTACCACGGCGCTGTGCCACCTGACGGGGGCTGCTTTCCTTGGTGAGGCCATCCAACGTAGCGCGGATCATGTTGTAAGGGTTCTGCGAACCGATTGACTTAGCAACCACGTCCTGAACACCCAACATCTCGAACACAGCACGCATTGGACCACCAGCAATGATACCAGTACCCGTTGGGGCGGTACGCATTACAACTTTGCCTGCGCCGTGACGGCCAGCCATATCGTGGTGCAATGTGCGGCCTTCGCGAAGAGGCACACGGATCATCTGACGCTTTGCTTGCTCAGTGGCTTTGCGAATGGCCTCGGGGACCTCTTTCGCTTTACCTTTACCGAAGCCAACACGGCCTTTCTGATCGCCGACAACTACGAGTGCGGCGAAGCCAAAGCGCTTACCACCCTTTACAGTTTTCGACACACGGTTGATCGCCACCAGACGGTCGGCGAATTCAGGGGTCTCTTCGCGATCGCGACCTTTACCCCGACGGTTTTCACGTTCTGCCATTTTCCGTCTCCTTAGATCTTCAGACCACCTTCACGAGCAGCATCGGCCAAAGCCTTTACTTTCCCGTGAAAGAGGAAACCGCCACGATCGAAGTATGCTTCTTCGACACCGGCTTTTTTCGCACGTTCCGCGATCACTGCACCAACTTTCGTTGCTGCTGCGATGTTGTTCTGACCTACGACACCCAAGTCTTTCTCCATAGAGGAAGCTGAGGCAACTGTTTTACCAGCTACATCGTCGATCAGCTGTACGCTGATGTTTTTGTTTGAACGGTGAACGGACAAACGCATACGTCCTGCATTCACCTTGCGAAGTTTGTTCCGAACGCGCAGGCGGCGCTTAAGGAACAGAGTTCTTTTACTGTTAGCCATAGCTGCGGTTCCTTACTTCTTCTTACCTTCTTTGCGGAAGATATATTCGTCGACATACTTGATCCCCTTGCCTTTATAAGGCTCGGGCTTACGCCAAGCGCGGATGTTTGCCGCAACCTGACCGACCTGTTGTTCGTCGATACCTTCCACAATGAGCTGTGTGTTCTTCGGGGCAGTTACTGTAACGCCATCTGGAACTTGGAACACAACGTCATGGGACAGACCCAATGACAGTTTGATGTTCTTGCCTTCCATGGCAGCACGATAACCAACGCCGTTGATCTCTAGCTCTTTTTTGAAGCCGTCAGTCACACCAGTCACCAGGTTGGCAACCATTGTCCGGGTCATGCCCCACTGTTGACGTGCACGCTTGGACTTGCCGCGTGGCGTCACAGACAAAGCACCATCTTCAACGGCGAGTGTGACATCGTCAGTCGCGGTGAAGGAACGGACACCCTTAGGGCCTTTCACTTCAACGGTCTGACCGTCGATTTTCGCTTCTACACCGGAGGGCAGAGCAACTGGTTTTTTACCAATACGAGACATCTGTTCCTCCTTAGAAGACTGTGCAGAGCACTTCGCCGCCGACGTTGGCTGCGCGTGCGTTTGCATCCGACATCACGCCACGAGACGTGCTGACAATCGACACACCCAAGCCCTGACGGACGGTGGGAATATCATTAGCGCCCATGTAAACGCGGCGGCCAGGTGTAGAAACCCGCTTCACTTCGCGAATAACAGGAGTGCCTTCGTAGTATTTCAGGCTGATTTCGAAAGCAGGGTGGCCATCAATGCCAGTCTTGCCTTCATAACCGCGGATGTAGCCTTCGTCGGCAAGTACATCCAGAACCCAAGCACGGAGCTTGGACGCAGGGGTTTCAACCGTGGATTTGCCGCGCATCTGACCATTGCGGATGCGTGTCAACATATCACCGATAGGATCGTTCATTTGTTAAACCTCCCTTACCAGCTTGACTTGACCATACCAGGGATTTGACCCTGGCTGCCAAGCTCACGAAGAGCAATACGGCTGACCTTAAGCTTACGGTAGTAAGCGTGGGGACGGCCTGTAAGTTGGCAACGGTTGTGAAGGCGTGTAGCCGAAGAGTTGCGGGGCAATTTTGCCAGCTCAAGCTGTGCTTTGAACCGCTCTTCCATGGGCTTGCTTTCGTCACGCGCGATTGACTTAAGCTCAACACGCTTAGCGGCAAATTTCTCCACCAGGCGCTGACGCTTTTTCTCGCGTTCGATCATAGATTTTTTAGCCATATCTCAGTCCTCTCCGCGCTTACGAATTGAAGGGCATGTTGAAAGCTTTCAACAGTGCCTTGGCTTCCGCATCCGTTGGCGCGGTAGTGCAGATGATGATGTCCATGCCCCAGACTTCGTCGACTTTATCAAAGTCGATTTCAGGGAACACGATGTGCTCTTTCATACCCATGGCGTAGTTGCCACGGCCATCGAATGACTTACCCGAGATGCCGCGGAAGTCGCGGATACGAGGCATTGCGATGGTGATAAAGCGATCAAGGAATTCGTACATACGCTCGCCGCGCAATGTTACTTTGGTACCAAGAGGCATATCTTCACGAACCCGGAAGCCCGCGATTGATTTCTTGGCCATTGTAACAACAGCTTTTTGACCAGCGATTGCAGTCAGATCTTCCTGAGCCGCTTTCACCTTCTTGCTGTCTTTAACGCTTTCAGCGCCCGCACCGATGTTCAGAACAATTTTGTCCAAACGCGGGATCTGCATGTCGTTCTTGTAGCCGAACTCTTCTTTCATCGACGCACGAATGGTGTCGTTGTAAAGAGACTTCAGACGGGGGGTGTAGTTTGCTGTATCAAGCATCAATCACGTCTCCCGTGGTTTTGGCGAAGCGAACTTTCTTGTCGCCTTCCATTTTGAAGCCGACGCGTGTTGCTTTGCCGTTCTTGTCGGCAAACGCGAGGTTCGACAGCTCGATGGGCATTGCTTTTGGAATGCGGCCACCTTGGCTTGTCTGCGATTGGCGTGTGTGGCGGATGGCGATGTTAACGCCTTCGACAACAGCCTTGCCAGCGGACGGGTCAACAGACTGAATTGTGCCTGTTTTGCCTTTGTCTTTGCCAGCGATCACGATGACAGTGTCACCTTTTTTCAACTTAGCAGCCATATCACAGCACCTCCGGCGCGAGCGAGATGATTTTCATGAAGTTTTTGGCGCGCAATTCGCGAACAACTGGCCCGAAGATACGTGTGCCGATTGGCTCACCGTTGGTGTTCAGGATAACTGCTGCGTTACGGTCAAAGCGAATTGCTGTGCCGTCTTCGCGACGAACTTCTTTAGCGGTGCGAACAACTACGGCCTTACGGACGTCGCCTTTTTTCACACGGCCACGTGGGATGGCTTCTTTAACCGAGACGACAATGATGTCACCTACGGAAGCGTACTTACGCTTAGAGCCACCCAACACCTTAATGCACTGAACACGGCGAGCGCCGCTGTTGTCAGCAACATCCAGGTTGGTCTGCATCTGGATCATTTGGTTTCTCCCGACCTTTGGGGGGCGATGCGTGCCCTATCCCCAGGGTTTCGATTAAGCTGTGAAGCCTGACTTAGTCTGTCAGAACTTCCCAACGCTTTGTCTTAGAACGCGGCGCACATTCGATGATACGAACGAGGTCACCAACATTAAAAGAATTCTTCTCATCGTGCGCCCGGTACTTCTTGGACTTACGGATGGTCTTTTTCAGAACGGGGTGTGTGAAGCGACGCTCAACCGATACAGTGACGGTTTGCTCGTTTTGGTTGCTTGTGACAACACCTTGCAGGATACGCTTGGGCATAGGTTAAGCCTCCGCTGCAGCAGATGCTGCTTTTTCGTTCAGAATTGTTTTTACACGTGCCGCGTCACGACGGACTTGGCGCATACGTGCTGTGTTCTCAAGTTGGCCAGTCGCCTGCTGAAACCGCAGGTTAAAGCTTTCTTTTTTGAGCGATGCGAGGTCTTCGCGAAGCTGATCCGGCGACTTATCGCGGAGTTCTTTAGCGTCCATTGGACTATTCCTTTTTCAACATCACCAGCGGGCCCCCGAGGGTCACCCCGATTCTGGTGGAGTGGGTGTAGAAGCTGGCCGTATAGGGGGGATAGTGAAACCACGCAACCCCTTTGTTTTTATCGCCCGCAGTATGGGCCAAAAGGGAAGAACCACCCCGCATCATCGTCGGGACGGTCAATGACACTGGCTTGACGCAAGGCGATCAGGTATCGACTGCGCCATGACACAGATTAAATCGCTCTTCGCAACCCGCCTTTATTCAGCCGCTCTGTCACAGCACGGCAAAATTGACCCAACCGAGCTGGAGCAATCCTGCTATGTCATCGCAGAAGATGATGAGGCTGGCCAAGAGTGGTGCGAGCAAAACGGCTATGCAGGCTACACCAGCTATGCGTCCCTTACGGATTTGCCGTGGCGCTTTCCGATCTTCAAGGATGTGGTGGATGCGCTCGATAAACACGTAGCTGAATTTGCCAAGGACCTGTGTTTTGACTTGGGGGACCGTGAATTGGTGTTGGAAGACATCTGGATAAACATCCTGCCAGAAGGTGGCATCCACACATCCCACATCCACCCCCATTCGGTTATTTCTGGAACCACCTATGTAGCCATGCCCGAAGACACCTCGGCGCTGAAACTTGAAGACCCACGTTCACAAATGATGATGGCGGCACCACCCCGCACCGCGAACGCACGGGAAGAGCTAAAAACATTCGTGTACGCCAAACCTGCCGTCGGAGATGTTTTGCTTTGGGAAAGCTGGCTGCGCCACGAAGTGCCCATGAACATGTCCGAAGAAGACCGGATCAGCGTTAGCTTCAATTATAAGTGGGCCTAGCCCATACAGAACATCGCAGGCACCGCTTCACACTATAACAGCGGCGCCTGCGTTTTGATCCAAGCTTAGCTGCCTGCATTAAGCAGTTGCGCATTGCCGCCCGCAGCCGTTGTATCAACACAAACGTGCCGCTCATGGGTAAGCCAGCGCGCAAAATCCCCCTCACTCAACAATGGGATCAACGCGCCGTCTCTTGCGGCCAAAGCCACACGGTAGTCACGCAACTGCTCGGGGGCGGCAAAACTCACAACTGCCGCAAAACCCTGCAACGTACTCAGCGCTTCTGCTGTCACCTCACCGTTTATTGCGCCATCTAACAGCAAGCCTGACGTTGCCATAATCGGATAACACCCCGCCTGTTCTGCTGCCTCAGCTTGCTGTGCTGCCGCTTGCGGTCCCGGCCCAAGGCACAAGACCGTTCCGCGCCCGTGGGTTGTCATGCGGTTCGATTCACCCGTTGGTCCCGGAAAAACCTGGCTGTCCAAAGCCGCACCTGACAGTTGCGCCGCATCAATTACAGCCTGAACCCGATCGGTCGCAACGCTGCGCTGCTCAGTATGCGCAATCACGCGGGCTTCGGGCTTGGTGAACCGCGCAACATAATTTGGACCACCTGCCTTCGGCCCAGTGCCCGACATCCCCTCGCCCCCAAACGGTTGAGACCCCACCACGGCACCGATCTGATTGCGGTTAATATAGATGTTGCCCGCGTTCACGGTGCGCGACGCCAACGCGATCCGATCATCAATTCGGCTGTGCATCCCAAAAGTTAGCCCGTAACCCGTGGCATTAATGTCGGCCATTACGCGCATCAAATCCGACGCTGCAAAAGTGGCTACGTGCAAGACAGGGCCAAAGATTTCCTCGCGCAGATCAGAAATGCCGTTCACACGGATCACGCTTGGCGCCACAAAATGACCTTCGCTTGGCACTGAAACCTGATGCAGCAATCGCCCTTCATGCTGCGCTATCTTGATATGTGCATCAATCTTGGCTTTCGCAGCCGCATCAATTGCAGGGCCTATATCCGTTGCCAAATCCCACGGTGCGCCTACACGCAACTCATCCATCGCCCCGTAGAGCATCGTCAGCATTTTATCCGCGACGTCTTGTTGCACATAAAGCACCCGAAGCGCCGAGCACCGTTGCCCCGCAGACTGAAAAGCAGATGCCACAATATCCCGCACCGCCTGTTCGGGCAGCGCGGTGCTGTCGACAATCATCGCGTTCAGCCCACCTGTCTCTGCAATAAGTGGCGCATGGGGGGCAACATTGGCAGCCATCGCGCGGTTGATCGACTGCGCAGTTGCGGTTGAGCCGGTAAAGCAAATACCATCAATCCGCGCATCACTGCTCAAGGCTTTTCCAACCACATCCCCACGGCCAGGCAAAAGCTGCAACACATCGGCGGGAACACCCGCCTCATGCAAAAGTTCTGTCGACCGCAATGAGATCAAGGTTGTTGCCTCAGCGGGTTTGGCTAAAACGCCATTACCAGCGGCAAGCGCCCCCGCAATTTGGCCCGTGAAAATCGCCAGCGGAAAATTCCACGGCGAAATGCACGTAAAGATACCACGCGCAGGCGCAGAGAGTTCAACGCTACGGGCCGCGTAGTACCGCAGAAAATCAACAGCCTCACGCAATTCGCCCACTGCATCCATCGCGGTTTTGCCGGCCTCGCGGGCAAGTAATGCAAACAACTCACCGAAATGCGCCTCATAGAGATTGGCCGCTTTGCGCAACACATCCCCACGTTCCGCCGCTGATACGTTCCACGACACCGCACGTGCGATTGCCTCATGCGTTTGTGCCTCGGTCATGTAGGTCAGTTTGCCCACCAAAACCTGTGGCGCGGCAGGGTCAAATACATCTACCTGCTCACCGCCCTTACTGCGTAAATCCCAAACGTGGTTTTGATACGGCAGACGCGCAGCCTCTAACTGATCCACGTCGTGGGTATTGTGCAAATCCCAACCACGCGAGTTCAGCCGTTCGGGCGCATAAATATCCGCCGGTTTGGGTAACACAGCGCCACTCGCCAACGCATCTTTAAACGGGCTGGCGGCGACCACCTCGGCAGGAACCGCCTTATCAACAATTTGATTTACAAACGAGCTATTCGCCCCGTTCTCCAAAAGGCGGCGCACCAGATAGGCCAGCAAATCTTCGTGGGTGCCCACGGGCGCGTAAATGCGGCAGCGGATATTTTCACTTTGCACCACCACATCATGCAGCGCCTCGCCCATGCCATGGAGCCGTTGAAATTCATACGCGTCACGCTCAGCGCCCATCTCAAGAATAGCAGCAACAGAGTGGGCGTTGTGCGTCGCAAATTGCGGGTAAATCCTATCCGTGTAGCCAAGCAATTTTTGCGCACAGCACAGATATGACACATCCGTGGCCCGCTTTTTAGTGAAGACAGGATAGTCGTTCAGGCCTTCAACTTGGGCGCGCTTAATCTCGGTATCCCAATAGGCCCCTTTCACTAAGCGGATCATGATTTTGCGGTCAAGTTTCTGGGCCAGCGCATAGAGCCAATCAATAGAGGCGGCAGCACGTTTGCCGTATGCCTGCACAACCACACCAAAGCCGTCCCATCCCGCCAAAGACGGATCAGATAACACGGCCTCAATCACATCAAGTGACAGATCAAGGCGGTCCGCCTCCTCTGCGTCAATATTAAGCCCCATCCCCGCAGCCTTCGCTTGCTGCGCAAGGCCAAGGGTCAGCGGCACCAACTCACGCATCACACGATCAGCTTGGCCAAACTCGTATCTTGGGTGCAAGGCAGAAAGCTTGATTGAGATGCCAGGATTGTCACGAATATCTGCCTGCGTGCATGACGCCGCAAGGCGCTCAATCGCATCGGCATATGCATCATAAAACGCCTGTGCATCATCCGCGGTCATCGCGGCCTCGCCCAGCATGTCATATGAGTAAGTGTAACCGCGCTTGGTTTGGGCCAGCCCGCGTTTGACGGCCGCTTCAATCGTTTGACCCAGTACGAATTGCGCGCCCAGCTCTTTCATCGCGCGGGCTACCGCTTTGCGAATAACAGGTTCCCCCAGACGGCGCACCGCACCGCGCAACACGGACGCAACGCCCTGCCCATCGGTCAGTACTTTGCCCGTCAGCATCAGGCCCCAAGTAGACGCGTTCACCAAAGGCGAGCTGGAATTACCCAAGTGCTTTGCCCATTCAGATGGCGCGATCTTGTCTTCGATCAGCGCATCAATGGTGGTCGCATCTGGCACCCGCAACAATGCTTCGGCTAAACACATTAGCGAAACACCTTCCTCGGTCGACAACCCATATTCTGCCAAAAACACCTCCATGAGGCTTGGCTTTTTGTCGTTGCGAATGGCGTTGACCAATCCAACAGCGCGGTGATGCGCAGCGTTATGGAATTCGGGCGTAAACGCTGCCTGTGTAGTTAGCTGCGAAATAAGCAGCGCTTCGTCTGCGGTGTGCTGTGCGCGAATAGCGGCACGCTTTGCTGAGTAATCCATGGCCAAACGCCCCTCCCAAAAAGACTGAGAGCAACTTACAACCAACGCAAAAGTCAGATTGACTATAAATTAATCCAAAGTAGTTTTATCAAACCTATTTTTAGGAATATTTTAGCCAGATCAAACATTGAGAATTACATGTATAGTTCGATTGACCGGATAGATTACGCAATATTAGATGTGCTGGCTGTTGATGGCCGTGCTTCCGTCAGCAGTATCGCTGAGCGCGTGGGCCTATCTAAGACGCCCTGCCAAATCCGGCTCAAGAAATTACAACAGCTTGGCTATATCACGGGGTTTCGCGCCAACATCGACCAACGCAAATTGGGCCGCAGCAACGTAGCTTTTGTTGAGGTGAAGATGGCCGACACCCGCGAGACCGCCCTGCGCGCCTTCAACGAAGCGGTGCGCAAAATCCCCGAAGTTGAGATGTGCCACATGATCGCGGGGGCGTTTGACTATTTGTTGAAAGTGCGCACCGTCAGCACAGACGACTACCGCCGCGTTTTGGGTGAGAAAATCTCGTCACTGCCGCACGTCAGCTCTACCTCGACACATGTGTCAATTGAAGCCATCCACGAGTAGCAGGCGCCATTACTCAACGCTCTGTTCGTTCAACACTTTGCGCGCCACGCGGAAACACTCAAGCCCCTGGGGTACGCCGCAGTAAATTGCGATGACGTGAATGATAGCGCGAATTTCGTCTTGGCTAACACCGTTCTTGAGCGCACCACGACAATGGGTTTCCCATTCAGACATCTTACCAAGCGCACCAATCATCGACAGGTTCATCATAGAGCGCGTCTTGGCGTCAATAACATCATCCCCCCAGCCAAACCCCCAACACCAAGCGGTCATGGCCTCTTGAAACGGACGGGTGAAATCATCCGCCGCAGCAAGGTTTTTCTCAACGTACTCTGCACCAAGTGTCGCCTTGCGCTGCTCAAGCCCTTTGAGAAACAAATCTTCATCAAACGTATCCATGGTGTTTTCCTTTTTGGGTACTGACACAATACGCCAATGTGTTGTGATGCTTGTCAAATCCTTGCGCAAAACGCGTGGTGGCTTTAGCCCCAAACTTCTTGTACCAATTTGAAATTTGCTTGCTTTCAAAAGCAGACTCAGGCCATCTTGCGGAGTGGGCAGGCGATGGCGTCGCCAGCATGTATTGCACGCCCATTATCCCCATTTCCTGAACGCCGGGATTTTCTTTGCCGTGATGCGGTTGAGGGAGATCGGCTTCCTTGATTGGCATTCCGGCACGTTTGTGAAGGAACCATTGTCATGGAACGTCCAGAATTTTACCGCTTTCATCAGGGTGAAAAATCCCTGCCTTTTGATGCTTCTGAATATGCCAACCGCCTAAAACGCCTGCGAGCAGATATGCAGGCCAACGGGGTGGACGCGTGCGTGTTCACATCAATGCATAACGTGGCCTACTACTCGGGGTTTCTTTACTGCGCCTTCGGCCGCCCCTACGCGATTGTCGTGACCCAAACCGAAGATGTCACGATCAGTGCGGGCATCGATGCAGCACAACCTTGGCGCAGAAGTAGCGGCGACAACATCACCTACACCGACTGGCAGCGAAACAACTATTGGCGCGCAATTTTGTCTGTCACTGGGGCGGGCAAGACCATCGGATATGAGGCCGATCACCTGACGTTGAGCCAGTCCGAGCTGATGGATGCGTTCTTATCGCCCAAAGCAAAAGTTGATATGGCACCTGTCACGATGCGCCAACGAATGCATAAATCCGCGGCTGAAATTGAACTTATCCGCGCCTGCGCGCAAGTTGCCGATGTGGGCGGCTACGCCATAAAAGATGCGATCAAAGCGGGCACTCGTGAGATTGATGTGGCAATGGCAGGTCGCGATGCAATGGAGTTAGAAATCGCCAAGCGGTTCCCCGATGCGGAATACCGCGATACGTGGGTGTGGTTTCAATCGGGCATCAACACTGACGGCGCACATAACCCCGTAACAAGCCGCGCTCTGCAATCGGGTGATATCTTGAGCCTGAACACTTTCCCAATGATCAGCGCTTATTACACAGCACTTGAGCGGACGTTATTTGTTGAAAATGTAGACCCCGCCAGCTTAAAGATTTGGGAAGCAAACGTCGCGGCACATGAGCTGGGCATGAGCCTGCTGAAACCCGGAATGAGTTGCGCGCAGGTCACCGAGCAGATCAACGACTTCTTCGCTGAGCGCGATTTGCTGCAATATCGTACGTTCGGTTACGGGCATTCCTTCGGCGTGCTGTCCCACTACTACGGGCGCGAAGCAGGATTAGAGCTGCGTGAGGACATCGACACGGTGCTTGAGCCCGGAATGGTGATTTCAATGGAGCCAATGCTGACCATCCCCGAAGGCACACCCGGTGCTGGAGGTTACCGCGAGCATGACATCCTGGTCATCACAGAAGACGGCAACGAAAACATCACCGGCTACCCCTACGGCCCCGAATTCAACGTTGTAGGCTAATAAAACAAATCAGGGGGCCAAGCGCCCCTTGATACTCCCAACGGCGGCGCCGCTTGCTTGCTGAAACCAGTTCAGCCAAATCATCATATCCTCGACACTCAACCGGCCCAACTTTGCGCATCGGGGCATTTGACCCATGCCTTTCTGAAGTGTAGAACAAAGTAAGAACATTTGGGAATCAAAGTGCCGTGTATGGAGCCGATATTTCTTCAAAAGAAAAAGTTTTCTCACCCGCAGCAAGCCGGGCCAGTCCGTCATACTTTATCGGAAGTTTTCCCAGAAACGGCCACAGACGCCGCGGCGCTGGCGTATGTCCTTTCATGTTTGCCGCGCACCCATGCTCCTATCCTATGGGTGCAAGATCACCTGTCAGCACGCGAAACGGGACGGCCCTATCTTGCAGGTATTGGTGCGGGGCGAGCCATCATTACCATCAATCTATCCCGCCCCGTCGATGTGTTGTGGACCCTAGAAAACAGCTTGCGATGCCACACACTCGCAGCGGTCATCGGAGAGCTTTGGGGCGACCCAAACGCAGTAGATTTCACGGCTACAAAACGGCTCGCGCTCCGCTCAGAGGCATCAAATGTGCCGTGCTGGCTGATCCGCCATGCAGCAACCCCGAACCTGAGTGCTGCACGCGCGCGCTGGCGCATTGGCTCGGCCCCCTCTGCGCTTCATCCTCACGATCAACAGGCACCAGGTATGCCGCGCTGGTCTCTCGACTTGTTTCGCGCGCATCACGCACGGCCTGCCAAATGGACGGTCACTTATGACCGGACGACGGATTGTGTCGATCCACTTCCCCTACCTCGCAATAGAGAGGTGGGAGCGCGTGATGGAACGGCAAGGCAACTCACCGGCTGATGACATACCATTGACCCTAATCGTTGAGGGAACCCATGGCCCTGTGATTCATGCTACTAATCGCACCGCACGAACCATGGGCGTTCAAATCGGTGCACGCGTCGTCGACATGAGGGCAATTTGCCCTGAGTTACAAACAGAATACGCCGACCGAGAAGGGGACAAAGCTGCCCTAGAACGGCTTGTACTCTGGGCGCGGCGTTGGTGTCCGTGGACCGCGAGCGATGGCGCAGATGGGCTGATCTTGGATACAACGGGATCCGCACATCTTTTCGGCGACGAAGATGCGATGTTGATCGAAATGGAAACGCAGTTCTCACTACTTGGGTTAACATCACGTCTCGCAATTGCACCAACCCAAGGGGCCGCGTGGGCATTGGCGCGCTTTGGCACCGTGCGCAGCATATGTACAGAAGGTGAAATCGCACAAAGACTTAGCCCTTTGTCCGTAAGTGGTCTTCGGCTGAGTGCAGAAACAGTACTGCTTCTGCAACGTCTTGGGCTCAAAACAATCGGGGCACTTATGAATGTGCCTCGCCTCTCTTTGGCGCGCAGATTTGTCAAAGCAGCCCTAACCGCTAACCCACTAGTGCGCTTGGATCAGGCCTTGGGTAAGCTTGCAGAACCAGTAGCAAGCGTTGAAGCAAAACCGCGTTTTTCCGCACAAAGCCGGCTCCCAGAACCAATATTCGACCCCGCGCCCTATTTACCACAACTGTGCGACAATCTCTGTGACGCACTGCAGAACGCAGGAATGGGGTGTCGCTATCTAAATTTGACAGTTTACAGAACCGATGGCGATGTCAGCCACATAGATGTCGCCACCGCAGCCAGTACCCGTGATCCGGTCCATTTACACAGCCTGTTTCGAGACAAGCTTGAGCGCATAAACCCGGGGTTTGGCTTTGACCTGATCACACTTACAGCAGGTGGCGTTGAAGCGATCCAAATAGTGCAAACCCAATTAGGAGGTGAAGCACACAGTGATCTACAGCTGACACAACTTTTGGACCGGCTTACCGCCAAATTTGGTCCGCGATCAGTGTCGTATCCGGTGGTGTATGAAAGTCATGTCCCCGAGCGTGCTCAGCGACGTATAAGCAATTTCGGCGCTCCGCCGCCCCAAACTGCTGAATTGATAAAAGAACGCCCGATCAGGCTGTTGGATATACCCGAAGAAGTGCATGTCCTTTACGCTGTACCCGAAGGGCCCCCCGCACAATTTATATGGCGCAGAAAAAACCACCGCGTCACACGTTATGCTGGGCCTGAACGCATTGCTCCAGAGTGGTGGAAGGACCGACCCGGTACACGTTTGCGCGATTACTTCAAGATTGAGGATCAAACAGGGCGCCGCATCTGGCTCTATCGTGAGGGCCTGCATGAAGATGGGCGCGGCGGTGATCCGCGCTGGTTCATCCATGGGATGTTTGCCTAATGCCCCAAAATGATCATCAGCATGAGAAGCGCACAATTGAAGATGAAGAAGGCTTTATTAAAAACCCTCCCAGCCCTTTTGTAGAGCTTGGGATAAGCACCTGTTTTTCGTTTTTACGCGGCGCTTCGGATGCAGTTGATCTTGCGGTGACCGCTAATGCATTAGGTTATGACAAACTTGGCTGCGCAGACCTTAATACAATGGCTGGTGTTGTGCGGTTACATGCGGAGGCTCGCAAAGCTCAAGTCACGCCTGTCATCGGGTGCCGTTTACAATTGGTCACAGGCGAAACATTCCTCGCCTACCCACGCAATCGTGCCGCGTATGGCAGGCTGTGCGCGCTACTCTCCAAAGGCAAAATGCAAATGACAGACGGCGCATGGCAAGCCAAAGGCGCATGCGATATCACTTTGGACGATTTGGCCAGCCACAGCCAAGACGTACAACTGATCGTAATTCCAAACGAAAACATTGATCATTTCAGCGCCGGACTGCCTCGCTTGCAACGCGCCCTACCAAGTATGAAATATATCGCAGCCAGCTATCTTTACCGCGGTAATGACCGCGCGCGGATCAACCATCTTGATCAAATTGCCCGCGCCAACGGGTTATCTATTCTGGCCACCAACGATGTTCAGTACCACGCCCCCGAGCGACGTCCGCTGCAAGATGTCATGACCTGCATTTTACACAAGACAACCATTCATAGAGTGGGTTTTCTATTGCAGGCGAATGCAGAACGTCATTTGAAATCACCTGCGCAAATGGAAACGCTTTTTGCGCAGTGGCCTCATGCATTGCGAGCCACGCGTGAGGTTGCAGATGCGTGCCACTTCGATCTGCGGGAATTATCCTATGAATACCCAAAAGAAACTGTGCCACACGGACGTACAGCCCAAGAACACCTTGAGAAACAGACATGGGACGGCGCTCGCTGGCGCTACCCCGAAGGCGTTCCCACGACTGTTACTGCCACTCTACACAAAGAGTTGGCGCTCATCGCCAAGCTGGATATTGCGCAGTATTTCCTGACCATCCAAAATATTGTGAATTTCGCACGGTATAAATGCAAACCGCCCATCTTGTGCCAAGGGCGTGGGTCTGCCGCCAACTCTGCGGTATGTTACGTCCTTGGTATAACGGCAGTTGATCCGGCAACCAATGATATGCTGTTTGAACGGTTCATAAGCGAAGAGCGTAAAGAGCCCCCAGACATCGACGTAGATTTTGAGCACGAACGGCGCGAAGAAGTCATTCAGCATATCTATGACACCTATGGCCGCAATCGCGCAGCCCTGTGTGCTACTGTAATTCACTACCGCCCCCGCATAGCCGTGCGCGAAGTGGGGAAGATCATGGGACTGTCCGAAGACATCACATCCGCGCTTTCCAAAACAATTTGGGGATCATGGGGGCGTGAAGTGGGTGCCCGTGAAGCAAAACAAGCCGGGCTTGATTTAAGTGATCCTTTGCTCGCACGTACAATTAAAATTGCAGATCAAATGATTGGAATGCCCCGCCACCTCGGCCAGCACGTGGGCGGCTTCATTCTAACCGAAAGCCCGCTAAGCCACACAGTGCCCATCGGAAATGGTGCAATGCCAGACCGAAGTTTTATTGAGTGGGACAAAGACGACATAGAGGAGTTACGCATCCTTAAGGTAGATGTGCTAGCGCTTGGAATGCTGACCTGCATTCGAAAGGCCTTTGATCTGATCAAAGTATATCATGGGCGCGAAGTTACCCTTGCTACAGTCAAACAAGACGACGAAGCAGTCTATGATATGCTGTGCAAAGGCGACAGCCTTGGAGTATTTCAGGTTGAAAGCAGGGCGCAAATGAACATGCTGCCGAGGCTCAAGCCGCGCGAGTTTTACGACCTAGTCATTCAAGTTGCGATTGTCCGACCTGGCCCAATCCAAGGCGACATGGTGCATCCATATTTACGCAGGCGTAGCGGCAAAGAGCCCGAGGAATACCCGTCCCCTGCCGCGCCCCATGACCCAGATGAACTGAAAAAAGTTCTGCATCGAACTAAAGGCGTGCCGATCTTTCAGGAGCAAGCTATGAAAGTGGCCATGGTGGCAGCTGAATTCTCGCCAGATGAGGCAAATCAGCTACGCAAGGCAATGGCTACGTTTAGATCACGCGGCACGATTGGTGCACTAGAAGAAAAAATGGTCGGACGCATGATCAGGCGCGGTTATGATCCAGACTTTGCAAACCGCTGTTTTCATCAGATCAAAGGGTTCGGCGATTACGGATTTCCAGAAAGTCACGCCGCAAGCTTTGCTCATCTTGTTTATGTTTCGAGTTGGATCAAATGTCATTATCCAGACGTTTTTTGCACCGCTCTACTAAACTCACAACCTATGGGCTTTTATGCACCCGCTCAGATTGTCCGAGACGCCCGCGAGCATGGCGTTACGGTCCACCCGCCCGATGTAAATTACAGCGATTGGGACAATACTCTAGAGCCCCTAAGCATAGGGAAAAGCAAAAGCACTTTTGCCGTGCGCCTTGGCCTACGCCAAATTGACGGAATGCGGCAGGACATGGCCCACCGAATTATGCAGGCACGCCATATGCCTTTCACAGATTTGCTTGATATCAAAAAACGCGCCCACCTTGATGCAGGGACAATCCGTAAATTAGCGGCAGCGGATGCTCTGCGCTCAATGCAACTAGATAGGCGGCAAGCTCTCTGGGACGCTCGCGCCCTTCAAGACGCACCCGATTTACCACTATTTCAAGACAAGCCAGACGAAGGTGGTGAAGTACAGTTTACTCTACCTCAAATGCCCCTTTGCGAGCATGTCGTTGCAGATTACCAGACCACCCGATTGTCCCTGAAGGCGCACCCAATGGCCTTCTTACGCAAAAGCATGACCAAGCAAGGGTACACAACGACCAAATCACTTGACCACATGCGAAACGGCCAACGAGTAAAGCTGGCTGGCATTGTTCTGATCCGTCAACGCCCGGGTAGTGCAAAAGGAGTGTGCTTCATAACCGTAGAAGACGAACTTGGGGTCGCTAATTTAGTGATTTGGCCAAAGATGATGGAGGCATTCCGCAAAGTAATCATGAACGCGCGCGTGATTGATGTGACTGGTATCGTGCAACGCGCAGATGGCGTAATCCACTTGGTCGCCCACCACTTAGAAGATCGAAGCGATGCACTAGACCGCTTGTCTGATGACACAATCGTTACGACACTTGCCCACGCTGACGAGATCAAAAAAGCGCTACCTAGCCCGCCACATGGTCATCCACGTGACGCGTGTGTCATCCCCAAATCACGCGATTTTCACTAACGGCCATTTACAGCTTTCCAGCCATCGAAACCAACCAAGCACACCAGATCAATGGATGCGCACCCCTTGCCCTTCAATCACCTTCTGGATGGCTTGGATATCAACATCCTCAAAAGCAACTTTGTTCTTCACAGACCACGCAGCCGCAACACCCGCCCCCTGGCCCTGCACCGCGCAGCACGCCATGTTTCGGGTCGCCGCGTGGGAAATACGATCTCCGCCTGTGGCCCGTCCTGCCAAAATCAGGTTCTTCACGCCCTTTGGCAGCATCGAACGATAGGGGATATGCATGTACCGCCCCGTCGTCGGCAAAATCAAAATGCCATAACCATCGATGAACTCTGGATAGATGCCGATACTGTCCTCAAATCTAGCCTCTCCGCGCACATCTTGTTCGGTCATATTATACACCGCATCAATTTTGCGCGTGTCGCGGATGCCGATCGACATTCCAAAGTTCCGCAGCCGCACGCCATCACAGCCGGGCGTATACAGGCGAAGCGCGTCAATCGCGTGCATCGCCTGTTTGCGGCCTTCGATTTCGAACTGTGTCATGCTGTCGGGGTCCGTGCCATCGCAGCCCGCCAGATGAATAAGGTTCATGTAGGTCATCTCACCACTGTCGTGCACCGCGCCCCACGTGCCACCAATTGTGTTCAAATGCGCAGGGATCACACCGTCGCGGATCGCCTGCTCAAACGGCTTGCCCAGAAACGGGGAAAACATCGTGTCTTCTTTGCCGTCCGTTTCAACTTCCCACTCGCCCGAGGACCAGTCTTTATAGGTCTGCGGATTACTGCGGACGCCCTCCATAAACTTGGTCTTATCCACACCAGCCAAATGGAACATGACGCTGGCGGCCTGCATCTCTTCGACGGGTGTTTTTACCGTTGCGCAGCCAGCTCGGGCCGCAACATCAGCGTCGCCTGTGGCATCAATAATGCGCTTGGCCAATATCGCTTCACGCCCCGCTTTCGATTCCACAATCACCCCTGAAACAGCGCCATCGGTTATGATGGGCGCTACAAACTGCCGGTGCAGCATCGGGTGAATACCTGCCTCCTCGACAAGGCGATCAGCGACAAGCTTAAACCCCTCGCTGTCTAACTCATAGCTGAGCGATTGGCTTTCAGGCACAGCAGCACCCATTGATTTGGCGCGCTCTTCAAACTCGCGACCGATACCGTTCGCTTCTACGGTTTGCTCGTGGCGGTACCAAGCAAACCCTTCGACGCCGACGACAGTAATGTTGCCGCCAAAACAGCCAAAGCGCTCCAACAAGGTCACTTCTACACCGCATCTTGCAGCCGCAAGCGCCGCGGCCAAACCAGCGGGGCCAGAGCCCACAACAAGCACGTCCGTTTTGTGAACCACAGGGGTTTCACGCGCCGGTTCCAAAATTGAGGTCAAAGACATCACGCCTCCCGCATCGGCCGTAAGTTTCGTTCATCGGCTACGGTACCGCAGGCACGCGCAGGCGCAATAAATTTTTACCCCTACATATGATCAGCACACTATCCTTGCCGCCGTTTCTCACCAAGCATCAGCATTGCAGGTGTCACCACGAGGGTGAGCACAGTTGCAACGACCAACCCGCCCGCAATCGCCGATGACAGCTCGGTCCACCACTGCGTCGATGGTGCGCCATACACGATCTCTCGGGTGAAGAAATTCAGGTTCAGCCCGATCACCATTGGCATCAACCCCAAGGCAGTCGTCACCGAGGTCAAAATAACCGGCCTTAAACGCTGTGCGCCCGTCCGCAATGCCGCCTCCAAAGGCGATTGGCCCAGCTTTTTGAGGTCATTATATGTGTCGATCAAAACAATATTGTTATTCACGACGATCCCCGCCAACGCGATCACGCCGATACCGCCCATCACAACGCCAAACGGGCGCCCCGTGATAATCAGTCCAAGCAGCACCCCGGCAATTGAGAAAATAATTGCCGACATAACAACAAAGGCTTGGAAGAAGTTGTTGAACTGCAGCACCAGAATGACAAACATCAAGAAGATTGCAGCAGCGAACGCAGACGCAAGAAAGATCATGCTTTCCTGTTGGTCTTCTGCCTCACCAGCAAAGCTGAACTCAACACCGTCGGGCAATTCTGCCTCTGCCAATGCGGTCGTCAGGGCAATCACTTGATCATTCACCAAAAAGCCGGGCGCCACATTTGCCTCAATGCTTGTCACCCGCTTTTCATCGATACGGCGGATGACGCCCGTGCGATCAGACGGCGCAAAAGTGACAAAATTTGCATACTTACCTTTTGCCTTAGCCTGCTGATGCTCATCAGCGCCGCTCCGGCAGTGGTACAAGCCGAAACAACAGGCGTGGTCTTGTCGATCGAAAAAGGCGAGCGTGAGTACCGCTTAACCCTTCAAGACATCAAAGCCTTTACACCGGTCACATTTGAAACTGAGACCATCTGGACACATGGGGTCCAGAGTTTTGAAGGTGTACGCCTTAAGGATTTGCTCGATAGCATCAACATTTCAAGCGGTCAGTTACGCGCCATTGCCGTGAACGATTATGCGGTCGATATCCCTGTGGCCGATGCTGTTTCTGACGGGCCAATCATTGCATACAAGCAAAACGGGGCGGAAATGAGCAGGCGGCGCAAAGGCCCGCTGTGGATTGTGTACCCCTATGACGACAAGAAAAGCTATCAGACCGAAACTGTCTACTCGCGCTCGATCTGGCAGCTTGATCGCTTGATTACCCAATAAAGAACGGCACCCCGCATGAGCTCACTCCCGCTATCCGTCGCTACCAAATTGTTCCGTTGGGCGTTTGGCACCATTTCGATTGCCATCATTGTTGGGTGTATCGCGATCAGCTACCTGTCGTATTCTGTGTGGACCTACGTCGATAATCTTGGTGTCGCGAAACAAGGCCAGCAAGAATACATGGCTGCACAGCTCGAAATTGAATACCTCAAACTACAAGACGCCGTTGATGACGCGCTCGCGGGTGGCCCCGAAGATATTGAGGATGTTCGCAAGCGTTTTGATATCTTCTACAGCCGCACTTTGCCCCTGCGGTTTGGTTCGCAGGCCGGTCAGTTCAACGCTGATCTGCTGAAGCTGCAAGCAGTTTTAGATGCGCAGGTTCCACTGATTGATGGCACTGACGCACAACTCTTTGGGCAATTGGACCAGTTGGCAGAAACACTGGAAACCGTGCGTCCACTGCCCCGCAAGATCGGGCTTGATTTCGTCAGCCATGAAGCCAAAGCCGGACAGCGCGAGCGTGAGAAAATTATCAACCTTATCGAGATTTTGATCATCTCGGTCAGCTCAATGATCATCGTCTTTATCGCAATGATCGTGGGGCTTTTGCGACAAGCCAAAACCCTCAACACCACAACCCAACTGGCCGAGGAAAGGGATCAGCGTCTTTCGGCAACCCTGCGCGGCTCGCTTGATGGGGTAGTTGTCACCGATGAAAACGCAATCATCATCGACTTCAGCCAATCTGCCGAAGACGTGTTTGGCTTTACCCGTGACCAAGCAATCGGCCAAAGCTTCTTTGACCTGTTGCTGCCCGCCGAAGAAAGCAAAATGTTTTATGCCGCCATGGCAAACTACCGGCAGACCGGCAAAACGACCTTTGCCGAAAAAGGCCGCCAAGAGCTCAACATGATGCACCAAGATGGTCACGCCTTTCCTGCGGAAATGACCGCCTCCATCGCCCATGCGGGATCTCATGCGTTTTTCATCTGCTATGTGCGCAATATCACCGATCAAAAGGCACAAAAGGCCGAACTAATCAGCAGCCGTGATGATGCACTTAGCGCAAACCGTGAACGCTCTCGGTTCTTTGCGATGATGAGCCATGAAATGCGCACACCCCTGAACGGTGTGCTGTCTGCGCTGCAAATGCTGGAAGGCAGTGAGCTGAACTGCAAACAACGGTCTTACGTTGGGGCGGCACTGACATCGGGCGATATTTTGATGGGGCATATTAACGATGTTCTGGCTGTTGAAAGCGCCGAAAAGCGCAAGAACCCAGAGCCAACACCTTGCGATATTGCAGCACTGACCAACAGCCTGGTCGCCACGCTGCAACCCCTCGCCCGCGACAATCAAACAGCGATTGAGTTGGTTCAGCCAGAGGCCGGCCAGCAGTTCTTTTTGACGGATCAACGAGCCATCCAGCAGATCATCGTCAATCTGTTGAGCAACGCGATCAAGTTTACGCCAAGCGGTTCTGTGAAGCTTGAGACATCCTATTCCAAGGAAAACGGCACGCTTATATTCGATGTAACGGACACTGGAATTGGCATCGCAGAAGATGACGTAAAGCGCATTTTTGATGACTTCGTTTCTCTGGACAGCAGCTATGAGCGCCGCACAAATGGCACCGGATTGGGCCTTGGGATTGTACAACGTTTCGTCACCAATTTGGGCGGTGAAATTACCTGTAAATCCACCCTTGGCGTAGGCACCCACTTCCAAGTGATCCTCCCGATGCAGGAAGCCGCCCCCGCCACAACAAACAACGCGCAACAGACAACCTCATATGAGAGCAGCAAAAACCGCCAAAGCCTGTTGGTGGTCGACGATAATGAGATTAACCGCGATCTGCTTGGCGCGATGCTGGAACGGCTTGGCCATAAAGTGTGCTACGCGACAGGCGGGCAGCAGGCGGTGAACATCTCGCTAGAGCACCGCTTTGATGCGATCTTGATGGACATTTCCATGCCGGGTGTGAGCGGCACCCAAGCCACCCAGCGGATACGCGCGTCACGCGGGCCAAATCAAAACACGCATATTATCGCCGTTACCGCGCATGCCCTACCACAAGAGCGGACCGCCTTTACTGATGCTGGCATGACAGGATTTTTGGCGAAACCTATCAACCTGAAAGAGCTGGACGCCTGTCTGCTTGGCGCGAGAAAAGACCAACACAGCGCATCCGAAAGCCTGCCACACACATCCGATAGCCTTGTAGATGTTGCCCAAGTCAACGAGTTGATCGCGATGCTGGGGCACGACACGTTCATGGACAGGCTTGACCTTTTGAAGACCCAATTCAAAACACAAATTGATGAAATTCAAGCGACGCAAGATTTGGCGGGCATCGAGACCTACGCGCATTCTATGGCCGGATCCTGCGGTATGCTGGGGGCAAAGCACCTACACAGCGTTCTGCAAGACATCGAAACAGCTTGCAAAACAGGGAACGCACAAGACGCGCTAGGCTTGGTAAAGCAACTCGAAAGCATCGCAGCCGACACATTTGATGCGTGGAACAACACGCTGGGGCAGTCCCCGAAAGTTGCTACATAGAACCCACTATCCGAATGGGTAGCCCGCCATTCTTACGCATTGCGTGATGCCCAGTATGCGTCACGTTGCGGGCCACTGGGCGTCATATCTTGTTTTTGAAACACCGTGCTTCAAGGCAAGAATATGACCAACATCACAATCCACATAGCAGCCGTCACCCTCGCGATTGGGCTTTGGCTATTGGCCCCACCGGTTGTCGCCCAAACCAGCGGAAGTGACGGATGTGATGAACTTTGCATCTCAGCCAGCTCATCAATGTTGAACGACGTAACATCAGGTCTGCAGTTCACCGATCAAATGCTCTCCAGTCTTATTGGGGTGAACCTTGGCCTTGATGATGTGCGCCTTGATCTTGTTGGCTCGCAGGTTCCGATCAACGACTTCGTTGCAGAACTGGAAAACGTGACGGGCACAAATTCGGCAGATGAAGCACTTAATTCAGAGGCAACCCTATCCGAAATTTTTACTGCTGCCGCAAACGCGGCTGAAACCAACGGGGACCCTGCAGCGGGCACAGCCCTTCGGGCACTTGCGAGCAATGCAAGCGGCCTATCAGATGGTGTCTTGCTAAGTGATTTTCTGGTGCTCGACACGACTGACGATGAATTATCAGACGCGAACATTTCGACTTTGGATTTGATCAGCGGAAGCGCACAACTTTACAATGCCGAATATGGTGTAACCACGCCCACGCCAATTGTAGCAAACATTGTCAGCCTTGGTGAGGTTAGAACTTACGTACAGGTTACCGAACCTCCACAACTTGTATGCGGCCCCGAAGGCACAACTTTTCGTTCCGCTGCTATCCGCACAAAGATCGATGTCACCTTAGAAAACGCGCCCCAGTCCATCGATGTTGGGCTAGCGGCTCTTGAAATAGAGCCGCCTGAAGTGTCATTTTACATCGAGGTGGGCGAGGCTGATGGCACCGTCACTGATGTGGATGCGGCCAACCAAACTGCGCAGGTCACAATGACACCGGGGGTTGTAAACGCATACCTCGGCGAGATTGATGACAGTGTGTACTTCAATCGCGACCGCGTCATCACCGCGTCAGATATTGGCCCGTCAACAATCGCCGGAGCCGAAGTTACGTTGGCAGGCCTTCCGCCTTTGGTGCCCGAAACAATAATTCCCACATCAATCTCTGCCTCATCTAACGGTGAAACGGTGTCTTTCGGCTCCGGCACACTAGACTTCACAGGGCCCTACCCGCAGACCGAAGAACTGGACGTGCCTGTGGACGCAACAGAGCGGGTGGTCAATGCAATTACAAACAACCTGCAAGTTGATCTTGAGCTACCCGGCGGTGGCTCACTTGATGCGGTTGAGGTCCTACTAGAGACCGCTCTTTCAACAACGATCAGTGAAGTTGTGGATGACAGTCTAACGGCTGCACTTGGCCAAGCCGTTGACCCGATCCTTGCAGGCTTGGGTATTACGATTGGCGGCGGAGAAGCCACTGCGTTTGGGTTGTCCGATACCTGTGATGATTTTGGCGACTGCCCCATCTCGGGTACCGCGCCGGACGGCACCAACATCAACGCATATGGCACACCATCGCACGGATTATCGCCAGCGTTGTTTATGGGGCAAATTCCAGCTGATGGTGAGCAACAGCACATCAGCAGCCCTTCGGCTTTGGGTGACGACCAAGACGGAAACGATGATGAAGATGGGGTCAGCATTCCAGTGCTGACAAAAGGCCAGACCGCCACGATTTCCGTAAACGTGACAGAACCGACAACGGGCAACGGCTATTTGATGGCGTGGCTTGATTGGGACGGAAACGGACAGTTCGACGCCGATGAAGTTATCTCTGATGATCTGCAAGACACCGATGGCGATGGCGACATCAGCTTGTCAGTATCGGTTCCAGCAGACAGCAGCTTACAAACCACGTTCGCGCGCTTTCGCTACTCAAGCACCCAACAACTTGGCACCAATGCAAATGCAACAGACGGTGAGGTAGAGGACTACGAAATCGTATTTGTCACACCCCAAGGGTCCATTTCAGGCAAATTGTTCGAAGATGGAAACGGCGATGATATCTTTACCACCGGTGAGACGCTGTTGCCTGCGGGTATTCTGATCACACTCTTTGATGACAAAGGCACACCGCAGGACGAGACCGATGATATTGAGTTAGGCACAACTGAAACGGACGCCAACGGCGCCTACAGCTTTGCAGCACTTAGCACACTCACAACGTACCTCATCAAAGTGGACCCGTCTGACCCAGAGATACCCGCAGACCTTTCGCCTTCAACAGACAATCCATTGCGCGCCGTATCCGTCAGCATTGATACGGATACGAGTGAGCAGAATTTCGGCTTTTCGGTTCAACCCCCTTCGGCAGACCTGTCTATCACGAAACGCGCCCTGTCCGCATCAACCAGCGCAGTCATTACCGAGGCGACCGCGGGAACAGAAATTGATTTCGAACTGGTCGTGTCAAACGCAGGACCAGATACCGCAACCGGTGTGCAAGTGCTTGAGCTTCTGCCTTCTGGCTACACCTATCAATCGCACGCCTTGGCCGATGGCACGCAAAGCTTTGCTGCCGACACAGGGCTCTGGCAAGTCGGCGAACTGGCTGCGGGCACAAGTCAAACGTTAACCATTCGCGCCACAATGAACGCAACGGGAGAACATACAAATATCGCCGAGATCATCAATTCTGACCTGCCCGATCCAGACAGTGATCCAAGCACAGGTCCCACAGTTGATGATTTGTCCGACAACATTGCCGATGACGACGAGGCAAGCGCAACTGTGTCTTATGTCGGCACAGGTGCAGTGATTTCCGGAACCCTGTTCATTGATAACGGGTCAAACGCGACGGCCTTTGATGGGCAACAAAGTGGCGGTGAATTGGGCGGACAGATTGGGCAAGTAAGCATATTTGACGCATCAGGAGCATTGATCGACACGCCTGAAGTGGACGCGGATGGGAATTGGTCACTAACTTTACCGGATGGCTACACAGAGATGATTGGGATCAGCAGCACCGCAGAGACTGGCTTTTTGATCGTGTCGAACAACACGAACGGCCTGCCGGAGCTGAATGACCAAAACACACGTGACGGCATTTATAGCTTTCGACCTGCTGCTGGTACATCCTATCTAAACCTCGACATCGGGTTCATTCGTAGCGCAACACTGGCCAGTGATCAGCAAGCAGCGATGTGGCCTGGCCAAGTGATAAACCTCTCCCACCGTTACACCGCCGATGCGTCAGGCACCGTAGTATTTGATGTGGATATCTCACCCAACAGTCCGGTCAGCGTGGCACTATTCAGCGATGCAAATTGCGATGGCACACCAGAAGAACCAATCACCGCATCACAACCGATTAACCCAGATACCGAAATTTGCTTAGTCGCCCGCGTCACCAGCGGATCCGGCGCTCCAAATGGGGCAAGCGCACCCTTTCAGGTCTCAGCCGTAACAACCTACGGCAACACAGGCGTTACACAAAGTGCTTCAAACACCGATCGCATCACAATCGAAACGCAACAAAGCACACTGCGGCTTACAAAAACGGTCCGCAACGTGACAGCCAACACCGCTGTATCAACCCAAAACAGTGCCGCCAGCGGTGATGTGCTTGAGTATAAGATTACCGTTGAGAACATCGGGACTTTGTCTGCGTCCGATATCGCGATATTTGACCGCACTCCCCCCTACACATCGTTAAGCGAGGCGATTGAAAGCCCCGTGTCGTTAGGCCTCGATGTGACGTGTAGCATCGCAACGTCTGGCGCAAACACAGCAGGTTATTCTGGTGACTTGGAATGGCAATGCAGCGGAAGTTTTGCACCGGGAGCCAAGGCAGGTTTAGCGTTTCGCGTGCGTGTGGCCCCGTAACGCTGTGCGCCTGTTGGTTTGCAGTTGGGTGCAAGAGCCAAGATAGCCACTGCCTTTCGAAGGCTCTGCCCAGTCAACGTTTATCCACTCTCGATCAGTTTCAGAGCTTCACCCCAAGCATTTCCCACGGCCTTCAGGCTTTGCGTGTTATGTTGGAAGCCATCAGCAATGGCATGTTCCATGCATCAATGAAGGGAAAGATGGACACATTGGAGGCGCGCAAAGCAGAGCTAGACACTATGCTTGCGCAAGCCGCCGCAGAAGAGCCCATTATTCTCCATCCCGCCCTTGCGAACGTTTACCGTGGCAAGATCAAAACTTTGGCTAGCAGCGTTGACGATGAGGCTACGAAGGTCGAAGCCATCGAGCTTCTTCGCAGTTTGGTTGCCGAGGTGCGCCTACACCCTGACGACGATGCCCCAGATGGCCATGTGATTCAGTTATATAGAGAATTGGCCGCGATCTTGGAGTTATCGGGACCTACAAACGACGAACCCCGCCGTATTACGGGCGGGGTGTCGGTTATCGTTGGTTGCGGGAGCTCGATTTGGACACTGTTTTCGCAACCTACACCAAACACGCATCTATCAGTAGGTGGGGCGGAAAGCGGTCGTTCGCCGCTACGCGGCGAGTGGGCTGTTGCTATGGCCTGCCTGCCGAATGTGGCGGTACCGGCAGCTCAATCATGCGGCGATGGAGACGTTGATGCAAGCTAGGCCGCGGCGGTTTCGTCGCCCAGAATTGCCCCCCTAAGGTTGCCAGAGCCATGGCCGTTCACAAATAGAGGCAGCCGCAGTTGCCCTGCTGGCTGCCTCCGTAGTCTTTCTTTATCACGTCGTCGCGTTTGAGGCCGCACCACGCTTTTGGTAGACAACCAGCAGGATTGCGAGGCCCAGGCCGATAGCGTCTGTCATCCATCCACCTGCGATCATGAACAGCCCTGCGACCAGCACAAGGGCGCGGACAGCGGCACTGGCGTGCCCCACAAGCCACCCCTGCACGGCGCACGAGAGCAGATAGACACCAATCACAGCCGTAATAGCGATGTGGATGATTTCAATCCAGCTGCCCTGCAGCAGCATCGCCGGAGAATAGAAGAACATGTAGGGCACTACGAAGGCCGCAAGACCGATCTTGAAGCTTTCAACACTGGTTTTGACAGGGTCTGACCCAGCCAGCGCGGATCCCGCATAGGCCGCCAAAGCCACAGGAGGCGTGATGGCTGACATGACTGCAAAGTAGAAGATGAACAGGTGCGCGATCAGCGGTTCGACGCCAAGGTTTACCACACCAGGTGCGATGACACTGGCCGCAACAGCGTAGGCGGCTGTCGTTGGCATCCCCATCCCCAACACGATGGACACCACCATCGCAAAGAACAGCGCCAGAAGCTGGCTTTGATCCGCAAGCGTCAACAAGACTGTCGAGAACCGCGACCCGATCCCTGTCAGGGCGATGACCCCGACGATGATGCCGGCCGTTGCACAAACCGCGACCAGTTGCAGAACCATCCGCGCGCCATTGTCCAGCGCGTGGAAAAGCTGCTTTGGCCCCATTTTATGCGGTGTCAGCCACGACACAACCGCCGCTGTCATCATCGCGAGTGTGCCGCAGCGAATGACGGAATAGCCCGCAAAGAGTGCAGAAATCAGAACGATGATCGGCGTCAGCAGATAGATTTGACGCACCAGCACGCCGAACTTTGGCAGTTGGTCCCGCGGCAGGCCTTTCAGGTTCGCCTTTTGCGCGGCCAGATCGATCATGAAGTAAACCGAGATGAAATACAGCGCGGCGGGGATGATCGCAGCGGAAACAATCGCCATGTACGAAATACCGGTGATTTCAGCCATGATGAACGCACCTGCGCCCATGATCGGCGGCATGATTTGCCCACCAGTCGAGGCCGCAGCCTCGACCGACGCTGCGGTCTGGGGCTTGTAGCCGACCCTTTTCATCATTGGGATCGTCAGCGACCCTGTGGCCACCACGTTGCCCGCGGATGTGCCGTTGATCATGCCCATCAGGCCGGATGCAAAGATTGCCACTTTGGCAGGGCCGCCGCGTTTGTGACCGGCGGCTGCAAAGGCGAGGTTGACGAAGTATTCACCAACACGGGTGGTTTGCAGGAAGGCCGCAAAGATCACGAACAGGATGATATAGGTCGACGAAATCGCAATCGGCGCGCCGAGGATCCCGTTGTCGGTGTAGATATAGGAAAAGAAGCGTTTGGCGTCGTAGCCACGGTGCTCAAAGATACCGGGCAACCAAGGGCCAAGGAAGGCATAGGCCACGAAGACACCGGCAATGATGACCAAGGCCATACCGGCCAAACGTCGTGTCAGCTCGATAATCAATATTACGCCGGTTACAGCCGCCCACATATCGCCAGGCAGTGCCATAGGCATACCGGCGCGTAGCTGAAGTTGACGGGCAAAGAAGATCAGGTAGGCGGTGGCGACAACGGCGGCCACGGCCAGAAGGATGTCCGCAAGGGCGAACTGGCGCCGATCCCGCTGCGGGAAAAACCATCCATGCAATACCGCCAGAACAGAACCCAACACCAACGGGATGCCAAACGTCGACATCGCCCAAGCTGGCGGAAGGGCGTTGCCCATGACACGGCCATTGATCCAGATCGCTCCCACTGCAACAGCGGCATACAGAATACCTGCTGCAGACAGGGCCAAAAGGCCAAGCGACAGCGGGTTGCGCGTATTTTGCGCAGTGGACCCTGACAGCGCCGTCGCACCGAACAACAGAAACCCAAGAAACAGGCCACCACCGACATGGCTCAGGCGGTAGGCCCAAGTCTCAAGCGGGTAGACGTTCATAACGAGGAGGTGAAAGACCGAATAGGCAACGCACAGAACCGCGACGACCATGTTACGTTTTCCTTGAAGATCCCTTTGATTGCTGGTCAAAGCCTCTTCATCAACATTCGCCTTGGCAGTCTCCTGCTCGATGACAGAAAGCGTGGGGTCAACGCGGGTCCGGATGGCGGTGTCTTGGGGTTTTTTCATTTTATGACTGCCCGAGAAAGGGGTTGAAAGAAAAACGCGGGCGGGAACAAGTTCAACCGCCCGCGTCAAAATCAGATCGTAATCCGCTTATTTCAGTTCGTCAGAGATCTCATAGCCGTTCTCTTCGAACCAGCGCACAGCACCGGGGTGGAAGGGAACAACCGCGTTCTTCACGACGTTTTCTGCCAGGGTCTCACGGGCGGCGGCGTGGTTTTGAACCATACGGTCGTGGTTTTCCATGGCCAGTGCTGTGATCTCATAGGCCAGGCTTTCAGGCATGTCCTGATGGGCGATGGCGAAGTTCCACAGGGATACAGTCTGGAGGTCCTCTGGCTGATCCTCATAGGTGTCCGCCGGAATTGTGAACGGCGCCATAGCAGGCACGATTTCCATCATCTGGTCCAGCGTTTCCTCATCCATAGAGATGAAGCGCACGTCGTTCTCGACAGCCAGCTGCGCATAGGCACCTGTTGGAAGGCCAGCCGCGTAAACGAAGGCATCGATCAGGCCGTCTTTCAGCTGACCAGCTGTATCCGAACCACCTGCGTTGGAAATGTTCACGCCGTCGTAGCCTTCGGCGTTTTCAAAGAAGCGTGTCCAGTAGGTTGCAGATGTGCCGCCAGCCGGGCCAACACCAACGCGCTGCCCAGCCATGTCCTGAAAGCTCATGATGTCAGAGCTGGCAAGGACGGCCGCCTGCAGCGGTGTCTGGTACATCGGGAATAGTGCACGCACATTTTCATGTGGCACGCCTGGCATCAGCGGGCTTTCGCCACGGCGGGCTTCGTCAGCGGGCCCGAGGGTTACGAAACCCATTTGATGCTCGCCTGTCTCAACCAGCGTGACGTTCTGAACAGGGCCACCGGTGATTTCAACGCCGGCGTTCAGATCAAGCGCTTCGCTGATCATGGCGCCGAAACCGCTGCCATAAGTAAAGTATGTGCCGCCCTGGCTACCGGTGCCGATTGTCAGGCTGTTTGGCCATCCGTCACGATCCTGAGCGGATACGGGCAGCGCGATGGCAGCACACAGGGCAGCTGCGGTGAAAGTTGCGAATTTCATGGATTTTCCTCCTCCAAGGTATGTCCTCCAATGCGCCTCCGGAAACGGAAGGCATCTGTGTCTAGCCCCCAATTTCAGTGCCACTAATTTTGGATTTCTCTAATAAGGTTTCTGGCATGGGAGGTCGCATTCCGAGTGCATGATGGGGCCTGATGTGATTGTATTCTTTGAGCCAAATATTGATTGCGACCTGAGCCTGTTTGATGCTGTGGAACCATTCAGCGTTTAAGACTTCTTGGCGAAGAATACCGTTGAACCGTTCATTGTAACCGTTTTCCCAAGGACTGCCTGGGTAGATTTGGATTGGTTTGACGCCAACCTTTCTGAGCCATTTTTGAAGGTGTTCAGCTACGAACTCCCCGCCATTGTCAGATCGAATGCATTCAGGCTTTCCGTATTTCATCAGCAAACGATGTATGACACGCAAAACATCATCTGAGTTCATCTTGTCTTGCACCTCAACGCAAAGAGCTTGGCGGGTAAACTCATCTAAGACGGTCAGCATCTTGTAGCTGCGCCCGTTACTCAGCTTGTCGTGAACAAAATCAATTGCCCAAACATGATTGGGATGCATTGGGCGCAAACGGATGACCGAACTGTCTTTGTGATACAGCCGCCTTCGTTTCTTATGCCGCTCTGGCAGCTTCAGCCCTTCTTCGCGCCATAAAC
>NZ_CVPC01000008.1 GCF_001049735.1 Nereida ignava
CTGCCCGAAAGCATGGGCGGCGCCCCTACTGCCGGCTTCACACCCAAAGTTATTGATGGTGACCGACCTGATCAGACGCCACCACGGGCGCAATCTGTGCAAATTCAAGCAGTTGAACTACCTGTAATGGGTAAAATTGCCGCCGGTGTACCGATTGAAGCGATCCAACATGCCTCGCACAACGTGGCTGTGCCCGGAACAATGCTGTCGGGAAACGGTCATCACTATGCGCTTGAAGTTAAAGGCGATTCAATGATCGACGCGGGCATTAACGACGGTGACGTGGTTGTGATCCGCGAGACATCTACGGCAGACGATGGAGACATTGTTGTGGCCTTGGTCGAAGATCAAGAAGCAACCCTAAAGCGTCTGCGCAAAAACGGTGCATCAATTGGGCTGGAAGCGGCAAACCCCGCGTATGAAACACGCATTTTGCCGGCTGATCAGGTCAAAATTCAGGGGCGTTTAGTCGGTTTGATCCGCAGCTACTAATCAGTTCGCCAAAGATTTTTTCCGCGTAGATCGGCCTCAATTTGAGCGTGCACATTAGCTAGCGCTGTTGGATCGTGCGCGCTCCAAGGTCGATTGCTAGAGATCCCGTTTGCGGTTTGGATGCGCCAGCTTACAGATCCACCGTGTAATGTGGCTCTGCTAAGTTGCTCCTTTTGCAGTGCATAGATTGCGACACTACCAGTAATGCGCAGCATGTCTTGTCCCCAAATCGCACAATCACTGCTCTCAGGCGCTTGCACTTTCACAACATAAACATCCTCAGGATCACAGCTTTCCAGCAGCCCGAGTTGTCTTTTTCCAACTAAATTGATGATTACACTATTAGGCAAGTTATCCGCCAAGTCACCACGATCAAACGACAATACCCCATCGTTTTCGAGCCAGTTTTGAACGGCAAACCCCTCCCCCTTCTCGCGGCTTAACCGCCGTGTCCCGTCGTGCATAATGCCCACTAAGCCGCCGGAACTCGCGATTAACACATCTGGTCGTTCTGAATTGCCCCATCCAAACAACGCGCCACACACGACGAACACCCCTGCCCATCTCCCGCGCCCCACCCAAAGCACGGCGACCACCCCGCCAAAGCCGATCAGCGGCAAGACCCACAACGGCGGGGACGGTACGCCAGATACAGCACCGTTCAGCGACGCAAAAAACGCAGCTACTTGCAGGATCCACCAACAGCCAACCGACATTACTTTAAGTCCAATCCACCCCAACCCGATCGGTGCAAAAAGGGCGCTTAACACCGCACCGGGGATCACAACGGCACCCATCACCGGGACTGCGATCACGTTGGCAAACAAGCCCACGTGGACAAATTGATTAAAATGCGCAGCCGCCACCGGCGCTGTGGCCAAACCCGCCACCGCAGAGGTTATCACCACCCCCGCCACGGATTTCACAAAGCGCGACCGCCGTTCAAGCCATGCAATCGGGCGGTCTTTTAGCACCCGAAACGCCACCACAAGCGCGATGGTCGCCGCAAACGACATTTGAAATCCCGGCCCAACCAATGCTTCTGGGCGCAGCACCAGCACGATCAGCGCGGCTGTGGCAACGGACCGAAGGCTTAGCACACGCTGGTCCAAAACGACGGCCAACAACATCACCAACGCCATAGCAAACGCCCGTTCTGTTGCGACCGAACCACCAGAAATTGCCAGATAAACCGCTCCCGCTACCATCGCGACGATTGCCGCGATTTTCTTTGTCGGCAGACGCAACGCGAGGCTTGGGATCAACGCGAGGCCCCCGCGCACCAACGCGAACACAAACCCCGTTAGCAACCCCATATGCAGGCCAGAAATTGCCAAAAGATGCGCCAAATTCGTGCGGCGAAGATTTTGCAGAACCTCTTGGGGCATCGCGGAACGATCGCCCGTAGTCACCGCAGTTGCAAAAGCACCAAGCTCCGGCGCCATATCCCGCTGCACCGCTTGGGAAATTTTCTGCCGTAACGCGGACGTAAATAGCGCCACTCCGCTTCGTTCAGCAGGCGACAAAGTCAGCACTTCGGTGCGGGTATAGCCAAAACCGCCCAACTTCAAAAACCACGCGTGGCGGCGAAAATCAAAACCCTCGGGCTCAACAGGACCATTTGGCGGAGACATATTTGCGGTCAGCAGCACTGTCTGACCAATTTCTAATGCGCCATGTTCCGCGCCCTGCTCAGCCGCGTCGCCGTGCAGACTGACCCGAACGCGGCGTGGTGTGTCCTGCGGAGGCAGTCGCGCCATCACAACGCGGTCCAGTGTCAGCCGCTTAGCATCGGACGTGCTTTTATCCGTATGGATAATGCGGCCCTGCACGCTGCCGTAACTACGCCATTCAAGCACGGGCCCCGCCACAAAATGCGAGCGCGCCGCCGCCGTTAGAAAGCCAGAAAAAATGACGACGGTCAGCACGAGAAGTGGCGCAAACCTTGGGGTTAGAAACGCTGCGACAGCCAGCGTTACAACACCAGCCGCCACCAGACCAAGCAGCATAAAATCCGGCTCGAACAAAAGGCTAAAATACGCACCGATGCCGCACGCAAAGGCCACGGGCACCCACAAAAAGACCCGTTCACGCTGAACTGCGAATGCTTCGACCAGAAGGGCCGCTGCCGCCACTTGTCACCGCCTTCCCGCCAGATTAGACCGATGCGCAACTGCTCCCCTATTCTCTTGCTCAAAGGTTAATTCCACATGACCGTCGTGACCCGTTTCGCACCATCGCCCACTGGTTATTTGCACATTGGTGGCGCGCGGACTGCGCTGTTTAACTGGCTTTACGCGCGCGGCCGTGGGGGCAAATTCTTGCTGCGGATCGAAGACACTGACCGCGCCCGTTCAACACCCGAAGCGACTGCGGCGATCTTGCAAGGAATGGCATGGCTTGGCCTAGACCACGACGGAGATGTCATCAGCCAGTTTGAGCGCGCCGACAGACATGCAGAAATCGCCAACACCCTGCTGGCCGAAGGCAAAGCCTATAAATGCTTTGCGACCCAAGATGAAATTTCCGCGTTCCGTGATGCAGCCCGTGCTGAAGGCAAAAGCACGCTGTACCGTAGCCCGTGGCGCGATGCCCCTTCGGATCAGCACCCCGATGCGCCCTTTGTGGTCCGCATCAAGGCCCTTCAAGATGGCGCCACAGTAATCCACGATGAGGTTCAGGGCGACGTCAGCATTCGTAACGAACAGCTTGATGACATGATCTTGCTGCGCAGTGATGGCACGCCCGTCTACATGTTGGCAGTGGTTGTGGATGACCATGATATGGGCGTGACGCACGTTATTCGCGGGGATGATCACCTCAATAACGCGGCGCGTCAGATGATGATCTATAACGCCATGGGTTGGCCGGTCCCGACATATGCGCACATCCCCCTGATCCACGGTCCCGACGGTAAAAAGCTGTCCAAACGCCACGGTGCGCTTGGCGTTGAGGAATATCAGGTCATGGGCTATCCGGCCGCGGGTATGCGCAACTATCTCGCCCGTTTGGGGTGGAGCCACGGCGATGATGAGGTCTTCACAGACGCCCAAGCGCGCGAGTGGTTCGACCTTGGTGGCATTGGCAAAAGCCCTGCGCGGTTAGACTTTAAGAAACTGGAATCAATCTGTGGCGCACAGATCGCTATGGGCGATGACGCCGCATTGCGGCAAGAAGCAGAGGCATTTTTGGCCGCAGCAAGCCTTCCCGCGCTTACTGACGCGCAGTCAACTGCATTTGAGCGGGCGATGTATTGCCTTAAAGAACGTGCCAAGACCTTCCCACAACTTATTGAAAAAGCGCACTTTGCACTTAGTGCGCGCCCCTTGGATATAGAAGAGAAAGCGGCTAAGGTGCTTGATACGGTATCCATTGGTATACTGGAAGAATTGACGCCGCAGTTGCAAGCTGTTAGCTGGGAGCGTGACCAACTGGAGGCCGTGGCCAACGCGCTTGCGGCATCGCACGACATCGGTTTTGGCAAGCTTGCAGCGCCGCTGCGTGCCGCCCTTGCCGGACGTGCAGCCACACCATCGGTCTTTGATATGATGCTGGTTTTGGGCCGCGAGGAAACGCTCGCGCGCTTGGGTGACGCAACACAATAATAGACGGAGCCGTTTACAAATCTGTAACGAAGCCCGCTCAACATACGAAAATGGCGCACTGCGCCGCTGCTGGATAATGAGGGAACATATGGCCGAAACGACAAAGAACGCGACGCTTACTATTGGCGACAAAACAATCGAACTGCCGATTTACTCGCCTACTGCGGGTCCTGATGTGCTCGACATCCGCAAACTTTACGCCCAAGGCGACGTGTTCACCTACGATCCCGGCTTTACCTCAACTGCGGCATGCGACAGCACCATCACATTCATCGATGGCGCCAAGGGCGAGCTGCTGCACCGCGGCTATCCTATTGATCAGCTCGCGGAAAAATCACACTACCTCGAAGTGTGCTATGTCCTGCTGTACGGCGAGCTTCCCTCCGCGGCCGAGTTGGAATCCTTTGAGAGCATGGTGACAAACCACACCATGCTGCACGAGCAAATGATCAACTTCTTCCGTGGTTTCCGCCGTGACGCGCACCCGATGGCCATCATGACCGGCGTTGTTGGTGCAATGTCTGCGTTCTACCACGACAGTACCGACATCACTGACCCCCACCAGCGCGAAGTGGCAACGATCCGTTTGATCGCCAAAATGCCAACAATCGCAGCGATGGCGTTCAAATATACTGTCGGTCAGCCATTCGTGTATCCGCGCAATGATCTGGACTACGCGTCGAACTTCCTGCGCATGTGCTTTGCAGTGCCTGCCGAAGATTACGAAGTGAACCCGATCCTGAGCCGTGCCATGGACCGTATTTTCACATTGCACGCAGACCATGAGCAAAACGCATCAACATCGACTGTACGTTTGGCTTCATCTTCTGGCGCGAACCCGTTTGCCTGTATCGCCGCCGGTATTGCCTGTCTTTGGGGCCCTGCCCACGGTGGTGCGAACCAAGCATGCCTCGAAATGCTTAAAGAAATTGGCAGTGTTGACCGCATTCCTGAATTCATCGCCCGCGCGAAAGACAAAGACGATCCCTTCCGCCTGATGGGCTTTGGTCACCGCGTTTACAAAAACTTTGACCCCCGTGCGAAAGTTCTGAAACAATCTGCGGATGAAGTTCTGGACCTACTTGGTGTAGAGAACAACCCGATCCTTCAGGTCGCCAAAGAGCTTGAAAAACAAGCGTTGGCCGATCCATATTTTGCAGACAAGAAACTGTTCCCGAACGTGGATTTCTATTCAGGCATTATTCTTGAAGCGATGGGCTTCCCCACATCCATGTTCACGCCGATCTTCGCACTTGCGCGGACTGTTGGTTGGATTTCACAGTGGAAAGAACAGATCAGCGATCCAGCGCTCAAGATCGGTCGCCCTCGCCAACTTTACCAAGGCGAAACCCTGCGCGATTACGTGGACATCGAAAAACGCTAGGCTTTCTGGCAAGTAGACACAAAAAACGCCACCGAGTAACATCCTTCGGTGGCGTTTTTATTTGAGTATTTTTGACCAAAGCGAAGACAACCCGCAGTCATTTTATCGGACGAACTTGCATTAGAGTGCTGATTGCATATCCTGTGCGGGTATTTTGTTCTCAGGTTCCCCGCCATGTTGGCCCTTGCTCTTTTGCTTCTTATCCCTCTTGCCCTTGATGTGGCGCTTCTTGATCAGTCACTTGATGCGCTGCGTGGTGACGATGACACGGGCGGCAGGTCGGAGGATGAGACCATCGATGAGCCCCCTCAAACCACAACCGACACAATTCGTCTTGGCGACCGGTCTGATGACTTTGAAGGCAGCTTTCGTGGAGAGACGATTTTCGGCAATTTAGGGGATGATAAGATCGACGGGCGCGGCGGGGACGATACACTTTTTGGGGGTTCTGGGACCGATCTGTTTGACGGCGGCGCAGGTGATGACGCCCTGAACGGCAATGTAAACGACGACATTCTGGCTGGTGGTCCCGGAGCAGATACGCTGCGGGGCGGCAACAATGACGACACACTTTTTGGGGATAGCGGTTCTGACTTGTTGCTCGGCGAGACCGGCGACGATGTGTTGATTGGCGGCGTAAATGCGGACGTTCTTAATGGCGGCGGCGGAACGGATGTGCTGTGGGGTGGCGCCATTTTTGACAGTGATACTCTTGAGACGGACAACCTTTCAGCGCTGCAATCCGGACCACCGCTAATCACCCGTCCGGAAGGTGAAACACCCACTTGGGGCGGCAATTTCCGTGATGACGGCGTGGAAGACAAGCTGACCGGCGGGGCTGGCACTGACACGCTGTTTTTGGCACGAAATGATATCGGCACAGGTGGCGGTGACGCGGATGAGTTTGTCTTGCTGCTGGAGCCAAGTAGCGATGATGGCAGCGCAAGCGAGACAGGCATGCGCGTCACTGATTTTTCAAACGACGATGTTTTGATGATTGCTACGCAGACCAGCGCGCCCGACCCTGCAGTGAGCGTTACCCAAACAGGTACAGTCGTGACTGTATTCGCCGATGATTTCAAAGTTGCGGAGGTGCAGCTTGGACCTGAGTTTGACCAAAACGCACAGCCATTTGAGAACTATATCCAGTTGGTCAGTTACAGCGCGCCTGTCGTCCTTGCCCCGCCTGTCTGATCCCTAACGGCCTTCGAACTTTGCAGGACGCTTTTCAAGGAAAGACAGTACGCCTTCTTTGAAATCACGCGTTTCACCACAAGCCCCCTGAAGCGATGCTTCAAGGCCCAATTGCGTTTCAAGGTCATTGCCAAAACTTGCCCGAAGCGCAGATTTCACATGTTCATAGGCAACTGTCGGCCCCTTGGCCAAATGCGCGGCACGGCCGCGCCAATGGGCGTCAAATTCGACATCGGGCACAGCTTCCCAAATCATGCCCCAATCACTGGCTTGCTGTGCAGAAATACTGTCACCAAAAAGTGCGGCTCCCATGGCTTTCGCCATCCCCATTTGACGAGGCAGATAGTATGTACCGCCCGCGTCAGGGATAAGCCCAATGCGTGTAAACGCTTGAACAAAAACAGCCTTTTGAGACGCAATCACCACATCCGCAACCAACGCCAGATTTGCACCTGCACCCGCTGCCGCACCGTTAACAGCCGCAATCGTTGGAACAGGACACTCAATAATCGCACGCAGCATCGGGACGTATTCGTCGCGCAAGGTGCGCTCAAGATCAAGCTGGGCCGCTGAACCACCGTCGCCCAAATCTTGGCCCGAACAAAACGCATCCCCCGCCCCTGTCAGGACAACAACACGAGCCTCAGTACTTGCTTTTTTCACGGCATGGGTGATCTCGGCGCGCATCTGACCGTTCAAAGCGTTCTTCACCTTTGGGCGGTTCAAAGTGAGCGTCGCAACACCGTCGTTTAGCTCATATTCCAGCGCGTCGTACATCATGGGAGCATCCTCATTAATCCATTCGTTAGAAGGGACAATAGGGCCATGCGCCAGAGTTGCCAGCGGAACTAGGCACTGTACGCAAGAACGTCACGACACCGCTTTTGTGCCAGCTTATTTATTCAGCAGCTCAGTGAGGCGTTTTGTTTCATCCGCGCTTAGCTCATCCGCAGGTACAGGAGCTGCGCGCCCGCGCAAATAGGCCGCAGCCCCAATGCCGCCGATCAAAAGCATCGCAGGTCCTGCAAGCCACAAAATCAGGGTTGAGCCTTTTGCAGGCGGGTTGAGCAAAACAAACTCGCCGTACCGCGCAACAATGAACGAGAGCGCCTCGTCGTTGCTATCGCCCGCCGAGACACGTTCACGGACCAGCAGGCGTAGATCACGCGCCACCTCCGCATGAGATTCATCGATGCTTTCGTTCTGGCACACAGGGCAGCGCAGTTCTTTGCTGATAACTCGTGCGCGCGCCTCCAGCGCGGGATCATCCAAGACCTCGTCGGGCTGTACGGCAAACGCAGGCATGGCCATCAAAGCGATCAGCCCAACCAGTCCGTATAGGCGTGAAGCAACTGCGATCATGATGTAACCGCCTTTGACCGTTGACCACCCGCAACACGCATCCGCCGATCCGTCAGCGACAACGTACCACCAAGCGCCATGATGATTGCGCCCGCCCAAATCCAGTTGGCGAACGGCTTAATATACGTGCGCACCGCCCATCCCCCATCATTCTGAGGATCGCCAATCACAACGTAGAGGTCACGCAAGATACCGTTTGAGATTGCCGCCTCGGTTGTGGGCATATTCGCCACAGGATAGACGCGTTTTTCAGGGAACAAATGCGCCACTTCGCGGCCACCGCGGTACAGCTTCATCTCGGCCATGGTTGAGATGTAATTTGGCCCATCGACCTCACGCACGTCGATCAGCTCAACCTGGTGTTGGCCAACTTCAAAACGGTCACCGATCTGTGCAATACGAATGTCCTCGATCTGCCAAGCAAGCATCGCGGCAATCCCGAACGTGGTAATTCCCATGCCCGCGTGGGCAACGGCCTTGCCCCAATCGGCGCGAGGCAACCCTTTGAGGCGCGCAATCTTATTGGCCTTGCCCGCTCTCTGCCAGATTTCAAACGCAGCCCCCAAGACGAGCCATGAGCCAAGGATCACACCAATCGGTCCCAAAGCAGAACCGCCAGTTTGGATCGCAAATGCCAATCCACCCAAGGCGACCGACACCACCAAAACAGGCATCAACGATACAGTGATCCGCTTTAGCTTGGCCCGCTTCCACGACATCAGCGCACCGACAGGCAAGATCACCGACAAAGCGACCATGAACGGCGTGAAAGCTGCATCAAAAAACGGGGGACCAACGCTGAGTTTGCGGTCAAAAAACATCTCCGCCACGAGGGGCCAGATGGTGCCGATAAAGACGACGAAACAAGCAACCGCCAGCAAAATGTTATTTGCGACCAATGCGCTTTCACGGCTCACGACAGAAAAGACACCCTTGGCCTCCATCTGCTCTGCGCGCAGGGCGTAAAGCACCAACGCGCCACCCATGAAGATACCCGTGATCAGCAACAGGTAAACACCGCGTTCAGGGTCTGTGGCAAACGCATGGACAGAAGTCAGCACGCCAGAGCGCACAATAAATGCGCCAATCAAGCTGAACCCGAATGCAAGAATAGCGAGCAAAATGGTCCAGCTTTTCAGCGCCTCGCGTTTCTCAACGACAATAGCGGAATGCAGCAGTGCCGCCGCGATTAGCCACGGCATGAAGCTGGCGTTTTCGACTGGATCCCAGAACCAGAAACCACCCCAGCCAAGCTCGTAATAGGCCCACCATGAGCCTAACGCGATGCCAACAGTCAGAAAAACCCACGCTGTCAAAGTCCACGGACGGACCCACCGACCCCATGCCGCATCGACTTTTCCCTCAATCAGCGCAGCAACAGCAAAGCTAAACGCCATGCTGAGCCCGACGTAGCCAACGTATAAAAATGGCGGGTGAAAAGCGAGGCCAGGGTCTTGCAAAAGGGGGTTCAAGTCTTGCCCGTTGAGCGGCGGAAACGCCAAACGTTCAAAGGGGTTAGACGTAAAAATAAGGAAGATAAAGAACGCAACGGCGATGGCTGATTGCACCGACAAGACACGGGCTTTCAACCGTGGCGGCAACCCTTGGCCAAACCAACCCGCCATCGCACCAAACAGTGTCAGGATCAAAATCCACAACAGCATAGACCCTTCGTGGTTCCCCCAAACGCCCGACACTTTGTAGAGCATCGGCTTGGCTGTGTGACTGTTGAGGGTGACCACTCTGAGACTAAAATCCGAGATCACGAACGCGTAAGTAAGTGCGGCAAAACTGGTCAGCGTCAGGCCAAATTGAACAGTTGCCGCGGGGGTGCCCGTTGCCATCCAGCCAGCCCAATTCTTTTGCGCACCAATCATCGGCACGATCATCTGAAAAACAGCCACCATCAGGGCCAAAATCAGGGCGAAATGTCCAAGTTCTGTAATCATAAACTTGGTATAGTCTGCCGCAGCCCCCTCGCCAATGGGCTGCGACAACACGGCCGCGTCAGACGGCTGATTTACGTAACAAATTCACGGATCATTGGGTTTGCCGCGCTGTCTGGCCCAATCGCGCAGGGCTGCGTTATCCTCAAAAATGTCAGGGCCAAATCGTATGGGCGTCCCTGCCGCAATCCCGCTGACCGCGACAGAAACAGGGGCATCTTCGTTGGCTGCAGAATTTTGTCGTGCGACCTCATCTAATGCGGTCAAGTTCTCAATAACGTGCGGTACCTGCGCGGTCGTAGCTTGGATAGAGCGTTGAAAATCCTGACTTTTCACTTGATGGCGGGCGCCAAAATAAAAACTGACGATGGCACCCAACAGCCACCAAAGCGGTTCAGGCACAAGGGCGATGCCCTGCATTCTGCTGGCAAACCACACCGGATCAACCATCGCCGCCACAAACAGCCCCAACGTACCGAGCGCCAATGCGGGGCGTGGCAAGCGGTTCAGCCCATCCATCACACGGTCAAACCTGCCCCTTCGCGGCACGCTGAACTCGGCTGCATATTGATCAAGGGCGTCGGCTTGGCGTTGCGCCGCGCGTATTTCGCCCGCTTCACGGTTTTCCCAAAACACCTCGGCAGTCTCACGGACAACATTTCTGCCGCCTCCGAATATCGCCTCAAATACCCGTTCAATCAGCCCCATGACGCCACCCGTGCGCGATGTTCAGCGTCCGTTAAGTGATATTTTGAGGCGATGAATTCCTCTGCCCGCACGATCCAGCCGCCTTTACCGCCATCCTGACGACGGGCATATTTGCGCGAGCGCTTTCGCCGATCACCCAACGCGTAGTAATAGTTGCGCCGCTCAATACCATAGGCGTCGCCAATATGATCCGGCGCGTTTTGGGTCGCTTGACGCACGGCCGCAATCGTCTGCGGGCCAATCTGACCGTCAACGCCAAGGCGAAACCCGAGACGGCGGACAAGGCGCTGCAAAATCTTAACAGAGTTCGCCCCCGCATTGACGTTCATGTCGAAAACAGACGCCTGCAACACCTGCGGTAACTGTGCAATTTTCGAGCGGTGAAAGTAGTGATCAATGAAAATCTGTGTTGCGCGGTCACGGCTGAGTTTGCGCACATCAGCAACATCCACATCGCCGTCACCGTCTAAATCCAGCCCCAGACGCCGCATCGTGTGGATCGTCACCCCGTATTTGGTAGCACCGCCCGGATCATCGGGGTCGTTCACAAAGCCGCCCTCGCGGGCCACAATATCAGACGCTATCTCATGTATCGATTGCATTAACCTGCCTCACCTTAACCATCGTTCACGTTTCGTAACGGATAATCAAAATGAGGGACGGCGGTTAACAAGACAAAAAGGTTGCGGTCGCAACGTTCCCTTAAGGCTTCAACTTTGCACCACAAGCCTTTGAATTAAGGTGATTATGTTTCCGGCTCAACATAGACGCCCTGCTCTTTCAGCGCGTCAATCACTTCGGCCGGCATGTAGGTTTCGTCGTGGCGGGCCAAAATTTCAGTCGCTACAAATTGACCGTTCACATAACTTCCAGTGCCGACCATGCCTTCGCCTTCACCGAAAAGATCGGGCAGAATACCAGTATAGACGACGGGCACAGTTGCCCCGCCATCTGTCACACTGAACGAGATTGCAGCCCCCTCACCACGCTTCAACGACCCCTCTGACACCAGCCCACCAATGCGAAACACTTCGTTTGAGGGTGGTGGTGCGGCGATCACCTCGGATGGTGCGCGAAAGAATTGAAACGCATCTTGGCTCGCGTACCAAATCAAGCCGAACGAGACCGCAAGCGCACTCGCGGCGAGTGCAATAATCTGGATACGGCGTTGCTTTTTCAGGCTCTTCATTGCGCTACCTAAGGAAAGTCACGGAAAGACAGGGGCCATCGTAAGACCCGCTGTCTCTGGTAAACTTAACATTAGGTTGGCGTTGTGCAATGCTTGGCCGCTGCTACCTTTTGTCAAGTTATCGAGAGCGGCAATCACAATCGCGCGCCCTTCTTTACGGTCTGCAACCACCCCAAGGTGGCAAAAGTTTGAGCCGCGCACATGGCGCACAGACGGGTGTTCGCCAATCGGCAACACTTCAATAAACGGCTCGTCTACATATTGTGAAACAAACGTCTCATGGATCGCGGCGGCATCACCACTGACGTAGCAAGTCGCCAGAATACCGCGGTTGAACGGCGCGAGGTGTGGAGTGAACTGCACCTCAACCTTACGGCCTGCAACCGCTGAAAACTCTTGATCAAACTCAGCCAAGTGGCGGTGCACACCGCCCACTCCATACGCGTGAACGCCTTCGGACAGCTCTGCGTGCAGCAAGTTTTCCTTCAACGCACGGCCCGCGCCGGACACGCCCACTTTCATATCTATGACGATATCGTCCAACCCAATCACGCCCGCTGCAATCAATGGACGCAGCGCAAATTGACCCGTTGCCGCATTACAGCCCGTGCCCGCAACCAAACGGGCCTTGGCAATATCATCGCGGTAAAATTCGGTTAGGCCGTAAACCGCGATCTTTTGCAGATCAGGCGCATCGTGGGGCAGACCGTACCATTTTGTATACTCAGCCTCATCACGCAGACGGAAATCTGCGGATAAATCAACGACTTTCACGGCATCAGGCAGCGCACGGATCACAGCCTGTGACGTTGCATGAGGCAGAGCGCAAAAGACCAGATCAACGTTTTCAAACGACAACTCATCAATTTTAACAAGCTGCGGCAGATTCATATGGCGCAGATGAGGAAAGACATCGCCCATTTGCTGACCGGCTTTACGTTCGGCCGACAGACCAACAATATTGATGTCAGGGTGACCTGCGATCAAGCGCACCAATTCCGCACCAGTATACCCAGATGCCCCGAGGATCACGACGTTCTTGCCCATGATGCGCCTTTCTAAATTACCTTGGTGCCCTTTAAACGCAAAGCAGCCAGCGTTTCAATCACAACTGCCAAATCCAGGCTAGAGCGCCTCAAAGGTGATGCCGCGCTTCATAAATTGGGTTGCGCGGTTTGATACGGTTGCCGGGTCGCCTGTGGTCAAAAAGCTGCGCGCCTTTGCATCCCCAATCATATCAGGGCGACGCTCAAGATAATCAGCAAGGCTATCAGCCACCACGCGCGGTTGGCTGAACACTTTGACATTGCCGCCCAAAGCCTTGGCAAAGATATCTTCTAACAGGGGATAATGCGTACACCCCAGAATAGCTGCATCAGGGCTTGGCATTTTGCGTTGAAGTGCGTCCACGTGACTGCGCACCAAAGCTTCGGCCAGGATCAAATCGCCGTCCTCAATCGCATCGACCACGCCGCCACAGGCCTGCGCTTCAACATCAACGCCGATCGCACGAAATGCCAACTCGCGCTGAAACGCGCGACTTCTAACTGTTGCGGGGGTGGCGAAAAGCGCCACGTGTTTCACATCAACTTCGCGCGGCGGCGAGTTATCGCCCCAGCCCCGTTCGGTCATCGCCTCAATCAAGGGAACAAACACTCCAAGCACACGTTTGCCCTGTGGCACGCCCTCTTCCTGCATCCGGCGGAGCGCCGCAGCCGACGCAGTGTTGCACGCAAGGATCACAAGATTGCAGCCCCGTGACCACAACTCATAAACGGCCTCGCGCGTTAAGCGGTAGACATCATCTGCATCGCGCACCCCGTACGGCGCGTGTTTGTTGTCACCCAGATAGATAAACGGCACATCGGGCAAGCGCTCTTCCAAGGCTTGCAGCACGGTCAATCCGCCTAATCCACTATCAAATACACCTACTGCCATGCGCACCCTCCACGCGGCCTTATCCATTCACACGACTTGCATCGTATGGGATCAGTATACACGCCGTTCAATTAATTGCTCTGCTGTTTTGTGATTATTTTCAAACTCATACCCCAAGGTCTCTCCAACCGATGGATCCCCAAGGGCGTATGTCTGCGCCCGAAGATATCCCATCATCGCGCGGGGGTCTTTGGCACGGGCATCCAGCTCGCTCTGGGGCAATGGCGCACCGATACGTACGCCAACGGCACTATCGACGCGCCGGCGAAACTCATTGATCAAAAGCGCCATTCTGAGATTTGGATGAAGGTGACTAGCGACTTGAAAGAGCCGGCTGTTGGTCCCTTCAAAGTAAATCGGCAGGACAGTGGCACCAGATTTTGCCACCATTTTAGCCGTAAAGCTGCGCCATGCAGGATCAAGCGGGCGACCAAAAGGCCGTGCTGACGTGCTCACGGTACCACCCGGGAAAACGCCAACCGCACCGCCCTGCGCTAAATACTCAAGGCTGTGCTTTCGCGTCTCAAGGTTGATGCGCATAGCTTCTTTGGTTTGATCAAAACTGATCGGCAGCACGATGCGCTGAATATCTTCGGCCTTGTGAAACACCGAGTTCGCCAAAATCCGAAAATCCCCGCGCCGCACGCGCGACAGGATGTAGCCCATCATCATCCCGTCCAGAATACCGAAGGGATGGTTTGCAACTACGATCAACGGCCCTGATTGTGGAATAGCGTCCAAGCTGCCTTCGCGCACGTCGAGCTTTACCCCGTAACGTCGCGCAAGAATTTCCCAAAAATCCCCTCCCGCAGCCACGTCTGCATCATACCCGCGGGCGCGCTGGATCAAACCCAATCGGCCCGTAAAATTTTCAGTGGCACGAACCAGAAACTTACCGCCGCGAGACGCCGCAGAGTGGGCATAAGTGATTTCACGAGCGACTTCATGATCGCGAGACAGCCGGCGTGGGAGGCGTGAAGATACCATGATCTGATCCGTTCAAGAGTACGTTTAGCAACGCACACAGGAATTGGTTACTGCGCGCAGCATTTTACATCAAGCCGCTCAATTCTTGATCATGCCGTAGCGTAATCACCCATATTTCCGATTATTGAGACACCCAAACCAAGCTTGCGTTGCATGTAGGCCGCTAAGTCCCTATTTTAACACTAAATACCGCTCTGAGCAGAGTGGCAAAACACCTACGGCGCGGGGCCTGCGATGGACTGGGATAAATTACGTATTTTTCATGCGGTCGCTGATGCGGGCAGCCTGACACACGCGGGAGACACACTTCACCTGTCTCAGTCTGCTGTAAGCCGCCAAGTTCGCGCGCTTGAGGAATCACTCAATACAACGCTGTTTCACAGACACGCCCGTGGTCTCATTTTGACAGAACAAGGTGAGCTTCTTTTCGATGCGACACAGGCGATGAACAAGCGTCTTGATGCGGCATCCGCCCGTATTCGTGACAGCGAAGAAGAAGTGTTCGGCGACCTGCGCGTCACCACCACTTTGGGGTTCGGAAGTTTGTGGCTGGCCCCTCGCCTGCCCGCCCTTTACGAGGATTTTCCCGACCTAAAAATTGACCTAATGCTGGAAGAACGCGTGCTGGACCTTCCTATGCGTGAGGCGGATGTCGCGATCCGGATGAAAGAGCCATCGCAAGCGGACCTGATCCGCAAAAAGCTGATGACTGTGCGCATGGTTTTATTCGCCAGCAAAAGCTATGTTGAGCAACACGGCGCGCCGCAAGACCTGAAATCTCTCGGGGATCATAGGTTAATCTGTCAGTCGCCTGATTCCATCCAAGTAGGCGCGGGGCAACGGCTTGCGGTCGAATTAATGACCCAAGACATCACCAGCTTGCTGACTGTAAACAACTACTTTGGCGTGTTGCAGGGCGTTTTGAACAACCTTGGGATTGGGGTACTGCCAGATTACGTCCAAGTAGACACGCCCGATTTGGTGCGCGTCTTGCCAGACGTTCAATCAACGGAAGTCCCTGTTTATTTGGCTTTCCCTGAAGAATTACGCCATTCCAAACGTATCGCCGCATTCCGCGATTTTGTTCAAAAACAGATCGCCCTTGATCGCCAAAAGGCTGCAGCACCGGTCATGCGCTAAGAGCGGTACTTTTCAGAAGCCTCAATGACACGTCAGCCATGCAGAAAACGCATAGCAGCATTGCGCAAATTTTAACCACTTAACTCTTGCGGCAATGGGAAACAGTCCCTAATTGGGCGGCATAGTTAAGCGATTGTTTAACTACCTCCCTGTTGGACTTCGCCGGGCCCCCGCAATTTGCGAGCCCGGCTTTTTTTTGCCCCTTGTCCACGTGACTAACGCATCTGGGCAAATGCAAGCGGCGCCTACATACCAGCACGCGGGCATATGGTTACTTTAGTACTACCTTGGCACTAATTTTTACTTCAATTTTAATTGGTAACCCCCCGTTTACCCGCACGCTTTAGCTACGCTAGCTGACCCACCTCACAAATGAGTTAATCGCGCGCCTATGAGTAGCTATATTGCCACAATCACCGGCACCAACGGATCAGACGATATTATCGTATCTGGAAACGGCAATACCTCCATTTCAGGCGGCGATGGTAACGACTGGATTGAGGGTGGCGGCGGAGATGACAGCATTTCCGGTGGTCGTGGTAACGACGCTCTGGGTGGCAATGCTGGTAACGACAACATTCGCGGTGACGACGGCGATGATGATCTGTGGGGCGATTTCGGAAACGATACCCTAAGCGGCGGGCTGGGCAACGATAGCGTTCACGGCGGCGAAGGGGATGATCACATATTCGGTGGCGATGGCGACGACACACTCGATGGGGGTGCAGGCCACGACACTATTTCTGCCGGCCAAGGTAATGATGACATCTGGGGTTCAGACGGCGACGATTCGATCTCCGGTGATGATGGCGATGACGAAATATCTGCAGGGCATGGCAATGACACCGTGTCAGGCGGCGGCCAGAATGACATCATTTATGGTGGCGACGGCAACGACAGCATTGATGGTGGCAGCGGCCGCGACACGATCCGAGGCGAAGACGGTCATGATACACTTTCTGGCGGCAGTGATCACGACTACATCACCGGTGGGCGCGGTGATGACACCCTTTATGGCGGTGACGGCGATGATATTCTGCTCGGCGGGCGCGGCAACGACACAATTTATGGGGGCTCCCAACAAGATACGATCGAAGGCGGACCGGGCGATGATCGCATGGTTGCCGGCAACCTATCCACACATGATGTTTTCATCATTCGCGACGGGCACGGCAGTGACCAGGTTGATGACTTCGATTATACCGAACCTGATATCATCGCCTTTGATATGGCAGAAATGTCATCGTTTTCGGATGTACAAAACCGGCTGAGCCAATGGGGGTCGGACGCGGTCATCACGTATGATAACGCCGACTGCCTCGTCCTTGTTAATGTTGATGCCAGCACTCTAAGCAGCGCAAATTTCCGTTTCTCCGCCGCCCCGCTTTGTCTTGCGGCAGATACGTTGATCCGTACCCCCGATGGTCCGCACCCGATTCAAACGCTCACCAAAGGGCAGCTGATTGCGACCCAAGATGCTGGCCCGCAACCGCTGCTGCGGCTCACCTCGGAGAGGCTACATTTTCACAGCCCCGATGATCCCGCAAAACCCATCCTGATCCGCGCAAATACATTCGGCAACGCACCCAGCACAGACCTTATCACATCACCGCAGCACCGTATCGTCATTAATGGCGCACTGGTGCCCGCGACCAAACTGACCAACCGCAAAGGCATCAGGGCGATGCGCGGGCGGCAAACGGCGCTCTATTACAATCTACTGTTTGAGCGGCATCACATCATCTTTGCCAATGATCTGCCTGTTGAAAGCCTGCTACGCGAAAGCCCAGATCACACGCCCCTCACGCCAGTTCTGCCGCTCTTGCGCCATGATCCCGCCTACTGAAACACAAACCAGAACCACAGGCGTGGCCCCTTCCCCTTTTCTCAAAGCTGCTCTAAGAGATACCCAACGCCACATAGGGGACTTTTTGCGCCATGACCGAACCCGCACTCACGCCTGATCTGATCGCTGCACACGGGCTTTCCCCCGATGAATACGACAGCATTCTTGAGATCATCGGCCGTGCTCCAACGTTCACTGAATTGGGTATTTTTTCGGCTATGTGGAACGAGCACTGCTCGTATAAATCCTCCAAAAAATGGCTTCGCACGCTGCCCACCACCGGCCCCCAAGTGATCTGCGGCCCCGGTGAAAACGCAGGTGTTGTTGATATTGGTGACGGTCAAGCCGTTGTTTTCAAAATGGAATCTCACAACCACCCCAGCTACATTGAACCCTATCAAGGGGCTGCTACTGGTGTGGGTGGTATTTTGCGCGATGTCTTCACAATGGGTGCCCGTCCCATTGCTGCGATGAATTCGCTCTCATTTGGTGAGCCAAGCCACCCAAAAACACCGCAACTGGTCAACGGTGTCGTTGCGGGCGTCGGCGGCTATGGTAACTGTTTTGGCGTTCCAACTGTTGGTGGAGAAGTCCGCTTTCATGCAGCTTACAATGGCAATTGTTTGGTAAATGCATTTGCCGCAGGCCTCGCAGATGCAGACAAAATCTTTTACTCGGCCGCTTCGGGCCTTGGCATGCCTGTGGTCTATTTGGGCGCGAAAACAGGCCGTGACGGTGTGGGCGGCGCAACAATGGCCTCTGCCGAGTTTGACGAAAACATCGAAGAAAAACGCCCCACTGTTCAGGTCGGTGACCCGTTCACCGAAAAACGTTTGATGGAAGCAACGCTTGAATTGATGGCCACGGGCGCTGTGATCTCGATCCAGGATATGGGCGCTGCGGGGCTGACCTGCTCTGCTGTGGAAATGGGCGACAAAGGTGGCCTTGGCATCAAGCTGAACCTTGAAGACGTGCCCGTGCGCGAAGAGCATATGACCGCCTATGAAATGATGCTCTCCGAGAGCCAAGAACGCATGTTGATGGTGCTCAAACCCGAGCTTGAGGCTGAGGCGAAAGCCGTCTTTGATAAATGGGACCTCGATTTTGCGATCGTCGGTGAAACCATCGCCGAAGACCGTTTCTTGATCATGCTCAACGGCGAGATCAAAGCCGATCTGCCGCTCTCGAAACTCGCATCAACGGCCCCTGAATACGACCGCCCTTGGGAACCTACACCAGCGGCCGCCCCTCTTGAAGATGTTCCGCAAATCGATCCGATCGACGGTCTGCGCGCGCTGATCTCAACGCCAAACTACGGCGCGAAATCATGGGTATACGAGCAATATGACAGCATGGTTATGGGCGACACAGTACGCATCCCCGGCGCGGGCGCTGGCATCGTGCGGGTACATGGCACAGGCAAAATGTTGGCCTTCACATCTGACGTGACCCCCCGCTATGTTCGCGCAAACCCTGTTGAGGGTGGCAAACAAGCTGTTGCAGAAGCATACCGCAACCTCACAGCCGTGGGTGCGACGCCGCTGGCAACGACTGACAACATGAACTTCGGCAACCCCGAAAAACCCAGCATCATGGGCCAATTCGTAGGCGCAATTCAGGGTATCTCTGCGGCTGTTGAGGCGCTTGATATGCCCATCGTTTCCGGCAACGTCAGCCTTTACAATGAAACCGATGGTGCTGCTATTTTGCCAACTCCCACGATTGGCGCGGTTGGCTTAATCCCCAACGAAGCAGCACTGATTGCCCGCGACGTGCGCGAAGGCCATGTGTTGCTGCAGGTAGGCCAAGCCGAGGGCCATTTGGGCCAATCCGCCCTACTTGCTGAGGTCTTCAACCGTGAGGACGGTGACGCCCCCGCGGTTGATCTGGCCGCTGAAAAAGCCAACGGTGACTTCATTCGCGCCAACGCAGAATGGATCGATGCCTGCACAGACATTGCAGACGGTGGCCTTGCGCTCGCCGCGTTTGAAATGGCCGAGACCGCCGGTGTTGGTGTGCTTCTCGACAGTGCGGACACTCCGACCCTGTTTGGTGAAGATCAGGCCCGCTATTTGATTGCGACCTCATTCGACAAAGCCGAAGCATTGATGATTGCAGCGGGTCAAGCGGGCGTCACCATCACCTCGGTGGGCCGCTTTACGGGCGACACAGTCAAAATAGGCGGATCAGAAGCCCCTCTTGCGGAACTGTCACAGGTCTTCCGCACCAGCTTCGCGGCTTCCGTGGCCTAAACCGGCCTATACACAGATATGGTCCTGCGGCGCGATGACTTGCATAGAGCCGCAGGCCTGCCTATCTCTTGTCCCAAGCGAAAAGGACCACCACCATGCCCATCACAGCGACTGACATCGAAAGCCTGATCCGCGCCGAATTTCCCGAAGCGACAATTACCGTCCAAGGGGATGACGGCCAGCATTTCGCCGCCGAGGTCGTGGATGCCAGTTTCAAAGGCAAAAACCGCGTCCAACAACAGCGCGCCGTTTACGCAGCCCTGAAAGGCAAGATGGACGGCAGCCACGGTGAGTTACACGCGCTAGCGCTGACCACTCGGGCACCTCAATAACATTAAGATCACCGCCTAAAGCATTACTTCCGAAAGGTAATTTACGATGAGCGACGCAAAGACACGCATTTCCGAAACCAACGCGGCCAATGATGTTGTGCTCTACATGAAAGGCACCAAAGAGATGCCCCAATGTGGGTTCTCATCGCGGGTTGCAGGTGTGCTGAACTTCATAGGCGTTGAGTACGCTGACGTGAATGTGCTGGCTGATGAAGACATTCGCCAAGGCATCAAAGACTTCAGCGACTGGCCGACAATCCCCCAGCTTTACGTCAAAGGTGAGTTCGTCGGTGGCTGCGATATCATTACCGAAATGACCCTATCGGGTGAGCTGGATACGCTTTTCGCAGAAAACGCTGTGACGTTTGACAAAGAAAAAGCAGATCAAATTCGCGAAGCAAACGCGTAAGTATTTGATTTTGCCACGTTCCGAACGCTGGCGCTGAAACAACAAAGCCCGCTGCGAATATTCCTCGCGGCGGGCTTTGTTTATAGTGGCGGGTGAAGCAGACCTAGCCTGCCGCACGTTCCTCGGCTTTTTGGGCAAGGCTTTCAGCACGTGCCGCAAGCTCTTGCAAAGTGTCTGTGATGGACGGCGGCACGACTGCCACTTCAATCCGCTCGGGCTCAGGTGCCGGACGGCCCTTCAGCTCAGCTAATTCTGCTTCCAACTCCGCGATTTTGGCATCTTGGGTTTTGGTCTTATCCTCAAGGGCTGCAGTTTTGTCCGCCAACATCAGGCCAGCCATCAAAAGCATCCGCGCCTCGGGCAACCGTCCGATCTGTTCAATCAATACGTTCGCCTCAACGTCGAGCATGCCCGCCGCCGCCAGCAGATAGCTTTCCTCGCCAACCTGACAGGCCACTTCGAACGTGCGGCCACCAACGGTGATATCAACAGTAGCCATTATGCAGTCTCCTCAATGATCGGGCGTAGGTTGGTCAAAATCATATCCAACTCAGAACGGTCGGCGGCACGCGCCGCGCGCAGGGCCGTTAACTCGGCCTCGGCGGATTGGTTAATCAGTTCTACATCCGCCAGCCCCTGTTCATTGGCGGCCCGCAATGCGGTGTTGTTGTCACGCAACTGCTGGTTCGCCGCTTGCAACGCTTGCACATCCGCGCTGAGCCGCGCCACATCTGCGGTCATGTCAGGATGGGTCGCCTGATGTACCTGTTCGGCTTGGGACGCCTCAAGTTGTGCAACGTGTGCAGACAGCTGCGCATTTTGCGCTTGCGCGGCATCTACCGCAGATTGAAGTGCGGCTACCTGCGCTTCTGCATCGCGGGCTTGCGCAATCGCATTATCAAGCGCCGCTTGATCAATGGCCGCCTCGGTTGCAGGCCTAGCTTGAGGTTGCGTTGGCGCACCACTTTCAATCGCGCGATCAATACGCTCAAGGGCCGCTTTTAGGCGTCGGTCAAGATCTTCGATGTCGCTCATCTGCTCGCATCCTTGTTTTTCTTATCGCCTCAATATCTTTGCTAAGATCACCGAAATTGCAAGCAATTCGCCAGTTTTTGCGTCCAAAGCGGGCCTGCGCGCTTGATATTCACCCCTCTGCGGCCTATCGGGAACGGGAATGCCACTATCAACGCCACTTCAAAGGAATTCACCCAGTGCCTGATACAAGCTTTGAGCCCATCGACATTGCAACGCTCGCCAGCGCGAACCCTGACCACTGGAAGAAAGCCGCCGCGATCCGCGCGCTTGCTTTGGACGGTGTTGCAGCAGCGAATTCCGGTCACACAGGCATGCCTATTGGCATGGCGGACGTGGCAACTGTGCTTTTTGAAAAACACCTGAAGTTTGACGCAAAGAACCCTGATTGGCCCGATCGTGACCGCTTCATCTTGTCGGCGGGTCACGGTTCCATGCTGGTCTATGCGCTGTTGCACCTGACGGGCTACGAGGACATGACCCTTGAGCAGGTGAAAAACTTCCGCCAGTGGGGCGCGATCACCGCAGGTCACCCTGAATTCGGCCACGCCAAAGGCGTTGAAACAACCACCGGCCCGCTTGGTCAAGGTATCGCAAACTCTGTCGGTTTTGCCATGGCAGAAGAAAGCCTGCGTGCACATTACGGTAAGAAAGTTATTGACCACCACACCTATGTTATCGCCGGTGACGGGTGCTTGATGGAAGGTATCAGCCAAGAGGCTATCGCCCTTGCTGGCCGCCAAGAGCTAAGCAAATTGATCGTATTTTGGGACAACAACAACATCACCATCGATGGCACCGTTGAGTTGTCAGACCGCACCGATCAAGTGATGCGCTTCAAATCTGCAGGCTGGCACGTCCAAGACATCGACGGCCATGACGCAGCTGCAATTGATGCGGCTATTGTTGCTGCCAAGAAATCTGGCAAACCCTCTATGATTGCTTGCAAAACCCACATCGCATTGGGTCACGCTGCACAAGACACATCCAAAGGACACGGCGCGCTTACGGACGCCGCTGCAATGGCAGAAGCCAAAGCACGCTATGGTTGGACCACAGGTCCGTTCGAAGTACCCGCAGATATCAAATCCGCATGGGAAGCCATCGGCAGCCGAGGCAACGCGGACTTCACCGCGTGGCAAGAGCGTTTCGCAACCGTGTCAGGCAGCAAGCAAGCCGAATTCAATCGCGCTTTTGTAGGTGACGCCCCCAAGAAACTATCTGCCACGATCAAGGCGCTGAAAAAGAGCATCAGCGAAAAAGCCCCAAGTGTCGCGACACGTAAATCCTCTGAGATGGTGCTGGCTGCGGTCAACCCGATCTGCAGCGAGACAATCGGCGGCTCAGCCGATTTAACTGGCTCAAACAACACGAAGACTGCCGATCTGGGCGTTTTTGATACGGACAACCGCAAAGGCCGCTACGTGTATTACGGTATCCGCGAGCACGGCATGGCCGCTGCAATGAACGGCATGGCGCTACACGGTGGCATCCGCCCCTACGGCGGGACGTTCATGTGCTTCACCGATTATGCGCGCCCTTCTATGCGTTTGTCTGCGTTGATGGGAATTCCGGTGACATACGTGATGACCCACGACAGCATCGGTCTTGGTGAAGACGGCCCAACACACCAACCGGTTGAGCATCTTGCCATGTTGCGCGCAACGCCCAACATGCACGTGTTCCGCCCATGCGACACAGTTGAAACCGCTGAGGCGTGGGAACTTGCGCTGAGCAGCAAAGAGACACCAGCAACCCTGTCGTTGACCCGTCAGAACCTGCCAACCCTACGCACCGAGCACAAAACCAAAAACCTTACATCCCAAGGGGCGTATGTGTTGGCTGATGCAGAGGGCAAACGCCAAGTGATCTTGATGGCAACGGGTTCAGAAGTTGAGATCGCCATGGCAGCGCGGGATATTTTGCAAGCCGAAGGCATCGGCACACGCGTTGTTTCCATGCCCTGCTGGGAGCTTTTCGCAGCCCAAGAGGAAAGCTACCGCAAGCGCGTGCTGCCCGGTGGTCCCGTGCGCGTTGCCGTTGAGGCAGGCGTACAATTCGGTTGGGATCAATGGCTAAGCGGTGAGCGCGGCAAAGCAGCAAAAGCTGGCTTTGTGGGTATGGAAGGCTTCGGCGCCTCAGCCCCTGCAGAAGTGCTTTACGAAAAGTTTGGCATCACGGCACTGGCCGTGGCCGACAAAGCAAAATCACTTCTTTGATCGCACCGCGATAAGCGCGGCCTGTCTCGCGCTTTCAATTGCACAACACACTGCGGCGGCCTCATCATGGGGTCGCCGTTTGTGATTCTATCGAACAGCGCAAATCGTATACAAATGCATACAAAATTTACTGCCGCCGTGCGTAACTTCACACACGACCGCATCCGTTAGCGCAAACCGTTAGCGCGAACAGACACCGCCAAGCCACCTTTATCGCTAACATGTTGATGCAAAACGCCTTTTGTCTTGGCCCCTGCCCCCAGACCCCCTAAGCCCATGGTAAGACGAGCCACTAACCAAAGGATCGGGTCATGACAGTTAAAGTAGGCATTAACGGGTTTGGACGTATCGGACGGTGCACCTTGGCGGCCATCCACGAGATGGGCCGTAACGATGTGCAGGTCGTAAAGATCAACGCCACTGGCCCGATTGAGACAAACGCCCACTTGCTGCGTTATGACAGCGTTCACGGACGCTACAACGGCACGATTACCACTGACGCTAATTCTATTGATCTGGGCCGCGGTCCGATTGACGTTCAGAGCACCTACAACCCGGAAGAGCTGGACTGGAGCGGCGTTGACGTCTTGATGGAATGCACCGGCAAGTTCAACGATGGCCATAAGTCTGCGATCCACCTTGAGCGGGGCGCCAAGAAAGTGCTGCTGTCCGCCCCTGGCACAAATGTAGACCGCACCATCGTATACGGTGTGAACCACCGCGATCTAAAAGCGGACGAACGAATGATTTCAAACGGGTCATGCACCACCAACTGCCTGGCTCCATTGGCCAAAGTGCTGAATGACACTGTTGGGATTGAGCGCGGCATGATGACGACCATTCACAGCTACACAGGCGATCAACCGACGCTAGACCGCCGCCACAAAGACCTTTACCGCGCCCGCGCAGCGGCCATGGCAATGATCCCGACATCCACAGGTGCCGCCAAAGCATTGGGCGAAGTGCTGCCCGAGCTTGCAGGTAAATTGGACGGCACAGCGATGCGCGTTCCCACGCCAAACGTATCAGCGGTTGATCTGACGTTTGAAGCGGGCCGCGACGTTACCGAGCAAGAGATCAACGACATCATGGCCGACGCTGCAGCCGGACAAATGAGCGCCGTTCTGGCCTATGATGCTGAGCAAAAAGTCTCGATCGACTTTAACCACACGCCCCACTCATGCATCTTTGCACCTGACCAAACCAAAGTTGTGGGTGGCCGCACTGTGCGCGTTCTGGCATGGTATGACAACGAATGGGCGTTCTCTGTGCGTATGGCCGATGTAGCAGGCATGATGGGACGTCTGGTTCACTAACCAGCGCCTCGGTTCTTTCCGCTTATTTACAGCATGCCGGAGCGCCTGAATATTTAGGGCGGCCGGCACATGGCAGACGACACATGACTAACAGGCTGGCGATACTTCTTGGTGCTGTGATCATTAGCGCCATCACGTGGGATGTGTTACGTAACGATACTGCCGCGACCGTGTTTATGGCGCAAAAAGGTATCGAGCTTATCGAATACCTCGCTTTTTGGCGCTAATCTTTGCTTACAATTGATCACAAACGGGGTTCAGCCTTGACCTTTGGTCCCAACTCGTTTTGTTAGCGGTAACAGATATTCGAACAGTAAGGGAATGGGTTCCATGACAATCAAAGTAGCCATCAACGGATTTGGTCGCATCGGTCGTAACGTGTTGCGTGCCATCGTCGAGTCTGGCCGCACTGACATCGAAGTTGTTGCCATCAATGACCTCGGCCCTGTTGCGACAAACGCGCATTTGCTGCGTTTTGACAGTGTTCACGGCCGCTTCCCTGCGACCGTCACAACAACCGACACCAGCATTGACGTCGGCCGCGGCCCCATCGCCGTAACGGCAATGCGCAACCCCGCTGATTTGCCATGGGCACACGTCGATGTTGTCATGGAATGCACAGGCATCTTCACCTCAAAAGAAGCGTGCCAAGCACACCTTGAAAACGGCTCAAGCCGCGTTTTGATCTCGGCCCCCGGTAAAGATGCGGATAAAACAATTGTATACGGCGTAAACGACAGTGAATTGACCGCAGATGACATCATCGTATCGAATGCGTCCTGCACCACGAACTGCCTGTCCCCCGTTGCAAAAGTGCTGAACGACAGCTTCGGCATCGTCAAAGGCATGATGACAACCGTGCACAGCTACACCGGTGATCAGCCAACGCTTGATACGATGCACTCGGACCTTTACCGCGCGCGCGCAGCGGCGATGTCCATGATCCCTACATCGACAGGTGCGGCCAAAGCAGTTGGCCTTGTATTGCCAGAGCTTGCAGGCAAGCTGGACGGTGTTGCAATCCGCGTCCCCACACCAAACGTATCGGTTGTGGATCTGACATTTGAAGCGGCCCGCGATGTGACAGCTGAAGAAGTGAACGATGCGATCCGCGCAGCTGCGGCCTCGGGCCCGCTGAAGGGTATTTTGGGCGTAACAGATGATCCGCTTGTCAGCATGGACTTCAACCACGACCCACATTCATCGATCTTCGCGACCGACCAAACCAAAGTCATGGACGGCAACATGGTCCGTATTCTGACATGGTATGACAACGAATGGGGCTTCTCGAACCGCATGAGCGACACAGCAGTTGCGATGGGCAAGTTTCTCTAAGACCACTGCACCAGATCAATGCAAAAGGCGCGTGTTCAACTTTGGATGCGCGCTTTTTCTTTGCGTAAACGCAGTCTATGCCAGTTTTTTGGACAGAGCCTCTGCAACAGTTGGTGTGACGAATTTGTTCACGTCCCCACCAAGACGCGCGATCTCTTTGACAAGCTTGCTTGCGATCGCTTGGTGCTGTGCCTCGGCCATCAGAAATACTGTCTCTATACTGTCATCAAGCTGCCGGTTCATCCCAACCATTTGATATTCATACTCAAAATCCGCAACAGCGCGTAACCCGCGAATAATGACACCTGCTCCAACATCGTGGGCACAATCAATCAAAAGGTTCTCAAAAGGATGGGCAATAATCTCAACGCCCGCGGCCTGCGCCAAGGGTAAAGTTTCCGCCTCGACCATCGCGACACGTTCCTCAAGGCTGAACATCGGTCCTTTGTCACGGTTAATCGCAACCCCAATAACCAACCTGTCCACAAGGGCCGCCGCGCGCCGGATGATGTCCATATGGCCCAATGTGATGGGATCGAAAGTTCCGGGGTAAAGTCCGATGCGCATGGGGGCCGCCTTGTCGTCAATTGTGCCTCAAACTGCACCAAGCCGCCCCACATCCGCAAGCGGTTTATGGAGCAGCCTAGTTTGGATATCTTAAGGGTTAGCTTGGTGCGGAACGAGGTTGCAACATGGGCTTCAAGTAGCGCCCCGTGTGCGAGGCGTCGACCTCCGCCACATCCTCGGGCGTGCCGGTTGCAACAACCGTGCCGCCACCATCCCCACCCTCGGGGCCAATGTCGATGATCCAATCCGCCGTCTTTACGACATCAAGGTTATGTTCGATCACGACGACAGTGTTCCCCGCCTCTACCAACTCGTGCAGCACTTCGAGCAGCTTACGCACATCTTCAAAGTGTAGGCCCGTTGTAGGCTCATCAAGAATATAGAGCGTGCGCCCCGTAGAGCGTTTTGCCAGCTCTTTAGACAGCTTGACGCGCTGCGCTTCGCCCCCCGACAGGGTCGTCGCTTGCTGCCCGACTTTGATGTAGCCCAGACCGACCCGCATAAGCGCGTCCATCTTCTCACGAATTGACGGCACGGCCTTAAAGAACGTCTGCGCATCTTCGACTGTCATGTTCAAAACATCCGCAATCGACTGGCCCTTAAACTTAATCTCAAGAGTTTCGCGGTTATAGCGGGCCCCACGGCACGTCTCACATTCCACGTAAACGTCAGGTAAGAAATGCATTTCAATTTTGATGACACCGTCACCTTGGCACGCCTCACAGCGTCCCCCCTTCACGTTGAAGCTGAAGCGCCCTGGTTTATAGCCACGCGCCTTGGCCTCGGGAAGTCCAGCAAACCAGTCACGGATTGGCGTGAAAGCACCTGTATAGGTGGCAGGGTTACTGCGCGGGGTGCGCCCGATCGCCCGTTGATCAATATCGATCACCTTATCTAGGTGTTCGAGGCCACGAATGGTTTCACACGGTGCCGGCGTTTGTCGCGCACCATTTAGCTGCATGGAGGCCGTCTTGAAGAGCGTTTCAATCGTCAGCGTAGATTTACCGCCCCCCGACACACCCGTAACGCAGACAAATTTACCAAGCGGGAAATCAACCGTCACATCTTTCAGGTTGTTGCCCGTCGCCTTGCGAACGGTAATTTTCTTTTTGTTCCCCTTGCGCCGGTCCGTGCTGTAAGGAATTTCGCGCACACCGGTAAGGTACTGACCTGTCACAGATTTTTTGTTCTTCGCAATCTGCGCTGGCGTGCCTTTAGCAACAACTTGTCCACCGTGAACACCAGCTCCGGGACCAATATCAAAGACATAGTCCGCTTCGCGGATCGCTTCTTCATCGTGCTCAACCACGATCACTGTATTGCCCTGATCACGCAGGTTTTTCAGGGTCGTCAGAAGCCGGTCGTTGTCCCGTTGGTGAAGTCCGATAGAAGGCTCATCAAGCACGTAAAGTACCCCCGTAAGGCCCGATCCAATCTGACTGGCCAAACGGATCCGCTGGCTTTCACCGCCAGAAAGCGTACCCGCGTTGCGTGACAGCGTCAGATACTCCAGGCCAACGTTATTAAGGAAACCAAGACGCTCGCTGATCTCCTTCAAGATCGCTTTTGCAATTTCGTTCTTCTGTTTGCTCAACTCAGAAGGTACGCTTTGACACCATTCAAAGGCCTCACGGATGGACATCTGAACGACTTGCCCAACGTGAAGCCCCGCAATTTTGACTGCTAGCGCCTCTTCACGCAGACGATATCCACCGCACGCGCCACATGGGCGATTGTTCTGGTAACGCTCAAATTCTTCGCGGACCCAAGAGCTGTCTGTCTCGCGGTAGCGGCGCTCCATGTTGGGGATCACACCTTCAAACGTGCGACTGACCTGATAGACGCGGCCGCCCTCATCATAACGAAAGCTAATTTCTTCCTCGCCAGAGCCGCGCAAGAAAACCTGCTGCACTTTGGCAGATAGGTCTTTCCAGCGGGTGTTCTTGTCAAACTCGTAATGTTTGGCAATGGCCTCAATTGTTTGAAGAAAATACGGCGATTTACCTTTGCGCCACGGCGCCAGCGCACCGTCATAAATTTTGAGCGTCGCATCAGGGACCACTAAGCGTTCGTCAAAAAAGAGCTCGTGCCCCAGCCCATCACACGCCGGACACGCACCAAACGGCGCATTGAATGAAAACAGACGCGGCTCAATCTCAGGGATCGTGAAGCCCGAAACGGGACACGCGAATTTTTCAGAAAACGTGAACCTTTCAGGCTCCTGCCCTTCGGCAACGGCGGTTTCAAGAATGGTGATGCCGTCCGCCAGATCAAGCGCGGTTCGGAAACTATCCGCAAGCCGTGTCTCAAGCCCTTCGCGGACCACGATACGGTCAACAACCACGTCAATGTCATGGCGGAACTTTTTATCCAGCGTCGGAGGCTCATCAAGCTCATAAAACGTGCCGTCTACTTTGACGCGCTGAAAGCCTTGCTTGCGCAGTTCTAGAAACTCTTTGCGGTACTCGCCTTTTCGGTCGCGGATAATCGGCGCAAGAAGATAACCACGGGTGCCCTCTTCCATTGCCATGACACGATCGACCATGTCTTGGACTTGCTGGGCTTCAATGGGCAGTCCCGTCGCGGGTGAATACGGCGTCCCGACACGGGCGAACAACAGCCGCATGTAGTCGTAAATCTCGGTCACCGTACCAACAGTAGAGCGCGGGTTTTTAGACGTTGTTTTCTGCTCAATCGAAATGGCGGGACTTAAACCTGAGATGTGATCAACGTCAGGTTTTTCCATCATATCAAGGAATTGACGGGCATAAGCGCTAAGGCTTTCAACGTAACGCCGCTGTCCCTCTGCATAGATCGTATCAAACGCCAAGCTGGATTTACCAGAGCCAGAGAGGCCTGTAATTACCACCAATTGGTCGCGTGGAATATCAACATCAATGTTTTTGAGATTGTGCTCACGCGCGCCGCGTACTTCGATATTTTTCAGCTCTGGCATGTCGCCCCCTTAAGTCTGAAGTAATACATAGGCGGCGTGGTCAAAACGGCCAAGGGAAAAATGCGAACGAAAAGTGAACGTCAATTCTGCGGTGCAACAATCTTTGCGGTCATCCAATAGATCAGGCCCAAACCAACCGCGCAGGCCCCCATGATGACGACCCACAGGCCCGACATTCCTGCGCTTAACATGGTAAATGCAAAGACCGGCGTACCCAGTGTAGTGCCGATATTCCCCATCTGTGACAACGCACCTGCGGCCCTTGACCGGTCACTTGCAGAGGGGTTTAACGACGGGATCGCAGCAAAACACGCAGCAGGCACAATGCCCAAACCGAACGCCAGCAGATAAATCATCCAACCTGAACCCGACCATACCGCCAGCCCCGCCAAGATGATCCAAACATACCCTACGGCCGCCAAAGTATATGGAGCCACGCGGCGGGCGACCCAGCCTGTGGTGAACGTGGCAACAAGGCTAATCAGCGGGATAATCTGAAACAACTCAGGACGTTCAAGTGTGACAGGGAAAAATGTGATGATCGCCAAATATATGAACGTATACGCCCCGAAAGCCAGCGCAGGGGCCATGACCGGCGGGCTGCTGTAAATGGCCAAATGGGTGCCCCAAAACGCAATTTTACCCGGTGTTGCGGGAACAACCGGTAAGCGCCAAATCAACACCGCACAAATCACCGCAAAACCCAGACCGTGTGCTGCAAAAACCACCCCCACACCACCGGCCTGCATCAGTGGCGGCACCACAAGTGCTACAGCAGCAAAAGATGCGCCAAAAAACATGGCCCACAAGCTCATCGCGATTGGACGATCACGGTCATTGGTCACCGCCGCCATGAGCGTTGGACCTGCGACGACGATGCCCAAATGGGTAAGCCCTTCGAGCAGTCGCAACACGATCATACCCGCAAACGGCGGCAATAACGCCTGAAGAATAGATATAATCGCGGCAATGCCTGCCGACCAAATGAACACGCGCGTCGGGCCGGCACGCACAACAACGGCCCCGCTTATCACACCCAAAAAGATACCCAAAAAACCAACTAGAGAGACAAAAAACGAAACACCAGCAATGTCAGTGCCGTAGAGTTCAGCCAATGGGGCAAGCGTCAGAGAGATTTTGCCAAATTGCGCCGCTGCAAAAAGCCCTGTGACAAACACAAGCGCTACCAACGTCCAATCACTTCGCTCAGAGGGGGCGCTTGCCGGCGCAATGTTCATTTTCATGGCGGTGAAATGACAGGGGCGGCTGCAAACTGCAACCGCCCATCAGATGTTCAAAACGAAAGGGTCAGATTTTAGAAATGGATCGCGCGACCATAGGCGTCCAGAACACTTTCGTGCATCATTTCGGACAACGTTGGATGCGGGAAGACTGTTTCCATCAGGTCTTCTTCGGTGGTCTCCAACTTACGGCCCACCACATAGCCTTGGATCAGCTCGGTGACTTCTGCGCCGATCATATGTGCGCCCAATAACTCGCCCGTTTTTGCGTCAAACACGGTCTTGACCATGCCTTCTGGTTCGCCAAGTGCGATGGCTTTGCCGTTGCCAATAAACGGGAAACGTCCCACTTTGATGTCATAACCAAGCTCTTTTGCTTTGGCCTCGGAATAGCCAACTGATGCGACTTGCGGGTGGCAATAGGTACATCCGGCAATTGTTTCAGGTTTGATTGCGTGAACCTTTTTGCCCGCAATCATTTCCGCGACCATAACGCCTTCATGGCTGGCCTTATGCGCAAGCCAAGGGGCACCTGCGATATCACCAATTGCAAAGACACCCTCAACGCCCGTGCGGCAGAATTCATCCGTAACGACATGGGTGCGGTCGATCTTTACGCCCAACTTCTCAAGGCCAAGGCCTTCCACATTTCCAACAATTCCGACTGCAGAAATGACCGTGTCGAACTCTTCAGTTGTAACTTTCCCACCATTCTCAATATGGGCAACAACTTTTCCTTTGCCGCGATCAAGTTGTTTGACCATGGTCTTTTCGCGTATTTTCATTCCCTGCTTTTCGAATTGCTTCTTCGCAAATGCGCTGATTTCGGCATCTTCAACGGGCAATACGCGGTCCATCACTTCTACAACAGTCGTGTCCGCACCAAGTGTGTTGTAAAAGCTCGCAAATTCGATCCCGATCGCGCCAGATCCGATGACCAGCAATTTCTTTGGCATGCGCGGTGGTGTCAGCGCCGTTTTATATGTCCAAACGAGATCACCATCCCCCTCAAGACCCGGCAATTCCCGCGCCCGTGCACCCGTCGCAAGGATGATGTTCTTGGCCGTTAGGTCCTGCACACCTTTGTCAGTCTTGACCGTCACTTTGCCTTTCGCGGGGACTGACGCCTCGCCCATGATGACGGTTACTTTATTTTTCTTCAGTAGGTGACCAACGCCACCGGCCAACTGCCCTGCAACACCACGGCTGCGCTTTACAACTGCATCAAGATCATAATCGATATTGCCCGCAGACAGCCCAAACTCTTTGGCGCGGTGCATCAAATGAAATACCTCGGACGAGCGAAGCATCGCTTTCGTCGGGATACACCCCCAGTTCAGGCAAATGCCGCCCAGATGCTCGCGCTCAATAACTGCGACGGACAACCCAAGCTGCGCGCCACGGATAGCGGCCACATACCCGCCCGGGCCAGCACCAATTACGATTAAATCAAAGGACGTCGCGGCCATAATAATGTCTCCGGCAAATATAGTTTAACGCTAAACTATATTTATTCGCCAGAAATCGCAACACTCTCACACGGATTGTGAATGAGCGTTTAAACCACTGAATTCGCTTGATTATCCTGCAATTGCGCGGACTGCTGCACCATATCCGCCCTCTGCTTCAAACGCTTCTTCGTGAACGGAGTAAGCTCGATCCAGTGCTGCGTTGCGGAAGGGGAAGCGACCAAAGCGGCGGATAACATCGCGGTGCGCCCGCGCGTGCAGTAAATTATCTGCACCAGTCTCTGGCATTCGCGTCATGATTAAGCGCACAGACCGCTCCTGATCGCACAGGTTTTCCGAATGCATCAAAGGCAGGTAGAAAAACTGGCGCGCTGGCTCATCGATTTTCATATCCCAGCCTTTGTTCAAAGCGGCCTTTGCAGCGGCTAAGGCCATGCGGTCACTGGCAAATGCTTGGGCAGTATCGCGAAACATATTTCTGGAAAATTGATCCGCAAGAATAATGTAGGCGAGCGCCCCACTAGGGTAGGTCAGCCACATAGACATCCCACCGGCCATCATTTCATCCCAAGCGGGTTTGAATTTCAGGCGGACTTTGGCATCAAGTGCCTCGCCCCCCGCGTACCAGCCCTTTTCGCCGATTTCATCGAGCCAAAAAGAAAGAACGGTTTCTGGTGAGGTCATGACGCTGCTCCTATGCATGCCTGTTACCAAATCGTTACTGTAATAAAAGAACCGCACAACCCCCTTCTGCGCAATCTTTCAATTAATCCCCACTGCAGTGATGCATTTAGGCCGCAGGAGTTTCCGTTGCGGCACTTTCCGCCTCTTCCAGCTCTGCTTCGATGTAGATTTCTTGGGCAACCTCAACAACCACGGGGCTGGCCGTAGCCAAAATGGGCGAGTACGGCGTGGCCTCGTCCACATCGAACGTTGATGCGCGTTGGGTCATTCGGAAACCTGCGTAGGCCGCAAGCCCAAGCAACAGAACCGCCACAAACAAGAAAAACCCTTCAGGCCCCACCAGCCCCATCATCCAACCCGTGATCAGCGGCCCCGCGATGGCGCCAATACCGTTAATGAATATCAAACCACCACTCGCAGCGGCCATGTCTTCGTGCTCTAAAAAGTCATTGGTGTAGGCAATCAGCAACGCATAAAGCGGGTTCGACATGCCCCCAATAATGAAGGCGGACCCCAGCAAAAGGATAAACACATCATCATAAAGAAAGCCTGCGAAACCGCCCAGACCACCCAAAACAGAAACAGCAAGGATCAAAACCCGCCGGTCCATCCGGTCAGAAAGCCAGCCGATTGGGTACTGCAACAACAGCGCCCCCAGATAAATCGCCGTCACAAAAATTGAAATTTCAGCAACCGTCAGACCCCGCTCGGTGCCGTAAACCGCAGCCATCCCGAACTGTGCCGAGAACACGCCCCCCATCAAGAACATGCCAACACAGCCCAACGGCGAAATACGCGTTAGTTCGCGCAACGTCATAGGTTTGGTGGTTTCAAATGCGGGCGTTGGACTAACCGACAGCAAAATTGGCGCAAAGCTGATGGAAACCAACACAGACGGAATGATGAACAAAACAAAGCCCGATGGATCGCCAGTCAGCAAAATACCTTGCGCGGCCACAATCCCGAACATCTGCACGATCATGTAAAGCGACAGCGCTTTGCCGCGGTGCGCGTTGTCTGCAGAATTATTTAGCCAGCTTTCCGCCGTCACATACACGCCGGAAAAGCAAAACCCGATCACAATGCGGCCAAGCGCCCACGCAACAGGATGCGGAAAAGCCGGATAAAGGATCAAAACGGCCGAGATAAAACTTCCAAGCGCAGCAAAGACCCGGACGTGCCCCACACGGCGGATCATTTCGGGCGCCATTTTGGAGCCGCCCAGAAAGCCAACGAAATAGCACGACATCACGATGGACATCTCGAACGTGCCAAAGCCCTCAAGCCCGCCGCGCACACCAAGAAGCGTCCCCTGAAGACCGTTGCCCACCATCAGCAGCATCATTCCGAGCAAAAGTGCCCACGACCCTTTAAAAACTTGTAGCATGACGCCTCTCTTTACACAGTGCTGCCTTTGAGGCCCGCCCTATCTGAGTCGCGCCAACAATCAACAATCAAAATCGACATTTAGTGTCGTTTTAGAAGCTTCGTTGCATGCAAGCAGCGCCGTCTCAGCCGTTTGGCAATAAAAGCGAGCTGTCACCGTAACTGAAAAACCGATATCCCGTGCGCACTGCGTGGTCGTAGATTTCTACGATCCGCTCTTGTCCCATCAGGGCCGATACAAGCATCATCAGCGTCGACTTCGGCAGGTGGAAGTTTGTCATCAGACCGTCGGTAATCTGAAACTCAAAACCCGGCGTGATGAAAATGTCCGTCTCGCCCCGCCATTCCGCCAGAGTGCCGTTTTTTGCTGCACTCTCGATTAGCCGAAGCGCTGTGGTCCCAACGGGAATAACGCGGCCGCCTTCTGCCTTTGTCTGATTGATCTCGGCTGCCGCGCTTTTGGTAATCTCGCCCCACTCTGCGTGCATCTTATGCTCTGAAATGTCGTCAACTTTGACGGGCAAGAACGTGCCCGCCCCCACGTGAAGCGTTACTTCGGTAAATGTGACGCCCTGTGCGGCCAGCGCTTCCAACAAAGGTTTATCAAAGTGAAGCGAAGCCGTCGGGGCCGCAACGGCACCGGTATGACGCGCAAACACAGTTTGGTAATCCGTCTTATCCTGTGCATCTGCTTTCCGCTTTGCCTCAATATATGGCGGTAAAGGCATGGCACCGGCCGCGTTCAGCGCCGCGTCAAAGTCATCACCAGTAAGGTTAAACTCCAAAATTCCCTGACCGTCGGCCTTGGCGGTAAGTGTCGCGGTGAGATCATCGGTAAATACGATAACTTCGCCTTCTGCTACTTTGCGCAAAGGTTTGATAAGTGCCGACCACCCACCGTCGGGCTGTGGTGTCAACAATGTAACCTCAATCTTAGCACTCACTGGGCCCTGCCCAGCATCGCGCGTCCGCGTCCCCGTCAAGCGCGCCGGAATGACTTTGGTGTTGTTCAAAACCAAGCGGTCACCTTTGCGCAGGTATTTGGTCAAATCGGAGACCCGCGCATCCGTAATGGCGCCTGTGTTTGCACCGCTTGCCACCAACAACTGCGCGCTTGTTCGAGGTACCGCAGGACGTGTTGCAATCAAATTGTCCGGCAAATCAAAGTCAAAATCAGAGAGTTTCAATTTGTCTCAATCCTTTAGTCGTTTTCACGCTGCGGTGGTGGTCGGCGAAATATCTCACGAAACATTCCGGGCGTGAATATCGACAATGGCTGGACTTGCACAGAGGGGTTCGGTGCGTTGCCAGACAAATCGAAATTGAAGCCCAACAGCCCCTCGCCTCTTCTGGTGAAGACCTGACCAATTCCATTCAAAACATAGAGCGGCGATGCCACGCCCTGCATATCAATCGCACGATCGGAAAAGCGGTAAACACCGTCCATGGACAGCCCAATCGACGGACCTGTTGCTGCGCTAGAATAAAGCGTGAGCCCTGCAGGTGAGAGCTGAAATGATGCCTCAACATTACTAAAATAGATGCCGCCCTGCGCCATTTGATCCAGCAATCCAACAACCGAAATCGCGTTCAATAATCCTGCGAGCGTGGGCGCTTCTAAAATGCGCGTGTCCGTTACCAAGAGCGTTCCGTCATACACCCCGGACCTCGGCGTTGGTTGCAATATCAGATCAAGTGCGCCGCCTTTAGCGGTTCCTATTAACTTCGCCGCGGCACCAACGCCGCCCGCATCATCACTGCGCAGCCGAATAGCTGTTCCATTGGCGACCGTCACCAAAGTTCCCGTGACTACAGCGCCGCCATTCACGCGTGCTCTGAAGCTTCCGTTAAGTCCCCCACGGGGAGTTATTTCGCCCCGTAGGTTTGTAAACGAGAGGCTGTCACTCACGATCACTCGGTCAAGGGCAATGTCCATCGCACCACCACTTGCCCCATTCACACCACCGCCATCAACAGCCTGACGGGCACGACGTAAATCCAGCCTTCCTCCGGTCACGTTAACCTGTGGAGGCTGGCCAACACCTTGCCCGACAAGCTCAACTGCGCCCGCGAACCAATCACCAACCTCAACATTTGAAAACGATGCCGCAGAAAGTGCGCCGCTTTTATCAAGTGTGATCTGCCCTGCTACGCGAAGTCCGCTACCGGACAACTCAAACCGGTCCACGATTGCAGGAGTGTCTGCTGTTCCAAGCCTGCCCTCCACGACCAAGCTACCCGTTGAAGCCGCGCCTTTTTGCCAGCCCAATTCAGGAATTGAGAGGTTCGCACCACGCAAATCGGAACGCAGCGTAAAACTTCCCCCGTTTTCGTCTAACGCCACTTCAATATCTGCTTTAGTGGCCCCAACAAAAAGCCCATCCGGCAGTACGATCCCGAACTCCGTCAACGCGTCGCCCGTAAGATCAATGACAGCCCGCAGAGTTGGGTGGGAAGCGACTACACCCTCTTGTGGCCGCCCAATGGGTTGCTGCCAAACTCCGCCGAAGTTTACACTATCAACCTTCGCCTGCCCTTTTATTTCAATACTTTGTGGGGAGACTTTAATGTTTAATTGATCTGCAGAAAGGCGACGCCCCGCAATAAGAGTATCGCTGGTAACACCAGTCAGGACACCTTCAGCATCAAAGGTGATTGGGTCGGTCCTACGGTCTTTTACAAGCGGGACGTCGAGCCTGACATCTACGTCTGCACGCCCATCCGCAAATATCACAGGCAAAGCGCCATCCTTCAATATCTCCAGCGGTTTTTGGTTCAATAAGGCCAGCCCTGAGGTAATTGTACTGTCTGATTTCAGGTCTAGCGAAAGCAAAGCCCTGCCGTCTTTCGGACCGACCCACAGGGTAGAGCCACCCGCATTAATGACCCCAGCTTGGGGCGCCAAAACGGCACCACTGTTAAGCGCTAATGCAAACGCAGCACCCTCAAAGCTCGCCACACCAACACCATTCTTGATCGGCTCCATCGGCCGCAGGTAGTGCACAGTAGCATCTGAAAAATCAAAACCGCCTTGCACAATCGGCTTTTGGTTGGGCGAAATTCGAACTGCCGCGCGGCCATTTTCAAGCGTGCCTCCATCGAGATTGTTAACCAACCAATCGCGGGTAGGTCGAAGGGCCGTCAATGGCCAAAGGCTAAGGGCCGTGGCAACATCCGTTCGGTCCCCTTCAAGATTAAGGGCCACAGACCAACCATCCATGTTTGATGCAACACGCCCATCACTTCGCACCATTGGTGCCACAGCGGCATTATTACCCAGTGGTTGTGGCCTGCCGTAAAGTTGCCCAATATCAACTACGAACGGATCAATTTCCATGCGGAAATCAATACCTGCGTCTCGAATTTCAATCGGCGCATCAAACGCGTCAGGCGGATCAACTAGCAACTTAGAGAACGCAAATTGTCCCAGAAGCGTTTCGGGCACACCATTAGTTTGATCCCGCAAATACGCTGTTCCAGAAGCGACGGCGGTGACTAAATCACTAGCAAAGCGCACCTCATCAAACGTCAGCTTTTCAGCAGGAGCATCATACTGAAAATACGCCCGCGCTGAGTTGAAGGGCAAAGGTTCGCTACCCGCCACAGGCGCCAGCGCCCCTGCACCCAAATCAAGTGTGCCAAACACATCCGCAGCCTCGCCCTCGGACGTAATCGCAAATCGAAGCGCACCTGAAATTGGCGCGTCAAGAACACCGAGCCACGCGAGGCTTGGTACCTGCCCCGCAACAAGGCTGGCCCGCGCATCAGTCAAGCTCAACCCGACAGTGCCAAGTGGCAAAGGTGCCTCTGTTTCTGCCTCCGTAACCCGCCTTGGCACATCATATGTGGCAGTAAGCGTGGTGACATCCGCCCCCCCTGTCAGCACGGCTGCATCCGCACGCATTCGAACACCTGTCCGATCTTGCTCCAGCAGGGCACGTGCCCCATCCACGGTCAGTACTTGGCCGGTGATCGCATCCTCATATCGAACACTCAGGGAGCTCGCCTCAATCGCATCAAGCGTCGTTAGCACCGGCTGTTCAAACACAGTCGCAAGATCAAGCATAAGGCCACCGAAAGAGGCATCCGAGACGCTTTGCGAACCAAAATCAAGGTTAAAGCGACCGTCGATGTTACGGCTGACCCGTGCGCGCAAACCGCTTACCTCAAGACGTTTCGCCGCCAGCTCCCCCCGCGCTAAAGCTCGCCGCAAAAGATCAATACGAACATCCGCTAGCACAGCAAGGCGCGCACCGTCCTCTGATGTAAGCTCCATGTCTTGAAGGGTTATGTGCGTATGCAATTGCCGATCAAGTGTCACCTGAAGACCACGTACAGCGACGTTCGCGCGCGGTAATATCTCGGACAATCGGGCCTCGACGTCCTTGCGAACCCAATCAGGCGCAGTAATCGCGCGGTCCAGATTGGCCCCAACCGCGATCCCCAGACCCACAATGAATAAGAACGTTATCGCGGCAATACCACGCAAAATTCCCAAGAACGGACCACGTCGCTTGGACGCACCAACGGCGGCAGTGTCGGTCAAATCGGGATCGGGAGAAGTGTTCATATCGAAAAGACGGCCGCTGCGCTGTGACGTGGTCTTTATATTCGCCGCTGATGACCTAAAACAAAAGACCAGAAACGCATTGCACGCGGCTAAGCGGTATCCGTAGCGTCCGCACCCGCGAATACAAACAAACACAGGACTGAAATCATGACACAAAAAGAACTCAACATCGGCGACACCGCACCTGCCTTCACCCTGCCCCGCGATGGCGGTGAGCAAGTCTCTTTAACTGATTACGCGGGCCAAGCTGTCGTACTATATTTCTATCCGCGCGATGACACGCCGGGGTGTACAAAAGAAGCGATTGGCTTCACCGAAATGGCCGCAGAGTTTGCCGCCGCGAACACGGTGGTGATCGGCGCATCAAAGGATAGCGTGAAAAAGCATGACAAGTTTCGCGACAAGCACAGCCTTGGCGTTGTGTTGGTGTCTGACGAAGAAAGCGATTTGTGTGAGACATATGGCGTTTGGGTCGAGAAAAACATGTACGGCAAAACCTACTTGGGGATTGAACGTGCAACATTTTTGATTGGGCCCGATGGGAAAATCGCGCAAATCTGGCGGAAAGTGAAAGTGCCGGGGCATGTCGAAGCGGTGCTTCAGGCCGCGCGCGCCCTAGACGCCGCATAACCCTCACGCTAAACGGCCAAAACCACATAAATGGAGCGCCCATGATCCCTCTCACGCAAATGGCAACAGATGTTTTGCAAACAGCAGATGGCGCGGAAAAAACGGCCCTGTCCCGCAAGTATGCGGCGGAGTGGTTTGCCTCACGCGAAGCGGGCGCTCCCATTGAAATTGGCACGGCAGCGCCGCCGTTGCGCCCCGCGCGCCCACAAAAACCCGCGCTGCTTGATCCGCGTGATGTGCCCCGCCGCAAACCTGGCACACCCGAAGGCCGCGTGGCCATGTTGCATGCCGTTGCCCACATCGAGCTTAACGCCGTCGATCTACACTGGGACATCATTGCGCGCTTTGGTGGACGGGTCGACTTCCCCATCGGCTTTTACGATGATTGGGTGAAATCTGCCGATGAGGAGAGCAAACATTTCGGCCTCATGAGCGATTGTTTGGCCAATTACGGCGCGCACTACGGAAGTCTTGATGCGCACGCCGGCATGTGGTCCGCCGCTGAGGATACAGCCGATGACATTCTGGGCCGCCTCGCCGTGGTTCCGATGGTCCTTGAGGCACGCGGTCTCGACGTCACACCCGGTATGATCAAGCTATTCAAACAGGCAAAAGACACCGCCGCGGTTGAAGCGATGGAAGTCATCTACGCCGAAGAAGTGCACCACGTCAGCTACGGCTCCAAATGGTTTCACTTTCTGTGTGGCCGCCAAAACCTTGATCCGACGCCAACATTTCACGGTCTTGTGCGCAAATACTTTCACGGCGCGTTAAAGCCCCCCTTCAACGAAGAAAAGCGTGCGGAGGCCGGTATTCCACCGGATTTTTACTGGCCGCTCAGCGAAAGTGCTGCAGTGCGCTGAGTATCTGTGTGCTGACTAAAGTATTCGGCAAGAACCCGCCAGTTTTGAGCCACCCCAAGCCCAAGCGCCTTTGCACGAGACCAAAATTGTTTGCGGTCCATTAACCACCGCCTTAAACCATTGTGAAAGATGTACTTTGCAGACAGGTCGCAGAGCCATCGTGACGTAACAAACAGAAACGGAACAGTTTTTTGGCGCTACCTTTGATGAACCGTTTAAACCACCGCCTTGAAAACGTCTTCCCAGAGCGGCGGTTGTTTTTGCGTTCAGACAATGAGACCCGCTATATTCTGCTCAAACCCGTGACCCAATTGATTGGCATCGTCGGCAGTACGGCCGTTGTCGCGTGGTCAATCATCGCCACCTCAATTTTGATCATGGATAACATCGGCGCTGGCAATTTCCGCGAGCAGGCGAAGCGTGATCAGGCGTTTTATCTTGAACGGCTGAACGCGCTTGCGGATGAACGTGACATCCGAGCGGCCGAAGCACTTGCCTCTCAAGAACAGTTCAACACTGCCCTGAGCCAGATTTCTGTGATGCAGACGCAATTGTTGGAAACCCAGGAACGGCGCCGCGAGCTTGAAATTGGGATGGAAGCTTTCCAAGAAACGCTGCGCCGTGTGAGCGGAGAGCGCGAAGACGCCCGTGACAAGCTGCAAGAGTTGAACGCGTCCCTTGAGGGTGAAACTGAAACCGGACAAAACCCGCTAAGCGCTGCGCGCGATCTTGAAACCACCGTCGATTACTTGGCCGGTGCACTGTCAGAAACCGCAGGCGAGCGGGACACAATTGTGGCAGACGCGCAGGCCGCGCTGATTGCTGCCGATGAAATGGCCGCAGAGCTTAAAATCCTTGAAGACCGCAACAACGAGATTTTTCGCACCCTAGAAGAAGCGATGACAGTTTCAGTTGAGCCGCTGGACAAGATGTTCCGTAAGGCTGGCCTGTCGACGGACAATCTTCTCAAACAAGTGCGTCGCGGGTATTCCGGACAAGGCGGCCCCCTCGCCCCTTTGTCTTTCTCGACCCGCGGGGAGATTGATCCAAGTACCGAGCGTGCTAACAGCATCATCGACAAACTCGATGAGCTGAACCTCTATCGAATCGCTGCCGAAAAAGCACCTTTCACCATGCCCGTGAAGAACAATTACCGCTTCACCTCTGGGTTTGGCCCCCGCTGGGGCCGCATGCACAACGGCACAGATTTTGCGGCACCGGTTGGCACACCGATCTATGCACCGGCAGACGGTGTAGTAACTTTTGCTGGCTGGTCGTCAGGATATGGACGTTTGGTGAAGATCAAACACGACTTCGGCATCGAGACAAGATACGCCCACCAATCCAGAATTCGCGTAAAAGTAGGCCAAAGGGTCTCGCGCGGAGACCGGATCGGTGATATTGGCAATTCTGGCCGGTCCACTGGACCGCACTTACACTACGAGATCCGCGTTGGCGGGCGTCCCATCAACCCAATGATCTATATCAAGGCTGGTCAAAATGTTTTCTAAAAGCAAAATCAACGATCCTGCACCCAAAAGCGATGACACAACTGCGGCCCCCGCTCCTGCGGCAGCCAAAGCGCCAACGCCCGAATTCAAGCCGTCTGCGCCAAAACCCAAAGCGCCTGCATCGCTGATCTCAAGCGATCTGCACGTCAAAGGCAACCTGCGCACCGCTGGCGACATACAAGTTGAAGGCGAAGTCGAAGGCGACATCCGTGCTCATTTGCTGACCATCGGCGAGAGCGCAACAATTCGCGGCGAAGTGATTGCTGACGACGTTGTCATCCACGGTCACATCGTAGGGCGCGTACGCGGTCTGAAAGTGCGCCTGACATCAACTGCACGCGTTGAGGGTGACATCATCCACAAGACAATTGCAATCGAGAGCGGCGCGCATTTCGAGGGCTCTGTTCAACGTCAGGACGACCCACTGGCAGCCGGTGCTAAATCAGCGCCCGCACCAAAGCCTGCGCCAACCAAACCTGAATAACAGACGACGACAGACAGTTTCAAAAGGCGTCCTTCGGGGCGCCTTTTTTTATTATCCTGCACCGTAGTCAGCCGGATTTTTGCGGGCGGGCATGATCTGAAATTTGCTGAATTTTATACAGGTGCCACGTGGCGTGCCCAAAAAGTGGCAGCACAATAAACATGCCCAGAAATGCGGGAATAATTGCCGTGATTGTGGCAAGACCAATCACCGCCCCCCAGATTATATAGGGCACGGGATAAGCCATCACTTGAGTAATCGATGCAAGGCCCGCAGTCATGAAATCGACGTCGCGATCAATAAGCATCGGCAATCCGAAAAGCGTCATTGAGAAAATTAGCGTCGAAAAGACAGCGCCGACGCCTGTGCCAAGCGCCAGCATGGTAAGGCCGTTGCCGCTTAGAAACACCTCTGCACTGGACGAAATGTTGACCATCGGCTGTAGCCCCAAAAACAGTGCAAAAAGCATATGCCCAAGGAAAAACCAAAACAGCAGCATCACCACAATGATCACCGCAAGCCACGGCACTTGTCCATTTTTAAGCGCCCAGATAGCCCGTAAAATGCCCCACATTGTGATGGGCCGCCCACGATGATGTTGCCAACTGATTAGATAAAACCCAAGTGCCGCAAGTGAGCCAACCATTGGAAATCCCATAACCGCAAGCACCAACCAATAGCTCTGCCCTGAGGCATATGTCAGCGTGGAAATCGCAAGGCCGATGATTACAAAGGCCCCCGCAAACACCAGCGCAAACGCTGGGTAGCGCACCATATCAACCGCCCCTGCCCGAAGCGCACGCATAAAATCACGGCGCTTAGGGGCACGAAATTTAGTCACACCGTGCGGTCTATTTTTCAGGTAGTCATCCATAAAACGAGCGTAGCGCGCAGCGGATCAAGCAGTCAATCTTTGCCACGGAGCAGCGTCTATTGGCCAGCTAACTAGGGGGCTGCGTTAGTCTTCCGCGTTGGCTTCTGCGCGCGATTTACCAGAAACATTCATCGCCAGCGTCGCCCCCATCAAGCCATCAAGATCACCGTCGAGGACCCCTTTGGTATCGGACGTCTCAAAGCTGGTGCGCAGGTCTTTCACCATCTGGTAAGGTTGCAGCACATACGAGCGGATCTGGTTGCCCCACCCTGCATCGCCTTTGTTTTCATGCGCTTCATTGATGGCCGCGTTACGGCGGTCCAATTCCATTTGATACAACCGCGATTTCAACGCCTTCATCGCAATATCGCGGTTCTGGTGTTGGGATTTCTCAGAACTGGTCACGACAATGCCTGTTGGGTTGTGTGTAATCCGGACGGCCGAGTCAGTCGTGTTCACGTGCTGCCCGCCCGCACCAGATGAACGATACGTATCAATCCGGATATCAGCGGGGTTCACCTCAATGTCGATGTTGTCATCCACAACCGGATAGACCCAGACAGACGTGAAGGACGTGTGCCGCTTGGCGGCGCTATCAAACGGGCTGATGCGCACCAAACGGTGCACGCCGCTCTCGGACTTCAACCAACCATAGGCATTCGGACCGCTGATCTTGTAAGCCGCAGACTTGATACCCGCTTCGTCACCTGCCGATTCCGATTGCAGCTCAACTTTATAGCCCTTCTTTTCGGCCCAACGGACATACATCCGCGCCAGCATGCTTGCCCAATCACACGACTCTGTTCCGCCGGCACCTGCGTTAATTTCAAGAAAGGTATCGTTGCCGTCCGCCTCGCCGTTCAGCAATGCCTCAAGCTCCTTCGCAGCGGCCGTTTCTTTCAGGTCGCGCAGGACTTGCTCGGCTTCTGCCACCACATCCGCGTCGTCTTCCATTTCGCCCAATTCGATCAACTCAATGTTGTCTGCCAAGGCTTGGGTCAGGTTTTTCTCAACGGTCATGGCATCCACCAGAACCTGTCGTTCGCGCATCAATTTTTGCGCGTTGTCCGGATCATTCCAGAGATCAGGATCTTCCGTGCGGGCATTGAACTCTTCAAGGCGGTACGGCGCAGTCTCGATATCCATACGTTGGCGGACCAACTCAAGGGACTTTTCGATTTCAGTAACGATGTTCTGGATTTCTGCGCGCATAGAATTTAAGGCCTTCAACTTGTCTGCCCCTGCTCTAGCCTAGGGGCGCGCGCCCCACAAGCCGGACCCGCAGAGGCGCCGCCCGCAGGCGGCAGTCATTTGTCTAATACAGCCCACCAGATGAGAGCGAGCCAAAACTTGCTTTGGGCGCAACACGGGCCTTTTTGCCGCTGGATGTGGTAACCTCGCGACTGGTGGCCTCCGCCACATCATCAAAAAGCGGAAGGTCACTGCCCATCGCAAAGCCACCATCAAACGTCACCCCAAAGAGCGGCTCTTCGCCCTCGCGGAAACATTCCGAGACGATACCCTCACCAGACGCATCTTGGGGTAAACGCGCACCCGTGATCCGGTCGATCTTGAGAAACTGACAACTGCTTGGCACATCAAAAGAACCACCACCGTATTTCTCAACCGCTTTTGTCATGAACTGATTGAAAACCGGTCCGCACATACCGCCACCTGATGCCCCACGGCCAAGGCCGCGCGGTGTATCATGCCCGATGTAGCACCCCGCCACGATGTTCGACGTGAACCCCACAAACCAGACGTCTTTGGCGTCATTTGTCGTACCGGTCTTACCTGCCACGGGCACCGACAGATTTACCGTCGAGCGCGCTGTGCCCCGCTCAACCACGCCGCTCAGCATCGATGTCAGCTGATAGGCGGTGATAGGGTCCAGCACCCGCTCGCGGTTTGAAGTGATCCGCGGCGCAAAACCGGCTTCAAGGCTCGCAAATTGACAATCCTCACAGATCCGCTGGTCATGCTTGTAAACTGTGCGCCCAAACCGGTCCTGCACGCGGTCAACCAATGTAGGCTCAACACGCTCACCGCCGTTGGCAAACATTGCATAGGCCGCGACCACATTGAACAACGTGGTTTCCTGACTGCCCAAAGAGTTTGCCAAAAAGCGGCGCATCTCATCGGGGCCGTAGATGCCAAAACGTTCCGCATAATCACCCACAACATCCATGCCGGTTTCTTGGGCCAGACGGATCGTCATCAAGTTACGAGACTGCTCAATCCCTGTGCGCACAGGCGTCGGGCCATAGAATTGCTTCGAGGCATTCTGCGGACGCCACAGCCCTTGGGGGGTATCAATTTCAATTGGCGCATCGACCACGATTGTTGCGGGCGTGTAGCCACTATCCAAGGCTGCTGCATAGACGAACGGCTTAAATGACGAACCTGGCTGGCGCTTGGCTTGGGTGGCACGGTTGAATACTGAATGCTGATATGAAAACCCACCCTGCATGGCCAGAACGCGGCCCGTGTTGACGTCCATTGCCATAAAGCCGCCCTGCACTTCTGGGACTTGGCGCAGGGTCCAGCGGATGAAACGGCCATCTGCATCTGCGGTCATGCGGCGGACGTGCACAACCTCACCCACCTTTAGCAAATCCGAAGGCACGCGGGCTTGGCGGCTGGTACTGCCATCGGCATTTTGGCGGCGCGCCCATGTCACGTCATTAGCCGCGATCACACCACCCGCTTCAGGATCTGTGACCCCTTCGATCCCAAGACGTGCACTGTCACCAGACACACTAAGGACCACCGCCGGATACCATTTATTCTCAAGCGAGATATCGCGCGAAATATCAACGTTGCTCAGCGCCTCGCGCCACGCCGCCTCATCCCCCAGTACGTCTTCGGACAGTGTTTTACCCGTAGGTCGCCAGATACCGATGTTGCGATCGTAGGCTTCCAAACCGCGCTGCAGGGCATCAGCGGCCTCAACCTGCATCTCCGGATCGACTGTGGCGCGGACTGACATGCCGCCGCTGAAAAACTCGTCCTCGCCAAAATCGCGGCTCAATTGGCGGCGAATTTCATCTGTGAAATAATCGCGGTCCGGAAGTTGCGCCTTAAAGCCTTCGTAATCGCCACTTTGTACAGTGCGAAGGGGTTCTTCTTTGGCCAACTCATATTGATCGCGGGTGATGTAGCCGTTCTCCATCATCTCGCGCAGGACAAAATTGCGGCGCGTCACAGCGCGCTCAACCTGCCGGACCGGATGATAGCGCGACGGCGCTTTTGGCAGCACTGCAAGATAGGCCGCCTCACTGACAGTCAGTTCAGAAAGACCCTTGTTGAAATAGGTCTGCGCCGCAGCGGCAACACCGTAAGAGTTCTGCCCAAGGAAAATCTCGTTCAGGTAAAGCTCAAGAATTTTGTCTTTGCTAAGTGTGTCTTCAATGCGCGTGGCAAGGATCAACTCTTTGATCTTGCGCTCGGCCGACCTGTCCCCCGACAGCAAAAAGTTTTTCATCACCTGTTGCGTGATCGTCGAAGCCCCGCGCACATCAGAGCCGCGCGATTTCACCGCATCAACCGCAGCCGCCGCCATCCCGCGCGCATCATAGCCAGCATGGGTGTAGAAGTTCTTATCTTCTGCAGAAATAAACGCACCCTTGACCAGTTCTGGGATCTCATCTGCGGGCGAGAACAACCGCCGCTCGCGCGCGAATTCATCAATCACGCGGCCTTCGCCGGAATAAATCCGGCTAATCGTCGGCGGGGTGTATTGCGCAAGACTTTCGTGGCTGGGCAGATCACGGCCGTACATCCAAAAGACGGCCCCAATGGTCAGCGCCCCAAAGAAAAGCGCCAAAGTCACACTGCTGAAAATCGCACCAAAGAAAGAAAAAATCGACCGCAGCATTTAATCCACCTGAATGCCCTGAACTCTGAATAGGCTATATAGTGGGGGCGCAGGCGCGTCAAAACAACCCGTATCACGGTTGTGCGAAAGACCGCCGCTCATTGACGTGTCCGTTTGGCCAATTCCGCGTCCTCAGCCGCCCAAAGGCGAACGCCGGCCACCAGCCCCAAAATTGCTTGGGCGCGCCATTCGGGGTTGGTTAAATTCGCAAGGTCTTGGGCGTCCGACATGAACCCCAACTCGACCAAGACAGATGGAATATCTGGCGCCTTGAGCACCGCAAAACCCGCCTGTCTGCGCGGGCGCGAGTTGATCCCGTCAACGCTGGCTTTGATGCCGCCCACTAATAATTCCGCTAACCGATCCGCGCGCGGTTGGGTTTCACGCCGCGCCAGATCAATCAAAACGCCGGCTACTGTGTCGTCTTGCCCCACAAGGTCCACGCCGCCCAAAATATCACTTCGGTCATGGCCGCGGGCCAACTGTGCGCTGGCCGCGTCCGTTGCTTCATCCGCAAGGGTGTACACCGTAGCGCCCCGCGCCCTACCGCCACTTAGCGCGTCTGCATGTAGCGATATCAACACATCCGCTTGCGTTTTATGGGCAATCGAGACCCGTTCACGCAAGGACACAAACACATCATCGTTGCGGGTCAAAATAACGCGGTGTCCATCGCGTATCAGCGCCTCGCCCAAAGCCCGTGCAAAGCTCAGCATAAGAGCTGCTTCTTGGTAGGACCCCACCTCGGCGCCCGGATCAATACCGCCGTGCCCAGGGTCCACAACAATGGTCAGGCCCTGCTCGGGTACATTCGTAGCGCTGTCTTGGACACCTGCCGTATCCGCAAGTGCCAATGCAACTCCGCGCCCATCTGCTTCAACAGCCGCGGCAAAACCGTCCTCATCCGTCTGGCGTAGAACAAAGCTAAGCATCGCACCGCTGCCGTCTTGTTTGATCCGCATCTGCGATTTGCCAACGGTCATAGGCCCATCCAGCGTGAGCACCATCCGCGACCATCCAGCGCGAATTTGGCCAAACCCAATATCCGTTACACGCTGTGAGCGGATTATATCATCAACATTAGCTTCGCCAGACAGTCCATTGAAATCAATGATAACTCTATGGGGAGCGTTCACATGTTTGATACGAAAAGGGACACCTTGGGTCAGTGACAATTGTACATCAACCCCGCGCCAAATCGGAGAAATAGAACTGTCCTGCACCCGCAAATCCGCCCGTGCCGTCAGCGTTTGTGCCGACAGACCGAATGGCTGCACAACCAAAGCGAGACAAAAAATAATTGCCAAAAAGAGACAGTTTGAAAAACGGGGCATGACTAACCGTGCTGGTGTTTCTTCAACTGTAGCGGACATGCAGCGTGGGCGCAAAGCTTAGCCCGCACGCGCGGACATAAAGGCAGTCAGTCGCGCCAACCCTTCGATGATGTCGGCCGTGCCGCGTGCATATGAAAACCGCAAAGTCGTCGCACCGCGCACGGGGTCGAAATCCAAACCGGGGGTTACGGCAACGCCAGCCTCATTCAAAATTTCTGACGCAAACGCACGACTGTCATCTGTGTACTCACTGACATCCGCGTAAACATAAAACGCACCATCGGGCGGTGCGATCTTGTCAAAGCCCGCCTTGGGCAACCCTTCCAACATCAAGCGGCGGTTTTCGCGGTACACATCCATATTCGCCTGCAGTTCTTCATCGCAATCCATTGCGGCCAGTGCAGCAACTTGGGCCACATGAGGGGCGCAAATAAACATGTTTTGGGCCAAGCGTTCAACGCGGCGAACCTGATCTTGGGGGACAACCATCCAGCCCACGCGCCAGCCGGTCATGCTGAAATATTTGGAAAACGAATTGATGACCCACGCATCGTCGCTGATCTCCAACGCCGTCACCGCTTTGGCCTCATACTCAATGCCGTGATAGATTTCGTCACTGATAAAGGCAGCGCCCTCTGCCGCGCAGGCCTCAATGAGCGCGCGCATCGCATCGTGGTCCAACATGGTGCCAGACGGGTTGGCCGGCGAGGCCACCAACATGCCATCAAACTTACGCCCACCGTCTTTGGCAGCGTCTAAAATATCGTGCGCCACGGGCTGCAGGCGGTTTTCCGCGCGGGTTTGCAGATCAACAGGTTCCACATTGAGGGCTTTGAAAATCTGGCGGTAGCTCGGATAGCCCGGCGCCCCAATCGCCACGCGGTCACCTGCATCAAAAAGCGCTGTAAATGCCAATACAAACGCGCCGCTGCTACCGGGGGTGATGATGATGCGTTCAGGATCTACCACAACACCGTACCAATCCATGTATAGCTGGCTGATACGCGCACGAAGCGCCGGCAAACCTTTGGCGACAGTGTAGCCAAGCGCGTCGTCTTCCATCGCTTTTGCCGCTGCAGCGCGTGCGCCCGCAGGTGCACCTGTACCCGGCTGACCGACCTCCATGTGGATAATTGTTCGGCCCTCGGCCTCAAGGCGCGCGGCTTCTGCCATCACGTCCATCACAATAAAGGGATCAACGGTGCCTCGCACCGATCCTTGTCTTGAAGTTCCCATGATGCCCTCCGATACTGCTTGTGAGTTCAAGACCAAACCCATGCGCGAAGGTCAATCATCATGTGGGCGAAAGTTATCTTGGCGTGTGCGTTGTGTATTGCCGCCATCCCCAGTTACGCCGTGACATTGCTGCGCGACGCAGAAGTTGAACGCGGCCTGCGGTCGATTGCGCAGCCCATTTTCCAAGCCGCTGGCCTAAGTGCGTCACGGACCAAAATTCTGCTGGTCGACAACCAATCGCTCAATGCGTTTGTGATTGATGGCTCGGCTATTTTTATCCATTCAGGTCTGATCATGCGCATGGGCCGCGTCGAGGAATTGCAGGCCGTTATCGCACATGAAGCGGCCCACATTGCCAACGGGCATCTGGCACGCCGCGCCGCCAACTTTCAAAACGCGCGCACCGCTGCGGGCATCGGAACGGCTTTGTCATTGATCGTCGGAGCCGCAGCAGGCAACCCCGAGGCAGGTGCGGCTGCCGCTGTCGGTTCATCAGGGTCCGCTCTTCGCCGCTTTTTCGGCCACACCCGCGCCGAAGAAAGCAGCGCCGATCAATCCGGAGGCCGCTATATGGTGCGCGCAGGGATTGACCCAAGTGCCGCCGTTGATGTGATGCGCCTTTTTCGCGGGCAAGAGGCGCTAAACATTGGACGTCAGGACCCTTATGTGCGCACCCATCCGCTGACCCGTGACCGTATTCGGGCCCTTGAAGCATTTGCCGCAGGCAACGCGGGAGACTACCCAACCCCTGCACTAAACGCCGCGTGGTTCGAGATTATCCAAGGCAAGATCAGCGCCTACTCCCGCGCACCAAGCTGGACGTTGCGCCGGACCCGCGGCAAGAACGACCACGTCGCGCTGATGCGCCAAGCAATTGCCCACCACCGCAAACCCGACCGCGACAAAACCCGCGCCACACTAAAGCGTCTTGTCGCCAAAGCACCGGATAACCCTTACGTGCACGAACTTGACGGACAACTGAAACTGGAAGGCCGTGACTTTAACGCGGCCGTTGCTGCCTACGGCCGCGCTGTGCGCCTTGCACCAAATGAGCCACTTATTCTGGGCGGCTACGGGCGCGCTCTGCTGGCGGTGGGTCAAAATGCGAAGGCCCGCGACACACTTGAACGGGCGCGCGCACGCGACCCTCTTGATGGGCGCATTTTGCGTGATCTTGGTACCGCTTACGCCAAAACCGGAAACAACGGGATGGCGTCCCTTAGCATTGCCGAACGCTATGCGTTGCGGGGCCGTTTGAAAGACGCCGCCATACATGCAAATCGTGCAGTAGGGTTGTTGCCCCGTGGCTCTGCCCCTTGGCAACGGGCCAATGATGTGCTTGCTGCTGCCAAGACCTCAGAAAAAGGAAAACGTTGATGATCCGCCAAACTGCCAAAGCCCTCGCCTTTACGGTGGGAACCGCCCTGCTGGGAACTGCCGCACAGGCAACTGATTTATCTGCGTTAACCCCCGCTGAACGGGCTGATTTTCGGGCCGAAGTTCGCGCCTACCTACTCGAGAACCCAGATGTGTTGATGGAAGCTTTTGCAGTTTTGGAGCAACGCCAAGCGCAACAAGCCGCCCAAAACGATGCGCAGCTTTTAGCCGTAAACGCCAAGGCGCTTTATGAAGACCCCAACGCATGGGTCGGCGGCAACCCTGAGGGTGATGTGACGATCGTTGAGTTTATCGACTACCGCTGTGGCTACTGCCGCAAAGCGCACTCGGAAGTTGAGCAGCTGGTCCAATCGGACAAAAACATCCGCCTCATCGTGAAAGAATTCCCGATCTTGGGCCAAGACAGTCTACGCAGTTCGCAATTTGCGATTGCTGTAAAGCTTCTGCATGGAAATGACGCCTACAAACTGGCCCATGATGCGCTGATTAGCCTGAAGCAAGGGACGTCTGACACCACGTTGAGCCGTCTTGCAAGCAGCCTTGGCTTCAACGGTGATGAGGTGCTAGCAAAGATGAACGGTGTGGAGGTCAAGGCGATCATCGATGACAACCGTCTGCTGGGCCAGCGTCTATCCATCACGGGCACGCCGACATTTGTGATGGGTGATCAAATGGTACGCGGTTATGTCCCCTTGGACGGGATGCGCAATATCGTGGGCCAGGAACGCAGCTAAGCGGCGGACACGGGCATCGGAAGTTCATCACCGGTGTAGACGGGAAAATGCAGGCCTACACGGGTACCCTCGCCCACTGTGCTGACCAGATCGAGGCGGCCATTTGACTGCTCCATAAAGCCGCGCGCCATGGACAGACCCAAACCGGACCCCTCGCCGACTGGCTTGGTGGTGAAATACGGCTCGAACACTTTTTCCAGCAAATGCGGCTCGATCCCATTTCCGGTGTCACTAATCCAAAGGCTGAGTGTTTCTTGATCCAGTAGGCGGGTTGCACTTGCATCAATCATGATGTGCCCCCCGTTTCTCATGGCATCGCGGGCATTAAGGATCAGGTTTAGCACAACCGTTTCAAGCTTACCTGCATCCACGTAAATCGCGGGCAGTCCCGTAAAGATGCCAAGTACAATCTGATGTCGGTCGCCCAGCAAACGTGCCGCAAGGGTGGTGACCGTGTCACAAATCTCGCTGACAGAGGTCTTGCGCGGCAAAAGGGTTGAACGGCGCGAAAAGGCCAGTAACTGGCTTGTCAGATCTGCCCCGCGCCACGCCGCGTCCTCGGCCTCACGCAGCAGTATTTCCAACTCCCACGGGTTCTTGGCCGTATTGCGCATCTCAAGGTTGCCCAAAATCACTGCGAGCAAATTGTTGAAATCATGGGCAACACCACCCGTCAGTTGCCCCACCGCACGCAAACGGTCTGCATCACGCTCGCCTTCCTGAACGATGGTGATGGTGTCGCGAAATTTCGACAATCTAAGCACAGCATAAGCAAGATACATCCCAAAGCCAGCCACTGAAACGGCCATGATTAGACCATTTGGGTAAAACCCAACCCGCGCTGAATGCACAGCCCCCATGCCAGCCGCACATAGGATCAAAAGCATCAGTTCAAGGCGCAAAAACGTCGTTGTCATCGCCCTCATGGAGACCAGTCGCGCAGTCTCACCCGCAAACAACAGCATCCCCAACACCTGTGCTGTGGGTTGCGGGTAGGCGAACAGATACAAGATCAGGCCAAGCAGGATGATGACCGTGACCGCAAACAAAAAGCCAACCCACAAAAACAGCCCAAAGCTGACGTACCGCGGCATCAAGCTGACCGTGGTCGCATATACAACAACCGCAATTCCGTACGCGCCGAACATCAGCACAAACGCCGCATCATCCAGCCAAAAAGACAACATAATTGAGGCTGTCGCCATGATCGGAAGGCGCAGCCACATCTCGGGATTGCTAAAATTATCGTTGGACTTTACGCCGCGCAAATCAAAGCGACGCTGCACTAAATTAACTACCATCACGCAGCAGTTTATACACCGCTTTGACAGCTGTCAGATGTTAATTACGCGCAATTTGAAAGTTATTCGGCGGCAGGTTGATCCGCTTCAATCGCCTCTGCACGTTTTTCAACTTGCGCAACGATATGATCGACCATTTCCGCGTTGTTCATCTTGTGACTGGCCTTACCCGCCAGATAAACCATACCGCTACCCGCGCCGCCACCGGTAAACCCGACATCGGTCATCAGCGCTTCGCCGGGCCCGTTCACGACACACCCAATAATCGACAGCGACATCGGCGTTTTGATATGTTCAAGGCGGCGCTCAAGGGTCTCAACGGTTTTGATCACGTCAAAGCCTTGGCGAGCACAACTGGGGCACGAGATAATATTAACGCCGCGGTGGCGTAGACCCAGTGATTTTAGAATTTCAAAACCGACTTTGACTTCCTCAACAGGATCGGCAGACAGGCTGACGCGAATGGTGTCACCTATGCCCATCCACAACAGATTGCCCAAGCCAATCGCCGATTTGATGGTGCCGCTGACCAAGCCACCTGCCTCAGTAATCCCAAGGTGGATCGGCGCATCCGTTGCATCCGCTAGCTTCTGGTAGGCGGCAGCAGACATAAAGACGTCACTGGCTTTGCAGCTGATCTTGAATTCGTGAAAGTCGTTGTCTTGCAGAATTTTGATATGATCGAGACCACTTTCAACCATCGCATCGGGGCACGGCTCGCCGTATTTCTCAAGTAAATGCTTTTCCAGACTACCCGCGTTGACACCAATCCGAATTGAACAACTGTGGTCGCGTGCCGCTTTGATAACTTCCTTGACCCGCTTTTCATCGCCGATATTGCCCGGATTAATCCGCAGACACGCGGCACCAGCCTCAGCCGCCTCAATGCCGCGTTTATAATGAAAGTGAATATCCGCAACGATCGGCACGGGGCTTTCGCGGCAAATCTCTTTCAACGCTTTTGACGACGCCTCATCAGGCACCGAAACGCGCACAATATCAGCACCCGCCTCAGCCGCCGCCTGTACTTGCGCGATGGTACCTTTGATATCCGTGGTCAGCGTGTTCGTCATGGTTTGCACCGCAATCGGCGCATCGCCCCCCACCGGAACCGAGCCCACCATAATCTGGCGGCTCTTGCGACGGTAAATGTTTTTCCATGGACGAACGTGATTGATGGACATCTGGCGGCCTTCTTTAAGTGTCAACCTTACCTTACAGTGCCGCGCGGGCAAGCGCCACGTCAGAGTTCACCGCAAGCGGATTTTCTGCACAGTGATACGAAATTTCACGCCAGAGAAAAGTGGAATTTAGCACCTTAGCCAGCCGTCTATTGATCAAGCAGCGCTTTCAATGACGGTGATGCGTCCGTGTCCACAACCGAATATTTCGCACTGATATCTGAAGCCGTAAGCGACACATTGCGCGCAGTTGCCGAACCGGAGCCAACAGGGCCAACCAGCGCGTCACCAAGCTTGAGGTAGAGCGCGCCTGAATTACCTGCCCGCAACAGCGGAGCGTCCACATCCGCAGGAAGAGTGTATTGCTCGCCGGGCTGCAAAGTCTTTTCAAACACGCGCGTTCCTTTTGCATCCGTAATGCGAACCCATGAAGGTTGCGATGCAACAAGGCTTACACTGCCTTTTGCCACAGCGATGCTCTCAATAGGGCGGGTGCGCGGGCGCGGCAAAACATCAGGCGCATCAAGGTTTTCAAGCAGTGCGAAGAGCTCACTATCCTCCAGAGGGTCAGCAACAGAATAGGCTGCACTCAGGTCAGCAGACGCAAGCTGCACATTGTTTACAGTCGTTGCGCCCTGCCCTGCGGGCCCAACGATTTGTCCGTTCACCTTGAAATAAAGCGACCCCGAATTGCCTGCCCGCAAAACGGGTGTCTCTTCGGTCACTGGCAGCGCATAGTTTTCACCTTTTTCGAGGACTTTCTCAAACAAGATAGAACCATCGGCGCTTCGCACGCGCACCCATGTTGGGTTCACGGCAAACAGAACCACTTCCGGCGCGGGTCCGTCTACGACCTGAACCTGCGGGGCCTCCGCGGGCACATTCAAGGCGGCAAAATCAACACCACCTGTGGCAAATGTTCCGACTGTGCCTGGATCAATTGTAGCAATCGGCGCGTCACGCGGGGTGAAGACTGGCACATCAAGCGCCTCGGGGCGGTACAGCCGGTCTAGCGCATCGTTATTGCGCGTCGGCGCAAGTGCAGCGGTTTGGGTGCCAGAGCCAGACGCGCCAGTATTTAGCTGCGGCGCAGGAGCAAGAGGGTCGATGCTTGAGGCGACTACGGGGGTCTGTTCAACCGGTGTGAATTCAACTTGCTGGACTTGGCGCAAAATGGACATGCCACCGAAACCCATACCACCAATTAGCGCAATCATAACGGCGACAGTACCAATGGCACCCGCATCAATACGCGCAAAAAATGGGTCGGCTTTGGGCACAAACGGCGTAGCAGGGTCGTTGAATACATTACGGTGTGCTGAGGCGGCCAAGGGGGCTACGGGACGCGGGCTTGACGCTTCAGACGACATCCCGTGCGCCGTGGTAAAACCGCTTTCCTCACAAAACTTCTGAAAGGCCCACTCGGGGTCCATCTGTAAATAGCGTGCGTAGGAGCGCACATAGCCTGCGATGAAACCGGGGCTATCAAACTCGGTGGGATCACAGTTTTCGATTGCAGAAATATAACCTGCTTTGATCTTAAGCTCACGCTGTACATCAAGAAGGGATTTTCCAAGGGTAGCCCGCTCGCCGCGCATCATGTCGCCGAGCTGGAGCTCGAAATCATCAAACCCTTTTGGGGCGACGATTTCTTCTTCGACATCCTGCGGTGCAAAAATGCGCCCGATCATACACTGCCCTACCACAATTACCAAAATCGCACGCGCGATTCGAGGCGTCCCCACGCCATTGAAAACTTAATAACACATAACGAACAGGATTACAGCAGTATGTTTCTAACCGGTTAAGTCAGCACGATTCAGCGCACAATGGGACCACAGACTGTCCAATGCGCCTACTAATGCATCAATTTCTGAACGCCCATGAACAGGTGACGGCGTAAAGCGCAGACGCTCGGTACCGCGCGGAACGGTTGGGAAATTAATGGGCTGCACGTAAATGCCATGATCTTGCAACAAGTGATCAGACAGCACTTTCGTATGCACCGGATCGCCCACGATCAGCGGCACAATGTGGCTGCCGTGGTCAATTACCGGCAGGCCAAGCGCCTTGAAGCGTGTCTTCAAAATAGCTGCTTGCGTCTGGTGGGCATCGCGCAGGTCTTGGCGGCGCTTCAGAACCTCCACTGACTTCGCCGCCCCCGCAGCAACCGCTGGCGGAAGTGAGGTCGTGAAAATAAAGCCCGGCGCATAGGAGCGTACCGCATCCGCCATCTTTGCAGAGGTCGCGATATAGCCGCCCATCACGCCGTACGCCTTAGCCAACGTGCCGTTGATAATATCGATCCGTCCCATCAACCCGTCACGTTCCGCCACACCGCCACCGCGTGGGCCGTACATGCCAACGGCGTGCACTTCGTCGATGTAGGTCAGCGCGCCAAATTCGTCAGCAATGTCGCAGATTGCTTCGATTGGTGCAAAATCGCCATCCATTGAATAAATTGATTCGAACGCGATCAGTTTCGGTGTGTTCGCAGGCAGCGCAGTCAGTTGCGCACGTAAATCATCCAAATCATTATGCTTGAAAATACGTTTGTCGCCACCATTGCGGCGAATGCCCTCAATCATAGACGCGTGGTTTAACGCATCAGACAAAATTACCAATCCAGGGAACAGCTTGGGCAACGTTGAAAGTGTGGCATCATTCGCGATGTAGGCGGACGTGAACAGCAGCGCCGCTTCTTTGCCGTGAAGATCCGCCAATTCCGCTTCAAGGCGTTTGTGATACACCGTCGTGCCAGAAATATTGCGCGTTCCACCAGAGCCGGCGCCCGTCGCATCAAGCGCTTCATGCATTGCGGTCAGCACTTCTTCGTTCTGCCCCATGCCCAAATAATCGTTGCCGCACCACACAGTGACGGGTTTGCGGCTACCGTCGGGATGTGTCCACTCAGCGTGCGGATATTGCCCCCGCGTCCGTTCAATATCAATAAACGTGCGGTAACGGCCTTCGTCGTGAAGGCGTTGCAGGGCTGCATCTAGCTGTGTGTCAAACGTCATGTGTCTCTCCCGATGGGGCGCTTATAGGGTATATAGGGTCCAGAAATCCACTAGCACACGCTACATTTTGTCACTTTGCGCCAGATCAATCCTGAATAGCGATGATACAGTCGTCCGTTTGGGCCTTCTCAGCACATGCACTCAGCGCCGCAGACGCGGCCCCTTCACTGGTTGCAACGATAAAAGTCCCCACTGTTGGAGAGATCGCAAACGCCTTTTCACCGCGCACACGGCGGTACGATTTGCGCCAGGCTTCTGTAGCACCATGCGATAAAGTCAGCTCAACCGGCTCAAAGTTGCGCGGGCGCACCATTGCAACGACCTCGCAGGCGGTTTGCCCCCTTTTGGCCGCGTCGCAGGCTGACAGCGCTTTGGCGCGGGCAACGTCCATCGTGTGATCGTTTGCTGCGGCGATGGTAGCTGAGTTCAGGATCCCATCATCTGGTGATGCGGCAATTGCTGCGTAATACAACTGCTGTTCGGCCACTTGCTCAACCAACGCAGCATTGTCAGGTGTCAGCCAGTCGCGGGGGATCAACTCAACTTCACGGCCCTTTAGGCTGAACAATTGCGCTTTTGCCTCAGCATTACTGACCGGCTCTGCGCCTGCAACCACCCCAAATACACACAGCGAAAACACCCCAATCGCCCCAACAATACGCATGATTTCGCCCCTTTGTTCTCAATTTCTGTTACCCTATATCCTGTTTCTGGACAGGTCCACCAAAGGCTCCTAGGGTGCGGCAAAACTTAGCTAAAAATAAGGCGCTAGCATGTCCAATCTCGATCCCGTCCTGTCACATATCGACGAAAACCTCAGCGCTGCGACCGAGCGCCTTTTCGAATTGATGCGCATCCCGTCGATCTCAACAGACCCCGCTTTCAAAGAACACTGTGACGCAGCCGCGGATTGGCTGGTAAGTGATTTGGCTTCAATGGGTGTGACCGCAACAAAACGCGCAACACCAGGCCATCCAATGGTGGTTGGTCATACAAATGGGACGGGAAAACACGTCACATTTTATGGCCACTATGACGTGCAACCCGTTGATCCGCTTGACCTTTGGCATAGTGACCCCTTCGCTCCCGCGCTTGAGGATACAGACGCGGGCAAAGTCATTCGCGGGCGCGGCGCGGCAGACGACAAAGGCCAATTAATGACCTTTGTGGAGGCATGTCGCGCGTGGATCGCTGTGCACGGCAGCCTGCCCATCAACGTCAGCTTTTTCTTTGAAGGCGAAGAAGAAAGCGGCTCGCCCTCTTTGATCCCGTTCATGCGCGAAAACAAAGACGAGCTGTCATCTGATCTGGCGCTGATCTGCGATACAGGCATGTTCGACCCCAAAACACCCGCTATCTCAACACAGTTGCGCGGCCTTTTGGGCGAAGAGCTTACCATCACCGGACCACGGATTGACCTTCATTCTGGCATGTATGGCGGGGCAGCCATTAACCCTATTCGCGTGCTGTCAAAAATCATTGCCTCCCTGCATGACGCTGAAGGGCGCGTGACTGTGCCCGGCTTTTATGAGGGCGTGCCTGAGATGTCGCCTGAACTACAAAAGCAGTGGGAAGATTTGAACTTTGATGATGCGGCGTTTCTTGAAGCGGTTGGCTTGTCTGAACTGGCGGGCGAGCACGGCAAAACCGCCCTTGAAATGTTATGGGCGCGCCCGACCTGTGAGGTGAACGGCATCAACGCGGGCTACACTGGCGACGGGTTCAAAACCGTGCTGCCCTCGAAAGCCAGCGCAAAGATCAGCTTCCGCCTTGTTGGCACCCAAGACCCCCACGCGATCCGTGAAGCGTTCCGCCAAATGGTACAAGACGCCTTACCTGCGGATTGTAGCGTTGAATTCAAAGGCCACGGAAATTCATCAGCCGTGCAAATGTCCACAGCCGATCCAGCTTTTGAAAAAGCGCGCCTTGCGCTGTCGGATGAGTGGCCAAACCCTGCGGCGTTTGTGGGCTGCGGAGGCTCAATTCCGATCGCGGGACACTTCAAAACCGAATTGGACACAGACGCGATGCTGATTGGCTTTGGCCGCGATGATGATGCAATCCACTCACCCAACGAAAAATATGACCTTGAGAGCTTCCACAAAGGAATGCGCAGTTGGGCACGGGTGCTGGACGCGCTGTCACGGTAGCTGAGCCCTTTTCTGCAAAACAAATCAAAGCGCGGTGGTGAACAACCATCGCGCTTTTTTCATAAACGGTGAAAAACGCGCAGACTGAAACAACCAAAATATGATCATCCAATTGGAACTACTGATGTCTGAAAGAGGGTGAGAGTGGCGCGGTTGACGGGGCTCGAACCCGCGACCCCCGGCGTGACAGGCCGGTACTCTAACCAGCTGAGCTACAACCGCGCATCTCACACGTTTGGTTTGGACTTAGCAGCGGTGGCGCGGTTGACGGGGCTCGAACCCGCGACCCCCGGCGTGACAGGCCGGTACTCTAACCAACTGAGCTACAACCGCCCGCTGCTACACGCCAAACCTGACGCGTTCCGTGCAGATACCCACGCACCGCCACCCCGTCAAGCAGAAGTCGCGGCATTTTGTAACAAAAATTCAATTATTTCGGTGGCGGCAGTTGAAGCCATAAAAACGCTTCTAAAAACGCAACTTAAGCACAGTGCGTTTGCGGCGTGAAGAATAACATCGGGAGGGGAATGGTGGGTCGTGAGAGGCTCGAACTCCCGACATCTTCCGTGTAAAGGAAGCGCTCTACCAACTGAGCTAACGACCCGATGAGCGGTGTCTTAGCGCCAAACCTTTGGGCGCTGCAACCCCCTTTTTTCACCCTTATTCGAGTTTTGTCTGAACACCACCGCTCAGACGGTACACAACACCCTGCCCGCCCGGCAATTTCCCAAGGTTTTCTGTGGGTTGCCCCAAAACAACCGCCCGCAGCATTCGGCTGGTAATCCCGTGGGTGATAAGCACGGTTGGCCCTGTCAAACTATCGAGTAATGATTGCGCACGGATGCGAAGAGCCTCAAACCCCTCGCCCTGTGGTGCGTATTCGTAAAGCGCGAGCGCCCCGTCCGGCGTATCTTCAACCACTGCATCGCTTGGCAGCTCTGCAAGGCAGTCCTGACGCAGGCGCCCTGACCATGCACCAACAGTGATTTCTGCAAGACGGTCATCTGTCTCTATTGCACCTAAACCCGCCACTGCAATTTCAGCAGTTTGCAAAGCCCGACCTTGGGGGCTGCTCAGCACGTGCCACCCGTCGATCCCAATACGTTTTAGTATCGCATGTTGCGCTGCGGCCTGCTGACGGCCAAGTGGCGTCAGGTTGCTATCGAGGGCACCCTGCATCCGCCCTTCACGGTTCCATTCGGTTTCGCCGTGGCGCATGATCAATAGGTCCGGATAAGTTTTGTTCATCCCAGCTTCACCTCGATTATCTTGGATCAGGCTGGGTTGGTCCCTATCACGATCCGGCTGTTATTCGATGTCTACGCCAGCCCCATGCACCGTTTTGCGTTGCCGGATTTTGCAGACAAACACTTTTGCACCAGCCATTTCTTTTTGTCGATTGATCTTCAACTTACCAAAAGGCTGCAGATTGAGTTCCTCGCCCTGTGCCAACGCATCTCCGAGCACATCAAGCATCGCCTCGACAACAGGTTTGGCATCTTTGCGCTTTGCGCCGCTTTTACTGACGACACGGTCGATCAACTCTTTTTTGCGAAGGCTAGGCGTTACCTCAACCGGTGCAGAGCCTATCCCCGTTTTCACCGCCACAACGTTTGATCCAGCTGTCGTGCCTGATGTTTTGCTCTTTGCTGTGGATACAGCCGCTTGAACCGGTGATTTAGGTGTCTTGGTCATAATGCAGCCTCCTACTTATTAAACGTTTCCAATACACTGGCAGGCTAGCGCAAAGCCCGCAGACCAGCTACACCCGACATGGCCAAAGGGTTAATTGGGCCCGCCGCGCACCCACCTGTTGTGTCTGCGCACCACTTTTGGGCGGTTTTGCGGCGAATTAAGTCATATTTTACACAATAATTGACCATGACCACCAAGATGATATGACGGGGCATAGTTATAAACTTGCGGTCTATGAAAGCTTACAAAATGAAAAAAACACTTATCACAACATGTGCAGTACTGGCATTCGCAACACCAACATTCGCTGGCGGCTTGTCCGACGCAATGGTTGCTCCAGAAGTTATCGCTGCTGATACAACATCAAGCAGCTCACAAGGCATCCTGGTTCCAATCATGGCGCTTTTGTTGCTCGCAGCTGCAAACTAAGCCTAACCGCTTAGAAAAAAGAATTAGGAAAAGGCCTGCCATTTTGGCGGGCCTTTTTCGTTTATAACCACGGGTGTGGGGTGGTTCCAAAGTAAGGGTCCCCGCCTAGGCACCGCCCAACCGTAAACTTCACAAACAAAAAGGCCGCAGAAAATCTGCGGCCCTTCCGTATTCTATTGCTCAGCTACACAAGCAATTGCCTAATGTGCAGTCGCACCTGTTGCAGAGGCTTTTGCGGCCAAAGCTGCTGCTGCCGCCTCTTCCGCCGCTTCATCCCATTCAATCGCCTCGGGTTGGCGGATCAGCGCGTGCTCTAGAACTTCTGTCACGTGGGACACTGCGATAATCTCAAGACCCTCTTTGACGTTGTCGGGGATGTCCGGCAGGTCCTTAAGGTTTTCTTGCGGGATAAGCACAGTTTTGATGCCTCCACGCAGCGCCGCCAAAAGTTTTTCTTTCAGCCCACCAATCGGCATGGCGTTCCCGCGCAGCGATACCTCACCAGTCATTGCGATATCTTTACGCACTGGAATTTTGGTCAACACAGATACAATAGACGTCACCATCGCCAGACCCGCGCTTGGCCCGTCTTTGGGCGTCGCACCGTCGGGGACGTGTACGTGGATATCCACAGCATCAAACTTTGTCGGCTTCACACCAATCGCAGGGCTAACCGAGCGCACGTACGACGACGCCGCATCGATGGATTCCTTCATCACATCGCCAAGCTTACCCGTGGTCTTCATGCGGCCCTTGCCAGGCAGGCTCAGCGCCTCGATTGATAACAGCTCACCCCCAACGGACGTGTAGGCAAGACCTGTGACGACACCGATCTGGTCCTCTTTTTCCGCAAGACCGTGTTTATATTTTGGCACGCCCAAGAACTCATCAAGATTATCAGCGGTAACTGTTACAGTCTCCGCCTCTTTCTTAATGATTTTCGTGACTGCTTTACGGGCAATCTTGGCCAACTCACGCTCAAGGTTCCGCACGCCAGCCTCACGGGTGTAGGTTTGGATCACGCCCGTCAGACCATCATCGCTCAGCTCGAACTCACCTTTGCGCAGACCGTGGTTCTTTTTCTGCTTCTCAATCAAATGCTGTTTGGCAATCTCGGCTTTTTCATCCTCGGTGTATCCCGAAAGGCTAATGATCTCCATCCGGTCTAAAAGCGGACCCGGCATGTTGTAAGAGTTCGCCGTTGTCAGGAACATCACGTTGGACAAGTCGTACTCTACCTCAAGGTAGTGATCGACAAATGTGCCGTTTTGCTCTGGGTCAAGCACTTCAAGCATCGCAGATGCCGGATCACCACGGAAGTCCTGCCCCATCTTGTCGATCTCATCGAGCAAAATAAGCGGATTGGTGGTTTTCGCCTTTTTCAACGCCTGAATGATCTTACCCGGCATTGAACCAATATACGTCCGACGGTGTCCACGGATCTCGGATTCGTCTCGCACACCCCCAAGAGAGATGCGGATAAACTCGCGGCCCGTCGCGCGCGCCACAGATTTACCAAGCGAGGTTTTACCCACACCGGGAGGGCCCACAAGGCACATGATCGGCCCCTTCAGCTTGGCCGAGCGTTGTTGCACCGCAAGATATTCAACAATGCGCTCTTTTACTTTGTCCAAACCGTAGTGACCCGTGTCCAACACCTTTTGTGCATGGCCAAGGTCTTTTTTCACGCGGGATTTCTTGCCCCACGGAATAGACAGCATCCAGTCAAGATAGTTGCGCACCACGGTCGCTTCGGCGGACATGGGTGACATATTCTTTAGCTTTTTGATCTCGGCATCAGCTTTTTCACGCGCTTCTTTGGACAGCTTGGTGGCAATAACTTTTGCCTCCAACTCGGCCACTTCGCCAGCGCCCTCTTCGCCGTCGCCAAGCTCTTTCTGAATGGCTTTCATTTGCTCATTCAAATAATACTCGCGCTGCGTCCGTTCCATTTGGGACTTCACACGGGTCTTGATCTTCTTTTCGACCTGCAAAACAGACATCTCGCCCTGCATCAGCGCAAAAATCTGTTCCAGACGTTCGGCAATGTTCAGGGTTTCGAGAAGCTTTTGCTTTTCATCAACTTCAATGCCCAAGTGACCCGCAACCAAATCCGCCAGCTTCGCAGGCTCCTCGGCTTCTTCAACGGCTGTAAGCGCCTCCTCGGGGACGTTCTTTTTGACTTTGGCGTAGCGTGCGAATTCCTCGCCCACGGTACGCACAAGCGCCTCAACGGTGTCCGCATCCCCGGGCAGCTCGGTCAAGTACTCCGCGCTGGCTTCAAAGAAGCTGTCGTTTTCAAGGTATTCTGAAATACGTACCCGTGCGACGCCTTCAACCAGCACTTTTACAGTGCCATCGGGCAATTTCAAAAGCTGCAAAACATTCGCCAGAACACCCGCTTTGTAGATGCCATCTGTGTCAGGATCATCGACGGACGGGTCAACTTGGCTGGCGAGCAAGATTTGTTTGTCGTCGGCCATCACCTCTTCCAAGGCGCGGACAGATTTATCGCGGCCCACAAAGAGCGGCACGATCATATGCGGAAACACAACAATGTCGCGCAACGGCAAAACGGGATAAGATGAATTCAACGGATCTTGCATGAAAATTTTCCTTTTGGCTGGCAGACGGCAGGGACCCCGCAGATGCAGCAATCCAACACATTCGACCGTCTCCGATCAGGGTTTGAAATGGGGCGTTCTGCCCCCGTTTTCAAGCCCGTGCTGTCATGTCGTCGGGTAGTTTGCCCCGAGCGTGCGGCACGCACAAGGCGCGAATGAGGCTCTTATTCAAGATTTATTGGTAAATATGCAGCCTTGCGAAAAACAGCCAAGCCAGACTACGCTACGTTAACCGGTAAGCTTGCGTTAAGTTTTTGGCTCACCGGAACGGATACATCCACACGCGGTAGTCATCGATCAACTCATGGGCCTTTTCAATTTGCGCTTGCGTCATTTTTTTCACCACCTCGTCTTGCGAAATGGCCGCGTCCGGATCGCCGCCAATCGCGCTAAGCACGTACCACATATAGGCCCGCATCAAATCAGGCTGGGGCATGCCAAGGCCAACCTCATAGTACCAAGCAACACCGCTTTGCGCACCAGGGTGGCCCTTCATGGCGCTGCGCAGGTACCAATCAAATGCGCGGGCACTGTCTTGCTCAACCCCCAGTCCAAGAGCGTACATCACACCGATCAGCTCCTCGGCATCGGCATTGCCAGACCGCGCTGCGGGCCAAAAAGCCTCCATTGCGCGCTCATACTCTCCGGCCTCCATCAGATCACGCGCATGTTCAATATCGGCCACAGCCGCCGGAGCAGAGGTGAAAATACACGCAAAACTTATCACACTTACACGCAAAAACTGGCGCATCTCGTCGCTCTCCTTGGCTTAGTGGCCGCGCCTGCATTTGCGCAGACGCCACTGTCAGCTGATGACTTTTTGCCCGCAGATCCGGCACAGGCGAAAATCGGTCAGCTATTGTTTTACGATAAAGTGCTGTCGGGAAATCGCAACATCAGTTGCGGGACGTGCCATCACCATGACCACGCAGGCACCGATGGGCTTAGTCTTGGCATTGGTGAAGGCGGTATGGGCGTAGGCCCAAACCGTACAATTGGACAAGGCAAAGACCTGATCCGCAAGCGCATCCCGCGCAATGCACCCGCACTTTGGAACATAGGGCACCTCGACGTGAAAGTGCTCTTTCACGATGGTCGGCTCTCAGTAAGCGATCTTTACGGCAATGGTTTCAACTCCCCCGCCGAGGAATGGCTGCCGCGCGGCCTTGATAACATTGTGGCGGCTCAAGCCCTATTTCCCATGACAGCCCAGTTTGAAATGGCGGGCAATTTGGGTGAGAATGACATCACACACGCCACACAAATCCGCATAGATCGTGCATGGCCACTAATTGCAGAACGCGTGGCCACCATCCCTGAGTATGTTGATATGTTTGCGCAAGCGTTTGCGGATGTGTCGTCACCCCGCGACATTACGATCGTGCACATCGGCAACGCACTTGGGGCATTCATCATCTCGGAGTGGACCAGCATCGACACGCTCTATGATCAGCATTTGCGCAATGGCACCCCGCTGCCGCCCCCAGCCGCGGCAGGCAAAGAGCTCTTCTTCGGTGATGCTGGCTGCTCGGCGTGCCACTCTGGCCCTCTGTTTTCAGACCGTGCGTTCCGTGCCCTTGGCCTGCCCGCTTTTGGACCGGGCCGTACGCGCAGATTTGATCCCATCCCGCGCGATGTGGGACGAATGGGCAAAAGCGATCGTCTTGAGGATGCCTACCGGTTCAAAACGCCCTCTTTGCGCAATGTAGCTGTAACAGCGCCCTACGGTCATAATGGTGCCTACCCGACCTTAGAGCGTATGATCAAACATCACCTTGATCCGTTGGCCGAACGTAACGCGTGGAGGCGCCGCGATGCAGCCCTGCCCCCAGCGCCCCATATTGCTGCCATTGATTTCGTCATACAGTCCGACACCCGCGAGATGGCGCGACAGAGTAGCGTCCTTGATATTGACATCCCCTCGCGAACTCAGACAGAGATTGACCAAATCATCGCTTTTCTCGAAACCCTCACCGACCCTTCTCCATATGATCGACCATTGGGACGGCCGGAGACAGTACCATCAGGACTTCCCGTTGACTGAAACCAAACAAACCACCGCAAACACCCCGTTTAAACCTGGGTTTGACCCCCGTTGGTGTGATGCGCCTGATTATATTCTGGGATGCACCAAAGACATTTGGGAAGACCGCGGTATCCACACGCTTAACCACTATTACAGCGATACCATCCATGTACGCTCTCCTGCCTCGATGGTGATTGGCAACGCGGGCGTTATCCCCGCAACCATGGCAACGCTGTCTGAATTTCCCAACCGTCAGCTTTACGGGGAAGACGTCATCTGGTGCGATGCGCCCAACGATGCGCTTTTGTCGTCTCATAGGCTACTGTGCACCGCCACCCACGAAGGTGCGGGTATGTACGGCAATCCCACGGGGCGCAATCTCAGCTACCGGATCATTGCCAACTGTCACGCGCAGGCAAATCAGATCGATGACGAATGGCTTGTGCGCGATCAAAGCGCAATTGTTGAGCAGATGGGCCAAGACATTGTGGACTGGACCCGTGACCTGATCAGTCGCGAAGGCGGCCCTGATGCTTGCGTACGCCCCTTCACGCCTGCGATTGATAGCCAAGGCCCCTACACAGGACACGGCAATGACAACCCATGGGGAGCGCAATACGCAGAACATCTGACCGCATTAATGCAGGCAGACTTTGGGACGGTTACCCGCAACATGGACCGCGCCGTGGAGGGGCACTACTGGCGTCACTCTGACGGGCACGGCACGCCTTTTGTCGACAAGACATGGATGGGCCTTCGCGCGGCGTTTCCTTCGGCGAAATTTGACGTGATGCATGTTATCGGTATGGACAACGACCTTATCGGGCCGCGTTCTTCTGTGCTCTTTTCCCTATCGGGGCGTCATGACGGTTGGGGTACGTTTGGCCGTCCTACTGGTGCTGACGTGTTCATCATGGGCCTTGCACAAGCCGAGTTTGGCCCACGCGGCATCCGCCGCGAATATGCACTGATTGATGAGACCGCGATTTGGAAACAAATCTTGCTGGCGACAGGCGCTTTGTGATGGGCGCGGTATAGGCTTTTCGCCCCACCCGTCCCCATATCCCTTTGGCGCTGTGAAACGTAATCAGCGCCAAAGGTGGGCTTAACCTCGTGTAAGTGCCTAATTAGTCCTTCAGTCCCAGTCGGGCCACGCCAGAATTGCCAAGCTCTACAGTCGCAAATGGCCCCCCGTGACACATATCCGCAGGATTCTGTGGATCAAGCGGCGGGTGCTCGGCAAATATTTTCTCGGCGAATTGCTCTGCATTGTCCTTCGGGCGGTATCCAAGGAACTGCGCCTTTGAATTATCTACGGGTGCGCGATCATTGTCAGAAATACCGTACACAACCGCAAATCCAGTGACTGGCGTATCAATGGCTCGGGTCACCAACTGGATAAGATCATCATAGCTTAGCCAAGAACCAACGGCGCGGGGGTTTGCGACCTCCGCACAGGAATAAATGCGCATACAGACCGCCTCAATCCCGCGTTTATCCCAGTAAAGCGAGCCAAGGTCCTCTGCAAAGCACTTGGCAAGACCGTAGAACGTATCGGGACGGTGCGGGGCATCGGTGCCGATACACTCTGACTTGGGGTGCATTCCAACTGCATGGATAGATGACGCATAGACAACACGGCGCACACCGTTTTGATACGCGGCCTCCCACACGTTGTAGGCCCCCATGATATTTGCTGAATGGATTTGCTCCCAAGGCGCTTCATCACCGATAGCACCAAAGTGCACCACCATATCCGCGTCTTTTAACAACTGCGTCATCGCCGCAAGGTCTGCCAAATCAGCGGCTACATATGTCTCGTTGCTGGCCAGACCTTCAATGCTTTCGACGATATCTGTACTTACAAGCGTTTCACACAGTGCAGAAAGAGGCGCGCGCAACCTTGATCCAAGCCGTCCTGCGGCCCCTGTCAGAACCAGTTTTTTCAACATGAGATACATCCCCTATCTATTTGCGATATCGTACTTTTTGGCGCCACTCCACGCCTTTCACTCCAAGCCTAGCGGAGCAGTTGAGATGGCTCAATGTAAATTCTGCGCTCTATCCCCTTGCCGCTGCGCATCCGATGACTTAGCTAATACGCAATCCGTCGGGGGGCCTATTGCAGGCTGAGAGGTGCAGCGCACTGACCCGTCGAACCTGATCCGGACAATGCCGGCGTAGGGAACGGGTGACACGCGCCAAAGCGCATGCAAAAACCCAATCCCCTTCCCGCCAGCTGATGTCCCCAACTTGAACGAGGGCTTCATGAGCCAGCACACAGACGCGAGCCAAGCCGCGAAAACACCGATTGCCCTGACCATCGCAGGTTCAGACAGCGGAGGCGGCGCAGGCGTTCAGGCGGACCTTAAGGCATTCTCGGCATTGGGGGTGTACGGTGCCAGCGTGCTAACGGCGATCACCGCACAGAACACAGTGACAGTCAGCGCAGTTCACGAAGTCCCAGCAGATATCGTTGGCGCACAGATCACTGCAGTATTGGGCGATCTGGATGTGGACAGTATCAAAATCGGGATGCTCTTTTCTGTCCCCATCATCAACGTCGTGGCCGAATGTCTTGATGCCTTCAAAGGCACAGTAATCCTTGACCCCGTTATGATCGCCAAATCCGGCGATGCTTTGCTGCAAGCAGACGCAGTCGAGGCGATGAAAACACACATGCTGCCGCGCGCGGACCTCTTGACGCCAAACCTGCCCGAGGCGGCGGGGCTGCTTGGCATGGCCGAGGCGCAAGACCTAACCCAAGCACAGGCCCAAGGGGCCGCACTTTTGGATCTTGGGCCACGTGCGGTTTTGATGAAAGGCGGGCACAGCGCGGGCGACATTTGCACGGACCTGCTGATCTCGGATGAGAACGGCGCACGCCGCACCGATCACTTTGAGGCCCCGCGCGTTCCCACACACAATACCCACGGCACGGGCTGTACCTATTCAGCCAGTATTGCCGCCTATGTTGCCCGTGGCATAACACTGCCTGAGGCAACACAGGCTGCTCATACGTATTTGCAAGGGGCTATTGGGGCCGCTGACACCCTGCAAATTGGTTCGGGTCACGGCCCCGTGCATCATTTTTATCAAAGCTGGCAGGACGTACACTCATGAGCCAAGTCACCATCATCGGTGCCGGTGTTGCGGGGCTAACCATTGCGCGTGAGGTACTGGACCGCAGCCTTAAGGTGACGTTGATTGACCGTTACGAGGGGATTGGGCCGCATCAATGCTCATGGTGGGCAGGCGGGATGCTTGCACCGTTTTGTGAGGGCGAAAGCGCGGAGGAACCGGTTGTGCGTCTTGGTGCTGGTGCTGCGGCATGGTGGCAAAAACACTCTGGGTCGGTCACGCAGGCAGGATCGCTTGTCGTCAGCCCAGCCCGTGACCGCGCTGATATGCGCCGCTTCGCACGACGCACCACAGAATTCCGCGAGATCGGCGCCGAGGAAATCGCCAAACTTGAGCCAGATTTGGCTGGACGGTTCAGCAACGGGCTTTTGTTCGAAACCGAAGCCCATCTTGCGCCCCGCGAAGCGCTGCAAAAACTACGTGCGGGCCTGATTAAGGATGGCGCAACGTTTGAGGTTGGTGAGGCAGACCCCGATCAGCTTACGGGCCTTGTGGTAGATACACGTGGCTTTGCCGCCAAACCCGCCCTGCCCGATCTGCGCGGTGTCAAAGGCGAGATGCTCATCCTGAAATGTGATGACGTCAGCCTGTCACGGCCCGTGCGTCTGCTGCATCCGCGCATTCCGCTTTACGTGGTCCCACGCGGCGACGGTATTTTCATGCTCGGCGCCACAATGATTGAAAGCAGTGCCTCAGCGCACCCCACGGCCCGCGCGATGCTGGAACTATTGTCTGCCGCCTACGCGCTTAACCCCGCCTTTGGCGAGGCTGAAGTTCTGGAAATTGGGGTTGATAGCCGCCCCGCCTTTGCCGACAATCTGCCCCGTATTCGCAGGCAGGGAAACATCATCCGCGCCAATGGTCTTTACCGACATGGCTTTCTGCTCTCGCCCGCTTTGGCGCGCATGGTGGCGGATGTGATTACAAAAGATGAACAACCGGAGTTTTACGATGCTGCTTAACGTAAACGGAGAGCCCACCGAGACCGACGCCACCACATTGGCCGACTTTTTGGCAAAGCACGGCTTTGAAGGCGCGGTTGTAGCCACAGCTGTCAACGGCGCGTTTGTGGCCAAAACAGCGCGCGACAACACACAACTCGCGGCTGGCGATCAGCTAGAAATCCTTGCGCCAATGCAGGGGGGCTAAGCGATGCGGCAGTTTTACGGAACAGAGCTGGCTAACGGGTTTATGCTTGGCACGGCACTTTACCCGTCCCCCGCCATTCTTGAGCAGGCCTTTCGCCAAAGTGGCGCATCGGTTGCGACCGTCTCGCTGCGCCGCGAAAGCGGGCAAGCGCGCGAGGGGCAGGATTTTTGGGGCATCATCCGCGAGCTTGGTGTGCACGTGCTACCCAACACCGCCGGATGCCACACAGTCAAAGAAGCCGTGACCACCGCCCATATGGCGCGTGAAGTCTTTGGCACCAAGTGGATCAAGCTTGAGGTCATCGGTGATCAAGACACCCTACAGCCAGACGTGTTTGCCTTGGTCGAGGCTGCTCGCATTTTGGCCGAAGACGGGTTTGAGGTGTTCCCCTACACAACGGATGATTTGGTGGTAGCCGATAAGCTGTTGCACGCGGGTTGCGAAGTTTTGATGCCTTGGGGCGCGCCAATCGGCTCGGGGCTTGGCCTCAACAACATCTATGCGCTGCGTTCAATGCGGGCGCATTTTCCCGATGTGCCTTTGGTGGTCGACGCGGGCCTTGGCCTTCCGTCCCAAGCCGCAGCCGCCATGGAGTTGGGCTATGATGCAGTGTTGCTCAACACCGCTGTGGCCAAAGCCGGTGATCCCGTTGGCATGGCCTGCGCATTCGCCAAAGCCGTGGAAGCCGGAACATTGGCCGCCACCGCAGACCCGATGGAGCCCCGGGACATGGCTGCCCCCTCAACACCGCTAATTGGAAAGGCGTTTTTGTCATGAGCCTTGATCGCTTCTACCCTATTTTTGATAGTGCGGCCTGGATCGAACGGCTTGTCCCGCTTGGGATCAAATTGGTGCAGCTGCGCATCAAAGATGCCGATGATCAAACAATCCGCACCGAGATTTCTGCCGCCAAAGAAGTTTGCGCCCGCACAGGGACCACACTTGTGATCAACGACTACTGGCAGGCGGCTATTGATCTGGGATGCGACTGGATCCACCTTGGGCAAGAGGATCTGGATGATGCTGACACGGATGCTATCCGCGCTGCAGGCATAAAGCTGGGCATCAGCACCCATGACCGCGCCGAACTTTCCCGCGCCATGGCTTTGAAACCAGATTATGTAGCCTTGGGGCCTATTTACCCGACGATCCTCAAGCAAATGAAATGGCATGAGCAAGGCGTTGAGAAACTTAGCAAATGGCGGGCAGAAATCGGCGACACCCCTCTGATTGCCATCGGTGGGATGACAATTCAGCGCGCGGCAGGTGCTTATGACGCGGGCGCAGACGTGGTGTCTGCCGTTACAGATATCACCCTTAATGCCGACCCTGAAGCGCAGGTCAAAGCGTGGCTGCACGCAACACGCCCGCCACATTCCGCCACACCGCGCGGTGACGCATGAGCCGCTACGCGCGTCAGATGATCCTGCCCCAAATCGGCGAGGCGGGACAGCGCGCCCTTGAGGCCGCGCATGTGCTTGTGATCGGTGCGGGCGGGCTTGGCTGTCCTGTTTTGCAATATCTTGTGGGCGCTGGCGTTGGGCGGATCACCTTGGTTGACGGCGACGTGGTCAGCGAAAGCAACTTGCACCGTCAAATTCTCTACCGAATGGATGACATCGGCGCGCCGAAGGCAAAAGCGGCAGCGACAGCAATGGCGGCGCTAAACCCTGCCTGTCAGATCACCACCGTTACAGAGCCACTCACCCCCGCTAACGTGGATAATTTGCTGCAAGACGTCACAATCGCCCTTGATTGCGCCGACAGCTTTGCGGCCAGTTACATCTTATCAGATGCCTGTCTGGCATCACAAACCCCGCTGATCAGCGCGTCAGCATTGGGGACCACCGGTTATGTCGGCGGGTTTTGCGAGGCTGCCCCTTCTTTGCGTGCCGTCTTTCCCGAACTGCCCCAGACGGCCGCAAATTGTGCCACCGCTGGCGTCATGGGACCTGTTGTGGGCACCATAGGCGCGCTACAGGCTCAGATGGCGATATGCGTTTTGCTAGGCACCCAGCCAAGCCCGCTTGGCCAGTTGGTGACCCTGAACCTGAGCGATTTCAGCACAGGCGGGTTTCGCTTTGATGGCGCGCCCGAGCCTGACGCAGACGATGCGCTTCGCTTTATTGCCCCGCATCAGATCACAGCCGAAGACCGCGTGATTGAACTGCGCCCTGAGGCAGAGGCCCAAAGCCCCGTCATCCCGCGCGCCGAACGCCATTTGGTGCCGGACATGAGCAATATTACTTTGACGTCCCCGACGGCACGCACGGTCCTGACCTGTCGATCTGGTCTGCGTGCTTGGCAAGCTGCACGCGCATTACAAGCGCGCGGACAGGCGGATTTTGCCCTTATTGCCATGGGCGATACCCCATCACTGCTGACCGATCCATGACACAACGCCAACACGCATAAACGTAATTACAAACACCTCTTCCCCCTGAAAAAGGACACCCCTGATGAAACTCCTCTCTACCACCGCGGCGCTGATCCTCGCCGCTGCGCCCGCATTTTCGCAAGACAAAATGACTTTGCTTCTCGACTGGTTCGTTAACCCAGATCACGGACCAATTATTGTGGCGCAGGAAAAAGGCTACTTTGCTGAGCAAGACCTTGAAGTTGAAGTCATCGCACCCGCTGATCCGTCTGATCCACCCAAGCTGGTCGCGGCAGGGCGTGCCGAATTGGCCATCTCGTATCAGCCGCAGTTGCACCTACAAGTACACGAAGGCCTGCCGCTTAAGCGCGTTGGCACATTGGTCGCGACACCGCTGAATTGCCTGTTGGTTCTTGAAGACGGACCAATTGAGACACCAGCTGATCTAAAAGGTAAAAAGATCGGCTTTTCTGTGGGCGGCGTTGAAGAAGCTGTGCTGCAAAGCGTGTTGGGCACCCACGGGGTTGGCTTGGACGACGTAGAGTTGGTGAACGTCAATTTCTCGCTCTCGCCCTCGCTTATGTCCGGCCAAGTGGACGCGGTTATCGGCGCATTCCGTAACTTTGAGCTGAACCAAATGGATATCGAGGGCGTGGCGGGCAAGTGCTTCTTCGTCGAAGAAGAAGGTCTGCCCCCCTATGACGAGCTGATCTATGTGGCAAATCCAGACAAAATGGACGCAGACATGGTCGCCCGCTTCTTGGCTGCCACGGAAAAAGCGACCCAATACATCGTGAACCACCCAGAAGACAGCTGGGAGATTTTCTCAGCTACCTCCACAGAGCTGCAAGACGAGCTGAATGACCGCGCTTGGGACGACACAATTCCACGCTTTGCCCTGCGTCCTGCGGCATTTGATGCGGGCCGCTACGCAGCCTATGAGCAGTTCTTGTTTGAGGCTGGCCTAATCCCATCTGTGAACCCGGTTGAGAAACTGGCCATCGACGTGACGGCCCGATGAACAGCCAATTGCCAAGCTACGGCGCCACGTTTGATGCGTGGCGCCTTGGCGCACCGAATGAATGGGCCGCCTATACCCGCCACGCCTTTGTCCAAGGCCTTGGGGACGGCACCCTGCCACGCGCGGCGTTTGTGCATTATCTGGTGCAAGATTATGTGTTCTTGGTCCATTTCTCACGGGCTTGGTCCCTTGGCGTGGTCAAATCGGAAACACTTGCGGAAATGAAGACCTGCGCCAGCACGGTGGACGCGTTGGTAAATCATGAAATGGCGCTGCACGTAAAAACCTGTGCCGCAGAAGGCATCAGTGAGGCAGAACTTTTTGCCGCCACGGAGGCCACAGAAAACATCGCCTACACCCGCTATGTAATGGATGCTGGCCTGCAAGGCGACTTTCTTGACTTGATGGCGGCCCTGATGCCCTGCGTGATGGGGTATGGCGAGATTGGGTTGTCTTTGGCCGCACAAGCAGAAACCTCACCATATCGCGACTGGATCAACACCTACGCCGACCCCGAATATCAGGCAGTCTGCACGAATGCGGGCGCAATGCTTGATGGTGCTGTGGCCCATAGATTGGGTGCAAAGCCGCAAAACAGCCCCCGATGGGCACAGCTGCAAGCGCGGTTCACCAAGGCCACTGCACTTGAGGTCGGGTTTTGGCAGATGGGGTTAGACGGCGCGTCATGACCCGTCCCGCCCCCACATCCTCTGCCACTTTGTCCACCGGTCCAAGCATCCACTTTAAAGGAAGCTTTACCTTTTCCACCGGCCCTCTTTTTGAGGATGTCTCACTGCGCCTTGGCGGCGGTGAATGGAATTGCCTTTTGGGGCCATCGGGCGTTGGGAAGTCCACAATTCTGCGGCTTATCTTGGGTCTGCAAACGGATGGGCATTTTGACGGGGAAATCACAGCGGACGACGGTGCCGCGCTAACCAACCGCGTCAGCTATATGGCGCAGTCAGACCTGCTGCTGCCGTGGCTCAACGTTCTTGAAAACACCTGCCTTGGGGCACGTCTTCGCGGTCAAACACCGGACACCGAACGCGCGCACAGCCTTTTGCACCGCGTGGGCCTTGGGGCGCATCTTGATAAACGACCCGCCTCCTTGTCCGGGGGGATGCGCCAACGGGCCGCCCTTGCGCGTACCTTGGTGGAGGACCGCGACATTGTGTTGCTTGATGAGCCGTTCTCGGCCCTTGATGCGGGCACACGCGCCGATATGCAGGAGCTTGCCGCCAAAGCGCTGTGGGGCAAAACAGTTTTACTTGTCACCCACGACCCTGCCGAGGCCGCACGCCTTGCCCATCAGATCATTCTGCTGTCCTCAGGCGGAGCCACCACGTGGCCCACGCCAGCCAGCCCCCCTATTCGCGACATACACGCCCCCGATACCATCAGCTGTCAGGCAGCGTTGCTGGATCATTTGCGCGCAGGTACCGCCATAACCAATCAGACACCACAGGAGGGCGCGCGATGAAGCGACTTGATGCACTGTGGGCCCTGCTGGCTGGAATTGCCGCGTGGCAAGCGCTTGTGATGATAACAGGTGCGCCCCATTTTATCCTGCCTTCGCCTCTGCGCGTGGCAAGCACGGCGATCAAAAGCTATGAGATTATCCTAAGCAACGCATGGGTCACCGCCCTTGAAGTGGTGCTTGGCCTAGTGTTGGGAACTGCCCTTGGGGTGGCGACTGCGATCCACCTGACCACTTCGGCACTGGCCCGCCGCATCATGTTGCCCATGTTGGTTTTCACCCAAGCAGTGCCCGTCTTTGCGCTGGCCCCCATCCTGACGCTCTGGTTCGGCTATGGGATCGGCTCGAAAGTTATCATGGCAGTGTTGATTATCTACTTTCCCGTCACGTCCGCGTTTCATGACGGGCTGTCGCGCACACCCCCCGCATTGCTTGATCTGGCCAAAACCATGGGCGCTACACCACGCCAATCACTGTGGCGGCTACGCATCCCACACGCCCTGCCCAGCCTTGGAACCGGTCTAAGGCTGGCCGCTGTTTACGCGCCCATCGGTGCCGTCATCGGAGAATGGGTTGGCGCATCAAAGGGGCTTGGATACCTGATGCTTTTGGCAAACGGACGGGCCAAGATTGACTTGATGTTTGCAGCACTCATTACGCTAGCAATCATGACCGTGGCACTGCATTGGGCAATCGGAAAACTGGCGGCGCGGTTGGATGCCTATGCCCAAGGGTGAGGTGACTGACGTCTAGAAACGAAGTCAGTTTGCCCATCTAAACCTCAACTTTCTATCACTTACAGCTAATCTCTATTCGCATTAATCGCCCGTTCACAGTTATGGGTCGCCCAGTTCCTGAACATGGTAGTGGAGCAGTTCAAATGGGTGACCTCAGTCGTCTGTTGTAGAACAGGCAACCGTAACGTAAATAAACGCGTCGCTTCTGTCTATGATTGCGTTTAACAGCATTAGCAGTGATGCGCAGAGTCCGTCACCAACCCACATAAATCTGTGAAGGCGGCTACATTACCAGCAGGTTCAATACGTCTTGTCTGCTAAGGTATTTTGGTCGTGCACGACCTAGCAAAAGCTCACAGCGGCAGTGTCATCAATGTGAAAGAAAACACTTTGACGGCATCTGGCATTGTTAGATTTCCAAGCATGCGCCAGCTCGCTCAATGCGCTACAAAGACCAACTTTCACGGCGTTTTTTTCATAGTAAGGTCAGCATCTAGCGTCCGCATTTATTTTTCCCGCATAACGCCTGATGTTTTGCTAGGATTCAACTGATGTACGACGAGTCGTCGGTAAACGGTGTCAGTGAAGTCGATAAAACTACAGTTCTTAATAGTTGCTTAATTGTGTGCGCTCCCCATCGAATCGCCGTTATTAATTAAAATATTTAAATAATATAATTATTTCATATTGTTTTTTATCACACAATTCTATGATTTGTCAGCGGTGCTTTAACTATTTGGGGTTTAAATGCAGTAACTAAGCACCGGAGAATTCCACATGCTATTCCGCCCCGAAATCACATCATGTCTGGTGGCTTTAGGCCTTGTCGCGGGATGTGCGCAAGCCCCTACAAACGGCGCATATGTTTCGGACGCAGTCGGTGACATATTAAGTAGTGGGCCGGCTGATGTGGTTAATTCTGCTATCACAGTGAAACTTAAAGACTACCAACCATCCATCAAAGCAGCAGCCCTCTCAAGTAGCGCCTATGCCGGATCGCAAGCGGCCATTGAAGGTGCCGCCCAAGGCGTGACTGTCGCCAACAGCGCCCTCGCCCCGCAAGTGTCTTTGCAATCGCAATTGGGCGGTGTCTCCGAGAAAGACAAAACCGGCACCGAAAACACCACCGGCGTCAGTGCAAGCCTGTCCGTCAATAAGCTCATTTACGACGGCGGCGCATCAGTCTCTGGGATCAACGCGGCTTTCGCCCGTGTCATCGCCGCCGAGGCCCAAGCCGAGGAAGCCATCACGGGCATCGTGGCCGACATGGCCTCTGCCTGGATTGATCTGTGGCAGTATCAACAACGAAGCGCTCTGTTGGCCGAACGGTCACAGGAAGGGCGCGACATTGTGCAACAGATGGACCGCCTCGTTGCGAGCGGCATGGTGGACAAATCATCAGTCGCCAGTGCCAAGATCCAGATACACGATCTCGACATTGAAGAACTGCGGCTGAGCGAGCGCGTAAATGATGCGCAAAGCCGCTTGTCGAAATATCTCAAGCATGATGGTGGCGCCGTTGCGCGCCCTTCACAGATTATTTCGCTCCCCACCGGCAAAAACGCTGCAACAGCGTGGCAAGGTAATCCTGCGTTGCGCGGGACAGCCGCATCAATTGTGGTCGCGGAACAAGACGTTCAGATTGCAGCGGCACAAAAGAAGCCAAGCGTTGGTTTGCGCGCTGGCGTAGATAGCCCAATGTCCGAAACAAGCAGTACTGACGTAGCCCTCGGGCTTCAGCTGAGCTGGACATTAGGGGATGGCGGGCGACGTGATGCCGAGCTAGCCGCGCGCAAAGCCAACCTGACCCGTGAAAAACAGCAATTTGATACGCAAAAGCGCGAAACCGTTGCGATGCTGTCTCAAATGATGAAGACCCGCGCCTCACTGTTAAGTAGCCAGTCTTCTATACGCGCCAAAAACGCAGAAGTGCTCGCCTCGCGTGATACGCTCAAAAAGCAACTGGCAACCGGTCAAGCCGATCTGAAGCGCGTCATTGACGCGGAAATTCAGGCGCTGCGCACTGCCGACCGCGCCATTGAGATCGACGCAGAGATTATGAAGCTTGATGTTAGCATTGCTGCCCAGTCGGGGCGCCTTCTATCCAGCTTCGGCATCCCTGCACCCCAATCAAACATTACTAAAGCGTTAGACAAATGAACGAACTTACACCAAAGGCCGCTTCGCAAGATGACGCATCTTCCGTTGAGAGCGCCGAGCAGACAACTGACATGCAACCAGATGAGCAGTCTGGCTCTGTCGAACTTGCGCGCATCGACGTTAAAACCCAAGAATACGAAGTAGACGGTGGCAGTGGCGCCACTGATGAGGCCGCTGCAACACTTGTTGAGACGCTAAAAATCGCGCTCAAAACCGTTTCGCTCACATTTAGTACTGCGGCGCTTCGCGATATGGCGCCAATGGGCGAAACACCCTTTGGACCCAAAGATGTTGTCTATATCTTTAATGAACTGGGTTTTGACGCCAGTTTTGGCGAGTTGAAGGCTTCAGCTATTAAAGAAAGCCACCTGCCGATGATTGCCTTCCAAGAAGATGGCAATCCATTTCTGGTGACACAGAAAAACCCGGACGGCACGCTCACAGTTCAATCTATTGAGGACAATTTCACCTCACGTGACATCAGCGCCGACGAGTTCGCCGAGGTATACGCAGGCTTTACACTTCTGTATCGGCAGTCCGCGCAGTCAAAACAAAATGGCCAAGGCGGTCACTGGTTTTGGAGCGCCTTTTCCAAGAGCAAGTGGATCTACGGTCAGGTTATTCTGGCCGCAGCGTTTTCAAACTTTCTTGGGCTGTCGACCTCACTGTTTATCATGGTCGTTTACGACCGCGTTGTCCCGAACGAGGCGATTGAGTCCCTATTTGCGCTGACTTTAGGTGTGATGATCGCGCTGACGTTCGACTTCGTGATCAAGTCATTGCGCGCCAACTTCATTGACCGCGCTGGCAAGCGCGCCGATGTCACAATGGCGCGGATGATCTTTGACAAGATTTTGCATCTACGCCTTGATGCAAAGGGCCGGAAATCAGGTGCTGTAGCAAGCGTTGTGCGCGAATTCGATACACTGCGCGACTTCTTCACTTCAGCTACCCTGATCGCTATCGTTGATTTGCCGTTTATCTTCTTCTTTATTTTCGTGATCTATTTGATCGGTGGCAACTTGGCGATTGTGCCTTTGCTGGCAGTTCCTATCGTGATCATCCTTGGCCTTGCGGTGCAGCCTGCTTTGGCAAAGCTTGCTTCCGGTGCCATGGAAACAGGTATGTCCAAGCAATCTGTTCTTGTTGAAACCCTGAGCGGCCTGAACACGATCCGCGCAACAGGCGCAGGCCGTTTTATGCGTCAGCGCTTTGAAGAAGCCTCGGCAAACCAGTCAGAATTGGGACTAAAAAGCCGGATGTTCTCGCAATTTGCGATCAACTCCGCCGCGTCCGTTCAGCAGTTTGCCCAGATCGCGCTTATCTTCTACGGCGTGTTCCTGATCCGTGAGGGCAGCACAACGATGGGTGGCTTGATTGCGTCAGTTATCTTGGCAGGCCGTACTCTTGCACCGCTGTCGCAACTGGCTGCAGCACTTGCGCGTGCAAACTCTGCACGCCAAGCCTACCGTTCACTCGGCTCGTTGATGACCGAAACTTCTCCCGAGGATGAAATTCAACAACGCCTCAGCCGTCCAGTTCTGCGCGGAGAAATCGAGTTTCGCAACGTAAGCTACAGCTTCCCGGGCGCAAATGAGCCAATCATCCGCAACCTGTCGGTGAAAATTCCGGCGGGACAGAAAGTTGCACTTGTTGGCAAAATGGGCTCGGGCAAATCCACGTTCTCAGGCCTTGCTGCGGGACTTCTCACTCCAAGCGAAGGGGCGGTTTTGATCGACGGCGTTGATATTCGACAAATCGACAAAACAGACCTTTTGCGCAACGTCGGTGTCATGCTTCAAGAAACGTGGCTTTTCTCCGGTACAGTGCGCGAAAACCTGCAAATGGGCTACTTTGAATATGACGACGAGCATATCCTTAAGGTGGCAAAAATTTCAGGTGTTGATGACTTTATTGGCAGCCACCCGTCCGGCTATGACCTGATGATCCGTGAGCACGGTGTGGGGCTATCGGGTGGTCAAAAGCAAACCATCAATCTGGCCCGCGCCATTTTGCATGATCCCAACATTCTGATCCTTGATGAGCCGACCAGCTCTATGGATACCGCATCAGAGGCAGCAACGATTGAGCGCCTCAGCGCTGCAATGGACGGCAAAACGATGCTTGCTGTTACCCACCGCAACTCCATGCTGAAAATGGTGGACCGCGTTCTGGTGATTGATCGTGGCGCGATCATGCTCGATAGCCCCCCTCCCAACTTAAAGCCGCACAGAAGTGATCCGATATGAGCAGTACTGATTTCAAAAAACTCTCCCGCGAGATGTCTGGCCGCAACAGCGCCAGCAACTCAGTGGTTCTCTTCTCCATTGCAGGTTTTCTCGGGATCGCCCTGACTTGGGCCGCAGTGACTGAAATTGACAACGTCACCCGCGGTGAAGGCAAGATTGTTTCGCAGATGCAAAACCAATTGGTGCAATCTGCGGAATCTGGCGTCGTGTTGCGCCGGAATGTGCTTGAAAACGACCGGGTTACAGCAGGTCAGATCTTGTTTGAGATCGACCCGATTGAAGCGCAGGCCGAATATGACCGGATGTTCCAGCGCCTTGACACCCTCAAGATCAAAGTCGCCCGCCTTGAAGCGGAAATCGCGGGCACAGATTTCACCCCTTCTACGGATATCGTCGGGTCATCTGTCCAGATTGGAGCCAATGAGCTGAGCCTCTTTGAAGCGCGCAAACGCGAACTTCAGGGGGCTATCACGATCTTGGAAGAACGCCGTGCGCAAAAAGAGACCACGCTTAACTCGTCTCGCCAATCTGTTGGAACTGCCACTAACTTGTTGGCGCTCATTAAAGATGAGATCGCTGTGGTCGAGCCGCTGGTCCGCGAAAATATCGCACCAGAAACCCGCCTGCTTGCGCTGAAGCGCGAACGCGAACAAGCAATTGGCTCGCTCAGTGATGCAGAGGCTTCTGTCCTGGCCGCACAATCTTCGATCCAAGAGATTACGAGCGAGATTGCAAACCGCAAAGACACGTACCTGCGCCAAGCCATGGAAGAGCTTGCACAGACAGTGGCGGAACGCGCAGAACTAGAGAAGGCCCTCCCTGCCCTATCAGACCGGATTGAGCGTACTGTGATTGCTGCCCCTGTAGATGGCATCGTAAACCGTTTGAATTTTCGCACAGTCGGCGCATTCGTAAAGGCGGGTGACGCCGTGCTTGAACTGGTGCCCACAAACGATGCGCTGAAAATTGAAACGCGCATCGCGCCCAAGGACATCTCTAATATTAAGGTTGATGATCTGGCGCGCATCCGTCTGTCAGCCTACGACTCCGCTCGCAACGGCACGCTGGATGGTTTTGTCACCAACATCAGCCCAGATGCGACCCCTGTCCGCGAGGGTGAGACACAGTCGTTCTACATTGTCGACGTAGCAATGTCTGGCGATATGGTGCTTAACGATGGGACTGCCGTGTCGCTGCTGCCTGGCATGACTGCTACGGTAGATGTGGTTTCTGGTAAGCGGACCATCCTTGAGTACTTCTGGTCGCCAGTTGCGCGTATTCAGGAGCTGGCCTTACGCGACTAGTGTCAGCGCCACACTCAACAGCTTAAAGCCCGTCAAGCCTTTGGTTTGGCGGGCTTTTTCTTAGCCGCATTCTATTAGTATCACCAAGGGACCACAGGACGCCTGTCAGTATCATATGATACCCAGCCTCTCTTTGGTATCAGGGTATCGATTCAATCTTTTCACATGAATTTAATACACTAAAGTATCTAAATAATACTTTATTGGCTCTTTTTACAGAAACAGCGAATCCGCTTTTGCTATAAAAATAAACCAATAGGACGAACAAGATCGCGAATTAAGTTTCAAGACAGGAGTTCTAAGATGCTAGTGGAATTGGAATTGGAAGTTCTGGAGAGCTTACCGCCAAAATCAGCGCTGGCTGACTTCTCAAAAAGTATTGTCAAATGGGAACTTCTTTTGCTGGTGGCTAAGCTGAACGGCAACACCGAGTATGGGATTTGGAACTACATCGACAGTTTGAAAACGCGGACTGAAAACTCGATGACCATTTACACGTTCATCAAGTCACGCATTGAAAACGGAAGTTTTGTTGTCGTCCCCGGCGAAAAGAAAAGCCGCAAGACCCTCGCCCTGTCACCTCAGTTGCGTGAAGAATTGATGACATATCTCGCAGCACGCACGGAACACACACTACAGCGTTCAGAGCAGTTGCGTTCAGAACTCATGGCGATGAGCGCTTAAGGGCACTGCCCTGCTACGCGCTTTGATAAGCCCACGTTACTAGGCCAACCAGCCACGCTTTGATTGATGGCGCGCAAAGCGCATCCAGCGCATCGCCAACATCGCTGCAAGCAACACGACCAAGAAGCCCAATACATCCCCGATCGTGATGAACGCGACCTCTTTCAGACCTTGGTCAAAACCGATGGTCAGCAGAATCGAGTTCAAGAAGCCTGACAGCAGCCCCACACACAAAAGCTCGCGCCAGTTAAGGCGCAATGTCATCGGCTGCGGCACAATTACCCGTAACCAGCGCAATATATTAAATGAAACAAACGGCGCCAAAAGCGATAGCACAGCCATTGTGATTAATTCGTCAAAGTTACTGTTCCAATCACTAAGCGTCATGAAATGCCCCACAGCAACAGGAAGCAGATACAAAAAGCCACGCCAGCCAAGAGTATAGATCGCCAGAATTTTGATGCCGTTCGGAAGGAAAAGTAAGATACCGAAGACTTCGCCAAAAACCATGGCTTGCAAGGGAACAACAACGTTCCAAGATATCCACAACAAAGAAAAATAAGCGCCCATTAAGGCGCTTATCAAAATAACTTCAAACCCGATCGCTCTATACATGCGGCCCACCCTTGTGACCGGCGCAAGCCATCGGTTGGCCTATGCTTTGAGGATGTAATCCGACACTTTGCTGTCGGACTCTTTGACCAGCAACTGACGCTCGCCTAAAGACTTGATTGCACGGAAAAACGTGCTGCGTGACATGACTGCCAGAGGTTCTTGAGCCATCAATGACGCCAACTCGACACGGCCGCGATCGTCTACGATCAAAGCGGCTGCACAAATAACTGCCGACTCGGCGGCAGAGATCTCGCCCAGACCAATTTCTTTTTCCATCTGCAGCAAAGTAAGGCGCAGCTTGGCAAAGCTTTTTAAAAGGGTCACATCCACGATTTCTATCCCAATTTAGTATGTGAAAATTATTCACTGTGCCGCAGGCAATATTACCAAAGGCCTTTGGGTTGCTAACATAACAAAAATGATCTTCCAAGATTGCCAGCGCCCCAAAATGAAAATTCTCACAAAAATTCCACTCTATAAACGTTTACTACGTAACGTTACTCCAAATCGCCTCTCGTGTCTACGCGGCACTTCCCTTTGCAGAATACGCAAAGACTCACCCGCATTGGACCGCACATTCTTCGCACCACGGGGAGATCCCCAAGAAAACTGAACTCACTCTTCTAATCTAGTTATGAAACCAAAGATGGCAGAGCCAGAGGTGCCTCAACCGCGCTGTCAGTGGCTGAAACCTCAGTATCCCGCTTCAACAAATCACCGGTTGCATTGGTCGCAAAGATGTTCGGCAAGCCCGCCAACTCGGACACAGGAACCGCGGGACTATAGCGGAACCCTTGCAGAAAATCAGCACCCTCTTCACAAACAGATGCTTCCTGATCCGCGGTTTCGATCCCTTCGCACACTGTTTTGATGCCCAAGTCCTTCGCCATTTGCAGCGCCATCGTAAGAACCGTCCGCTCCACACTGTTGGTTTGGCAATTGTGAACAATAAACCGATCCAGCTTCAACATGTCCGGCTTAATTCGCACGAGGCTGGTTAGCGAAGCGTGCCCCGTCCCGAAATCATCAATCGCGATTTTTGCGCCAAGATCACGAACCGTCTTAAGCGCAATCATCTCCTCTGGCCCCCAATCATCCACAAGAGCGGTCTCCAAAATCTCGATCGTGACGCGGACACCTTTGGCGCGCGCACGTTTCAAAACGCGCAGGAGGTCCGATTTCACCAGCCCCTGTTGTGTGACGTTCAAATGCAGATGTTTGGGGACAGAGGGCGCCCACATGTCACTGTCCAGATTATCCAACGCCTGCTTGAACACGCTCCAGCCAATGTTGTCCATCAAGCCCAAGGTCACGGCATCTTTGTAAAATGAACCAGGCTCCAAAATCCCCCGTACCGGATGGTTCCAGCGGGCCAACACCTCGAAAGCAGCAGTACAGCCGGATCGCGCATCAATAATTGGCTGAAGGAACGGAACAAACTCACCGCGCTCAAACCCCAATTTGATTTGCTTGCGCAGCTGCGTTTGCCGCAGGGCCTGTCGGTGCAAAACGGTGGAATAGTAAACGATCTGGCCCTTGCCCTTTTCTTTTGCGGCATAAAGGGCAAAGTCCAATCGTTTGGTAATTTCGCTCGATGCTATGTTGGGTGAATTTTGAACAAACACGCCAATACTCGCACCGATCTCAATCGTCAGACCGCAAAACCGAATTGGGCGCGAAAACTGAAGCAAACAGCGACGCGCGATGCGCGCGGCATCACGTACCGATGACGGCGTCCGTAAGGCAATTGTAAATTCATCTCCGCCTACACGCGCCACAAGGTCTGTGGGCCGCACGCAAGATGACAGCCGACGCGCGACCTCGCGCAAGACGGCGTCACCTGCGTCATGGCCATGCAAATCATTGATGGCCTTAAACCCATCAAGGTCGATGCCGATCAACGTCAATAAATTGGGCTCTGACGTGGACCAGCGGTGCATAAGTGCCTGATCATAGGCCCTGCGGTTGCCAACGCCGGTCAACGGATCAGTTAAGGCAAGGCGCTCCATTTCAAGTTGGTTTTTGTTGACGCGTGTGGCGGCTCTGACCCCAAAGAAAAAGATAAAGAAAATGCCTGATGCAACAATTGCGGCCAATGCAAAATGCGCATCGCCATAGTGGTCGCCAATGTTCTGGTAGACAAATGCAAGGATAAGAATGAACGGCACAAAGATCAGCATATTGCGCCGGACCTGCTCACTTCCCGCTGTCTAGCCCCCAATTTCAGTGCCACTAATTTTGGATTTCTCTAATAAGGTTTCTGGCATGGGAGGTCGCATTCCGAGTGCATGATGGGGCCTGATGTGATTGTATTCTTTGAGCCAAATATTGATTGCGACCTGAGCCTGTTTGATGCTGTGGAACCATTCAGCGTTTAAGACTTCTTGGCGAAGAATACCGTTGAACCGTTCATTGTAACCGTTTTCCCAAGGACTGCCTGGGTAGATTTGGATTGGTTTGACGCCAACCTTTCTGAGCCATTTTTGAAGGTGTTCAGCTACGAACTCCCCGCCATTGTCAGATCGAATGCATTCAGGCTTTCCGTATTTCATCAGCAAACGATGTATGACACGCAAAACATCATCTGAGTTCATCTTGTCTTGCACCTCAACGCAAAGAGCTTGGCGGGTAAACTCATCTAAGACGGTCAGCATCTTGTAGCTGCGCCCGTTACTCAGCTTGTCGTGAACAAAATCAATTGCCCAAACATGATTGGGATGCATTGGGCGCAAACGGATGACCGAACTGTCTTTGTGATACAGCCGCCTTCGTTTCTTATGCCGCTCTGGCAGCTTCAGCCCTTCTTCGCGCCATAAACGCTCAACTTTCTTGTGATTGACGTGCCAACCTTCGATCCGCAGCAACTCAGCGATCTTTCGATATCCGTACCGACCATACTGCTTGGCAAGGCGGATCATGGCCAAGCGCAATGCGTCATCACCTTGAACCTTCGTTTTGTAATGCAA
>NZ_CVPC01000009.1 GCF_001049735.1 Nereida ignava
GGCTTGAAACAGGGCCGCACTTTACTGTGATCAGATGGCACAGTGCCGCAGTGTTGCGTCACATTTGGCTTTGTGCACGCTTGGTGTGCTTGGAGGTATGCCGCCCTGGTGGGTTAAGAGGGTATATCTTCAACTTAAATTAAGAGTGGGGAACACGTGCCGCTATCGGTCGTCGGTATGTCTGCTGTTATTGCAGGGCGTCCTTTGATCACCACAGTATTAATCACCACAGTAGTAGACTTACGCGAATGCGGGGGCCGACACCCGTTACTGGGATTGCTCCATCAAAACCGCCGCTCCGCGGTCATGTTTAATGCTAGCCCGCTGCTAATACCGGCCTTGTCTAAGTCGAGGCCCTGGTACGACATGGTTCCAGAAAGCTTAAGCGACCCAATTTGCCGGGCCAGTCCCATATGATAGATCCGCCCTTCTTCCCGCCGGCTCGCCAGCCGGTGCCAGGGCGAGCTCTTGTCATTCACTGTGTACTGGCCAATTCCCCACTCAAAATCATACGCCCCGAAGTTATGCCCTACGCTGAGCTGGATGGATTTGCCTTCGCTATCAATCGCCGCGCCCATGACAGAGCCGTCATTCGTGTAGGGGTGCGTGCCGTTATTGTAGGCCGTGTTCGGCCCGCAATGTCCATTGGTCGTTCGGTCAATCCGAGTGTCCACTACCTCAATGTTAAGCGTTGTCGGGATGCCGGCCGCATCCATTTTACGCTCAAGGCCGATGAGGTGCATCCAGCAGGACGGCAGGCCGCCGGCCTCGTCCTCTCCAATGGCTTGCAGGTAGACCCGGTTTGAGTTCAATGAGTAGGATAAACCAAAGCCGGCCATTTTGTTGATTTCAGCGCCTGCACCCTCATTCGTGTTGCCCGCCAGAGCGGTTCCGACGGAGGCAATACCTCCAGTAAATTGAGCTGTCTGGATGAACTCCGCCTTTAGGCCGGCCACGGGCTCCAGTTCTAGCCGTGCGCCCATAAAGTTCACGCCGCCACTGCCAGGTCCACCGCTAGTTTGGCCCACAAAAAACTCACCGCCCCAGGGGCCGACCCACGAAAGCAGTGGGGATGTGGAAGTGTTGGTTGTCTTTTTGAGGTAGGCCGAACGCATCGGTCGTGCGTTAGCTGATAGAATTAGGGATGTGTGAGGGGAATATGACCAGTGCCTGTCAACAGCTCCCGCGCCCAGCACCCAGTCCCCAAAGTTTAGATTAACGTATGATCCGTCAGCGTTAAATGTCTGAGCTGTATCTTCCGCCGCAAGGCTTATGCCCAGATCCACTTTGCCAAAAGACTTGGTGTAGCTTCCGCGCATCAAGGCCTTGCCGTTGGTCTCGGTAACTTGGCGATTATGAAGAATATCACGTGTTCCGAGTGATAGCTGCAATGTTGCGCCATCTGCGTTGGCCATTGTCATGCACGCCAAAAGCGCGCTGAAAGTGCATGCCAATTGTGATAAGATTTTTTTGGAACGACGCTTTGCGGTCATTGTCTGGCTTTCTGGCATGCAAATATTAAGTGCTCAGCTAATGTCTGATACCCGGCAAGTAAACCCTCATTAGTTTCAAAGTGACATTTATGATTAACAATGTGCCCAACGGTTTAATTCAACGGCGTGGTTTAGTTGCTGGCGTTCTAGTTTATCAATTTATTGTATTCGCATCGGGCTTACATCGTCTGCCATCTAGTTTTTGTATGGTGTAGAATTTGACGCTAGCGTGTTTTCGGCTGGTGCATTTACGCAAGTTTGCGAAAAAAATATGTTGGTGGCTTTTCTGCTGGGTGACTTTGGCTGGCTATTGAGCTGGCGCAAGGGTCGCAGAAAAAAGCGAATGTCGCGTTGCGGATCGACTGTTGTCGCTGCCTGTTTAATTTGCAGTTTATCTCTTTGGGGCAATTTCTTTAGTACTCCTCCTGCGCCTTGAGGCATATGTCGTCTTATCGGGGTTTGGCGACCTATTCGGTTAACGCACTTGAGTGAGTGCTGACTAATTTGCAGGTCGGCACGTGATATTTATTCAATTATCATATTTGTTTGATGGATGGGTTGTGGTGCGATAGATGAAAATTATTGCTCGAGCTGAGCTAAGCCGAGCAGAATGCCAGTTCTTAATAAAAGGTAGCCCTGGAGTGGCCCCTGACGTCGATGTAATTGCCCCAAACTTTAAGAAACGCCTGTCGGGTGTTACTGCGACCGTGGTGGGATTGGTCGATCGTCAATCGCGCATGATCCCGATTGTCGCAACTGGGCCTGGACTGCCCTCGAGCCTCCCTCATTTGTCTGTCTTGCGCGTCTTATTACTGCCGAGAAAGACGCGTGTCTGGCACGCCCGCCGGAATAATGAGCTCCTTGTCGGGCTGCTCTTTAAGTGGCTCCGAATATCTAAGCTCAAGATCGTTTTTACATCCGCATCACCTCGCAAGCGGTCTCGTTGGACAACTTGGCTAATAGGGCTTTGTGATGAAGTTGTGGCAACAAACCTGATAAACGCAGAAGTCATGCCCAAGGGCTGCGTTATTGTGCCTCACGGGGTAAATGTAGACCTCTTCACCCCATCGATCGGTGGTGATTTGGCTACCATGCCAAAGGTTATTGGGTGCTTCGGGCGAATTCGGCAGATGAAAGGTACTGACCTATTCGTTGATGCGCTATGCCGCGTTCTTGCAGACCGCAGCGATTGGTCTGGGGTTGTGATGGGACGCGTACTCTCCCGCGACCGGGCATACTACGAGGAGATGGTTCAAAAAGTTGAAAAATCTGGCCTTCGTGACCGCATTCACTTCGTTGAGGAAAGGCCTTTAAATCAGATGGCCGATGCTTACCGTGAGCTTTCGATATATGTTGCGCCCTCTCATTTGGAGGGTTTTGGCCTCACAGTTGCTGAGGCATTAGCCAGTGGCACCCCGACAATTGCGACACGCGGTGTTGGCGCCTTTGATGAGCTAATCGAGGAGGGACAAAACGGCGAGTTGTTCGAGCGGGGTGACATTAATGACCTGGAAGCGAAGCTTATTGACCTGATGGACAATGATGATCGCCGCAACCGTATGTCAATTGAAGCTCGTCGTTCGGCATTAGAGCGCATGTCACTTGATGTTGAGGCTGAAGCCTTAGTAGATGTCTACCAAAGGTTACTCCAGACGTGAGACAGCTCAAATTTTATATAGACCGTTGGATGTCGAGCGAAGCTGCCCTGGCAGAGCACTCGGTGGCGTTGGACGCTCTTGCGGCTGACGTGAGTGGTAAAACAATTGCGCTCGTAGGTAATGCCCGTAGTTTGCTTCAGGCCAAACACGGCAAGCGAATTGATGAGGCGGATATTGTTATTCGCATTAATTCGGCCCCAACGTCTAATCCAGAATCTCACGGGTGCCGGACAGATTGGCATGCACTCGCCATTCGTAATTCTCGTGAGTTGAAGCGCCGCGTAACCCCAAAACGCGTTTTGTGGATGAGCCACAAGAGGCGCAGGTTAGATTGGGGAACGGCCGCGGCGGAAGGGTTCTACTTATTTCCGCTGAAAGATTTTCATAGTCTATCACGTGAATTGGGCGCTCGGCCCTCGACTGGGGTGCTGCTCGTTGATTTACTCAGGCGCCTGCCTGCGGATCGAATTGAGCTTTTCGGTTTTGATTTCTTTGCCTCGCTCTCAATGACGGGCAGTAGAACATCGGCGCAGGTGCCGCACGATTTTGAAGCAGAGCGTATTTGGGTTGAGCATTTGATGGAAAACGACCGCCGCTTCAATTTAGTGGTGTGAAGGATAACTCAGCTCCTTTGACATTTCTTTAATGTCACGAAACTTATTGCCCTGGTCTATTAATCGGTAATCTGCGTGTCGCTTAAATATTTACTACTGGGATGCGGGTGGGTGGCGTTGGTGTCTGCCCTAGCTGGCTTTGTATCGCCCCCAAACCGGGCGTTTTAAACGTCATAGGCCTTGTTCAGTGTTAGAAATTTTGGTTTTGTTTAGCCTTATCTTGATAGCTGTGTTGCATGATGGCCTGATCGTCGATAGTTCAAATTGAAACTAATTAGGTTCTCTTGATGTCAAACCACCAACCAACCGACGCCGCGGAAGACGAAATCAATCTCAAAGAGCTTTTCCTCACAATCTGGGCTTACAAGTTCCTGATCGCACTGGTTAGCTCAGCGTTCCTGGTCGGCGCAGGCTTTTATGCTTTAAATGCCGATAAGGTATTCTCAGCCAAGAGTACGTTTGCACTGCCTGGTAGTAGTGGCTCGAACGGTATTTTAGGCAGTCTTGGCGGGGAGCTGGGCGGGCTTGCGGCCCTCGTCGGAGCGCCCACAGGCGGCGGTGACGCTGAGGTGATTGTTGAGCGACTGACCTCACGTGAGTTCATTTTGGAAATCGGGCGTGAGTTGGATCTTAAAAGCGATGAGATGTTTAACAGTTACGACCCCAATGCTACTGGTCCAGCTTGGAAGGCGGTACTTAAGTCCCTGCTTGGCATGGTCAGTGAAAAACCGAATGCCGATCGTATCGCACTTCAGAACGTGATTAATGCATATAAGGAGCTTATTGTTGTAGAAGCGGGTGATACGGGGTCGATCTCGGTAACCGTTGATCATGAGGTTCCCGAAAGAGCTGCTGAAATCGCAAATTTTATAGTCAGTAAAATTATCGCCCTCAAAGCATTAGAAAGTAGCGACGAAACTGACGAAAAGCTGGATTATCTCTCACGCACACTAGCTGATGCGTCTGAAGATTTGGAAGCAGCGCAGCGTGCGCTGCAGGAGTACAGCCTTGAAAATAGCACTAAAGCCGTAGAGAATTTTGCGGTTGGGTCGGTGATGCTTGATGATATGAGAACTCAGCGTGAGCGCAGTGCCGAACAGCTTGCGGCCGCCCTTGCGCTCAAAGAGGTCCTGTATAAGGGCGTGCCGGGTGAGGGTGATTACGATCGACTGAGGCAGGAGTTCCCGCAGCTAGATCAGCCTAGCTTCCGAAGAATTATGGGAGTGAGTGAAGTTGCGAGTGCGTGGACTTGGCCCAGTGTTGGGGTCGTGTCTCAGGTTGAGAGTAGCATCCGTGATAGGCTGTCAGCGCTTGAGAGAGACATTCTCAAATTGGAGCAGGATGCCTCCAAATATGCCTCGAGTGCGGAGCGGCTTGCTCAGTTAACACGCGATCTAAAAATTGCTGAGGCGGCCTACACCGTTTTGATCGAGCAGGTTAAGAGCCAGTCGCTTGTGGCTGGTTTTAAGCCTGATAATTCGAGAATTCTTGAAGTAGCCGGCGTTCCTGTTAGCCCAAGTGCGCCTAAAAGGACATTAATCCTAGCTCTTGGCCTGGTACTTGGGGTTTTCGTGGGTTCAGCTGTTGCGTTGGTACTCGGTATGCGCCGCGGCGTGTATTTTGCGCTCTCGTCCTTGCTTGAGGCTGTGGGTGTTTCTAGTGGCCTTAAGACAAAAGGTGTTCGCCGCTTCAGGGGGAAACCGCTCGCGGATGTTCATAAATCTTTAGGAAAAATCAAATCTGATTGGGCCCGTCACGCAGTTCTCCAGTTGGATAGTGGCGACGAAAACCGCCCTGTTTTTATCTGCGATTTGAGCTTTGAGAACAACGCCGGTGCACTGGGAAAAATAGTTGCAGCTACGGCCGTAAGCCTAGGGCGTGATGTCGGTTTCATTGACTTGTCACGCGAGCTTTCTGAGGTTGAACGCGAGCTTACACCTGACATTGAAGACGCCATGGTTAAAGTGGGGAACCCAACTGGGGGCACGGAATATGTCTACCCGGCGGGCGTGACAAACCTTGACTTGCTGTACTCTAGATCGGTCGATAAAATCGTTGACGCGCTATTAGAGAAACATGACATTGTGATTTTTGCGGCAAATACCGATGCGGTTGAAGTCATCCTCGCGTCGAATTCAATTGTTGACCCTTTCTTTGCGGTGCAACTTAAGCCCGGGAAAACATTAATTAAGTCGGTGCAGCGCATGCTGCAGCGAGGCACGTTGGGAGTTGCCTTTCATGCGTAATCTCATGACTAGAAAGGCTATTTTAATAGCCGCCGCCTTATCACTCTTCGGATGTTCGGCCATCGTTGAACCCGTTGCTCTGCGTGGCGTTGCTCCGGACGCGGAGGGCCAGGAGGAGTTTGAAATTAATGTCCGGGCCCTTGATTTTGCAGCAGCAAAAAACCTCAATTCAGTTAGCTACGACAGAATAGTTTCTATGCCCGGGAGCGGCTCGTCCGCGAATGCTGTTTCTGAAAGGTCGCTCCGCAAGACCTCTTTTCCACCAATTGTTGGTAGCCAGCCATACAAGCTGGGCGTTGGTGACGAGGTCGCACTCATTCAGTACACTGACGCTAGTCCCTCAATTGCTCGGCTGTCTGCCGGAGTTGACGTTGGGGATAACGGCCTGCCAGCTGGCGTTTCACTTCCGTCAAGCTCATCGAATATTATTTCGACCACTGGTCGGGTTGGTACAGACGGCAGCATTTTCCTAATCGGTGTGGGGCGAATTGAGGCCGTTGGCCGTGAGATCTCGGAGCTTAGGGACGAAGTTCGCAGCATTCTCATTCGAAATGGAAGTGCTCCTAATTTTCAGATGGAAATTCAGCGTTTCAACTCGCAGCGTGCTTATGTCACAACTGACGGCGCCTCGGGTCGTGCCAGCTCAGTGATACCTATTACTGATAAGGGCACAACACTGCGTGAGGTAATTGCGACATCGGGTGTTGCTTTTAACGAAAGTGCACTCACTCTTATAAAAGTTCAGCGTGGTGGTAAAACCTACTCTTTCCGATTAGCGGACTTACTTGCCGAAAATGCCCCCAAGGTGCTCATTCAAGGCGATGATCACTTTTTTGTGCAAACTTTAAAATATCTGCCGGGTAAAGTTTTTCTTCTCGGGGGGGTCGCCCCACAAATTATGCCCATCCAACCAGAGGTTAGGCAAACGCTTGCTGACATTCTATTCGCGCCAGCTGGTCCGCTAGCAAGCCCGTCGGCGCAGCGTTCAGCGGTCTATTTGCTTCGTGGTCGAAAGCCTGTTGAAGCCCACCAGCTTGACGCGCAGAGCCCTTTAAGCTTGCTCGTTGCAAATGAAGTGGAGTTGCGGCCCAATGATATTGTGTTTGTTGCTGAACAGCCAATTATGACATTGAACCGCACGTTGGCGAACATAACGCCGCTTCGTATTTTGTTGCGTGATATTGAGGCAGGCAACATACCCTAGTCTCATATTTTTGAGGCTCTGAGTTAGCGATGCAATCTCTTGGAACAAACGTCGACTTATCGTAGTTGTTCTCAATAGAATTTAGGCCAAAAAAAACATTTTAATGTGAAGCGTCAGCTGACGTACAAGGCTGTCAGTTCCTTACAAATTGGTGCTGAAGAATTACGGATCTCTACAGTTTGCGAGAAGTTCAAATCCTAACTGAGCATGGCGCATTCATTGCAACACCTTCAGGCCGCACAGCTCATTGGGCTATCACGGGCCTGCGCTGGAAAGCATCATTCCGACAGACTTGAAACCAGAGACCCATGATACAATGGCAATTAGACTAGATCTCTGCATGGTGGTGCGCCATCTGGGGCCCAATGCTCTAGGCACCATGATGCTATCATTCAGTATTTGAATGGACAAACTTGGGCTTCTTCGGACTAAAGATAACTGAAATGAACATTTGAGAGAGCACAATCGCGTGACGGTTCTGTGGGCTTAGTGCAAGCCTTTGGCACAATTCCCATGGCGGTACGCGTGCCTAAATACACCGCCCGCCGTCCACCTCCATGCATACGCCTGTTACCATACTCGCCTCGTCCGAGCATAAGTAACACGCTGCGTTTCCCATATCTTCGGGGCTTGAAAAACGTCCCAATGGAATGGTGGACAGAAACTTGGCGCGGACCTCGGGGGTGTCTTCGCCCATGAAAGTTTTCAGCAGTGGGGTTTCGCCTGCCACAGGGTTGATTGCATTTACACGCACGCCGCTTGGGGCCAGTTCGACGGCCATTCCTTTTGTGGCGTTGTTCATCCACCCCTTTGACGCGTTGTACCAATTCAGGCGGGGGCGGGGTGAGACGCCTGCGGTTGAAGCCACGTTTAGGATCGCGCCTGATCCTTCGGCTTTCATCAAAGGGACGACGTATTTCGCAGTCAGGTAGACAGACTTACAATTCACGGCAAAGACTTTGTCGAAGTCTTCCTCGGTGACATCTTCCATCGGGGCTGGCAGGTGTGTGGTGCCCGCGTTGTTGACCAAAATATCGATCTGGCCAAAGGCCGTTTGAGCCGCCTCGACCATTGCCCGAACGCTCGCGTCATTGGCCACGTTGCAGTGGATGACCTCCACGTTACCACCTATTTGTTCTGCGGTTTCCTGTGCCAAGTCTGTGTTTAAATCGGCGATCATGACGCACGCGCCCTCTGCTACAAATTTGCGCACAATCCCTGCGCCAAAACCTGATGCGCCGCCGGTTACTATTGCCGTTTTTCCTGCAAGTCTCATGAGAATAAATCCTGTTCATGCGAAGGTTTAGCCGTGGCGGGCCGCGACTGTTTTCAACGTTGAAAAACCATAAAGCGCCTCAAAGCCCTTCTCGCGCCCGTGCCCTGAAAGTCCCGTGCCGCCGAAAGGCAATTCAACACCTCCGCCTGCGCCGTAATTGTTCAAAAACACTTGTCCTGCTCTGAGCCTTTTTGCCAAGCACATTTGGCGGGCGCCGTTTTCAGACCAAACGGATGCGACCAGCCCAAAATCTGTCCCGTTGGCAATTGCGATGGCTTCGTCTTCATCATCAAATGGGATGACAACTTGCACTGGTCCAAAGATTTCGTCTTGGGCCAAGCTGTGATCTGATGGGACATTGGCGAATAACGCAGGTGCTACATAGGCCCCACCTTCTGGCGCGCTGTCGATGATCTTGCCACGCGCGGCACATTCCAGATCATGACCTTTGACAATAAAACTTTCGACGATCTCTTTTTGTCGTGATGACACCAGCGGCCCGACATCGTGATCCTCAAGTGCGGGACCTGCTTTCAATGCGGCATAGCGTTTAGCCATTGCGTCCAGCACTTCGTCATAGCGGCTGCGCTGTACCAATATGCGCGATGATGCAGAGCATGTTTGGCCTGCGTTTTGGATGCCTGCGTTAACCAAGAATGGCAGGGCTGCCTCGATATTTGCATCTTCAAAAACCAACTGCGGTGACTTTCCGCCCAACTCAAGCGTTACGGGCACCACGTTTTCTGCGGCGGAGTGTTGGATTAACTTTCCGACGTTAACTGAACCTGTGAAGCTGATGTGGTGGACGGATTTGTGCGCGCTCAGCGCGGCGCCTGCCTCTGCACCCAAGCCGGGCACGACGTTCAGCACGCCGTCCGGTAGCCCTGCACGTCGGGCCAATTCGCCGAAGGCAAGCGCTGTCAGGCACGCTTCCTCAGCAGGTTTCAAAACGGCTGCATTTCCCATGGCCAGCGCGGCCCCAACTGACCGGCCAATGATTTGCATCGGGTAGTTCCATGGAATGATGTGCCCTGTCACCCCGTGTGGCTCGCGCAGTGTGTAAACCGTGTATCCATCAAGATACGGAATTGTCGTGCCATGCACTTTATCAGCTGCGCCGCCGTAGAACTCCATATAGCGGGCAAGTGCTGTTACGTCTGCCTTGGCCTGTGTGAGAGGTTTGCCCACATCAAGGGCCTCAAGGCGGGCTAACTCATCCGCATTCTCAAGAACAAGCTGTCCGATCTTTGCGAGTATGCGCCCGCGCTCAAAAGCGGTGAGAGTGCTCCATGGCCCATCAAGCGCACGGGTTGCTGCATCTACCGCCGCGTAGATATCCTGAGCGCTGCCTCGGGCAATCTCACACAGTAGGGTGCCATCGGAAGGGTTCTTCAGCTCAAGCGTTTGGCCGCTTTGGCAGGCCTGCCATCTGCCATCAATCAGACAATGACGTGGATCAATATTAAGGGGCCGTACGCTCATCTTATTCTACCTCAGCTGTTGCTGGTCTTTACAAGAGTTGAGCGAATTTGGCCGCTTTAGGCAATGGAGATAATGTCGGACAGCACAGAGATCGCCAAGCTGCGCGGGTCGCGGACAGAAGGAATAAGCCCGATGGGAGAGCGTAGTCGCGCGGCAGCTTCACCGCTGACACCAAGTTCAGATAGGTGCTTCAGCCTGTTTTGATGAGTCTGCAAGCTGCCAAGCGCACCGATGTAGAACGCGTCACTAGCTAGTGCGTGCGCAAGGATCGGGGGCTCCCAACTGTGTTCATGAAACAAGAGCACCACTGCCGTGCGCGCATCCACTTTCCAATGGTGGGGCAGCTCCGCGTGCTTCATGTGTGTGGCGTCGATGAGCGGGCTGAGGTGTGGCTTGATGCGTTCGAGTTCTGGCGAGGCTACCGCGATAGAGTAGTGTAGGGCATGACACAGGTTTGCTAGGGCAATGGTTTCGGGGCCTGTACCAATGATGCCAACCATGACTTCAGGTGCAATGTGTACGTAGAGTGTGTCTGTCGATCGCTCTGGCGTTTCAGTTAACGCGCGGATTTCGCCGGAACGACGATCAAAAGTTAGGTGAAAGCCCTGCCTAGCAGTGCGAAGGGCCATGGCGCGTTCAATCGTACGGGCTGAGGGCTGCGGAAACAGCACAATTTCAACCCCGCCCCCGCAGGGCAACGCCATGTCCATAAACGGTGAGCCAATGCCATACCGTACCGCCTTGGGTGTGCCCTTCGCCAAAACCTCTGCCGCATGCAAAGCGAGATCATCTTCGATACAGCCTGAACTTAGCGCGCCAATGCGGGCCCCATCTGCCCAAAATGCCATCATCGCGCCAACGTTGCGATAAGACGGGCCGGTTGTTTCGCTGATGACGGCAAGAACCGCGTTGTGCGGTTTGCGCGCCAAAGCAGCAAGCACGTCGTCTGGAGCGTGGTGGGAAGAAGGATTTATCATATTGTTGCAAATGTGAGTGCTGTGTCACGCGTAGGCAAGGGCAATTCGGGTGCAACGGCTATGTGCAAATATGCGACTTACACCCAACTGTGGTTCGGGTAAGGTGCGCGCAAATGTATGGGGGCCAAAATGGGCGCGATTATTGAAGTAAACGGATTGGTGAAACGCTACAAAAGCGGCTTTGAGGCGCTTAAGGGCGTGAACCTTACGATTAACGAAGGCGAGATTATTGCGCTTTTGGGCCCAAACGGCGCGGGGAAGACGACGCTTATTTCCTCTATTTGCGGGATTACAAACCCCACCTCTGGGATCGTTTCTGTTGGTGGCTTTGATATCAATGCGGAGTACCGCAAAACGCGGGCGATGATCGGGCTTGTGCCGCAAGAGCTTAATCTTGAGCATTTTGAAAAAGTGATCGCGACTGTGCGGTTCTCCCGTGGTCTTTTTGGTAAGCCCGCGGACGAGGCGCACATCGAAAAAATCCTTCGTCAGCTAAGCCTGTGGGATAAACGAAACGCTAAAATTGGTGAACTGTCAGGTGGCATGAAGCGCCGTGTGTTGATTGCAAAAGCATTGGCCCATGAGCCGCGTGTTCTCTTTCTTGATGAGCCGACCGCCGGTGTCGATGTGGAGCTGCGCAAAGATATGTGGGCGGTGGTGCAGGACCTGAAGGCGAGCGGTGTGACGATTATTTTGACCACCCACTACATTGAAGAAGCCGAGGAGGTTGCTGACCGCATCGGTGTTATCAACGGTGGGCAAATCTTGTTGGTGCAAGACAAGGCTGAGTTGATGCAGCAATTGGGTCAAAAGCAGATGCAGATTGATCTGGCTGAACCTTTGGCATCAGACAAACTGCCGGAGGCGCTTGGTCATTATAATCTTAGTGTGACGGATGATCTTTCCGCACTGATCTACACTTATGATATCAACGCAGAGCGTACAGGCATTACCACATTGCTTGGTGATTTGCAGGCGGCAGGGTTTGTGCTTCGCGATATCCAGACCAAACAATCAAGCCTTGAGGAGATTTTTGTTGGGCTTGTCGCAGACCAAGACGCACGCACGGCAAACGCAGGAGACGCGGCATGAACATTTATGGCATCAAAGCGATTTTCTTTTTTGAGATGGCGCGCTTTTTTCGCACGGCTGCGCAGTCCTTGCTGGCCCCTGTCATTTCTACGGCCCTGTACTTTGTGGTGTTCGGCACAGCAATTGGAAGCCGCATTACAGATGTTGATGGTGTTAGTTACGGCGCGTTCATCGTGCCGGGCTTGATCATGCTAACGGTGATGACCCAATCCGCCAGCAACGCCAGCTTTGGTATATATTTGCCAAAATTTGTCGGTACGATTTATGAGCTTCTTTCTGCGCCAATCAATTTCTTTGAGATCGTTATCGGCTACGTTGGCGCGGCCACCGTAAAGTCACTCATTATCGGTGTGATTATTCTGGCGACGTCATACCTGTTTGTTGACCTGCAAATTGCGCATCCGCTGGCGATGTTTGCATTTCTGATTTTGACCTGCCTTTCGTTTAGTCTGCTTGGCTTCATTATTGGGATTTGGGCTAGCAATTTTGAGCAACTACAACTGATCCCGCTCTTGGTTTTGACGCCTCTGGGCTTTCTTGGGGGAACCTTTTACTCGATCACAATGCTTCCTCCTGTCTGGCAGACGATCACGCTGTTCAACCCTGTGGTGTATCTGGTCTCGGGCTTTCGCTGGTCTTTCTTTGGGACCTCTGACGTTAGTATCGGCGTGAGTCTTTTTGCGATTTGCGCATTTACGGCGATTTGCCTTGGCATTGTGTGGTGGATTTTCAAAACGGGGTATCGTTTGCGCTCCTAAACCGAACAGTTTGATTTGAGGGCGGGCACTTGTAGCAGGTGCTTGCGCACTCTACATCACGCTCATGAAGCGTTTTATCCCATTCAGAAAATCCCCACCTGTTGTCTCTGTTGTTCGGTTGAACGGGATGATTGCAAGTGGCGGTCGTGGCTTGAATGATGCAGGCGCGGCAGCCATGATTGAGAAAGCATTCGCCAAGGGTAAGCCAAAAGCGGTTGCGCTTGTGATTAACTCACCTGGTGGTAGCCCCGCGCAATCATCATTGATTGCGGCGCGCATTCGTCGACTTGCGGATGAAAAAGAGATCCCTGTTTTTGCGTTTGTTGAAGATGTTGCAGCGTCCGGTGGCTATTGGCTGGCCTCCGCGGCGGACGAGATTTTTGTTGATGCCACATCGGTGGTAGGCTCAATCGGAGTAATCAGTGCGGGCTTTGGTATGAGTGAGTTGATTGCGCGCTACGGCATTGAGCGCCGTGTCTACACTGCCGGCACCTCAAAATCGATGAACGATCCGTTCAAGCCTGAAAACCCCGAAGACGTAGCCCGCCTTAACGTTATTCTTGAGCAGCTTCACGAGACATTCAAACAGCAAATTAGAAGCCGCCGTGCGAATAAATTGGGTGAGCGTGATTTGTTCACTGGTGAGATTTGGGTCGGCCAAGGTGCAGTTGACGTCGGTCTTGCGGACGGTGTCGGGCATCTGGTGCCGATCCTGAAAGAGCGCTTTGGCAAAAAAGTGAAGTTCCGCGTTTATGGCCAGCGTAAATCACTTTTGTCACGGATTGGCGCATCTGCAGTTGGCGGTTTAGCGCATCAGATTGAAGAGCGGGCACAATTTGCGCGCTTTGGCCTATAGGGCGCGCGCCATGCTGATGAAAATCGTCTCTCTCTTTCTGATCGCGATGGTGGTTTTGGCGATGTTCGGCAAACTGCGTTACCCCGGTCAGCAAGCGCTAGCGAACGCCAAGTGCCAAAGCTGCGGACGGTTCAGAATCGGCAAAGGCCCATGTGCATGCGGAGCGAAACGTAAATGACCACGGCACTTTTACTCACGGCCGCTGGTTTGGTCTTGCTGCTGATCGCGGGGGATGCGCTGGTGAAAGGCGCGGTTAACTTTGCGCTGCGTCTTGGGATTCCTGCATTGATCGTAAGCTTGACGATTGTTGCTTTTGGTACCTCCGCCCCTGAATTATTGATTGCGGTTGAGGCAATTATCGATGGGGCACCCGGTATCGCGATGGGTAACGTGGTTGGCTCAAACACCGCCAATGTGTTGCTTGTCTTGGGCGTACCTGCGTTGTTGGCGGGGCTGCATACGGCGGGCTGTGACACGCGCAAAAGCTTTGTCTATATGATCTTGGCGACCGCGCTTTTCATAGCTGGCGCCTTCTTTGGTCCCATTACATGGGTGCACGGTTTGGTCTTTCTGGCAGCTCTTTTTGCCATATTGGCGGATCAATTTTTTGATGCAAAGCGTGCGCGTGCTGCAGGGCAAGTTGTCGATGAGGACGAGCCCGAGGGCGCAGACCCCGACATGGCATGGTGGAAGATTAGCGCATTTTTGCTTTTCGGTTTGATAGGGCTTCCTCTAGGCGCAAGCCTTTTGGTCGAGAACTCGGTCATCATCGCACGCAGCTTTGGCGTGTCAGAAACGGTGATTGGCCTGACCTTGATCGCTATAGGAACCTCATTGCCTGAGCTGGCTACCACAGTTGCTGCCGCGTACCGCAAGCAAGCGGATGTGGCGATTGGCAATGTCATCGGCTCAAACATGTTTAATTTGCTGGCGATCATCGGCATCACAAGTTTCATCGGTCCCATCGAGGTCGATCAAGGTGTGTTGAAGTTTGACCTGTGGGTGATGGCGGCGGCGTCGCTTGTCTTGGTCCCATTTGTATTTTTCAAATGGAATATGATGCGTGGCACTGGCGCGATCCTGACAGCGCTTTATGTCTCTTATCTGGTGATGTTGCTGGTTTAACCGCCCACTGGAAGGATGAATTGTATGAAGAAGGCATTGGTCACGGGCGCGGGTAAACGGCTGGGCCGCGCAATGGCAATCTATCTTGCAGAGCGTGGATACAGCGTTGCTGTGCACTACGCCTCGTCTGCGCAAGATGCACGCGAAGTGGTTGGTATCATCGAAGGCATGGGGGGGAAGGCGGTTGCTCTGCAGGCTGATTTGTTGAGCGAGAACGATACCCAAGCACTTGTTCCAAATGCGATGTCTGCATTGGGCGGGCCAATTACGTGCTTGGTTAACAACGCGTCTATTTTTGAATACGACACATTGCAAACCGCGACGCGTAGCAGTTGGGATCGCCATATCGAGAGTAATTTGCGCGCGCCATATGTTCTAAGCCAAACAGTTGCAGCTCATGCCCCTAAGGGCCAGTTGGACAGCAACGGCGAGCCGATCGCTCAAAGTTTGATTGTGAACATGATTGATCAGCGTGTTCGTAAACTGACACCAGAATTCTCAAGCTACACAATTGCGAAGATGGGACTTTGGGCGCTCACCCAAACCGCTGCACAGGGCCTTGCGCCGGATGTGCGCGTGAACGCAATTGGGCCAGGTCCGACCCTTCAGGGCGCGAGGCAGTCTGATGCGCATTTTGCCGGTCAGCGTAAAAATACGGTCCTTGGGCGCGGCGCTAACGCGTCTGATATAACTGCCGCACTGGGTTACTTTTTGGATGCGCCAGCTGTCTCGGGACAGCTTATTTGCGTCGATGGCGCACAGCACTTGGGGTGGCAAACACCGGATGTCCAAGGGATCGAGTGATCAAGCTCTCTTTTAAGTTGTGCACCGGTCACAGCGGACTTTATCAAACCGTTACAAAAACTTTAACAAAATCAATAATTTGCCGTTTTGAAATTAAATATTAAGCCATTTCAATAAGTTACATTCGTGCTTAATTTTTGTGCAAATCAAGGAAATGTCTAAAAACATTAGTGAAATCGCATAATCTAATATCTTACTCACCGACTTATCCACAACATCCGTGGATCTATTCTCTCTTGCGCACCGCCATTCACAATTGCAGCCACATACAGAATCGCAGACCCTGACTTATGACTGACGCAGCCCCCCTTATTGGACACGAATTGATCCACGATTATACGCGCACGCTTGACGGCTCGCCCGGTGTGTACCGGATGCTTGATGATCAAAACCGGGTGCTTTACGTGGGTAAGGCCCGCCATCTTAAAAATCGTGTGAGCAATTATGCGCGCCCCTCAGGGCATTCTGGACGTATTGCGCGTATGATTTCTGAAACGCGCTCAATGATGTTTCTGACTACTCAGACTGAAACAGAGGCGCTGCTTCTCGAGCAAAATTTGATTAAACAGCTTAAGCCTAAGTACAATGTGCTGCTGCGTGATGACAAAAGCTTTCCAAATATTCTGGTGAGTAAAGATCACGAGTTTCCGCAAATTCGCAAACATCGGGGCGCTAAGAAAACTAAGGGCGCATATTATGGGCCGTTTGCGAGTGCTGGCGCGGTCAACAGAACATTGAACCAGTTACAGCGTGTGTTCTTGCTGCGCGATTGTTCTGACAGTCAATTCGAGGGGCGGACACGGCCGTGTTTGAACTACCAGATTAAACGATGCAGTGCGCCATGCGTTGGCAAAATCTCACAGCAGGATTACGCCGCCAGCGTCAAAGACGCAGAACGTTTCTTGTCGGGTAAAACGACGGGTCTTCAAGAAAAGCTGGCCAAAGATATGGCAGATGCGGCAGAGGCTATGGAGTTTGAACGCGCCGCAGCACTGCGCGATCGGTTGCGGGCCATGACGCAAGTGCAGACCTCTCAAGGGATTAATCCGCGCGGCGTGTCAGAGGCAGATGTGATTGCGCTGCACATGGAAGGCGGACAGGCTTGTGTTCAAGTGTTCTTCATCAGGGCCAATCAGAACTGGGGCAATCGCGACTACTATCCGCGTCTTGCTGCAGATGTTTCGCACACGGAAGTGATGGAGGCTTTCGTCGGACAATTCTACGCCGATAAACAACCGCCGAAGCAAGTGATCCTGTCGCACGCCGTAGAGAGTGAAGACCTTGTGGTTGAGGCGCTTAGCCAAAAAGCAGAGCGCCGTGTCGAGATCATTGTTCCGCAACGCGGCGAGAAGATGGAACTTTTGGCGGGGGCTGCACGCAATGCTCGTGAAAGCCTTGCGCGGAAAATGGCGGAAAGTGCGAGCCAACTGAAGCTGTTGAAAGGGTTGGCTGAGGCATTCGAGTTACCCAAGCAGCCGCAACGCATTGAGGTCTACGACAACTCTCACATTCAGGGCGCACATGCGGTGGGTGGTATGATCGTTGCGGGACCTGAAGGGTTCATGAAGAACAGTTACCGCAAGTTTAACATACGCGGTGATGATCTGACCCCCGGCGATGACTTTGGCATGATGAAAGAGGTTCTTCGCCGCCGCTTTAAGCGGTTGCTCAAAGAGGATCCTGACAAGAGTAAAGGCGACTGGCCTGATCTTCTTCTAATTGATGGTGGGGCGGGACAAGTCAGTGCGGTACGCGAAATTATGGAAGAAATGGGTGTTGGTGATATCCCGATGATAGGTGTTGCCAAGGGTCTTGATCGGGACGCGGGCAAAGAAGAGTTCCACCGCACGGGTAAACAGGTAATGGCGCTGCGCCACAACGATCCTGTGCTTTATTTTGTTCAACGTATGCGTGATGAGGCGCACCGTTTTGCCATCGGCACCCACAGGGCAAAGCGATCAAAAGCGATCGGTGGGACACCTCTGGATGATGTGCCGGGCGTTGGTGCGCGGCGTAAAAAGGCATTGTTGATGCATTTTGGCTCGGCCAAGGCTGTTGGCCGTGCCGCGCTTGCGGATTTGAAATCGGTCGACGGAATATCCGAGGCGATGGCGCAAACAATCTATGACCACTTTAACGAGCGTTAGCTCCATCCCCCCGCACCAAAAAAGAGCGCCCCGCTTTCGCGAGGCGCCCTTCTTGGGGACAGGGAGGTATCCTAGAGGTTGCGTGGGACTTAGAAGTTCGCGAGTGACTTCAGTGACGCGACGCGCGCTGTGTCGTTGTCCTGCTCAGCCAGATCGATCAAGAAAGCGTAGTCCACGCCGCCCTGTGCGTTGTCACCGTTTTCCAGTGATTTCAGCGATGCAACTTGTGCTGTGTCATTGTCCTGCTCTGCGTTTTCGATCAGTGATGCGAAATCAACTGATGTGCCGCGGCTTGAGACACGGGCGCTATCGAGGGTCTGACCCAAGAAGAAGTTCAGCTGTGCCACGTCTTGGTCTTGGCGAGCGTTAATGATGTTAACCAACGTTGTATCGGCGTAAACACCGGCGCTAACGCCTGCGGATTTGGCGAGTTGGTCAGCAGATGCTGCAGTTGCGGAAGCGGCGATTGCGATAGCTGTGAATACAGTTGCGAGTTTCATAATATTTCCTTTCGGTGCCTTGTCTAAGGCGTTGGTTTGTTTGGGCTATATTGCCCTGTGAGTGTCGAGTGAGGCGTTAGTGCCTGTCTCGGATGAGTTGTATATGAGAGTTGTTTTGGGGTTATGATAGGCCTGTCACGAGCAGGTAATCTGTGCGAGAACAAACATCACGCCACCATGATCGCCCCTTGTGTGCGCAAGCCTTGCGGGCGTTGTTCCTATGAAAACGTCGCTCACAAGAAATGTTACACCGCCGCGATATGTTTCAGTGCGGTGGCGGCCTTTGTAATAATTCAGGCGGGAATTGTTTGATATGTCGCAAAAGAACCTGTGGCGGCGCAGAGAATCCTGGGCCTATTCTGTTCTTTGGGCCGTTTTAGGTATGCTGGAACTTATCAATATGCGTTGTTTACGTCTTATGATGGCCAAACTCGCAGCCGAAGAGATTGTAGGCGCGGCTTTACCTGACTTCAGCTATCAAACCTGCGAACCTTGTGAAAGGGGGGAGATCAGCGAACCCCTAAAGCTTTTGTTACCACGCGAGTTTACTTAAGGAGCTTGATCCCATTGGGCGTTTTGATTTCAGCTCTCATCGACATTGCATCACCGATTTCGAAGTGAATATTGGCCATGTCTAACTGACCTTGCAACATTTGCTGAATTTCCGCGGCTTTAGGATGTACGACAGTCATCTGTTCCAGTCGACAGCCAAGATCAGTCATTCGCGCGGCAGGGTGTGGACCATCGGGCCATTGCATGAGCATCGGGAACGCACCGTCAAATGGCATGGAGCCATCATCGCGCACAGCCATCTGCCATGATAGCGCGCCCCGAGTAATCTTATTCGCTGGACCTAGTTCAACAGGGAGGTCGGCACAGCTTTGCATCAAGTCTTTCACGTTGACGATCCATGTGCCTAATCGGGCGGGCCCAGAGAAATTATCAAGATTAAACCAGCGGGTGCGCTGGATCGGGCTTGCACTTGGATCTGTAGCGATAACTTCCAGAAACGTGTCCGGCCCAAGTGACATTAGCAGGTTATGTGTGCCCATGGCCGCGTGTTGGCCCCCTGAAGGCATGTCTATTCCAAGATATTCGCGTACATGTGCTGCACCTTCTTCAAGGGTGCGGGCGGACACAGCGATATGATCAAAGCGAAGCGAATAGTCAGTGAGCAAAATAATGCGCCTTTTGATTGGGATGCAGGGACCTGCTGCAGCATATATGCGACTTATATTGATGCAACGCTGAAGCCGTGTGTTTGCCGCAAGACAGTCGCTACCGGTTGGAACCATAGGCGAAAGTGAACTGAAATGCGACGGCTTTGGTGCACCTACGCGTCTTTTGAGGGCTTCCCATAAGCCTTGATCTCGCCGCTCAGCGGGTATCCAATGATCGCCCACATTCGAGCAATGAGAGTGAAAAAGTCCCAAAGAGTGTAACGCGCAGAATTCAGCCTGCCGAACATAATGTTGCGCGTCAAATACACTGGCTTGAACGCTATCTGCACTATAATTTGTAGCAGCTCGGCTATGTTTTTACTGATCGCCTGAGAAAACGAAAGTCTTAGGTAGAGGTGCTTTTGCACAACATGCTGGTCCCGCCACACACGGTTCAGGCCATACCAAAAACCTGACCGCTCATCTGCAATAGGCTCGTAAATTTTTGCTGTCGGAACGAATATCAGCTTTTCACCAGATGCGATGATGCGCCGTGAAATGTCGTAGTCCTCGCCGCCGCTATGGTTGAAAACGGTATCAAAACGGAACCCGCCTAAAGAAGTGTCGAATAGACGTTTGTGAATGAGAAAATTGCCAGTTTTCGCAAAAGGTGTAGGACTACCCAAAGGGCGTTTGTCTGTACCAGGTGGCCGCCGCCAAGCAGAGAGGCTGTTCGACGGCAGAATAACGTAGGGTCCGCAGAAAAAGCGTACATCGGGAAAGCTGTTCATGGCCGAGACGAATTCAGTCAGCCAATTTTCATCGACGGTCTCATCATCATCGACCATTGCGAGCCAGTCAGCGTTTTCGTGTTCCGCGATATCAAAAAGCCGGTTGCGCGCATGGACCACGCCCATTCGACTTTCAAGCTTATGGGTTATTCTGAACGGTAGATTTGCAGCCTTAGTCACGTGAGCGATTTCTGAAATTGGCCCGTTCTCCACCACAACGCAGTGCAATTCAAAGCCTTCTGGTATGTGCAGAAGCGCGATGGACGCGAGGCATTCAGCGAGTTCGGTCGGCCGATTATGTGTGCAAAGCCCGACAATAAGTTTTTGAGAGCGCTGTGGTGTGTCTTGGCTAGCGTCCATACTGGCCTCCTGCACCTCCAAATAGTCTGCACAGATTACTCGCCAGCGTCACAAGGTGATAGCTGATAGGTATCCGGAGTTGGTTTTGAAGCCGCTCCGGAATGAGCCGGTGCAGTGGAAAGAAGATCAAGTTTGGAAGCGCCATCAAAATAAAACAAAACTCGGTTTAACAATACCAGATCAACCCGAACGGCGTGTTGGTCCTGCACCATACATACATATGGCTATGCCCCCGTTCAAAGTACTTTCTGAGTAAATCTTTGAAAGCTTTTTGGTCCGGCCAACGGCTTTCCGCAACTAAGTAAGCGCGTAGGTGCTTTTGAGCCGCGAGCCGATCGTCATCAAAGTGTGCGATTTAATCAGCACATGCTGACCTTAAGTGCTACCGCTACCAACTGATCCCTACGTGTTGTGTTTGTCATTGCGGGTTTTGTGGGCGCCGTTGGTCGTCAGTTTCTGCAAGATCGGCACTATTGCGCACAAAATATCGAGCGGTATAAAAACTAACGAAACACTAACAAACATTGGCAACGAAAATGATTGATTGGCTTATTTTTATACCTGCATGTTTGGCGTTGAATTTGGCATTTGGGCCCAACAATCTGCTTTCTATGACCCACGGAGCGAAGTCTGGAATTGTCTTTGCTCAAAAAGCTGCCTTCGGGCGCCTATTTGTTTTCGTCCCAATGATAGCCATTAGCGCGTTGGGTTTGGGCGTTATTTTAACCACGTCTGCTGTGGTGTTTAATGTTGTTAAGGTGATCGGTGCGATCTATCTGATTTGGCTAGGAATATCCCTGTGGCGTAGTTCGAATAAGGTTGATGCCGCCGGTCTTTCAGCTACTGAAATTAGTCTCAAAGAGGCTTTCAAAACCGAAGGCTTGGTCGCAAGCAGCAATCCTAAAGCCATCTTAATTTTTGCAGCATTCTTTCCGCAGTTCGTTTCGATGGATGCGTATTGGCTGAGCTACTTGATGCTTGGGGGGGCGTTTATCATGCTTGAGGCTGTGGCGATCTTTACCTATGCGGCATTGGGACGGTTCGCGGCCTCCTTTGCTCAAAACAAACTGCCCAGTTTTCAGCGCGTGTCTGGCGGGACGATGTGTGTATTCGGCTTGCTACTTTTGGTAAGCCCGCAGCCAACTCGGGGTTAGCCAAATCGGCTTGAAAAGGCATATATATCGTTTGCCTTACGCCACCACGCTTAGATAGGCTGTTGCTACGCAGCTACCGCATTGGAACACCTTAAATGACGACCTCAGTTTTTCTCGCGGTGGTCTTCGCGGCTTGTCTGCATGCGGCGTGGAACTCGTTGATCAAGGGTAGTGCGGACAAACACACTGCAATGCTTGGCGTTGTTTTGGGGCACGTTCCAATCTGCATTGTTATGATTTTGCTGGCACCCCCTTTCAATACCGAGGCACTGCCATGGATGATTGGTGGTATTTTCCTGCATTTAGGGTATCAGCAGTTTCTTATTACGGCTTATCGTCTTGCTGATCTGACGTTGGTGTATCCAATTGCGCGGGGCAGAGCGCCGTTGATTGTGACGGTTGTGTCGGTCGCAGTATTGGGGCTTTCATTCACAGTGTTCGAGGTGTCAGGCGTTTTACTCATCACGTTTGGGGTGGTGTTTTTAGCCTTTGCTAAGCGTGTTGATGGCACGCGGGATTTGCGCGGTGTTGTTTTGGCGCTTGGAACCGGTGGCTTCATTGCAGCATATTCCTTGGTGGACGGTATCGGCGCGCGGGTCGCGGGTTCACCGCTTGGGTTTTGGAGTTGGGCCGCGCTTGGAAATGCGGTGATGTTTACGTGTTGGACTGCCCTTATCCGTCCAAAAACCTTTGCAGGTTTGCGCTCAGATCGGAGTGCAATGGTTATGGGGCTTGGCGGTGGCACTGCGTCCTTTCTTGCTTATGGTCTGGTCATTTGGGCGTTCACCCAAGCACCGATTGCATTGGTGACCGCGCTGCGTGAGACATCCATTGTGTTTGCACTTTTGATCGGCACTATCATTTTGAAAGAACGTGTGACCCGCGTGAAAATAATCTCGGCGGGGGTGATTATCGCCGGTGCTGCCGTTCTACGAATATCCATTTCTTAGGCGGTCTTGCACTCAGGCCCCCATGCATTAGCTGTCGCCATAAGTATCCATGCCAGCGGATAAGCTGGTGTGTGGGGATGTAGCGCAGAACAAGGAGATCATAATGCTGAAAGTTTATCTATCGGGCGAAATTCACACGGACTGGCGTGATCAGATCATCGCAGGTGCCAGCGGCCTAGACGTTGAGTTTTCTGCGCCTGTTACTGATCATGCGGCAAGTGATGATTGCGGTGTTGCGATTATGGGCGAGGAGCCCAACAAGTTTTGGCACGACAACAAAGGGGCAAAACTCAACGCGATCCGAACGCGCAAAGGGATTGCAGATGCGGATATCGTCGTGGTGCGTTTTGGCGAAAAGTACAAACAGTGGAACGCCGCTTTCGATGCGGGGTATGCCGCCGCTTTGGGTAAGTCCTTGATCGTCATGCACGGCGCTGATCACCAACACGCACTCAAAGAAGTGGATGCAGCGGCACTTGCTGTCACGGAAACACCAGATCAGATTGTCGAAATTCTTCGATATGTTCTGGACGGCTCGCTTCCTGCGTAAACACTATTTTTTGTCCCAAAGTGAAAAGGTTCGCGTTGGGACTTTCGACAATAAGAATCAAATTTTAAGTGGTGCAGCTAAAGAGGCCTGTATTCCGCAGTATTCCCGCGCCAATGCGCCCTAACTGTTTCCGCGCTCGCAACAGTCGGCGGCTGAATTCGTTAATTACGTAACGGCAACACACAATCGGCATTCTCTGACGGTTTTTCCCTTCTATTGGTAAATACAGAATTTATGAATAATACTTCTCCAGCGTACCTTTATGCGTCCCTTGGAGGTCTGACTTCTGATTGAGCAGTTATAATGTCGTTTTGCGGATGTTTCTTTGGGGGCGGTGCGCTATGCTTCTCCTTAAGGTTCTATGTGTGCTCACGGCGAAACGCCGTAGGCGCCGCGCAAAAGTAAGGAAAACCGCATGTCCTCGTTCAAATCACTACGCGTCAAAATTGTTGGGGCGGCTTTGGGGATGTGCATGTCCTCAGCGGCTGTTGCGCAGGAATTTACCTTTTCGGTGCACCACTTTCTAAGCCCTAAAGCCATCACGCAAACCCGTTTGATCGAGCCATGGGTTGCTGCCATCGAGGAGGCATCAGGTGGGCGGATTGCGTTCGAAGTATTCCCGTCCATGTCATTGGGTGGCAAGCCGTCAGAGCTTTACGGTCAAGTTCGCGATGGTGTTGCAGATGTCGTGTGGACGCTGCCCGGATACACCCCTGGTGTCTTTCCTCGCGTAGAGGTTTTTGAGCTGCCCAACGTACATGGCGGCGATGCTTTGGCGACTAACCGTGCTATTCAAGACATGATGCCTGATCTGGCTGCTGATTTTGACGACATCTATCCGCTTCTTGTGCACGTACACGCCGGAAACGCGCTTCATCTTGCATCGGGTAATGTAACAGAGCTGCAAGATTTTGAGGGCCTCAAGATTAGAAGCCCTTCGCGAACGGGCGCATGGATGCTTGAGGCTTTGGGGGCAGAGCCTGTGGGCATGCCCGTTCCTGCGTTGCCGCAAGCGCTTGCCAAAAAGACAGTTGATGCAGGGCTTGTGCCTTTTGAGGTGGCGATCCCGCTCAAACTTGCCGACCTAACGACGGCTTCGGTTGAGTTGGATGGTGGTGCACGATTTGGCACGTCCACCTTCCTTTTTGCGATGAACAAAAACAGTTATGCATCTTTGCCCGCTGATCTTCAGGCGATCGTTGATGAAGTGTCGGGCCGTGTTTTGTCAGAGGCTATGGGTGCTGCATGGAATGAGATGGAGCCACTTGGCAAAGAGCGCGCCCGCGCGGCTGGCGCAACCGTAAGCGCCTTGTCGGCGAAAAATACGGCGGCGTTTGATGGTCCGTTTCAGCAAGTGGCGGATCGCTGGGTGAACGAGGTGAACAGCATTAGTATTGACGGTGCTGAATTGCTTGAGCGTGCCCGCGAGGCAGTTGCGAAGCACTCGAAATAGAGATGTCTTTACGGCTGTGCTAAGGAAGATGCGGCCTGCTGTACCAAGTGGGCCACGTCATTTAGCTGTTCTGCCAGCGGGCTGGTTTTGCGCCAGATCATTCCGATTTGCCGCGAGGGCTGCGCACCATCAAGCGCCGAAATCGCCACGGGTGCTGAACGGGTTTCTACGTCAACGGCCATCTGCGGGATCAATGTGACACCGATGCCCGCGCCAACCATCTGAACCAAAGTTGACAAAGACGTGCCGTCTAGACCCTCCCAAGGGCGAACAGATGGGCCTGTGCAGAACGATAATGCTTGGTCGCGAAAACAGTGCCCTTCCTCCAAAAGTAAAAGCCGCATCGCCGCAAGCCCTTTTGCATCGGGTGGGGGTAACTGCGCATCAGCAGCGGGGCGGACAAGCACAAAGTTTTCTTCAAAAAGCGGCACCTCGGCAAAGCTGGTTTCGCCGACGGGCAGGGCTAACAAAGCCGCATCAATTTTGCCGTCTGCTAGTTCTTGCAGCAACTTCGGGGTCATCGTTTCGCGTATGTGGATGTCGAGGCCGTCATAGCTTTGGGTCAGTGCACCGATGACTTTGGGCAAAAGATAGGGCGCAATTGTCGGGATTACGCCAAGGCGTAGTTTGCCACTTAGCTTGCTTTGTTGTGAGCGCGCCAAGTCTGTCAACTCATCGACAGAGCGTAAAATATCGCGGGCACGTTCAACAACGGTTTCACCGAATGGCGTCAGGCCTAGGTTGCGGGGTGTGCGCTCAAACAAGGCTGATCCAAGGGCAGCTTCCATTTCCTTGATCTGCATGGACAGGGCTGGTTGAGAAATTGCACATACCTCGGCAGCACGTCCAAAGTGACGTTGTTGGACCAGCGCATCAAAATATCGTAGCTGTTTGAGGGTTAAATTATCCATAGGAAAAACTTATCACACCAATCAGAAAATACAACTTATCCTAATGGAAAACCTTTGCTAGAACTATTCTAAATTAGCAATATTGGAGATTCTCATGGACGGCGCATTCGACGACATCAACAACGAAAAATCAGGCAAATGCCCTGTTATGCACGGCGCGCACTCCGCTAAGGGGACGCAGGCGAACCAACATTGGTGGCCGAACCAATTAAACCTCAAAATGCTGAGCCAGAACGCGCCAAGCGTCAGCCCAATGGATGCTGACTTTAATTATGCTGAAGCGTTTAAGGCCCTTGATCTGGATGCACTGCGCGCCGATTTGAAAGCGTTGATGACAGACAGCCAAGATTGGTGGCCTGCGGATTACGGCCACTATGGTCCGTTCTTCATTCGGATGGCGTGGCACTCTGCAGGTACATACCGTGTGCATGATGGTCGCGGTGGTGCGGGTTCCGGTAGCCAACGTTTTGCGCCGCTCAACAGCTGGCCAGACAACGGCAACCTCGACAAAGCGCGTCGCCTGTTGTGGCCGATCAAGCAAAAATACGGCGCTGCAATTTCGTGGGCGGACTTGATGATCCTCGCGGGCAACGAAGCCCTTGAAACGATGGGTTTCGAACCATACGGTTTTGCCGGTGGTCGCGAAGATATCTGGGAGCCTGAAGAAGACATCTACTGGGGTCCTGAAACCGAGTGGCTCGCAGACGAGCGTTACAGCGGCGACCGTGAGTTGGCACCTGTCTTGGGTGCGGTGCAGATGGGTCTGATCTACGTCAATCCAGAAGGACCAAACGGCAATCCTGACCCGTTGGCATCAGCGCGTGATATTCGCGAAACCTTTGGCCGCATGGCCATGAACGATGAAGAAACTGTGGCGCTGATTGCAGGTGGTCATACATTCGGTAAGGGCCACGGCGCCGCCGATCCCGAGCAATATGTGGATGCGGAACCTGAGGGTGCTGGCCTTGAAGCAATGGGCTTTGGTTGGGCAAACTCATACGAGAGCGGAAAAGGCGAGCACACGATTACTTCTGGCCTTGAAGGTGCGTGGACAACAAGCCCGGCAGTTTGGGACAACAACTACTTTGAGAACCTATTTGGTTACGACTGGGAGCTGACTGAAAGCCCTGCAGGTGCCAAGCAGTGGAAGCCGGTTCAGGCGGAAGCTCAAGGTACCGTGCCAGATGCGCACAACCCCGAAAAGCGCCACGCACCTGTGATGTTCACGTCTGATTTGGCCATGCGCGAAGATCCGGCCTATGCCAAGATCTCACGTCGCTTTTACGAAAACCCTGAAGAGTTCAAGCAGGCGTTCGCAAAGGCTTGGTTCAAACTAACACACCGTGACATGGGGCCACATAACGTCGGTCTCGGCCCGCTTGTTCCGGCTGAGCCTGAGTTGTGGCAGGATCCTGTGCCTGCGGTAGATCACGCGTTGATCGATGCTGCAGATGTGACTGCATTGAAAGCGGACATCCTTGCGTCAGGTGCAACACCACAAGAGCTTGTTGCCCTTGCGTGGGCCTCTGCATCTACTTTCCGTGGTTCAGATAAGCGCGGCGGCGCAAATGGCGCGCGCATTCGCTTGGCGCCACAAAAAGACTGGGCGGTTAACGCGTCATATGGCTTTGATGGTACGATTGCTAAACTTGAAGCTGTGCAAGCGGCCTTCAATGGCGCGCCGTCTGGTGACAAGAAAGTGTCATTGGCCGATCTGATCGTGCTGGGCGGTTCTGCGGGGCTTGAGGCCGCGGCAAAAGCTGCTGGTAGCGACATCTCAGTGCCGTTTACACCGGGCCGGACAGACGCGACACAAGAGCAAACTGACGTGGACAGCTTTAGCGTAATGCAGCCCACTGCCGAAGGTTTCCGTAACTTCTTCCCTGCCGGCAACGTCCGTTCTGCGGCCGAGCACTTGGTGGACCGCGCGCAATTGCTGACCCTAAGCGCGCCGGAAATGACTGTGCTCATTGGTGGTTTGCGTGTGCTCGATATCAACGCAGGCGGTACAAAGCACGGTGTTCTGACGGATCGCCCGGGTACGTTGAGCAACGACTTCTTCCGCAACTTGCTCTCAACTTTGGGTGCGTGGACGAATGTTGGCGACGGCACCTACAAAACGTCTGAAGGCGGTGAGTGGACGGGTACAGAAGTTGACCTTCTGTTTGGTTCGAACTCAATCCTGCGCTCTTTGGCTGAGGTCTATGCATCCGATGATGCAGAGCAGAAGTTCCTCGCGGACTTTGTCGCGGCTTGGGTCAAGGTGATGGAACTGGACCGCTTTGATCTGGCGGCATAAGCCATTTCATAGTCGAAAATTGGAAACGCCGCGCTTTGACTAGCGCGGCGTTTTTTATGCGGGGTAGGCCTTGCTGAGATAGTCATCCATTGCGGGCTTGTAGTGGACAAGTTCATCAATGACAGGTGCAAAGCTTTGTAGTCGCGCATCGTAATCCAGAACAGACTGGGACCACTCAACGGGCAGGCTAAGTGCCTGCTCAAACGCTCTGATCCATGCGAACGTGACCGCAAACCCACAGTCGCAAAGCCAAAGCGTGTCTGGGTCAAGTGGGCTGTCGCGCAGCAATAACGCCAATGCGTTAAGGTGCTTTGTGATCTCTGCACCACCGGCTTTCACAGCCTCTGCGTTACGGGTTTCGTGCGCTACTTGAGGATACATGGCCCGCACCGCTGGTTCGAGGCGCGTGTCATGCAGCCTGCCTTTTTCGCGGGCCTTTGCGCGAAGTTGCACTGTGTCGGGCAACATCGGAACGTCTGGATAGGCCTCGTTGAGGTACTCCGCGATGGCCTCGGAATCCGCCAACATAAAGCCTTCATCAACCATTGCAGGAAGGTTCCCTGACGGAACAATCGCCTTATATTCCGCAGATCCGTAACCGCCGGGTGGGGGCAATTCTTCCCACGCCAGCCCTTTGTGGCGCATGGTGATCCGCAATTTCGCGCAATAGGTCGCGACTGGTACTGAATAAATGGTCAGCATAGTTTTCCAATCTCAAATCAAAAAAAGGGGCCAACCGCTGATGCAATTGACCCCTTGGGTTTGGCTAAGGGCGCTGATTACTCAGCAAGCAGCTGCCATTTTTTGCCCAACGTGTCGAAGAAGCCCTGTTCTTGCTTCAGCGTGATCCACGTGTTGACGTAGTTGATCCACACTTGGTCTGCTTGTGGCAAAAGCATCGCGATTGGTGTGGGTGCGCGGCCCTCGGCAACTGGCACGATCATCAGTTGGTCATACTGTGCGACCAGTTTGTTTGCCTCAACGTTTGAGGTGATGTTCGCGTCAGCACGGCCTGCGAGAACTTCTTGGAAGTCACGGGCAGGGGCTTCAACGATGCGATACTGCGCGTCTGGGAAGAACTCTTTGACTTGCTTTTCTTGAGTTGTGCCCAAAGTTGCGGCAACTGAAACGTCAGCGTTGTTCAAATCATCCCAGCTTGAGAAACGACCTGCATTTTCTTTCAGTGTCAGTGGCACGGTGGCAAGGCTGAAGTAGCTGTCTGAATACCCTGCGGCTTTTGCGCGGCTTGGCGAAACAGAGGCTGATCCTGTGATGTGGTACTGGCCCGAGGTCACGCCGCTCACCAGTGTTTTCCAGTCTGTTGCAACGAACTCAACTTCCACGCCCAGATCGGCAGCCAGCTGCGTCATCACATCGATGTCATATCCTGTGTAGCTGTTTGTCGCGACATCGCGCATTGTCATCGGGTTCCAATCGCCAGTCGTGCCGACTTTCAGCACGCCATTTGAAAGGATTTCACTTAGGGCAGATTGTGCAGTCGCCTGTACGGAACTTGCCGCAAGAACGAGGGTCGCAGCAGCGATCTTAAAAAATTTCATGGGTATTCCTCTTTGTGTGTTTAGGGCTAGTTAGGGTGAAATGGGCGGCAGGAAACTGGTAATCCCGATAAAAATTGCGTTGCGTGTCCTTTTTTGCGATCACGCAGCTCTAGGAGAAGTGTAAACTATGGTTGCCTTAATTTCTATGCGAAAAGTGTCAAAGTTTTTTGACACTTTTCAAGCGCTGAAGGATGTGTCCCTTGATGTGAACCTTGGTGAGAAGGTTGTCATCTGTGGTCCATCCGGCTCCGGTAAGTCGACGCTGATCCGCTGCATTAATCGTCTTGAGGCACATGAGCAGGGCGAAATCATCGTAGATGGTGTGACGCTAACTGATGATAAGGCGACCCTTGAGAAAATCCGTGGCAACGTCGGGATGGTCTTTCAACAGTTCAATTTGTTCCCTCATCTGACAGTGCTCGAAAACTTGACCCTCGGTCCGCGGCGCGTTTTGGGGCTGGATCCGAAGGCCGCCGAAGAACGTGCGATGAAATATCTTAATCGCGTTCGAATTCCTGATCAGGCTGATAAGTTGCCCCGCCAGTTATCTGGTGGTCAGCAGCAACGTGTGGCTATTGCGCGATCTCTTTGTATGGAGCCGCGCATTTTACTTTTCGATGAGCCTACCTCGGCGCTTGATCCTGAAATGATTGCCGAAGTGCTTGATGTGATGTCCGAGTTGGCGCGTGACGGAATGACCATGGTGGTTGTAACCCACGAGATGGGTTTTGCCCGCCGCGTTGCCGATAAGATGGTATTCATGGATAAGGGCCAAATCGTTGAGGTGGGCCCTACAGAACAGGTCTTTACTGCCCCGAAATCTGCGCGCTTTGGTGCGTTTATCCAACAAATTCTGAACCACTAGGGGCGTGTTATGAAACGTTTGATTGTTCTTGCGCCACTGGCTTTGCTGTTGTCGGGCTGTTCTGGAAATTGGGGGTGGTATGTAGTTGATCCTCGCACTGCCAACGGGCTTGCTAACCTTAAATTCATGGCGACAGGTGCCTACAACACCATTTTGATGTCACTGACCGCCATTCTTATTTCGGTTGTGGTTGGGCTTTTGATTGCGCTGCCAGGGTTGTCCAGCAAGCGCCGCTACCGCGCGATTAACCGAACATATGTTGAGGTGGTGCGCGCGGTGCCGATCCTTGTTCTGATCCTTTGGGTGTACTATGGCCTGCCGCAGCTTACAGGCCTGACGCTGAACGTGTTCTGGGCCGGTGTGCTGGCGCTTGCTCTGTCGGATAGTGCGTTTCAGGCCGAGATTTTCCGCGCTGGCATTCAGTCAATCAGCCGCGGTCAGTATGAGGCGGCGCAGTCTATTTCGTTGAACTACCGTGACACGATGCGCTTTGTCATCTTGCCCCAAGCTATCCGCCGCATCCTGCCTGCATTGGGCAACCAGCTGGTCTATATGCTCAAAATGTCGTCTCTGGTGTCGGTGATCGGGATGCAGGAATTGACCCGCAAGGCGAACGAATTGGTGGTCTCCGAGTACCGACCCCTCGAGATTTATACTATTTTGGTGTTGGAATATCTGGTTCTTATCCTCATTGTGTCTGCAGGCGTTCGTTGGCTTGAACGGCGTATGAAAGCGGCGGACTAAATATGCAAAAAGATGATCTGACGACCGGCCCGATCTCGGGTCATTTCCGCGCGCTTGCGGTTCCGGCGGCCTTCGGAATGCTGTTCGCCACTCTCTACAACGTGGTTGATGTTTATTTCGCCGGCATGTTGGGCACTGAGGCACAGGCAGGTTTGGCCGTTGGGTATCAGGCATTTTTCATTATGATGGCCGTGGGGTTTGGCCTTGGGTCTGCGCTCAGCGCACTTGTGAGTAACGCAAAGGGACGCAAAGACGGCACCTCGTCGCGCAGGCTGGCGGCCCAAGGGATTAGCTTTGGTTTGATCGCAACGGCTTTGCTGATGTGTATCGGGGCTTTTTCTGGCCCGTTCTTGATTGCGCTCGTCTCTGAAGAAGGCGTCTACCGCGATGCGGCCTTGGGGTATTTCAATTGGCTGTTGTTCGCGCTGCCTGCATTTTTACTGGCTTATGGTACGAATGGTATTTTGCAATCTCACGGTGATACGGTTTCGATGCAGCGTGGCTTGATGGTGGCGTTTGTGGCGAACATTGGACTGACCCCATTGTTTATCTTCGGCATTCCCGGCGTGTGGGGCGGCATGGGTTTTAACGGTATCGCGGCGGCTACGATCCTGTCGCAGACGGGTGTAATGATCTGGATTTTTTCGCGGGTGTTCGCGCTAGAGATGATGCAGGGCGTTCCCCGTGATGCGTTCATCCCCACCTGGGCCAGTTTCCGTGAAATCTTTGCGCAAATGTTACCGACCACCACTGCGCTTGTGGTGATGTTTGTCTCTGGCTTTGTGGTGCAATTCGCCCTTAAAGGGTTTGGCGGCGAGGCTATTGCGGCCTACGGGGTCGGCCTTCGGATTGAACAGATTTTGCTGTTGCCGGTACTAGGTATGACCGGTGCGCTTTTACCTATTGCAGGACAAAATTTTGGCGCGGGTGAGCATGACCGCGTTCGCGAAGCCCTGCGCTTTTGCTGGAAGGTTGGCTTTGTGATGGCCGCTATCGCGTTGCCGTCGTTATGGTTTGGCGGGCATTTTGCGATGGGGCTCTTTACGGATGATGAGGCGGTCATCGAGATCGGGGCAAGCTATCTGCGTGTCGATGCGATCCTGTTCCCCGTTTACATGATGCTCTTTTCAATCAACTCAGTCCTGCAAGCACTCAAGAAACCAATCTGGACTTTGTGGATCAGCATTTACCGCCAAGGTTTGGGTGTGGGTCTGTTTATCTGGGTTTTCGTAAGCCTTGCAGGCTTTGACGTGATTGGCGTCTGGCTGGGCATCGCAACGGCTGTAGCAACTGGTTGGCTGCTGGCCATGTTCGTTGCAGGACGCGTGGCAGAGCGTGAGATGGGAGGCTTGCTGCGCGCAAGCTGATCAGAAGCTGACTTTTACGTTTGGCAGATCAAGGGCTTTGATCAATTCGCGCAGCTCATTACGAGCAGCGACGTTTGAGATATTCATCCCCTTTACGCCAATATCGCGTAGATCAAGTAGGGTCAGCCCCCGTGGAAATAGCTCGCGGAAAATAACCCGTTCGTTAAAGCCTGTCGCCGTCCGAAAACCGATGCGCTTTGCAAGCTTCCCAATGGCGGCTTCCATCTTTTTTTTGTTTACCATGTTCTGCGCACCCATACGGTTGCGCACAACGATCCAGTCAATAGGCGTTAGGCCTGCTTTGGCGCGCAACTGACGCGCGGCCCATACCATTTCGGAATACACTGAAGGGCCCGTGATGTTAGTGCCTTCTGTGTCGACGTGGGCCAACAAGTCAAAGTCGATAAAGCTATCGTTTAGGGGCGTGATCAGGGTATCTGCAAGAGAGTGCGCCACTTGGCTTAGCCGCGTGTGAGAGCCGGGGCAGTCGATCAATACAAAGTCATTGTCCGCATCAAGTGCAGCAACACCAGCCGTCAGGCGAGCATCGTAAATGTTTTCGCCCTCTGCCAGCGTGGATTGATCCAGCTCGGGCAAATCCAGATAAGCTGGCGTGGGCAGTTCAAGACCTTCGGCATTCAGAAAAGTCTGGCGGTTCGTAATGTAGCGCCCCAGCGTTTTCTGGCGCAGGTCCAAATCAAGGCATCCTACACGGTGGCCCATCCGCGACAGGGCTGTGGCTACGTGCATGGAAACCGTAGATTTTCCCGCGCCGCCTTTTTCATTTCCTACAACGATAATATGCGCCATGTACTCGGCCCTTTGATTTGTCTTCTTGCATCCGCAAAAATGCTTTTGAGGGACTATATGTGGCGTTGCAACCCAATGAAAGCACAACCGCGCAACATTGGTAAAACTGCAATCAACCAATGAAAAACGCCGCCCCAGATAAGGAGCGGCGTTTAAATTCAACACACAAATGTGCGGCGGGTTTAGAAGCCCAAGCCAGCGTATTTGTTTTTGAACTTGGATACGCGACCACCGGTATCCATCAGCTTTGTGTTACCACCGGTCCATGCTGGGTGCGCGGATGGGTCGATGTCCAAAGCGATCTGGTCGCCTTCGGAACCCCAAGTGGATTTCATTTCAACGATATCACCGTTTGTCATTTTGACTTTGATGATGTGGTAGTCAGGGTGGGTATCTTTTCTCATGACATCCGCTCCTTAAGATTTCTTGGGACGGTAGTTTGTTTGCTCGGCGATACGAGCAGACTTACCGCGACGCTCACGAAGATAGTACAGTTTCGCGCGACGCACACGGCCACGACGTACTACTGTGATGCTGTCAATGTTGGTGGAGTGCAGCGGGAATACGCGCTCAACACCTTCACCGAAGGAGATCTTGCGAACAGTGAATGATCCGGCAATGCCTTCACCGTTCTTGCGCGCAATGCAAACGCCTTCGTAGTTTTGCACACGGCTGCGTGTGCCTTCGGTTACTTTGTAACCAACGCGGATGGTGTCACCCGCTTTAAAGTCGGGAAGCTCGTTCCCAAGGGCCGCAACTTGTTCGGCCTCCAGTTCAGCGATCAGGTTCATGATCGTCTCCTTTGTTGCTCACGGTTTGCCCGCGATGGTGTGGCGCAGCCTCAGAGCTCTCGGGTGTCGTTCGGGTCCGCCGTGGCGCCCGCCAGAGGTTAGGTCACTATTCCTTATGTGCCGCACCAGTTCCCTACATCGCGATACCCGTTGTCGAAACACCAAAGGGTCGTATGCGCAAGTTCACTAATACAAGCGGCGTCCGAATCCACTAACGTGGTCAGACTTGCGCCGTATAAGGCCTTTCGCCGGTTCGTGACAACCCCTTGCGTGCCACGCTTGTTATTCATTTCATGGATTGTTCGGTGCTTTGGCGGCTCATGTAAATAACTGGTAAACCCTGCACATGTCGCCTATTTGTACGGCCTATGTTGAACACTGCCTTTGCCCTTCATGCCCGCGTCTGAGCGCCCTGAAACGATTGATGCGCCTGACGCCGTCGATGCGCCATTAGCGCGCCTCGGCTGGACGCCTTTCTTTGAGGCACAGCTTGAGGGTTTTTCATCAAGTATTCCCGACTTTTCCGCCGCCGCACAGCCCACTCGGGTCACAGCGGTGCACCGTAATACGCTTCGGGTGATTGGCGTTGATGTTGATCTGACCATTCCGCACGCTTTTGAGGCGACCGTTGGTGATTGGCTCATGCTCGACCCACAGACAAAAACAGCCTGTGCACGGCTTGAACGCAGCAGTCTGATTAAACGCAAAGCCGCGGGACGGATCACCTACACCCAGTCTATTGCGGCCAATATTGATACGGTTTTTGTTGTGTCTTCGTGCAATGCTGATTTCAACGTCGCACGCCTTGAGCGTTACGTGGCGTTGGCGTTTGAGGCGGACACAACGCCCGTCATCATCCTGACCAAAGCGGATTTAAGCGACGACCCTGATGGATATGTGGCGCAGGCCCAAACCATTTCTGATCGCGTTGCGGTTTTGGCGCTTGATGTGCGCAACACGGATCCGTCCGATGCGTTGGCCCCGTGGGTGCAGCTAGGCCAAACGATTGCATTTTTAGGGTCATCCGGCGTGGGTAAGTCCACACTGGTAAACGCACTTTCGGGACAGATAAAAGCGGCGACCCAAGGTATTCGCGACGATGACGCAAAGGGGCGCCACACCACGACCCACCGCGAGTTGCACCAGCTGCCAAATGGATGCGCAGTTCTGGACACGCCGGGCATGCGCGAGTTGCAATTGACGGACGCGGCTTCGGGTATCAAGGACGTTTTCGCCGATCTGATCGAGATCGCTGCACAATGTAAATTCTCTGATTGTGCGCATCAGTCTGAACCGAAGTGCGCCATCAAAGCGGGTATCGCAGACGGCAGTGTTGATCCCGCGCGTGTTGAGCGTTGGCAAAAGCTACAAGACGAAGATGCGCATAATTCAGAAGCCGCAAGCCAAACTGTGGCCCACCGCAAGGCCCGTGACAAATCACTGGGAAAGACGATCAAGGGCCTGCAAAAAGGTAACCGCAAGAAATAGGGCCTAATCCTTTTTGAGGTGCGCTTGCCAAAGATCAGGCCGGCGCTCTTGGGTGATGCGTTCGGATTGTTCCTGACGCCACTGGGTGATCTTTTTGTGGTTCCCGCTGGTCAGCACATCAGGGATACTCATGCCCTCCCACTCGGCTGGACGGGTGTATTGCGGGTGCTCCAAAAGCCCGTTTGAAAAGCTTTCCTCAACCGTGCTTTCGGCGTTTCCAAGAACACCTGGCAATAACCGTACCGTGGCATCCAAAAGCATTTGAGCGGCCAGCTCACCACCTGTGAGCACGAAATCCCCAAGGCTGACCTCCATGATGTCAAAGCGTTCAAGAACGCGCTCGTCCACCCCTTCAAACCGACCACAGAGCAGCGTTACACCACTTTCGCGCGCAAGGGCTTGGGCCATGCCTTGGTCAAATTTTTTCCCACGGGGGCTGAGGTAAATCATCGGATGCCGTGCGCCGCGGTGCGCAGTTGCAAGGGCGTTGCCCACCACATCCGCGCGCATCACCATGCCCGCACCACCGCCCGATGGCGTGTCATCAACGTTCTTGTGCCGGCCTTCACCAAACGTGCGCAGGTCCGTTGTTTCTAACTGCCACACACCGTCTTTGAGGGCTTTGCCGGTCAGACTTTCGCCTAAAATACCGGGGAAAGCTTGGGGTAAAAGGGTCACCACCCGCGCATCCCACGCTCGGGCCAAGCGGGGTTTGTCGGTTAGCAACTCGCGTGGTTTGAGTGACGCGGAAATAGACTTGCGCCCCACGGAGCGTTCTTCGCGAACGGGCTTTGTAGGCGTTTCAGCAGGCGGGGTTTGCGGCGCGTCAGTCATGGTGTCCTCTTTCAGCGCGCCTATCGTGCAGTGCGTTGTAAGTGTGAATATCGTTGATGCCGTAGGGCGTTCAAAAGAGACCTTCGGGTGGGTCAATAACCAAGCGTCCGCCTGTGACATCGACTGTAGGAACGGCTGCTTTGGTGAAAGGTACCAACACGGTGTCTTTCAACTTGGGGCCTTGGATTTCAAGCAAATCGCCCGCACCGTGATCCATGACGTGCTTAACGGTGCCAAGCTCTGTTCCGCCAGTGTCAAACACCGCCAGACCGATCAGATCGGCGTAGTAGAACTCGTCATCGCCCGCTTGGGGAAGCTGCTCACGGGTGGCGAACAGATCAATACCTCGCAGTGCGTCCGCATCTTCTTTGGTCACAACGCCCTCAACTTGGGCGGCAAAGCCGTTCTTGATTTGCTGAACCAGAACCATCTCAATGCTGCGCGTGCCGCTTTCGTCTGTCAGCGCGTAGCCAAAGATGTCTGGTGCGAAGCTGCAAAATGACTTGATGCGCACGTCACCCTGTACACCGAATGCACCGGCGATTGTGCCTACCAAAACCTTGTCGGAGGTGCTCTGGGTCATTGAGGTATCTCACAAATTGAGTTGCGTATGGTGCCGCCTGCATTTTTGCAGGCTTCTGATGTGTTGCCCATCTGATAAACGATCCCTGCCAGAAAAGCAGCACCAACAAACATGATTAAGCGCATCAATCTGAACATGGCGGCTCAACCCCTTTTTTATGGCGTGTCTAAATTGGTGGAGGACGGTGCAATTGCGGTGTTCGGATAGCGTTTACTGCAATTCTAAGTCTTTGGTAATTTTGCCCCCGCGAGGGCAAAGTTAAAAAGCGTTTATATACGCCCAAAAACCTTGCCATCCGCGCGGGGACAAAACTGACAAAAGACTTACTCTTCTGCTGCAGCCGCTTCTTCGGCTGGTGCTTCTTCAGCCGGTGCGTTTGCTGCTTCAGCTGCTTCAGCTGCTGCCGCGGCTTTAGCTGCTTTTTCTTCTGCGCGTTCCTGCGCTTTTTTGCCTGGAACGGCTTTCTTCATGTTGGCGCGCTCTTTCTTTTCGAGAACACCAGCAGCTTCGAGGAAACGGCTTACACGGTCAGTTGGCTGTGCGCCTTCGCCCAACCAGTACTGCACGCGCTCCATGTCCAGCTTCACGCGCTCTTCGCTGTCTTTAGGAAGGAGCGGGTTGTATGTGCCGAGCTTCTCGATGAAGCGGCCGTCACGTGCCATGCGGCTGTCAGCTGCAACAACGCGGTAAAAAGGGCGTTTCTTAGAGCCACCACGGGCCAAACGGATTTTCATAGCCATGAGATTAATTCCTTTGATGGGTTATGATTGGTGTTTTTGGTGATGCTGAATAACTTCAGCGATGATGAAGTTGAGAAACTTCTTGGCAAATTCAGGGTCTAGATCGGCCCTGCCTGCCAAATCTTCTAACCGTGCGATCTGATGCGCCTCGCGCGTGGGATCGGACGGGGGAAGGTCGTGTTCGGCTTTGAGTTTCCCCACTGCCTGTGTGTGCTTGAAGCGCTCTCCGAGGGTGTAGACAAGGATCGCATCCAAGCGGTCAATACTCGCGCGGTGCTCTGCCAAAACGGCGGCGGCTTTAGTTACTGCATCAGTCAAGAGCCCATCCTTTCGGGGTGAATTCAGGATCGCGGTAGTGATCAATTTCCATTTCAATACCGTGACGCAGCTGGCTGTTGTTCAACGCGTCTGGTGTCGGGTGGCGGTAGACCACATCGTGGTCGTCAACGCTGGGTGCATCCGCATCTTTGGTACAACCAAGGCGTTCGGCCAAACGGATTGCTTCAAGGTTTTTAGGGTCAAGATAGCTGACGGCAGTGTCCCAGTTCAGCGTCTCATAGGCATAGTCGCGCACCGCATGTGTAGCTTCAAGCGCGATGCCGCGGCCCGCCACTTTGGGCCAGATGATCCATGCCAATTCTGCGGTAGGCCAGCCTGCGGGCTGCCAGACACCGGCCATGCCATAAGTCTCGTCGGTGATACGGTCGTGGATCATCCACATACCAAAACCACGAATATTCCAATGCCCGATTTCGGCTGCATAAAGCATCCATGCCTCATAAGCATTCAGAGGGCCGCCCATAAACCGCGAGCGGTAGCTGCTGAAGGTGGTTTTGAAGTCGGGATAATCCTGGGCCTCTGGCCCACGCAGAGACAGTCGCTTTGTATTGAGGACAGGGATATTTGCCGTGTGCATTATGCAGCCCCACCCTGAACAACGTCAAAGAGTGGCGCGGCAAAAACAGCCGGTGCAAAGCAGCGCATGATGCGCGCTGTGTTGATGATCGCAGTGCGGATCATTTCTTTTTGCCAAAGCCTGTCAAACCGGGGGGCAAACCGCCGCCACCACCGAGGCCGGGGAAACCGCCTAAACCACCAGCACCGCCAAGACCCGCCGGCATTTTGCCACCCGCCATTTGTTTCTGTGCTGCTTCAATCTCAGCTTGGGAAGGGCCGCCTTTTCCGAACATGCCTTTCATGGCTTGTTTCATCATGCCGCCTTTGCCCATTTTGCCCATTTTCTTCATCATGTCAGACATCTGGCGGTGCATTTTCATGAGCTTGTTCAATTCGCTCACCTCAAGGCCGGCACCTTGTGCGATGCGCTTTTTGCGGCTTGCCTGCAAAAGCTGCGGGTTGGCGCGCTCTTTCTTGGTCATTGAATTGATAAGCGCGATCTGGCGGCGCAGGATGCTGTCGTCGAAACCGCTTTCCTCAACTTGCTTGGCCATCTTTTTCATGCCGGGCATCATACCCATGATGCCTTCCATCCCGCCCATTTGAAGCATCTGATTAAGCTGCATCTTAAGGTCGTTCATGTTGAACTGACCCTTCTGGAAGCGCTTCATCATGCGTTCGGCTTGTTCGGCCTCAATGGTTTCTTGCGCTTTTTCAACAAGGCTGACGATGTCGCCCATGCCAAGGATACGGCCTGCGATACGTTCTGGGTGGAACTCCTCAAGAGCGTCCATTTTCTCGCCCAGACCCACAAACTTGATCGGCTTGCCTGTAATTGCGCGCATAGAAAGAGCCGCGCCGCCCCTTCCGTCACCGTCCATACGGGTCAGCACAACGCCAGAGATGCCAATCTTTGCGTCAAATTCTTCGGCCACTTCCACAGCGACCTGACCTGTTAGACCATCGACGACCAAGAGCGTCTCGCGCGGGTTCACCACATCGCGGACGTCCTCAACTTCTTTCATCAGGGTTTCGTCGATCTGCAAACGGCCCGCCGTATCAAGCATATAGACGTCATAGCCGCCCATTGTTGCCTGCTGCTTGGCCCGTTTTGCAATTTGTACAGCGCTTTCACCGGCAACGATCGGCAAAGTATCCACGCCAATTTGCGTGCCGAGAATGGCCAACTGTTGTTGCGCAGCAGGGCGATAAATGTCGAGAGAGGCCAGCAGAACGCGTTTGCCATTTTTCTCTTTTAGCCGCTTGGCAAGTTTACCGGCGGTTGTCGTTTTACCGCCACCTTGCAAACCGACCATCAAGATGGGGGCAGGGGCGTTGTCGATTTTCAGTGACCCGATTTCACCTTCATCACCGGCCAGAACATGGACCAACTCATCGTGGACGATTTTGACGACCTGCTGCCCGGGCGTAACCGATTTAGTGACCGATTGTCCTGCGGCCTTTTCTTGCACAGCTTTGATGAAGTCACGGGCAACGGGCAGGGAAACGTCAGCCTCAAGAAGAGCCACCCGTACTTCGCGCAGCGCTGTTTTGACGTCATCTTCGGAAAGCGCACCCTGCTTGGTCAGCCGATCGAATACACCTGATAGGCGATCTGATAGATTTTCAAACATACGCGTGCCCCTTTGCACTTTGTTCCATTTGGCCCAGACATAAGGACCAATCCGAAAAACCCCAAATACCCCCGTGGGCGCAACGCGCTGACGGAGGGCGATCTTTGGTAGATACCATAAAGACCGGAAGTTTGAGACTTCCGTGATTTGGTCTGCGTTTAGGCCGAGCGGCGCAATGAGTCAATAGAAGCGGCGCTGTACTAATGTGTGTCCGCCTTCTTCTATATGAGCAGTTGTGGTGAACGGGCAGAAAGTAAGATTGCCTATCTGCCCGCCTGATTATGTAACCTTACGACAAGGCTGCGATTTGCTCTTGGGCTTCGGCTAATTTGGCCTCTGCATCCGCACCCAAGCGATCTGCTGCGATCACGGTCACATCGGTAATGCCGATGAAGCCCAGAAAGAAGCGCAGCCACGGTGTTGCAAAATCAATCGGGCTGTCCACTTGCGTGCCGCCGGAAGTCACGACCACATATGCTTTCTTGCCTTCAAGCAGACCTTTGGGGCCATCCGCACTGTAGCTAAATGTGCGGCCAGGGACGGCAACTTGGTCTGCCCATGCCTTCAGAGCCGCAGGTGGCGCAAAGTTGTAGATCGGCATGCCGATTACGATTGCGTCGGCGGCTTCCAGTTCTGCGAGCAAGGTGTCTGACAACTCAAGTGAAGCGGCTTGCTCGGCTGAGCGGTCAGCCTTCGGCAGCCCGCGCCCCGTAACAAACCCTAAATCAACAAGGGCAGGAGGCGTTGCGACCAGATCACGGGTGGCAACAGTGCCGCCCAGTTTTGCAACGACCGCGTCTACAAGCATACGGCTTGAGGCAGAAACAGTGTCGGATGATGTATCAAGGCGAAGAATGTTTGATGGCATGTACTGTGCTTTCTAGCTGAAAAAAATCTCTAGCCTTTTTTCTATTAGATCTGCAAAGCTGAACATATTGCGCAAAGTTGTGGTGCGTTCTGTTGAATTGTGCACAGTGAAATTTTCGGATGGTTAAGATACGGAGTGGGTCATGAATGATTGGGATGAAATACGCACGGCCTTTCAGGTCGCACGCAACGGTACCGTAAGCGGGGCCGCCGAGGTATTGGGCGTGCATCATGCTACTGTAATTCGCCATATTGATGCACTTGAGGGCAGGCTTGGTGTGAAGTTGTTTCAGCGCCACGCACGCGGCTACACTGCTACTGAAGCCGGCCAAGACTTGTTGCAGGTCGCTGCAACTACAGATGAACAATTCACCCAGCTTGTTGGGCGCCTCAAAGGGCGTGGCGAAGGGGTGTCAGGTGATTTTGTTGTAACATCTCTTGCGGGTATTTCGCCGCTTTTGAGTGGTGTGGTTAGTGATTTTCAGGTTCAGCACCCTGACTTGCGTGTACGGTATCTGACAGGAGAACGGTTATTCCGGCTTGAATACGGTGAGGCCCACGTGGCCATTCGTGCAGGCGCAGCACCGGATCAGCCTGACAATGTTGTGCAGAAGTTCATGAAGCAACGCATGTGCCTTGTGGCACACGAAAAATATTTGGCGCGTAAAGGGCTGCCGAAAAGCGGCGATCTTTCGGGGCATGGCTTTGTGAGCCACGACAGCCGTTCTTCGCGTGCGCCGTTCATTCAATGGTTGGGGCGTGAAGTCCCCGAAGATCAGATTGTGTTCCGCACTTCTGATAATCGCAGCATGGAAGATGCGATCGCTGCGGGCGCTGGCATTGGGTTTGTGCCTGAATGGGAATTGGCCATGCGTGATGATCTGCACGAGGTGATGCCATCCCTTGATGAGTGGTCCGTCCCGATGTGGCTTGTCACCCACGTAGATTTGCACCGCACCGCCAAAGTGCAGGCGTTTCTCAGGCATCTAAAGAGTGTGGCTAAGACGTGGACGTTCGCGCAGGACTAAGCGCTGTCTTGCGGCGTTATTCGTCTTCAAGCTGCGTGGCAAGAAACGCCTCAAACGCATCAAGGTTCACTGGCTCGAATTGACCAAAGCTTTGCATCCAAGTGCTGGCACCGCGTAGCGCGTCTGGCTCAAGCTTGCACCACTTTACCCGCCCGCGCTTTTCTTGCGAGATAAGTCCCGCTTTTTGCAGGATGATAAGGTGCTTGCTTATGGCAGCCAGAGACATGTCAAAGGGCTCCGCCACGTCAGTCACTGCCATGTCGTCTTCAAGCAGCATCGACAGGATCGCGCGGCGTGTGGGGTCCGCGAGTGCGGCAAATGTTGCATCCAGATCGGTCATGTTGTGAATGTGATTGGGGGCAAAAATGATGATCGTCAACCATTTGGTTGAATAATGGATTTTGCTGAAACCTATCGCATAGTCTGCGGCGAAATATCATTTTTGTTATTTATCAATGTGTTAGGTTGCGTCGGGCGTTATTGACTCGGATGCGATCTGGCAATAGCTATCCGCCAAGACCACGAAAGGTGTGGGCATGGTAACTGAGCCTGACAAAAGACGGCTTGAAGAGCTGGACGCGCGTATCAATGCGCTGAAGGACACCCAAACGCCCAAACCGAAAGTGGAAGAGCATTATTCAATGGCCCAGCAGGGTTGGCGAATGGTGACAGAGTTGGTCTCCGGTCTATTGATCGGGGTGGGCTTGGGATACGGTTTGGATGTGCTTTTTGGTACGCTGCCGATATTCTTGGTCGTATTTACATTGCTGGGTTTCGTTGCTGGGGTGAACGTTATGATACGCACCTCCAAGGAGATTCAGACCGAAGCGGTGGCTCATGAAGCCGCGAAGCAGAGCAAAGAGGGCTAAGTATGGCGTCGAACACAGAGCAAAGCGCTGGTCAAACACCAAAGGGTACTAAAGGTATTGGGTTCGCGCTGATCGCAGCTGCGATTTTGCTGTTTGTTGTCGGGCTGGTAGGGACGAAAGATCCCGCTCTTTCGATCCACCCAATGGATCAATTCGAAATTAAACCAGCGTTTGGTGGCAAAGATCTCTCTATTTTCACAGTCACGAATAGTGCTATCTGGAACTTCTTAGCAGTGCTCGCTGTGTTTGCACTAATGGTTGTCGGTACGCGCGGCCGAGCGATTATTCCCAGTCGAATTCAGTCAATTGCTGAAATGGCTTATGGGTTTGTTTACAAAATGGTGGAGGATGTAGCCGGTAAAGACGCGCTAGGTTTCTTCCCTTATGTGTTCACGTTGTTTTTATTCATTGTAGTAACCAATTTTCTGGGTCTGATACCGACATCTTTCACTCCGACTGCACAAATTGCAGTGACCGCTGTGTTGGCGATGGGGGTGTTTTTGACAGTGACACTAGTAGGATTTGCTAAGAATGGTGCAGGTTTTTTGGGTTTATTTTGGGTGTCATCAGCACCGCTACCGCTACGCCCAGTCTTGGCAGTGATCGAAATAATTTCGTACTTTGTCCGCCCCGTGAGCCACTCTATTCGCCTTGCGGGTAACGTGATGGCTGGTCACGCTGTTTTGAAAGTTTTTGCTGGGTTTGCTGGCGCACTGGGAGCGTTCTCCGTTTTGCCAATCATGGGTGTTGTGGCGATCTATGCACTTGAGGTGCTGGTTTCATTCATCCAGGCTTACGTATTTACAATTTTGACGTGCGTTTACTTGAAGGACGCGCTTCACCCTTCTCACTAAGTTTGAGACAATACCAACGACTACTATTTTTAAATTCCAAACCAAGGAGAAATGGATATGGAAGGCGATATCGCACAAATGGGTCAATTCATCGGCGCAGGCCTGGCAGCAATCGGTTCTGGTGCCGCTGCTATCGGTGTAGGCCACGTTGCTGGCAATTTCCTGGCAGGCGCTTTGCGTAACCCATCTGCCGCTGCTGGCCAGACTGCTACTTTGTTCATCGGCATCGCGTTTGCAGAAGCTTTGGGGATCTTCTCGTTCCTCGTCGCTCTGCTTCTGATGTTCGCTGTCTAATCTTTGAACCTACCATTTCTTGACGGCAGCCCGTCCTAACCGACGGGCTGCCATCAAACTTCAAGGTTCAAGGAGGCCAAGATGGCAACTGATACATATGGCGCAGAACATGGGGCAGAAGCCGCCGGCATGCCTCAGCTTGAGTTCTCGACATTCCCAAACCAGATTTTCTGGTTGGTGATCGCACTTATCGCGATCTACCTGATCCTCAGTCGCGTGGGATTACCTCGGATTGCTGCTGTTTTGGCAGAGCGTTCAGGGGCCATCACCAACGATCTGGCTGCTGCAGAAGACCTTAAACAACAGGCTCTCGATGCAGAAAACGCATACAACCAAGCACTGGCAGATGCTCGTGCTGAAGCGCAGAACATTGCAAACGCAACGCGTGCGGAAATCCAGAAAGATTTGGATAAAGCAATCGCGAAGGCAGATGCAGAGATTGCTGCGCGTACAGCTGAATCAGAAGCGGCTATTGCTGAAATTCGTGCTGGCGCCAAAGAGAGTATTAAGGAAGTCGCCAAGGATACGGCCAAAGAGTTGGTTGCTGCACTTGGTGGAAAAGCAGATGCACGCAGTGTAACCGCTGCTGTGACTGCGCGGATGAAGGGGTAAGCTATGAACAAGTTTCTGACACCTGCATTCGCCCTTTTGGCAACACCTGCATTGGCAGCTGAAGGTCCTTTCTTTGATCTCAAGAACACAGACTTTATTGTTCTGTGCGGTTTCTTGGTGTTCATGGGCATTTTGTTTTATTTCAACGTCCCATCTATGTTGATGGGTATGTTGGATAAGCGCGCTGCTGATATCAAATCTGAACTGGACGAGGCGAAAGCCCTGCGTGAGGAAGCACAGACCTTGCTAGCGACTTACGAGCGAAAGCAAAAAGAAGTGCAGGCACAAGCAGATCGCATCGTCGAAAAAGCAAAGGCCGATGCTGAGGCAGCGGCCGAGCAAGCCAAAGTTGATTTGAAAGATTCAATTGCGCGCCGCCTTGTGGCAGCGGAAGACCAGATTGCATCGGCAAACGCTGCTGCTGTGAAGGACGTCCGTGATAGCGCGATTGAGGTCGCCATCGGTGCAGCACGCGACGTTGTTGCGAAGCAAAGCACTGCTGCTAGCCTGAATAAATCTATCGATGATGGGATCGATGAAGTTGCAGCCAAGCTGCACTAATTCGGCCAAATCAATAAACAGAAAGCCCCGCGCCCAATTTTGTGCGCGGGACTTTTTTATGCCGCTAGCGCTTTAATTCTTTGTCGAGGCGTTTTTGTGCGATCAACTCGTGGGCTTCACGCTTTTGATGGGTATCAAGTGCGGCTTCTACAAAATCCAAATGAGCGGTTACTGCACGGCGGGCGGCGTCAGGGTCGCGGGCTTGGACGGCTGCATTCATTGCACCGTGCTGCTTCAAAAGAGTGTCACGTGTGGTGCGCTGTTTGAACATGATGCCACGGTTGTAAAACACGCCTTCTTTCAACAGATCAAACATTGAGCGCATCATGTGAAGCATGATAATGTTGTGGCTCGCTTCGATAATGGCCATATGAAAATCGGCATCCAAACGCGCCTCATCAGTTGAGTTACGTTTTGCGTGTGCAACTTCCATTTTTTTATAAATTGTGTCGATAATTTTGAGGTCGGTGTCAGAGCCATGCACAGCGGCGCGTGCCGCAGCGATGCCCTCCATGTCACGGCGAAACCGAATATAATCAAAAACGGCTTCATCATGGCTGGCAAACAGGGACACTAAGTTCTGATTAAAAGCTGATCCAAGGACCTCTGCCACGTAGATGCCCGCGCTTGCCCGCGTCTCTAATAGCTTTTTGTCCTGCAATTCGGCCACCGCCTCACGAAGAGAAGGGCGCGATACGCCAAGGCGTTCAGCAAGGTCGCGCTCGGAAGGTAACCGCTCGCCTGGTCGCAGAACGCCGCGCAGAATAAGAAGCTCAATCTGGCGCACAACCGCGCCAGATAATTTCTCAGACCTGATCGGATCGAATGGCATATGGCCTCCTTGGATTGGTCAAACAATATGACCACCAAGCAGAATTGCCAATAGATCAGGCGTCAGTGGGCCGGATAATGAATTCGACGCGGCGGTTCTTAGCGCGGCCTTGGGGTGTTTCGTTGGTGGCAATGGGGCTTGTTTCGCCTTGCCCCAACGCGCGCAAACGCCGTGGTGCGACGCCAGCATCCATCAAAACAGACGCAACCGCCTGGGCACGACGAGTGGATAGATTAGCGTTGTATTCTTCTGACCCCGTGTCATCGGTATGACCATAGATGTCGATTGTGCTGTCAGGATAGCTTTGCAGGTTGCCCGCCAAAGCACGCAGGTCTCGCTTAAGATCGGCGCGCACATCAGCGCTGTCTGTTCCGAACAAAACATCTTGCGGCATTGTCACGATTAATTCTGAGCCGGTGTTTTCAATGGTGATACCGCTACTGGAAAAGTCATCCCGCAGATCTTGCGCTTGGCGATCAAGGCGGGCTCCGATTGCACCGCCCACACCTGCGCCAATCAATGCACCAACCACCGCTTGCTCGCGGCGCTGGCTACTGGTGTCGCCCTTGATCAGGCCCGTAGCTGCACCCGCTAGCGCGCCTATGACAGCGCCGTTTTTGGTGCGACGGTTGGGATCATCAGGGCTGGCGACGCCCTCAAATTCTGTACAGGCGCTAAGCGACAGCGCCGCGATTGTGCTGATCAGTAGGGTTTTCTTCAAAAACATCGGTAGCCTCATTATGCATATTTTTGGTTAACTTGGTTAAGGCCAATATGCGTCAGAGCAGCGTGTTATCCAATATCAGTACGGATTGATGCGCCAAAATACGCCGAGGTTGCGCTACGCGTCCGGCGTCAACCGCGCAGTCTCATAGGCCAGCATCGCGCGCTTGACGGGAAGGCCCCAGTGATATCCCCCCAAGCCGCCTGATTTACGCAGTGCGCGGTGACATGGTATTAACCAACTGACGGGGTTGCGTCCAACTGCAGTACCAACGGCGCGGACTGCCTTTGGGTTGCCCACGGCATGCGCGATTTCGGAGTAGGTAGTGACGTGGCCCGATGGGATCGTGAGCAGCGCCTCCCAGACTTTAATCTGAAATGGCGCTCCCATCAGGTGCAATGACGTGTCACCGCTTTGATTTAAGGCGGCACTTACCCAATTCTTAAGGGCGGCGCGGTTTTCAACGAAATGCGCGTGGGGCCAACGGCCGGACATATCGCGCCACGTGGCCTCTGAACCACAATCATCGCTGAACGCGAGGCCGCAAAGACCGCGGTCGGTTCCCATGGCTAGTGCTTGCCCAAACGGGGTTGCGAACCAGCCGAAATGAATGGTCAGGCCTTTTCCCTTGCGGGCAAATTCACCGGGGCTCATGGCTTCCCACTTCACGAACAGGTCGTGCAGGCGGCCTGTGCCAGATAACCCTACCTCAGCGGCAGTATCGAGCGTCGTGAAGTTATTGTGCAGCATGTTTTTGGCGTGACTGAGGGTCAGAAACTGTTGAAAGCGTTTTGGTGAGACACCTGCCCACTGACTGAATGTGCGCTGAAAATGCGCCGCACTCATGCCCATTTCGCGGGCGATATCGTCAAGCGATAGTTGTTTGCCTTCGTGGCCATCAATCACCTCAATGGCACGTTTGATCAGCCCGTAGTGATAGGGTTCCGATTGATCTGCCTTGGCCATTTATGTGGGTCCTTGCTGCTAAGCCCTAATGCAGCGTAACGCAGATGCGCTATGGTTTGCGACCCAATTCTTGCGGGTTTTAGGCCGCACAGATGATATCGCGAATATTCAGATTTTGTGGGATCAGCCTGCGCATCAGCTTAGCTTCCCATGCGGTTAGGACGCGGCGTGGTGCTTTGTGGGTTGGGTCTAAAACATCGGTTTTGGTACTTGCGGGAATTCTAATCCGTTGACTTTGCACATAGCCACAGCTTTCAATCCATAACCCGTTTACCATGATTAATGCATGCATTGGCAAGACGAGAGTGTGGTAAACCAAGGGCCGCGCGCTGACGTAGCGGGATATTTTTCGGCGTGACAGTGCGATGATGGGGCAAACGGCTTCTTGAACGGCGAAGTGAATTTCGATCAGGGGATGTTGCATCATCACCATTTGCAGCGGAGCCATATAAAGCGGGTCGCTTTGCCGTGAGATGCTCTCCTCGGGCAGGGGGAGGACAAGCGGATCGGGCAGCGGGTTGTCCTCAGTCCCTCGCGTACGCTCAATGTGGCGTAAAGGCTGCAGGCCGTGATCGCGCGTCACCAGTTGATCGCCCACCGCAAGCCATTCAACGGGTAGCTCCCCTTGTGAGGTCATTACATATGAGCCTGGCCCAAGTCCTGATAGCACGGATCGTTTCTCCCGTTTGGCGTTAGATGTCTCTTCGTGATTACCCGCCAAGCGGCTAACAGTGCGTAAACACGCGCCCATGCTGTCACGGTGTTTTTGCGAAAATTTTAATGGGATGGCCGCACGTAGGCGGCGGAGTGGGCGAAAAACCTTGCCGCTTTTGCTTGCAACGGGCATAGGTTTTGTCATGGTAAAGCAGCTCGATTATCACACCATGCGCGAGATATTTACGCGTTTTCATGCAGCCGACCCCGAACCCAAGGGTGAGTTGGATCACGTCAATGCCTACACGCTTGTGGTGGCTGTGGCGCTGTCTGCGCAGTCCACAGATGTGGGCGTGAACCGTGCAACGCGTGAGCTGTTCAAGATAGCTGACACCCCTGAAAAGATGCTGGCTTTGGGTGAAGAAGCTGTGATTGAGCACATCAAAACGATCGGGCTTTATAGCAACAAGGCCAAGAACGTCATTAAGTTAAGCCGCATTCTGGTCGAAGAGCATGGCGGTGTCGTGCCTAATTCGCGCGCTGCCCTTGAGGCGCTGCCTGGTGTGGGGCGCAAAACGGCTAATGTCGTGCTGAATATGTGGTGGGGGATGCCGACGCAGGCAGTAGATACGCATATTTTGCGCATCGGGAACCGCACGGGCATTGCTGTTGGCAAAGATGTGGTTGCGATTGAGCGCGCAATCGAAGATCACGTGCCGGCTGACTTTCAACATCACGCGCATCATTGGTTGATTTTACATGGCCGATACGTATGCAAAGCGCGAAAACCAATGTGCAGCACGTGTTTGATCCGTGACCTGTGCACCTTTGAGGACAAGAATTTATGAAAACGTACAAAGTTGTCGGCATTGGTAATGCCATTGTTGATGTACTGACCCAATCAGATGATCAGTTTTTGGCGCATATGGGCATCGAAAAAGGCATTATGCAGCTGGTCGAGCGTGAGCGCGCCGAGACGCTTTATGGTGCAATGGACAACCGTGTTCAGGCACCAGGCGGTTCGGTCGCTAATACGCTGGCGGGGTTGGGGAACCTTGGGTTGAAGACGGGCTTTGTGGGGCGGGTCGCTGATGATGCGCTTGGGACGTTTTACGCAGATGCGATGGAGCAGGGTGGTACAGATTTTGTAAACGCGCCCGTCGCAGGAGCAGAGGCGCCTACGTCGCGGTCAATGATTTTTGTGAGCCCTGATGGTGAACGCTCGATGAACACCTATCTCGGTGTGTCTGCAGAACTGGGTCCTGATGATCTTGCGGATGGTGTGGCGGATCAGGCCGAGATTGTGTTTTTGGAAGGCTACCTTTTCGACAAAGACAAAGGAAAAGAAGCGTTTTTGAAAACTGCGCGTGCTTGTCGGGCTGCTGGCGGTAAAGCTGGCATCGCCATTTCTGATCCTTTTTGTGTAGAACGTCACCGCGATGACTTTCTGGCCCTGATCAAGGATGAGTTGGATTACTTCATCGGCAACCGTGCCGAATTGCTGTCATTGTTTCAGGCCGATGATCTTGATGCAGCCCTTGGGAAGGCAGCCGAAATTTGCCCGCTGGTCGTTTGTACCCAGTCGGGTGATGGCGTGACGATTGTGCAAGGTGAGACGCGTGTTCATGTGGGCGTGCAAGAGGTGGTGCCCGTGGATGCGACTGGCGCGGGTGATCTTTTTGCAGCGGGCTTTTTGTACGGCCTTGCGACGGGCGCTGATCTTGAGACCTGTGGAAAAATGGGTAACGTTTGTGCTGCGGAAATCATCAGCCACATGGGTGCGCGCCCTGAGGCCGATCTGCAGGCGCTCTTTAAGCAAAACGGGCTGATCTAAATTATGAAAGTTCTCATTCTTGGGGCGGCGGGTATGTTGGGGCGCAAGCTGGCGCTTCATCTGCAACGTGTTGGGCGTATTCAGGGGCATGACATTTCTGAACTTGTCCTTGCGGATGTGATTGCGCCCTCCCAAGACGGCGCGCGGTGCGTCGAGGTGAACATCACGGATGCTGGCCAAGTTAGCGCGTTGATTAACGAGCGCCCCGATGTGATTTTTCATCTAGCGGCAATTGTATCTGGTGAAGCTGAGGCCAATTTTGACAAAGGCTACGCGATCAATCTTGGCGGCACACAGAATGTTCTTGAGGCGATCCGTGGTCAGCAAGCGTATTGTCCGCGCGTGGTGTTTGCGTCGTCTTTGGCGATTTACGGCGCGCCTTTGCCTGATGTCATCTTGGACGACACTGCGACACTTCCATTGTCGAGTTACGGTACGCAGAAATCATTGGGCGAAATGCTGGTGAATGATTACACGCGCAAAGGTTTTATCGATGGCGTGAGCCTGCGGTTGCCCACGATTTGCATTCGGCCCGGTGCCCCAAATAAGGCAGCATCTGGATTTTACTCGAGCATCCTGCGTGAACCTTTGGCGGGGCAGGAGGCAGTATTGCCTGTCGCGGAAAGTTTGCGCCATTGGTTTGCCAGCCCCCGCGCCGCTGTCGGCTTTTTGGCGCATGGCGCTGAAATTGATACGGCTGCTCTTGGGCCAAGACGGGCGCTTTGTCTGCCGGGTGTAAGTGCATCGGTAGGTGAAATGTTAGACGCGCTGGAACGGGTCGCGGGTCCAAAGGCACGGGCACTAGTGCGTTTTGAAGCGGACGCGGCTGTGGATGCTATTGTGTCAACCTGGCCCAAAGCGTTTGACCCACAGCGGGCGCTGGCGCACGGCTTTGTTGCCGAAGCTAGTTTTGATCAAATTATCCAGACCCATATCGAAGATGAGCTGGGCGGCGTGCTGCCAAGCTTTTAGGCGGCCTTACTCGCCCAATTTGGCATGTACTTCCGCCAAATCTACATCCCCTAGTGGCATTTTGTTGGCGGGGTTTTCGAAATCATATTTGAACAGTTTGAAGTCACGTTTGTAGATTTCAAACATCAGATGCATGGACATATCATCAAAGTAGTCTTCAACCGGATGAAGGCGTTTTGGGCCGTGCCCCTCAGACTCGTTGAAGCGGGGGATGGTATTAAGGTCAACCCTATGGGGCGTTTCAATTGCATCGAGAACTGACTGCATTCCGTCGTTAAATTTCTCAGTAAAAAAGATGTTGTCGTAGGTGCCGCCGTTCATGATGAAGGTCGACACATGCCCCGACATCGCGGACCAGTGGATGTCAGGATCCATCGGGCGTTTCCAGCGAATGGTGTCGCGGGCAAAAAGCAAAAAGCGGCGAAACGACTTGATCTGATCAAACTCAAATCCGTCTTCCGGCGAGCCCACTTCAATGCCGTATTTTTGGATCAAGAGCGGAACAAGGTTGCCGCGGTATCGCTTACCGTTGCGCTGTATCCCGCAGATTTTGTCGAAAAATGAAGATAAAATGCGGGTGTAGGGATTGCGCACGCAGGTAAACGCGTAGCTTTTGTGGGCCTTTGCGTTCGCCTCAATCAGGGGTTGGCTGTCTTCTTGGGCCCACTTATGCAGTTTGTCTTTGCTGTCGTGGATGTCGCCGTCAAAAAATACACCGTGATCGGAGTAGTACATAATTTGACCGATCGATGAGCAGGCGCATTTGGGCACCACACGGTACATCACGCTTTCGCTCTCTGTCATCCACGTCCCTGGAAAACCCATTTCGTCACTCACTCAACATTCTATTAATCGACAGGTTCTACACCTGTTTGGGCATGATAAGGCCGAAAATGCAAACAAACTGTGTATATTCGCAGGCTCTTTGGGGTATCTAGGCCGGATAATGGTATAAGAATTTAAGTTACTGGTTCCAAAATGGCTAAAATCGCGTTCATCCTTTTATGTCATAAAGACCCTGCAGGCATTATCGCGCAGGCGCGGCAGTTGACGGCAGCGGGCGATTTTATTGCGATCCATTTCGATGCACGTGCGGCCCAAGCGGACTTCCGCGCGATCAAAGAGGCGCTTGAGGACAACCCAAACGTTACGTTTTCAAAGCGCCGTATTAAGTGCGGTTGGGGTGAGTGGTCTTTGGTGCAGGCCACGCTTTACGCGCTTGAGGCAGCAGTTGAAGCATTTCCGCGTGCGAGCCATTTTTACATGGTTTCCGGTGATTGTATGTCGATCAAATCCGCGCGGTATGCTCATGACTTTCTGGATGCAGACGATAAAGATTACATTGAGTCGTTTGATTATTTTGAGAGCGACTGGATCAAAACAGGCTGGAAAGAAGAGCGCCTGATTTACCGACATTTCTTTAACGAACGGCAACACAAATGGCTGTTTTATAAATGTTTTGAGGCGCAGCGTGCTCTTGGGTTAGCCCGCTCGGTGCCGGATGATTTGCAAGTTCAGATCGGTTCACAATGGTGGTGTTTGCGCCGCAGAACCGTTGAATGGGTTTTGGATTTTACCCGAGAGCGGCGCGATGTGATGCGCTTTTTCAAAACGACATGGATACCGGACGAGACATTTTTCCAAACCATCGTGCGCCATGTGGTCCCCGACCGAGAGATTGAATGCCGGCCTTTGACGTTTTTGCTGTTCACGGACTACGGCATGCCGATGACATTCTACAATGATCATTACGAGTTGTTGCTTCGCCAAGATTTTCTGTTTGCCCGTAAAATTAGCCCTGACGCCACTGACTTAAAGGCCCGACTGGGCGCGCTTTACGTTGATGACGCCGCTGAATTTCAAGTCTCGGACGAGGGGCGCAATTTGTTTCAGTTTCTGTCCAAGCGTGGCCGGATCGGTCGGCGGTTCGCTCCGCGCTTTTGGGAGACTGAAAGTAGTTTGGGCCGAAACCGAGAGTTGATGATTATCGCATGCAAGAAATGGCATGTGGCCAAGAGGTTGCTCAAACGCATCGCGGCGGAGACAGATGTGCCTACGATTGCCTATCTGTTTAACGAAAACGATGTCGTGTTGCCTGATTTGGGTGGCATCCAGAAAACTCTGGATAAGCGGATGCGTCATCGCCGTGCGTTGATGCGCATGCTGTTTGAGCATCACGAGACAGAGCGTCTGGTTGTCTGCCTTGATCCTGCGAGTATTGAGTTACTGGATGACTTTTATGCCGATCGGAGCACCACAAAGCTGCTTGAGTTGGAGTGTGAATTCAGTGACGACTATCTGCGGGGTCATGCGCAGCGCGTAGGGCTTGCGGGTGCGGATACGTCTGATGACACGATGAAAACTTTGTTGCCGACGATCCGCTATGATGTGACGTTTGAAAGCGAACAGATCAACGACCGCGGCTACCCCAATCACTTCAAGTTTGCCCAAGATCAATCAACGCAGAAAAATGCGGATGCGCTTGCAGCGTTCTTAGGTATACCTATGGCTGACGCTGCGAACATTGCCGAAACTGAACATTTGTTCGTTGATTAGGTCGCGGCTTAGACTGGTAAACAATGAGGTGCACCGATGGCTTATGTGTATGACGATCAAAATATCTTCGCCAAGATTTTGCGCGGAGAAATCCCGAACACAACTGTCCATGAGACCGAACATACCTTGGCGTTTCGGGATGTTGCGCCCCAAGCCCCCGAGCACGTGCTGATTATCCCCAAAGGGGCTTATGTGACTTACGATCACTTTGCTTCTGAGGCGTCAGATGCTGAAATTGTTGATTTCACACGCGCAGTTGCTGATGTGTGCAATGCATTGGGTGTGTGCCCGGGCTCTGCTGGTTCTGGCTATCGTTTGGTTTCAAACGCGGGGCAGGACGGCAATCAAGAAGTCCCACACATGCACGTTCATGTGGTTGCAGGGCGCGGACTTGGCGGGCTTTTGCCGCAGGCCTAAGCGCTTTTGGTGAGGGCCAGAAACACTTCTTCCAGGTCGGCTTCTTCGGTGCGCACGTCTGCGATTTTGACGCCCGCCGCGCGCACCGCATCAAGGACTGCATCCGCTGGTGTGGTTTTGCGGTTGTAACTGAACGCGATCTGGCCGCCGTCGCGTACGCTCATCTCTACGCCCTGTGGCAGATCAATCGTACTTGGATCACCCTCAGAGGGTGTGATCAAGAGCGTTTTTGCATCGACCCGTCCCAATAGGTTTTGCGTAGTGTCCTGCGCAACTTTCTCGCCGTGGTTGATGATGGCGATTTCGTCACACATTTCTTCAGCTTCTTCGAGGTAGTGCGTGGTCAGGATAATCGTCATGCCCTGTTCGTTCAGCTTACGCACATTCTCCCAAAGCATATTACGCAGTTCAATATCAACGCCTGCGGTGGGCTCGTCCAGAACCAGTACGTTGGGCGCGTGAACCAATGCTTTGCCAAGCAACAGCCGTCGGCGCATGCCACCAGAAAGCGAACGCGCATAGGCATCGCCTTTGTCTGCAAGGCCGATGATCTCAAGGATCTGATCCGTGCGCCGCTCAGCCTTTGGGACGCCGTAAAGCCCTGCCTGCATTTCCATTGCGCCGCGCGGTGTAAAGAATGGATCGAGGTTAAGCTCTTGGGGCATCACACCAATGCTGGCGCGCGATTGCCTTGGATTGATGTCCTGATCAAACCCCCAAATCTTTACGTTACCTGATGATTTAAGCACCAAGCCCGCCAGAATATTGATGAGAGTCGACTTGCCTGCACCGTTTGGCCCCAAAAGCCCAAAGATGGACCCTTTAGGGATGGTTAGGTCGATGCCTTTCAAGGCCTCATGCCCGCTGGCATAGGTCTTGCGCAGTCCGGTGATTTCTATGGCGGATTGGTCCATGTCGGTCTTGCCCCTGCGCGTGTCATGTATATCTTAGGGCCAGACTTAGAGCGGGCGACGCCCCGCGACAACCAAGGACATTGCATCATGGCAACACAAGCCCCTGAAACACGTATCGTCGAGCAATACCGCGTGGCCTGTGATGGCGGTGAGGGCGCGCTTGGCCACCCTCGCGTTTGGCTGCAAATCCCGCAAGAGCACGGTTGGGTTGAATGCCCCTACTGTGACTGCAAAATGATCCATCAGGATCACCAAGACAAAGCGTAAACCACCGCTGCGGCGCTGTGATCGTTTGGTGGCGCTTACTTAATCTGGAGCGACCCCTATGACTTTTGGACCCGGCTGCCATCTGCACCTTATCGACGGATCAGCATTTATCTTCCGTGCCTATCACGCGTTGCCACCGCTGACCCGCAAGTCAGACGGGCTGCCGATTGGTGCAGTATCGGGCTTTTGCAACATGTTGCAGCGCTACGTTGAGGGCAACACGGGCAGTGATGTAACCCATTTGGCCGTCATCTTTGACAAGGGCAGTCATACGTTCCGCAACGATATGTATGATCTTTACAAGGCCAATCGCGATGCGATGCCCGAGGACCTACGCCCGCAAATCCCGTTAACCCGCAAAGCGACCGAAGCGTTTAACATCGCGTGCAAAGAGCAGGCTGGCTATGAGGCGGACGATATCATTGCGACGCTCGCGCGCATGGCGCGTGAAGCGGGTGGGCGCTGCACGATCATTTCAAGCGATAAAGATCTGATGCAACTTGTCGGTGGCGGAGTTGAGATGTTCGACGCCATGAAAAACAACCTGATTGATAGCGAAGGAGTTGAGGCAAAGTTTGGTGTTGGCCCTGAGCGTGTTGTGGATGTGCAGGCGCTTGCAGGCGATAGCGTTGATAACGTGCCGGGCGCGCCGGGTATCGGCGTGAAAACTGCTGCGTTGTTGATCAATGAGTATGGCGATCTGGAAACGTTGCTGGACCGCGCGTCTGAGATCAAACAGCCCAAACGCCGTGAAACGCTGATCAATCACCGCGAACAAATTGAGCTGTCAAAACGTCTTGTGACCCTCGATGATCAGACGCCGTTGGATTATGGCCTCGATGATTTGGAAGTTCGCGACCCTGATCCGGAGCAGCTTCTGGCCTTCTTGGCTGAGATGGAGTTCCGCACCCTGACGCGGCGCATTGCTGATACTTTGGGCGCAGAGGCTCCTACCATTGAAGATACGCCTGTCATCAGTGCAGACGCACCCGAAGCCGAAGCGGTGCCTTTTGATGCAGCCGCCTATGAATGGGTGAAAACCTCAGAAGCCCTCCAGTTGTGGATCGACCGTATTTATGCCCGTGGTTATGTGGCGGTGGATACGGAGACAACTGGCCTGAACGAGATGATTGCCGATCTGGTGGGCGTTTCTTTATGCGTGGATGCGGGCAAGGCCTGCTATATTCCGCTGACCCATAAAGGTGGCGATGCGGATGATTTGTTCGGGGATGACACGCTGGCCGAGGGGCAAATGGATTTTGCCACTTGCCTGAGTATGCTCAAGCCAATGCTTGAAGACCCGAGCATCGTGAAAATCGGCCAGAACATGAAATACGATGCTAAGATTTTTGCTAATGAAGGCATCGCCGTGCACCCGATTGATGACACGATGTTGATGTCTTACGCCATGAACGCCGGTTTGCATAACCACGGTATGGATGCACTGTCGGATCGGTATTTGAGCCATACACCAATCCCGATCAAGCCGCTTTTGGGCACAGGTAAATCAGCGCGCACCTTTGACCGCGTCCCTGTTGAGGAGGCGGTGCCTTATGCGGCAGAGGATGCGGATATCACGCTACGCTTGTGGCAGTACTTCAAGCCACGGTTGCACCGCAGCCAAGTCACCAAAGTCTATGAAACGCTTGAGTGTCCTTTGGTGCCTGTGTTGGCCCAGATGGAGCGGACAGGTGTGCAAGTTGACCGCGATACTCTGAGCCGGATGTCAAATGCCTTTGCCCAGAAAATGGCAGGGCTTGAGGACGAAATTCACAAGCTAGCGGGACGTAGCTTTAACGTAGGCTCCCCCAAACAATTGGGTGAAATCCTATTTGATGAGATGGGTATCGAGGGTGGCAAGAAGGGCAAAACCGGTGCGTATGCAACGGGTGCCGAAGTGCTTGAGGACCTTGCCACCGAGCATGATCTGCCGGCCCGTGTTTTGGATTGGCGGCAGCTGAGCAAGCTGAAATCGACCTACACAGACGCGCTGCAAGATCACATCAATCCACATACGGGCCGCGTTCACACAAGCTATTCAATCGCTGGTGCCAATACTGGCCGCCTTGCCTCTACGGATCCGAATTTGCAAAACATTCCAATTCGTTCTGAGGAGGGCCGCCGCATTCGTGAGGCGTTTGTAGCCCCTGAAGGCAAAGTGCTTGTGGCGCTAGATTACAGTCAGATTGAGCTGCGGATATTGGCCCATATGGCTGATATTGCGGAGCTAAAGCAGGCATTTAAGGACGGTTTGGATATTCACGCGCTAACTGCATCCGAGATGTTCAATGTCCCCCTTGATGAGATGACACCTGACGTACGCCGCCAGGCAAAGGCCATCAATTTCGGAGTGATCTACGGCATTAGTGGCTTTGGTCTTGCGCGCAACTTGCGCATTCCGCGTGCTGAGGCGCAGGGCTTTATTGACCGCTATTTTGAACGCTTCCCCGGCATCAAGGATTACATGACCGAGACGAAAGCTTTTGCAAAAGAGCACCTGTACGTTGAGACGCTTTTCGGACGCAAAATCAACACGCCAGAGATTGCCGCCAAAGGTCCGCGGGCTGGCTTTGCGCAACGCGCCGCCATCAACGCCCCCATTCAGGGCACTGCGGCGGATGTCATTCGTCGTGCGATGATCCGGATGCCTGATGCTATTGCTGATTTGCCTGCCAAGATGCTTTTGCAGGTACATGACGAGCTGTTGTTCGAGGTAGATGCGGACGCCGCTGACGCACTAACGGCTGTGGCCAAAGAGGTGATGGAGAACGCGGCCAACCCGGCGGTACATCTTGATGTGCCGCTGATTGTTGATGCGGGTCGCGGGGCGAACTGGGCTGAGGCGCATTAGCGCGGCTCAGGTCTCCAAATCAGCCGAGCGGATGAGCGGAAAGAAACTTCCCTGAGAGGTGACGCCAAACCATTTTGCGCCCTCGTGGTCTTGGTGGTGCCCGATATCAGCAAGCCGGTAGAATGACTTGCGATCAATCAACGCCTCAAGATTGCTACGTACCAGAATATAGGGTGAGGGTTCGCCTGCATCGCTATAACTGACGCGAATGGGGTGATCTGGGCCAGCTACGACCACATCACCTACGTTCGTGTGAAACGTCAGCCCGCGTTGCGTTTCGTCAAAATCAATTGCCACAAACGGCGCGTCCACCACCCGAAGGCCTACTTTTTCGACTGGCGTGACCAAAAAGTATTTGTCGCCCTCGCGTTTCAAAATTGTTGAAAACAGTCGCACGAGCGGTTGCCTGCCGATGGGGGTGCCTTGGTAAAACCAGGTGCCATCGCGTTTGATTTCCATGTCTAAATCGCCGCAGAAAGGCGGATTCCACAGATGAACCGGCGGTAAACCTTTGCCTTTTTGCGCGGCCTGCGCGGATGCGGCGATGCCTTCTGCGGACGGGGGCACATTGATGTGATCGCTCATTGTTTTGTCATTTGCCCTTTGCGTTTTACATGGTTTGATAACGATATATGCGGTTGAGGAGATTTGTCATGGCCGAAGCAGAAATGGTGGCGCAAATAGATGCGCTGGGCGTGAAACTGGCGGCGGCCAAAACGAGCATCACCAAACGCTTTATCGGCCAAGAGCGTGTGGTTGAGTTGTGTCTCGCGGCGCTACTATCTGGCGGCCATGGCCTGTTGGTTGGTCTGCCGGGGCTGGGCAAAACGCGGCTTGTTGATACTCTTGGTACTGTTATGGGGCTTGATCAGCGCCGTGTGCAATTCACACCCGATCTGATGCCCGCCGACATTATTGGGTCCGAAATTCTTGATGATGTGGACGGAAAGCGCGCGTTCCGGTTCATCGAAGGCCCTATTTTTTGCCAGCTTTTGATGGCGGACGAGATCAACCGCGCCAGCCCGCGTACCCAATCGGCCTTGCTGCAAGCTATGCAAGAACGTGAAGTTAGCGTGGCTGGTGAACAGCGAGCTTTGGGTGATCCGTTCCATGTGTTGGCCACGCAAAACCCCATTGAGCAGGAAGGTACGTACCCGTTGCCAGAGGCCCAACTGGACCGTTTTTTGGTGCAAATTGATGTGAAAAACCCGGATCGTAGCACAGAGCGTGACATCCTGTTAGCAACGACAGGCGCCGAAGATGCGGTGTCTGAGCAGGTTTTTGAGGCCACAGAGTTACGCGATGCCGAACGGCTCGTGCGCCGAATGCCTGTGGGCGATGCTGTGGTTGACGCGATTTTAGATTTGGTGCGTGCATGCCGACCTGACGAAGCCACAGCCTCAGAACAAGTCCGCGAAGCTGTTGCATGGGGGCCGGGTCCGCGTGCGGCACAGGCCTTGATGTTGACCGTTCGGGCGCGCGCATTGCTTGAGGGTCGCTTAGCGCCATCCCTTGAAGACGTGGCCGCCATGGCCGTGCCGGTAATTAAGCACCGTATGGCGCTGTCATTTGCGGCGCGTGCCCAAGGCGTAGCTCTTGAGGCGCTGATCTCATCTGTCGCTGCTGATTTGGGTGCGGGATCAAAGGCCGCGTAATGGTGGCATCGGCTCTCTCCACACGGCTAGGTGCCGAGAGTGAGGCAAGCAAGCTGCCCGCGTTGCAGGTGGCAGCAGAGCAGCTGGCCTCAACGGTGATGATGGGCGTGCATGGACGGCGCAGGGCCGGCATGGGCGAAGAGTTCTGGCAATATCGTCACCACCGCGCCGGAGATGAGCCGCGCATGATTGACTGGCGACGTTCGGCAAAATCCCCCGACACTCGGTTTGTCCGCGAGTTAGAGTGGCAAACGGCGCAGAGTGTTTCAATGTGGGTCGATCCTGCCGCCTCCATGCGCTTTGCAAGCAAAGGTAATCCAACCAAATCAGAACGTGCACAGCTGTTGGGGCTTGCCTTGGCGATCATTATGTTGCGTGGCGGAGAACGGGTTGGGCTGACGGATGGTGACACCGTTCCGCGCGCCGGGATGGGACAGTTGACGCGTGTTGCTGCGGCACTGTCGAAGGCCGAGATTGACGCGGACTTTTCTGCGCCTGATGCGCGTCAGTTGGCAGCGCATTCAACGGCTGTTTTCATAAGTGATTTTCTGGGCGATCTTGCTGCAATTGAAGCCGCTGTTTCCGAGGCCGCCTCACGCGGGGTACGCGGTGTTTTGATCCAAACGCTGGACCCACAAGAAGAAGTCTTTCCCTTCAAGGGGCGCACTATTTTTGAGAGTATTACCGGTGTGCTACGCCACGAAACCAAGCGCGCGGGTGATCTGCGGGACCGCTATCTGGAACGACTGGCCGCGCGCAAGGCGGCCCTTTCGGGATTGGCAAGCGCGACAGGTTGGCAGTTTCACACGCACCACACGGATCAGTCGCCTCAACTGGCGTTGCTTTGGGCTTATCAAGCCTTGGGCAGGACTTAGATGTCGGCCGTATTCAACATCGCATTCGGTGCGCCATGGCTGTTGCTGGGTTTGTTGGCCCTGCCGATCTTATGGTTTTTACTGCGCGCCGTGCCGCCTGCGCCAATCAAACGCCGGTTTCCTGCGGTGTCACTCCTGCTTGGGCTTAAGGATACAGAGGTTGAGGCTGACAAAACGCCATGGTGGCTGATGTTGCTGCGAATGTTGGCCGTTGCGGCGGTAATCATCGGCTTTGCTGGCCCGGTTTTGAACCCTTCAGCGGAGACGCAAAATACTAAGGGGCCTTTGGTCATTGTTATTGATGGCACTTGGGCCAGCGCGCAAAATTGGCCAGCGCAACTGGACAGAATTGACAGTGCGTTAGAGGCAGCGTCCCGCCAAGGTCGGCGCGCTGCAGTAGTCCGTTTAACTGACCCTGTGGTTGGTCTTGAGTTTGCAGCGGCGGATGTTTGGCGCAGCCGTCTTGCGGGGCTGGCCCCCCAACCTTGGGCGGCCACAAGCGGTCCTGATTGGGTGGCGGATGTGCCTGAGGGTGCGCAAGTTTTGTGGATGAGTGACGGCTTGGCGCGTGAGGAGCGTTTGCCTTTACTTGCAGCACTTCAGACCAAGTCAGAGGTCACAACATTTGAGGAAAGCGCCCCGATTTTCGGCCTTACGCCCGCGGTTTTGCAAGACGGTGTTGTCATAATTGAAGCCCTGCGCAACAGATCCGGCACAGCACAAGAGATAATCGTAAACGCTGTGGGTCGCGATCCTGCAGGCATTGAGCGCGTACTAACGCAGGTGCCTCTCTCTTTTGCGGCCTTAGACATGAGCGCGCAGGCAGAGATAGTCCTACCGGCTGAGCTGCGTAATCGTGTGAGCCGCTTTGAAATTGAAGGCATCGCAACCGCTGGGGCATTCACCCTTTCTGATGATGAGCTACGGCGACGTGAAATTGCGCTGATTGACGGGCGCAGTGCCGGTGAGGGCGCACAACTACTGTCTCAGCTTTATTACTTGGAACGTGCGCTGCGTCCTACTGCGGACCTTATCCAAGGCGCATTGCCGGATGCGTTGTTGGCTAATCCTGATGTGATTGTTTTAGCTGACGTGGCTAATTTAACCCAAGCAGAGACACAGGGGTTGACGGATTGGGTTGAAAGCGGCGGGCTGATGTTGCGATTTTCTGGGCCGCGCCTTGCGGCCAGTGATGTGGCGCGAGGCGCACAAGACCCCCTTATGCCCGTACGCTTGCGGTCTGGTGGGCGTTCAGTTGGCGGTGCGATGTCGTGGGGCGAGCCGAAATCGCTTGCGCCATTTGCTGCTGATACACCGTTTTATGGCCTCGATGTTCCTGCGGATGTTGCGATCAACAGCCAGCTTGTTGCAGAGCCTGATTCGAATTTGGCACAGCGCGTTCTGGCTGAACTGAGCGATGGCACGCCGCTGGTCACACGCAAGGCACTTGGACAGGGGCAGGTTGTCTTGTTCCACATCACTGCAAACGCCGAGTGGTCTAACCTTCCGTTATCTGGCTTGTTTGTGCAGATGCTGGAACGGCTTTCAATCAGCGCACGCGGACAAGGTGATGCGGCGGGTGATTTGCAGGGAACCACTTGGCAGTTGACGGCAGAACTTGGCGCGAATGGGCGGCTTGAAGCCGTGAACACGCAAGCGGGCCTAAGCGGCGAGCAACTTGAATTAGCCCTCACTGATGGTGGCGTGAATGATCAAGTGCGTCCCGGAATTTACACCAGCGATGCACGCAGTCTGGCGCTTAATGTGTTAGGCAGTGGTGCGCGTCTTGCGGCGCCTGATTGGCCAAGCAGTGTCGTGGTTGAGGGGCTTAGCCTGCCCGCAGAGCAGCCGCTGAAAGGTTGGCTTTTGAGCGTAGCTTTGGCGTTCCTGTCAGTCGACATTATCGCCTCGCTTTGGCTTGCGGGCCGTCTTTTGGGACCAAGCGTCGCGGCGATTTTCCTTGGGGCTTTTTTGCCCAATTTAAGTATTGATCCGGCCTATGCGCAGGGCGGGCAGCCCAATGATATTCGCGCGATTGAGGCCACGGCAGAGGTCTCGCTTGCTCATGTTTTGACGGGTGATGCGCGTGTGGATGAAATGGCGCTTGCGGGTCTGCGCGGGCTCTCGGATGTACTTTTTCGGCGCACATCGGTTGAGCCAACAGTGCCAACATCCATTGATTTGGGAACTGATGAGCTTGCGTTTTTTCCGTTTCTGTACTGGCCTATCACCGCGAACCAGCCCCTGCCGTCGGCGGATGCTTATGCCAAGCTTAACAACTATTTGCGCACTGGCGGTATGATCCTTTTCGACACGCGGGACGGTAGCACAACCTCGTTTGGTGCAAACAGCCCCGAAGGGAAACGCCTGCAGTTGATTGCGGCACCGCTTGATATTCCCGCGCTGGAGCCGCTTCCGCGCGGGCATGTTCTAACGCGGTCGTTTTATTTGCTGCAGGACTTTCCCGGACGTCATACCAGCCGTGATGTGTGGGTGGAGGTGTCGCGCAGTGATGTTGGCGACGGTACTGATTTACTCGCCCAAAACCGCAATGACGGTGTGAGCCCTGTGGTGATCGGTGGTAATGACTGGGCGGCGGCATGGGCTGTAAGTCCGTCTGGTGGACCTATGGCGCCAATCGGTCGTGGGCGTGCAGGGGAGCGGCAGCGCGAGATTGCTTACCGGTTTGGGGTGAACCTGATCATGTATGTTCTGACGGGCAATTATAAGGCGGACCAAGTGCATGTTCCCGCCTTGCTTGAACGGTTGGGGCAGTGACGCGATGAATGAGGTGTTGATCAATCCGTTGGTACCTTTGCCCGTCATTTTGTTGGCGGGTGCGATCTGTGCTCTGTTGTTGGCGTTTGCTTTGTGGCGTGGCCTTTCGGGTGTTTGGTTGCGGGCCTTGGCTTCGGCTTGCGTGTTGTCAGCAATGGCCAACCCTTCACTGCAACGTGAAACCCGTGAGCCGTTGAATGACATTGTGATTGTCGCGCTTGATCAGTCTGCCAGCCAAGATATTGCTGATCGTTCCACACAAGCTACGCAGGCACTTGATGTAATTGTGACGGCTGTGCAGGCGCGGCCAAGCACGGACTTACGCGTGATAGATGTGCCAGACAGTGCCGATGATCAGGGTACGAAACTGATGAGCAGCTTGTCGCAAATCCTTGCTGAAGAGCCTCGTGCACGTGTTGCCGGGATTGTGGCGATTACAGATGGTGTGGTTCATGATCTATCTGTCACCCCAGATTTTCCGGCACCGTTTCATGTCCTTTTGACAGGACGCGCTCAAGATTGGGACAGGAAGCTGACGGTCCAAGACGCGCCTGCTTTTGCGATTTTGGGCGAAGAGGTTTTGCTGGGTCTGCGTCTGGATGATGTGGGCGCTGTCCCGAATGCTGTGGCCAACGGTCGGGCGGTTTTGGACATTGCGATTGACGGTGGCGCGCCCCGTCGTTTTGAGGTGCCAGTGGGTGAAGACCTGCAACTGCCCGTGACGCTGCCTCACGGGGGCATGAATGTGTTGCAGTTTTCAACGCCGGAATTGGATGGTGAGCTAACAGCCCGCAACAACACATCAGTCGTGCAGATCAACGGTGTGCGGGACCGTTTGCGCGTGTTGTTGGTCAGCGGAGAACCCCACGCCGGCGAGCGGACTTGGCGCAACCTTTTGAAGTCCGACAGCAGCGTGGATTTGGTTCACTTCACAATCCTTCGCCCCCCCGAAAAGCAAGACGGCGTGCCCATTGACGAGCTGTCGTTGATTGCTTTCCCAACGCGCGAGCTTTTTTTGGAAAAGATCGATGAGTTCGATTTGATTATATTTGATCGATACAAACGGCGGGGCATTTTGCCCACGGCCTATATCGATAGCATCCGCACCTACGTTGAGCAGGGCGGTGCGGTTTTGATTGCAGCGGGTCCTGACTTTGCTTCAGCAGTTTCCATTTACCGCTCTCCGCTGGCCGATGTTTTGCCTGCGCGGCCCACAGCGCGGGTTATTGAACAGGGGTATTTACCGCAGGTGTCAGAGCTTGGTGCAAAGCATCCGGTCACCCGTGGGTTAACTGGTGCAAATAAAGGCGGGCAGCCACCTACTTGGGGGCGTTGGTTCCGACAAATAGAGGTTGAGGCTGAGCGGGGACAAGTTGTGATGACAGGCGTGGATGATCAGCCGCTTCTGGTTCTGGACCGCGCGGGTGAGGGGCGTGTGGCGCAGCTTGCATCGGATCAGGCATGGCTGTGGGATCGTGGTTTTGAGGGTGGTGGTCCGCAGCTTGAACTGTTGCGGCGCCTTGCGCATTGGATGATGAAAGAGCCCGAGCTTGAGGAAGAAACGCTTACCGCCGAACAAGATGGGGATACACTTGTCATCACGCGGCGTACTTTGTCTGATGACGTGTCCGATGTATTTGTGACAACTCCTGATGGTGCGGAGCAAACGATTACCCTGAGCGAGGTTGCACCTGGGCAATTTGAGGCGGTGCTTGAGGTGGATGAAATGGGTCTTTACCGCCTGAGTGATGGTAAAATTGACGCTGTGAAAGCGATTGGCCCCGCCGCGCCGCGAGAATTTGCTGATACCATTGCCACGCCTGACTTATTGGCCCCCGCCGTGGAGAAAACACAGGGCGGTATTGTCCCGATAATCGATGATGTGCCGCGTTTGCGGGACGTGCGTGTGGGCCGGCCGGCATCCGGTCGGGGGTGGATCGGTCTAACACCGCGAGGGGCGTATCAAACGACGGACGTGGTCCTAACGTCGCTGGTCCCTGCGTGGTTGTTTTTGCTTCTTGCGGCAGGCTTAAGTGTTGCAGCGTGGTTGCGGGAAGGACGGCGCGCCTAGAGTCGCAAGGCCTAGAAAGGTTTGACCACGACGAGCCACAAAACACCAATCGCGCCGAAGACGCTCACTTCATTGAAAACTCTTAGCCAGCGGTCAGAACGTGGGAATTGGCCCTGCTTGGCGGCTGAAACCATCTTGCCGGTGTAGGCGTAATGAGCAGCTAGGCACGCCACAACAACCAGTTTCCACCAAACCCATTGCGGGAAGCCCCAAACGCTTGCCAGCCAGATACCAGTGAAGATTGCGATCACTGCAAGGCCTGCGGAAAAACGATACAGTCGGTACGTCAGATCGCCTAAATCACCGTTAACACCGTGTTTATCAAAGTCGCGCTTCCAATAGATGAGCGCGCGGGGAACGGCGAAGATGGACGTCATCCAGCCCATGACGCACAGAATATGTATGATTTTGATCCAATCCATACGCCTTGGGTGAACCTTGCTGCGGCGTTTTGCAAGATGGGAATCCTTGCGCCAGCGTGAAATTGGTTATATTCCCTTACCAATTGTATCAAGCTGGAGCGTTTATCATGGAAATGCCTGTCCCGAATACTGCTGTGTTGTCAAAAAAAGCAGCTGTTGTGCGTCGGTTGAGTGAGGTTTTGCCCTCCGATGCAGTGATCCATGAAGAACGCGAGGTGAAGGCGTATGAATGCGATGCGCTCACCGCTTACAAGTGCCCACCGCTTGCCGCGGTATTGCCAAGCACAACTGAACAAGTCGCGGCTGTTTTGAAAATTTGCCACGAAGAAAACGTCCCCGTGGTACCGCGCGGCTCTGGCACGTCGCTTGCTGGTGGTGCTTTGCCCACTGCGGATTGTGTGATCCTTGGGGTGTCGCGCATGAATGAAGTTCTGGAAACGAACTACGATGACCGCTACGTGCGGGTCCAATCTGGCCGTACTAATTTGAGTGTGACCGGAGCCGTTGAAGAGAACGAATTCTTCTACGCGCCTGATCCCTCCAGCCAGCTTGCATGCGCGATTGCTGGTAACATCGCTATGAACTCGGGCGGTGCGCATTGTCTGAAATATGGTGTGACGACCAACAATTTGATGGGCGTCAAGATGGTCACGATGGAGGGTGAAATCCTCGAGATCGGTGGTGCGCACCTGGATGCTGCAGGGCTTGATCTGCTTGGACTTATTTGTGGGTCGGAAGGCCAGCTTGGTGTTGTTACCGAAGCGACCCTGCGGATTTTGCGTAAACCCGAAGGCGCGCGCCCGGTGTTGGTGGCCTTTAACGATAATGAGGTCGCGGGCGCCTGTGTCGCAGACATTATCAAGGCGGGCGTTCTGCCCGTGGCGATTGAATTTATGGACCGGCTTTGCATCGAGACAACTGAAAACTTTGCCCAAGCTGGCTATCCTGATTGTAATGCGCTGTTGATCATTGAGGTCGAAGGGTCTGACGCCGAGATTGATATGCAGCTTGATCTGATTGCTAAGATCGCAGCCAAGCACGATCCAATTGAAGTGCGCCAAAGCAAAAGCGCCGAAGAAAGTGCCGCGATTTGGTTGGGTAGAAAATCTGCGTTTGGCGCCATTGGTCAGATTAGCGATTACATGTGTCTTGATGGAACAATCCCCGTTTCTGCGCTGCCCCAAGTGCTTGGTCGGATTGGTGAGTTGTCAGAGCAATATGGCTTGCAGGTTGGTAATGTGTTCCATGCAGGCGACGGCAATATGCATCCGCTGATCCTTTATAATGCGAACAAAGACGGTGATTTGGAGCTGTGTGAGCAGATGGGCGCAGATATTTTGCGTCTATGTGTCGAAGTGGGAGGCTGCCTGACGGGTGAGCACGGTGTCGGCATTGAGAAGCGCGATTTGATGGTCGATCAATACGCCCCTGATGATCTGGATATTCAGATGTCAGTCAAAGATGTGTTTGACCCCAAGTGGCTTTTGAACCCTGCAAAAGTATTCCCGCTTGCCTCATCTGATGCGCGCCGCGTGAGTAGTATCGCGGCGGAATAAGCGCCACTTTTTGGATATTTAGAAACAAAAGAAGTTATCATGAGACCTGAAACTGAAGCGGCGTTAGCCGAAAATATTGCGGCTGCTCGTGGTCCATTGCGTATTGTTGGTGGTGGCACTCGCGATATTGGCACGCCTGTCGCAGGTGAGTTGGTTGAGACCGCTGGCATGTCGGGCATCACGCTTTATGAACCCGGTGCGCTGACGCTTGTGGCCAAAGCCGGAACGCCTTTGTCGGAGATTGAGGCGGCAGTTGCAGCCGAAAATCAGCGTCTTGCATTTGAACCGATGGATCACCGCGGTCTGCTTGGCACATCTGGGACGTCGACCATTGGTGGTTGTGTCGCTGCGAACGTAAGTGGCCCGCGCCGCATCTCTGTAGGGGCGTGCCGTGATCATATGCTGGGCGTGCGAATGGTTGATGGAGCTGGCCGCATTTTGAAAAATGGCGGTCGCGTGATGAAGAATGTCACAGGGTACGATCTTGTGAAATTGATGTCCGGCAGCTTTGGAACTCTGGGTGTCCTGACAGAGGTGTCGCTTAAGGTCCTTCCCGTTGCGCAGACCCAAGCCACAATCATTTTGCATGATGTAGATGCAGTGCGCGCAGTTGGGGCTCTGTCCGCCGGTCTGGGCAGCCCTTACGAAGTTACAGGCGCCGCCTATGATCCAGCGCTGCGCGAGGCTTACCTGCGCATCGAAGGATTTGAAGACAGCGTTGCGTATCGCACTGGTGAATTGAAAAAGGTGCTTGCTGGTTTTGGTGAGATGAGCGTTTCCGATGACGTGACCCTGTGGGAAGGCATCCGGGATGTGTCCGTGTTTCACGGTAAAGAAGGCGATGTTTGGCGTATTTCTGTTCGTCCTTCCGACGCGCCTGCAGTCTTGGAAGCGGCTGGTGCGGATGCTGCCTTGTTGGATTGGGGCGGCGGTGTGATTTGGCTACGCGTTGCAGAGGGGCGTGACTTGCGAACCGCGTTACAGGGTATTTCGGGCCACGCGACGTTGGTGCGCGCCTCTGCGCAAACGCGTGCATCCTTGGCCGTGTTCCATCCGGAAGATGCAGGAGTGCGCCGCTTGAGTGACGCGCTGCGGGCAAAATTTGACCCACGCGGCATTTTGAATACAGGATTGATGGGGTAGGCCATGCGTACTGAATTTACCGAAGAACAGTTGTTGGATCCGGCCACGGCACGCTCGAACAAGATCCTACGAACTTGTGTGCACTGCGGCTTTTGTACTGCGACGTGCCCTACATATCAGGTTTTGGGGGATGAATTGGACAGCCCTCGTGGGCGGATTTATCTGATCAAAGATATGCTGGAAAACAATCGTGCGCCTGACCCGGATACGGTCAAGCACGTTGATCGATGCTTGTCATGTTTGGCGTGTATGTCGACCTGTCCAAGCGGTGTGCATTACATGCATTTGGTTGATCATGCGCGCGAGTACATCGAACAAAATTATAAACGCCGTTGGGATGATCGTGTGTTGCGGTGGGTGCTGTCCAAGATTTTGCCATACCCCATGCGTTTTCGTTGGGCGCTTGCAGGTGCGAAATTGGGGCGTCCGTTCGCAAAGTTGATGCCTGATGCGCGGCTTCGGGCGATGCTTGAGATGGCGCCTAAAACGATACCGCCTGTTAGCCGCAAAGATGATCCGCAAACATTTGCGCCGAAAGCCAAAAAGAAAATGCGTGTGGCATTGATGACAGGCTGTGCGCAAAAGGCGCTCAACACTGACATTAACGACGCCACTATCCGGCTTTTGACCCGACTGGGGTGCGAGGTTGTGGTGGCCGAAGGCGCGGGTTGTTGTGGTGCGCTGACCCATCATATGGGCAAAACGTCTGAAAGTCATTCGGCGGCGGGTGCCAACATCAAAGCGTGGATGAAGCATGTAAATGGTGACGGTCTTGATGCTGTTGTCATCAACACAAGTGGATGCGGCACCACGATCAAAGATTACGGCCATATGTTTGAGGGCACTGATCTTGCGAGTGATGCCAAAACAATTGCAGGCCTTGCGATGGATGTATCTGAGGTTTTGATAAAGCTTGATATGCCACCGCTGCCTGAACAAAACATGACTGTGGCGTATCACGCAGCTTGCTCATTACAGCACGGCCAACAGATCAAGACGTTTCCCAAAGACCTTTTGCGAAATGCGGGTTTTGACGTGGTTGAACCGGCGGATAGCCACCTGTGTTGTGGGTCTGCGGGGACGTACAACTTGATGCAGCCTGCCATCTCAAAGCAGCTTAAGGACCGGAAAGTAAGAACCCTTGAGGCCAAGAACCCAGATGTGATTGCGGCTGGTAACATCGGCTGCATGATGCAAATTGGCTCTGCCGCAAGTGTGCCAATTGTTCATACAGTTGAGCTGTTGGATTGGGCGACCGGTGGTCCTTTGCCTCCTGCATTTGAGCGCGACGCGAGTGCGCCGCAGGTTCCCATCTTGCGTTAGGGGCTAAAGGCGGCCAAAGTTTGCCTTCAAAACTTTGGTAGAAAAATCTATGCGCTTTGCCTTTCTCTTGGTGTCGTTTTTTCTTTCGGCGACGTTTTTGTTGGCGGAAGACACGCGGCTTAGCCAGTTTCAAACAGGTGATGACAACCGTGGTTTTGAAGGTGTGGGTCAGCTTGATATAGCTGGGACGGGCTTTTGCACTGGTGCGCTTATCACGCCGCAGGTGGTGCTGACCGCTGCGCATTGTTTGTTTGATAAAGACAGCGGCACGCGGATTGATCACCGTACGATCCGGTTTCTGGCAGGGTTGCGTAATGGGCGTGCGCAGAGTTACCGTCAGGTCACACGCGCTGTTGTCGCCGAAGGGTATGATTATTCCAACGCCACTCCTACGACACGCATCCGCATGGACATTGCTTTGTTGGAACTTGAGCGACCGATCCGTGACACAAGAGTGAAACCCTTTTTGACGGACCGTTTGCCCATGCGGGGGGATAATGTTGGTGTTGTTTCATACGCCCATGACCGTGCAAGTGCGGCCTCAATCCAAGAGGTATGTGCAGTTTTGGGTAAGCAAGCCGGTGCGCTTGTGCTTTCCTGTGAGGTGGATTTCGGCAGTTCAGGAGCGCCGATTTTTCAGTTTCAAAATGGTGTCGCAAAGATCGTTTCTGTTGTGTCTGCTAAGGCGGAAATGGATGGACAGGGCGTTTCTTTGGGGGCGAACCTGCAGCAAAACCTGGAAGGTCTTGCCAGCCGCCTGAACGCAGGCGAAGGGCAATGGAAAGGACAATCAGGTGCGCGCAGCAAAACAATTTTAAGTGGCCAACGGTCCGAGACTGGCGCGAAGTTTATCAAACCCTAGCTGCGCACAACCTGAGGGGCTTGAAACGTTGCAAAGCCGTTCCCAACTATATTTCACGGTCGCCAATACTGGGACCGTCGAACTATTGGACCATGCCCAATCGGGATGGCCGCACATCTATCGCTTCTAGGAGGATACCCATGCGAACTCTTGATATGTCACCGCTTTACCGCGCCACTGTTGGCTTTGATCAGATTGCTGATTTGATGGACCGCGTCATGACGAATGACGCAGGCACACAAAGCTACCCACCCTATAACATAGAGAAAACTGACGAAGATGGATACCGGATTTCCATCGCAGTTGCAGGTTTTTCTGAAGATGATCTTGAGGTCGAGGTAAAGGAAAATGCTCTGCATATCACCGCCAGCAAACCCCAAGAAACCGCCAAGCGCACCTATCTGCATCGCGGTATCGCGACCCGTGCGTTTTCGCGGCGGTTCCATCTGGCAGACCATGTCCGTGTAACAGGTGCGGTCCACAAGGACGGTATGCTGCACATTGATTTGCTGCGCGAAGTGCCTGAGGCGTTGAAGCCGCGACAAATCCCCATTCAAAGCCAGCCGCCGGTTACTTCTGACGTGGTGGACGCGAAGGCTGTAAATTAAACCACGCTATCAATCCCGCTGAACAATAAAAAAGGCGCGGCATTATATGTGCCGCGCCTTCGTTTTGCCTGTCGTGTCGTCGGTCAAACGGACATGCACATGTATTTCAGCTCAAGATATTCTTCGATGCCGTGGTGGCTGCCTTCGCGGCCAAGGCCCGATTGCTTGATACCACCAAAGGGGGCGTTCTCGGTGCTGATGATGCCTGTGTTGATGCCAACGATGCCGTATTCCAGCGCCTCTGCGACTTTGTAAACGCGGCTCAGGTCTTTGGCGTAGAAGTAGCAGGCAAGACCAAAGATCGTATCGTTTGCCATCTCAATCACCTCATCTTCGTTCTCAAATTTGAACAAAGGTGCCATTGGCCCAAAGGTTTCTTCTTGGCTGACTTTCATCTCTTGGGTCACGTCGGTCAAAATGGTGGGCGCAAAGAACAGCGGGCCAGTGTTGTCACGTGAGCCGCCCATCAGCACTGACGCGCCTTTGGATGTGGCATCTGCGATATGATCTTCGACTTTTTCAACGGCTTTGGCCGAAATCAATGGGCCAAGGTCTGCGCCGTCAAAACCACTACCGATTTTCAATTTTGCCACTGCTGCTGCAAATTTTTGGGCGAAGGCGTCATAGACGCCGGCCTGCACATAAATGCGGTTTGCACAGACGCATGTCTGGCCGTTGTTGCGGAATTTGCACGCAATCGCGCCAATCACAGCTTCATCCAGATCGGCGTCATCAAACACGATGAACGGTGCGTTTCCACCCAGCTCCATTGAGCACTTCATCACTTGATCGGCGGCCTGAGATAGCAAAATGCGCCCCACAGTGGTTGAACCAGTGAATGTCAATTTGCGTACAGTCGGGTTTTCGCAGAACTCTTTGCCCGTTGATGAGGCGTCAGATGTGGTCACCACTTGGAAGAGCCCTGCAGGCAGTCCGGCACGGGTGGCCAATTCACCGATAGCCAAGGCAGATAGCGGTGTAAGCTCGGAAGGGCGGGCTACAAATGCGCAGCCTGCTGCCAACGCGGGCGCTGCTTTGCGGGTGATCATTGCATTGGGGAAGTTCCACGGGGTGATCGATGCGGCAACGCCGATTGGTTGTTTGATCACTGTGATGCGCTTGTCCGCTTGGTGTCCGGGGATTGTCTCACCGTAGATGCGTTTGGCTTGCTCTGCGAAGAATTCCACAAATGAAGCACCATATCCGATCTCGCCGCGTGCCTCGGCAAGTGGTTTGCCCATTTCTGCGGTAAGGATGATCGCGAGGTCTTCTTGCGCGGCCATCATCAAATCAAACCATTTCCGCAGGACCTGCGAGCGTTCCTTGGCGGCCAGTTTTGCCCATGCCTTTTGTGCGCTTTGTGCGTGACCAATTGCGGCTGCAACTTGGGCGCGCGACAGATCTGCGACTTGGGCTACCACATCACCTGTGGCAGGGTCGGTCACATCAAACGTGCCTTCATCGCCATCCACCCATTCGCCGTTAACATAGGCTTGGGTGCGCAATAAAGCGGTGTCATTCAGGCGTGAAATCAGGTCTTGTGTCCCCATTGGGAAAACTCCTCGTTCGTTTTTCTTGTTTGATGACACGGCGCGCGTAACCTGTCTAGCAACCATGGGTGTGCATGAAGAAGGTATAAAGACATGACGGTAAACAGTGCGCGATATCTTTGGAGATGGATGAGGTCGTCAGGCTTGGTACGCAAGGTACCCATGCAATGAGCTTGGGAGTGCTGTATTGGTTGGGTGTCGCGGTGCTGGCGGCATATGTCGGTTGGAAAAGTCTTGCGGATGATGTCACCCAACTTCGCAGTGTTGTGCGGACGCTAGGTGTCACACTTTTGTGGCTTGCAGGGTGGCAAACCCTTCTCGCGCTGGCCTACCTTGGATTGCGGACGCAGGGCGCGGTTTTGTATGAGCTTCAAGTTGTCCTCTTGTTGAGTGCCACTGCGGCAATTATCTGGATACCAGTAGGCGTGATCGCATATCTCGGACGCGCGCTGCGCGAACGGCGGTAACAGAAAAAGGGCGGATTGAACGATGTGGCGTATTTTGGTCTTGTTTCTTCTGGTGCTGACTGCGCTGTATGTGTGTCTGTTGATGTATTTTCGCACAGCACACCGCGAACGGCTGATCGCTAGATGGGCTTCTGAATTACGCGTAGGTGACCGCGATGCCTTCATCAATGAAGAGATGACCGGCTATATGAAGTCGCTCAAGCTTTGGTTGGCCGTGGTGATCTACATCGTCCCAATTGGTGTCGGTGCGACGCTGATTTACGTCCAGAACTTTATGTAGAAAAGAGCCTGTCCGATGCGTTTCATTAAGTGGTCGATTATTACCGTGTTTTGGCTGAGCGTCGGCTCGGTTCTGTATTACAGTCTGCCACAGCGCGACATCGTTCAGATCAAAGGGACCGAGATTTTGCGCGCTGATTTGTCCGGCTGGAACCGCGTGTTCTATGCGCAATCCGACAGCGGCAATGACGCGACCCTGCAAAACCGTGATTTACGGTTGATCAACACGCGCACGGCCCGCGAGCGGCCTTATGTATTTCGTAACGAAGATACGGGCTTTGGCTGGCCGTTTTATTTCAAACTCGACAGTTCAAACCTACAGGCCGAAGCCCAGTCTGTTGAGCGTGATGAGTGGTACGCTGTTACCCATTACGGTTTGCGCAGCGAGTTTCTTTCGATCTATCCAAACGCGATCAGCATCAGACGTGTCACAGGGCCGGATGTGCAGTTGATCCCTTGGTTCAATATTGTTTTCTTGACCATACTCGCAGCTGTCTTTTGGGCCGTTTGGGTGCGGTGGCGTAGGTTCCGCGTTGCCAAGATTGATCCGCTTTGGGACGAGGTTGATGAAAGCCTTGATGGAACACGCACGCGCATCCGTGGCTGGCTTGGCCGTTAAACCAAGCCGCTTTATTCGCCGTAAGGCACCCAGATATTTTTCACTTGGGTGGCATGCGTCAGCATTTGTTTCGTCTGGTCACGGCTCCAGTCTGTTTCTAGCCCGTTGTTGACCCATGTACGTTTTAGATTGCCCACGGACGCGATTTCGACAGCCTTAGACACATCCGCGTTGCCGAAACTCCAACAGGCCTCAATGCCCATGTGACCTGCAAGATGCGGCGCCAGTTCACTATGCGAGCCGGTTAAAATATTCACGACGCCCGCAGGGATATCTGACGTTTCCAACACTTGGATCAGGTCTGTCGCGGCCAATGGAAAAGGCTCTGAGGCGCACAAAATAACGCGGTTCCCCATCGCCAATGCAGGGGCCAGTGTGCTGATCAGACCCAACAGCGGTGCCTCATTGGGCGCGATAATCCCGATGGTGCCGATTGGTTCGTGCATTGCCATTGCGACACCGCGCATGGGTACATCATGGATATTGCCGTCGTATTTATCTGCCCAAGCTGCCGCACTAAACAAGCGATCAAGGGACGCTGCGACTTCGGCGGCTCCGCCTTTGCCGCCCTGCATGGCGTCAAGGCGCGCGGCAAATTCATCGCTGCGCGCTGCCAAGTTCTCGGCGAGATAGTATAGAATTTGCGCGCGCAGGTGGCCTGTTGTTGCGGACCATGATTTTGCGGCTTGGGTGGCTTCGGCAGCGTTGCGGATATCTTTGCGGCTTGCCAAGCTGACATGCCCCAAAAGGTCGCCCTTTTTGCCAAAAATAGCTTTTGAATATCCGCTGTCTGGACGTGCGTGTTTGCCGCCTATGTAAAGCTTGGCCGTACGGTCTATCGCGTCAGCGGGGGCTGCATCACCGGTATAGGCGGTCAGGGTGCCAAGCGGTTTGCGCACAGTTTTCGGCTTTGTGTAAGCGCTGAGCCCTTCCCATCCGCCTTCGCGCCCAAAGCCGCTTTCGCGGACGCCGCCAAAGCCGCTGGCTGCGTCCATCATGTTCGTGCCGTTGATCCAGACGATGCCGCTGACAAGCTTGGGGGCGATGTCTAGTGCGAGGTTGATGTTCTCTGACCACACAGAGGCGGCCAAGCCGTAACGGGTGTTGTTAGCAACTTCCACAGCCTCTGCGGGGGTGCGGAATGTAGTTGCGCACAGCACAGGGCCAAAAATTTCCCGCTGCATCAAATCATCTGCCGGATGCAGGCCCGTGATGAGTGTTGGGGGGTAAAAGCACCCGTCGGGGGCTGATGTTTGGAACAGCTCACCATCTTCGTTGGACGCCACAAGTGAACTGATTGCCTCAAGCTGAACTGGATCAACGATTGCACCCACGTCGATTGATTTATCAAGCGGATTGCCCACGCGGAGCGCTTTCATGCGGGTTTTGAGGCGTGCATAAACATCATCTGCGATGCCTTCTTGAACCAACAGGCGCGAGCCTGCGCAGCACACTTGACCTTGGTTGAACCAAATCGCATCGACCAGCCCTTCAACAGCGCTGTCGATATCGGCGTCGTCGAAAATAATGTAAGGGGACTTGCCCCCCAACTCGAGGGTCAGGGCTTTGCCGGTGCCTGCTGTGGCCTCGCGGATGATCCGCCCAACTTGGGTTGAGCCGGTGAACGCAATTTTGTCGACGTTCGCCGCCACGATCATTTCACCTACCGCTGCATCACCGGTCACAATGTTCACAACGCCCTTGGGAACGCCCGCTTGTTGACAGATTTGGGCAAATAACAATGCGGTGAGCGATGTGTATTCTGCAGGCTTCAGCACAACTGTGTTGCCCATTGCCAGTGCCGGCGCGATCTTCCAGGCCAACATCAATAGCGGAAAGTTCCACGGGATGATCTGACCGCAAACGCCCAGTGGTTCTGCGTCAGGCAACTCGCTGCGCATCAGTTGCGCCATGCCTGCGTGATAATAGAAATGACGCTGCGCCAAGGGCACATCAATGTCGCGGCTCTCGCGGATTGGTTTGCCATTATCGAGCGTTTCAAGAACAGCAAAAAGACGGCTGTGTTTTTGTAAAAGGCGCGCAATTGCATAAAGCACTTTTGCACGAGCGTGACCGTCTTTGGCCCATGTCGGCTGGGCCTTGCGGGCGGCTTTCACGGCGGCATCTACATCTGATTGATGAGCCTGACTAATCTGTGCCAGAGCCTCGCCGGTAGCGGGGTTGTTGCTTGCAAAGCCATTGCTATGCGCGGTGAACGCCCCGTCAATGAAATGTCCGAATGCTGCATTATGTTCGGCCAGCCACGCCATGGCCTCTGATGTGCTTTCAGGCGCGGTTCCGTAATCCATCGTTTCGAAAATGTCTTTTACTGTCATGAGTTATCCAATCGGATGGCGGTGGGTGGCGGAGTAGCGCCCCGTTAGATGATGTTCGAGTTGGCGCTCAATGTCGCCAAGAAGAGAGGAAGCCCCAAAGCGGAACAGATCGGGCTGTAGCCAGCGGTCACCAAGTTCCTCTTTGATCATCGCAAGATAGGTGATTGCATCCTTGGCCTTTGAAATACCGCCTGCAGGTTTGTAGCCCACCATGAGGCCCGTTCTGGCGTGATAGGCCCGAATTGCCCGCAGCATCGTCAGGGTCACTGGTAAGGTCGCATTGACCGGCTCTTTGCCGGTGGATGTCTTGATGAAGTCAGAGCCTGCCATCATGCACACCAAGCTGGCGCGGGCGACATTGCGTAACGTGCCCAACTCGCCTGTTGCAAGAATGGCTTTCATGTGCGCTGGCCCGCAGGCTTCACGCATTGCCTTTGTCTCATCATAAAGCGCCTGCCAGTTGCCTGTGAGGGCGTGACGGCGCGAGATGACGATGTCGATTTCACAGGCACCCGCCTTTACGCTTTCGCGGATTTCTTCAAGCCTTAGGTGCAGTGGGGATAGGCCCGCTGGAAAGCCAGTTGAAACAGCCGCCACTGGAATGCCAGTGCCCTCAAGGGCATTGACGGCGGTTTGAATCATGTCGTGGTACACACATACTGCGCCCGTCGTCAGGTTTGGCAGGCCGAAAATATCTAATGTTTGGGATGCAACGGGCTGTTTGGCCTTGGCGCACAGCCTGCGAACGCGCCCTTGCGTATCATCACCGGACAGGGTGGTCAGATCGATGCATGAAATTGCTTTCAGCAACCAAGCGGCTTGATGGTCTTTCTTGACGGAGCGGCGCGCAGGCAGCGTTTTGGCGCGTCGCTCAATCGCTGAGGTGTTGGCCTGAACGCTTGCGACCCAATCAAGATCAAGTGGGATGCCATCGTTGCGCGGCAGCGTGACAGAGGAAAGTTGAGACAAGGTTTGCATAAATTTACGATGACGCCTTTGCCGAATTGGTGCAAGATTTGCCCCACCGATACACCCAAAGTGAAACGGTGCAAAGCGCGGCGATCACTAGCTGTGCGACAAATCCTAGCCAAAAGGGGTCGGGGGCGCTAAGAGCTTGCCAAACCCAAGCTGGAGTCTCTGCCCAATGTCATTTGATCGCTCACTGAAAATCGCCCCTTCCATTCTGTCTGCGGATTTTGCCAATTTCGGCGCAGAGTGTGAGGCCGTTGAGGCGCAAGGCGCTGATTGGGTCCACGTGGACGTAATGGACGGTCATTTCGTGCCTAACATCACCTTTGGTCCCAGCACCTGCAAAGCGATCCGTCCGCACATCAAAGGCGTGATGGACGTACACTTGATGATTGCGCCGGTTGATCCCTACATCGAAGCATTTGCCGAAAGCGGCGCAGATTTCATCACGGCGCACGTTGAGGCGGGTCCGCATATCCACCGGACTTTGCAGGCGATCCGTGGTGCGGGTGCCAAAGCGGGTGTTGCGTTGAACCCCGCGACTCCTGCCAGTGCGGTAGAAGAGTTGCTTGATATGGTTGATTTGGTCTGTGTCATGACCGTGAACCCCGGCTTTGGGGGCCAGTCGTTTATCGACATGACCGCAAAAGTTGCCAAGCTGCGCGCAATGATTGGTGATCGCCCAATTCATATCGAAATCGACGGCGGCGTGACCCCTGCTACGGCACCTCTGGTTGCCAATGCTGGCGCTGATGTGTTGGTGGCGGGTTCTGCAGTTTTCGGTGGTGGATCAGTTTCAAACCCCGCACCTTACGGCGAAAACATTCGTGCGATCCGAGACGCCTGCGCCTAAGCTTCAGTGCTGGGTGTCTTGACGCTCGACAGTGAAGAAAAAGTCGTCCGGATGCTCTTGAAAAACCACGTCATTAGGCACGGTTTCAGGGCCGCCCAAGAACACGTTGGCCCCGAAGTGTTTGTGCAGCCGGCCCAGACGTTCCATGCGTGGGCTGGTTATTTCGGTGTAGAATTTCTCGAAGCTGTCTGACTTGCGGAGCGCTTTAATTTTGTCGCGGTGCGCAAGAACGCATGCGCTGTGCTGCGCCGAAATTTTGGGGTCCGACAACATTTGCGCAAGCTCCGCTTTGAGGCGGGGCACCATGCGCAGGATTGAGGTGTCTTCCTCTTCGTTGTTATTCATTCGGAACCAATAGGCGAGGCCCTGATCGCGATCGACATGATTGACGCGGCCGCGGTCGCGTTTGACCAAAAAGCTTTCAGCGGATCGCACCGCATAGTGGTTCAAGGATACCAGATCATACCCATAGGTATCGGACGTTGAGCGCCATGCGTTGCGAAAACTGTCCTGCGGCATCGGGCGGCCTGAGCCGTTCACCCACCGCAAACTGTCTTTGAGCTGTGGCCGCAATCCTTTGGGGCGGTGAACACCTAGTTTTTTGAAAATACCGTCTTGGCGAAACAGGGTTTTGAACCCCCATGCTTGGTGCGGTTTATTGGCAAATTCGCGCGCACATCTGGTGTAGTTTTCGGTGAGTAGATGATCCTCAAATTCATGGATTTCAGCGTTGCCAAACAAGCGCCATGTAATGCTGATCATGTTCGCATCGGGTACCGCATCAAATAAAGCGCCAAGCGTGCCGTCACCGGTGTGAACACAAATGAACTCGTCCACGTCCATTGATACGGCCCACGCAGAGTTTTGAACAATCGCCTCGTTTTCCGATGCAGCAAGGGCCGCGTGCTGTGGCTTTAGATCAGTGCCCTTAAACGGATTTTCGCGGTGTTGCAGATAGCCCTTTGCTTGGAGCAGATCCAGAAAAGTATCCGTTCCATCATCACAATCGTTGGTGTAGACAATGAAATTCTCAACGCCGATCGCGCGGTGATAAGCGATCCATTCAAGAATAAACGGCCCTTCGTTTTTCATGCAGGTTACGATCACCGTAGATCGATCGTTCGGATCCCTCTTACGCAGTTTTTCAGCAGGGACGCGGACAGGGGACGCCCCCCAAGCCTGCCGTGATAAAGCCAATAAATGTGAGTCTTCAACCAGCGAGGTTTTGGGCACAATCGCGCTGATGTTTTGGTGGCGATGGCGCATATTCATGCAATTGTAATAGAGCATCGCCTGCGCAGGGTCTGCATCTGCGCCGACAACGCGGATCATCCGCCAAACTGTATCGGGACCGGTTATTGATGGCGCGACACACCAGCGTTTCTTGGCTTTGTTGGTATCAAATTGCACGCAGGTATGATCGCTAAAATGGGGGGCGTGGCCCTGGCGAACCCGCCACGGAAAACATCGTCGCCCCGCCAAGGTAATGACACCACCTTGCGCTGATACGGCCGCGTCAAAAATGTTCTTGCCATCAACGGGCGCTAGCAAATCGCAAACTTCAATGTTTGCGACAGCCCGTGCTTTGGCCAGAAAGCGTATCTTGGCGATTTCATAGATTAACAGCTCTCTAAGTGGGCTATCCCAAGGCGACGGCGGCGGAACTTTCATCCGATCTTTGCCGGGGGCTGTTGGCGCGCAATAAGGGTGAGTTTCTGACGGCAGGGTCGCGTCACCCAATGGTAGCTGGCTGCGTAAGACCACAATGCGGGTCAAACCCACTACTGAGCGCAAAGCGTCATCAAGATGTGGGTCATTGGGCGCGCGGTCAACAATCAAGGCCGCTTGCGCGCCGTGGTGTTCATGGTGGTAGGTAAGCCAGTCGACTACGTCTTGCGGGCTTTCGCCGTTGCGTACTGAAAGCAATGTATTGAGGCTCTCAAAGAGATCAGTTTCAACTTTAGATGGCGTGAAAAGTGGTGAGTCTACCAGGGGTAGGGTGTTGTTATCGCTGGTGCCGCGCACCAACAGCCCTTCGCCTATGCTGCGCACATCGTCGATAGGATGCTCAGGCGTTGAAAACACGGTTTCCACGTTGGTGCCGCGGGCGAGATACGTGCGAGAAACACCATCGTCGATCACTTGATCCAACACGCGAACAGTGCCGCTTGGTATAGGAACATCCTTCGCTGGTAGGGTGCGAAACAGAAGGTCAGGCATTGCGATAGGCCTGCTGGAAACGGTGTAAATGGGCTTGTGCCATTTCGGCTGTCGGCGCTGATGAACTGCCCGCAAGCATCAACTGCCAATATCTCTGCACTGCGTCTGCGTCCTGCATCAATTTCTCAAAAGTACATCGGTGCCAGTTTTGTGCACGCGTCTCTATGTTCAAAATCTCTGGGGTCTCAATTGCGCTTCTGTCCGGAGGCGGTAGCGGATCATGGGTTTCGTCGTTCCAATTGCGGCTGACCCAATAACCAATATCAATATCACGCTCCATCTTGTTCGGCAGGCCCCGTTGCGCCTTAAGCATGAACTCTGCGGTTGAGCGGATTGAATAATGGTTCAGTTGCACAAGCGGGCGCGGGCAATCGTTGCCGAATAAATTGATCCTTCCGTTTGATGTTACGAATTGAGTGGGCAACGGGTTTAGGCCGTTGTCTACCCATGTCGCAGTCTTGTTTTTGATCGGTTTGGGCCGGTGGATGCCCGCCTCACGAAAAGCACTGCGTCGGAAGAGAGTTTTGAAAAAATGCGCAAGAGGTAGCGCGATGTCGCGGGGTGCGGATTGCGTAAAGCGGGTCGTTACCGGTTCAAACGATATGTTGTGACGCCCTGCGTTGCCAAACAGGCGCCAAGGCATGGCGATTGCGTCCGCACCGTCTGCGCGTTCGATCAAATCCCGCAGGTTTGTGACCCCTTTGGAAAGGCAGACATATTCATCAACGTCGATGAACATGATCCAGTCGGCAGCATGATACGCAGGGTCCTGTGCGGCGGTTTTCAGCGCTTGCCATTGAAGTGTTCGCACGCCCCCGTGTGTTTGTCGGTGATGGGTCAGCCAACCCTGAGCGGCACATGCATCAAGCAGCTGATCCGTGCCATCATCGCACTCGTTTGAGAACGCCAGAACGTGGTCAATCCCGATGGCGCGCAGATGTGCCAGCCAGTCAACAAGGTACGGTCCCTCGTTCTTGACGCAGGTAATTGCGAGTATGTTCATCGAATGCCTTCGTGGCTTGCTGCTCGTTACTGGCATGATGATAGCGAACCTTGCTGCAAAACGACAACCTTTGTTCCTTAAAATGCCAGCTAAATGCCTTGCTTTGGTAACAAACAGTTGGTGAAGTAGCGGTAGTTGATGAGTACCCACGTATGAAAAGCGCCAAAGGGGCGCTGGCTTCAGTGGGCGAGGTGGTGTGATGTCCAAACTTCCTAAAATAGCCAGCCTGTGGATTGGCGGCCGTCTTTCATGGCTTGAACAGCTGTGCCTGAAAAGCTTCGCGGATGCGGGGCATGAGACTACTTTGTATAGTTACAGCCCCATTGAGAACGTGCCCGACGGTGTGAAGGCTGCCGATGCGGAAGAAATTTTCCCGGCCGAGCCGATGTACCGCCATGCGCGCACAGGATCCCCCGCGATCCATGCGGATTTATGGAGACTGAATATGATCAAGCAAACCGGTCAAGTGTGGGTTGACGCGGATATGTATTGCTGGCGTCCTTTTGATATTGCGGGCGGGCATATTTTTGGCTGGGAGAAACCCAATCTTGTGTGCAACGCGGTGTTAGGCCTGCCGCAAGACAGCCCCGCGCTTGATATGATGTTGGCGTTTTTCAAAGATGAATATGCGATTGGTCCGTGGCTTAAGCCGTGGCAGCAAAAAGAGTTGCAGGCAGAAAAAGATGCGGGCCGGCCTGTTCATATGACAGAGCAAAATTGGGGCTTTACCGGACCTGCGGCAGTGACTTATTTCCTTCAGCAGACCGGTGAAATTGACAGAGCCCAGCCTGAGACGGGCTTTTATCCAATCAGTTTTCCTGATCGAAATCATATGATCATGTCGCGGTTCAATATTGAAGAGCGTCTCACAGAAGGTACTTACGGGGTGCACTTTTGGGCCCGCCGTATGAAGCCACGGCTTGAGGAAAAAGAGGGTGGCATTCCCCGCAGGGGAAGCTTCATGGCGGGTTTGATTGATAAGCATGCGATCAAACCGGATGACGCGCCAATCCCAACGAAGATTGTGACCGCACCGGCCATCGCGAGTGATCCTGACGGATGTGCGCAGATTGCTTTGGCTGCACTCGCCAAAGATGCCTCAATCGATGCGCTAAGTCGTAAATACCGCGTTGAAAAGTCCTTCATCAAAGAATGCCGAGACACGCTTGTGCGCAGCGCGCCATCACTTTTCAAAACGGGATCGTGATAATGGCGGATGACCTTACGCCGTCGCAAGAACCTAGAGTAAGCAAAGGTGACTGGCGCGCAGAGCTGGCGCATGTGGGTGAGCAACGTGGTTTTTACGAAGAGATCGGCGCTGAGCATACGGGTCTGTTTGTTCGTGGCGAAGGTGCAGGGGCCAAGACGTTAATCGTTACTTTCGAAAACCTTGACCATGTATTTGAAGGCGCGGATGACCGCATGCCATGGGGCTATGATTTTGTGACATCACGGGGGTGGTCGATGCTTGGGATGATGGCCCATGGCTGGACATGGTACCGCGATGAGCATGTGTTTGACTTCTTTGACCGGCTTCAGGCCGAAGGCTTTTTCGAACAGTTCGATAATGTCGTATTTTACGGCGCATCCATGGGGGGCTATGCTGCATCGGTGTTTTGCGCCGCCGCGCCGGGCTCAACGGCGATTTTGCTCAGCCCACAAGCCACGCTGTCGCGCGATGTTGCGCCGTGGGAAACGCGGTACCGTAAAGCATGGGCACGCAGCTATTCAGGACGGTATGCCTATGGTCCGGATCAAGTAGAAAATGCGAACCGCGTGCATCTTTTCTATGACCCCCGAGAACCGCTTGATGCGATGCATGCGGCACTTTTTCGGGGGCACAACATCACCAAGTACTACTGTCGGTTCATGGGGCATCGTATCGCGTCACTTTGGATGCGGATGGGTGTTTTGAAGCAGGTTGTGATGGGCTGCGTGGACGGCACGATGAACCGGCAAATGTTTTATAAATTGATGCGCGCCCGCCTACTGACTGTGCGGTACCAACAAGAGATGCTGCGGCGTTTGCAAAAGCTTGACCGGCCTTGGCTCATCGCAAATTACACCCGTGCAGTGCTTAATACCCGCAGAGGCCCCAAGTTTCGCCGCGCGCTAGCAAAGGCCGAAGCGCAGCTGACTGCCCAAAAACGAGGCAAATAATCCTGCTTTACGCTTTGGTCCAAAAAGCTTGGACCTATCGTAAGCTTGCCTGTTGCCAAATGCGGGCAAACAAGTTTCACTCTCACTTCGTCGTCATTGACATGACCGTTTTTGGGAGGAAACAAGATGAACAAACTACTACAACGTACCGCGATCGCAGCCCTGTCACTAGCATTTGCTGGTGAGGCTCTTGCGACTGAATGGAATGTCTCGCTGTGGGGTAAACGCCGCGCCTTTACTGAGCATGTCGAAAAGCTTGCTGAATTGGTTAGCGAGAAAACAGGCGGTGAGTTTACACTCAACATCAGCTACGGTGGCTTGTCTAAGAACCGTGAAAACCTTGACGGCATCAGCATCGGTGCATTCGAAATGGCGCAATTCTGTGCCGGTTATCACCGCGATAAAAACCCGTCGATCACTGTTTTGGAACTGCCGTTTCTGGGCGTAAGCAGCCTTGAGCAAGAGCGCGAAATTTCGCAAGCGCTCTATCAACAGCCCGCGGTCCAAGAGGATTTGGCCCGTTGGAATGCGACCCTTTTGATGCCCTCGCCACTGCCACAGTACAACATTGTGGGTGTCGGTGATGCGCCAACAACACTTGCGGCCTACGAAGGTCTGAGTGTTCGCGCCACGGGCGGGATCGGCAAAGCCATGGAAGCCGTCGGTGCTGTGCCCACATCTATGTCAGCGACCGAAGTGCGTCAGGCCATGGACAGCGGCGTCGTCAAAGCGGTCAGCTTTGCGCCCCACGCGCATATGTCATTCGGCACCATTGAGAACGCCAAGTGGTGGACCACAAACCTGAACCCGGGCACAGTCAACTGCCCAGTTGTGGCAAATACCGATGCGCTGAATGATTTGTCTGACGCGCACCGCGCGGCGCTTTTGGGCTCGATCGATGAGGCGCTTGATCACTACATCGCCACATACAACGGTGCGACAATGGACGCTTGGGGGCCTGCTTTGGATGAGCGCGGCATTGAGCGCGTGACATATTCCGACAGCGAACTGGCGGCGTTCAAAGACAAAGTGGCAGGCCCCGCGGCGGCAGCTTGGGTTGCGGACAACACCGCCAAAGGCTTGCCCGCGCAGGAGTTGCTCGATTTTGTGTCAGGCATGATTTCAAGCGGTAGCTAAGCACGACCTATGAGCTAAGCACCTCGCGCAAAATACCCGCGCGGGGTGCATTTTTGCCGGACATTACAGCTGGCAGTTATTTCAAGAATTTGATCCGCTGAGGGAGATACCGATGGCTGGCGCAGCAAATGTGACAACCGACACTTCCGTTTTGAGCCGCCTTGATCAGCAGCTTTTGAAAGCTGAGCGGGTCTTGGCCTTGTGCAGCGGTCTGGCCGTATTTGGCCTTATGGTGCTGGCTGTTGTTTCGGTCAGCGGACGGAATTTCTTCAACGCGCCCGTACCGGGCTACGTTGATTATATTGAGCAAGCCATGCCGCTAATCGCGTTCATGGGGGTCGCCTACACACAGCGCGACGGTGGTCACATCCGGATGGATATGTTGGTCGGGGCGTTGAAGGGGCGGCTTCTTTACGCGGTTGAGTTAATCACGACGCTGCTGATTTTGATCCTGATGGTCCTGTTAGTTTGGGGCACTTGGGCGCACTTCCAACGCAGTTTTGATTTCGGATCCCCGATGTGGAGCCGCGACAGCTCAATGGATATTGCGCTCCCTATTTGGCCTGCGAAACTTTTGGCACCAGTGGCCTTTTCGGTTCTGTCAGTGCGTTTGGCGCTTCAGGTGTGGGGGTATGGGCGCGCGGTTTTGACAGGGCACGCGGTGGCGGTACCGCTTCCGATTGATGCGGCGACGGCTGCCGCACTTGAAGCAAAAGCTGTTGAGGCGAATGACCGTAAGGAGGCCGCACATGGAACCGATTGAGATCGGCCTTTGGGTCACGGGTGCAATGCTGGTGGTGGTACTGCTTGGCATGCGGGTTGCGTTTGCTGCTGCTATGGCGGGCATGGTTGGGCTTGTTTGGATATTCTGGGCCAAGAAAGGCATGGCGCCCGATCAATTCATGTGGGCGTTGCAGGTTGCTGCCAAAACCGCCGGTCAGGTGCCGCATTCAAAAGTTAGCTCTCAGGCGCTTAGCCTCATTCCTACATTTATCATGATCGGTTATTTGGCGTATCACGCAGGCCTTACCAAAGCGCTTTTTGAGGCAGCCAAGCGCTGGATCGCATGGGTGCCCGGTGGCTTGGCCGTGTCCACCATCTTTGCCACAGCTGGCTTTGCTGCCGTATCTGGTGCGTCGGTTGCGACTGCGGCGGTTTTTGCGCGGATCGCCATCCCAGAAATGCTTAAGATCGGTTACGACAAACGCTTCGCAGCTGGTGTGGTGGCTGCGGGTGGTACGTTGGCCAGCCTCATTCCGCCTTCCGCCATTTTGGTGATTTACGCGATTATTGTTGAACAGGACGTGGGTAAGTTGTTGCTTGCGGGCTTTATCCCCGGCGTCTTTAGCGCGATCGTATACGCTATTTTGATCATCGGTATGGCGCTAACGATCAAGGGGTTCGGCCCGCCGGTACGCGGCTTTACGTGGGGCCAGCGTTTTGCGTCATTGCCACCGGCCTTGCCGATTATCTTCGTTGTCGTGATCATCATTATGTTCGTCTACAATCCGTTCGGCGGTGATGCTTGGGGAACGCCAACCGAAGGTGGAGCCATTGGCGCGTTCGTTGTCTTCCTGATGGCCGTTTATCGCGGGATGCGCTGGCCCGAGTTGAAGGCGGCGCTGTTGGAAACGGCAAAGCTGAGCGTGATGATCTTTACCATTATTTGGGGCGTTTTGATCTATGTCCGCTTTCTTGGGTTTGCGGATTTGCCCGGTGCGTTTGCGGACTGGATTACCAGTTTACCTTATGAACCAATGGCGATTTTGATCTGTATTTTGTTGGCCTATGCGGTGTTGGGCATGTTCATGGATGCGATCGGGATGCTTTTGTTGACGCTGCCTGTTGTTTATCCAGCTGTGATGGCCCTTAACGGCGGCGAAGCGGTTTCTGCAGCTGACAGTGCGTTTGGCATGTCTGGGCCGATGTGCGCGATTTGGTTCGGAATTTTGGTGGTGAAAATGGCCGAATTTTGCCTGATCACACCGCCCATTGGTTTGAACTGTTTTGTGGTTGCGGGCGTGCGTGACGACATCAGCGTGCAAGACGTTTTCAAGGGCGTTACCCCGTTCTTCATCGCTGATGCCATTACAATTGGCTTGCTGGTCACTTTCCCGTGGATTGTGCTGTGGCTGCCTTCATTGGCATAGGGTCACGGGGCAAGTGCCTTAGAGCCCTTCGCTAATTTGAAGTGCCTTCAAAGCAGCTCGCCATTGCATCCGCGATGTTGGCGATAAGGTCCGTGTAGGCCATTTCAGGTGTGCCGAGCGGATCAACTGTAGCAAAGCGTACATCAAGCCCTTCGGTGGCCACGCCAAGCAAACGCGTATCTGTCGCGGGCTCCGCGAAGGTGCATGTCACGTTTGCTTCGGTGAGTGTTTCGCGCAGGCTCGCAATATGCGCGGGACTTGGGCTTTGCGCATCGGTCAGGGTGATTGCTCCGGCGGGTTCAAGGCCAAACCGAGTTTCGAAATATGCAAATGCGTCGTGCAAAACAGCGTAAGATGCGTCTGTGTGCGGCGCCATTCTGAAGTCAATTGCTGACATGGTTTGCACTATTTCAGCCGCCGTCGTTGCCGCGTTTTGCTCGTAAGTTGCTTGGTTTTCGGGATCCACCTTCGACAGAGCCGCCGCAATTACATCTAACCACGCAATGGCATTGCTTGGGTCAAGCCACGCGTGTGGGTCAACAAGATTGCCCTGTGCATCTGTGTGATTGTGCTCGTCATGGTCATGGTCGTCGTGTTCTTTTTCGTGGTCATGCTCGTCGTGATCGTGGTCTTTATGTTCATCATGGTTATGGTCGTCATGTTCTTCCTCATGATCGTGCTCGTCATGGACATGCTCTTTTTCGTGATCGTGATCATGATCATCATGTTCGTCGTGTTTGTCCGCGCCGTGATCATGATGGTCGTGACCAAGATCACGCGGCTCGATCAGTTTTGTCGCTTCCGCATTCAAAAGGGATACATGCTCTGCGTTTTTGCTGAGTGTCTCAAGGGGTGCCTCTAACCACGGAGTAAGTGCACCGCCGATCCAGAAAACTACGTCTGCATCGCGTAACGCGCGGGCATCAGATGGGCGCAGGGCGTAATCATGTGGCGATGCGCCGGGTTTGATCAAGTTGCGCGGTGTGCCCAAATCACCCATCACATGTGCGGCAAGGCTTGCGACAGGGGCGATGTCAGTGACCACGTTTGGCGTTTGTGCAGCAGCAGGAAGCGCTGCCAGTGTGGTGGTTGTCAGCAGAGCTGTGAAACGGGAAGAAAACATGAGCAGAACCTTGGGAGTGTTATAATATCACGCGGGTTGATATATGTTATAGTATATCATAACAAGTCTAAAATGCGTCGGACTTTGCGGCGTATTGCAGGAGGTGCGCTGATGCAGCCAATCGGATTTAAATCCCATGATCACGGAACGTGCATCGCGCACAGCGTGACATCTGTGCAAAAGCAATGCGCTGAGCGGGGCCTTCAACTCACGCCCGTACGTCAACGTGTGCTGGAAATCCTGTTGGCAAAACATCAAGCCATGGGCGCATATGATATTCTCGCCGTTCTTAAGGCTGACGGTTTTAGTGCGCAGCCACCTGTTGCGTATCGTGCGCTCGACTTTCTTGTAGGCAACGGCTTTGCTCATAAGATCGAACGGCTGAACGCCTTTGTCGCCTGTTCGCACCCGTCGTCCGAACATGTGCCGGCATTTTTGATTTGCCGTGTTTGCGAAAACGTAGCCGAAGGAATTGCGAACTTGTCCGAGGATACCGTTGCGGCATCTGCAAGAGACGCTGGATTTATCATTGAACGCGCAGTAGTCGAGGCCGAAGGCGTTTGCCCAAACTGTGACGGAGCGCAACCGTGAAGACTTTGCTTGAAGCCCGCGATGTAGATGTTCGCATCGGCGCATTACGCGTTCTGGACCGTGTGAACTTTCGTCTTGAGCCGGGCGAAATCGTCACGATCGTAGGACCCAACGGCTCTGGCAAGTCGACATTTCTGCGCACACTGATTGGGGCGCATCAGCCGACGTCTGGCACAGTTACGCGCGCGGATGGCTTGCGCATTGGCTACATCCCGCAAAAACTACAGATCGACAGCACGCTGCCCATCACTGTTGCGCGTTTTTTAAACCTGCCCTCGCGGGTTGGGGCCACCAAAGTGCGTGAAGCACTGGCGCAGGCGGGTGTGGGCGATTTGGCACAACGGCCTATGGTGGGTTTGTCCGGCGGTCAGTTTCAACGGGTCTTGTTGGCGCGTGCGCTGTTGGCGTCACCTGACGTGCTGGTTCTTGATGAGGCAACTCAGGGGCTTGATCAAACGGGGTCGGCGTCATTCTACCGCCAGATTGAGGAAGTGCGCCAAACCCTTGGGTGTGCTGTGTTGATGGTCAGCCATGAGTTGCATGTTGTCATGGCCGCCTCGGACCGCGTGATTTGCCTGAATGGCCATGTGTGTTGCGAAGGTGCGCCGGAACATGTGGCCTCAGCGCCAGAATACCGCGCGCTTTTCGGCACAGGTACCCAAGGTGCATTGGCTCTTTATCGCCATGATCACGACCACGCGCATGATGAGGCCGGAAACTGTGTTCACGACCATCAAGAGGCCCACGGATGAGCTACCTAGATGACTTTTTGGTTCGCGCAGCGCTTGCGGGGATCGGTGTTGCGCTGGCGGCAGGGCCACTTGGATGTTTTGTCGTATGGCGCCGCATGGCCTACATTGGTGACGCGACAGCGCACGCGGCCATCCTTGGGGTGGCGCTTGCATTGGCGTTGAGCATTTCAGTCTCTGCGGGGATCATGGTGGTTTGCCTTCTCATGGCCACAGCTGTTTCAGGGATGAGCGGCAGGGGGCTGTCTGGGGATGCGCTTCTTGGCGTGATGGCCCACGGCACTTTGGCGTTTGGATTGGTTGGGGTGTCGTTCCTGCAAGGCAACCGCATTGATCTGAACAGCTATCTTTTCGGCGATATTCTGGCCGTCAGCCCGACTGATCTTGGGGTGATTTGGGGTGGCGTGCTTATCATCTTGGGACTGCTTTGGTGGCGCTGGTCCGCGTTGCTGACATCAACCATGAGTGAAGATTTGGCGTTTGCGGCAGGTATCAATCCGCGCCGCGAGCAGTTTGTTTTGACGGTTGCCTTGGCATTAGTTGTAGCTGTGGCGATCAAAGTGGTGGGTGCGCTTTTGATTGCGGCCTTGCTCATCATCCCGGCGGCAACCGCACGTTCACTTGCCCGTAGTCCGGAAACCATGGCCGTTTTGGCGGCCTTAATTGGCGCGGCAAGCGCGCTTGGTGGTTTGGGGGCTGCGTTCGCTTTTGATACGCCAACGGGTCCAACCATCGTCAGCCTTGCTGCGGTCTTCTTCACTGTGTCGGCGATGACCCGTTTGGTGTGGGGCGTGCGGGGGACTTAGTCGTCCCAGCTGATGTCAAACTTTGTGACGACTTGTGCAACTTGATCAGTCGTAAGGCCGTTTGCGTGCATGCCGCGCGTCATCATCGCAAGCCGCGCGCCGTCTTCCAATTCTTCGATCGCGTTGCAGGCCGCTTCAACGTCTTTGCCGGCCACCACAGGGCCGTGATTGGCCAGCATGACCGCACTTCGCTTGCCTGCTAAGCTTCGCACCGCTTCGCCCATCGCGGGATCGCCGGGTAGGAAAAATGGCAAAAGTTTTACGCGGCCCAATTTCATAATGCCGTAGGGCGTCAGTGGTGGGATGAAATTATCTGTATCTGCGTCAGGCATCATCGAAAGGGCCACGGAATGGCATGAATGCAAATGCACCACGGCGCCTGCAGTGCTGCGCGTGTCATAAAACGCTGTGTGCAAAGGCATTTCCTTGGTGGGGCTGTCACCACCAACATGGTGCCCGTTCGCGTCAAAACGGCTGAGCCGTGCGGGATCAAGGCGGCCAAAACTGGTACCCGTGGGAGACACCAAAAGTCCGCCATCTTCGGTACGCACAGAAATATTGCCGGTGCTGCCGTGCGTCAGCCCGCGATCAAAGAGTGATTTAGCGAGCGTGCAGATTTGCTCTCTGAGGTGGGTGTCGCTCATACCGAGCCACCCAAGACGCCCGCCGCTTTTTCAAAGAAATCAAGTGCACCAAAATTGCCGGACTTAAGCGCGAGGGTCAGGTCTTTGCTGGCGCGCAATGCGGGTACACCGGGGTCAATTTCAGGGCCGATTTCAAGCTGGGCAAGCTTTAGGCCTTCTACAACCGCGCCTGATGTCTCACCGCCCGCGGTTAACAAGCGGGTCACACCGCCCGCAACCAGCAGGGCCGCAACATCAGAAAAGAGCGTTTCAATGGCCTGCGACGACTGCTCAAGGCCGTATTCATTTTGGACCGATTTAATGACCTCAGGATCAGCCGAACTGTACGCAAGCGGGATGCCGTCAGCCTGCAGCGCCCATGACGCGATGTCTTGGGCGGTTTGGCGGCCCTCGATCACATTGGCGGCAATGATCTCAAGGCTGGGGTGTTTTTCTTTGTGACGCGTTACTTGTTCGCGGGTCGCGACCGAGCATGATCCAGACAGGGCCACACATTTGCCGTCCTGACTGGTCCAGTCGGGGCGGCTTGGGCTGCAGTCAAAATTTGCAGGTAGACCAAGCGCCACGCCAGACCCACCCGTAATTAACGGCAGATCGGCGGCAGCTTTGCCGATGGCTATGAGATCTTCATTGCGGATTGCATCAACAATGATGTGGGTGTTGCCAAGGGCGTGCTGCGCGTCAAGCTCGGCTGAAATCGCATCAGCGCCAGCAAACACTGTCGGGGCTGTGACATGCCCGACCGCATGCTGAGTTTGCAGACCCAACCAACGGCGCAGATCAGGGTCAGTCATTGGCGTGAGAGGGTGATGGCGCATGCCACTATCACTTAGTAGCTGATCTTGGACAAACAGATGCCCCTGATAAACTGAGCGGCCCGTTGTTGGAAAAGCAGGGCAGGCGATCACGCGTGTGGCGTTAAGCCGCGCGGCTAGCGCATCCATGACAGGACCAATGTTACCTTCGGGCGTACTGTCAAACGTTGAGCAATATTTGAAAAATATCTGCGTGCAACCTTGAGCCAACAACCAATCAAGCGCCACAAGAGACTGCTCAACAGCTTGGGCTACGGGAACGGATCGTGACTTAAGCGCAACCACACCGGCCTCAACATCAACAGATGCAGGGCCTGACGGAACTCCAGTGTATTGCGTAACGCGCATCCCGCCTTTGGCCAGCGTGTTTGCGAGGTCACTTGATCCAGTAAAATCATCACCAATACAGCCGAGTTTCATATGCTATCCGCCTGTTCATGTCGTTGAGGTAAGGGATAGCGGCTGGTCCGACGGATTGTCTAGGGGTATGTCCAAACACCCTTCGCTGTGAGCGGCAGGCTCTCTTCGGATATGCCTGATTGTATTGCGTTTGGCAGAAATAGCAGTATCAGGAATGCACGAAACAATCGAGTAGACCGCATGAGCCAAAACGCCGACGAAAGCCTGCCGACACAAATGGTGGGACCCGCCAGAGATTGGCTTAAAACCTTGGGCAAATACCGCGAACCGGATGCGTGGCGCAGCAGCTTTGAAATTGCTGTGACGCTTTGCCCGTTTGTGGTTCTGTGGGCCTGTGCGTGGTGGGCGTTGTCGGTGTCTTGGACCTTGGCGCTTTTCCTGTCGGTCATCAACGCGGCGTTCCTTTTGCGCCTGTTTTGTATCCAGCATGATTGCGGCCACGGTGCGTTTTTCAAAAACCGCGCGGTCAGTGATTGGGTCGGACGCGGTTTGGGGGTTTTGACCCTTACGCCCTACGATGTCTGGCGTCGCTCACATGCAATTCATCACGGCGCTGCTGGCGACTTGGGCCGGCGCGGTATTGGTGATGTGCAAACGCTGACCGTGTCAGAATATCGCGCTTTGTCGTGGGGTGGCCGGTTAAAGTATCGGGCCTACCGAAATCCGATCGTGATGTTTGGTTTGGGGCCTGGCTATTTGTTTTTGCTCCAAAACCGTCTGCCTTTGGGCTTTATGTCACAAGCGCGCTTTTGGGTAAGCGCCATGCTGACAAATGTTGTTATTCTCTGTGCGCTTGGCGCCATCGTTTACTTCAAGGGTCTGCAGCCGATCTTGTTGATCTTTATGCCAACCACATTGGTGGCGGCGACCATTGGTGTTTGGCTGTTTTACGTGCAGCATCAATTTGAGAACACGTATTGGGAAGAAACACCCGACTGGGATTTGCACGACGCAGCTTTTCATGGAAGCTCTCATTATGTTTTGCCGCCTGTGCTGCAATGGCTCACTGCAAATATCGGGATTCATCACATTCACCACCTGTACAGCCGCATTCCATTCTACCGGTTGCCGCAAGTGTTGGTCGACTGCCCTGCTCTTGGGACTATGAACCGGCTGACCATACGCCAGAGCTTTGCCCAAGCGCGGTTGCATCTGTGGGATGAGGAAAGAAAACGTTTGGTCGCATTTTCGCAAATCAGAACACCTGCAACCAGCGCTGTGCCAAGCTAAGCCATTCCCCCCACACTTGCAGGGAGCGCGGCGCAGGTTACTTACGGTCGACACGATCCAAATTGTATCACCGGCTCATGGCCGCTGGAGTAAGAAAACATGATTATTCTCGATGGCGGCATGGGGCAGGAACTTATCAAACGTGCTGGGCGGGCAACAGACCTGTGGTCGATGCAGGCGCTGTTGGATGCGCCGCAGATGGTCCGTGAGGTGCATGACGAGTATTTTGCCGCAGGAGCGTCAATTGCTACGACGAATACCTATTCAATACTGCCAGATCGGTTGTTGTCCAAAGGGTTAGGGGATCAATTGATCCCCATGACAAGAACCGCCTGCGAAATGGCTGTGGCTGCACGTGATGCGCACGGGTCGGGACTGGTTGCGGGATCGTTGGGGCCGCAAGGGTTTTCATACCAACCGGACCAATGCCCACCCGCGGAACAGGCGGCCGAGGTCTATGCTGACCTTGCGAGGTTGCACGCAAATTATGTGGACTTTCATTTGCTGGAAACGATGTCCTCTATCGATCAGGCACGCGGTGGGTTGATGGGGGCACAGCTCACTGGGCTGCCTGTTTGGGTCGCGTTCTCAGTTAGTGACGATGACGGCCGTTTGCTGCGCTCTGGAGAGCCTTTGGCAGATGTGTTGCCGCTACTAAAAGAGTATCGCCCCGAAGCGGTCTTGATCAATTGCTCATCGCCCGAGGCGGTTTCAGACGGCCTGAGCAGCTTGGTAGGTCATGACTTTAAAGTTGGAGCCTATGCAAATGGGTTCACCAAAATTCATGCAGACTTCAATTCGATCAACGCAACAGTTGATTTGTTGGAAGCGCGCACGGATTTGGGGCCAGATGCGTATTTGACGTTTGCAAAAGGTTGGGCCGCAACCGGCGCATCAATCATCGGCGGTTGCTGTGAAGTAGGGCCAAAGCATATCGAGGCACTGGCGGAGTATTTCGCAGAAGTGCGGTAACCTTGGCACATTTACGTCAAGGCTGGTCTCAATGATCGAAGTGCGGCCCTAGGCGTAGGCCGCGTCAACGATGAACTCGACCTTTAGCTCAGGACGCGCAAGCTTGGCTTCCCCGCACGCGCGTGTAGGTGCATGGCCGGCGGGGACCCAAGCGTTCCACACTTCGTTGAGGCCTGCGAAATCACTCATGTCGGCCAGCCAGATCGTGACACGCAGCATGTCGTTGCGCGATGAACCCGCCTTGATCAACAGCGCGTCGATTTTCTCAAGACACGCGCGTACTTGATCTTGGATTGTGTCACCCTCGGCAACCTGACCGGTTAGATACGCCACACCGTTGTGCTTCACGATTTTGGACGAGCGTTCGCCTGTTTCAATGCGTTCAATCATGGTGGGGCTCCTATGGCAGCAATGTCTATCGTTCAGGGCATATAATGCGCTTTGGTCAGTGGGGTACAGGGGGGGGGAAGCTGGCGGGGGTATAAGTTGGCCCGCCACGACATGTTTGGTCAACACGGTGATTGCCGACCTCATTCGTGACTAGGTTCAAGCCAGACTAGTTTATGGTCGGCTCAAGAGTCGCGCGCGATATCATAAAAGGAAGATGGTGGACCCTAGCGGGATCGAACCGCTGACCTCCTGCATGCCATGCAGGCGCTCTCCCAGCTGAGCTAAGGGCCCTATGGTGCGGCTAAGTAGCCGCGTGGTGAGGGGAGTTCAAGAGAAAAACACCCCCCACATTCGCTAATTAATTGTCGTCGTCGCCTTCGGCAGCAACATCGGCGATTTCGTCCAAAGAAACGTTATCTTCGTCGTCATCATCGTCGAGCACATCATCACCCAGATCGACTTCGAGATCATCCTCGTCATCGAGTACGAGCTCTTCGCCGTCTGCTTCTGTATCTTCAGCTTTTGCGGCTGCTGGATCAGCTTTGTCGGCGACCATTGTGCGGTTCTTGTTGACATCAACGGTGACTTCTTCACCCGTGTATGGGCTCACGATTGGCGTACGGCCAAGATCGTAGAAGCGTTTACCGGTGGTTGGGCAAAGGCGTTTGACGCCCCATTCGTCCTTAGGCATATCGGATCCCTTGGGTAATCGAGGGTTGAAACTATCTCACAGGCACGCCCTAATGGCATCGCTTGCGATGTGTATCGCTGGCAGGTGCCACACTCAGGCGGCTCTGTCAAAGTGATTCCGTCGCAATGTGGCTAGGATGGGCAGAATTCAGGCAATGACGACACTTGTTTTGGAAGGTGATCCTGTTGTGCGGGTCCATTTGCGGCGCTCTGCGCGGGCGCGGCGGCTGTCACTTCGGGTTTCTCGATTGGATGGTAAGGTCAGCCTGACAGTGCCGACACGCGCGCCTGAGCGTGAAGCACTGGCTTTTCTGCGCGAAAAAGAAAATTGGTTGCGGCACCAATTGGCGGACCAACCGGTTGAGCAAATCGTTGGGATGGGTGCGCAAGTCCCGCTTGGCGGTCAACTTTTTGAGATCGTTCAGGGGCAGGGCCGTAGGATTAGTATTCAGGGTGCTCAATTGCAGGTGCCTGGACGCGCTGAAACGGCCGGTGCGCGTGTGCAGGGGTATCTCAAGGCGCAGGCGCGGCTGGTCCTGCACCGCGAAGTTGAGCAATTTGCGACAACCTTGGGTAAGCCGTTTGGCCGTATCACGTTGCGCGATACCAGATCACGTTGGGGCTCATGCTCGTCCACTGGGAATTTGAATTTCAGTTGGCGCTTGGTTATGGCGCCGCCAAATGTGTTGTCATACGTGGCAGCCCATGAAGTGGCGCATCTTGCACAGATGAACCATTCCGAGCGTTTCTGGCGGGTTTGCGAAGAACTCTTCGGCCCCTACAAGGCTGAACGCGCATGGTTGCGCACCGAGGGCACCGCATTGCACCGATACCGATTTGGATGATTGACGAAGGCTGACTTTGTGATCACAAATAACACATGTTGATACAAACTCGCCAAGATGCCTCCCCGACTGCGGCCCATGACCGTCTCTACCGCTCGCTGAGAACGCGCATTATGCATGGTGAGTTGTTGCCCGGCCAAGCGTTGACCCTGCGCGGGGTTGGTAAAGAATACGAGATGTCGATGACGCCCGTGCGTGAGGCAATGCGCCGTTTGGTGGCGGAAGGCGCATTGTCTTTGTCATCGTCAGGTCGGATCACCACGCCAGAGCTAAGCAATGAGCGGATTGAGGAGCTTGCAGCCATTCGTGCGCTGTTAGAGCCAGAGTTAGCCAGCCGTGCACTGCCGCGGGCGCATATGGCGCTTATTGAGCGGCTTGAGGCGATCAACGGACAGATTGATCAGGTCATCGCCCGTTCGGATGCGGTGGGATATCTCAAGCACAACCTTGAATTTCATCGCACGCTTTACCTGCGCGCCCAAGCCCCTGCGATGCTCGCATTGGCTGAAACGGTTTGGCTGCAATTGGGGCCTACAATGCGCAAGCTTTATGGCCGTTTGCGCCGTACAGAGAGCCCACGCAATCACAGGCTTATTCTGGCGGCCCTAAAAGCCGGTGATGACCCGGGCTTGCGTATTGCGCTTCGCTCGGATGTTACAAGCGGTTTGCGAATGCTCAAGCAATAGGTCCAAGAACGAAAAAAGCGGGCCCCATAAGACGCCCGCTTTTTCAAAATAATATCTGTCTCAGGGTTAGGCGTGGATCGCGCCGTCACCACAAGCAAGTGCCGCTTCGCGCACAGCCTCGGAGTAGGTGGGGTGTGCGTGGCAGGTACGTGCAAGGTCTTCTGCAGCCGCACCAAACTCCATGGCCACGCAAATTTCGTGCAACAAATCACCGGCCATTGGCCCAATGATGTGCGCACCCAAAATGCGATCTGTTTGTGCATCAGCCAGAATTTTCACAAAGCCATCGGCTGCAAAGTTTGCTTTTGCACGACCGTTGCCCATGAAGCTGAACTTGCCCGCTTTGTAGCTGCGACCTTGCTCCTTCAGGCTCTCTTCGGTTTCGCCGACTGAAGCCACTTCAGGGTGGGTGTAAATCACACCTGGGATGACGTTGTAGTTCACGTGCGGGTGCTGACCTGCAAGCCCTTCTGCGACTGCCATGCCTTCATCTTCCGCTTTATGCGCAAGCATCGGGCCTTCAATGGCGTCACCAATTGCATAGATGCCTGCGACATTGGTGGCGTAGTTGGCGTTCGTTTTGATCTGGCCACGGTCACTCATTTCAACGCCAAGCGCTTCTAGCCCCAAACCATCGGTGAACGGCTTACGGCCCGTTGCCACAAGTACCGTGTCCGCGTCGATCGTTGTTTCGCTATCGTCTTTGCGGGATTTGTAGGTGACTTTCGCCTTGTTGCCTTTGACTTCAACACCTTGAACAGCAGCACCAAGTGTGAAGGAGATGCCTTGCTTGGTCAGCAGTTTTTGGAAGGTGCGCTGGACCTCGGCGTCCATGCCGGGTGTGATGACGTCAAGGAACTCAACAACTTCAACTTCTGCGCCAAGGCGGGCGTAGACAGAGCCCAACTCAAGTCCGATGACACCTGCGCCAATCACAACAAGCTTTTTCGGGATTTTGGGCAGTTCAAGCGCGCCAGTGCTGTCCACAACGATCTTTTGGTCAACTTCGATACCGGGCAGGGCCGATGGTACGGAGCCTGACGCGATGATGATGTTTTTGGAGCTATGCACCTCGTCACCAACTTTTACCTGACCGGCTGCAGGAATGCTGCCCCAGCCTTTGAGCCAATCGATTTTGTTCTTTTTGAACAAGAACTCGATGCCTTTGGTGTTGGTTTCGATTGTGTCGCTTTTGTAGGACTGCATCTGCTTCCAATCAACGGAAGGTGCTTTGCCCTTGAGGCCCATAGCCGCAAAGTTGTGCTCTGCTTCGTGCAGCATATGTGACGCGTGCAGCAGGGCCTTTGACGGGATGCAGCCAACGTTGAGGCACGTGCCGCCAAGCGTATCGCGGCCTTCAACAACAGCGGTTTTGAGGCCCAATTGGGCACAGCGGATTGCACAGACATAGCCGCCGGGGCCGCTGCCGATTACGATGACGTCATAGTTGGCCATGGGGGTCTCCTTGGTATTAAATGAGGGCAGCGATTAGCATCGCAACAGTTGCGCCAAAACCAACCACCCAGATGTAGCTGCGCCACGGCACAAGGCCCTGAACATAGGCAGGCACGTAGAGCAGGCGAGCGATCAGATAGATGTGCGCGCAGGCTTCGGTGAATGGGCTGGATTGATCCGAGAGCGTCACCACAACCACAGCAATGGTGAACATGATCAACCCTTCGAAGTGGTTGTTCATGGCGCGTTGCAGACGCCCTGCGGTGCCTTGCAGTTCAACTTTCTTGTCGCGCGGTGACATGGCGGCTTTTGTACCGACCTGCATTTGCGCGGTGATTGAATAGAGCGTGAACTGAACAACCTGCAAAAGGGCCGCGAGGGTGAGGACGTAAATCTCTGTAGTCATTTTAGCGTGCCTTTAATTGCAGCAAGTGTCGAAGCGGCCCGCGCGGTCAAAAGCGACCTGCGGGCCACGCCAGGGATTACAGATCCATCAGCAGACGACGTGGGTCTTCCAGCGCTTCTTTGACGCGCACGAGGAACGTCACCGCACCTTTGCCGTCAACGATACGGTGATCGTAGGACAACGCCAGATACATCATCGGACGGATCACCACTTGACCATTGATCGCCATCGGACGGTCTTGGATTTTGTGCATGCCCAAGATGCCTGACTGTGGGGGGTTCAAGATGGGCGAAGACATCAGCGAGCCGTAGACACCACCGTTCGAGATGGTGAATGTGCCGCCTTGCATTTCGGCCATGCTTAGCTTGCCGTCACGGGCGCGCGCCCCTTTTTCAGCAATCGCTTTCTCGATGCCTGCAAAGCTCATGGCGTCTGCATCGCGAATAACGGGCACAACCAAACCAGTTGGCGTACCTGCGGCAATGCCCATGTGGACGAAGTTTTTGTAGACGATGTCTGTGCCGTCAATTTCTGCGTTCACTTCAGGAACTTCGCGCAGGGCGTGGATACAGGCTTTGGTGAAGAACGACATAAAGCCAAGTTTTACACCGTGCTTTTTTAAGAACAGGTCTTTGTATTCGTTGCGCAGCGCCATCACCTCGGTCATGTCGACCTCGTTGTAGGTGGTCAGCATCGCGGCGGTGTTCTGGCTGTCTTTCAAACGCTTCGCGATGGTCTGACGCAGGCGTGTCATCTTCACGCGTTCTTCGCGGGATGCGTCGTCTGCTGAAACCGGTGCGCGTGGCGCGGATGGGGCGGCCGCAGTGGCGGCTGGTGCAGATGCGATTGCTTTCATAACATCTTCTTTCATAATCCGTCCGTCGCGGCCTGAGCCGGTAACTTGGTCTGCAGACATGCCTTTTTCGGCCATCAGTTTTTTGGCAGAGGGCGCGTCTTCAACGTCTTTGCCAGATGCGGCTGGCGCAGGAGACGCTTCGTCTTTGGCTGCGGGCGCAGATGAAGCAGCACCCGAGGCGCCACCGATCACGGCCAGTTTCGCTGTTGCATCCACAGTCGTGCCTTCGGTTGCGATGATTTCTGACAACACACCCGCGGCAGGGCTTGGAACTTCGACGCTGACTTTGTCTGTTTCCAGCTCACACAGCATCTCGTCTTGCGCGACAGTGTCGCCCACTTTTTTGAACCATGTCGACACAGTCGCTTCGGTCACGCTTTCGCCCAATGTGGGCACCATGACGTCGACGGCTTGTGGTGCGTCACCTGCGTCGGCCTTGGGTGCAGCATCCGCCTTTGGGGCGTCTGTATCGCCCGCAGGCTTGGCATCACCCGCGCTGATTTGTGCCAACAAGGCATCGACGCCAACGGTTTCACCTTCAGGCGCCACGATCTCGGACAATGTGCCTGCAGCGGGGCTTGGTACTTCGACGGTTACTTTGTCTGTTTCCAGCTCGCACAGCATTTCGTCAACGGCCACTGCGTCGCCCGGCTTTTTGAACCAGGTTGCAACAGTTGCTTCGGTGACTGATTCACCCAGTGTAGGAACACGAACTTCGGTCATTATTTCTTTCCTTTGATCGTCAGGGCTTCGTCCACAAGGGCGGCCTGTTGTGCTTTGTGCGCGCTTGCCAAACCTGTGGCTGGCGATGCGGATGTTGCGCGGCCAACATAGGCCGGACGTTTTGATTTTGCGCCAATCCGCTCAAGGACCCACTCAATGTTGGGTTCGATGAATGACCATGCGCCTTGGTTCTTGGGCTCTTCCTGACACCACACCATGTCAGCACCTTTGAAGCGCTCCAGTTCTTTGACCAGCGACATCGCGGGGAACGGATAGAACTGTTCAATGCGCAACAGGTACACATCATCAAGGCCGCGCGCGTCGCGTTCTTCGAGCAGGTCAAAGTAGACCTTGCCTGAACACATCACCACGCGCTTGATCTTATCATCAGCGGCCAGTGTCAGCTCAGAGTTGCCTTGTTGTGCGTCATCCCAAAGTACGCGGTGGAAGGACGAGCCGGTCGTAAAGTCCTCGCGTGTGCTGACAGCCATTTTGTGGCGCAACAGCGATTTCGGCGTCATCATCACCAGCGGCTTGCGGAAGTCACGGTGCAGTTGACGGCGCAGGATGTGGAAATAGTTAGCTGGCGTGGTACAGTTTGCCACGATCCAGTTGTCACCGCCGCACATTTGTAAGAACCGCTCAAGACGCGCCGAGGAGTGCTCGGGGCCTTGGCCTTCATAGCCGTGTGGCAACAACATAACGAGGCCGGACATCCGCAGCCACTTGCTTTCGCCAGAGCTGATAAACTGATCGAACATGATCTGTGCACCGTTGGCGAAATCGCCAAATTGTGCTTCCCAAAGTGTCAGCGCGTTAGGCTCCGCCAAAGAGTAGCCATATTCAAAGCCAAGCACCGCGTATTCAGACAGCATCGAGTCGATCACTTCGTACTGTGATTGGCCCTCGCGAATGTTGTTCAGCGGGTAGTAGCGATCTTCGGTATCTTGGTTGATCAGGCCAGAGTGGCGGTGGCTAAATGTGCCACGTGTACTGTCTTGGCCAGATAAACGAACAGGGAAGCCTTCGGTTAGCAAAGAGCCAAACGCAAGCGCTTCACCGGTTGCCCAATCAATGCCTTTGCCTGCACCAAGTGCCTTCTTTTTAGCGTCCAGCATACGCTGCACAGTCTTATGAAGCGGATAGCCCTCAGGCGCGTGTGTCAGCGCGTTCGCTACTTCATCAAAAGTCTCATCCGCGATGCCTGTAGTGCCGCGCTGATAGTCATCACCATCGCGACGGTCGAGGTGCGACCAGCGGCCATCAAGCCAATCTGCTTTGTTCGGTTTAAAGTCTTTTCCGGCCTCAAACTCGGTGTTGAGCATGGACTGGAACGCGGCTTTCATATCCTCGATTTCGCCTTCGGGAATGAGGCCGTCTTTCACCAAACGATCCGTATAAAGCGTCAGAGTTGTCTTTTGCTTTTTGATCTTTTTGTACATCAGCGGGTTTGTGAACATGGGCTCGTCGCCCTCGTTATGTCCGAACCGGCGATAGCAAATAATGTCGAGAACCACGTCCTTGTGGAACTTCTGGCGGAACTCTGTTGCCACTTTCGCAGCGTGGACCACGGCCTCTGGGTCGTCGCCGTTCACGTGGAAAATTGGCGCTTCAACCATTAACGCGATGTCAGTGGGGTATGGTGATGAGCGGCTAAAGTGCGGTGCAGTTGTGAAACCAATCTGGTTATTCACAACGATGTGCATCGTGCCGCCTGTGCGGTGGCCGCGCAGACCAGAAAGGCCAAATCCTTCGGCGACCACACCCTGACCGGCAAATGCCGCATCACCGTGCAGCAAGATGCCCATGACGGCTGTGCGGTCTGTGTCGTTCAGTTGGTCCTGCTTGGCACGCACTTTACCCAAAACGACAGGGTTCACGGCTTCAAGGTGCGAGGGGTTTGCGGTCAGTGACAAGTGTACATCATTGCCGTCAAAGGACCGGTCGGATGATGCACCAAGGTGATACTTAACGTCACCTGAACCGTCCACGTCCTCGGGCTTGAAGCTGCCGCCTTGGAATTCGTTGAAAATGGCGCGGTAAGGTTTGCTCATGACATTTGCCAAAACAGACAAACGGCCACGGTGGGGCATGCCCACGATGATCTCGCGCAGGCCCAGTTGGCCGCCGCGCTTGATGATTTGCTCCATCGCGGGGATCAAGCTTTCACCGCCATCAAGGCCAAAACGCTTGGTGCCCATGTACTTCACATGCAGGAATTTCTCAAAGCCCTCGGCCTCAACCAACTTGTTAAGGATCGCTTTACGGCCTTCGCGGGTGAACTGGATTTCTTTGCCCAGACCTTCGATGCGCTCTTTTAGCCAGCTCGACTCTTCGGGGTTTGAAATGTGCATATACTGCAGCGCAAAAGTGCCACAGTAGGTCCGCTTCACGATATCAACGATCTGACGCATGGTTGCGATTTGCAGACCAAGCACGTTGTCGATGAAAATTGGGCGGTCCATGTCGGCGTCAGTGAAGCCGTAGGATTTCGGGTCAAGCTCTGGGTGCGCGGTTGTCTCGCGCATGCCGAGTGGATCAAGATCAGCAGCAAGGTGGCCGCGAATACGGTAGGCACGGATCAGCATTAGCGCGCGAATGCTGTCCAAAACTGCGCGCTGGATGGCGTCATTGCTGACTTCAACACCCGCGTCGGCGGCTTTGTCTGTGATTTTCTTGGCTGCTGTTTTCGCTTCGGCAGGCGCTGGATACTCGCCAGTGATCGCAGAAGTCAGATCATCGTGCGGCATGGGGGGCCAGTCTGCACGCGCCCATGATGGCCCGCTTGCTTCGGCTTTTACATCAAGTTCCGCATCGCCAAGTGCGCGAAAGAATTCCTGCCACGCTTCGTCCACTGCGTTGGGATCGTTGGCATATTGAGCGTAAAGCTGCTCGAGATATTCCGCATTGTGCCCCTGCATAAACGAGGATGCATGGAATTGATCATTCGCGGGGTGGTCGGTCATGTGTTTGGCCTCATGGCAAGGAAGGACGAGCGAAAAATAAGGATGGGGCGCGGCAGGGAGGTGCCGCGCCCGTTATGTGTTAGCCGATGGCTTCTTTAACGGCTTCGCCCAAAGTCGCGGGGCTGTCCGCAACGATGATACCCGCAGATTTCATGGCTTCGATTTTGCTTTCCGCATCACCTTGGCCACCGGCAACAATCGCGCCAGCGTGGCCCATGCGACGGCCGGGAGGTGCCGTGCGGCCAGCAATAAAGCCAGCGGTTGGTTTCCAGCGGCCTTTCTTGCGTTGCTCTGCGAGAAACTCGGCTGCTTCTTCTTCGGCTGTACCGCCGATTTCACCGATCATGATGATTGAGTGCGTCTCATCGTCATCAAGGAACATGTCCAGCACGTCGATGTGCTCGGTGCCTTTGATGGGGTCACCACCGATGCCAACAGCCGTAGATTGGCCGAGGCCCATATCAGTTGTTTGCTTCACGGCTTCGTATGTGAGCGTGCCAGAGCGTGACACAACACCCACGCTGCCGCGACGGTGAATATGGCCGGGCATGATGCCGATTTTGCAAGCGTCCGGAGTGATTACACCGGGGCAGTTCGGGCCAACAAGACGTGATGTTGATCCCTCAAGCGCACGCTTGACGCGCATCATATCAAGCACAGGAATGCCTTCGGTGATGCAAACGATCAGCGGCATATTTGCGTCAATTGCTTCCAGAATACTGTCTGCCGCAAAGGGGGGCGGCACATAGATCACGGACGCGTTTGCTTCTGTGACGTGCATTGCTTCGTGCACAGAGTTGAAGATTGGCAGATCAAGATGCGACTGACCACCTTTGCCGGGTGTTACGCCACCAACCATTTTGGTGCCGTAAGCAATCGCCTGCTCGGAGTGGAAAGTACCTTGGCTGCCGGTCAAACCCTGACAGATGACTTTTGTGTTTTCGTTAATAAGGACGGCCATTTTGCGTCTCCTTAAATGTTGTGCGCGGGCGGTGTCGCCTCGGGCGCGAAGAGGTTGCGAATGGGCGAGGGCCTTAGCCCTTCACCGCCTTAACGATTTTCTGAGCACCATCTTTGAGGTCGTCAGCAGCAATCACATCAACGTCTGAGTTGTTGATGATCGCCTTACCTTGCTCAACGTTGGTTCCTTCAAGACGCACAACCAGCGGTACTTTCAGGCCAACTTCTTTCACGGCTGCAACAACGCCTTCCGCAATAACATCACAGCGCATGATGCCGCCGAAGATGTTAACCAAGATGCCTTTGACGTTCGGGTCAGATGTGATGATCTTGAACGCTTCGGTAACTTTCTCTTGGGTAGCGCCGCCACCCACATCGAGGAAGTTTGCAGGCTCTGCACCGTAAAGCTTGATGATGTCCATCGTTGCCATGGCAAGACCAGCGCCGTTAACCATACAACCGATTTCACCGTCGAGTGCGATGTAGTTGAGGTCAAATTTGGACGCCGCAAGTTCTTTGGGGTCTTCTTCAGTTTCATCACGAAGGGCCGCGATATCAGCGTGGCGATAGATCGCGTTGCCGTCAAAGCTGACCTTGGCATCAAGCACCTTAAGATCACCGGCATCAGTTACGATCAGCGGGTTGATCTCCAGCATCTCCATGTCTTTTTCCATGAAGGCTGTATAAAGCTGGCCCATCAATTTGACGCACTGCTTAACCTGCTGACCTGTAAGGCCGAGTGTGAATGCGATACGGCGACCGTGATACGCTTGGAAACCTGTTGCAGGATCAACGCTGAACGACAGGATTTTTTCAGGGGTCGCTGCTGCTACTTCCTCAATGTCCATACCGCCTTCGGTTGAGCACACGAATGATACGCGGCTTGTTTGGCGGTCAACGAGTAGGGCAAGATACATTTCCGTTTCGATGCCGGAACCGTCTTCGATGTAGATGCGGTTTACTTGCTTACCTGCGGGGCCTGTTTGGTGTGTCACCAATGTGCGGCCCAACATGCGTTTTGCTTCTTGTGCTGCTTCTTCAGCAGATTTTGCCAAACGTACACCACCAGCTTCGCCAGCGTCGGCTTCGACAAATTTACCTTTGCCGCGTCCGCCTGCGTGAATTTGTGCTTTTACAACCCAAAGCGGGCCGTCCATTTCACCTGCGGCTGTTTTTGCGTCTTCGGCTTTGAGAACGGCACGGCCATCACTCACTGGGGCACCGTAAGTGCGCAACAAGGCTTTGGCCTGATATTCGTGGATATTCATGGAAAATATGTCCCGTTTGGCTGCAATTAGAGCACCCTAAGCACGAAGCGCGCTTAAATAAGAGTAACTTTTTGCGCAGATTGGGAAAAAAGCGACATTTGTGATCACAGCTGAAAAAAGTGTGATCACAAATTTGGATGCTGAAGTGATTTCTGTGACTGGATTCACACATCAGCGAATCTTGAATATAAAAAGGCGCCCCAAAATGGAGCGCCTTAAAGACTGTCTAAGTGGTAGTTTAAGCCAGTGAGTTGTCGATCTCTTTACAGGCTGACACGAGGCCCTTCACTGCGTTGATCGACTTGTCGAACATATCTTGCTCGTCTTTGTTCATCTTGATCTCGACGACGCGCTCAACACCTTCGGCGCCGATCACTGTTGGAACGCCGACGTAGAACCCATCAAGGCCGTAGTTGCCATCAACGTATGCTGCACATGGCAGAACGCGCTTTTGGTCTTTGAGGTAAGCTTCGGCCATTTCAATCGCTGATGTGGCAGGTGCATAGAAAGCAGAACCATTACCAAGCAAGCCAACGATCTCTGCGCCACCATCACGTGTGCGTTGAACGATTGCGTCCATCTTTTCTTGTGTCGTCCAACCCATGTCGATCAGATCAGGGAGAGGGATGCCTGCAACAGTTGAGTAGCGTACCAGCGGAACCATTGTGTCGCCGTGGCCGCCCAGAACGAACGCTGTGACGTCTTTCATAGAGACGTTGAACTCGAGGCTCAGGAAGTGACGGAACCGCGCGCTGTCCAGAACACCAGCCATGCCGCATACTTTGTTGTGGGGCAGGCCAGAGAATTCACGAAGCGCCCAAACCATCGCATCTAGCGGGTTGGTGATGCAGATAACAAAGGCGTTTGGCGCGTGGGCCGCAATGCCTTCACCAACAGACTTCATTACTTTCAAGTTGATACCCAAAAGATCATCACGGCTCATGCCAGGCTTGCGCGGTACACCAGCTGTTACGATGCAAACATCAGCGCCTGCGATGTCGGCATAGTCAGTCGTGCCCTTAATTGTGGCGTCGAAACCTTCGGACGGACCAGCTTCAGCAATGTCGAGTGCTTTGCCTTGTGGTGTACCATCAGCAATGTCGAACAGAACAACGTCGCCAAGCTCTTTCAGCGCTACGAGGTGAGCGAGCGTGCCGCCAATTTGTCCAGCGCCGATAAGGGCAATTTTAGGTCTGGCCATGTGAGTATCTCCGGTCAGGTGAGTTGTGGGGGTCGTGTTTCAAGGGCGGTGCCTAGACCCAAAGTATGTTGCTTGCAAGGTTTTGAATGGATGCGCACCCTTGCTGAGCTGACCTGCGCTGACGTAAAGAAATGGCAATACGACAATTTTCAAAGGCTTAGCCGCGATGGACCTGACATTTTCGTTTTTCGCTCTCGCGGTACCTGCAGTGATCTTTGCGGGGATTTCAAAAACCGGATTTGGCTCGGGTGCGGCCTTTGCGGCTGCATCGATTCTCGCGCTTGTGCTTGATCCGGCGATGGCGCTTGGAATCATGTTGCCGTTGTTGATGCTCATCGATGTTGCCGCCCTTCGGGCTTATTGGGGGAAATGGGACTGGCAAGAAGCCCGCCGTCTTATTATCGGCAGTTTACCGGGGATTGCTTTAGCGATTTGGTTGTATCAGGTGGCAGACGCTGATGTGTTTCGCTTTTTGATCGGCGCGGTTTCTTTGTTGTTTGTCGCGTTTCAGTTGGCCAAGGCACGCAACCTAATCCCGAGCCGTGAGAAGGCGTATCCGGGGTGGGCCGGAGTTTTATCTGGCTGTGTCGCAGGCTTCACAAGCTTTGTTAGTCACGCAGGCGGGCCTCCGGTGGCTGTGTATTTGCTTGCGCAACGGCTCGATAAAACGACCTATCAAGCGACCACGGTTCTTACATTCTGGGCGATCAATGCGCTCAAATCGCTTCCTTACGCCATTTTGGGCGTTTTTACGTGGCAAACCCTTTATATTGACCTGCTGCTCGCGCCGTTTGCGCTGATCGGGGCGTGGCTTGGTGTTCGGGCGCATCGCATCATCTCTGAGCGCGCATTTTTCACGCTGACTTATGTTTTGTTGGTCATTACTGGCAGCAAGCTGATCTGGGACGCGCTAACCTAAAGGCTTTTGCCGGTCACGCTTAGCTGATCTGTGTTTTCAAATGCACGGCCCGAGGCAACAAGGCAGGTGGGGCCGCCCGCTTTAGTTACCGTAATGGTCCAACTGCCCGTGGCGTTTGAAGCGAATATCTCGACCAAAGCGTTATCAGCGCCAAGGCCAACAGATTGTCGTGTCTCACCGTATTTTGTGGAAAGGTTATCCACAATCGTCGCTCGGTTTCCGCATTGGGCCAAATGCTGACTGGACGCAGCTAACGTCATTGCGGCTAGCAATAAATTCATACCAAAATTCCTCGTAAACAAACACGCGCCATATATCCCATACTAACCTTTTCATTTGGTTAACTTGGGTCAAGCGCTGCATCGCAGCAATTCGTGCTTGTAATCATCGCATGAATAATGCGATATCTGCGCAAGATAATTACTCAACCGAGGTAAGAAGATGTCTCAGCGCCCTGTCCGTTCTGTCCTTTATATTCCGGCTTCAAAAGAGCGTGCCCTTGAAAAGGCCAAAGGTTTGGCGTGCGACGCGATCATTTTCGATCTCGAGGACGCAGTAGCTATCGACGAAAAAGTGCCTGCGCGTACTTTGCTGGCCGAAACACTACCGACAGCTGATTATGGCGCGCGTTTGCGGATTGTACGTGTGAACGGGCTTGATACCACTTGGGGCCGTGAGGATGTTTTGAGTGTTGTAGATGCAGATGCGGTTCTGCTTCCCAAAGTGAACTCCGCTGCAGATGTAGATGCCATTGCGGCACTAACGACCTTGCCGATTTGGGCGATGATGGAAACACCTGTGGGTATTCTTAACGCCGCTGAAATCGCCGCTCATCCCCGCCTTGAGGGGATGGTTATGGGTACCAACGATTTGGCAAAAGATCTCAATACGCGTCACCGGCCGGATCGTGAACCGCTGCTTACGTCGCTGCAGATGTGCCTGCTTGCAGCGCGTGCCCATGGGGTCACTATTGTCGATGGGGTTTACAATGCCTTCAAGGATGATGCGGGCCTGAAGATAGAATGTGACCAAGGTCGTGACATGGGATTTGAGGGCAAAACCTTGATTCATCCTGCTCAGCTGGAGGTTGCTAATGCCGCCTTTGCGCCGTCGGAGGCCGAAATTGATCTGTCGAAGCGCCAAATCGAAGCGTTTGAACAGGCAGAGCGCGACGGGCAGGGTGTTGCTGTTGTGGACGGAAAGATCGTAGAAAACCTTCATATCGTAACGGCGCGCGCGACACTCGCAAAAGCGCACGCCATTGAGGCAATGAAGGATTAAACAATGGGTCTTCTGATCGCAGGTGTTATTTTGTGGAGTGCTGCGCACTTCTTTAAAGGGTTAGCGCCCGCAGCGCGGGCAGGACTGGGCGATAGAGGACGCCTTTTGGTGACTGCGGCTTTGGGCGCAAGCTTGCTTATGATGATTTTCGGCTACCGAATGGCCGACTTCATTCCTGTTTACACGCCACCGGAGTGGGCGCGCGGTGTGAACAACCTCGCCATGATTGCAGCGTTTTATGTTTTTGGGGCGTCTGCCGCAAAGCCCGCGAAAGTCTGGCTCGGTACGAAACTTCGCCACCCACAACTTGCTGCAGTGGCGATTTGGGCGGTGGCGCATTTACTGGTCAATGGTGATGCGGCTTCTTTGGTGTTGTTCGGCGGACTGCTGGCATGGGCCTTTGGCGCTATGGCTTTGATCAATCGCGCAGAAGGGCCGTGGGACGTGCCTGCTCAGGCACCAGTGAAAAAGGAAATCACCCTCATCGTGATTGCGGTGGTTCTTTATAGTCTTGTTGCGGCTATTCACATCTGGCTGGGTGTGAACCCGTTCGTTTAATTGAAGGTGAAAGCTATGAAATTGTATCGATTTTTGTCCGAAGATGACACGTCTGACTTCTGCCACAAGGTGACGGATGCCTTGAATAAAGGATGGGAGCTTTACGGCGGCCCGACCCAAGCATGGGATGCCGCAAACGGAGTAATGCGCTGTGGTCAGGCCGTGACCAAAGAGGTTGAGGGCACATATACCCGCGACACAAAGCTCGGCGAACATTAAGACCAGAAAGGCACTTACATGACCTCAAACAAAACAAACGCGGGCCGCTTTTTTGAAGACTATGCGGTCGGTGATGTAATCCGTCATGCGGTGCCTCGAACGTTATCCGGGGGGGAGCGCGCACTTTACCACGCGCTCTACCCTGCGCGTCACGCACTTTATTCGTCTGACCAGTTTGCACAATCGTGCGGGCTGCGCGGTAGCCCCATCGATGACATGATCGTTTTTCATACTGTCTTTGGCAAAACCGTACCTGATATCTCTTTGAATGCAGTCGCAAATTTAGGGTATGCCGAGGCACGTTTTTTGAAGCCTGTCTGGCCCGGTGACACGCTGCGGTCTACATCAGAAGTGATCGGCGTTAAGCAAAATTCCAACGGCAGAACTGGTGTGGTTTGGGTGCTTACACGGGGCTTGAACCAGCATGATGATGTTGTGCTGGAATACGTGCGCTGGGTCATGGTGCGCAAAAATAACCTTGATGCACCCGTACCGCACGCAGTCATACCCGAACTGAGTGACGTGGTACCAGTGAGCGAGTTGAACGTACCCGAGGGACTTGATTTCAGCGCCTATGACACCGAATTGGCTGGTGAAGCGCACCGGCTTGGTGATTATGCCGTCGGCGAGATCATTGATCACGTTGATGGGGTCACCGTTGAAGAAGCCGAGCATATGCTTGCGACACGTCTTTGGCAAAATACCGCAAAGGTTCATTTTGACGCCACCAACCGGCCAGATGGCAAGCGGTTGATTTACGGTGGTCACGTCATCTCAATGGCGCGTGCTTTGTCATTTAACGGGCTGGCAAATGCGCAAATCATAGCTGGCATCAACTCTGGTGCCCATGCGAACCCGTGTTTTGCAGGCGATACAATACGTGCGTGGTCAGAAGTCTTGGAGACCGCACAAACCGCCGTGCCGGGTGTTGGTGCGATCCGGTTGAGGCTTGTGGCGACAAAGGGTGATGCAGGAATTCTACGTGGCGACGACGGGAAATATGCACCAGACGTGCTGCTTGATCTGGATTATTGGGCGCTGATGCCGACTTAGGCGTCTATGAACGCGAGAGCCCCTAAATGTGATCACAGATTTTTCGTGTGTGATCACATTTTTCGAAAAAGATGCGAATTAGGACAATTCGAAGCAGTTTTTCTCCATCTGCGCGCGTGACTCACATTCAAAAAGAGATACAAAGGGGTTAGCCCCGCCGTGCGACCTTTTTAAGGTGCGCATTGCAAGCCAACGAAGGGAACACCTATGGCCGATGTAAACCGTGGCAATCGCCCGCTTTCGCCGCATTTGGCAATTTACCGTCCTCAGTTGACGTCAATGACGTCGATCCTGACGCGGATTACTGGCAATGCACTCTTGATCTCAACTTTGCTTGTCGTGTGGTGGTTTTTGTCCGCTGCTATTTCGCCGGAGTACTTTGCGTACGCTGACGGTGTTCTGACCAGCTGGTTTGGCGACATTGTATTGACGCTTTCTGTGTTGGGCCTTTGGTACCACACGCTGGCCGGCCTGCGTCACCTTATCTGGGATATGGGATACGGCCTTGAGGTGGAGCAGGCTGAAAAAATGGGCATCGTCTGCCTCGTTGGATCAGTCGTTCTGACCCTAATCACCGTCCTCGTCGTTTAATCGGAGCGCACAGACATGGCTTATTTGACAGATCGTAAACGCGCCGCTGGACTTGGGGCTGCGAAGACAGGCACGGAACATCATTGGTCCATGATGGTTTCCTCTGTGGCGCTGCTTTTGCTGGTCCCACTATTCGTTTTCACCGTTGGTCCCGTAATCGGCAGTAGCCACGGCGAAATGGTCGCATATTTTGCAAAACCTTTTCCTGCTATTGTAGCGGCACTCACACTAACCGTGGGTTTGATGCACTTTAAGAATGGTGCACAGACCCTGATCGAAGACTACGTACACGGCCCCGCTAAGAAGCTGACAATCATTGGTGTGATTTGTCTCAGCTACGCGGCCGCTGGAACCGCCCTTTTCTCAATCGCGCGCATCGCGCTGTAATATCGGAGCACCCTCATGACTGCATACGATTACGAAACACACGAATATGACGTAGTTGTCGTTGGCGCCGGTGGCGCCGGCCTGCGTGCAACGCTTGGTATGGCCGAGCAGGGCCTGCGTACGGCTTGTGTAACCAAGGTTTTCCCAACCCGCTCGCACACGGTTGCAGCGCAGGGTGGCATCGCGGCCTCTTTGTCTAACATGGGCCCTGATAACTGGCAGTGGCACATGTATGACACCGTCAAAGGATCTGACTGGCTGGGTGATACAGACGCGATGGAGTATCTGGCGCGCGAAGCACCCAAGGCCGTTTATGAGCTTGAGCACTACGGTGTGCCTTTCTCACGGACCGAAGAAGGTAAAATTTACCAACGCCCGTTTGGTGGTCACACAACCGAATTCGGTGAAGGCCCGCCCGTGCAGCGTACCTGTGCGGCCGCCGACCGTACTGGTCACGCGATTTTGCACACGCTTTACGGTCAAAGCCTGAAGAACAACGCCGAGTTCTACATTGAGTATTTCGCAATTGACTTGATCATGTCCGATGACGGTCAGTGTCAGGGTGTTCTGTGCTGGAAGCTTGATGACGGAACACTGCACCTGTTCAGCGCGAAGATGGTCGTTCTGGCCACCGGCGGTTATGGCCGTGCATACTTCAGCGCAACGTCTGCCCACACATGTACTGGTGACGGTGGCGGTATGGTTGCCCGTGCTGGATTGCCATTGCAGGACATGGAATTTGTTCAATTCCACCCAACTGGTATTTACGGCGCAGGTTGCCTCATTACAGAAGGTGCGCGCGGCGAGGGTGGTTATTTGACCAACTCCGAGGGCGAGCGCTTTATGGAGCGTTACGCGCCAACTTACAAAGACCTTGCCAGCCGTGATGTTGTTTCGCGCTGCATGACGATGGAAATTCGTGAAGGCCGCGGTGTTGGGGCAGAAGGCGATCACATCCACCTTCACCTGAACCACTTGCCAAAAGAAACGCTTGATCTGCGCTTGCCCGGTATTTCGGAATCCGCACGGATTTTTGCAGGCGTTGACCTGACCAAAGAGCCGATCCCAGTGCTTCCAACTGTGCACTACAACATGGGCGGCATTCCAACGAACTATTGGGGTGAAGTTCTTGCCCCGACCAAAGATAATCCTGACAACGTGGCACCGGGCCTTATGGCCGTTGGTGAAGCAGGTTGTGCGAGTGTTCACGGTGCAAACCGTTTGGGCTCAAACTCACTGATCGACTTGGTTGTGTTCGGTCGTGCCGCTGCGATCCGTGCGGCGGAAGTTGTTGACCCGAAAACGCCTGTCCCAACGCCGAACCAACGTTCTGTAGAAGCTGCGATCAGCCGCTTTGACGGGTTGCGTTATGCCAAAGGTCACGTGCCAACCGCTGAGCTTCGGCTTGATATGCAAAAGACAATGCAGTCAGACGCAGCCGTGTTCCGTACAGACAAAACTCTGGCGGAGGGTGTTGAAAAGATGAACGACGTTGCCGCACGCATGAGCGATGTTCAGGTGACCGACACATCAATGGTTTGGAACTCAGACCTGATGGAAACGCTTGAGCTTGGTAACCTGCTGCCAAACGCAGTTGCTACTGTTGTTGCCGCTGAGGCGCGCAAGGAATCACGTGGTGCACACGCCCACGAAGATTATCCGGACCGTGACGACGAGAACTGGCGCAAGCACAGCCTTGTTTGGTTCGAGGGTATGAAGGCGGGCTTGGGCTATCGCGGTGTTCACCTGAATCCATTGACCAGCCATAACGACGGCGGCATCGACCTCAAGAAAATCGCGCCAAAGGCACGTGTCTACTAATGGTGCGCAGCTTTGCGATAACTTCATTGGCAGGAGCGGCAGCATGATCCGTGCTGCGCTTTGCCTTTCTGCGGTGCTGGCCCTTGGTGCCTGTGACAAAGCCGAGCAGGCCGTCGATAAAGCGGCCCGTACAACGGCCAAAGCCGCTGTGGATGAGGTCCTCGTAACGCAGTTTCCGTTTATCCCGAAGAACCAGATCACACCCTATTCTGACTGTGTGATCGATAGTGCATCATCTGGTGAAATTCTGTCACTGACCCGCGACGCGATTGGTCAAATCAGTCAGAGCACTTTGAACACGGTTCAAACCATCCTCACACGACCTGAAGCGATTAAGTGTATCGCCGAAGCGGGTCTGACAACTCAAGGCTAAGGAGAAATTCCATGGTTCAACTACGCCTCCCTAAAAACAGCCGCATGACCGCAGGCAAGACTTGGCCCAAGCCTGAAGGCGTGACCAACCTGCGCAAAGTTCAAGTGTACCGTTGGTCGCCTGATGACGATAAGAACCCCGCACTTGATACGTATTGGGTTGATATGGACACCTGTGGACCGATGGTTCTGGATGTTCTGATCAAGATCAAAAACGAGATTGATCCGACGCTTGCGTTCCGCCGTTCATGCCGCGAGGGCATCTGTGGATCGTGCGCCATGAACATTGATGGCATCAACACACTTGCGTGTATTTACGGTGCCGATGAAGTGAAGGGTGATATCAAAATTTACCCTCTGCCGCACATGCCTGTTATCCGCGATTTGATCCCTGACCTGACACACTTTTATGCGCAGCACGCAAGCATCATGCCGTGGCTCGAAACAAAAACGAACCGCCCTGCAAAAGAGTGGCGCCAGTCGATTGAAGACCGCAAGAAGTTGGATGGTCTCTATGAATGCGTAATGTGCGCGTCATGTTCAACGTCATGCCCATCCTACTGGTGGAACGGCGACAAATACCTTGGGCCAGCAGCATTGTTGCATGCGTATCGCTGGATCATTGATAGCCGCGATGAAGCGACAGGCGAGCGCTTGGATGATCTTGAGGATCCGTTCAAGCTGTATCGCTGCCACACCATTATGAACTGTGCAAAGACCTGCCCGAAGGGATTGAACCCAGCGAAAGCCATTGCGTCTATTAAGCAAATGATGGTTGAGCGCACCGTCTAGGGTGTCCGTTCAGACTGAGGCAAATAATCAAAAAGCCCCGCCAATTGGTGGGGCTTTTTCTTTGTGGCGGCTAGGCTGATGCGTTAGTTGGGAAACGCAGCCTCAAGCGCGATTTCCACCATTTCCCCAAAGCTGCTTTGGCGTTCATCAGCAGGAATAGCATCGCCCGTTAGCAGGTGGTCTGACACAGTCATAACAGCCAGTGCCTTACGGCCAAACCGCGCCGCCAAGTTGTAAAGCTCGGCCGCTTCCATCTCGACTGCCAGAACACCGTGGCGTGTCATCATTTCATTCAGATCAGGGCGCTCGTCGTAGAAGACATCCGACGAGTAGATATTGCCTACATGCACGTTAGAGCCTTTGGCCTGCGCGGCTGTAACCGCCTGTGACAACAGCCCATAGTCTGCGCAGGGGGCAAAGTTCACCTCTTTGAAGACGCCTGCGGACGGGGTGGAAATGGATGATGCAGTCATCGCTATCACAACGTCACGGATACCAACGTGATGCTGCATTGATCCGGTTGAACCGATGCGGATCAGGTTTTGCACATCATATTCGTTAATCAACTCATGGGCATAGATCGATAGGGATGGCATCCCCATCCCCGAGCCGTGGATCGTTACACGGTTGCCTTTCCACATGCCTGTAAAGCCAAGCATGCCGCGGATTTCGTTGATGCACTTCACGTCATTAAGAAACGTCTCAGCGGCCCATTTGGCGCGCAGTGGATCACCGGGCATCAAAACAGTTTCAGCAATGTCGCCTTTTTGTGCGCCAATATGGTGGGTCATGATCGTGCTCCGCGTTTGGGTGTTTGGCGTTAAACTGCCTTTGCACGCGCTGCTCTACAAGCCCCTCTATTGTGCGGTTATTGCGCCGCGACGTCTTGTGGCTCAACCAACTCCACCAAATCTGTCATGATGCGATTCAGCTCGAAGTCTTTTGGTGTGTAGACTTTAGCAACACCCATGGCGCGCAAACGGTCTGCGTCATCCTCTGGAATAATGCCACCAACGACGACGGGGATGTGCGCAAGTCCGGCGGTGCGTAGCTTCTCCATCAAGTCACCCATAAGCGGAATGTGACTACCAGACAGGATCGACAGACCAATCACATGGGCGTCATCTTCCAAGGCGGCTGACACAATCTCATCAGGAGTGAGGCGAATCCCTTCATAGCTGATGTCCATTCCGCAATCACGGGCGCGTGCTGCGATTTGCTCTGCGCCGTTGGAATGTCCATCAAGACCAGGTTTGCCCACAAGAAACTTTAGGCGGCGGCCCAGTTTGTCACTGACTGCGTCAACGGCGGCACGGATGTTCTCAAGGCCTTCGGTCCGGTTGGAGGGATTTTTGGACACACCAGTGGGCCCGCGGTACTGCCCAAAGGCGGTGCGGACAACATTGCCCCATTCGCCTGTGGTTGCACCGGCTTTGGCCGCTTTGATCGAGGCAGGCATCACGTTGAGACCTGTCGCGGCCGCTTGGCGCAGCTCATCAAGGGCTCCTTTAACGGCGCTGTCGTCACGCTCGCTGCGCCATGCATTCAGCCGCTCTATCTGGTCGCGCTCTGCGTCCGCATCCGCCACCATAATTGCCTCATCGCCGGCGGTAAGGGGCGAGGGTTCTCCGGTTGTGAATTTGTTGACCCCAACCACAGTGGTTTCGCCTTGCTCAATATCGCCAATCCGTTCTGCGTTGGCTTCGACAAGACGTGACTTCATGTATTCGATCGCTTCAACAGCGCCGCCCATGCCGTCAATCGTCGCAAGTTCTGCGCGCGCGCCCTCTTTCAGGCTTTCGACTTTCCGGTCAACTGCTGGGTTACCGTCAAACAGATCGTCGTATTCCAGTAGGTCCGTTTCAAACGCCATGATCTGCTGCATGCGCAAAGACCATTGTTGGTCCCAGGGACGTGGCAGGCCCAATGCTTCGTTCCAAGCGGGCAGTTGAACTGCGCGGGCGCGTGCTTTCTTGGAAAGGGTCACCGCAAGCATTTCGACCAAGATACGATAGACGTTATTTTCAGGCTGTTGCTCGGTCAGGCCAAGAGAATTTACCTGAACGCCGTACCGGAAACGGCGGAACTTTGGGTCATCCACGCCGTAACGCTCGCGGCAAATTTCGTCCCAAAGGTCTACAAACGCGCGCATTTTGCACATCTCGGTTACAAACCGGATGCCTGCGTTTACGAAAAAGCTGATCCGGCCAACCATGGCGGGGAAGTGTTCGGCGGGGACTTTGCCTTTCAGATCGTCAAGTACAGCGGTTGCCGTAGCAAGCGCAAAGGCGAGTTCTTGCTCTGGTGTCGCACCAGCCTCTTGGAGGTGGTATGAGCAAATGTTCATGGGGTTCCATTTTGGCAGATGCTCGCGGGTGTAGGCGGCAACGTCCGTAATCATACGCATGGATGGTTTGGGTGGGCAGACGTATGTGCCGCGTGACAGGTATTCTTTGATGATATCGTTTTGCACTGTGCCTTGCAGCGCGGAGATGTCCGCGCCTTGTTCTTCAGCAACCGCGATATAAAGCGCTAACAACCACGGTGCCGTGGCGTTGATCGTCATCGATGTGTTCATCTGATCTACCGGGATATCATCAAACAGGGCACGCATGTCCCCAAGATGAGCCACTGGCACGCCAACTTTGCCAACTTCGCCGCGCGACAGTTCATGATCACTATCATATCCTGTTTGTGTCGGCAGATCAAAAGCAACGGAAAGCCCCGTCTGTCCTTTTGCCAAGTTCCCACGGTAAAGTGCATTAGATGCTTTTGCCGTTGAGTGGCCCGCATATGTTCTGAAGAGCCAAGGGCGATCTTTGGTGCGGTCTTGAGTGGCGTTGGTCATGGCAGGCTCCACAGTTGGCTGTTGGCCCAAAGGGGCCGAATCTAGTTGCGCAATAAAATTACACATAGGTAGGGTGTATCGGACACAATATACTTCTGTCAATCCGCTGCGCCGCAGCATGTGGGCATTTACCCCGCTGCAGCAACATGCGAGTTATAGATATGTTTGAAACAGTTGCTCTGCCCGCGTGGGTTCTCGTTCTGATCGGCATCGCAGCTGCTATCTCTATCGGAGAGCGGCTCCTGTTTCCTTCTGTTCGGTGGTTTTTGCGCAAACGTGCCGAGCGGGTTGTGGCGAAAGTAAACGAGCGGCTGACCCGCCCTATCCAACCTTTCAAGCTGGCGCGCCGCGCTGATATGATCCAACGACTGACGTATGATCGTGATGTATTGGCGGCTGTGTCAGAATATGCCTCTGAGGAAGGGATGCCTGATGAGGTCGCCCTGGAAATGGCCCGCAGATACGCCCGCGAGATTGTTCCATCATTTAGTGCGACAGCGTATTTTGGTGTGGGCATTCGGGTGGCACGTTGGCTCGGCAATACGCTGTATCACGTACGTCTCGGCCATGTTGAACGCGCTGAGATTGATCAGGATGCTACGGTCGTGTTCATCATGAACCACCGCTCCAACATGGATTACATGCTGGTCACTTACTTGGCGGCTGATGCTTCTGCGTTGTCTTATGCGGTCGGTGAGTGGGCTCGTGTCTGGCCCCTCTCACGACTAATCCGTTCAATGGGTGCGTATTTTATCCGGCGCCGTTCACGTAATGCGCTCTACCGGCGCGTTCTTGCGCGGTATGTGCAAATGGCTACGGAGAACGGTGTGACGCAGGCAGTGTTTCCTGAGGGTGGTCTAAGCCTTGATGGAAAAGTGGCGGCGCCCAAGCTGGGGCTGTTGAACTACATTATTGAAGGGTGGACCCCCGAAAGCCGTGATGTGGTTTTTGTGCCAGTTGCCTTGAATTACGACCGGATACTTGAAGACCGCATTCTTATTTCAGCCGGTCAGCGGGGTGACCGTAAGTTTAACGCCCGCATGTCTGTAGTGGGCGGCTTCATTTTAAAGCACGTATGGCTTCGTATTTGTCGGCGCGCTTATAAATTTGGGGTTGCGAGCGTTAGTTTTGGCAAGCCGCTGTCCTTGCGTGAATTTGCAACACATCATGCGGAGTTGCCGCGTGCATTGGGCCGCGAACTGATGATGCGGATTGAAAACGTAATGCCTGTCTTGCCGATCCCTGTATTGAGCACTGTCTTGCTGGAGGCCACGGATGGTGCAACCCGTGCTGATCTTGAGCTGGCCGTCACGAAATACTTTGCAGGCCTTGATGATGATACCGCGCACAACGTGTCCTGTGGTGATGCAGCGTCAATTGTTGCTGAAGGCTTGAAGGTCATGACGGCCCGCCGCTTGATTACACAGACTGGTACAATCGTGCGAGTGAAAGACGATCAACGTCATATTCTTGAGTATTATTCGAACTCTATCGTGCATGTGCAGCGTAGAAATGTAGAAAATGCTGCGACTGCTGGGTTATAAAATTACAAAGATATGTAAAAAATAGTTGCTATATTACCTTCGCGATCATATTCAAAGAGGTGTCGACAGTGATTCTGCGCTGCGGCACCTGAAATTTGGAACGGAGACCGCGCAATGGCTTTGGATACTAACAGCAACTTGATTTCATATGATGCGGTCGAGAAAGAGCTCTACGAAGTGGGTGAAATCCCCCCGATGGGCTTTGTGCCGCCAAAGATGTACTCATGGGCAATTCGCCGCGAACGTCACGGCAACCCAGATAGCGCGATGCTTCAGGAAGTGGTCGATGTTCCCACGCTGGATAGCAACGAAGTGTTGGTTCTCGTGATGGCTGCCGGTATTAACTATAACGGAGTTTGGGCCGCCCTCGGCGTGCCAATCAGCCCGTTTGATGGCCACAACCAGCCCTATCACATCGCGGGTTCTGATGCGTCGGGCATTGTTTGGGCTGTGGGTGATAAAGTGACGCGCTGGAAAGTTGGCGACGAAGTTGTGATTCATTGCAACCAAGATGATGGCGATGATGAGGAGTGTAACGGCGGTGATCCGATGTACTCGCAAAGCCAACGGATTTGGGGGTATGAGACACCTGACGGCTCGTTCAGCCAGTTTACGCGGGTGCAATCGCAACAATTGATGCCGCGTCCAAAGCATCTGACGTGGGAGGAAAGCGCTTGCTACACTCTTACGCTCGCCACCGCGTACCGGATGCTATTTGGCCACGCGCCTCATGATCTTAAGCCGGGCCAGAACGTTCTTGTTTGGGGCGCATCCGGTGGGCTTGGATCCTACGCGATCCAACTGATTAAGACTGCTGGTGCCAACGCAATCGGCGTTATCTCGGACGAAAGTAAACGCGATTTCGTGATGTCACTGGGTGCCAAGGGTGTTTTGAACCGCAATGACTTTGACTGCTGGGGCCAGATGCCAACGGTTAACACACCAGAATATGCCGAGTGGTTCCGCGCCGCGCGTAAGTTTGGTGCTGCGATTTGGCAGATTACCGGCAAAGGTAACAACGTTGATATGGTGTTTGAGCACCCTGGTGAGTCCACCTTCCCGGTCTCGACCTTCGTGTGCAAGAAAGGTGGCATGGTCGTGATTTGTGCTGGCACGACTGGCTTCAACATGACCTTTGACGTCCGCTATATGTGGATGCACCAAAAGCGTCTTCAGGGCTCGCACTTCGCGCACCTCAAGCAAGCGGCTGCGGCGAACCAATTGATGGTAGAGGAACGTCTTGACCCTTGTATGTCGGAAGTTTTTGAATGGAACGACCTGCCTGAGGCCCACATGAAAATGCTCCGGAACGAGCATAAGCCGGGCAATATGTCCGTATTGGTTCAAGCGCCAAAGACCGGTCTGCGGACGCTGATCGATACGGTTGAGGCCGGAAAGTAACCTTTCATAACGGTTTGCAGGCTCCCCCTGCGCGCCGAATCGAAGCCCAATGCCATGAAGGTGTTGGGCTTCTTTCGTTTTGAACGACTTAAATTTGACTGCCTCACTATATCTGGGGAGCTAGGATGCGCGAATTTCATATAAAATAAATACAAGTTAAGGTTGTGTTTATGTGAGATTAACTATTTTAGGGTGAGTGTAGTGCAGAATGAATGGATATTAGACGTCCTCGTAGATCTTCGTGTTTTCGCCCGTTCCAATGGTTTGGGGCGCTTGGCTGAGCATCTTGATGACGTCGCTTTGATTGCGGCAAGTGATATCTTGGCCGCCAGGGGAGACGCACTCAATGAGTGGGGCACTGGAGAGTATCGTGAACGACCTCGAGCAAGCGAACACGCTTGAGGATTTTCAACGGATTACCGAGAACCTTCGGGATTATTACAAATTAGATCATTTTATTTACCATTGGGTTAATTCTGTCGGTGAGCGCTTTGGAGCAGGCACCTACAGTACCGAGTGGGTCGATCGGTACGTCGAAAAGGACTACCTGCGGATGGACCCCGTTATCCTTGGCGCGCTACAGCGATTTCATCCGCTGAATTGGAAAGACCTTGATTGGTCCAGTAAGGGGGCCAAAGCGTTTCTGCGCGAGGCCATTGAATACGGTGTAGGCAATCAAGGGCTGTCCATTCCGGTGCGTGGGCCGTCTGGTCAGTTTGCCTTATTGTCATGCAACGCGAACACCAATGATGAGGCATGGGCAGAATTTATTGATTTAAATCAGCAATCTCTGATCATTATCGCCCATAAGTTTAATGAGCGTGCCCTCGATTTTGACACAGGCTTTGATAACACAATCGTCAATCTTTCGCCCCGCGAACTATCCGCGATGGCGCTGCTAGCAAGGGGATACTCACGCTCTCAGGCGGCTCATGATTTGCAGATTTCAGAGCACACGCTGCGGGTCTATGTTGAGGGCGCGCGTCATAAGCTGGGTGCGCTTAACACCACCCATGCGGTTGCTCGTGCGCTGACCAAAGGATTGATCGTCGTATAGTGCAAACATTCCCTTTGGTGTTGCGTTCGGCGCTCTGCCGCCGCGCGTTGGCGTAAGCAGCCTTTAACAGGCCTAAACACATGATGAGGCAATCTTCCTGTCCGGTTTGCGACAGGAGCCACCTTCATCAGTGATAGGACGCCCGCATGCTTCGCTACATCTACGCAGATCAGCTCGACCAATTTCCACGCCTTGCACACACCATGTTCCGTGATCGGGCAGTTCAGTTTAAAGACCGTCTTGGATGGGAAGTAAGCGTCGATTATAACGGGCATGAGCGTGACGAGTACGACGACATGTGCCCGCTCTATGTCATTTGGGAACTGCCCGATGGCACCCATGGTGGCTCAATGCGGTTCTTGCCCACAACGGGCCGGACCATGGTGCATGACTATTTTGCCCACCTTACCGGTGGGGTCCATATCGAAAGTCCGCTTATTTGGGAATGTACACGGTTCTGCATCAGCCCGCGCGCAGATGATATGCGCTCCTGTGCGGCGGCATTGGTGCTCGGGGCAGGCGAGGTCATGCGACGCTTTTCTTTGCGCCACTACATTGGTGTTTTTGACCCGCGGATGGCGCGGATTTATCGTCTATACGGTGTAAGCCCTGATATCATCGGGCAAGCGGGCTCGGGTGCGGGCGAAATTTGCGTAGGCCTTTGGCAGATGCAAGATGGGGCCTGGGCAAAGACGTATGCACGCTTGGGCATTGAGGCAGCAACGTCGGATCAGTGGTTCAAGGCGTCTTTGCAAACGTTAAATGCAAAAACTCCAGCCCAAGCTGAGACAGCCACTGGCAGCGACTGGTGCGCCGATATAGTGTCGCGCCATGAGCATACCCAGCATCCAGTTTTCTGAAGACCAAGCCCATGCTTTTGACAGCATTTCTGATCTGTTGAAGCGCGCGGGCGTCGATATTGAAAACGATGTGGTGCTACCGCCACAAGACAGTAAATCCAGTGTGATGGCCGTGATCGGCAAGGCTGGCAGCGGTAAAACACTGCTGCTGGCCGAATTGTACCGTGCCATTGAAGCCGCCGGTGTTGAGGTTGTTTCAGGCGACTACGAGTCCCGTAAATCTAAAGACAAACGCACGCTGGCCATTCTTGCCCCTACCAACAAAGCTGCAAGTGTACTGCGTAACCGCGGTGTTCCCGCAACGACGATCCACCGGATCTTGTACACGCCCATGTATGATCCTGAGTATGAAAAAATTGCTGAATGGTTGGCGGGCAACACCCTTGAGCGGCCTGACGTAGAAGACCTGACGGATTTGGCGCTTGATCGCGCGTGGGCATATTATCAGACCAACAAATCAATACCGGGTGCGCTTGCTGCGGCGGGCTTGCGCGGTTCTGATTTTATCACCGGCTGGAAACGGCGTGAGAACCCCCTTGATATTGGGTTCATCGATGAATCCTCAATGCTGGACGCTAAGCAGTACGAAGACCTTCAGGAAATTTTTCCAACGCTTGTGTTGTTTGGTGATCCCGCACAGCTTGCGCCCGTCAACCAATCTGGGGGTATGGTGTTTGATGGTCTCAAGGGGCCGCGCAAGCATGAGCTGAGCCGTGTCCACCGGCAAACCAAAGACAATCCCATTCTTGATTTGGCTCATGCGTTGGCGGACCCGTCGCTTGAGTTTCATCACTTTGAACAGATGGTAAGAGACGCCTCCCAAAAAGATGATCGGGTCGTATGGGCCGAGCGGGTGAATTGCGATTTGATGGCGCGCTCGCCGTGTCTTGTGTGGCGTAACGCGACGCGGATCAAACTGATCAATGCGTTTCGCGGTGCCTACAGCGCGCCCGAAGAAGAGCTGTTGGAAGGTGAGCCGCTTATTTGTGATGGTATTGAATTGCCCATGAAGCACCGCAAAAAGCGGCTCGATCTTGAGGCGCGAGGTCTGATTAAGGGCGCGCAGGTCATCTATATGGGCCTTGGCCGCAAGCCTGGCTTTTCACGCCTGCACGTCATGGGGGCAGAGGACCCGCAGGTGAGTGCCGCGTCAATTATGAAGTTAGAAAAACCCGGCGAGGAAGAGCCTGTCATTCCGTTTGCCGCGCGCATGGGCGCCACTTTTCTGCACGGTGCTGCGGTGACAATTCACAAGGCGCAGGGCTCGCAATGGGATGAAGTGCAGGTGTTTGCGCCAGATATTTTTGTTGCCGCGCGCATGGGCCGTTCTGAGGCGGGGCAGCCGCTGTGGAAGCGCTTGGCATATGTTGCAATCACGCGTGCAGAGACTCGCCTCCATTGGTGTGTACGTGCTGCGTTGGCCCGTCCCAAGGGGCCGCTGATCATTGATGATTTGCCGAGCAAGCCCGCACCACTTACCCTTGAAGCTGAACCTTTAGAGGCAAACTCATGAAGTCGATTATCATCACTGGGGCAAGCAGCGGTATTGGCGCAGTTACAGCACGCTATTTCTTGCAGAACGGTTGGCGCGTTGGTCTGATGGCGCGCACGGCATCTGCGTTAGAAGGCATAGCAGATGGCCATGAGAACGCCGTTTGTCTACCGTGTAGCGTGACTGATGAAGCAGCGGTTGATGCCGCGTTTAAAACCTTTTCAGGCAATCACCGTTTAGATGTTTTGTTCAATAACGCGGGCCAGTTTGGGCCGCAAATGAGCATTGATGAAATCCAGTTGGCCGATTGGCAGGCGACCGTTGATGTGAACTTAACGGGGATGTTTTTGTGTGCCCGTGCTGCGTTTCGAACCATGCGGCACCAATCCGATCAGGGCGGTCGGATCATAAACAACGGCTCGATCAGTGCGCATACCCCGCGCGAAGGGTCGACGTGTTATACGACGACAAAACACGGCGTTTCTGGTCTGACCAAGACAATCACGCTTGATGGGCGCCCGTTTGGCATTGCTTGCGGTCAAATTGACATTGGCAACGCACGTACAGATTTAGTGGCGAACCTTGAAGTAAAGCGCGCGGCCGAAGGCTTGCCGCCGTTGCCCACAATGGCCGTTGAAGATGTGGCAAAGTCCGTCTTTCACATGGCCAGTTTGCCGGAGGAAGCGAACGTCCAGACCATGATGGTGATGGCCAGCGCAATGCCCCATATCGGGCGCGGCTGACGATACTGAATACCGTTATCTTATCGTTGGAACACACGGAAAATTGCTGAGGCACCCCAACCGGCACTGATTGCGATGATCAGCGACAGGATGCCGTAGTAGAACGGTTGTTGGCGTGACAGGTTGTACATCCAACGCTCAAGCCCCGCTTTGCGCACATCAAGAACAGTGCTGTAGGTTGAGATGACCTTTTTGTCTTTTAGCAGAAAAACGCTGACTTCGTAGGCGCCTTCAACAAGGTTAGCAGGCAACTCAACGTCTGTGCGGAACAACGTATTGTCGATTAGCGCGGCATCCCATTCGCGCAATTGGTATTTGTTGGCGTCTTGGCGGATGCGCATCAAAGCTTCGGTGAATAGCGCCACATCGTTGTTGCCGTGGCCCTCCGCGCTTGGCTTGATGACGCGGGGTAGGGTGATCTCGTAATAGCGATCGGCTTCGTCCCCCAAGATATCTGCGATGGGGCGCGTTGTTTCGATCGCGTAAAACGATGGCGCTGCGTCGACCTCAACGGTTGCGGCGTTGACCCATATGCCAAAGCGGCGGTCTTTGCGGTAAACTGTGGTTGCTTGATCGGGGCCCTTTACGGTGACGATCAGGTCAAGTTTGGCTTCTTGCGTCACCGCACTTTCGTGCTTGATTGCACCAAAAACCAAAATGTCTGAGCCATCGAAGGTTGTTGTAATGGCCACTTCACTCTCTGACAGGCCAAGTACTAAGTTCTGCGCAGCGGCTGGCGTCGCCAGCAAAAGCGCGATGAGAAAAGCACGTAGCATCTAGTGCCCTCCCAAGCCGATAGAATAAAGCTCCGATGGGGTCAGCAGCAGATCCAGTGCAAGCTTGGAACAGACACCAAGCACCATCAGCGCAAGCAGAATGCGCAACTGCTCTGCCTTCATCTTTGCACCAATCCGCGTTCCGATCTGTGCGCCAATAACGCCGCCGACCAACAGCAAAACTGCCAGCATCATATCTACGGTATAGTTTGTTGTGGCGTGCAACATTGTGGTGAACGCGGTCACAAAGATAATCTGAAAAAGGGATGTACCCACAACAACTTTAGTCGGCATGCCAAGTAGATAAATCATCGCAGGCACCATGATAAAGCCGCCACCAACGCCCATGATTGCTGCCAGAATACCCACGACAACACCAACGATCACAGGCGGGATCACACTAATATAGAGGCCCGAGACGCGGAACTTCATCTTGAACGGCAGCGCGTGAATCCACGTGTGGTTCTTACGTTTGCGCGGTGCCGTACCGGCAGGGGCGTTGGTGCGGCGGATTGCGTTGAGGCTTTCGATAAACATCAAGCCGCCAACAACGCCCAAAAAGACGACGTAGCAAAGCTTTACCAGCAGATCGACTTGCCCCAAGGACTTCAGGTAGTTGAAAACAACCACACCCAGTGCAGCGCCGATCAGGCCACCCACAAGCAGCACGGTTCCCATCCTGAAATCAACGGTTTTTCGTTTGAAGTGCGCAAGCACACCAGAGAACGACGAGGCTACAATCTGGTTTGCTTCAGTGGCCACAGCAACTGCAGGCGGGATGCCGATAAAGAACAGCAAGGGGGTCATCAGAAAACCACCACCCACACCAAACATCCCGGACAAGATACCGACGATGCCGCCGAGACCTAACAACAGAAATGCGTTAACGGAAACTTCCGCGATGGGCAGGTAGATTTGCATGGCTTCCCTTCAACCTATTCTGGCCTGACTTCAACCGCCAAATTGAAAGGCACTATGAGTCCAGTTGTCTTACCGCTCTTTCACATATGGCGCGCCGCCAGCCCGTGGGGGAATGGCTTTGCCCACAAATCCCGCCAAGATCACGACTGTCAAAATGTACGGTAATGCGTCAAGCAATTGGATTTGCACTTTGAACCCAAACGCAGCGGTCAAAAGATCAGGACGCAAGGCAATCGCTTGTAGATAGCCAAACAGCAGACACGCGGCCAATGCATACCACGGCCGCCACTTGGCAAAGATCAGCGCGGCAAGGGCGATGTAGCCACGGCCTGCGGTCATGTCTTTGACGAAACCTGCCTGCAGCGCTGTCGCCAAATAGGCGCCCGCAAGCCCGCACAAGACACCGCAAATCAAAACTGCCGCATTGCGCAGACCAACCACGGAAACGCCTGCAGTATCGACCGCAGCGGGGTTCTCGCCAACGGCGCGCAGGCGCAGGCCGAAGCGTGTGCGAAACAGGACCCACCAGGTCAGGGGCACCATTGCGATTGCCACATAAACCAACAGAGCGTGCCCGCCGATTAGGCTGGCGTAGACCGGTCCTGCAACGGGCACGGGCATGAAGGTTTCGGCGAATGGAAATTCAATTGGGTTGAACCGCGCAGCGCCCTCAAGCTGGGGCGTACGCCCGCCTTGTTTGAACCAGCTTTGCGCAATCAAAACGGTCATGCCAGCCGCGAGAAAATTGATTGCCACGCCAGAGATCAGTTGGTTGCCACGGAATGTGATCGAGGCCAGTCCGTGGATGATCGACAAGGTGACTGATGCCAAAATACCGGCGCCAAGCCCAAGCCAAACAGAGCCTGTGTTGAAGCTGATCGCGGCAGAAAAGAACGCGGCAATCAACATTTTGCCTTCAAGGCCGATGTCAAAAATACCCGCACGTTCGCTGAACAGTCCTGCAAGGCACGCCAACAACAAGGGTGTGGCCAAGCGGATTGATGTCTCAAGAACGGGGACGGAAAAGAGGTTCAGAAAATCCCACATCATGCTGCTCCCTCTTTGCGCATCATCAAGAATATTTTCTCAAGCGGCATACGGATCATGTTGTCGAGCGCCCCTGTGAACATGATGACCAGCGCCTGAATGACGATGATCAACTCACGCGGGATGTTCGTCCAAAGCGCCAGTTCTGCACCGCCCTGATACAAAAAGCCAAACAAGATCGCAGCAAGAAGCACCCCAAGCGGGTGACTGCGGCCCATCAATGCTACCGCGATGCCGATGAAACCTGCGCCTTCGACGCTGCCTAGCACGAGACGCTCTGCCTCGCCCATGACATTGTTGATCGCCATGCAGCCCGCCAATGCGCCCGAGATGATCATTGAGATCATGATAATTTTGGTAGGGCTGATACCCGCGTACTTTGCGGCGCTTTCGCTTTCGCCGTAGGCGCGAATTTCAAAGCCCAGACGGGTCCGCCAGATTAAGAACCAAACTGCGACGCAGGCCAGCAAACTGACGAAAAAGCTCACGTTTGCCGGTGCGCCACGGAACACTGGCTTTTCACCCCAGCTGAACAAATCTTGGAAGGTCGGAAGGTGCGTAGTGGCCGCAAACTTGGCGGTTGCTGGATCCATCGCACCTGAGGGTTTGAGCATACCCACCAACAGGTAGTTCAAAAGCGCTGCTGCAATGAAGTTGAACATGATTGTGGTGATAACAATGTGGCTGCCGCGTTTGGCTTGCAAATACGCAGGGATCGCGGCCCAAATTGCGGCAAAAGCAGCAGCGCCGATAATCGCTACGGGCAAAGCCAGTGCCCAGTGCGGAAACGGAATATATAGACATACCAATGCCACGCCCAAACCGCCAAGCATGGCCTGTCCCTCGCCGCCAATGTTGAACATGCGCGCATGAAACGCGACCGATACAGCAAGGCCCGTGAAGATAAAGTTGGTCGCGTAGTAAAGTGTGTAGCCCCAGCCATAGGTCGAACCAACGGCGCCTTCGACCATGAGCTTTGCAGCCGCAACAGGGTCCTCACCAATGGCAAGGATCACAAGCGCCGAAAGTACTGCGGCAAGAATAAGTGAAATAAGAGGGACCAGAACCGCGTCGGCCCACTTTGGGATCACATCCATGCTCTAGCCCTCCTGTGCTGCGTTTTGAGGCTGCGCGGCGGCTGCCTCACGAGTCATGCCAGCCATCATCAGGCCCAGCTCTTTTTCGTCTGTTTCATCGGGCAAGCGTTCGCCCATGATTTGGCCGTCAAACATGACAGCAATCCGGTCAGATAGTGCGAGGATTTCCTCCAACTCGACCGAGACCAGCAGGATCGCTTTACCTTGATCGCGCAGGGCGACAATCTGTTGGTGGATGAATTCGATTGCACCAATGTCCACACCGCGGGTGGGTTGACCGATCAGCAACAAGTCCGGATTGCGCTCAATCTCGCGGGCCAGAACGATTTTTTGTTGGTTGCCTCCCGAAAAGGATTTGGCCGCCAGCTTTGGATTGGGCGGGCGCACGTCAAAACGGTCCATCTTTTCTTCAGTGTCTTGGCGTAGTGCCGCGTTGTCCATCATCAGGCGGCTGCGGTTGTAGCGGTCATCGTGATGATACCCGAAGCCGGTGTTTTCCCACGCGGCAAAATTCATAATCAGGCCTTCGCGTTGCCTATCTTCTGGAACGTGCGCAACGCCCCGTGCGCGCCGTGATTGTCCGTCTGAATGGCGTCCCGTCAGATCAATTTCAGCGCCGTTCAGTTTGACTGAACCTTCGCCGGATTGGATGCCGCCTAGCACTTCAAGCAACTCCGACTGCCCGTTACCAGCCACGCCAGCAATGCCCAAAACTTCGCCTGCGCGCACAGTCAAATCAATGCCCTTGAGGCGATGAACGCCTTTGTCATCTGTGACGTTAAGGCCTTTTACTTCAAGCACAGCCTCGCGCGGTTTTGCGGGTGTTTTATCAACGCGCAGCAATACTTTGCGGCCAACCATCAACTCGGCCAGTTGTTGCGGGCTTGTCTCAGATGTCTTGACCGTGGCGGTCATTTCACCGCGCCGCATCACGCTGACGGTATCGGTGACATCCATAATTTCACGCAGCTTGTGTGTGATAAGGATAATCGTTTTCCCCTCGGCCTTCAGGCGCTGTAGAATGCGGAAAAGCTGATCTGCCTCTGCGGGGGTTAGCACGCCCGTTGGCTCATCAAGGATCAAAATGTCCGCTTGCCGGTAAAGCGCCTTAAGGATTTCCACGCGCTGCTGCATTCCCACGCCGATTTCTTCAATCAAGGCATCAGGATCCACGTTCAAGCCGTATTCATCCGCAAGGTTGATCAGCTCTTTGCGCGCCTTGCGCAGTGACGGGCCAAGGCTCCAGCCATCTTCTGCGCCCAATACGACGTTCTCAAGAACTGTAAAATTTTCAACCAGTTTAAAGTGCTGGAACACCATCCCAATGCCTGCGGCAATCGCGGCTTGGCTGTCAGGGATTTCTGTTTTTCGGCCGCTGATGAAAACCTCGCCTTTGTCGGCTTTGTAAAAGCCGTAAAGGATGCTCATCAGGGTTGATTTGCCTGCGCCATTTTCACCGATAATACCGTGGATTGTGCCGGGCATTACGCGAATTGAAATGTCTTTGTTGGCTTGCACCGGTCCAAAGGCTTTCGAGATGCCCTTAAGTTCGATGGCGGGAGCAATATCAGTCATCAGAAATTAACGCCTGCGTTGTCTGAATAGGAAAGGGCCGCGCAGATTGTCCTCCGCGCGGCCCGATGGGTGTTACGTCTTAGAAGTCCAGCGCAGGGCAGGATTCGTCTGACATGTAGTCATGCACTTTGATATCGCCGCTGATGATTTTGTCAGCCGCTGCATATGTCTCAGACAGCATCGCGTAAGTTACGAGGCCTTCGTTGTTCTCATCGAGCGCAACACCAACACCGCGGTTTGACAGGTCCATGACATTGAAGCCTGTTTCCATGTCTGTGCCGTCAAGCATTGCTTTGTAGACAGCGTTGTCCACGCGCTTCAGCATTGATGTAAGAACTTTTCCTGGGTGCAGGTAGTTTTGGTTGCTGTCCACGCCGATAGATAAAATACCTTCGTCAGCTGCGGTCTGCAGAACACCAAGACCGGTGCCGCCTGCCGCTGCATAAACAACGTCAGAACCTTGGCTGATCTGCGCTTTGGTCAGCTCGGAACCTTTCACCGGATCGTTCCACGCCGCACCGGTTGTGCCGGTCATGTTGGAGATCACTGTGATGTCAGCGTTTGCTGCTTTTGCGCCTTGTGCATAGCCACATGCAAAGCGGCGGATCAACGGAATGTCCATGCCACCGATGAATGAAACTGTGCCAGTCTCAGAAGCGTTCGCCGCCATGATGCCCGCAAGGTATGAACCTTCGTGCTCGTTGAATACAACAGAGCGAACGTTTGGCTGGTCTACAACCATGTCGATGATCGCGAACTTTGTGTCAGGATAGTCAGGTGCAACTTCGCTTAGTGCTGAGCCGAACGCAAAACCTGCCATGACGATTGGGTTCGCACCGGATTCCGCAAAGCGGCGCAGAGCTTGCTCGCGCTGTGCGTCTGACTGCAATTCGATCTCTTTAAATGTGCCACCAGTTTCTTCGGCCCAACGTGATGCGCCATTGAAAGCAGCTTCGTTGAACGATTTGTCGAACTTGCCGCCCAAATCGAAGATGATCGCAGGATCAGCAACAGCAGCAGTTGCGGTCAGAGCAAGACCAGTTGCGGCGCTCATCAGTTTCGTCATGATTGTCATGAGTATCTCCCCAAGGATTTCTAAATCGAGACGAGGCACGCCAAATCGCAGATTTCATTGTCGCCCTCGCAGAGCGCAGGCCATGCCGAATTGGCAACCCACACCCTTATGGGCGACAGTAAGCGGCAGGGCGCGCGGGGGGTCAAGTGCGATTCATATTTCCGTAACGTGTAGCCGCAGTTAGCGCATAAAAATGTGCGTTAAATAGGCAATTTACGCTGCATTACGATAGCATCGAGAGCCTCACCACCAGATGTTGGGGTGTAGTAGGCTTTGCGGCGGCCAACATGCAGGTAGCCGAGGCTTTCATACAGTGCCAACGCGCCTAGATTCGGTGCAGCCACTTCAAGAAATATCTGCACTGCGCCGCGCGTTTGTAATTGAGAATGAAGGCTGTCCATTACGGCTTTGGCGTGGCCTTGTCGTTGGTGATCCGGATGGGTTGCAATGGTCAAAAGTTCCGCCTCATCTGCGATGACCCGAGAAAGGGCAAAACACTGCGCGTCGCCGACCACAAAACAAGTGGGGCTTTCAATCAGGTCAGAAAACTCATGTGCCGACCACGGACGGGTTAACGCAAAAGCCGCGGCGTGCGTTTCGGCCATAGCCTCTGGCGTAAGTTGGGTTTTGGGGGATGCAGGCGTCGTCATTGCCTATGCCAAAATGCGCGGGGGTGTGTCTCGTGAGGGGGCAGCATCCGCTGGGCGCATATAAAATGGCGTCGGCGGGGCGTCTTGGGGCGATTTAGCAGCGGTAAGCTTTGCGATGGCCACAGCAATTTGATGCGCTGCAGTCTGCGCCGTAACAGTTGCGATTCCATCTGGGTTCGCGCTTTCGACATCCGTGAAAACTGGTTCTGTTGGATCTGTGCCAAAGCGCTGGGCGTAGACGTTGCCGCGCTTTGCATCCACAAGCGATACAACTGGCTGCGGTGCGTCCAATGCGTAGGCTTCGAGCGCTGTCACACCAATTGCGGGAACTCCAAGGGACAACGCCAAACCGCGCGCTGCAGAAACGGAAATGCGAATGCCCGTAAAATTTCCGGGCCCTGTGCCCACGCCTATACGGGTGATGTCGGCATAGGTCGCGCCGGCCTTTGCAAGCGCGTCCTCGATCTTGGGAAATAGCTGTTCGGCTTGGCCTTTTGCCATTTCGTCGAACGAGGCGGCACAAACGGTATCGCCGTCCAAAACGCAGACGGCGATATGTGGGCCAGAGGTGTCGAAGGCGAGGATCACGCGGCGACTGGACGCACTTCGATCACCTCGGGGATATAGTGGCGCAACAAGTTCTCAATGCCCATTTTAAGGGTCAGCGTGGATGATGGGCATCCCGCGCAAGCACCTTGCATGTGCAGATATACGATGCCGCGATCAAAGCCGTGGAACGTAATATCACCACCATCTTGTGCAACTGCCGGACGCACGCGCGTGTCGAGAAGTTCCTTAATCTGGCCAACAATCTCGCCGTCTTCGCCAGTATGTTCAGCGTGACCAGACGAGGTGTTTTCGCCTTCCATAACGGGTTGACCGGACTGAAAATGCTCCATGATCGCGCCAAGAAGGGCTGGCTTCAGGTGATCCCATTCGGCGTCATCGGCTTTGGTCACTGTCACAAAGTCCAGACCAAAGAACACAGCTGTTACGCCTTGCACCGCGAACAGACGCGTGGCCAGCGGCGATGAGGCAGCGGCTTCTGGGGTCGTGAAATCTGCCGTACCCATGTCGAGCACTTCTTGTCCCGGGAGGAACTTCAACGTGGCAGGGTTTGGCGTGGACTCGGTTTGAATGAACATCGGAAAGGTCTCCTTTGCACCAGATATGCGATCGCTGCGCCATTTAGTCAATAGTTTAGAATGGTTCTAAAACGTAATTTAGGTGATCGCTTCCAGCTTTTCTTTGCTGATGTCGCCGGGAACAATGGTCATTGGCACGGGAAGCGCGCCTGCGTTTTTGGTCATTTGTGTGACAAGCGGGCCAGGGCCCTTTTTGTCCGTAGCCGCGCCCAACACCAAAATACCGACTTCTGGATCATCCATAATCTGTTGTACGATCTCTTCGGACGGGCGGCCTTCACGGATCACCAATTCTGGCTCAATCGAGAGTTTGTCGCGCATCCATTTGGCGTAGACCTCAAAATGCACTTCGATCCGCTCGCGGGCTTCGGCGCGCATGATGTCGGCAACACCGATCCAGTGGTTGAACTCCTCTGGAGGAATGACCGAGAGGATTTCCACGCCGCCACCAGTTTTGGACGCACGCATGGCCGCAAATCGCATCGCGTTGAGGCATTCGCGGCTGTCGTCCAAGACGACAAGGAACTTACGCATAATCTTTCCCCTCCCTCGGGATGCTAACCGATGCGATCATGACGGCAGTGCACGGCGCTGGCAATCGAAAGATGTGACTATTTGTAATGCGCGCGCCGATCACCAAAGGTGCGTACCCTTTTTCGCCACGTGCGGTAGCTGGATGTTTTGAGATTTGAACGCATCAACGCTTTGACCTCTTTGTCCTTCAGACCGTATTCGCGTTCGATATCGGCGAATGCAGTGTGATCGGAGAGGGCCATTTCAATGATGGCACTGATGTCGGCTTCGGAAAGGTCTGTCATGCTGCCAGACATAACGCGCCTGTTCCATGTGCCAAGGGTGTGGCGTGCGTTAGCGGACCATCCCCACAATTTCGAGTGTTTTTGCAAGAATTGGCGCTGCAATCTCGCGGCCCCGTTCTGCACCGCGGGCCAGAATGCGGTCGATCTCGGCTTGGTCTTCCATCAAGCGCGACATTTCAGTGCCGATGGGGGCAAGCTTTTCAACAGCCAGATCAGCAAGCACAGGCTTGAACGTGCCAAATTGAGAGCCAGCATGCTGGTCCAGCACTTGTTGTGGAGTGATTTCAGCCAAAGCGGCGTAGATGTTCACAAGATTGCGCGCATCCGGGCGCTCGTCCAACCCATCAAGCGCTTCGGGAAGCGGTTCGGGATCTGTTTTGGCCTTGCGGATCTTTTTGGCAATCGCGTCAGCGGTATCTGTCATGTTGATCCGGCTCAGATCAGACGGGTCAGACTTTGACATTTTCTTGGTGCCATCGCGCAATGACATCACACGGGTGGCCGCCCCTTCAATCACTGGTTCGGTGATTGGGAAAAAGTCGACGCCGTAGTCGTGGTTAAATTTGGCGGCAATGTCGCGGGTCAGCTCAAGGTGTTGTTTTTGGTCTTCGCCCACAGGCACGTGCGTGGCGTGATAAACTAGAATATCTGCGGCCATCAGGGCAGGGTAGGCAAACAACCCAAGCGAGGCTTGTTCTGCGTTTTTGCCCGCTTTGTCTTTCCACTGGGTCATGCGGCCCATCCAGCCCATGCGCGCCACGCAGTTGAAAATCCATCCAAGTTGCGCGTGCTCGGGCACTTGGGATTGATTGAACAAAACGGATTTCTCGGGATCAATGCCGCTGGCGATGAAACCTGCGCAAAGCTCGCGTGTGTTATGAGCAAGATCTTTGGGGTCTTGGGCAACAGTGATCGCGTGTAAATCCACCATGCAGTAAATCGTTTCGTGGGTGCCGGCGTCTTGCATGTCCACAAAGCGTTTCATCGCGCCAAGGTAGTTGCCAAGGGTCAACCCACCAGATGGCTGGATGCCGGAAAAGACGCGTGGGGTGAACTGTGACGTGCTCATGACTGACATTCCATCTGGTGCAAAACTGTCGCAGCGATTACCTATGACACAGCAATCCGTCAAGGAGCCGACAAGATGAACCAACAACCCGTTGTCCACCCCCTGCACCCCGTTGTGCTTTTGCTTACTGCAGGATTTGTGATCCCCGAGTTGATGTTTGCGCTTGGGGGGACTGGTTTCGTAGGTGGTCCCGAGGCGTCAGGTTGGCGGCTGGCTGCGATCCAAGACTACGGCTTTTACGGCCAGATCATAGATGATGGTCTTGAGCGCGGAATTTGGACGCTGGACCGATTGAAGCGGTTTCTTACCTACCCCTTTGTGCACCTTTCCCTGACGCAGGCCCTTTTTGCAGGGGTGTTCGTGTTAGCGCTTGGTAAATCTGTGTCCGATGCGTTTGGCGGTATTCCGGCGTTTTTGGTGTTCTTCGTCTCTTCCATCGTGGGTGCTTTGGCTTTTGGGTTGGCATTTGATGATCCATCGCCACTGGTGGGAGGCTATCCCGGTGCGTATGGTCTTATTGGCGCGTTCACGTATTTATTGGCCGCACAGCTTGCTGCGCGAGGCGAGCCACAAGTGCGCGCGTTCATGTTGATTGGGTTCTTGCTGGGCATTCAGCTGCTTTTTGCCTTGTTGTTTGGGTCTAACAACACTTGGATCGCGGATGCAGTTGGCTTTGCGGCAGGCTTTTTGCTTAGCGGAATTGTGCGCCCTGGTGGTTGGGCTGGCATTTTGGCACGCATTCGCCGCAACTGATTTATCTGCGCAGTGCCTGTCGGAAATCCTGCATTTTGAAGGCGCCTAAAATTTGCCCTGCAACGCCGTACACGACGATCCCTGTGGCGCAAAGCGCAAGCAGCCCAAGCCCGCGCCACGGGCTGTCATAAAGGACCGGTGTCAGCGTGCTTGCAACGCCCCATAGGCTGGCACCCATAATGCCAGAGGCTGCGATGATCCGCGGCAGGCGTGTTTTGAAGCGGGCGTCAAAACTGGCCGCATCGCCCATGGGTTTAGTTTTGATCCATAGTAGTGCCGCCATGCCCCATCCCGCCAGAGACGTGCCCCACGCGGCGGCTGTAAATCCGATAAGCGGCGATAGCCCCACCGCCACCAGGGCATTGATGAACAGGGAGACCAGCGCAAAATAGAACGGTCGCTTTGTGTCGTGACGGGCAAAGAAAAGCGGCTGCAGCGTTTTTTGAAGCACAAACGCAGGAAGTCCAAGCCCGTAGATTGCCACAGCCCACGCGGTTGCCTGGGCATCAGTGAAAGCAAATGCGCCGCGTTGAAAGAGCACACTGATCAGTGGCAGTGGGATGACGATAAGTGCGACTGATGCGGGAACCGTCAGCGCAAGGCTTAGTTCTGTTGCGCGGTTGAACGCATCACGGCCACCAACGGTATCATTGGCCTCAAGTTTGCGGCTGAGGTCCGGCAAAAGCACCACACCGATGGCAATGGCGACAACACCAAGGGGGAGCTGATAAAGGCGATCTGCGTAGTTTAGCCACGCGATTGCGCCGTCAAATTGGCTGGCGATCTGCCGCCCGATCAAAAGGTTGATCTGAACCACACCGCCTGCAAGCATCGCGGGGCCCATGACCAGCATCAGCCGCTTTAGTTCGGGCGTCATGCGCGGCCTGGCGGGTGTGATCCTAAAGCCAGCCCGCGCAGCGGCGCTCCAGACCAAAGCGAATTGTGCAATGCCCGCAATGGGCACGGCCCACGCCAATGTGCGCCCCATGTCCCAGCCCATTTGGTAGGCCAACATCAGTGCTGCGATGAAGGCAACGTTTAGCAATGCAGGGGCTGCGGCTGCGGCTACAAAACGGCCTGTGGCGTTAAGCACCCCTGACAAAAGGGCGGCCAGCGAAATGAAGATGATATAGGCAAAAGCAATACGTCCGAAGCTTACCGCAAGATTAAAGCGGGCGTCGCCTGCAAACCCCGCGGCCATGGCGTAAACAAGCGCGGGCATTGCAAACAGGGCCAGCACGGTCAGTCCGATCAATACCGCAGCCAGCCCCGTGAACGCATCACGGGCGAAAGGCAGGGCGCCGTCATTTGCTTCGAGCTTTTTGGAGAACATGGGCACGAAGGCCATGTTGAACGCCCCTTCTGCAAAGAAACGGCGGAACATATTTGGCAGTGAAAATGCGATCAGGAACGCTTCGGCCACAGGGCCCGCCCCCAGAAATGCCGCAATGGTGATGTCGCGCACAAACCCCAAAATGCGGCTGAGCAACGTCCAGCCCCCCACAGTGAGCATGCCTGAGATGAGACGGATGCGTTTCATGCCTCGGCTGCACGCTCCACGCCGCGCTCAATGGCGTCGCGTAAATTCCGCTCAAGACTTTTTTGTTTGCTCTCGGAGTAGAATTTAAGGCCGAACATATCTTTGACGTAGAACGCATCCACGACCTGTTCGCCGTAGGTGGCGATGATCGCGCTGCCGATGTTGATATTGGCGGCTGCCAGCGTGCGGGTCAGATCATGAAGCAGGCCTGGGCGGTCACGGGTGTCGACCTCAATGATTGTGTAAATATCCGAGCCGTCGTTATCGAAAGTGATTGTTGTGGGCACGCGGAACGCTTTTTCGCGTTTCTTGATTTTGTCCTTTGGCGCGAGCGCGTCGCGGGTGATGACCTCGCCGCGCAGGGTCTTGCCGATCATTTGTTCAAGACGGGGCAGGCGGCTGGCCTCAAAGGGGGTCTCATTGGCGTCTTGCACCCAAAACGCGGCTGTTGCGTAGCCGTCTTTGGTGGTGAACGTCCGTGCGTCCACAATGTTTGCGCCAACCAAGGCTAACGCGCCTGCAATGCGGCTGAAAATGCCTGGGTGATCGGCCATGACACAAACCGCGCGGGTGGCGTCGCGGTCTTCATCCATGGTCAGTTTGACGCGAATATCCGCGTCGCCAATGCCGCGCAAAAGATGCGCCACATCAACGTGGGCCGTCACGTGCAAGCCTTGCCAATAAGGAGGGTAGTGCCTGTTTGTCTCAACCCGAAGATCCTTTGTGCCCCAATCCGGAAGTGCCGCGCGCAACGTCTTTTTCGCCTCTGCACCGCGGGTTTCACGGTTCAGCGCCTCCATGCCGCCCTCAAGGGCGCGGCGGGTCTGGCGGTAAAGCGCGCGCAACAGCGAGGCTTTCCAGTTGTTCCACGTGTCAGGACCCACGCCGCGAATGTCACACACAGTGACAAGCAACAACAAATCCAGCCGCCCAACAGATTTCACTGCCTTGGCAAAGTCGCGCACCGTGCGCGGATCAGCAATATCGCGTTTTTGTGCCGTGTCTGACATCAGCAAGTGGTAGCGCACTAGCCACTCGACGGTTTCACATTCTGATTTGCTCAGCCCCAAACGTGGGCAGACTTTTCGAGCGATTTGTGCACCAAGGATTGAGTGGTCCTCGGGCCGTCCTTTGCCGATATCGTGCAGCAATAGTGCTACGTAAAGTACCTTGCGGTTGATGCCGCTTTGAATGATGTCAGACGCCACGGGTAGGTCTTCAAGCAGCTCACCTTTCTCAATGCGGTGCAGATGGCTGATCGTCTGGATGGTGTGCTCATCAACAGTGTAGCTGTGATACATATTGAATTGCATCATTGCGACGATCGGCTCAAATTCGGGGATGAATGCGGAAAGCACTCCAAGCTCGTTCATTCGGCGTAGCGAGCGTTCGGGGTTGTCGTGTTTGAGAAGCAAGTCGAGAAAGATGCGCTTGGCCTCAGGGGTGCTGCGCAAGTTATTGTCGACCAGTGGAATGTTGGCGGCCAAAATCCGCATCGCGTTGGGATGGATCAAAGTGCCCGTGCGCAGTGCTTCTTCAAAGATACGCAGCATATTCACGGGCGTTTCAACGAACACCTCTGGGTCAGGCACCGTGATGCGGTTTTGCTCAATTGCAAAAGGCGCGCGCACCCGTGGTTTGCGTTTGAAAATACGCATTAACATTGGTTCAGATTTGAGGTGGTCGTTCTCAAGAGCCGTTAAGAATATGCGGGTTAGCTCACCAACAGAAGTGGCGTGACGGAAGTAGGCCTGCATGAAATGCTCAACGCCGCGACGCCCCGAATGATCGGTATAGCCCATCGCATCAGCCACCTCGACTTGCATATCAAACGTCAGCTGATCCACGGGGCGTGAAGCTACCAAATGCAGATGGCACCGCGTTGCCCATAAAAAGTCTTCTGCACGCAGGAAAGTCTCGAACTCGTCATCGGTGAAAACGCCAAGCTCAACGAGGTTGCCGGGGTCATCAACGCCGTGCAGGTATTTGTTCATCCAAAAGAGCGATTGTAGATCGCGCAGACCGCCTTTGCCTTCTTTTACATTTGGCTCAACCATGTAGCGCTGTCCGCCTTGCTTGCGGTGCCGCTCGGCGCGTTCCTCAAGTTTGGCTTCAATGAATTCGGACGCCGTGGACTGAAAGAGGTCAGTCCAAAGTTGGTCGCGCAATTCATCGCCCAACGTCTGATCACCGCAGATATAGCGTTGCTCAACAAGCGAGGTACGGATGGTGAAATCTTCGCGGCCAAGTCTGATACAGTCCGCGATGGTCCGGCTGGCTTGGCCAACTTTCAGACGCAAATCCCACAGCATGTAGAGCATCGATTCAATCGTACTCTCGGCCCAAGCTGTGATTTTGGTGGGGGTAAGAAACAGCAAGTCCACGTCTGAATGTGGCGCCATTTCTGCGCGGCCATAGCCACCCACGGCAATAACGGCAAGCCGCTCACCTTTAGTGGGGTTGGTGTTGCGGTGCAGATACGTCTCGGCAACCCAATGCACTGTGCGCACAAGTCCGTCCGTCAAAAATGCATAGGCCGCTGTTGTTGGGCGCGCGTGGGTTGGTTCGGCCAGAAATGCCTTTTTGATGACGGCGCGGCCCTTGGCATTCGCGTCTTTAAGGTAGTCTACGGTTGCGGCACGAATGGCTTTCGCATCCGCACAGTCGTCAAGGATGCGCGTCAGGTCGTCTTGGGCTGCGGCTTGATCGAAAACGACAAAGGCCGGCGCCACAAGGGGCTCCGGACCTTCATGTTCAAAATCGTCGGCGTCAGAAACCAGCGCCGCTGAAGTTTTTGGGAGCTGGGTCAAGGATTGCCACCTGATTGTTTTCAATTTTCGCGACAGCAAGGCCGCGCTCGTTTGTGCCGTCGGGCATAAGGCGGAAGATGCCTTGGGTGCCGACAAATCCCGATTGGCGGGTAAGGCTTGGTGAAGTCAGCGCGTCAGAGCGGCCTTGGGCCAAAAGTGCGCCGATTGCAGCGATACCGTCGTAAGAAAGACCTGCGATGGGGTGCGGGCGTTCGGAATATTCCGCTTGGTAGCGGGCAGCAAAGTTACGTTCAAGCGCTTGGTCGGGTAGTGTGAACACACCACCTTGCAGGCCTGGCAGGGCAAGTGACTGTGGCTGTGAGCTCCACCGTGTCAGTCCCATCAGCTGAATATCCATCCCAAGGCCACGCTCGGGCAGGGCTGTCATCAAAAACGGCAAGTCGGACTCAGGGCCCGCTGTCACAAACAGCGTATCTGCACCGGTTTCCTTGACTGTCGCGCTGATGCGGCGGGCGGCGTTGTTGATGCCGTCTTGGCTGAACGGATAGCTTTCAACGCCTGTAATCGTGGCCCCATTGCGGTTTGCTGCACTGATAATAGCATCTCGGCCAACTTGCCCTGCGAGTTCTTCTGCATGGGCGATCAAAATGTTGGTTTTGCCAATTTGACGGCCATAATTCACCAAACGGTTTGCTGTATTCTCAAATGTTGGCCCCAGAATGAAAAGGTTACCACCGGCGATAGATGCGTTGTTGGAGAAGGCCAAGACATTTGTGTTTGTGCCAGCGATGGCTACTGCCGCGGCGTTTGCAGCCTCTGCATAAAGTGGCCCGAGGATAATTTTGGCGCCGTCATTTACGGCAGCGATCGCGGCGTTTGAGGCCTGCTGCGGGGTGCCTGCCGTGTCGTAAACGCGCAGGTCAATCTTGGCATTCGTCTGATCCGCAATGGCAAGACGTGCAGCGTTTTCAAGGTTGCGTGCCAGAAGTGCATCGCTTTCGCGGCCTGACCCGTTTGGCACCAATAGCGCAATTTGGACTGTTTTGTTTGGGTTCACGCTTTGCCCTGACAGGCCGCCCACGGAAGTTGGGTTGCAAGCGGCAAGGGCAAGCAACGCAGCTGCCCCCACAAGGCGCAGTGCTGCACGGCGCGGGCTGAAAGTGATACGATTGCGTGTACGCGTAACCATGGTAAACCAAAACTCCCTCGTGGTGGGCCAACCTTCGGACCCTTGCTGCGTATCATAGATATATCACTAGGCGGGTCTAGGCATGAATCATTCCCAAGTTCACCGTGTTGAGCGTTTGGCAGCGGGCCTTTATTTTGTGGCGACCCCAATTGGTACAGCGCGTGATATTACGTTGCGGGCGCTCGATATATTGGCCTCTGCTGATGTGATTGCAGCGGAAGACACGCGAAACACACGTAAATTGATGGATATTCACGGGATCGCGCTCGGGGATCGCCAGCTTGTGTCTTATCACGATCATAATGGCGAAAAAGTCCGCCCGAAATTGATTGCTGCGATAGAGGCGGGCAAATCTGTGGCCTATGCGTCTGATGCAGGAACGCCTTTGGTGGCCGATCCGGGTTATGGATTGATGCGCGGCGCGATTGAGGCGGATGTTTTGGTTACCTCTGCGCCTGGACCGTCTGCGGTGCTTGCGGCGCTTACGGTTGCAGGTTTGCCGAATGACCGTTTCACATTCGCGGGTTTTGTGCCGAACGCGAAGGGGGCGCGGCGCGCGTTCCTGTCGGGCATTGCGAAAAGTGATGGAACAATGATCGTTTTCGAAAGCCCCAAGCGCATTAAGGCAATGTTAGAAGATTTGAGTGATATCGTTGAACCAGAGCGCCAAATAGCTGTTGCAAGAGAGTTAACCAAAAGGTTCGAAGAGGTTTTGCGCGGGACTGTATCTGAGGTACAAGCTCTGGCAGAAGGGCGCACGTTCAAGGGTGAGATGGTGGTCATGCTAGACAAAGCGCCCGTCGGCTCGGCAACAGATGAAGATGTTGACGCAGCTTTGAAGGATGCTTTGGCAGAGCATTCGGTGAAAGACGCCGCAGCAATCGTTGCGGATATGTATGGCAGACCAAAGCGTGAAATCTACCAACAAGCGCTAGCTTTGCATAAGGCTGCGGGCTGAGTGAAACCAAACGTTGTTATAGCTGTGTTAGAGAGTAGGGATTGTTAAATGTTAGAACTGGTTCTTGAACGTCCTACGGCTGTTATTGCCAAGCAGCACAGGGGCCAAACATCTTACCACGCAGGTCTCGCCGCAGAAGAGACTGCTGCGCGACATTATCAACGCGCTGGCAAAACGCTGTTGCAGCAAAGATATCGTGGCCGTGCAGGTGAAATCGATTTGGTTGTGCGCGACGCGGATGAGTTGGTTTTTGTCGAAGTTAAGAAAAGCAAGACACATGCCCAAGCAGCACAGCGCCTCTCGCGCCGTCAAATGGACCGTATCTGTAGAGTAGCGCTGGAATACGTGGGCTCTGAGCCGATGGGTCTGTTGACCCCAATGCGCTTTGACGTGGCATTGGTGGATCAATACGGCGCAATTGATGTGATCGAAAATGCTTTTGGCGGGTATTGATCGGCTCCGTTCTTGTGCCCATTGCCTTACCTGCATCTGTGCCCCATGTATGGCGCAGTGAGTAAAGGAACGCCCCATGAGCTTGAAAATTGCTTTTCAGATGGACCCAATTGGCCCAATTGATATTGATGCCGACAGCACGTTTCGCATCGCCGAACAGGCACAATTGCGCGGGCATGAACTGTTTTATTACACGCCCGATATGCTTGCGTACCAAGAGGGCCGGATCACTGCCACCGGCTGGCCGCTCACAGTAAAACGTGAAAAAGGAAATCACTTCAGCTTAGGTGAAAAAACCGAAGCTGATCTTGCAGAGATGGATGTGGTTTGGCTGCGCCAAGATCCGCCTTTTGACATGGGGTATATCACAACGACCCACCTGCTAGACCGCATTCATCCGGACACCCTTGTGGTTAACGATCCTTTCTGGGTGAGAAACTATCCTGAAAAGCTGTTGGTTTTGGATTTTCCCGACCTCACGCCTCCAACTACTGTTGCTCGTGATTTGGAGACGATTAAGGCGTTCAAAGCGAAACATGGCACCGTTATCCTCAAGCCTCTTTACGGAAATGGCGGTGCGGGAGTGTTCAAGCTGACCGAAGCAGACAACAACCTTACTTCTTTGCACGAGCTCTTCAGCGGCATTAATCGCGAACCGCTCATTGTGCAGAAATTTTTACCTGACGTTTCCAATGGCGATAAACGCGTGATCCTTGTGGATGGTGAGCCCGTAGGTGCGATTAACCGCGTACCTGCTAAAGGCGAAACGCGCAGCAACATGCACGTAGGCGGCAGACCTGAAAAAGTAGCGCTGACCGCGCGGGATATTGAGATTTGTGAGCGTATTGGGCCGCTTTTGCGTGAAAAGGGACAGGTTTTTGTAGGTATCGATGTGATTGGTGACTATTTGACCGAAATCAACGTGACGTCTCCGACGGGCATTCAGGAATTGGAACGGTTTGACGGAACCAACGTTGCAGAGAAAATTTGGCAAGCAATTGAAGCCAAGCGCGCCTGAATAGACTTCCGCTTTATGGCGCGAAGCCTGCCATTCGAAAGCCAAGTGCCTCGGCGATGTGATGGCGGGCAATGTTTTCACAGCCCTCAAGATCCGCAATTGTTCGCGCCACGCGCAGGACGCGGTGGTACCCGCGGGCGCTAAGTCCAAACCGATCTGCGGCGCGCAACAACAACGTGCGTCCGTCGGGACAAGATGCAGCTATTTGCTCCAATGTAGCGCCGTCTACATCAGCATTTACGCGAAATTCGGATTCGGCAAAGCGCGCGATTTGAATGTCGCGCGCGGCCTTTACACGTGCCGCAACAACAGTCGAGCTTTCACCGGCGGATGGCCCATCAAGATCTTGAAATCGGACCGATGGCAAATCAACGCGTAAGTCAAATCTGTCCAACAGGGGGCCCGATAGTTTGCCCAAATAATCGTCCCCGCATTTTGGCGCTTTGGCGCATGCGCGTGCGGCATCTGAAAGATAGCCACATCGACAGGGGTTTGCAGCAGCGAGCAATATGAACTTGCAGGGATAGCGCACATGAGCGTTTGCGCGTGCGACCATCACCTCGCCTGTCTCCAAGGGCTGCCGTAGTGTTTCCAGGACAGATCGTGAAAACTCTGGCAACTCATCCAAGAACAAAACGCCGTTGTGGGCCAAAGAGATTTGGCCAGGTTTTGCGCCGCGTCCGCCTCCAACGATTGCCGGTTTTGAAGCCGTATGATGCGGGTCACAAAAGGGTCCTTGCCGCGAAATTCCGCCCTCGCGCAAAAGACCTGCAAGCGACTGGATCATTGACGTCTCAAGGGCTTCGGTGGGTGAAAGCAGTGGCAGAATGGATGGCATGCGTGCGGCCAGCATAGATTTTCCAGATCCAGGTGTGCCGACCATTAATAAATTGTGGCGCCCTGCTGCCGCGATTTCGAGCGCGCGTTTCGCGTGTTCCTGTCCTTTGACTTCGGCCAGGTCTTTTTGGTGCGCTGGGCTGGAGACCTCACCGGGTTGTGCGGGTTCGATGATGCTTTGCCCGCTTAGATGCCGCAGTGTTTCGTTTAGCGAAGATGGGGCGATGACTTTTGCGCCTCCAACCCAAGCCGCTTCTGGTCCACATGGTGCGGGGCAGATGAATGTGCGTTCGTTCTCTGCAGCTGTCATCGCCGCGGGTAAGGCCCCCGATACGGCAATCAAGCTACCGTCGAGGGATAATTCCCCAATGGAAACGATTGCTTCAGCTGTATCGTCGGGAATAATTCCGATGGCGGTTAGTAGCGCGATGGCGATGGGCAGGTCGAAATGAGACCCCTCTTTGGGCAGGTCAGCCGGTGATAAGTTGATGGTGATCTTGCGCGATGGCAGCGCAATGGCGAGTTCGGCTAGCGCGGAACGGACACGTTCTTTGGCTTCGGAAACGGCTTTGTCTGGCAGTCCAACAACGGAAATAAAGTAATATATTTGGAAACCACTTTGATATAATGGTTTCTGTATAAAAGGGACCAAAACATGACCAAAATAAAAGCCTATAGTTATCTACGAATATCCAACGACCAACAGAAGGTTGGTGATGGTATCCGCCGCCAGATGGAAGCATCAAAGATATATGCAGACCAACACGGATATGATCTTGTAGAAACTATGTCTGATATTGGCATCTCTGCATTCAAGGGTAAGAATATCACAGAAGGTGCGCTGGGCGTATTCATTGTTGCCATTGATGCTGGCAACATTGAAGCTGGTTCTGTGTTGCTTGTTGAAAGTCTTGACCGTTTGTCCCGTGACAGTGTTCTCATAGCATTCAATCAGTTCACCAGTATCCTTCAAAAAGATATTGGCATAGTCACGCTCATAGATAATCAGCACTACACCGCCGAAAGCGTTTCTGAAAATATTGGACAGTTGTTCACCAGTCTTGGAGTTATGGTACGGGCCAATGAAGAGTCAGTTATCAAGTCCAAACGGATCAGTGCTGCTTGGCAACGAAAACGTGAGGATATTGGTGATAGGAAGCTTACAAGAAATGTTCCTGCTTGGTTGAAAGTGAGTGCTGATCGGCAAGAAATCCAAATCATTGAGGTCAAAGCTGCAACTGTTAGGTTGATCTATGATTGGTCTGTTGATGGGCAAGGTCTGTTTACAATCACCCGCCACCTGAATGAGAATATCGACAAATATCCTCCGATTACTACAGCCAAGAAATGGAACCAGAGTTTTGTGGCCAAGATACTCAAAAACCCTGCTGTATATGGCATGTTCCAACCTCACAGCAGAGTAAATGGCAAACAAGAAGCGGTTGGTAATCCCATCGAAGATTATTTTCCCGCAATTATCTCTCAAGACACATTTAACCTAGCACAGAGTCGTGCCAAGGGACGGTCTGTGAAGGGTGCAGGTCGCAAGGGGGAAGCATTCACTAACCTTTTTACTGGACTTATTAAATGTGGAACCTGTGGTGGCTCATGTCTTCTTCGCAGCAAATACAGTAAAGCGAAGGGCGGGTACAAATATTTACGTTGCACTAACTCATTGGAGAAAGCAGGGTGTACAGCCCCCGCATGGCGCTATGATGAACTTGAAGCTGCATTTGTTCGGTTTGTCCGTGAAGTAAAATTTGCCGATGTGTTTTTAGGTAGCGACAGCGGCTCAAAGATCACGAAACTTGAAGCACATAAGGCCACAGCCATAACCAAGATTACGGAATTGCATGAAAAATATAATGCTCTCGCAGCGCAGTTTGAAACCGAACTACCTGAAACACTTAAGGCCAAACTTGTAGTACGGTCACTTCAACTCGAGGCTGAAATTGAAGCCCAGTTGTCTAGCCCCCAATTTCAGTGCCACTAATTTTGGATTTCTCTAATAAGGTTTCTGGCATGGGAGGTCGCATTCCGAGTGCATGATGGGGCCTGATGTGATTGTATTCTTTGAGCCAAATATTGATTGCGACCTGAGCCTGTTTGATGCTGTGGAACCATTCAGCGTTTAAGACTTCTTGGCGAAGAATACCGTTGAACCGTTCATTGTAACCGTTTTCCCAAGGACTGCCTGGGTAGATTTGGATTGGTTTGACGCCAACCTTTCTGAGCCATTTTTGAAGGTGTTCAGCTACGAACTCCCCGCCATTGTCAGATCGAATGCATTCAGGCTTTCCGTATTTCATCAGCAAACGATGTATGACACGCAAAACATCATCTGAGTTCATCTTGTCTTGCACCTCAACGCAAAGAGCTTGGCGGGTAAACTCATCTAAGACGGTCAGCATCTTGTAGCTGCGCCCGTTACTCAGCTTGTCGTGAACAAAATCAATTGCCCAAACATGATTGGGATGCATTGGGCGCAAACGGATGACCGAACTGTCT
>NZ_CVPC01000010.1 GCF_001049735.1 Nereida ignava
TGAAGCTTACGTTGCTCATCAACTCAACGACCTCTGGCTCACGCTCGGTCAATGTGCCGGAAACAGCAGTTTTCACTTTGGCTGTCGGGTATGCAGACAGTGTTGGTGTCGCACAATCCGGTGTGCCGTTACACGCGTGCGCTTCTGGATCATGCGCACCTACGTCAACGCGGACCATTGGGTATTTACCAAGCACAGAGGTCGGCGCCCAGTAGTAACCAAACCATGGCTCTTGCTCGGAATATGCGGCAGCAATCGCAGTAGCAAGCGTTTCACCTGAACCGTGCTGGAAGCGCTCAATGCCGCTACCCTCAAGGTTAATCGCTTTAATATTGTTGTTGTTGATGATGTCGCACGCCCAACCCGATGGACAGTCATGGAAACGTGCACCTACCAACTCAGGGTTCGCCATAACGCCTTCAAGGGTGAGCAGCTCTGGGTGGGCATCCGCAAGGTACTGCGGGATCCACCAGCCTTCAACGCCGCCATCTGACAGAACATCAGCAACTTCGACCAACTTACCAGATGAGACAAGCTCTTCGTAAACAGGTGTAGAGTTGACCCACGTCTCGGTAACGATGTCCGGCTCGCCGGTTTCAGCAACAGATGTCAGCGCAGGCACCGTTGAGGACGGCACAACAGTCACGTTACAACCGTACCCCTGCTCCATCAGGAATTTTGATACAGATGTCACAACCGCCGATGATGCCCAATCCATCTCGGTAATGGATACATCACCGCAGTCTGCCATCGCTGTGGTCCCCATAAGGCCCATCGAAGTCGCGGCAACAACGCCAAGTAATGTCTTTTTCATTTCAGTCTCCCGTTTGAACTTCAGCACGTTCGTTTTAAGTGAAGTTTCCCTTCACGCGCGCCATTGCACTTAGCCTTTAACAACGAGACCTGAGCTACAAGGGGGATTCGGTCAAAAAACGTCAAAAATGTCGTTTTTGTGCACGTTTCGATCCAAAGCATGCTCACATACCTGATGGCCTACTCCGCCACGATCAAATCAGAGCGCCTTGGCTATACGAGCCGTGTACTCAGGCGCATCAAACTTGCCGCTAAATGGAACTGTGCGCCAAGATTATAAACCTTGTCGGGTTCCACTTCGTACATGATCTGTGACAAATACGAAGTGTCGGCCAAACCACCGTGTTAAAGCTTCAACTACGCATTTGGTACATGTGGTCAATGCAATGGGTATCGAACAAAAAACCCCGCACAAATGCAGGGTCTTTCGAGATATCGATTGTTTAGTTCGTCAGCTAAACCAAAGCCACTTATTCCATAACGGGAATGGAAAACTCGCCGCCCTCTTTGATGCCTGACGGCCAGCGTGAGGTGACTGTTTTGGTGCGGGTGTAGAATTTGAACGCGTCTGGTCCGTGCTGGTTCAAATCGCCAAAGACAGATTTCTTCCACCCGCCGAACGTGTGGTAGGCCAGCGGCACGGGAATTGGCACGTTGATCCCCACCATGCCCACGTTCACGCGGTTGGCAAAGTCACGCGCGGCGTCGCCGTCACGGGTGAAGATCGCTGTGCCGTTGCCGTATTCATGGTCCATCGCAAGGCCAAGAGCTTCCTCGTACGACTGCGCGCGCACTGTTGACAGTACTGGCCCGAAAATCTCGTGCTTATAAATATCCATGTCTTTTGTGACGTTATCAAACAGGTGCGGGCCCACGAAAAACCCGTCTTCGTATCCTTGCAAATTAAAGTTACGCCCATCCACAACCAGCGTTGCACCTTGATCGATGCCGGTTTGCACAAGACGCTCAATGTTGGCTTTCGCGGCGGCTGTCACGACGGGGCCGTAGTCCACATCAGTGCCCGCAGTGTATGGTCCGACTTTTAACGCCTCAATGCGTGGCACCAGCTTTTCGATCAACCGGTCAGCTGTCTCATCGCCTACGGGAACAGCTACAGAAATGGCCATGCAACGCTCGCCAGCAGCACCGTACCCCGCACCCACCAAAGCATCTGCGGCTTGGTCCATATCCGCGTCAGGCATGATGATCATGTGGTTTTTCGCGCCGCCAAAACACTGGACGCGTTTGCCGTTCGCACAACCCGTCGCATAGATATATTCAGCAATCGGAGTAGAGCCCACGAAGCCAACGGACTGAATGGTGTCATTGTGCAGGATGGCATCGACGGACACTTTATCGCCGTTCACAACCTGCAAAATACCTTTAGGCAAACCGGCTTCTTCCATCAATTCTGCAAGCATCAGGGGCACGGACGGGTCACGCTCTGACGGCTTGAGGATAAACGCGTTACCGCAGGCAATCGCGGGCGCAAACATCCACATCGGGATCATCGCAGGAAAGTTGAACGGCGTAATGCCCGCCGTCACCCCAAGCGCTTGACGCATGGAATACATATCAATGCCGGGGCCCGCGCTGTCAGTGTATTCGCCCTTCAAAAGATGCGGCGCACCGATGCAATATTCAACCACTTCAAGACCACGCTGCACGTCCCCTTTTGCGTCTGGAACAGTCTTGCCATGCTCACGGCTCAGGGCCTCTGCCAGTTTTTGCATATCGCGGTTCAGCAGATCGACAAATTTCATCAACACCCGTGCGCGGCGCTGCGGGTTCACCGCTGCCCACGCTGGCTGTGCCTGTGCTGCTACCTCAACGGCATGGGCCATTTCGGCCTCAGAGGCCAAAGGCACCTGCGCCTGAACTTCACCTGTAGCGGGGTTGAACACATCCGCAAAACGGCCCGAGGTTCCTTTGACGTGGGCACCATTGATGTAATGAGTTAGCTCTTGCATATGTCGGCTCCTGAAGGGGCGGTGTTTATCACCGCGCGTTAACGAAAAGCACCCGCAAGACGATGTATCACCGCCCTCCCTGCGCGTGCCTTAAGGGGTCACCGCAATGTATGGCGCGGCGCGCGGGCGCATTGCAAGCCCGATCACGCCGCTATGATGTGAAGCGCTTTAGTCGGCCCACTGCCAAGGACGTGTGAAGCTGCCCAATACGTCAGTGACTTGCGCGTCGCTTACGCCCTCAACAGGGGTCAGCATGGCCAGCAAACCCTGCTTCTTGTTGTCTTGAACTTCGGCCACGCGCACCGCCAAACCCGCATCAGAAAGCGCCTTGTCGTAAATACGTGTGATCGCAGATTTGCGCAGATCAGGTTTGAAGACTTTGCCAACCGCGGTCTTGGGAAGCTCGTCTAAAACCTCAATATACTTGGGGAAAGCCGCGCGTTCATGGATGTTGGCCTTGGCGTATTCCATCAACTCATCGACGCTGACAGACGCACCTTGGACAAGTTCCACATAGGCACATGGCAACTCGCCTGAGTGCGCAGCTGGTTGACCAATCGCACCCACCATCGCAACGGCGTCGTGACCCGCAAGCGCCTCTTCTATCTCAGCAGGATCAATGTTGTGACCACCGCGAATGATCAAATCCTTGGCCCGTCCGGTAATCCAAAGATAGCCGTCTTCATCAATTCGACCCAGATCGCCTGTGCGCAAATATGTGTCAAAATGATAGAGGTTCTGGTTCTTCTCGGCCTCTGTGTAGGTATTGCCCGCGTAGACACCGTGGTTATCGACACAAACCTCACCGATCTCATCAACGCCCATCTCTTTGGGACCATCTGCGGTGTCCATCAGGATTTTCACATCCGTGTAGGGCAACGGCAATCCGACTGAACCAACCTTCTTAAGACCACCAACCGGATTACAGCTGACCAGACACGTGGCCTCGGTCAGACCGTAACCTTCGACGATGTTCACTCCAGTCGCGCCTTCAAACTTTTTGAACAACTCCAAAGGCAGAGGGCTTGAGCCTGAAAACGCCGTTTTGATCGATGAAATATCAGCATCTACTGGACGCTGCATCAGCGCAGAAATTGCCGTCGGAACAGTAATGACAAACGTAATCTGCCAGCGCTCGATCAGCTTCCAGAAGTTATCAAACACCCCGTCACCGCGGTAACCTTGGGGCGTTGGAAACACCACGTGCGCGCCGGAACTGATCATCGCCATCATGATCACATGGACCGCAAAGACGTGGAACATCGGCAGCGGACAGATCACATTGTCTTCTTCTGTAAACAGCAGCGTGTCACCGATCCAGCCGTTGTAAATCATCCCCGAATAGCGATGCTGTGCCACTTTTGGCATGCCCGTGGTGCCGCCCGTGTGGAAGTAAGCCGCCACGCGGTCACCTTCGCTATCAGCAAAATCAAGCGTCGTGTTCTGTGCGCCGACCGCAGCGTCCCATTGGTGCACTTTGGCGTTGTGGGTGACAGGGTTTTTGGGACGGATCAGCGGGATGATCATTTTCTTGACGCCGGTCACATACCGCAGCAGATCAACCTCAATCACGTGCTCAACATTCGGCGCAAGTGCTACCGCTTCGGCAGTCTTTTGTGCCACGTCAGTCTTTGGGAAAGCCTTTAGCGTGACAACAACTTTGGCCTTTGTCTCACGCAGGATGGCTCCGATTTGCGTGGCGTCCAAAAGCGGGTTCACAGGGTTCACGATGCCCGCGATCATACCGCCAATGACTGTCGCCGCTGTCTCGTTACAGTTGGGCAGCACAAATGCCACAGCATCTTTTTCACCAACACCAAGACTGCGGAACAAATTGGCGGCCTGAACGCTGCGCGCAAAGAATTCATCCCAGGTCAGCGTCTCGGCTGCATCTTTCGGACCAGAGAAAATCTGATACGAAATCGCGGGGCGCGACCCGAAACGGTCCTTAACATCCTTCATAAACGCATACATCGTCGCGGGTCTGTCGCGGTCCGCATAGGGCATCGCGTTGTTGATCGCAGTGATGTCATCTTTCGATGCGAAAATGGACATAGTGGTCTCCTCCCAAAGACAACGCGCCGCACCAAAGCCCGCGCGTTTTAGTATCGTGTGGCCAAACGCAAATCACAGCAAGTGTGACGCCACGAAAAACCACAGCAATTGTCGAAAATTTAAGCCATTTCTGCAGTGAACTGCAATCGCGCAAGCCGCGCATAAAGACCGTCTTGTGCAACCAATTCATCATGGGTGCCGGTGGCTACGATCTTGCCTTGATCAAAAACCACGATCCGGTCCGCTTGTTTGATGGTCGCCAAACGGTGCGCCACAATCAAAGTCGTGCGGTTCGCCGACAGGGTTTGCACCGCCTGCTGCACCGCGCGCTCGGACGCCGCATCAAGCGCGGAAGTGGCCTCATCAAGCAACAAAACAGGGGCATCGCGCAAAATCGCACGGGCAATCGCAATGCGCTGTTTTTGCCCGCCAGACAGCATCACACCGCGCTCACCCACATAAGTGTCATATCCTTCGGGCAGCGCACTTAAGAATTCATCGGCAGCGGCTGCTTTGGCGGCTGCAATAACCTCGGCGTCCGTGGCAGCGGGCATGCCAAAGCGAATATTATCCGCCGCAGAGGCTGCGAAAATGACCGGCTCTTGGGGAACCAAGGCAATCGCACGACGAAATGCCGCACGCTCCATATCGCGCAGGTCCACACCGTTCAACATAATGCGCCCCGCTTGGGGGTCATAAAAACGCTGCAGCAGCTGAATAATCGTCGACTTACCCGCACCGGACGGGCCAACAAGTGCTACCGTTTCACCAGGCTTCACGCTGAATGAAATACCGTCAAGCGCCGCTGCATTGGGCCGCGCGGGATAACGGAAAGTAACATCCTCAAAGCTAACTGTGCCGTGCTTTGCATCGGGCAAAGCAACAGGCGACGCGGGGTCCAGCACGGTATCTTCGGCGTGCAACAACTCAACCAGTCTCTCGGTCGCGCCCGCCGCGCGTTGCAACTCGGACCAGATCTCGGACAAGGCCGCCACGGCGCCCGCAACCATCACCGCGTAGATCACGAACTGCACCAATTCACCTGCGGTCATCGCACCGGCGCTTACGTCATTCGCCCCGATCCACAGCACGCCAACAATGCCAGTAAAGACGAGGAAAATCACAATCACGGTCATCAACGCGCGGGTCAGCACCCGCTTTTTCGCAGCGACAAAACTCTTTTCCGTCACATCCGCAAATTGCGCCCGTGTGTGCCCTTCGGACGTAAAGGCTTGAACTGTTTGAACTGCCAAAAGTGTCTCGGACGCAGTGCCTGAGGACGCCGCAATCCAGTCTTGGTTCTCGCGACTAAGCATCCGCAACCGGCGGCCCAACACAATGATCGGCACAATTACTGCGGGCACGATCAACAGCACCAACGACGTAAGCTTGGCCGAGGTCAACAGCATCAACACCATACCGCCCAGCAAAATCAACGCGTTACGTGCCGCGATCGATATGGACGAGCCGATGACCGACTGGATCAAAGTCGTGTCGGTCGTGATCCGGCTGAGCACTTCACCGGTCATGATCTTTTCGAAAAATGCAGGCGACAGACCGATAACGCGGTCAAATACGGCCATGCGGATATCTGTCACGACCCGCTCGCCGAGGCGGGTGACAAGATAAAACCGTAACCCCGTGCCCAACGCCAAAAGGCCCGCCACGACCAGTGCCGCCAAGAAATATTGATCAAGGATTTCCGCGTCACCGGTGTTGAAGTTATCCACCACGCGGCGCACCGCCAGCGGCAACACCAAACTGATCACCGCCGTCGAGATCAGCGCAAAAACCGCCGCCACCAAAAGCGCCGTGTAAGGTTTGATGAAGGGTACCAAACCGCGCAGGGCCCCAAAGTCCTTTGACTTGGCACGTTCTTCGTCAGTTGTGTTGGGCGGGGGAGTTTTGGAACGCGCCATGGGGCCTCAATTGTCAGTGCGGGATCGCTATAGCCCTCCCCCCGCACAGGAGCAAGCCAAGCAACAGCCATGACCTGCGACACGCAGTCCGAAAATCTGGAGAGGTAAAGATGGAGCGGGTGACGGGAATCGAACCCGTATCATCAGCTTGGAAGGCTGAGGTCTTACCATTACACAACACCCGCGCTGCTGTCCGAATAAGTTAGTGCGCGACCATCGTCAAGCGGTTGTGAGTGATCTGCTCCTACAGATCCGATACCCCGCTAATCACCACATCTGTACGCGTCCAACAGATCAATTCTGCAAATATTTCACAATTCTTCCGCTGGATTCATCGTATTTTCACTTAGTCGCAATTAGATACCAAAAGTGAACTGACTTCCTACATAGTTCATTAACTAATTAGTGCTGGTCACGTTCATAAGGGGGGCATGCGAACGCCGTGTGTCCCCCACCTGATTACCCCAATAAATCGCCACCAAATTCAAATGAAAACGGCGCGCAGGAACCCCCACGCGCCGTGATTAAACATAAATGCTACAGGCTTATTTTACCGCGATGCGACCATCTGTATATGGCGCATAAGGCCCTGATTTCGCGAGGTATTCCGCAACAACATCGGCAAGATCCGGCCCAAAGTCGTAGGCGTTTTTGTCGTCGCCTGCGAACATTTTGTAGCCGTCACCACCGTTACGGACATAGTTATTCGTTACAACCGAGTATGTTGCTGCTGGATCAATCGCTTCAAAGCCTGTTGCGGTCTGCACCATCACGTCCTGGATACGGCCCTCATTTGGTGCCACTGTGGGATCAAATGTAAACTTCAAACCCGCAACCTGTGGAAAGCGGCCTTTTACTTCTTCAATCTGGCTCACACCGTTTTCAAGTGCCGCAATGACACCCGCGCCATCAATCTGGAACGTCGACAACGTGTTTTGGAACGGCAGCACAGTGAAGACCTCGCCCATTGTCACTTCGCCTGCGTCGATGCTGGCCCGCAAACCGCCAGAGTTCGCAATCGCGATTGTCACACCTTGGTCTGCAACGCGCTCAAGCATGGCGTCCGCCACCAAGTTGCCCATGGCACATTCCATCACGCGGCACACCGCACGGTCGCCTTCAATCGGTGCTGCGGCACTGGCCACAACTTTCTGACGGATTTCATCAAGCGGTGCGGCCAACTCGGCAATGCGTGCCACAGTGCCCGCGTCTTCACCCACCTCAGACGATGTGATGATCGGCTCGCCCACGGCTTGGGTAATCACGCCCGCATCATCGAAAGTCACGTTCAATTCGCCTAAAAACTTGCCGTAGGCATAGGCTTGCACGATTGCCGTGTCGCCAACCATCACGGGATAAACGTCGACCGCGCGCTCTTGGGTATTTGACAGCAACGTGTTTGAGTGACCGCCCACGATCACGTCAACGCCCGTCACATTTGCAGCAACGCGCTTGTCTACATCAAAGCCAGAGTGTGACAGCACAACAATCTTGTTGATGCCCTGCGCGCTTAGACGGTCCACTTCGCCCTGCACGGCAGCAACGGGGTCACTAAAGCTGATGTTCGGGCCTGGTGAGGCCAGCTCATCTGTGTCTTCTGGCGTCAGACCGATCATACCAATCTTCTCACCACCGCGCTCAATCACTGTGGATTTCAGCAATTTATCGGCCAAAGCAGGCTCTGCGGAAAAGTCCGCGTTTGACATCAAGACCGGGAAATCCACCGCATCCATGAACCCGCGCAGCACTTCTGGGCCGTCGTCAAACTCGTGGTTGCCCACAGTCATCCCGTCATAGCCCATTTTGTTCATCATCTCGGCGGCAACTTTGCCTTTATAATACGTATAAAAGAGCGAGCCCTGAAACTGATCACCGCCATCCACAAGAATAGAGTTGTTGCTGCGTGCACGTGCGTCTTCAACGGCTGTCACCAAACGAGCAGAGCCACCAAAGCACTTGCCTTCGGTGTTATCTTCCGCCGAGCACGGACCATCATATTTGCTGATCGGCTCAAAGCGCGCGTGAAAGTCGTTTGTGTGCAAAATGGTCAGTGAATAGTCAGCGGCAGCAGCCCCCGCACTAACTGCCAACGCAGCAACAGAAGTAAGCAGACGATTAATCATGTGGAATCCCCTTTGTCAGATAGCGCAAGCGTGGCGCACCCGTTGAATTGTGTTCAGTAGGCATCGCCCACCATGGGCACTTCATGGCCCAATAACGTAACAGATGCTTGACGGCTGCACATTTCGGCGGCACTTGAAGCCCCATGTTGATCTATAAAATCCTGCGGTCAGATGAATGGGCCGCCCTCCAAGACGCGGGCCAGACCCAAGGCGCGCCCATTGATGTCGCCGATGGCTATGTCCACTTCTCAACCGCAGCACAGGCAGGCGAGACCGCGTCCAAATGGTTTGCAGGTGTCGAAGACCTGTGGCTGCTGGCCTATGACGCTGACAACTTGGGCGACGCGCTGAAGTGGGAGCCCTCACGCGGCGGTGATCTTTTCCCCCACCTTTACCGCGACCTTCGTCTGGACGAGGCAAAATGGGTCGTGCCCCTGCCATGGGACGGCGCGCAACATCGTTTTCCGGCGGATATGACATGAGCATCATCGAAACCACCATAGAAAACATCGGCATGCGCGTTCTGCGCAGCTTTGATCCTGAAACCGCCCATGGATTGTCGCTCAAAGCACTCAACGCAGGCCTCGCCCCAACGCCCGGCCCAATCACGAACGCACGGCTGGCAACTCAAATTGCGGGCATAAACATTGCCAACCCCATCGGCCTTGCCGCAGGTTTTGACAAAAACGCGCAAGCGATTGGCAAGCTTCAGCAGGCAGGTTTCGGTTTTTTGGAAGTGGGTGCCGCGACGCCCCGCCCCCAGCCGGGCAACCCCAAMCCCCGCCTGTTCCGGCTGACCGAAGATGCTGCGGTGATCAACCGTTTTGGCTTTAACAATGACGGCATGGACGCCATCGCAACCCGACTGGCCGCGCGCAAAACCACAACGGATGGCGCAATCCCTGTGGGCCTAAACCTTGGCGCTAACAAAGACAGCACGGACCGCGCAGCAGATTTCGCTACCGTGATGGAGCGGGTCCGCGACGTGGTTGATTTTGCCACCGTGAACGTCTCAAGCCCCAACACCGAGAAGCTACGTGACCTGCAAGGCAAAGCGGCCCTGGCCGAATTGCTGGCGGGCGTAATGGCGGTGCGTGGCACAACGCCCGTGTTCCTCAAAATTGCGCCGGACCTCAGCGATGCAGACATTGCGGATGTGGCGGACGTGGCAAATGACGCGGGCCTTGATGCAATCATCGCCACCAACACCACCCTGCGCCGTGATGGGCTTAATTCGGCACACGCAAATGAAGCGGGCGGGCTGTCGGGCCAACCCCTCTTCGAGATGTCGACGCGTGTTTTGGCGCGGCTCTCTGGTCTGACGGATATCCCGCTTATTGGTGTGGGCGGCGTGGCGACAGCGGCACAGGCCTATGCCAAAATCAAAGCGGGCGCCTCTGCGGTGCAGCTCTATTCAGGTTTGGTTTATGGCGGCCTTTCGTTGGTACGTGACCTTGCAAACGGGGTGGATACGCTTTTGCGCCAGGACGGGTTCGACAACGTCAAAGACGCTGTTGGCACAGACCGCGACCGCTGGCTTTGATCAGCGCGCCGCGGCCCGCTCAAGGGCCGGATACCTAAGACCCAACGTAATGCCGCGCGCCACAAAACTCAGCAGCAAACATAGCCACAAGCCGTGATTGCCAAGGGTCGGCAACAACACCACCGCACCGGCAAAATAAATCAGCGCCGAGACCAGCATCATGTCGCGCATATCGCGGCTGCGGGTGGCCCCGATGAAAATGCCGTCCAACATCCATGACGCGGTACCAAGCAGGGGGGCGGCGACCATATAGGGCAAATATTCCCGCGCCGCTGCGCGCACATCGGGCGCCGTGGTCATCACATCAATCACAGCCCCACCAGCCAGCGCAAAAGCCAGCGCCAACACCGCGCAAATGCCCAACCCCCATCCGCTTGTCAAAATGGCCCCGCGCCGCAACCGCGCCGGATCGCGCGCGCCCATCGCACGGCCCACGATCGCCTCGGCGGCAAAGGCAAATCCGTCCATCGCGTAGGCCGTCACATATAAGAACTGCAACAGGATTTGGTTCGCCGCCAAATCCACATCGCCCATTCCCGATCCGAAAAACAGAAAAGACACAAAAATTGCCTGCAACAATACTGACCGGATCATAATATCTGTGTTGACGGACATCATATTAACCAAGCGCGCTTTATCAAAAACCCTCGCCACGCTGCGCCAATAGGGCCCCAAAAACACCCCGCGGCACAGCCACAACCCAAAGGCCAGCCCAGACCACTCGGCAAACACCGTGGCCCACGCCACGCCGCTTACACCCCAGCCAAGTTTCAGCCCCAACAGCACGCTTAACCCCATGTTAGCAAGGTTCACCAAAAGCTGAATGGCAAACACGCCCATGGTGTTTTCGCGCCCCACCAACCAACCGGTAATGCCGTAAAGCGCGATGGCCGCAGGCGCGGACCAGACACGGATGCTCATGTATTCGCGGGCCAAGCCCTCAACCTGCGGACTGGCAGGCGAAATCATGAACGCCCCAGCAAAAAGGGCCACTTGGGCGGCAATAATCACCATGCCGGCCCCAATCCCAATCAGCATCGCCCGCGAGAGCAGCGCCGCCATCTCGCCTTCGTCGCGTGCACCGGCGGCCTGCGCCGTCAGACCCGCTGTGCCCATGCGCAAGAACCCGAAAACCCAGTAAATCGCACTCAGAATAATCGCGCCGATCCCCACCGCCCCGATGGGCACAGGATCACCAATTTGCCCCACAACGCCCGTATCAACAGCGCCCAAAATCGGCACCGTGGCGTTGGACAACACAATCGGCAGCGCGATGTGCAGCACACGTTTATGGGTCAAAGGACCAGCGGCTGCATCCTTGGTTGGCTGCGTTTTGGGATCAGGCGCTTGGGTACTCACCCGCGATCACGCGCGGCTGCATCCGCACCATCATTTTGCTCTGGCATCACGAAATGCCCCGTCCCTTGGGCGAAAAGCTTGCTGCGGTTGTCTTGCCACGCCTCAACATGCACAGAGGCAAACCGCCGCCCCGACCGGTTGATCCGCGCCCGTGCATAGGCATCGCGGGGCAAGCCCGAACGCAGGTAATCCACAGTAAAATCAATCGTCTTGGGCAAGCGCGGCAGGCTCTCGGGTGTCATCGTCTCAACGTCCAGCGCACCGCTTTCCACGTCGCTCCAGACCCGTGCCCAGCCCAGCTCAATGATCGCCGCTGTTTCCAGAAAAGCCGCCGTTGCCCCGCCGTGTATCGCAGGCAAAAGCGGATTACCGATCAACTTGGGATCATAACGCAGCGTCGCCGTCAGCTCATCACCGCGCCGGTCAAATTCAATGCCCAAAAACTGCACATAGGGAATGCCCGACACCAACGCCTGAAGCGCGCGGTCACGACGCTGTTTGACCACCTGAACCGGTTCGGGCGCGGGGCGGGTGTTTTTGTCAGACGCGCTCATTTCGCAAACTCCACCGTAAAGGCACCAGTTGCCGTGGCTACGGGCCGCCCCGTGTCTTCGTCCATCGCCGTGGCCCGCACGAACGCGACGGACCGCGTGACGTGATAGCATTCCGCCCGCGCTGTAATGGTCTGACCTGGCGTGGCCGCGCGCATATAATCGATACGCAAATCAATGGTCGCCGTCCCAATGGGCCCCGCGTCATGGCACAGCACCGCAGCCCCACCGCACGTATCCATCAACGCCGACACGGCGCCCCCATGGATCACCCCTGTCGCAGGGTCCCCCACCAGTTTTTTGTCATATGGCATGGTGATTTCGGCAACCCCTCCGGACACGCTTTGCACCTGCATACCCAAGGCAGTCGAATGTGGAATCGCCGCGATAAATTGTGCAGCAATCCGCGCTTGGCGGTCAGCATTTTCAGAGGTGGTCATCTTAGCGGTTCTCCGTCAGTGCGCATCACAAAGCGCGGTGCAGCGGGCACAAAATTATGCAGACCCACGCATACGCAACATTCACCTGCCAAACACCTTGTGCAAGTCTATTTCGTGATGCGCCACCGGCGAAGCGGTTGCAAGACGCCCCCGACTTGCCGTAAAGTCAGTATAGATTTTCAGGAGTATTTGCCCCGTGAACATGACCGAAGACCTCAGCTTCAAAGAGATGTGTACCCGGTTTGACGTCACGCCGCGCACCCTGCGCTATTACGAATACATTGAACTTCTGACCCCCCGCAAAGAAGGCCGCGCGCGTTTTTACAGTACCCGTGAATGTGCCCGCATGACGCTTATTTTGCGAGGTCGCCGCTTTGGTTTCCCGCTTGAAGATATCCGTCAGTGGCTGTTGATCTATGATCATGAGGGTACAGAGACTCAGATGCGCGCATGGGTTGAATTGGCTGATGTGCAACTGGCCGAACTGGAAGAACAGCAGCGTCAATTGGTTGAAACCACCGAAGAATTGCGCCGCCTGCGCGATCTGACAGCAGATGAACTGTCGTCCTGAGCGCACCTGCTTGGCCACGAAAAAATCCCAATAAACATAGCAATTTTTTGCTGATTTCAGGGGGCTTTAGGCCACGGAAATTGGTTAATAATTCACGTTTGATTCACGAGTTGTTTACCTTACGAAAAGTGACGCGGCGTTACATTTACGTTAACGTCAACTGTTTGCTAGCACTTGGGCATGACACATGTAGACACCCCCCAAATCACGTCGGCGCACAGCTCTGCGGGCGCCACCACGCCGGATGATCTTTTCGTCACGGACCGCATGATGAGCATCCGTGAAATGTGCGAGGCATTCGACGTCACCGCCCGCACGTTGCGCTTTTATGAGGCCAAGGAACTGCTGTTCCCGATCCGCGAAGGCCAGCGCCGCCTTTTCACCAAACGTGACCGCGCGCGGCTCAAGCTAATTTTGCGCGGCAAACGCTTTGGGTTCAGTCTTGAGGACATCCGCCAGTTGCTTGATCTGTATGACATGGGCGACCAGCAGCAGACCCAGCTAAAGCGCACCTATCAGATTGCCCAAGACCGCCTGAACGCAATGATTGCCCAGCGCGATGAACTGACCGAGGCGATCGAAGACCTCAAAGAACAACTTGCGTGGGGGGCCGAAATTATCGCCCGCAACGCAAACGACACACCTAACTAAAAAGTACCGATCAGGGAGAGATCCGTTATGCCACATTACACCGCCCCCACCAAAGACATGGCGTTTGTGCTTCACGAGACACTGCGCATTTCCGAGCTTAGCACACGCGGCTACGCTGACCTTGATGCAGATTTCACCAGCGCCGTTCTGGAAGAAGCAGGCAAACTGGCGATGGACGTCACAGCACCACTGAACCCCGTTGGCGATGAGCAAGGCTGCACCCTTGAAAACGGCGTTGTGCGCACCCCTGACGGGTTCAAAGAAGCGTTCGAAACCGTGGCCGAGGGTGGATGGATGGGCCTTGATATGCCCGAGGAATACGGCGGCCAAGGCATGCCTTACATTGTGCAAACCGCCGTGGGTGAGATGTTCAGCTCTGCAAACATGGCCTTCAACATGTACCAAGGCTTGGCCCACGGGGCGATGTCGGCGATCGTGGCGCACGGCACGGATGCGCAAAAACAAACCTATCTGCCCAACATGATCGCGGGCAAATGGGGCGGTACCATGAACCTGACCGAACCCCACTGCGGCACGGACCTTGGCCTGATGCGCACCAAAGCCGCCCCCCAAGAGGACGGAAGCTACAAAATTAGCGGTCAAAAGATTTGGATCTCAGCCGGTGAGCACGACATGGTCGACAACATCGTGCATCTGGTTTTGGCCAAAATTCCGGGCGAGCCGGATGATATCAAAGGCGTGTCTTTGTTCATCGTGCCAAAGTTTTTGGTCAATGAAGATGGCAGCTTGGGCGCGCGCAATGATCTGTCTTGCGGCGGGTTGGAAAAGAAAATGGGCATCCACGGCAATGCCACCTGCGTGATGAACTATGACGGGGCGACGGGCTACCTGATTGGCGAGAAAAATAAAGGTATGCGCGCAATGTTCACCATGATGAACGAAGCGCGCATCGGCGTTGGCCTGCAAGGCTATGCGCAGGGTGTTGTGGCCTATCAAAACGCTGCTGCTTTTGCCCAGGACCGTCTTCAGGGCCGCGATGTCACAGGTGCCAAAGCGCCTGAAAAGCCCGCAGACCCGATCATTGTGCACCCTGATGTGCGCCGCAACTTGATGGAGCAAAAGGCCTTTGTTGAGGGCGCGCGCGCGTTCACGTTCTGGGGCGCTACGATGATTGACCAAGCCGTGCGCGAGGATGATGCCGAGGCCGAGGCGATGATCTCGCTGTTGACCCCCATCATCAAAGGGTTCCTGACGGACAAAGGATTTGAAACCGCCGTTAACGCGCAACAGACCCTTGGCGGCAGCGGTTTCACCCGCGAGTGGGGCCTTGAGCAGTTTGTACGCGATGCGCGCATCACCATGATCTATGAGGGCACCAACGGCGTGCAGTCCCTTGATCTGGTGGGGCGCAAACTTGGACTGAATGGTGGTAAAACCGTTATGGCGTTCTTCGAGTTGGTGAAGTCTTTCATCAAAGACAACACCGAACACGAGGCGCTGAACACCCACTTCCTGACACCCCTGAAAGCCGCATCAAAAGACCTGCAGGCGGCGGGGATGTATTTCATGCAAAACGGGATGAAGAACCCCAATAACGCACTGTCAGGAAGCTATGACTTCATGCACTTGTTCGGTCAGGTCTGCATGGGGCTGGTCTGGGCCAAAATGGGCAAAGCGGCCTATGCGGCTCTGGATGCCGGCGCCTCAGACACAGGATTTTACGAGGCCAAAATCGCCACTGGTAAATATTACATGGCGCGATGCTTGCCGATCACAGCAACCCATTTGGCACGTATCGAAAGCGGTGCGGACACTGTCATGGCCCTTGAAGCCGAACAGTTCTGAACCACCCCTTGCCGGAGCAGCAGATGTCAGGATTTGAGTATTTCAACCAAAGCGAAGTGGAAGCCCCAATGCGCGCTGCAGCACACGTTGGGGACTTCGCTTTGGACGGTCATCGGCTCTCCAGCCTGTACCGCGCCGCAAGCATTAGCACCTCTTGGTTAAACCCAAATAACAGCCAAGCAGATTATGCTTCGCTTTGGGCCAAATACTCATATCCCGCCGGCATCCCCTGCCCCACCTTCACGTTTGACGCGACGCAATTTGCCCGCTGACCCCGCTCAACAAGGAGACTACCCTCATGTCTGAAGCCTATATTTATGACGCTGTTCGCACGCCGCGCGGAAAGGGCCGCAAAGACGGCTCGCTGCACGAAGTCACATCCGTGCGCCTGTCTGCCCAAATCCTCAATGCGCTGAAGTCACGCAACGATCTAAACGGTCACGCCGTTGAAGACGTGATCTGGGGCAATGTGACCCAAGTCATGGAACAGGGTGGCTGTCTTGCGCGTACGGCCGTGCTGGCTTCGGACCTTGATCAGTCAATCCCCGGTCTTGCGATCAACCGGTTTTGCGCCTCTGGCATGGAAGCGGTGAACCTTGCTGCCAACCAGATCAAAGGCGGAGCTGGTGACGCGTATATCGCAGGCGGCGTTGAGATGATGGGCCGTGTTGCCATGGGCAGTGACGGGGCGGCCATCGCCGTTGATCCATCTGTTGCGATGGACACGTATTTTGTCCCCCAAGGCATCTCTGCCGATATTATCGCCACTGAGTACGGCTTCAGCCGCACCGATGCGGATGAGCTGGCCGTGAAATCACAACAACGCGCCAAAGCCGCGTGGGATGACAACCGTTTCGCCAATTCCATGATCACTGTGCGCGATCAAAACGGTCTCGATATTCTGGCCCACGATGAATACATGCGCCCTCAAACGGATATGCAGTCACTGGGCGGTTTGAACCCCGCGTTTCAGGCCATGGGCGAGGTCATGCCCGGCTTTGATAAAGTTGCGCTGCTGAAGTATCCGCACCTCGAAAAGATCAACCACATCCACCATGCGGGTAACTCGTCAGGCATCGTTGATGGAGCAGCGGGCGTTCTGATCGGCTCAAAGGCATTTGGCGAAAAGCACGGGCTGAAGCCGCGCGCCCGCATCCGCCAGACGGCCAAAATTGGCACCGACCCCACCATCATGCTGACCGGCCCTGTGCCCGTTACTGAAAAGATCCTCGCGGATGCGGGCATGTCGATCAAAGACATCGATCTGTTTGAGGTAAACGAAGCATTCGCCTCGGTTGTGCTGCGCTTTATGCAGGCCTTTGATGTGGACGATAGCGTGGTCAACGTGAACGGCGGGTCTATCGCCATGGGGCACCCCCTTGGGGCGACCGGCGCAATCATCATCGGCACTTTGCTTGATGAGATGGAGCGTGCAGACAAAGAAGTTGGCTTGGCCACTTTGTGCATCGCCTCTGGCATGGGTGCCGCAACAATCATCGAACGCGTGTAAGGAGCCATTGATATGTCTGACTTTTCTATGAACATCGACGCAGACGGCGTGGCCACAATCGTGTGGGACACCGTTGGCAAATCCATGAACGTGATGAACCAACAGGGTTTTGACGACCTTGACGCGCTCATTGACCAAGTGCTGGCCGATGATGCCATCAAAGGCGCTGTGCTGACCTCTGGCAAACCCGGCTCGTTTGCGGGCGGTATGGATTTGAACATCATTTCCAAGATGAAAGAGATGGCCGGTGACGCACCTGCGCGCGGCCTGATGGACGGCCTGATGGCTACCCATGCTATTTTGCGCAAGATTGAGCGCGCAGGCATGGACCCCAAAACCAACAAAGGCGGCAAGCCAATCGCGGCGGCCCTGCCTGGCACGGCCCTTGGCATCGGGTTTGAACTGCCCCTTGCGTGCCACCGCATTTTTGCAGCCCCCAACCCCAAAGCCAAAATTGGCCTACCTGAAATCATGGTTGGCATCTTCCCCGGCATGGGCGGCACCACGCGGCTTGTGCGCAAGATGGGCGCCATGGGGGCCTCACCATTTCTGCTGGAAGGCAAGCTCAGCGACCCTGCGCGCGCCAAAGCGGCCGGCCTCATCGACGAGATCGCGGATGATCCCGTTGCAGCCGCCAAAGAATGGGTCCTCTCCGAGCCAAAGATCGTCAAACCATGGGATGAAAAGGGTTACAAAATGCCCGGGGGCGCGCCCTACCACCCTGCGGGTTTCATGACTTATGTGGGTGCTTCGGCGATGGTCAACGGCAAAACCCAAGGCGCATTTCCTGCGGCCAAGGCGCTTTTGTCGGCAGTCTATGAAGGCGCGTTGGTGCCGTTTGATACAGCCATCAAAATTGAGGCGCGCTGGTTCACCAATGTGCTGATGAACCCATCGTCTTCTGCCATGATCCGTTCGCTTTTCATCAACAAAGAAGCGCTTGAAAAAGGTGCTGTGCGTCCGGCGGAAGTCAGTGACCAATCCGTGCGCAAAGTCGGCGTTTTGGGGGCTGGCATGATGGGTGCGGGCATCGCACTTGTCTCCGCCCTTGCGGGCATCGAGGTGGTTTTGTTGGACCAAAGCCAAGAGGCCGCGGACAAAGGCAAAGACTATACCGCCACCTATATGGACAAAGGCATCGCGCGCAAAAAAGCCACGCCCGAAAAGAAAGAGGCCGTGCTGGCGCAGATCACCGCAACCACAGATTACAACGCCCTTGCGGGCTGTGATCTGATCGTTGAGGCGGTCTTTGAGGACGTGGCGATCAAAGCAGAAGTCACCAAGAAAGTCGAAGCCATCGTGGACGCAGAGTGCATCTTTGCCACCAACACCTCGACCTTGCCGATTTCTGAGTTGGCCAAAGCCAGTGCACGCCCAGAGCAATTCATCGGTATCCACTTTTTCTCACCTGTCGACAAAATGTTGTTGGTGGAAATCATCAAAGGCGCGCAAACCGGTGATCGCGCCACGGCCAAGGCTCTCGACTTTGTGCGCCAGATCAAAAAGACCCCGATCGTGGTTAATGATGCGCGCTTTTTCTACGCCAACCGCTGTATCATTCCCTACATCAACGAAGGCATCCGCATGGTCGCCGAAGGTGTGCAGCCCGCCCTGATCGAAAATGCGGCCAAACAACTGGGCATGCCCCTTGGGCCGCTGCAATTGGTCGATGAAACATCTGTCGATCTGGGTGTAAAAATCGCCAAAGCCACCAAAGCGGCGATGGGCGATGCTTACCCCGACGGCGCCGTGGACGACGTGCTGTTCTGGATGGCCGATGAGGGCCGCTTGGGCCGCAAAGCCAACGCGGGCTTTTACGCCTATGACGACAAAGGCAAGCGCGGGTTGCTGTGGGACGGTCTTGCCGCCAAATACCCCACAAGCGACGCGCAACCTGACATCATCGAGGTTCAGCACCGTCTAATGTTTGCCCAAACCCTTGAGGCCGTGCGCGCCCTTGAGGACGGTGTTCTGATGGACATCCGCGAAGGTGACGTGGGCGCGATCCTTGGTTGGGGCTTTGCGCCGTGGTCTGGCGGGCCGCTGTCGTGGCTTGATATCATCGGCGCGCCCTACGCGGCAGAACGCTGTGATGCGCTTAGCGAAAAGTTCGGGGCACGCTTTGCGACCCCTGCACTTTTGCGTGAGATGGCCGACAAGGGACAAAGCTTTTACGGCCGCTTTTCCCCTGCTGCCCCTGCCGCCTAGTAGGCTGTTGGCACTGTAACTTATCAGCGGGGGCGTGAACCGCACGGTGGTCTAAGACACCGTTAACGCCCCCGCACTAAACTGCGCTCAGGACGTCCTGAATTGTTGCGGTTTGACACACCGCATATCGACCTTGATACCGCGCGGGCCTTACACCCCCAACCGGATCATTCCAACGGCAGCGCTGCCTCTTTTACGGCCTCGTTTTACCGCAAAAACCCTACAAACATGCCCGAGGCCCCCTCTGGCGACATACGGACCGAGGTGCCCTGCACTGCTGTCCCCCTCGCGGTCTTTCATGGGGCCAGCGGGGTTATTTGTGCATCAAAAAACGTAGCCAAACCGCGCAATGTCTTGGGCACAGACATCGGCAATCACATCGCGGGTCGTGTTGCTGAAATAGCCGCGGTAATCTGCATCGCGCTGTGATGCGTTGGCGCGCCCGACCTCAAGCTTGAACCCTAGATGCGCCTCAAACGGGGCAAGATCATCGGTCAGATGCTCAAGGCGGATGAACGCATCGCACTGCTCCACACCGGTTTCATCGGTGACGTAATGAGCATAGGGATGCGCGCGCAGACTGTCTTGCAACCACGGCGTCAAAACAAACGTCTCAAAGGTTTCATCTTTGGCAAGGGCCACGGCGCGGTGGGTGAATTGTTGGGCGCGCAGCCAGTGATAATAACTCACCACGCGGTCCCACGGATTGCGCACCAAGCTTACCGCAAATGGCGCGCCGTCAACCAACCCGGCCAAATCCGCGCGGGTCGCGTGTTTCCAAAGCCGCCCCGCCGTCTGAAGGCTCTTTTGCCGCTTTGCCCGCGCTTTACCTTTTGGGGTATCACCCACAATAATATCATCCGCCATCGCCCGCGCCTCAAGCGCCAGCATCAGCGCCGTGCCCCCCGTTTTGGGCGCATGGGTCAGCAGGTAGTTGCGGCCCTTGCTGTAGATCATGGGGCAAGCTGCTCGGGTAACTCAGACTGCTTAGGTCGTGCATTCCGCGCATGCCGCTCAAGCCGCTCGGCGCGTTGCACCCGCCACGCCACAACCACACCAGAGCCGATGATGACCACCATCCCCAGCACCCCAATCGGGCTGACGACCGTGCCAAACAGGATATAAGCCGTGACCGAGGCAAAGATCAGCAGCGTGTATTCAAAAACCGAAACGATCGGCGCGTCCCCTGTCAGATAGGCCTTCATCAGGCACGCGATCGCCCCAACCGACACCACCGCCTGCACCAGAATGATCCACCATGACAGCGCCGTGGGCCAGACCCACGCACGGCCCAAGAACCCCTCGCCCGGGTTGGCCTGAAGGTACAACGACACCAATGCAGCGATCAACAAAACCCACGCCATGTAACTCCACGTCAGCACCCACGGGGTTTCGCCTTCGCACCATTTGCGCGTGGCCACGTTGCCCGTGGCGTAAAACACACCCGCCAAAATGGGCACCAGATTAGGCCAGCCAAGCCCGCCCACATCGGGCTTCAGCACCATCAGCGCCCCGCACAGCCCCACAAAGGCCGTCACCAGCCGCACAGGACCGATGGGCGTGCGTGACCAAATAGCCTCGATGAACACCACCAAAACGGGCGCTGTGAACAGCCCCGCCGCCGCAGCCGAAATCGGGAAAAAGCCAAGGCAGCCGAAATACAAAATCATCGCAATCGCCAAAAACAATGAACGCCCCAGCACGGCCCAAAGCCGCTTTGGACGTAAATTCAGCCCAAAAACCAACCCCAAAAGCGCCACTGTGGCCACTGCAACAATGCTGCGCAGGGTGTGGAATTGCCAAAGACTGATGTCGTCCACAATATAGGGCACAAGGTTATCGACGATGCCCAAAATGACCATCGCCGTCATCATCCAGCCAATCGCGGCGGTGTTATTGGAAGGTGTGCTGCTCATTTGCGCATCATTGACCGCTTGCCTCTTGCCGCGCAAGCGCCATAGTCGACAATATGACGGGGGCGCCGACGACAAGGCGCGCGTTGGAAGGTGAACTGCTTGGGAGGGCGCAATGGGCTGGATGAAAGATGAGACGGGTTTAGACAAAACACCCGCCAATTACGTGCCCCTAACGCCGCTGTCCCATTTGCGCCGTGCGGCTGATGTGTTCGCCCAAACTACCGCGGTGATTTATGGTGACCATAAAGTCACCTATGCGCAGTACCACGCCCGCTGCTCGCAATTGGCCAGCGCGCTAAAAAGCATCGGTGTGCAAAGTGGCGAGGTGGTGGCAACGCTGCTGCCCAACACCCCCGCCCAATGCGAAGCGGCGTTCGGCGTGCCCGCGTGCGGCGCGGTTTTGAACACCATCAACACCCGCCTTGATCCAGATACCGTGGCCTACATCTTTGATCACGGCGAGGCCAAGGCCGCATTGGTCGACACCCAGTTCATGCCACTGGCGTTGCAAGCGATTGAACGAATGGACGGCCCCGCGCCCATCTTGATCGAAGTGCCTGACGCCGTTGCGGGCATCACAGCCACCGGCGCGCATCAAACATACGAAGATTTTCTGGCTACCGGCGATGCAGCATTCACGTGGATGATGCCCGAAGATGAATGGGAAAGCCTTGCGCTGAATTACACCTCGGGCACCACAGGGCGGCCCAAGGGCGTGGTCTATCATCACCGCGGCGCGTATCTGATGACCATGGGCACACCGGCTGCGTGGCAAATGCCGCTGCGCCCGCAGTACTTGACGATTGTGCCAATGTTTCACTGTAACGGATGGAACCACGCGTGGATGATGCCGATGCTGGGCGGTACGATCCACTGCTGCCGCGATGTGACACCCCACGCCATTTATGACGCCGTTGCCGCCGGTGTGACCCATTTTGGCGGCGCACCGATTGTGTTGAACATGATCGTCAACGCACCCGATGAGGCGCGGCGCAGTTTTGATCACACGGTCAAAGTTTTCACCGCAGGCGCGCCGCCCGCCCCCGCCACGTTGGCGGCCATCACCAAACTGGGCTTTGATGTGCAACAAGTTTACGGGCTGACCGAAACATATGGCCACGTCACCGAATGCCTTTGGGACCCCGCATGGGACGCGCTGCCCCAAGACGAGGCGGCCAGCATCGCTGCGCGCCAAGGGGTTGCTTTTCCCATGATGGAGCCCGTCGCCGTGTGGGACGAAAGCGGCAAAGACATTCCGCGCGACGGCACCACAACCGGCGAGATCATGTTGCGCGGCAACTGCGTGATGAAGGGCTATCTGAAAAATCCGGACGCCACCGCCGAGGCCTTTGCGGGCGGGTATTTCCACAGCGGCGACATTGCCCTGCACCACCCCGACGGGTTCATTCAGATCGCTGACCGCGCCAAGGACATCATCATTTCGGGCGGCGAAAACATCAGCTCTGTTGAGGTCGAAAGCGCGTTGATGAACCACGAGGCCGTGAACCTATGCGCCGTGGTCGCCAAGCCTGATGACAAATGGGGCGAGGTCCCCTGTGCCTTTGTTGAATTGAAAGACGGCGCAACCCCGACCGAGGCCGAGATCATCGCCTTTTGCCGCGCGCGCCTTGCGGGGTTCAAAACGCCCAAGCGTGTGATTTTCCAAGAGCTGCCAAAAACCTCGACGGGCAAAATCCAGAAGTTTGAATTGCGCACAGTGGCGAAATCCCTCTGAGTGCAATTGCGGCGGTGCGGCGTCTGACCTATATGTTGTTCAGAGCAAGTTGACGGAGATAAAGCGTCAGATGACCGCCCTTTCACAGTACGCATTGCTCGAAAGCACGGGCCTTTGGCGCGCGGATGCAGATGCGCAGCGCCGCGAGGTGATCGTGTCTTTTGGCAACGCCACCCTTGTGATTACCGATAACGCCGAACGGGTTTTGTCCCATTGGTCATTGGCCGCCGTGCGCAAAGTGTCCGACAAAGATGGTGTGGTCACCTACAGCCCCGATGCAGACGGCACCGAGCTTGTTGAAATCGACGACAAAACCATGGTCGAGGCCATCGACAAAGTGCGCAAAGCCATCGACCGGACCCGTCCGCACCGTGGGCGGCTGCGCGCCGCCGTGTTGGCGGGCAGCTTGGCATTGGTGGGCTGGATCGGCTTTTTCTGGATGCCCCCCGCCATGGTGGATCACACGCTTGGGGTTTTGCCCAAAGTCAAACGCGCCGAAATTGGCCGCGAGCTGAGCCGTGAGATTACCCGCCTTGCAGGCCCTGCGTGTACCCGCCGCGAAGGCACCCGCGCGCTGCAAATGGTCACGGACCGCGTTCGGGGCACGTCGGATAATGCGGATTTCGTAGCGCCTGTTGGGCTGCCGCAAATTCACCGCTCTGGCTTGCCGGATAGTCTGTGGTTGCCCGGTGGCAAACTGTTGCTGAGTGCGACGCTGGTTGAGGATCATGATGACCCAGAAGTACTGGCTGGATTTATGCTGGCGGCGGGTCTGCGCCAAGCGGGCCAAGACCCGGTACGCCCGCTGCTTGAGTTTGCAGGACTGCGCCACACATTCACATTGCTAACCACTGCGCAGCTGCCCCAAGACGTGCTGCGCGGCTATGCCCAAGCGTTGGTTCAGAACCCGTTGGAAGATGTTGAGATGGGTGCGTTGGCGGATCAAATGCGGTTGCGCGGCCTTGAAACGACCACCCTCGCGGCAGCAATTGATCCCAGCGGAGAGCGGACAAAACCACTGCTTGATGCGGCACAACTAAGCGATCCACCGTTGCTGAGCGACCGCGACTGGCTGGCCCTGCAAGGGATCTGTGATCAGTAAATTACTTGCGAAGGAATGCGTCGCGAAAGCCCGCAGATCGCGCGCCTTGAAGGGCTGCGCGTAGGGCGGATTGATCCTGAAAAGGTCCGGCCAGAACGACCTGATATGTTTTGCCGCCCCGCGTGGCACGTCCGATTTTTGCAGGCAGGCCTGCCGCAGTAAGACGCTGTGCAGCACGGCTGGCGTTGCCCTTCACCCCGTAGGTGCCGACCTGAACGAAGCGGTGCGATGCAGGCGTGCTTTTGGTCCCAAACGACAAACGTAACGGATCATTACCCGCGCGGGTGACTTGCGGGGCGGCATTATTCTTTAGCAGCTTGCGGGGGACTTTTTGCGTCCAGATGCGGTTGCTGGCAGCGCGCCCCTCGCGGGTCTCAAGACCACGGCGCGGGTTCAGACGGTCATCGTCCCAAACGGGGCGGTATCCTTTTGGCGGATCAAACGTGACGCGGGCGCTGGCGGGTACTTTTGACAGCCGCACCACACCGCGCGAGGGGTCCGGCGCTGTGCGCGGTGCAACATCAAGGCTGCTTTGAGGACCCAGCGTGGTGTTGCCGTCTTGGCCGAAGAAATTACCCTGCTGCGGACCACATCGGACAGGATTATCGGGCGTGCCTGCATTGATGTATTTCGAGCTAAGCGCCGAGGCCCCACGACAAGCAGGCTGGCTGCGGGTTGGCTGCGCAGTGGGCGCGGTTTGGGTTTTGGGTGCGGCGGCGCTTGGCAACGTCGCGGTGGTGCGCAGAGGCGCGTTGGTGGCCCCCTGACGGTCACGGCGCGGCGTCTGCGGTGTCAATGTGGCACCAGCGGTTTGACCAGTAACAGGCGTTGCCGCTTTTGTTGTGGGCTGTACTGGCGTTTGGGCTTTTGCAACCGCTTTGGGTTTTGGCGCAGGGGCGCGCACAGGCTGCGGCGCAGATTTAGTAGGGACTGCTTGGGCAGGTGCGGCGGCCGTAGCACCCTTTAGAGAGGGTTGAAAGCCGCACACAATCTGACGGTTACGCGATACACGCGGCACCCACGTGGTGTTGCCCGAAATGCCCGCACGGATGAAAACACATCCTTTACTATCAACGTATTGGTTGCCTTTGAACGAAGATGGCGGGAACTCTGCTGGGACGGTGTTGCCTGCCAAAGACTGGGCTGAGACAGACGTGGTAAACAGCAAGGCAAGGGTCGCCGTGAAGGCCGCGAACTTAGAAACAGACATATGTCATTCCACTAAATATAGCGAAACTGTGCGCCAAAAACCCTATTTAGTAAAGTGATAATGCTGTTACTTGGTGCCGAACATGCGGTCACCCGCGTCCCCCAAACCGGGCACAATGTAGCCCTGCTCGTTGAGTTTTTCATCCACGGAAGCGGTCACGATGTGCACGTCTGGATGCGCTTGCCGCATGCGGGCAATACCCTCAGGTGCGGCCAGCAGGCACATAAAACGGATGTTCGTAGCGCCCGCTTCTTTCAGGCGGTCAATCGCTGCGACAGAAGAGTTGCCTGTGGCCAGCATCGGGTCCACTGCAATCACCAGCCGCTCATTGAGCACGTCGGGCACTTTGAAATAATATTCAACGGGTTCAAGGGTTTGCTCATCACGGTAGAGCCCAACAAAGCCCACCCGTGCAGAGGGAACAAGTTCAAGCACACCGTCCAAAAGGCCGTTTCCTGCCCGCAAAATGGAGATCAGCGCCAGCTTCTTGCCGCGTAACATGGGCGCATCCATTGGCCCCATGGGTGTTTCGATTGCTTGATTTTCCAAGGGCAATTCACGGGTGATTTCATAAGCCAAAAACTGACTTATCTCGCGCAGCAACTGACGAAATTGCCCCGTAGAGGTTTCTTTGTCGCGCATGATCGACAGTTTGTGCTGAACCAAAGGGTGATCCACAAGGGTGACGTGTTCGTTCATGATTGAAGCCTTTTTGCAATGATGGCGCGGGTTTCAGCAGAGCAGAATGCCGCCTCAAGGGCGTTTTGCTCAACTTCGCGGAAAATCTCATCGTCCCAGCCAAAGTGGTGGGCAAGACGGCCGTATTCATTCGTCATGGTGGTGTGAAAGAACGGCGGATCATCTGTGCTAACGGTCACTTTGACACCTCTGGCACGCAGCTTTTCTATGGGATGTGACGCCCAGTTCGGCACGACCCCAAGCGCCACGTTTGAACCGGGACAGACTTCAAGGGTGATGTCATTCTCAATCAGCCGGTCGCAAAGCGCCAAATCAGTGATGGCTTGCACCCCGTGACCGATGCGCGAAATGCCCGGCAATTGGTCAAGGGTGTCGCGAACCATCGCCGCACCGCCCCACTCGCCGGCATGCGCCGTCAGGCCAAGCCCCGCTTCGCGCGCGCAGTCAAAAGCCCACGCAAAATCGCGCGGTGCGCCAACGGTTTCTGCCCCTGCGATGCCAAACCCTGTGATGAAGTCACCCACGGTTTCAGCCGCACAAATGGCCGTTTCGCGGGATTTTTCGGGCCCGAAGTGGCGGATGGCCGTGACGCAGCCGCGCAGGGTGATGTGCGGCTCCATCGCGGCGGCGGCTTCTTGGATTGCAGCGAGGTATTCGCGCCACGCGCCCACATCGCGCCCCCCGCAAAAATCTGGCGACAGGAACGTTTCGGCGTAAACAACCCCGTGTTCGGCACAATCTTGCAGCACCGCTGTGGTGAGACGCGCGTAATCTTCGTGCGTTTTGAGCGCTTGGGTCGCCGCCTCATAGACATCCAGAAAGCCCGCAAAATCCGCATAGGCGTAATTGCCACGTTCATCAAAAATGCCCGAGATATCGAGCTTTTTCTCAGCGGCGAGGCCCTTGATGAACGCAGGCGACGCGGCACCTTCCAAGTGCAAATGCAACTCAAGCTTGGGGCGGTTCTTCATATGGCGGGTGTCCCTTTTCCGTTTTGTTTCAGGCCAATATGGGCTGCGAGCGTAGCGCCTACATCGGCAAAGTTGATGGCGCCAAGCTCACCAGATGTGGCCAAGGCAGGTCCCACGACAGGCACCCGTTCGCGGGTATGATCGGTGCCGCGCCACGTGGGATCATTGCCGTGATCGGCAGTGATCAACAGCAGATCATCGGGCGCAAGACGTGCCAAAAGACGCGGCAATTGCGCGTCAAACCATTCAAGATGGCGCGCATATCCCGCCACATCGCGGCGGTGGCCATATTCGCTGTCAAACTCGACGAAATTGGCAAAAACGAATGCGCCGTCTTGGGCTGTGCCCGCCAGATCAATTAGGTCTTCCATCAGTTTTGCATCAGGCCCTTTGGTGCAATCAGTGATGCCGCGCATGCTGAAAATATCGCCGATTTTGCCCACGGCGTGAACCGCGCGGCCTTCGGCGGCGGCGAAATCCATCAAGACATCTTCGGGGGGCAGCAAAGCAAAATCACGGCGGTGGGGCGTGCGCGTAAATGCCCCCGCAGCCCCCACAAAAGGCCGTGCAATAACGCGGCCGATACCCATTTTATGCAGCATAGGCGCGAGTTCGGCACATAAATCATAAAGCCGCTGAAGGCCGAAAATTTCCTCGTGGGCGGCGATTTGGAAAACGCTGTCAACGGAGGTGTAGCAGATGGGCCAGCCAGTCCTAAGGTGCTCTGGCCCGAAGTCATCAAGCACGCCTGTGCCGCTGGCATGACAATTGGCAAGAGAGCCTTCGGTGCCTGCGATGCGCGCGACGGCCTCCAAGATTTCAGGCGGGAAAGCCACCGGAGTTTGGGGGAAATAATGCCACTCAAACGGGACCGGCAGGCCCGCCAATTCCCAGTGCCCTGAGGGGGTATCTTTGCCAATGCTATGTTCGGTCGCACTTCCCCAAAGGCCCGCAATCGGGCCCGAGGTCGCGTCAAGAAGGCGGCTGTGACCGCTGGCTTGGGCAACAGCCGCACCCAAGCCAAAGGACAGTAAATTGGGAATGTTGAGCGGACCGGACCGCCCCACGTCTGCTTGCCCGTTTGCACAGGCATCAGCGATGTGGCCAAGGGTATTTGCCCCTTCGTCGCCAAAAGCCGCCGCATCAGGCGCGCCGCCACAGCCAACGGAATCCATCACAACCAAAAACGCGCGACCCATGGTTTAGCCCCCCTGCCCGACACGTTTGTAAATGGTCGGCGGCAGGTCCATCGGCGCATCGCCAAGGGTGATCGCCGCGCGGATGATTTTGGTCGCGGCGTCAGCGTCATGCTCGGAACGGGCGTGCAACATACACAGCGGGACATCCGCGTCGATCTGATCGCCCAAAGCCGCGATGTCCGACAGGCCAACAGAGTGATCAATCCGCCCGCCGATCGTTTTGCGCCCGCCACCAAGATGCACAACAAGCTGGCCCAATGCCTCGCCGTCGATGGCGGTGACAAAGCCCGCGCGCGGCGGCAGAACCTCTTGCATTACAGGCGCGCTTGGCAAGCGGTCTTCCCAACGATCGACAAAATCATGGGGCCCGCCCATGGCGCTGATCATGCGGCCAAAGACCTCGGCGGCGTTGCCATTGTAGAATGTATCCGCGATCAAATCGGCGCCTTGGGTGGCGTCTTGGGCAAGGCCCACGCTGGCCAAAACAGAGCCTGCCAGATTGGCGGCCATGTCGGGCAAATCATGATCAACCCCGTCGCCCGTTAAGGCATGCAGGGCCTCGGAAAGTTCCAGCGCATTGCCCATAGATTTGGCCAGCGGTTGGTTCATGTCCGTGATGAGGGCGGTGGTTTTGCATCCCGCACCGTTGGCCACACTGACCAAAGCATTGGCCAGCACTTCGGCTTCGGCCACGGTTTTCATGAACGCGCCACTGCCCATTTTGATATCGAGCACCAGCGCATCAAGACCGGCCGCAAGCTTTTTGGACAAGATCGACGCGGTGATCAGGGCCGTGCTTTTCACCGTGCCTGTCACGTCACGGACCGCGTAAAGGCGTTTGTCAGCGGGGGCCACATCTGTGCTTGCGGCGACGATGGCGCAGCCGACCTCGCCCACTATTTTGCGAAACTTCGCGGGCGCGATATCGGCGGTGATGCCCGGGATGGATTCCAGTTTATCAAGTGTGCCGCCCGTGTGCCCAAGCCCGCGGCCTGAAATCATCGGGACGTATGCGCCACAAGCTGCAAGCGCGGGCGCGATCAAGAACGAGGTGCAATCCCCAACGCCGCCCGTTGAGTGTTTGTCGATCACCGGCCCATCAAGGCCCCATTCCAGCACAGTGCCGCTATCGCGCATTTGCGTTGTCAGGGCCAAAAGCCCCTCGTCCCCCAGCCCGTGCAAACACACGGCCATGGCAAAAGCGCCCGCCTGTGCATCAGTCATGGAGCCGTCCACAAGGCCACGCACGATCTGGGCAATTTCATCCCGATCTGGCGGCGTGCCACCGCGAAACTGATCAAGTAGAGGGGCGAAAGATGTCATTTGGCCATGTGATCGGCGTTAAAGACACCGGGCAAAAGGTCTTCGAGGGTCATGGAAAGCGTCGTGCCGCCGGTTGTGCCCATGGTGACCACCACATCGCCTGCGCCAAACTCGCGCAGCTTTTGACGGCACCCGCCGCACGGCGGCACCGGGGTTGGCGACCCCGCGATCACGGCGACCTCAACGATGCGCCCTTGTCCCGCGGCGACCATGGCCGCCAGCGCGCCCGCTTCAGCACAGGTTCCTTCGGGATAGGCCACGTTTTCAACGTTGCAGCCCACGAACACATCACCCGCGTCCGTGCGTACTGCGGCCCCCACTTGGAAGTTGGAATAAGGAGCGTACGCATTTTTCATAACCGCATGAGCGGCCTGCATGAGCGGTGATGTTGACATGTCTGGTTCCTCTCGGCTTAACGCCAGCATAACTCGGGTTTAGGGTGAGTAAAACGGAGATCACCGCCCATGTCACCGTGCAATCGAACAGCGCGCGCGCACCACGTGAAAATATTGCCATTGGCAGGCTGTGAAAAAAGTAGTTTAACGTTAAACAAATACCTTGGGAGGGCATTATGACAGACAATTCCAACCGTGATCCACAGGCATTGCGTCAAGCAGCGTTGGACTATCACCGCCACCCTAAGCCCGGAAAGCTGGAAATTCGCGCAACCAAGCCGCTGGCCAACGGACGTGATTTGGCGCGCGCATATTCGCCCGGCGTGGCCGAAGCCTGCATTGAGATCACCAAAGATGCAGAGGCCGCACAAGAATACACATCACGCGGCAACCTTGTGGCGGTCGTCACGAATGGCTCTGCGGTTTTGGGCCTTGGTAACATCGGCGCGCTTGCCTCAAAACCCGTGATGGAGGGCAAGGCGGTCCTGTTCAAAAAATTTGCCAACATCGATTGTTTTGACATTGAGTTGAACGAGCCGGACCCCGAAAAACTTGCGGATATTGTCTGCGCGCTTGAGCCAACTTTTGGCGCGATTAACCTTGAGGATATCAAGGCACCTGATTGTTTTATCGTCGAAAAACTGTGCCGCGAGCGGATGAACATCCCTGTTTTCCACGATGATCAGCACGGAACGGCCATTGTTGTGGGGGCCGCCGCAACAAATGCGCTGCACCTTGCGGGTAAAAAGTTTGAGGACATCAAGATCGTCTCTACAGGTGGTGGTGCTGCGGGCATTGCGTGTCTGAACATGCTGCTGAAACTGGGCGTGAAACGCGAAAATGTGTGGCTGTGCGACATCGAAGGGCTGGTTTACGAAGGCCGCACCAGCGAGATGACAGATCAAAAAGCCGAATACGCGCAGGCCAGTGATCTGCGCACGCTTGATGAGGTGATTGACGGCGCGGATATGTTCCTTGGGCTGTCGGGCGCGGGTGTTTTGAAACCTGAGATGGTCGCCAAGATGAGCGACCAACCGATTATTTTTGCACTGGCCAACCCCAACCCCGAGATTGATCCAGAGGCCGCGCGCGCCGTGGCCCCGAACGCGTTGATTGCGACGGGCCGGTCGGATTTCCCCAACCAAGTCAACAATGTGCTGTGTTTCCCGTTCATTTTCCGCGGTGCGCTGGACGTGGGCGCGACCGAGATCAACGATGCGATGCAGCTGGCTTGTATCGACGGAATTGCCCAACTCGCCCGCGCCACCACAAGCGCCGAGGCCGCCGAGGCCTACCGTGGTGAGCAGCTTACGTTCGGGCCGGACTACCTTATTCCCAAGCCGTTTGATCCGCGTCTGATGGGTGTTGTGGCCTCGTCCGTGGCGCGCGCTGCAATGGAAAGCGGCGTGGCTAAGCGTCCCCTTACGGATGTGGATCAGTACCACGCGGACCTTGATACATCTGTGTTCAAATCAGCGCTTATCATGCGTCCTGTTTTCCAAGCAGCCAGCACCGCGACACGCCGGATTGTGTTTGCCGAAGGTGAGGACGAGCGCGTGTTGCGCACGGCCCAAGCGCTGCTTGAGGAAACCACCGAGACACCCATTCTGATTGGCCGTCCTGATGTGATTGGGCGGCGGTGCGAGCGTGCAGGTCTGAAAATTCGCCCCGAAGATTTAGAGATCGTGAACCCGAACCGCGATGATCGTTACCGCGATTACGTGCAGACCTATCACGAGTTGATGGCACGTTCTGGTGTGACCCCTGATTTGGCCCGCGCGATCATGCGTACCAACACCACTGCCATTGGATCCGTGATGGTGCACCGCGGCGAGGCTGACAGCATGATTTGCGGCACATTTGGTCAGTATTTGTGGCACCTGAACTACGTGGAACAGGTGCTTGGCTCGGACGATTTGAAGCCTGCAGGCGCGCTGTCACTGATGATTTTGGAGGATGGCCCCCTCTTTATTGCCGACACGCACATCCACGCGATGCCAACGCCCGATCAAGTTGCCCAAACCGTGATCAGTGCTGCGCGCCACGTGCGCCGCTTTGGGATTGAGCCAAAGATTGCGCTGTGTTCAGGTTCGGAATTTGGCAACCTTGATAGCCAATCTGGACGCACGATGCGCGGTGCGCTGCAGGTTCTTGACGGGTTGGGACTTGATTTCCAATACGAAGGCGAGATGCACACGGACAGCGCTTTGGACCCTGATTTGCGCGGTCGCGTCTTCCCGCAGTCGCGCTTGCAAGGGCAGGCCAATGTGTTGATCTACGCCAACACTGATGCGGCTGGTGCGACGCGAAACATCCTGAAATCCAAAGCCGGCGGGCTTGAAGTTGGGCCAATTTTGATGGGCATGGGCAACCGTGCGCACATCGTCACGCCGTCAATCACGGCGCGCGGGTTGCTTAACATTTCTGCTTTGGCGGGCACGCCTGTGACCCACTACGGCTAAGGGCGGCAGGCGCGTCATCCTATCAGATTGAGGGCTAAATCTGCGCAGCGGCATGATTATTTCGTGCTGTTTGCGCAAACGGTCCCTTGCCAGCACCGCGGTGCATACGCTTAATGCGCCCGACCAATTCTGCGCGGCCTCGCTTCGGCGGGAATGCAGCGCGGGAACGATGGTGCATCTGAGAGGACCCTGACCGATGAGCTATGCCAACACTTACGCCGCGTGGCGCAACGACCCCGAAGCATTCTGGATGGGCGCTGCCCAACAGATCGCGTGGGACCGCGCCCCAACCAAAGCGCTGTTTGCCGAAAACGCGCCGATGTATGAGTGGTTCAGCGACGGTTTGGTGAACACGTGTTACAATGCCGTTGACCGCCACGTGGACGCAGGGCGCGGCGATCAGCCGGCAATCATTTACGACAGCCCCGTCACAGGCAGTCAGCGTACTTTGACGTATTCCCAATTGCGCGACGAAGTTGCCGGTTTTGCAGGCGGCTTGGCGGCCCAAGGCGTGGGCAAAGGCGACCGCGTTTTGATTTACATGCCCATGGTTGCCGAAGCGATTGTGGCGATGTTGGCGTGCGGACGCATCGGGGCGATCCACTCGGTTGTGTTTGGCGGTTTTGCGGCCCACGAATTGGCCGTACGCATTGATGACGCCCAGCCCAAATGCATCGTAGCTGCGTCTTGTGGTATCGAAGGCAGCAAGACAATCGCTTATAAGCCATTGCTTGATACGGCCATCGACAGCGCCACCCACAAGCCCGAGACCTGCGTGATTTTGCAGCGCGAGCAGCTGAGCTGTGATCTGGGGCCACGTGATCTGGATTGGCACGCGTTTCAACAAGGCACTCAGCCTGCCGCGTGTCTTCCCGTTGAAGGCAACCACCCCGCCTATATCCTGTATACCAGTGGCACGACCGGCGCGCCCAAGGGCGTTGTGCGCCACACAGGCGGGCATTTGGTGGCAATGAACTGGACCATGAAAAACGTCTATGACGTTGAACCCGGTGATGTGTTTTGGGCCGCTTCTGACGTGGGTTGGGTCGTGGGGCACAGCTATATTTGCTACGCGCCGTTGATCCACGGCAACACCACCATCGTGTTTGAAGGCAAGCCAGTTGGTACCCCTGATGCGGGCACGTTCTGGCGCGTGATGTCAGAGCACAAAGTCAAAGTGTTCTTTACCGCTCCGACCGCGTTCCGTGCCGTAAAACGCGAGGACCCAGAAGGTAAGCTGTTTGCCAATTACGACCTGCCCCATCTGAAATCGATCTTCTTAGCAGGTGAGCGCGCAGACCCCGACACGATCAAATGGCTGGGCAATATGACTGGCCTGCCGGTGATCGACCACTGGTGGCAAACCGAGACCGGTTACGCCATTGCGGGCAACCCGATGGGCATTGAGCCGCTACCTGTCAAAATCGGTTCCCCCACAGTGCCGATGCCCGGCTATGACGTGCAAATTCTTGATGACGGCGGCCACCCGCTGCCTGCGGGCGAGTTGGGCGCGATCACAATCAAACTGCCCCTGCCGCCTGGATGCCTGCCAACCCTTTGGAACGCCGAAGACAGGTTCAAAAGCAGCTATCTTGAGGCCTTTCCGGGATATTACGAGACAGGCGATGCGGGCATGATTGATGAGGACGGCTATGTCTACATCATGGCGCGCACGGATGACGTGATTAACGTGGCAGGTCACCGCCTAAGCACAGGCGCGATGGAAGAAGTCTTAGCCGCCCACAAAGACGTTGCCGAATGCGCCGTGATCGGCGTGAACGACGCGCTAAAAGGTCAGTTGCCATTGGGCTTTTTGTGCCTGAACGCGGGCGTGGACCGTGACCCAAGCGAAATTGTCGCCGACGTGATCGCAGATGTGCGCGGCCAAATCGGGCCTGTTGCGGCGTTTAAACTGGCGGTGGTTGTTGACCGGTTGCCCAAGACACGATCGGGCAAAATCCTGCGCGGCGTCATGGCCAAAATTGCCGACAGCGCGCCCTATAAAGAGCCCGCGACCATTGATGATCCGGCGATCCTTGATGAAATTAGGGCCGCACTTCAGACCCTTGGCTACGCGAAAAGCTAAGCGGTTGCGCAAGGCTGCACTGGACATCTGACGCCAAGTGCCCACTTTAAGGGTATGGTAATTAATGACTTTTCGAGCTTGGATTTATGGCGCTTTGTCACCGACGGGGTGATGGGCGGTGTCTCTGAGGGCACCATGACGCGGGGCCGCGAGGGGGACGTTGATTATGTTCGCCTGAGCGGTGACGTGAGCACAGAAAATAATGGCGGGTTCATTCAAATCCGCCGTGATATGCCGCCGTTGCCGCCCGAAGCGCAAGTGCTGACCCTGCGGGTGCGGGGCAATGGTGCGTCCTATTTTGCCAACCTGCGTACAACAGATGCCAAACGTCCATGGCACAGTTACCGCGCGGAATTTCAGACCACAAATGAATGGCGTGATATCACGTTGCCTTTGGCCGATTTTGCCCCTGCGGGACGCGGCTTTGATGTGCCGCTCAATACCCAAAATATCCGCGCCATCGGCATCATCGCCTATGGCCGCGATTATACGGCTGACGTCAGCGTGGCACAGATCGGCTGGAGGTAGCGCAGCGGCTATCGCGCGGATGGACCACGCAGCGGTTTGGGTTCTGCAAAATAACTAAGGACGAACGCAGGTTGGCCGCGCAGAATTGTTCCGTCTGGTGTTTCAGACAGGCCAACCAGCACCCCGCCCCGTTCAAAAAATGCAATGCAGCTTGGGCCAAATGTGCGGGCCGTTTGCAAAAATAACTCAGCCAAATTTGCGTTATCCTGCGCGGTCAACTGATCGCCCGTGACTTTTGCGGTGGTGCTTTTACCGTCCGTGCACAGCCGCGCGCCCTCAGGCCGAAGGGTGTCCGTGACCGTCATCACCGCCCCAAGATCCGCATCAAGAATAAAGGTTGAGCGCGCCTGAACCGTGCCGTCAATGCGCGCTTGGTACGTTGAAATCATCTCGCAGCTATCGGTCTCCAGGTCGTAGTTTGCACACTCAAACGGAGTTGCAGCAGTGCGCTTCAGCAGCTCTTGAAAGCCAATTCGGTCTTGCGGGCCAACGCGCAAACTACACGCTGTGAGCAATGCAGATGCAAACATCAAACCAGCAACAACAGCCGCGCGGCGCAGCGGGTGGATCATACGAATTGTTCCTGAATGAGCCGTTCTTCCAACCCATGCCCGGGGTCAAACAAAATGCGGTGCGCAATCGAAGGGTCCGAGTGGATTTCCACGCTGGCCACATTGTTCACACTGCGGCTGTCTGCATCGGCCATCACGGGGCGCTTGGCAGGGTTGACCACCTCAAAGCGGACCTTGGCAGTCTTTGGCAAAAGCGCCCCGCGCCAGCGCCGGGGCCGGAACGCCGCCATCGCCGTGAGGGCCAAAACATCCGAACCGATTGGCAAAATCGGACCGTGGGCCGAGTAGTTGTACGCCGTTGAGCCCGCAGGCGTCGAGACAAGCGCACCGTCACACACCAGTTCTTTCATGCGCAGTTTGTCGTCCACATAAATCCGAAGTTTGGCCGCTTGCGGACCTGCGCGCAGCAGAGATACTTCGTTGATCGCCAATGCCTCGTGGACCGTGTCATCAACGGTTTTTGCAATCATCGACAGCGGGTTGATGACCTCTTCTTCAGCCGCAGCAAGCCGAAACGGCAGATCATCCGCGTGATATTCGTTCATCAAAAAGCCAACAGTGCCGCGGTTCATGCCGTAAACAGGTGTATCGAGGTGCTGGGTTGCGTGCAAAGTTTGCAGCATAAACCCGTCACCGCCCAAGGCCACAATCACTTCGGCCTGTCCAAGATCCGCATTGCCATACCGCGCGCTTAACACCTCCAACGCGCTCTGGGCGGTCTGCGTATCGCTTGCCGCAAAGGCGATTTTGGGAAGCTGCCCCATGGGAGTTTTCCTTTAGGCTCATGGACGTTGCGTAAAGACATCGCCTGTGCCGATGTGAAACGCAAGCCGCCTATGGCGACCTTTCGTCACCGCTTTCATCACCATTATGACGGAAACGGGCCTTTTTCCGATAGGAAACATGCGCTAACTTAGCGCCAAACCGCCCGTGCGCGGTGCTTAACTCAAAAGGATGCTGCCATGAACGCCCCACACCGTGATGATGGATTTTTCACAGAAACCCTCGAGACACGCGATCCGGCTCTCTATGCTGCGATGCAGGCCGAACTTGGCCGCCAGCGTAACGAGATCGAGCTGATCGCCTCTGAAAACATTGTGTCTGCAGCGGTGATGGAAGCCCAAGGCGGCGTGATGACCAACAAATACGCCGAAGGCTATTCGGGCCGCCGCTACTACGGTGGATGCCAGCACGTGGACGTGGCAGAAGACTTGGCAATTGAGCGCGCCAAAGAGCTGTTCGGCTGCGGTTTTGCAAACGTTCAGCCCAACTCAGGCTCACAGGCGAACCAAGGTGTGTTTCAGGCGTTGCTTGCACCGGGTGCGACTATTTTGGGGATGTCGCTGGACGCGGGTGGTCACTTGACCCACGGCGCGCGCCCGAACCAATCAGGCAAGTGGTTCAACGCCGTTCAGTACGGTGTGCGCAAAGAAGACAATCTGCTGGATTACGATGAGGTCCAACGCCTTGCGACCGAGCATAACCCCGACATGATCATCGCTGGCGGCTCTGCCATTCCGCGGGTCATTGATTTTGCCCGCATGCGCGAAATTGCAGACAGCGTCGGTGCGTATCTATTGGTGGACATGGCTCACTTTGCAGGTCTGGTTGCGACGGGTCTGTACCCCTCGCCGTTCCCACATGCGCACGCGGCCACAACGACCACACACAAAACATTGCGCGGCCCACGCGGCGGCATGATCCTGACCAACGACGAAGCTTTGGCCAAGAAGTTCAACTCTGCGATTTTCCCTGGCATCCAAGGCGGCCCGTTGATGCACGTCATCGCCGGTAAAGCTGTGGCATTTGGCGAGGCTCTGCGCCCCGAGTTCCAAAGCTACCAATCCCAAGTGATCAAGAACGCCCAAGCGTTGGCAGATCAACTCATCAAAGGTGGGTTGGACATTGTTACGGGTGGCACCGACACGCACCTGATGCTGGTCGATCTGCGTCCAAAAGGCGTGAAAGGCAACACAACAGAAGAGGCGCTTGAGCGCGCGCATATCACTTGCAACAAAAACGGCATTCCGTTTGACCCAGAAAAGCCGATGGTCACATCTGGCCTGCGTTTGGGCACACCTGCAGGCACAACGCGCGGCTTTACCGAAGTTGAATTCCGCCAAGTAGGTGACCTGATTGTTGAGGTCGTAAACGGTCTTGCAGCAAACGGACCAGACGAAAACGGGGACGTGGAAAAAGCAGTTGCGGCAAAAGTTGAAGCACTTTGCGCACAGTTCCCGATTTACCCAAACCTGTGATCAATGCCCGTGGCGCGGAGCCAACCTAAACATAGCCGCGCCACACCAGCAGCCCCACAAAGGCAGCACCGGTGATCAAAAGCGCAAACGCTACGCGCCCCAAGATACCAAGAACAAAACCCACGCGCCGGTCGCGTGGGTTTATTTCGTTTAGATAAAGGCACACCTCGGAATGCGCGCGCGCGACTGCGGCGGGATCGATCTGTTTTGCCAGTTGCGGGTGCTCTGCCACCGTCGCCGCGTGGGCCAGCAACCGCCCTTTTGCGCGGACACGGCGGGGCAGTACCGCGCCGCTGCGTGCAAGCTGATCGCTTAGGGTTTTGCCACGTACAGACAGTTTCTCGCGCAGTAAGGACGCGACTTCATCTGCTTTGTGCTGGATATCTTGAGGGGTCATGGGGTATCCGAATACTATGTTACACCACCTCGTATACGGCGACGAAACCGCCCTTCCAACGCTTTTCATCGGGCACGGCTTGTTCGGCTCTGCGCGCAACTGGAACGTCATTGCCAAGCGTCTGTCAGACAGCCGCCGCGTTGTTGTGATTGATCAGCGCAACCACGGTGCAAGTGCGCACACAGCAACACACAGCTATCCAGAAATGGCCGCTGATTTGGCCGAAGTGATTACCGCGTTTGGTGGCAAGGGCGACGTGGTCGGCCACTCTATGGGCGGTAAAGCCGCGATGGTCATGGCCTTGCAGCATCCCGCCCTAGTGAACCGCCTTTTGGTCGCCGACATCGCGCCCGTGACATACACGCACACACAAATGGACGTGCTGAACGCCGCACGGGCCACTGATTTAAACGTGGATAGCCGCTCGGCGCTGGATATCCCGATCGATGACAAAGCCGTTGCTGCGTTTCTTGCGCAAAGCGTTGATATAAAGGCTAAGAAATGGCTGCTGAACCTTGATACGCTTGCGAACGAAATGGAAAAGATCATCGGCTTTCCACACATAGAAGCTACGTTCACCGGACCCACATTGTTCTTAAGCGGTGCCAATAGTGACTATGTCACGCCAGCCCATCGCCCCGCCATCAAAGAGCTTTTTCCAGACGCAAAATTTGCCAAACTACCGGAAGCAGGGCATTGGTTACACGCCGAAAAGCCACGCGAATTTGAGGCAACCGTCCGATATTTCATGGACTGAAGGGAGGGGTATCGCGCCCTAACGCGCCCTAGCCTGCATCCGCAGTTTTGCGGTGCACAATCACAAGGTCCATCACATTTGTCCCCGTGGGACCCGTGACCAATTGATCACCAGTGGTGCGGAAAAACGCGCCCGAGTTGGCCAAGCGGATCGCCTCATCCGCGCCATCAGCTGCGCGAAAACTGTGACCATCCACAATCGCGCCGGCACCAGCACTTACCCCGTCCGAACCATCAGTGCCCGCGACCAGAATACTCAGGTCACTGCGTCCTGAAATGCGGCGCGCAAGTTCAAGCGCAAGGCCTTGGTTCCGCCCGCCCTCGCCCGGGTTATCGGGCAGTTGGACCGTGGGCTCGCCGCCAAAAATGTAAACCCCCTCGGGGGCCGCACCGCCATCCACAGTCGCCAAAATATCGCCCGCAACCTCATTGATATCACCATAAAGCGTTTCCGCATTGTGGTGCACGTGCATCCCTAAAGTCGTGGCCTGTGCCGCAGCGGCATCCCGCGCCACCGCGTTTGAGCCAACGATATGGCAGCTATAACGCAGCGTGCCGCCGCCATAAGCACCAATGCCAGAACCAATCACATCGATCCCGTCACCTTGCACATCTGAAATGGCCAGCACGTCCGCCCGCCGTCCGGCAAATGCCGCCAAAAGTTTACCGCCTTTGATACGCGAATGGGCAATGCGTTCTGCGTTGATTTGGCCGATGGTGCTGCCGTTTGAGAGCGCAATTTTCGTCCGCTCCATCAGGCTTTCCAAACTCATCCCACTTGGCAACGCCTCAACCAACGCGGACGCGCCGCCGGAGACCAGCATCAACAAACGGCTATCAGGGGCGCAGTCTTGGACGAAAGCCAAAGCCGCTTCCCCCGCAGCGATTGACCGCGCGCAGGGCATCGGATGCGAGGCTTCGCGTATCTCAACATGCCGCAGATCAGGCGCACCGTCGGCGTGGCCATCTTTGGTAATAATCAAAGCAGGCGTGGCGGCGCGCACATTCTCAGGCAGGCCCATATACATCGCATAAGCGGCCTTGCCCACGGCAAGAATACGGTCTGGCGCCTGGGTAAAACGCTGCGCAAAAGCACGCGCAACCGCGGGTTCACCCTTCACTGCATCTACGCCTGCTTCAAAAAGGTGGCGCAGTGCATCGCTTGTGTTTGAGCTATCAAAACTGTTCATTTGCAAAGCTTAGCGAGCGTGTAAAGCGCGCGCAATTCGCATCGTAGAATATATGCTTGATCGGCGGGACCTGCGCCGGAAACGCAATCCCAACATACAAAGATATGTTGACCTTTGGTCCCACAGCGCCAAACCATACCACAGGCCCAAATCGGAGATAACGCCCATGCTTAGCACACAAAATGCCACGCCCATTTCGCCGCTTTGTTTTGGCTGCATGCAATTTGGTGGCACCGCCGATGAGGCCAACAGCCGCGCGATGTATGATGCGTGCCGCACCGCAGGGATCAATTTTTTCGACACGGCGCACCTTTATACGGGCGGCGTCTCAGAGGAGTTTTTGGGGGCCTTTGCCGCCAGCGAGCGCGATGATTTATACATTGCAACCAAGGCCGGATATACGGGCGGCAGCACCGCCAGCAACATTTTCACTACCTTCGACATCAGCCGCCAGCGCCTTGGCATGGACATGGTCGACGCGCTGTATCTGCACCGTTGGGACGACAACACCCCCCTTGAGGAAACATTTGAGGCGCTTGCAACCCTGCAGGCCGACGGCAAAATCCGCCACATCGGCGTGTCCAACTTTGCCGCTTGGCAAGTCATGAAAGCGCAAGCTGTCGCACAGAAACTGGGCACCAAAATTGATATGTTTCAGCCGATGTATTCATTGGTGAAACGCCAAGCCGAGGTTGAAATCCTTCCCATGGCACAGGCCGAGGGGATTGCCATTGTGCCCTATTCCCCCCTAGGCGGTGGCCTTTTGACCGGCAAATACAGCACGGGCGCGCAAGGGAGGCTTTCAACAGACGAGCGTTATGCTGCCCGCTACGGTCAAGAATGGATGTATCAAACCGCAGCTGATCTTGCGGCTCTTGCAGAAGAAATGGGGCATGCACCAGCCAGTCTGGCCGTGGCATGGGCCGCGCGTCACAGCGGCGTCACAGCACCGATTATCAGCGCCCGAAACGCCGAACAACTGGCCCCTTCATTGGCCGCACTGAAGATTTCCCTAAGCGACAAAGACTACGCCCGCATCGCCGCCCTGTCGCCCACACCAGCGCCAGCAACAGACAGGCTTGAAGAAGCTTAGACTGCCTTCTCAACAACTATTGCACGCGCTAAACCGCTGATGTGAAATGCAGGAACTAGGCAGATCAAACAGTGGACAAAACCGCAGATTATTTCGCTGAAATCGTAACTAGGCGGGCAACTGGGCTGATCGGCTCTCGAAAGATTATCGCGATCTCAGGCCCTCCTGCTTCGGGAAAATCGACCGTTGCGGAGGCTGTAGTTGCATCGCTGACTGCTATGGAAAAAACGGCGACTTTGGTGCCGATGGATGGATTTCATTTAGACAACGCGGTGCTTGAAAGATCGGGTAATTTGGCGCGCAAAGGAGCCCCTGAGACGTTCGATGCAGATGGGTTTGTGCATCTTGTTTCGCGGATCGCGAACGGCACAGGAACAGTTTACGCACCAGTTTTTGATCGGTCCCGCGATCTCGCCGTTGCTGGGGCTCAACTGATCCCGAAGCATGCCGAGTTTGTGATTGTTGAGGGCAATTATCTGATGCTGAACGCTGCACCTTGGGACCAATTGCGGCAGTTCTGGACCCTAAGCGTGGCGATTTCAGCCCAGATGGACGTACTTGAACAGCGGCTGATGGAGCGGTGGGCGGATTATGGCATCGCCCCCGATGAGGCCCGCGCCAAAGTGCAGGGCAACGACTTGAGGAACGCCAGAATGGTTCTGCAAAATAGTGCACCAAGCGATCTGATGCTGAACTAGCACGCTCATACGGAGCGCCCTTGCGCAGGATTAGGGCTTAATTTCGTAAAAACTTGTCAAAACACAGGATTATTTTGACCGTATACAACGGCATACTGTCGACGCGCGCAGATTCATCCGCTAAGGAAATGACAAATCACACTCGCGAGGTTTCTCATGTCAGACATTATCTACACAAAAGTGGACGAAGCGCCCGAACTTGCGTCCGCATCTTTCCTGCCGATCATCCAGAAATTTGCAAAGGCCGCAGGCGTATCTGTCGGCACAAAGGACATCAGCCTCGCAGGTCGTATTTTGGCAACGTTCCCAGAGCACCTTAGCGAAGAGCAACGCCAGTCAGACGATTTGGCTGAACTTGGCCGTTTGGTGAAAACCCCCGATGCCAACGTAATCAAGCTGCCCAACATCTCGGCATCTGTGCCACAACTGGTCGCGGCAGTGAAAGAGTTGCAATCCCAAGGCTATGCCCTGCCCGATTATCCAGAGACACCAACCACGCCCGAAGAAATTGCGGTCCGCGCAAAATATGACGGGATCAAAGGGTCTGCGGTGAACCCTGTTCTGCGCGAAGGCAACTCTGATCGTCGTGCGGCCAAAGCGGTTAAAGCATTCGCCCAAAACAACCCCCACCGGATGGGCGAGTGGACCGCAGACAGCAAAACGCGCGTCTCTGCGATGAGCGGTGGTGACTTCTTCTCAAACGAAGTTTCAACAACCCTTAGCGCTGATGCGGATGTGAAGATTGTGCTTGAAACTGCGTCTGGTGATACGGTTCTGAAAGACGGCCTGTCCTTTCCTAAAGGCACCGTAGTTGACGCGACCTTCATGAGTGCGCGCGCGCTTGATGCGTTTCTTGCGGATGAGATCGCAAAGACAAAATCCGAAGGCACATTGTTCTCGCTGCACATGAAAGCAACGATGATGAAGGTGTCTGACCCGATCATCTTTGGTCACGCGGTGAAGGCGTTCTTGGCGCCGGTCTTTGAAAAGCACGGGTCTGCAATGGCCGAGCTTGGCGTGAACCCGAACTCTGGCTTGGGTGACTTGTTGGCCCGCGTCAAAGACCAGCCTGCTATCATGGCTGACATTGATGCGTGCATGGCTGACCGTCCCCCGATGTATATGGTCGATTCCGACAAAGGTATCACGAACTTACACGTGCCTTCTGATGTCATCATCGATGCATCCATGCCCGCCTTAATCCGCGCCGGCGGCAAAGGTTGGGGTCCTGATGGGGCTGAAAGCGACGCAAACTGTGTGATCCCCGATAACTCATATGCGCCAGTTTACGACGAGACGATCAAGTTCTTTAAGGCCAATGGAAAGCTGAACCCAGCAACGGCCGGCACAGTGCAAAACATTGGCCTGATGGCTCAAAAAGCCGAAGAATACGGCTCACACCCCACCACTTTTGAAATCCCTGAAGCAGGCACCGTAAAGATGGTACTGGCCGACGGCACTGTGTTGCACAGCCACGCGGTTGAAGCAGGTGACATCTGGCGTTCTGCATCTGCGCGCCAATCGCCGATCGAGGACTGGGTGAACTTGGCCATCGACCGTCAAAAAGCCGAAGGCTGTGAGGCGATTTTCTGGCTGGACGAAAACCGCGCCCATGACGCTGAGCTGATCGCTTATGTGAAGCCAATCCTTGAGGCCCGCGGCCTCAGCGACACGTTCAAAATCATGGCCCCACGCGAAGCAACACGCGCATCGCTCGAGACCATCACCGCGGGTCGCAACAGCATCGCCATCACCGGCAACGTCCTGCGCGACTACCTGACAGACTTGTTCCCGATCCTTGAATTGGCGACCTCGGCCAAAATGCTGTCGATCGTGAAACTGATGAACGGTGGCGGCCTGTTTGAAACAGGAGCGGGCGGCTCTGCACCCAAGCACGTTCAACAGCTGATGGAGCAAAACCACCTGCGTTGGGATAGCCTTGGGGAATTCTGCGCATTGGGTGAAAGCCTGCAGTTCCTAGCGGATGCAAAGGGCAACGAAAAGGCTCGTGTTTTGGGTCAAGCCGTTGATGCAGCCACCCAAGGCATCTTGGATAACGACCGCTCACCGTCGCGCAAAGTAGGTGAGCCGGATAACCGTGACAGCCACTACTGGTTTGCCCGCTACTGGGCCGAGGCACTAGCCGCACAAGACGCCGACGCGGATCTTGCGGCACATTTCGCACCAATTGCAGAAGCCCTGCGTGAGAACGAAGCACAGATCGTTGCAGAAATCGCAGCGGCCCAAGGAAGCCCTGCGGACCTTGGTGGTTACTTCCACACGGACCCTGTCAAAACAGCAACGGTCATGCGCGCTTCAGCAACCCTGAACAGCATCATCGGCTAATACGACTGGTTTAAGTATGCAGAACCGCGCGCTCCGTATTGGGGCGCGCGTTTTTTTACGCCTATCCAGCATGTGCCCCACCCCCAACTTTCCGTGCACACCACTGTCTTTGTAACTGCGACACTTACGTCAGTACGTTCAGTTTTAATTTGACATCACGCCTCCCAAACCTCTATCGGGCCAAAACGCGATAGGAGAGATGTCATGCGCAGTGTCAGTCTAAAGGCTGAAATTGAGGCCGTGTTCGTTGTTACCCTTGCCTATGTCACATTGTTTGCCGTGACCTTTTTGTTCGTTATGCCCGTCCAAGGTACGTATTTTCATTGGTTGCCAATGAACATCAGCCTTTTGTTTTTGCCCCATGGTGTCCGGCTGTTGTCCATCTATCTTTTCGGGTGGAAGGCGTTGTTCTACCTTCTACCCGGCCACATAATTACGTGGGCATATCAATCGTTTATGCTGGGCAGTGAGCAAGATGTTTTCTCTGCTGTTGTCTCAATCGCCGCTAGCTTTTTCGCCGTTTGTCTGGTGTTCCGCACATGGACACGTCACAGCGAGAGTGAGCTGCGCTCTCATTGGCAACTGATCTTGATTGCTGGCGCACTTGCGTCAATCGGCAACGGGTTGGGGCACGCCTTTATCTATGGCGGCCAGCTTGATGTGGCATGGCTGACCTTGGCGGGGGGCTATCTTATTGGGGATGTCACGGGGCTATTTGCCTTGCTCATGGCCCTGATTTTCGTCTCGCGGTGGTACCGTATTTGGTCAAATAAAGTTTGACGGTGTGAAAACCGAATCTTGCGTGTGTAAAAAACAGTGTCATAGTTCTCCGCATTCACAGACCAGATACTTGCAAAAAAGTCTGGCGCTTAACAACGGGAACAAAGACATGAAAAAAACACTGCTTGCGACAGCATTCGTAGGACTTGGCCTGCCTACGGCCGCTATGGCCGATTGCGGCGAAGTCTCCATTGCTGAAATGAACTGGGCCTCTGGCCAGATCATCACGCGCATCACCGAATTCCTGATGGTCCAAGGATACGGATGTGACGTCACTGTTGTCCCATCCGCAACCACGACTGCGATCACATCACTTGCAGAAAACAACGAGCCTGACATCGTGCCAGAGCTTTGGGTGAACTCTGCACCTGCGTATTTTGACCTCGAAGCCGAGGGCAAGCTGGTCAAAGCATCAGACGTATTTGCCGAAGGCGGCAGCGAAAACTGGTGGGTGCCTGACTACCTTGTCGCAGCGCACCCAGAGCTTGCAACAATCGAGGGCGTTCTTGCTAACCCCGATCTTGTTGGCGGTCGCTTCCACAACTGCCCAGACGGCTGGGGTTGCCGCATTGCGAATGACAACCTTGTCAAAGCGTTCGATTTTGACGGCAAAGGCATGGAAGTCTTCAACCACGGTTCCGGTGAAACGCTGGCCGCAACGATGGCTGCAGCCTATGAGAACCAAGAGCCATGGTTCGGCTACTACTGGGGACCAACTGCGGTACTTGGCCGTTACAACATGGTTGCCGTCGACATGGGACCATACGACGCCGAAATCCACGCGTGTAACCAGACCCAAGATTGCGCTGCACCGCAAATCTCGGCCTACCCTGCAGCGCCTGTTTTGACAGTTGTCACATCGGACTTTGCCGAGCGTAACCCAGATGTATTTGAGTTGGTCAGCAACATCTCGTTCGGCACACAAGAGCTGAGCAATCTGTTGGCATGGCAGAAAGACAACAAAGCATCTGCAGAAGAAGCAACAGTGCACTTCCTGACAACCAACCAAGACACATGGAAGTCATGGATCAACGAAGGTGCAGCCACAAAGCTTGGCGCGATCTTCAAGTAAATTCACAAAGTAACTCAGGCGCCGCAGGATATTGTGGCGCCTGAATTTTTGACCTGCACAAGAAATGCCTCGCGGAACAACAACACTGGCGCCGCGTTCTACTAAGCGGACGGTAGCACCACGTTTGTTTGCTGACCCAAGCCCTCAATCCCCAAGCTGACAGTCTCGCCCCCATGCAAAAAGCGCGGTGGGTTTTGCCCCATGCCAACACCGGGTGGTGTGCCTGTTGAGATGACGTCCCCGGGCTGAAGGCTCATGAACTGACTACAATACGAAATAAGATGCGGGACTTTGAAAATCAGCGTCGATGTTGAGCCCGACTGCATCCGCACCCCATCCACATCAAGCCACATAGACAGATCATTCACGTTTGAGATTTCATCAGGCGTCACAAGCCAAGGACCCGTGGGGCCGAACGTGTCACAACCCTTTCCCTTGTCCCATGTGCCCGACCGGTTCAGTTGGAAATCACGCTCAGACACGTCGTTGACAACACAAAAGCCTGCAACATGGTCCATCGCGTTGGCTTCATCAATGTAGCTGCCACCCTGTCCGATCACGACGCCCAGCTCAACTTCCCAATCAGTTTTGGTACTGCCACGCGGCACCTGAATTGGATCGTTGGGGCCACAAACAGCAGAGGTCCATTTGCTGAAAATTATCGGCTCGGCAGGGATATCCATGCCCGCTTCGGCAGCATGATCCGCGTAGTTCAAACCAATACAGATGAACTTCCCAATTCCGCCGACACAGGCCCCAAGGCGCAGGTTCTCTTGTGGCGTCCCCGTAACAAGCGGCAGGCTTGCCGGATCGATCCCAGCCAACCGTGTGATGCTGTCGGGCAAAAGTGCATTTCCCCCCACATCATCAATCAAACCAGACAGGTCGCGTACGTGGCCAGTTGCGTCCAGCATTCCTGGCTTTTCCGCACCTTCGGCACCGTATCTTACAAGCTTCATTGCGCTCTCCTTTGAATAAGATTTGGCAGTATGAATGCCCCGCCTACGGCAAAGTTAATCAATAGCGCGTCGCGGAGACAAGACGGCAAGTGGACCCCGTCCTACCACTCCACGCTTGGCGCCAGAAACTTCAACAGCGCGCGAGACTGAACCGTAATGCTGTCGCGGTCGCGCATTGCAATGCGCGCGTTAGATCAGCTTGATGCCGTAAGACCCACGTTTATGACGGCTGTTCCGAGTATTTACTTGTTGCTGCTGAAACGGATTGCCGAAACTGGATGGTCACCTGACGGCTGTTCTATTCGCGCACTGTTTTGCGGTTCAGACGCCATAAACCGAGAAACAATCGAGGCCGTTGAAAGCGCTTTTCAAGCCCCGCTTCGCCAATGGTACGGCATGGGGGAAGTCTCTCCTATGCTGGCATTCTGCCCCCTTCCACCTGCCGACATACCATCCAATGCAGTGGGCAAAGTTGTGCCCCCTTGGGACGTTCAGATAATGGGCGAAGACGGCAAGCAAGTATCTGTAAATGTTGAAGGAGAGATCGTGGCAACTGGTGGCCTCGTACACCCACGGCTTGAGACCGAGGCCCAAAAAGGCAACCCATCCATTGTAGGCGATTGGTATCATACCCGTGACCTTGGATACCTTGACGGTGATGGGTTTCTTTATGTCACGGGGCGTGTTGATGACCGGATCAACCGCGGCGGCAAAAAAGTATACCCCAAGGAAATTGAAAACGCGTTTCTCACCCATCAAGCCGTAGCACAGGCCGTAGTCTTTGGCGTACCCGATGAACTTTACGGCGAGCGCATCGGCGCATTGGTTGTCTTGGCGCATGACCATACGGAGACTGAAGACAAGCTTCGGGCATACGTCAGCGCTCGTGTGGCTGACTATAAAATGCCCGAATACATAAAGATTGTTGAGAACATCCCGTTAAATCAGATGGGCAAAATCAGCCGCAAAACCCTTGCTGGTGAGTTGGAAATCGACAACGTGATGGCGCAAAGGCGACTTGCCCGCTCTCATGTCAAACCAGCAACCAAAACTGAAAAGCAGCTGATGTCCATCTTCGAGGAGCTGTTCGAAAAGGTGAACATCAGCACGACCGATGACTTCTTTGCTTTGGGTGGAGACTCCCTTTCATCCCTAAAGCTGCTGCTCGCTATTGAGGAAACATTTGCCATCAAAACCACGCCAGCAGAGCTTTTTCACCAACCCACGGTGCAAGCACTTGCCGCTTTGATTGAGGATCGTCGCACCTACGAACCAATGCATCCGGCGCCACAAGAAGACCCACAAATCAAAGAGGCGCTTGTGCCCATCAAGAAAGGTGGGGACAGTGTTCCACTTTTCCTCGTGCTCGCTGGTATGAACCCACCATCGGCATATCTGTCGCTATCACGTCATCTGGCACCCGAGCGTCCAGTCTACGCCTTACGTCCGCTCAGCAAAAAGGACGTGCCGATATTGCAAACCCGCATAGATGACATCGTATCGCACTACATTGAGCGTATTCTAGATGTCTGGCCCGGCGGACCGTTCTTGGTGGGTGGCTTTTGCGACGGCGGAATTTTTGCATTCGAACTTGCACAGCGATTGCAAGAAATGGGACATGAGGTAATTTTTGTCGGCCTTATTGATACGATCGATTATGAGGCAAAACGTCGGGATGATGCCGAGGATATTCGGGTCGTCGAGGGAAGGCGTCGGCATCTTCGATATTGCCGGATACTTGAAAAGGGCCAAGAGCCGTCAAAGCGTTTGTCCAGCAAAATAGACGTAGAGATGGTTCTTAGGCTCGCAAAAGAAGGGTACTCACCCAAGGTCTTTGATGGCCAACTGACCCTTTTTCGCGCACTTGATGAGGCCAAATGGGATATCCCGCAGCGTGTCAAAATTGATGATCCGAACTTCGGATGGCAGAGGCGCAGCACAAAGGGGTTGGATGTTCATGACATCCCGGGAACACACCTTGGCATTCTGCGTAAACCCCACGTAGAGAAATTGGGGGCACTGATGGAAACAAGTATCACAGCAGCATTAAAGACGTATGGAGCGTCCTAATGCAGGTCCCTGACACAAACCGCGAACGCCCCCTCATCGTGATTGGCGTGATGACAAAGCAAGCCAGTCCCAAGCTTAAGCGCTTGCTGAGCAGTTTAGCAAAACTGACGATGCCAATGCATCATGATCTCTGCCTCATCATAGTTCAAAATCAGCGTGACATTACGTTGGCACAAACAGTTGAGGCTGCGAATTTTACGTTTCCCGTTATGGTTATTGCAGAACCGGTTGAGGGCGTTGCATCTGCGCGGAACCGGCTATTGGCTGAAGCCGACGTCCTTGGCGCAAAGCTATTTCTTGGCGTGAACGATGACCAAGCCGTTTGTGAAGATTGGGTCATTGCATTTGAGAAAGCTGAGGAAATACTGCCGAATTGTGACGCATTAGTGGGGTGGGTTCAGCACGAATTTGAAGGCAGGCGATCCCCGTGGATGAGCCCGCCCGATGTGGGCCGCGAAGGTTTGGGTGAACGCAGGGCAGTACTCACCATGGACAATTATGCCTTGAGACGCTCTGTATTTTCCAAATCAGCAGGCCTCGGCATGCGGTTTGACACTCAGTTCAACGGGACAGGCAAAGAAGAATTAGAATTTTTCAGACGCTTCGAACGTGCCCTAAAGCTTAAATGCGGAACAGTTCCCCAAGCGCTTTCATACCATTTGATACGCGACGGCCAAGCAACAGTGCGTGCGATGCTCGCGAACAAATGGCGCGACTGCATTGTGCATTACCAATTCCTCATCGACATCATTCCAACCAACAAGAGCAAATCAGAAATAGACGCCTACCGGATCATTTGGGGCCTCGCCCTTTTGGCGTTTGGTCGGGCAGTCATGCAATTGTTAGGCGCAGTCAAAGGATCGGGTGGCTTTTCGCACCGCCTAAAGCAAAACCTCGGGCGCGCGCTTTGTGAGTTCGTAGGTTTTGTGGCATTTTTTGGTGTCAGCGTTCAAAACGCAATTGGTCGGAAATAACCCCACCGCACTATAGGAATACACCAAGGACAAATACGAAAAATGGCACGTACCAACCTGCACGCTGGCACGCCCCAAGATAGTTGCTACACCCGCTTCAAAACACGCAAACGGCTGTCCCACTCACCACGGTCAACATAGCACCCCCGAAGATGGCGGAAGCCTGTCGACGGATCAAAAGCCTCGCGGCCATGCATAACGCGACGGTTGTCAAAAACCACCATTTCGCCGCCACACAAGCGAAAAGCGATGCCATAAGCGGGATCACGGGTCATTTGCATGAATTTGCGGTACGCACGGTAAAACGCGGTCATAGTGCTTGGATCAAGGTCGAGAATATCCGCAAGATGTGCGTTAAAACACACTTCGCGAACTTCACCTTTGGCCCCGAGTTCTATCACACGCTTGCGCGAACGGATGTCCGTTTCATTGTCATGAAACCGAAACGGAACTGATACAGTCGACAGTATGTCAAATGCCTGAGGATCAGCTGTCCGCAAATCCTCAGCAACCGCAGCGCCATCACAAAATGTGGACCCGCCGCCTTGGGCCTCGTTGGCAATGCAGTGCAGGAACTGGTAGCCCGGAGGCGCATCTTGATTTGTCAGATCAGTGTGCAGAGGCAGCGCATCCGATGTGTAGGCAAGGTTAATCGGGTCGGGTTTGGACATGACCTCAAACGTCACGCCAAAATTGGTCTCGCGCAGATGCCCGATGCGGCGCGCAACTGTTTCGCCCGCCTCTGGATCATCAGCCAAGCCTGTCACAATCGACAAGCCATATCTTTTTGTCTGCTCAAGCCACTCAGCCAGGGCATCATTTGACGACATAAGTGCGCTGGCATCTTTGCGCGGCACACCGTGGTCGCCAAGCTCGGCGCGCCAAGGAACAGGTGCAATATCCGCGGGATCATAGCGTACTTGTCCAGGCCGATGCGCCTTAACCCAATCAAGATCAAATCGACTTGGCGTCGCCCCTGGCGTCCATGTCAGGATCAAGGCATCGGCAGTGATTTCAGCCTTATGCGGCGCGAGGTCAAGCGGCACACTGGTAAGGTCAAAGTCACGCTCGCCTGTTTTGGCATGAAAGCCGGAAGGGTCGCTGTCACGCAGCCAAATATACGGAAACTGGCCGACGGTGCCGTCAGGCCAAGATATCTCAAGGCTCTCGGCCCCAGATGTAAGGTTCGGTGTCATAGGTATCTCCGATGAGAGTGTGATGTCAGAAAACTGAAAATAGACGCTCACCTAACAGGGGGGCGGCCACCACTCCTGAGCCTTACCGTGCGGGTGGCCCAGACATCTTCCCAACACAGCGCACATGGCTCCTCCCGAAATGCTACCACTCGACTAGAGCACGAACAGCGATACGATCAAAGAAATTCTTGAGCGGCTACTCTAGCGACGCTTACGTGAAAACACAACGCAATAACCGATGTGTACTTGATCAGTGAGTAATACCAAGTTTTTCCAAAACGGACGGTACCGCTTTTTTCATCGCGAAAAATCCTTTGGTTGCGTGAGGCCAAGCGATTGTATCGAACGAGCGGCGCACTTGAATAAGTTTAATACCCGCTGCTGTCAGATTAGGTTGTGCTTCTGCAAGTGCGGTCGCGGACGGCCCGATTGGCGCATATCCTGTAACCACCGTTTTTGTTTGGTGCCGCTCACAAGCCTCAATGATTTCGTTTGCCCATGCGTCCTGATTGATGATCACAGCGCCACCACAGGCGTCCTGCATCGCGCCTGACGCAAAGCGTTGCGCTAATTCTGCTATAGGCAAGGGTGATCTGCCTGTCGTTGCCAGCGCGCCTATCGTTGCCACAGGCGCATGAGGCAGCGCGTCTGCAATCTGCATATCATCTTCTGTGACCAACAACAGAAACTCATTCGGGGTATCTTTTGGCGGCACCGCATCCGGAAGCCTTTTGCGCAAATGATCGCTCTCATCGTCAATCGGCGTGACGTTCGTAATGATCTGGTGGGTCGGACAAAACCGTCTGTCGGTAAATTTGGAAATATTTGAAACACGCGCGATGTAGGGCCGCCCCTTAGTTTGAATGCCAGCAACCCAACGCCAAGCCAAAGTGTTCGATGCGGGATCGCCGTCTATCAAATGCCGCAAAAAGAAATCCGCGCCCAACTCCCAAGGCAGGCGCAAAGTGAAAATCCAAATTGACGCGAACCACATGCGCGCGTGGTTGTGCAGATAGCCGGTCGTACCCAGTTCTTCGGCCCATGCGTCAAAGCAATCAATTCCCGTCTCACCTGCAATCGCCTCGCCGTAATACGCGGCCAAACGCCGATCTTTTTCAAGGCTTTTTATCTGCCTGCGTAACCCCGCTTGGTACGCCGGCCAAACCGTCGGATGCTGTTCAAGCCATCCTTTGAAATAGGTTCGCCAAAAAACTTCATGCACAAACCGCTCAGCTTTTTTGAAATCATGCACGCGAAGTGCCACCTCCAAAACCTCGGTCTCCGTGATCAAGCGGTGTCTTATCCAAGGTGACAGCGCCGATACATTCGCGCGGTATTCCGGACCCAAATCATAGTTACGGCATCGATCGTAGACATCACCCGCACGTTCGCTGAAGGCTACCAGCCGCGCCAATCCTGCTTGCCGCGTTGGGGTAAAGTCTGGCTGCTCAAAACGCGCGGCCAACTCAGCGATCAGATCTTTTGTTTTCATGTTTTCGATCCCGCGCCGTTGAACGTAAAATGCTGCAAAAAACGCCCCACGCCGCTATCGTAATAGACGCTTATCAGGCCGCTTCATGGGACATGCAGTTAGCGGCAATTCCGCCTGCGTCGAGAGTAGATCAAACCAAAGTCAGATGTTGCCAAAGATTACGTCGCCCTAGCTTACCAAATAATTGAAAGGCATGGCATGACACAGATTGAACCAAAAACCGCTGACCTTGTGGCACACTATGCCGTGCTGACAAAGGAAACGATGCCAGAGTTGGCGCGGACAACACACCGCCATTGGCCCGTCAAAAACGATCACTGTTTTCAGCGTATTGTGCTGGATACCGTATGTGGTGGCGTCTGGTACGACCATTTGGCGCGCCCAGCCTACAAGCACTTAACCCGCGCACAAGCGCTGCAAGCCATAAGTCTATGCAGCGATATCATTGACGGAACGGCTGATCTGAATGCGTTGAACAAACAGTCCTTAGTTTGGCGCGGCAAGCTGAGTTAAGACCCGCGACACAAAAACCGCACCTGTTTTCAGCCCTCAGAAACTGCAGAAATGCGTGTCACCATCGTGACCTGTTGGGGCCTCAAAATCCCCCGCCTCCGGTATCCGCCCGAATGCGATTTTGCCGCCAACGTATCCGCCCGGAACAATGTCATGCACCCCGAGTGACAATGCTTTTCCGCCAAATCGTGACCGCATTTGATCCATCGTTTCACTAATCGTTTCCCACCGTGTGCGATCATCCGCATCGTTGGAAAGCGTATCAAACAGATCACCTGTTAAATCAGCTTCCGCGTCCAGCCCGTGCAGCATAACTGAGACAGCGTGGGGGCTGAATGGCATCGTCCGGCGCGCCTCAGCCAGACCTTGCGCAAGGGTTTTGCGAAAGCTGTGATCGTCACGCGATGGGGCAAATTGCCCTTCCCAATTCCAACGTTGCGCCTGCACGCTTTTTGCACGGGTTGAGCGCAAGCGTTGACTTCGCATGGAAAGGGTCAGCCTTGACGCGCGCAGATCTGTGCGCCGCAGCCGCCGCGCCGCACCTGCCAGTAATTGTCGTGTGCAATCTTCTACTTTGTCAGGGCTGCGCCATTCACGCGGCAGCACGCGGCTGTGTCCAAACATGCGCTTGCGTGTCGGGGCGCGCGGGGCGTGTGTGCCGTGCAGTTCTTGTAAAAACCGCTCACCTTCGACGTTGCCCCAAATTGCGCGCGCTTGTTTCGGCGCAAGGTGCCAAAGCCCCACAAAATCAGTAACGCCCGCTGCGGCCAGTCGGGTAATCATACCGTCACCGACACCCGGCAACTTGGTCAACTTCAGATCGGCCAGCGCATCAGGCAGCATATCCAAATCCAACAAGAGCGTGCCATTTGGTTTATGCCGCTCCGCTGCGATTTTTGCCAAAAGCTCTGTCGAGGCCATCCCAATTGAACACGTCAACACAGGGCTAAACTCCCGCGCCAAGGCTGCCTTAATTCTTGCCGCCAACGCCAAACACTGCCGCGCTTCACTTGGCAACAACGCGCAGACAACCTCATCAATTGATCTGACGTCTTGGATCGGCACAATAGTTTCGATCACCTCAAGAATGCGGTTGTGCAACCGCACATAAACATCCGGGCGCGCCACAACGAATATCATATCAGGCACCAAGGCCCGCGCATCGCGTGCTGCCATGTTGTTTTTTACGCCCATGGCCTTGGCCTCGCGACTGACTGCGATGCAGCCCGTATGAGCGGAATCCAACGCAACCACGCCAATAGGCTTACCGCGTAGTGCGGGGTTAAAATGCTGTTCGGCTGAAGCAAAAAAGCTGTCAAAATCCAGATATAGCCGCTCAGGAAGGCGCAGATTTTTTGACATTTTTAACCCTCCTTTCAAGCCGGCCACAGCCAAAGATAATACCCGTACTCGCATTGCCCAGTGGCCGGACGTTGCCCCGTCCTCTGATCCTGCTACCTGCACGTTACCGAAATGCTTTTGCGAGGTTCAAACCAGATATGCCAGCGACCAGCACAATTGAATTGCGCGATATGATTTTGCCTACACAGATTGGAACATACGGCCCTGATGATGTTGTGCCAGACCATCATTTGCTTGATCTGGCGTTATCCGTTGACGCAAGCCAAGTTCTGATCCCGAAGGATGATATGGCCCATGTGTTTGACTATGATCCGATGGTCGCAGCAATCCATGACGTGGCGGGTACCGGCCACCGTGCGACGCAGGAGTGGCTGATCACTGAGATTGCAGCGATTTGTGCATTCTACCCTGACATCAAAAGCGCCGAGATCTACCTGCGTAAATTTCCGGTATTTGAACAAAGCGGCACGCTTGGCTTGCGGCTTACCCTTAACGAAGATGATTTAGCGAATATTCGTAATTCAAAGTGACGGACCGGCGTTGAACGTTAGATCAATACTCAACAGTTGTTCAGAAAGAGAGGCTTCAAGTGGATATCGTAACTCTGTTGCTAAGTGCTGTTTTATTCGGCGGCATGACGTTTTTCAGTTTTGGCTTCGCACCGGTGCTCTTCAAACAGCTTCCAGTGGCCCAAGTGCGCCCACTTTTGCGTGGGACATTTTCATACTACTATTTGGTTATCATTGTGCTGTCCGCTCTGTGCACTGCGGCGGCATTCCTAAACTCGGGTATCGCCGCAGCTTTGCTCGCCGTTATTTGCCTAAGTACAGTCTATGCGCGCCAAATACTGATGCCCCAAATCAACGCGGCAACAGACCGTGATGATGAGGCTGCTTTCAAATGGCTGCACGGACTATCGGTTCTCATTCAGCTGGTCCAACTGGGGCTTGCGGGATGGGCGCTCGTGCTTCTCGGATCGTAAACTCATAGCCGCCACTCCCCCAAAGCCGTCGAAAGTTCACCGCCCGCCATGTCCAAGAAAACTCTTAACGCAGCTAATTTGACAGCACTCGGCGCTGATCGCCTTGCCGGGCTTTTAATGGAAGTCAGCACGGGAAGTGCGGATATCAAACGGCGACTGCGCATGGAGTTAAGCCATAACCTTGGCGCGTCTGAATTGGCCCATGACGTTCGCAAGCGCCTTGCCGCCATCCGCAAATCCAAAGCGCGCGTGAGTTGGCGCAAGCGCAAGTCCCTTGTGGCGGACCTCAATACACAAGTCGCAATGATCGTTGACAAAATCGCGCCGGATGACCCGGACACGGCGTTCGATCTTTTGTGGCAGTTCATCGAACTCGCGCCCTCGATCTATGCGCGGGCAGATGACCGTCGTGGTGATATTGCCACCGCATTTCACGAAGCTCTTCAACATTTCGAAGACATTGGCCCCCGCACACAGATGGACAACATAGCGCTTGCCGACCGTGTTTGGGCAGCAGTTTCTGATAATATCTACGGCGAGTGGGACGACATCATTGGCCTGCTCGCCGAGACATTGGGCACAGACGGTCTTGCCGCCCTCAAAGAACGGATCGTGCAATTTGCAGACACCTCCAGTGAACAAACCGCGCCTGATCACGAAGCATTTGCCTTTTTGTGTGACCTAAGAGGCGGCAGTGACTACCGCACGTCACAACGCAGGGCGCTTGTTCAGAAATCCCTCCAAGAAATTGCAGAACTTAGCGGTGACACAGAAGGGTATATTGCACAGTTCACAGCGGCAGACCTGCGGCGGAAATCCGTTGCAGCCGAAGTTGCGACCCTTAAAATTACCGACGGTCAGCCGGAAGAAGCGCTGGAAATCCTGACAAATGCCAACACCGAATTTGACCCGTCTGCTCAAGATGCTTGGGACAGCGCCTATATCGCAGCGTTGTTGAAACTGGACCGAAAGACAGATGCGCAGACACACCGATGGGCGTGTTTTGAGACGCGGCTCAGCGGTGACCATCTGCGCAACTTCATGAAGGCGCTGCCGGATTTTGACGATGTAGACGCCGAAGACCGCGCGAGACAGGTTGTGTTAGCTTACCCCGACGCCCCACACGCATTGCACTTCTGCCTAACCTGGCCCGATTTGCACACAGCAGCACAGTTAGTCATCGCGCGGGCGGATGAATTCGATGGCGACGACTATGAATTTTTGAACGTCGCAGCAGACACCTTGCATCAAAAGTACCCGTTAGCGGCCACAATATTGTTACGCGCAATGATCGATTTCGCACTCATTGAAGGCCGCACATCACGTTACGGTCACATCGCAAACCATTTACGTGATTGTGAAATGCTCAGCCACGACATCTCGGACTATGGTGATTTACCAACGCACGAAAGCTATGTCGCGACTTTGCGAACCGATCATTCAAGCAGATCGTCGTTCTGGGAGAAATACGAAGGCAGGTAGTGTGGCCCCGTGGCTAACCCGCTGGACCACCAGACCAAAGTTATACGCCAAAATTATATGAGGTATGGCGGAGACGAAGGGATTCGAACCCTCGAGACCCTTCCGGGCCTACTCCCTTAGCAGGGGAGCGCCTTCGACCACTCGGCCACGTCTCCGCTGACCGTCCTAGCGGCAGGGGGGTGGGGAAACAAGGGGTAATTGCCAGATTATTGTCGCGCCGTGCAGAATTTAATGGGCGCGGAGCACATGCTGCAATCTTGCCCTTATGATACTGCGTTTACGCTTTGACCCTACCTGCAAAAGCAAGCTACTTAGCCACAAGCAATTAACAGGATGTGTCATGATAATTTGTTGCGGCGAAGCGCTGATCGATATGGTTCCAGAAACGCTGGCAAGCGGCGAAAGCAGCTATGTGCCGCGCAGTGGTGGTGCAGTTTTCAACACGGCCGTCGCTATGGGCCGCCTCGGGATTGAATGTGCATTGGTGTCCGGCATTTCAAATGACCTGTTCGGCGAACAGTTGGTACAAGGCCTTGAACACAGCAATGTCGCAACCGATCACCTCATACGATCAGACCTACCCACGACTTTGGCGTTTGTGAAGCTGGTTAACGGTCATGCAAGCTACGCCTTTTACGACGAAAACACAGCTGGCCGGATGTTGACGCGTGCGGACGCTGTGACATTGCCCAAAGAATGCCACGCTCTGTATTTTGGGGGCATCAGCCTCGCCACCCTGCCCTGTCAGGAATTTTATCTTGAGACGCTGGCGCAAAACTCCGAAGGCCGCGTGGTCATGATTGACCCGAACATCCGGCCCGCATTTATTGCCGATGAGATGCAGTACCGCGCAGTTTTGACCGATGCTTTTGAACGGGTCGATATCGTGAAGGTGTCTGACGAAGATCTTGACTGGATCGACCAAAGTGACGCCACCCTTGAAGAAAAAGCGCGCGCGTTGCTCGGACGTGGTCCATCAGTTGTGATCATCACCCGAGGCGGAGATGGCGCGTTGATCTATCTCAAGGGGTCCGATGCACCTGTTACTGTCGCAGCACAAAAAGTCACCGTGGCCGATACTGTTGGCGCGGGGGACTCGTTCAACGCAGGTTTCTTGGCCAATCTTGAAGATAATGACCTGCTGACGCCTGAAAAAATTGCAAACCTATGCGCAGAGCAAGCACGCGAAGCTGCGCAGTTCGCCGCCTCAGTCGCGGCAATTACGGTAACGCGCCAAGGGGCAAACCCGCCTTGGCGCGATGAATTGACCGCTTAAGTGTTAAACAAGAAGTGAAGGACATCGCCGTCTTTGACGGTGTAGCCCTTCCCTTCAGCGCGCATCTTGCCCGCCTCTTTACAGGGCTGTTCCCCGCCCAAGGCGACAAAGTCTTCATAGGCGATTGTTTCTGCGCGAATGAACCCTTTCTCGAAGTCACCGTGGATAACGCCAGCGGCTTTGGGCGCTGATGTACCCGCTTTGATGGTCCAAGCGCGCGCTTCTTTTGGGCCGACTGTGAAATATGTCTCAAGGTGCAGTAACTCGTAGCCCGCGCGGATCAAACGGTCGAGACCCGCTTCGGCAAGCCCCATTTCGTCAAGGAACATCGCCGCTTCATCTGCGTCAAGCTGGCTGATTTCTTCCTCAATCTGGGCTGAAATAACAACATGGCTGTTACCTTGGGCAGCTGCCATTTCGGCCACTTTGGCAGAGTGGGCGTTGCCCTCAACACTCTCGGCCTCGCCCACATTGCACACATAAAGCACAGGTTTTGTGGTCAGCAACTGCAACAGCTTCCATGCTTTTGCATCGTCTTCATCCACCTCAACCACACGCAGTGGTTTCCCGTTTTCAAGACACTCTGCCGCGACTTTCAAAAGGCGCTCTTGCTGGACAGCTTCTTTATCACCGCCACGCACTTTTCGGGTAATGTTTTGTAGACGTTTCTCAATGCTTTCCATATCGGCAAGCATCAGTTCTGTCTCAATAGTTTCTGCATCCGCCACCGGATCAACGCGCCCTTCAACGTGGGTCACGTCACCGTCCTCAAAACAGCGCAGCACATGGGCAATCGCGTCAACTTCACGGATGTTGGCCAAGAACTGGTTGCCCAACCCCTCACCTTTTGAGGCGCCTTTCACCAAACCGGCGATGTCCACAAAGGTCATACGGGTCGGGATAATTTCCTTGGAACTGGCAATTGCGGCAAGCTTATCAAGGCGTGCATCGGGCACGCCAACTTCACCCACGTTCGGCTCAATCGTGCAAAACGGGAAGTTCGCAGCCTGAGCCGCAGCCGTTTTGGTCAACGCATTAAAAAGTGTGGATTTCCCGACGTTCGGCAATCCAACAATACCCATCTTAAAGCCCATAGCGGCGCTCCTCATGTCACAGTTGAAAGCGGCTTACCCCGCAAGCGGGCGCACTTCAAGCGTGCCGCCACGCTCCAATCTCAAGGCCATCAACTGTCCAGTCACCCACGCTATGACGCACAAGACGCAGACACGGCAAACCAACGTGAGCGGTCATGCGGCGTACTTGGCGATTGCGCCCTTCGGTGATGGTCAATTTGATCCACGTATCGGGTATCGATTTGCGTACACGGATCGGTGGCACACGGGGCCAGATTTCGGGCTCAAACACCTCAACTTTCGCCGGACGGGTCGGCCCGTCCTTCAGGGTGACACCGGCGCGCAAGGCATCAAGCTGTTCGGGCGTTGGCGTGCCCTCAACCTGTGCCCAGTATGTTTTGGGGGTCTTGCTGCGCGGCTGTGTCAAACGCGCCTGCAAACGCCCATCATCCGTCAGCACCATCAAACCCTCGCTATCACGGTCCAAACGGCCAGCAGGATAAACGGCGGGTACATCAATATAATCAGACAGAGTTGCACGCGGACTTGGGGACTTCAGGTCCGTAAACTGTGAAAGCACATCAAAAGGCTTATTAAACAAGATGATCGCCATGACATTTCCGCCGCGTTTCTGCTTGAGCTAAATCCGTTCCATACTTAGCTGCCCCGCCCCGTCAGCGAAAGCAACAATCGCTTGCCTGAGTTTGGCGCCGTTGGTAATCATTGTTTACCAATTTTACGCGGAGCGAGCTATGGCTGTGATCACCAACATCGGCGACCTGAAGAAAATCCACGAGCGCCGTGTGCCGCGCATGTTCTACGATTACGCTGAATCTGGCAGCTGGACCGAGCAAACGTTCCGCGAAAACACTACTGATTTTGACCAAATCCGCCTGCGCCAACGTGTGGCTGTTGATATGACAGGCCGCAGCACTTCAAGCACGATGGTAGGCCAGGATGTAGCTATGCCCGTCGCGCTTGCCCCCGTGGGTCTGACTGGCATGCAACACGCAGACGGCGAGATTAAAGCCGCCCGTGCTGCCGAAAAATTCGGCGTGCCATACACACTGTCGACGATGTCCATCAACAGCATCGAAGATGTCGCCGAGGCCACAACCGCGCCGTTTTGGTTCCAGCTTTATACGATGAAAGACGAGGACTATGTGGACCGGCTAATCGCCCGCGCGAATGCTGCAAAATGCTCGGCACTTGTGATTACCCTTGATCTGCAAATCTTGGGTCAGCGTCACAAGGACCTCAAAAACGGGCTATCTGCACCGCCCAAACTGACCGCCAAAACCATAGCGAACCTTGCGACCAAATGGGGCTGGGGTATTGAGATGCTAAGCGCCAAACGTCGTAACTTTGGCAATATCGTCGGGCACGTCGAAGGCATCAGCGATACGTCATCGCTCAGCTCGTGGACTGCCGAACAGTTTGATCCCGCACTAGACTGGTCAAAAGTCGCCAAGCTGATTGAAAAATGGGACGGCAAGACAATCCTGAAGGGTATTCTTGACGCAGAGGACGCCAAAATGGCCGTCAAAGTTGGGGCAGATGCAATCGTCGTTTCAAACCACGGCGGCCGTCAGCTTGATGGTGCGTTGTCCTCCATTCGTGTGCTTCCCAGCATCATGCAGGCCGTCGGCGGAGAGATCGAAGTGATGCTTGATAGCGGCATCCGCTCGGGTCAGGACGTGCTTAAAGCAATCGCGCTTGGCGCGTCAGGCACGATGATTGGACGGGCATATATTTATGGGCTCGGCGCAATGGGGCAGCAAGGCGTGACCATGGCACTGGACGTGATCCGCAAGGAACTAGACACCACCATGGCGCTATGCGGGCGGCGGACCATTGATGAGTTGGACCGCGATATCTTGCTTGTTCCCGAAGGCTTTGAAGGCGTTTGGCAACAAAACTGATCACTGGCCTAGCCCGTGCAAACGGGCTAGCTTTGCCACATGTTGATATTGTCCCAAAATGGTCTGGTCTATCTGGCAACGCCCAAAACGGGCTCAACCGCGGTTGAACAGACTTTGGGCAATCTCGCAGACATTCGGTTCAGCAGACGCCGCAAACACCAGAACGCACGCTTTTATCATAACCGCGTCGCACCCTTTTTGAAGGCCTCGCTCAACGAGACGAACGAAGTGATCGCCGTGATCCGCGAGCCGATGGACTGGCTGCGCAGTTGGTATCGGTACCGCGTGCGCCTGCCCAAAGATAACCCACGCTCGACCGATGGGGTATCGTTCCATGATTTTGCCAGCGCAGCTTTGCAAAACCCGCAACCGCCCCTCGGTGCCGTTGGCAGGCAGTTCAACTTCCTAAGCGCAGATGACGGGACCGTGCTTGTGGATCATCTTTTTGCCTACGAAGAACAGCCGGTTCTGCGACGGTTTCTAGATGAGCGTTTTGAGACCAGCTTGAATTTCCCAACTGTGAATGTGTCGCGTCCGCTACTGATTGAAGAAATACCCCAGACCGAGGCAGACGTGCGCGCAGCGTGGCCAGAGGATTTCGCCCTTTACGATCAGGTGATGGCAGCTGGTGGGCATCTGCGCTGCAGGTGAAACCTTTCCAGCAAGGCGTGATAACTCAGGCCTTAGGACCTTGCTGTTTGAGCATCATTGTTGCGGGCAAAATCATCAGCAAAAAGTATCCAACAGTAGCAAACGCCACCCGAAGCCCGTGATATTCGGCCAACAAGCCAATCACCGGCGGCCCAAGGAAAAATCCTGCAAAACCGATAATCGAAACGCGTGCGATCACCAAAGTTCGATCCGCAATACCAACGCGCTCACCGACAATATTGAGGGCCGTTGGGGCGATCACGGAAATTCCTAAGCCCAGAATGCCAAAGCCAACATAGGCCATGTTTGGGCTGGTCGCGGCTGCAGCCAACCACGCGCCGATAGCTGCGACCATCGATGCAGCCACGATGATTTTCATCCCGCTAACGCGCCCTGAAATCAAATGTCCGGAAAAGCGTCCAACAGCCATGGTCAGACCAAGCATCGCAGGCCCGAACGCCCCTTCGGCAGCGCCGCCGCCCAAGGTGCGCTCAACGTGCAGCGCCGACCATGCCTCGGACGCGCCTTCTGTTTCAAAGGCGATCAACACAATGATGCCGCCCCACACGATCACCCCAATTGGCAAACGTCCGCCTTTGGGTGCATCCGGTTCTGTCTCGGACGCCGTACGCATCGGCATCTTGATACACGCCGCGTAAACCACCACCGCAAGCAACGCGAAAACGACCCACGTCTGCCAATCCGCTTCGCGCGCGAAGCCTGTAACGATCGCGCCGCACGCATAGGCCAAAGAAAACCCAGCATGATTAAGGTTCATCAAAGAGCGCCCTGTGCGGGCCTCAGTCTCGGAAATGCGGGCGTTAATAACGATATCCGCAAGACCCGAGGCAAAGGCCACCACAAACATAACAGTCGTAAAGCCCACTGCCGTGCTCACCGTCCCAAGGCCCAGATATGCGGTCGCCAAAGCAGCAATTGCGGCTGGCATCGCAAAGCGGCGCAAGCGGCGATCAAGTCTTGGGGCAGCGGCCATCGCAGCCAAAAGCCCCAATGCAGCACATGAAATTATCAATCCAAACGTCGCATCGCTTACATCAATTTGGGCTTTCACACGCGGAATAAAAGCTGCAAACGCACCCCACAAAATACCCATTGAGCCAAAGCCAAGCAGCGTCTTGCGGCTGTCGTATATGTCACGGTACACTTTCATTGCGCAAAGCGTTCGCACGAGTTCCTCTTGCACACAAGCGATCACTGGGCGCGCGTCCCAAAAACCCTTTGACTTTCACCCAGATTCGCCGCAAAAGCGCCACTTCATCGGGCACCGCACCCTTGGAGGCGGGCCCCTTTATTTATTGGAGAAATATCATGGCAGGTCAGATCCCAGATCTTATCGTCCAGAACCGCGCGGGGACAGGCAAGGGGGCCGCTCGCGCTGCACGTCGTGCAGGTTTGGTTCCGGGCATCGTTTTCGGCGGCGACACAGACCCAGTTGCAATTCAAATCCCATTCAACGAGCTGTTGAAGAAGTTGAAAGCCGGTCGCTTTAAGTCGACGCTTTTCAACCTCAAGTGCGAAGGCCAAGAAGACGTTCGCGTTATCTGCCGTGACGTACAGCGTGACGTTATCAAAGACCTGCCGACACACGTCGACTTCATGCGTCTTAAGCGTACCACAAAGATTGCTCTCTACATCCCAGTGAAATTCGAAAACGAAGACACATGTAAAGGCATCAAAAAAGGTGGCGTGCTTACAGTTGTGCGCCCTGAAGTTGAACTGGTTGTTACTGCTGGTGATATCCCTGAGAGCATCACTGCAGACATCAGCAACATGGAAATTGGCGATACGCTGACAATCTCGCAGATCACTCTGCCAGAAGGTTGCAAAGCAACAATCGACCGTGACTTTGTGATTGCAAACATCCAAGCGCCATCCGGTCTTGCTTCATCTTCCGATGACGATGCTGAAGGCGGCGAAGAAGGCGAAGAGGCAGCAGCAGAATAATCTGCAGCGCTCTTGCGAACCTACACGAAGGGCCATGCAATTACTGCGTGGCCCTTTTGTTTTGTGCAGAGCTTGGGCTAAAACAGCGCAACAACAGTGATCAAAGGCGCCCCTTATGAAACTCTTTGCAGGCCTCGGAAACCCTGGGCAGAAATATGCCAAGAACCGCCACAACATTGGCTTCATGGCGCTTGAGCAGATCGCTTCGGACCACGGCTTTGGTCCATGGAAAGCAAAGTTTCAGGGCCAGATCAGTGAGGGTCGGTTGGGCAGAGAGAAGGTTCTGCTTCTTAAACCTGAGACATTCATGAACAACTCAGGACAATCGTTGCGTGCGGCGCTAGACTTTTACAAACTCGACAGCACGGACGTGATCGTCTTTCATGACGAAATTGACCTCGCCCCTGCTAAAGTACGCGTCAAAACGGGCGGCGGCCATGCTGGCCATAATGGTCTGCGCTCAATCCATGCGCATATTTCTCCCAACTACGACCGTGTGCGGCTTGGTGTGGGGCATCCCGGGCACAAAGACAAAGTGCCCTCTTATGTCTTGAACGACTTCGCAAAGGCAGACCAAAACTGGCTTGATGACGTGCTGCGCGGCATCGGTGACGGGGCTGCACATCTTGCTGAAGGCGACACCGCGAAATTTCTAAACGCCGTGGCCTTACGCGCGGCCCCCGCCCGACCATCGACCGGCACCAAAGGCCCAAATGCCAAAATCGCCTCTGCCGCCGAGCCAACACCCCCAAAGGAAGATGACCGTACGGCAATGCAAAAGCTGATGGACAAGTTCCGCTAGCAGCACACGGCCTGTTGCGGTTACGCTTGGTGGATAAACGGAGTTTGGGAGGGCGCTGCTTATGAAACGATTTATCCGCATCGTGATTGTTGTTTGGCTCGGGGTGGGCGCGGTTGCACTTTATCATCAAGACCGCATCGCGCGCTTGCTGGCTGTTAATTCGCTGTTTGATGCGGACCGGATTACACACAACTTTTCCAACATGGACGCTGCCTTTTTGCACGAAGAGGTTTCACGTGGTGATGGCCCAGTATCGGAGTTGCCCAAAGGTGCGCCTTTAAGGCTAACACCTGAGCAACAAGACTGGGTCGAGCAGGCGGATGTTACCGCGATAGTCGTGCTGCAAAACGGCAAGCTGCGCCACGAAAGTTACTACAGAGACACCACCGCAGAAGATCGACGGATCAGCTGGTCCGTGGCTAAGTCGTTCATATCTGTGCTTATGGGCATCGCACTTGATGAAGGCGCGATCGACAGTATCGATGATCCCGTCACTAAATATGCACCTTCCCTTATGGACAGTGCCTATGCGGGGGCCAGCATCGAAGATGTGCTGTTGATGTCAAGTGGCGTGACTTTTGATGAGGACTACCTCGACCCGTCGAGCGACATCAACAAAATGGGCCGTGTTTTGGCGTTGGGCCGGTCAATGGATGCGTTCACCGCTGATCTAACAGAAACCTTCCAACCCGCCGGTAGTGCTTGGCAGTACGTCAGCATCGACACCCATGTTTTGGGGATGGTCCTGCGCGGCGCAACTGGCAAAAGCATCCCTGTCCTGCTGTCAGAAAAAGTTATTGCCCCACTCGGGCTTGAGGCGTCGCCTTATTATGTCACTGACGGCTATGGGACTGCGTTTGTATTAGGCGGTCTGAACATGCGCACACGGGACTACGCACGCTTTGGCCAGATGGTATTGCAGGATGGCAGATACAACGGACACCAAATTGTACCGGCGGAGTGGCTGCGCCAATCAACTATGCCGCTTGCCAAGACAAAAGCTGGCGCCATTCAATACGGCTATCAATGGTGGATCCCCGCCGACGCCCAAGAAGGTGAATTCATGGCTCGTGGCATTTACGGTCAATACATCTACATCAACCGTAACACACAAACCGTGATCGCGCTGAACGGCGCGCACCGCGGTTTTCGTGAAGAAGGTGTGTTTGATCGAAACATGGCCGTGCTCCGGCAGTTGGCCACCCAATAAGAGGCGCTTCATGCAAAAAGACGATAGCATCAACGTGCGCGGAACCGAACTGGTGATCTGCGGCACCGACCCCGTGACTGGCTTTTTCCGCGATGGCTTTTGCAACACCTGTGACGCCGATCAAGGCAGCCACACAGTCTGCGCAGTCATGACTGACGAATTCCTCGCCTTTTCCAAATACGTCGGGAACGATCTTAGCACTCCGCGCCCGCAATACGGGTTCGTGGGCTTGAAAGCAGGTGACAGTTGGTGCCTATGCGCGACGCGCTTTTTGCAAGCCCACCACGAAGGTTGCGCTCCCAAAGTCCATCTTGAGGCGACCCATCAGCGCGCGTTGAAAATCGTTCCTATAGAGGTATTGGAAGAGAACGCTGTCTGACACGCGTAGCTTCAGGATATTCCGCCGTTGGCGGCCTCAGCAAAGGCCGTCATTAGCTCGCTGTCTTTAACGCCAACACTTGCCTCAACCCCTGAGGATACATCTAGCTGACGCGCGCCTGTCATGGCCACGGCCTCAGCCGCGTTATCCGGGGTCAGCCCACCGGCCAGCATCCACGGTACGGGCCAAGATTTACCCGCAATCAAACGCCAATCAAACGAGAGACCGTTACCACCGGGTAGGTCGGCGTTTTTGGGTGGCTTAGCATCAATCAAAAGCTGATCAGCGGCCATCGCATAGGCATCTAGCGCAGGCAGATCATCCGCATCCGCCACGCCAACAGCTTTCATAACCGGCAGGCCGTAGCGTGTGCGTACTTCGCGCACCCGCTCGACACTCTCCGCGCCGTGCAGCTGCAGCATATCCAAGGGCACAGCCTCAACAATTGCGTCCAGCTCAGCATCACTCGCGTTTACAACCAAGGCAACCTTCGCAATCCCAACGGGCACCGTAACGGCCAAAGCTGCGGCTTGTTCAATGCTCACGTTGCGGGGGCTTTTGGGGAAAAAGACAAAGCCAACATACGCCGCACCAGCATCGGCCGCAGCAGTAACGTCTTCGGGGCGGCTTAAACCGCAAAATTTTGTTCGGATCAAAGGTGCCATCGGTTAGCTGGCATCATCAAGCAATGCGAGGACCTCATCTTTGCCCTCGTTTTGTTTCCCTTTTAGGCGGCGCACTTCACGCTCAAGAGACTTCAGCTCGCGTTCCGTCGTGGCTTTGGCTGCGCGGATCTTATGCTCGCGCATCCACTCCCACACAAAACCCAGCAAAACGCCGGCTGCAATACCACCAAAAATCACAAGAAATAGGGGGAGATCAACTGAGCGCGCCAATAGCGGTACACCGATTAATTCGGCCAGTTCTTGTGGCAGAATGCGCAATGTCACCACACCTCGGTTCGCAAGGGCGACCACAATCAACACAACCGCGATCGAACCAATAATGCCATACCGAATGTAGCGCATACTTTGCTCCTTAACTCTGCAACAGCGCCGCGGTTAGTCGTTCAAACGCTCACGCAACAGCTTACCGGTCTTAAAGAACGGAACGTGCTTTTCGTCAACCGAAACAGCCTCGCCCGTACGCGGGTTTCGGCCTTGGCGTGCATCGCGTTTCTTGACGGAAAACGCCCCAAAACCACGCAGCTCAACTCGGTCACCCCGAGACATGGCATCAATGATTTCTTCAAAGATCGTATTCACGATTTTCTCAACGTCGCGCTGGTAAAGGTGCGGATTTTCATCAGCAATCTTTTGGATCAGTTCGCTCCGGATCATGTCGCGGCCCCCTTAGTCTACTTACTCACGCCTAAACGTTTGAACATTAGGCGGAGAAAATCACTAGAAAACAAGCCGTTGCAGCATCAAGCATGCAATTTAGGTTAAATTTGACAGGTTTTTACGCACCAAACGACAAAAGAAGGCACGTATTTCGGATCAGCTTGGCTCAAACCCAATCACCACCGCAAATCAGTAGTTCCCCGATTCGAGACAAAAAAGGCCCCGCATGATCATCACGCGGGGCCTTTACTAGCAAATTAGAAGCGGCGGATTAGTCGTCAGACTTAAGCGCTGCGCCCAAGATATCGCCAAGCGATGCACCGGAATCCGAAGAACCGTACTGCTCAACTGCTTCTTTTTCTTCGGCAATCTCGCGTGCTTTGATCGACAGACCCAAGCGACGTGTTTTCGCATCCATGTTTGTTACGCGTGCGTCAACTTTGTCACCAACGCTGAAGCGCTCTGGACGTTGCTCGGCACGGTCACGTGACAGATCAGAGCGACGGATAAAGGCTTTCATACCTTCGTAAGTCACTTCGATGCCGCCGTCTTCGATGGAGGTCACTTCAACAGTTACAACTGCACCGCGTGATACGCCGCCAACTGCTTCCGCGAATTTGTCACCGCCAAGCGCTTTTACAGACAAGCTGATGCGCTCTTTCTCAACGTCGACTTCAGTAACAACAGCCTGAACTGTGTCGCCTTTTTGGTAATCGCCAATCACGTCTTCGCCGCGGCCTTCCCATGTCAAATCTGACAAGTGAACCATGCCGTCGATGTCGCCTTCGAGACCGATGAACAGACCGAATTCGGTGATGTTTTTGACGTCGCCTTCGACTTCTGTGCCAACTGGGAATTGCTCAGCAAATACTTCCCATGGGTTGCGCTGTGTTTGCTTGAGGCCAAGTGACACACGGCGTTTTGCACCGTCGATTTCCAGAACCATGACTTCGACTTCTTGGCTGGTGGAAACGATTTTGCCTGGGTGTACGTTCTTTTTGGTCCAAGACATTTCAGACACGTGAACGAGACCTTCAACACCTGGCTCCAGCTCAACAAACGAACCGTAGTCCGTGATGTTGGTAACGCGACCAGTGTGCACAGAATCCAGTGGGTATTTCGCCGCAACGATATCCCATGGGTCTTCTTGCAACTGCTTCATGCCGAGGCTGATGCGGTGTGTTTCTTTGTTGATCTTGATGACCTGAACTTTGATCGTTTCGCCAATCGTCAGGATTTCTGACGGGTGGTTAACGCGGCGCCATGCCATGTCAGTAACGTGCAACAGACCGTCAACACCGCCCAGATCAACGAACGCACCGTATTCGGTGATGTTCTTGACCACACCGTCAACAGTTTGGCCTTCAGCCAAGTTACCGATGACTTCAGCACGCTGTTCGGCACGTGATTCTTCGAGGATCGCACGGCGCGATACAACGATGTTACCACGGCGGCGGTCCATCTTGAGAATTTGGAACGGCTGCTTGAGACCCATCAACGGGCCAGCATCACGTACGGGGCGTACGTCAACTTGTGAGCCTGGCAAGAACGCAACTGCGCCGCCAAGGTCCACAGTGAAGCCGCCTTTGACGCGACCAAAGATAGCACCTTCGACGCGCTCTTCTGCTGCGTATGCTTTTTCCAGACGGTCCCATGCTTCTTCGCGGCGGGCCATCTCGCGTGAGATAACTGCTTCGCCACGGGCGTTCTCAGCAGAGCGCAAGAAGACTTCTACTTCGTCGCCAACTGCGATTTCGGGAGCTTCGCCTGGGTTTGCGAATTCTTTAAGTTCAACGCGGCCTTCCATTTTGTAGCCTACGTCGATGATGGCTTGGCCTGCTTCAATCGCGATGACCTTACCTTTTACGACTGTTCCCTCATCGGGAGTGTCCATCTCGAAGCTTTCGTTCAAGAGTGCTTCAAACTCTTCCATTGTGTTAGCCATGTGGCGTTAACGTCCTTTTTAAAAGTTTTCTGGCCGTGCGGTTGTCTCCGCCGGTCTTTGGATGAATTTGGCCAAATCCTCAAAACAGCTGGCCCACGAAAACATCAGGGCCGGTACAAACCGACCCTGCTCAAATCTCATGTCCGCATCTGTTCCGACGCTTTAACAAGCGCGCGTATAAGCAAGATTCCCTTGCTAATCAAGGGCTGCTTGCCCTGGCTTCCCGTGCGCACCAAAGAGCTGATCTTCGATGACATCCGTGGGTAGCAATGAGGCGACGATCTCAAGCATCGCAATTTTCGGCCCCAGCGTTGTTTGCTCGACCCAGAATTCACATTTCGCCTTGCCCAAGGCTGTATCATCGGGTGCAAAAAAGTCTGTCTCAAGAGAAACCGCGGTCCGCGTGTCTGTTTCAGCAGCTTGGTGAAATATCTGTGCGTCATGACGAAACGGCCCCAATTTCGCGTAAGCCGCTTGGAACGTTTCGATCATATTGCGCGTTTCAGCATGCGAGTTGTTCACCCGCATCGCGCCATTGTGAAACATCGCATTAGGCAATTTAAGGAAGTCAGCGGCCGTACAGGCATCGCCAGAGTAGAGGGCAGCACAAAAGCCGCGCATAAAAGCATCCATTGGGCATCTCGTTTTGATAGGCAGTGAACTAATTAGTGCTGCCCGCCCACTCTGCTTGGCGCGAGCGTCAAGGTTAAGGCACCCTATGATAGCAGTTTGAAACTAAAGATTTTCAACCAAAGGTTGTTTACGTAGCGTTATTTCCAATAACCTCCATATCCAAGCCATCAATCTCTGGCATGGATGCACCGGCAATCGCTTTCAGGTCTGCGCCAACTCCAAGCATTGAGCTTTGCACAAGCTCTAGTTGTTTTTGTCGAAGCGCCCATTGCTTCTCCATGAATATCCGCTCTTTGCGTAGCGCGTCCTCCATCACCGAGAACCGCTCGTGCACTGCTTCAATCCGCTGCTTGAACTGCGTCCCTGTCAGATAGTCATAAACAAGCTCCATCTTGCTTTGCTGCCCAACCTTAAGGCCTTTTGCTGTGGACACATCTAACAACCCCTGCCGCAAAGACCGGGCAAGCGGCACCGCAAAACTGGGACCACAGACCCAGATACCATCAATCAGATCAAAGCTTTGCACACCATCTGGCAATGCGGTGGACACCAACACGGCAATATGCGCACCGGCCTTGCGCTGATCCTCCCGCAACTTAGCCAGCCACGCAGGCGACCAATTTTTGGTCCGCTTGCTCTCCCAGAGAATTGTACCGGCTTCACCGCCGCGGCCATCACCAACCACTTGGGCAACGTCAGCCCCGCTGACACCTTTACCAACGGGCTCCAACACGTCTAACGGGAATGCCGTACCCAGCGTTTCTTCCAAAACCAGCTCGGCTGCTTCGCCTTGGGTCTGCATACTGCCTTGGGTCGCTCGCTGTTGCAGCTCTTCGATCTTACGGGTCAGCCCCTCAATCGTTTGGCTCTGCTCACTAATGCGCAAAGCCGCTTTCTGTTCGGCCTCAACTGCCAGTTTGGTACGTAAAGTCTCACGCTCAACCGCCAGCTGCTTTTGAATGGTCAGCTCAATTTCAGCCTCTTTATCCGCCAACTCGCGCTCACGCTTCATGGCCGCTGCTTGCGCAGCCTGTGCTTCGGTCAGCTTTGCCTCTCGGTCCGCCAGCCGCTCTGCCAGCTCTTGCGCGTTCTGCTTGCCTGCTTGCTCTGCAGCCGCTTTGGCACGCAGTTCCGCAGCCTTAACCGCTTGCTCCGTCTCATGCCGCTTGGCCTCCAATTGAGCCGCAAATTGCGCCTTCATGTCTGCCATCATGGGGCCTGCCAGACTTTCGGTCAGCTCAATTTCACTGCTGCATTTGGGGCATGTAATCTTCAAATCAGACATTGGGCGCGGGCTCCGTTTATCTCGCACAAGTGTAGTGCCCGCATTCTGAACACAGGCAACAAGATGAGCATAACAAATAAATAGTGAGGTTTAAGTCTTTAACGCCGCACGGATAAATTGGCTCGCACGCGCAACAGCCGCCTCAATATCCAACGTGGACGTATCAATCACCACGGCACCTTCTGCAGGCTTCATAGGTGCAACAGCACGCTCGCTATCTCGGCGATCGCGCTCAACCACATCTGCCAGAACTCCGTCGCGGGTCACGTCATGCCCCTTGCCCGCCAGCTCCAGATACCGCCGTTCGGCGCGGACTTCGGCACTGGCTGTGACGAATAATTTCACCTGCGCATCGGGGCAAATCACCGAGCCGATGTCACGACCGTCCAAAACAGCACCGCCCGCACGCGCTGCAAACGCACGTTGAAAATCAACCAAAGCGGCCCGTACTTGTTCAATCGTCGCCACCTTGGACGCCGCCTGAGCCACCTCTGCGGTGCGCAGGTTTTCTGGCGTCAAATCAGCCGCTTCAAGAGTTTGCGCGGCCTCAATCGGCTCAACACCCGCAAGCATTTTGGCCCCCACGGCACGGTACAAAAGGCCTGTGTCCAAATGGGCAAAACCAAACTCGGCGGCTACACGTTTTGAAATCGTACCCTTCCCGCTGGCTGCTGGTCCATCTATGGCAACGGTCAGGGTCACGCGCGCGCCACTTTGGCACCAAGGCCGTTCATCAGCGCCTCAAAAATAGGGAAGCTTGTGGCAATCGGGCCGCCATCATCAACGCGGACAGGCTCCGGCGTGCCCATACCAAGGACCATGAAACTCATCGCAATGCGGTGGTCCAAACGGCTCTCAACAGTCGCACCGCCTTTGGCGCTTCCACCGGCGCCACCACCGTGCACTGCCCACCAATCATCACCCTCATCCACTTGCACACCGCACGCGCGAAGACCTTGGGCCATTGCATCGATGCGGTCGCTTTCCTTCACACGCAGCTCTTTCACACCCGGCATGAACGTCTTTCCACTGGCAAAGCTCGCCACAACAGACAGCACCGGATATTCGTCAATCATTGACGCAGCGCGTTCTGCTGGCACCTCAATTCCCTTCATATTGGGCGAGTATTTCGCACGCAGATCGGCAACAGGCTCACCACCCTCGGTGCGCAAATTCTCATACGTTAAATCAGCGCCCATATCGCGCAGGGTCTCAAACAAGCCAGCACGTGTTGGGTTCAGACCAATGTTGGGTACCAGAACATCAGACCCCTCAACGATCAGGGCGGCACACACGGGAAACGCGGCCGAGCTTGGGTCACGCGGCACCACAATTTCCTGCGGCTTTAATTCCGGCTGGCCCGTCAGGGTAATCTTGCGACCTTCTGGAACTTCCTCGGTGATCACGCTGGCGCCAAAACCGTTTAGCATCCGCTCTGTATGATCACGGGTCGCTTCTTTCTCAATGACAACTGTTTGGCCTGGCGCGTTCAACCCAGCCAATAAAACAGCCGACTTCACCTGCGCAGACGGAACAGGTGTGACATATTCTACAGGCACCGGATCGGCGGCACCGACAATTGTCATCGGCAAGCGGCCACCACTGCGCCCGTGAGACTGCGCCCCAAACAGCGCAATCGGGTCCGTCACGCGGGCCATCGGCCGCGAGCGTAACGAGGCATCGCCTGTGAACGTCACAGACATATCGCTGGTGGCCATACACCCCATAATCAAGCGCACACCAGTACCGGAATTCCCGCAATCAATCACATTCTCAGGCTCGCTAAAGCCGCCAACACCAACACCGCGCACAGACCATTTACCGCCGCCATGATTGGTCACTGTCGCACCAAACGCCTGCATTGCCTTTGCGGTGTCCAACACATCTTCGCCTTCAAGCAATCCGGTGATTGTTGTCTCGCCCACAGCCATCGCCCCAAAAATCAAAGCACGATGCGAAATAGACTTGTCGCCCGGTACATTTGCCTCACCGCGCAGCGGGCCTGCTTTGCTCGATTGCATTGGAATTGGCTCACCGTGGCTGGACATAATGCGCGCTCTCTCTTGGGACTGCTCGTTGGGTGACCACTTGGTCGGTGTCTCGTTCTAACCCGTGGCTAATGCTAGGTAAATCAGCCAGTTTCGCTTTGGCAGAAATACTCACTCCACCAGGTCAGATCTTGCGAAACGTCAGATAATGCTGGGGGCGACCTTCACGGATGGCCTTTTGCTCGTACCGCGTCGAAATCCAGTCACCCCACGGGGTGCGCCAATCTGCAGGCGCTTCAGCCAACCACTCAAAACCTGCCTTGGGAACTTCGACCAAGGTTTGGCGAACATAGTCTGCAATATCTGTCGCCACACGAAATTCAGCGCCGGGTTTAAGCACACGCGCCAAAGGCTCAAGATGTTCTTGCGTGACAAATCGGCGGCGATGGTGCCGCTTTTTGGGCCATGGATCTGGATAAAGAAGAAACGCTTTTGAAATACTCGCGTCTGGCAACACATCGAACAAATGACGGGCGTCACCGGGGTAAATTGCAAGGTTTTCAACACCTGCTTTACGCACTTTACCAAGCAACATCGCCACGCCGTTTATGTAAGGCTCTGCGCCAATAATGCCGACCTGCGGGTTCTCTGCTGCTTGGTGTACAAGATGCTCACCGCCGCCAAAACCAATTTCAAGCCACACATCTTTGTCGCCAAAAACCTTTGGTAACTCCAAAGGCGTCCGCTCGGGATTATCCTCCCAAGACACAGCACCGGGCGACAAAGCCGCAAGGTCCTCATCAAGATAACGCTCTTGCGCAGAACGCAGGCCCTTACCCTTGAAACGCCCATAAAAATTACGCCAAGGCGCACCGCTTTTGTGTGTTGTATCGGTCATAATCGGCGGTTTACGCACCGCGCGCAGACTTGGCAAGCAAGCCGTTCGCACGCGGGACGTAACACTCTGCGCGGAAGACTAGACCGCTGCTTTCAGCGCATCCACCAGATCCGTGCGCTCCCAGCTAAATCCACCGTCCGCTTCGGGGCTACGGCCGAAGTGACCATAGGCTGCTGTGCGCTGATAGATCGGGCGGTTCAGGCCCAGATGTTCGCGAATACCGCGCGGTGTCAGGCTCATCGTTGCACGGATCGCCTTTTCAATCGCCGCATCATCCACTTCGCCGGTGCCAAATGTGTCAGCATAGATCGATAGTGGCTCAGCCACGCCAATTGCGTAGCTCAGCTGGATCGAGCATTTCGCAGCCATGCCAGAAGCCACAACATTTTTGGCCAGATAACGCGCTGCGTAAGCCGCTGACCGGTCTACTTTGGTCGGGTCTTTACCCGAGAACGCACCCCCACCATGGGGGGCTGCACCACCGTAGGTGTCCACGATAATTTTGCGGCCTGTCAAACCCGCATCCCCATCAGGCCCGCCAATCACAAACTTGCCGGTGGGGTTCACGTGCCAAGCGGTATCCGCGGATATCCACCCCTCGGGGAGTACTTCACGAATGTAGGGCTCAACAACTGCGCGAACGTCGGCACTGCTCATTGAGGCATCAAGGTGCTGGGTCGACAACACGATTGAGGACACACCAACGGGCACGCCGTCGCGGTATTCAACAGAAAGCTGTGACTTAGCATCAGGCCCCAATGTGGGCTCTGTGCCGTCTTTACGCACTTCGGCCAAGCGACGCAAAATCGCGTGCGAATACTGGATAGGCGCAGGCATCAACGCGTCTGTTTCGCGGGTGGCGAAACCAAACATAATCCCTTGGTCGCCAGCGCCTTCATCTTTGTCCGCGGAGGCATCAACGCCTTGGGCAATATGCGCCGACTGCTCGTGCAACAGGTTGGTGATCTCAACTGTTTCGTGATGAAACTTGTCCTGCTCATAACCGATGTCTTTGATACAGGCGCGCGCAATCTCGTCGATGCGACCCATGTAGTCTTTCAGCTTGTCGGGATCAGACAAGCCAACCTCGCCACCGATCACAACGCGGTTTGTGGTGGCGAACGTTTCTGCTGCGACACGCGCCTCAGGCTCCTCGGCCAAAAAGGCATCAAGTACTGCATCGGAAATCCGGTCGCAGACTTTATCCGGGTGACCCTCGGAAACGGACTCCGAGGTAAATGTGTAATTAGATCGTGTCATGAAACGTGCTCCAGTTGAATACCGCCCACACCGTCAGGAAGCCGTTGGTGAGGCATGGCGTCTTCGCTATGCCTTTAGGCACATCACGTCAACGACGAACGCCGCCACACCAGCACAGACGTGCCAATAAGCCACAACATGAAGACGCCGATGATCGGCCAATCACGCGTACGCGCATAAAGTGTGGCCTTTCGCGCAGCGGGCATACCTGCATCGATAAAGCCTGTTTGGTTCATCCCAAGTTGTGCTGTCACGCGTCCGCGGGCATCGATTATTGCACTGATCCCCGTATTGGCCGAGCGTAGCATTGGAATGCCCTGCTCAAGACTGCGAAACTGTGCTTGCACCAAATGCTGGCGCGGACCAGCCCAGTTGCCAAACCATCCATCATTAGTGATCAGTGCAAAAAATGCAGGGCGCTCTTTGGTTGCCCCCGCCAAATGCGGGAAAATCCCCTCATAGCAAATCAAAATTTGCGCGCGACCTAGGTCACCTACCTGTAGCGTACGCATTCCGATACCGCGCGAAAAGCCGCCCCCCTCATTCGCAGCAAGCCCGTAGATGCCAAGCTTAGACAGCAAGCCACCAAAAGGCAGATATTCTCCGAATGGGACCAATTGCGCCTTGTCATAAAAATCGGTCACGTAACCATCATCAATCACAACGGCAGTATTAAAAAACCGCAAGCGATCTGCGCGCTGCAGCCCCGCAATCACCGGTGTTTGTGGCAGTGCACGCGAAATCATACCAATCGCAACATCCGCCTCATCCAACCACACGGGAATTGATGTCTCGGGCCAGACAATCAAATCGGGCCTGCGCCCGCCATTTTCAGGTGCAGCTTCGCTCAGCGCGACGCTTCGGTCGAAAAAATCACGCGCTTTCTCAGGCAGCCACTTCTCGGATTGCGGCGCATTTGGCTGCACAATCCGGACCAGCGTTTGCTCTACTTCAGCGGACCCAACATTGGCTCGCGCAGGTGGCATAGGCTGCATTCCAGCCAACACAACGATTAGCACCCCAATCATCGTCCCCCACCCCACGCGGGCAGGCAGAACATGGCGGTTCAACACCGCCCATGCAAAGACGCAAACAGCGAACAGGCTCAAGAGCCCGAGACCATGGGGACCAACCACAGTGGCAAGCATTGAAGCCTGCGTGTCGACCCAAATATAGCCCAACAAACCCCAAGGAAATCCCGTAAACGCAAAGCTGCGCAGCACTTCAACACCACCCAGTGCAAACGCCCAATTCATCAGAAAATGAGCATGAGCCCGCGGCCCCAAAGCCAATGTGCGTTCGCGTTTCCAGATCGTTTTGAAATGAAAAGTAGGACTGTCAGCCGGTACAGTTTCGGACGTAGCAAGAAACGCCACCCCCTGTGCCAAGCCCCAAAACACCGCCAAGCCACCGCATAAAAACACCAAGGCAAACGGCGCCATCCAGCCGTGCCGCGCAGCGTCCACCAAGAACGGTTCAACAATCCAATGTAATGTGACAGCGAAATATCCAAAGCCGAACAGCCAGCTCCGCAGAGACGCCGCACATATGCTGCGGTCATAAACAGATTGCGACAGGTGCAAAACACCCCCCGCAAAAGCCGCAGCAATAATGCCAAAGGGGGCGCCAGCAAGGGCAACAATCGCACCTGCGATTGCTGAAACCCAAACGGGCAGTTTTGGGATCAAGGCACCCGTACCCTAAGGCGTTTGATCCGGCGCGGGTCTGCATCAATCACTTCAAATTCTGGTCCAGCAGGGTGTTTGACCACCTCGCCGCGCGCCGGCACCGAACCGGACAACATAAAGACCAGTCCACCAAGGGTATCGATGCCCTCTTCGTCGATGTCTTCGTGATCCGTCAGGGATTGGCTGATGTGGTGCTCAAACTCATCAAGCGGCGTTTTGGCCAGCGCGAGGTAGCTACCGTCCGTTTCCTGACTCCACATGTCTGCATCTGCCACATCGTGCTCGTCTTCGATCTCGCCGATGACTTGCTCAATCAAGTCCTCAATGGTGACCAAGCCGTCCACACCGCCATATTCATCGATGACAAGCGCCATATGAATGCGCTCGGCCTGCATCTTTTGCAGCAAAACCCCCGTCGGCATGGAGGGCGGGGCATAGATCAATTCGCGCAGCATCGCTTTTAGGTCAAACTTCTTGGACCCGTTAAACCCGTGACGCAGGGCAAGGTCTTTTAGGTGGATCAACCCGACCGGCGCATCAAGATTGCCGTCATAAACGGGCAAGCGGGTAAAGCCGCTATGACGGAAAACTTCGACCAGATCATCTTTTGAGATATCAAGCGCCACGCCAGTAATATCTGCACGCGGAATAGCAATGTCATCCAACTGCAACCGGCGCAAGTTGATCATCCCGTGGGTCGAGCGCGCGCCAGCATTTACGCCTGCCCCCGCATCGGAACGGGTATCATCCGCAGGGCTAAGCGCGCCAATTATACGGCCGAAAAAGCTGTCAGATTTTGCCACCGGCACGTCAGCCTCAAGGGTAGGTTGCGCCTCAGTGGAGCGGAGTTCCGCTGCGACATCATTAGTGTCATCAGAGGAAGGGGATTTAGACGGTGTGGCATCAAGTGCCTGCGCGCGTTGCGCTGCGCTAGAGGAGCCGTCGGAACTGTCGTTCATCGTGTCACAATCGTGTTTGTGAGGGGCCAGTCGCCCTCGGACTTAACTAATATGGGTTAGGGATGCCCAGTTTTGCAAGGATTTCTACTTCTAAACCCTCCATCAACTCTGCATCTGTGTCTTCAATGTGATCATACCCCAATAAATGAAGGGTTCCATGCACAATTAAATGGGTAATATGCGCCTGTGGGGTAAGCTGGGCTTCCTCTGCCTCGCGATGGCATGTCTCATATGCCAGCGCGATATCACCCAACTCTGTCTCATCCTCGAACGGATCAGGTGTTGGGGCTTGCGGTGGGGAAAGCTCTTGGGCGGGCCATGACAACACATTTGTCGCGGTCGGTTTCTCGCGAAATTCGGCGTTCAACTCGGCAATCCGCGCATCATCACAGCCCATCACGCACACCAAATAAGACGCAGGATCCAGCGACAAATGGGTCAGCGTAGCGTCAGTGGCAGCAATAGCCAGCGCCTCAAGCCCCGCCCAGCGCGCGTCTTCCAGAACGACATCGATCATCCTTTGGCCGGATCATCTTTGTCATACGCCTCAATAATTTTGGCGACCAAGTGGTGACGCACGACGTCCTTGGCGGTGAAATAGTTGAAGCTGATGTGCTTTATCCCGTTCAAAAGACGTTCTGCGTCACGCAGCCCTGATTGAACACCACGCGGCAAATCCACCTGCGTGCGATCGCCAGTAATCACCATTCGTGACCCTTCACCCAGACGGGTCAGGAACATCTTCATTTGCATGGATGTGGCGTTCTGCGCCTCGTCCAGCACAACAAACGCATTAGCCAACGTCCGACCGCGCATGAAGGCAAGCGGTGCGATCTCGATCTTTTTGTCTTCGATCAGCTTTGTAACTTGTTTGGACGGCAAAAAATCATTCAACGCATCATAGAGCGGCTGCATGTAGGGATCGACTTTGTCTTTCATGTCCCCGGGTAAAAAGCCAAGACGCTCACCTGCCTCAACGGCTGGGCGCGACAGAATGATCTTATCCACTTTACCGCCAACAAACATGTTCACCGCAGCAGCGACAGCCAGATACGTTTTGCCTGTCCCGGCGGGACCGATACCAAAGCACAACTCATTTTTGAAAATCTCACGCACATAATTTTTCTGGGCCTGCGTGCGCGGTTTGACCAGTTTCTTGCGAGTGGTGATCTCAACATCACCACCTTTAAACATCTCGATTTGCGCGCCGGTCATGCCGCCTGCGGCCGTCGCAGGCTTTTCCTCAGCACTGTCTTTGGCAGGATCGAAAACAGGCGCACTCAGGCGTAGTGCGCCGTCAATCTCACCGATATCAACTTCGCCGCCCGCTTCAAGCCGCATGTAGAGCCCACCCAAAACCTGCGCCGCGCGTGCACTTGTGTCCACGTCACCAATCAACGCCAGACGGTTGCCACGGCGGATAATCTGAAGCGAAAGCGCGTTCTCAATGTGGCTCAGATTGCGATCGTATTCACCGCACAGGTCAATCAAAAGGCGGTTGTCAGGAAACTCGAGAAGCGTCTCTGTGGTGTCTGGACCCTGATCTGAAGCAGATCCGGTCTCAGGTATCAGCGTATCGACAGGCAATCATGTCTCCCTTTTGATGTGTCGGTGGCGATTGGCCAGAACGTGGCTTCAACCGTGTCCCCACGGGAATGGGGATGCAACCCACCAAAAGCCTGTTTTACAGAATTATAACATTTTTTCGGACGACCAGCGTGCTGAAGAGATAAGAGACGTTTTGACGCAACGACCCGGCCGAACACTCATTCCCAGCAAAGTCTGTACCTACCAACGTTTTGCCGACATAGTATCGAGGTATTTAGTGGTAGCGGCACAGCCGTGTTAATTGGTGAACAGGTTTATGGAAATATTTGCGCTTATCGCTTTATGTGCAGTTGTTTGGTGGATTGCATCGCAGATGGGGCACAAAACCCCACCGCCACAATCAACAGCACGGCCGCGGCAAAGTACCATTCCGAAGCAGGTCAGGCCTACACGAAAAACTACTGCTCCGAGCGCCACGGCGTCACGCCCACCTCCAAAGTCATCAAATCCTGAGGTGGGCAAAAAGCTAGAAGGCCCCGCCTACATTATCGACGGAGACAGCCTGCGCATTCAGAAAACGGAAATCAGATTGTTTGGCGTTGATGCCCCCGAGATCAATCACCCCTACGGCCAAAAGGCTAAATGGAAACTTCTTGAATTATGTAAGGGACAGCGGATCACAGCAGAAATCACGGCAATTGATCACTTCGGACGAGCAGTCGCAAAATGCTATCTACCAGACGGAACAGATGTGTCCGCAGAAATGGTCAGACAAGGACACGCGATCGACTGGCCACGCCACTCTGGCGGCGTTTACACACACTTAGAAAGCCCAGGCCTGCGCAAACGCCTATGGTTGGCCAACGCACGACAAAACGGTCAGATGTTCCTTTGGCAACGGTATGAAGAACGCAAAGCCGCAGCAAAGCAAAAGCGCGAACAATGAACGGCTGCCGCCCTAAAGTGTTGTAGCGCTAAAAGTAAAACCCCCACCAATTGGCAGGGGTTTCAGAAACACGTCGATAGGATCAGCCGGATCAGAGCGGATCAGATACGTCATCGGCGCCCTTGAAAGGACCGATGGCTGTGTTGGGTGGGGCAACGCCTGAGCAAACTGGCTTGCCTTCAGGGTCCAAACGCGCGGACAAATACCCTTCGATACCGTCATCGATGATCCAGTGGTCACAGCCTGTAGGATCAACCCAGATACCCGCCTGCAACTGGCTTAGGTCCTTGTTGCCACGAAAGCCTGCATCAACGGTTTTGTCGTCCCGAGGTCCACCCTCAAAGCCAGACACACAGCCCGCCATAAGCAGTCCCGCCGACCCAAGAGCGATGGTTTTAACAATATTCATTTACTCACTCCTCAGCGGATACAGATGATTTCGACGCGGCGGTTTTGCGCCAAGCCTGCTTGGGTTTTATTTGATGCACGTGGTTGGCGCTCCCCGTAACCGCGTACATCCACAATATTGGCCCCTGCAGAGCGACCCACCGCGGCTACCGCGTTTGCGCGGTTCAGTGACAGACGCATGTTATAGGCGTCAGATGCACGGCTATCTGTGTGGCCAGTGATAACGTAGCCCGCCGCACCGGTTTCGCGGAAGAATTCCGCCAAACGCGCGCGGCCTGCGTTCGAGACATGGTACCGGTTGGTGGCAAAAAGTTGGTCAGAGTTGATAACGCCGCACGTATTGCCGCGATTACACACCGGAATGCCTTGGCGCGTGACGTGAGGCGTCATAAAGCCTTCCGCGCCGTCATCCATCACCCAATGCTCGCAGCCATCGGGGTCAACCCAGATTGTTGGTACGTAACGCTCGCCTACCACTGTGCGCTGTTGTGCAGCTGCATCAGTTGTCTGAAACGCCAACGCCGCCACAGCGACCGCAGCCGTTGCGATAGCGGATTGCGCTATGTTTTTCACTCTATTCACCACGAGATGTATCCTCTGCCGTTGTAACCGGTGTTCACTCAAAAACACGGAAATCAGTTTTGACGCCGGCGTGTCAAAAATCCGTTAATACCTAAAACTCTAGCAAATTCGGGCAGTTTGTGAAGAAAAAACTACCACATATTGTGCGTGAGTACGCAACAATGTCTAAGCGGACAGCCTATTGTTGCCGATTTACGCGCCATCGTATGAAATATCGATGACAAAAGGCCTGCGCGCACTTCAGGACGAGACAAGCTCTCCAGTCAGCGAGTTGGTTTCAGAGGCGGTGATCAGCACTTCAGCCACCTCGCCCAACAGATGATCGGGGGCAAATGCATGGGTGGCGTGCAGATACTCAGACTTGCCGATCAACTGCCCCTCGCGACGGCCACGTTTTTCAAAAAGAACTTTCACTTTGCGACCAACCATACTGTCTTGACCTGCGCGTTGCTGCTCTGAAATCAGTGTCTGAAGGCGCTGAAGGCGCTCGCTTGCGACCCCATCATCAACCTGGGGCTTTTCTGCCGCTGGCGTACCGGGGCGTGTAGAGTACTTAAAGCTGAACGCAGAGCCATAGTTTGTGGCGCGGATCAAGGACATAGTGTCTTCGAAGTCCTGATCCGTTTCACCCGGAAAGCCTACGATAAAGTCGCCAGAGAGCATAATGTCAGGGCGCGCTGCGCGGATACGCTCAATCACCTTAAGGTACTCTTCGGCGGTGTGTTTACGGTTCATCGCCTTGAGGATACGGTTGCTTCCTGACTGCACTGGCAAGTGCAAATACGGCATCAGTTTATCGCATGTACCGTGTGCCTCGATCAGGTCATCGGTCATGTCATTGGGGTGTGAAGTGGTGAAGCGGATGCGCTCCAAGCCGTCAATTTTGTCCAGCTGCCAGATAAGTTGCGCCAGTGACGTATCAAAACCGTCGTCCGCCGCACCGTGGTACGCATTCACGTTTTGGCCCAGCAATGTAATTTCGCGCACACCTCGTTCTACCAGATCACGGGCTTCTGTGACGATGCGCGACGCGGGGCGGCTGACTTCGGCACCGCGGGTGTACGGCACCACGCAGAACGCGCAGAATTTATCACAGCCCTCTTGGACCGTTAGAAACGCCGTTGGGCCACGTTTGGCTTTGGGACGCGACTTGAGGTGGTCGAATTTATCTTCTTCAGGGAAATCCGTGTCGAGCGCCTTTCGGCCCGTTTGAATTTTCTCCTCCATCTCGGGCAGGCGGTGATACGACTGCGGCCCAACAACCAGATCAACTGCGGGCTGGCGACGCATGATCTCTTCACCCTCAGCCTGAGCGACACAGCCCGCTACACCAATCTTCAGGTCAGGCTTATCGGTCTTCAGCGTCTTGAGACGGCCCAGTTCGGAGTAGACCTTTTCAGCGGCCTTCTCGCGGATGTGGCAAGTGTTGAGCAAAATCATGTCTGCTTCTTCGGGGCTGGACACTTCTGTGTAGCCCTTGGAGCCCATCGCCTCAGCCATGCGTTCACTGTCATAGACGTTCATTTGACAGCCGTAGGTTTTGATAAACAACTTCTTGGTGTCAGCCATGACAAGGACCCTTGCTGGTTGGGATGAGGAAAGCACTATGCGCGCCCATGCGCCCATGTATATAATGTAGTTCTGGCATGCAAATGGTTCGCTATTGAAGCACTGTCAACGGGTACTATTGACGGATTTCACAGCTTATGCGGCACAATACGTTAGATGATTTCATCGCCTCAGGCGCAGATGTGCTGCGCCAAGGGCCGATTGCGCTGATCTTTGTGGAAGACAGCGTTGAAGTGAATAGCACGATCAAACATCATCTTGGCCTTGGGTTTGGCACCGTTTTGGTCTTTGCGGTGGATGACATCGCAATCGATCCCGCCCATGAAGAGGTGGTGCACCGCATTGCCTATGACCCGATTGAACCAGAGGCGGTTTGCACACACGTAAACCGTGTCATCGGTGCCGCAAACGGACAATGGGTTTATTACTGTCATAACGCTGAATACTTGTTTTACCCGTTCTGCGAGACCCGTAGCGTCAAGGAAATGCTACAGTTTCATGCCGAAGAACGGCGCGATGCGATGCTGACATATGTGATTGACCTCTATGCAGACGATCTGGACGCGCATCCCAATGCGGTTTCCGTTGAGCGCGCGCACCTTGATAAATCAGGTTACTACGCACTGGCCCGCAAAGATCCCGACGCCAATTGGGAGCCGAAAGAAAGGCAGCTTGATTTCTTTGGTGGAGTACGGTGGCGGTTCGAGGAACACATCCCTGAGCAGCGCCGCAAGATTGACCGGATCAGCCTGTTTCGTGCCAAGTCAGGACTTGAGCTGCGCACGGATCACACACTGAACGATGAAGAATACAACACCTACGCCTGTCCTTGGCACAACAACATCACTGCGGTGGTGGCCTCTTTTCGCACAGCAAAGGCGTTAAAGCGGAACCCCGGTTCGTCTTTTGATATCTCAACATTTCAGTGGCGTAATTCGGTGCAGTTTGAATGGCACTCGCAACAGCTTTTGGACCTCGGACTAATGGAGCCAGGTCAGTGGTGCTAATTTAACAGGTAATTAACAGCTAGTTAAGTGCGGCGCAGACGGATGACGACATCAACTGACGCAATCTCAGCCCCTTCGGGCAAGTCCGGCAGTTTGGCAATTTCCAGCTGATCCGCTGGCGCATCCGTCAAAGACGCGGTGTCTTCCCAGTAAAAATGCGGGTGATCTGACATGTTGGTGTCGAAATAACTTTTCGCCCCATCAACCGTAATCTCACGCATCAGGCCCGCATCACAAAACGCGGCCAGAGTGTTGTAAACGGTCGCAAGAGAAACACCCTCGCCCGATCTTGACGCAGCCTCATAAAGCCCTTCGGCCGTTACGTGGCGGTTCTGCCCATCACCCACAAGCAATGTCGCCAATGAAACGCGTTGTTTCGTTGGGCGCACACCACCGGCGGTAAGCCAGTCAGTGCCACGTTGGGTTGGGAGAAGCGTCTCAGTACTCATGTTGTTGATATATGCTATTTTGCGAGCCGTTTTCAACTGCAAAGGCAAGAATGCGTAAAAATGGCTTTTCTTTACGGGCATTTGCACAGCTCTTTACCCACAGTAGGCCAGACGGTTGCACCTGACTTTACGGCAATGGTAGAGATGACATGAGCAAGCCACGCAATGTGACGAAAGAGAAAAACATGTCCCAATTCCCCACCAGCTTCGACAAAGATGATCTGCTAAAATGCGCCCGTGGGGAGCTATTTGGCGAAGGTAATGCACAACTTCCAGCCCCACCCATGCTGATGATGGACCGGATCATGGACGTTTCTGCAGACGGCGGCGCACACGGCAAAGGCCACATCACCGCAGAGTTCGATATCACCCCTGACCTGTGGTTTTTCGATTGTCACTTTCCCGGAAACCCCATCATGCCCGGCTGTCTGGGCCTTGACGGCCTGTGGCAGTTAACGGGCTTTAACCTTGGCTGGCGCGGCTGGCAGGGGCGCGGCTATGCGCTTGGCGTTGGCGAAGTGAAGCTGACCGGCATGGTGCGTCCTGACCGCAAATTACTTACCTACAAAATTGACTTCACCAAGGCGATCCAAACCCGCCGCCTAACCATGGGCGTTGCAGACGGCATCGTGGAGGCAGACGGCGAAGTGATTTACCAAGTCAAAGACATGAAAGTGGCACTAAGCGAAAGCTAAGGATCACATTGGGTTCACCCAAAACCGATGAGACAAATAAAGGTGCCGCTGCTTCATAAAGACAGCGGCACTTTTCGTTGACGCGCACGCTTCGATACCGCTGTTGGTCAGCGCCCCTCTTGCCCCGCCAGCGGCTCTCCCATACATATCCATAAAGCCAATAAAGGGAGCTGCTCATGCGCCGCGTTGTCGTCACAGGACTGGGAATTGTATCGCCCATCGGAAATTCAGCCGAGGAAGTCACTACCGCTTTGAAAGCAGGTAAAAGCGGAATTGTTGCGTCTGAGGAAATGGCCGAGCACGGGTTTCGCAGCCAAGTCGCCGGCACCCTGAAAATTGACCCCAAGGAACATATCGACAAACGTGCCATGCGTTTCATGGGCCCCGGCGCGGCATACGCCCACATCGCCATGAGCCAAGCGATCGCAGATTCAGGCCTTGAGGAAAAAGATGTTGTTAACCCGCGCACTGGTTTGGTTGCAGGTTCTGGCGGCCCTTCAACGTCATCCATGCTGGCAGCACATCAGACTGTTTTGAAAAGCGGTGCAACCAAACGTATCGGACCATTCGCGGTGCCAAAATGTATGGGGTCGACAATCAGCGCGAATTTGGCAACCGCGTTCCAAATTAAGGGTATCAACTACTCAATCACCTCTGCATGTTCCACTTCCCTGCACTGTATCGGCAACGCAGCAGAACAAATCATGATGGGCAAGCAAGACGTCATGTTTGCAGGCGGCGGCGAAGAACTTGATTGGACTCTGTCGTGCCTCTTTGATGCGATGGGCGCGATGTCATCGAAATATAACGACACGCCCGAGAAAGCCTCACGGGCGTTTGACGCAGACCGTGACGGGTTTGTCATTGCAGGGGGCGGCGCGATTGTAGTGCTTGAAGATCTTGAGCACGCCAAAGCGCGCGGTGCGAAGATCTATGCAGAAGTCACAGGCCTTGGCGCAACATCCGACGGTGCTGACATGGTTGCGCCATCTGGTGAGGGCGGCGAACGGGCAATGCGTTTGGCGCTGCAAACTTTGCCGCAAGACCGCAAGATCAGCTACATCAATGCCCACGGCACATCGACACCTGTCGGTGACGTTGGTGAAGTAGAAGCAGTGCGCCGCGTTTTCGGACAAGGCAGCACACCTGTGATCAGCTCGACCAAATCAATGACTGGCCACTCACAAGGGGCAACTGGCGCACAAGAAGCGATCTACTGCCTGTTGATGCTGAAAGACGACTTTATCGCGCCATCAATCAACGTCGAAACACTTGATCCGGCGCTCGCCCCTGCAGAGATTGCAACCGCGCGCGTAGACAACGCTGGCCTTGATACGGTCATGACAAACTCGTTCGGCTTTGGTGGGACTAACGGCTCAATGCTGTTGAGTAAGTTCCAGGACTAACCCCCTACGAACCAGATGTGCGGGTGCTTCAACTGCTGCTCGCACATCGAACCCTTCCTCATAAAACCCTGCGTCAACTTGACCTAAGCGCCCAAACGGGTCACTTAGTTGGTAAGTCTATGAGGAAGAAAAATGACCAATTCATTGCAAGGTAAACGCGGCCTGATCATGGGTGTCGCGAATGAGCGCTCAATCGCTTGGGGCATTGCCCGCGAAATGCACCGCGCAGGCGCCGAATTGGCATTCTCCTACCAAGGCGAAGCTTTTGGCAAGCGTCTGGCGCCACTGGCTGAAAGCGTTGGTTCGGACATTATGGTCGATGTGGACGTCACCGATGACGCCTCGATGGACGCAGCGTTTGAAACGCTCAAAGACAAGTGGGGCACGATCGACTTTTTGGTGCACGCCATTGCATATTCCGACAAAAATGAGCTGACGGGCCGCATCTCGGACACCTCACGGGACAACTTCAAGAACTCTATGGCAATCAGCTGTTATTCTCTGATTGATTGTGCAAAACGCGCGTCTTTGTTGATGCCAAACGGGGGCACAGTACTGACCTTGACGTACCAAGGCAGCAACCGCGTTACACCTTTCTATAACGTGATGGGCGTTGCCAAAGCGGCACTTGAAAGTGCAACGCGCTATCTTGCCAATGATCTAGGCCCAGACGGCATTCGCGTAAACGCAATCAGTCCCGGCCCGATGAAAACTTTAGCAGGTGCGGCGATTGGCGGCGCGCGCAAGACCTTCCGGCAGACCGAGACAAACGCACCGCTGCGTTCAAACGCAACCCTAGAGGCCGTGGGCGGCACAGCCGTGTATCTGGCGTCAGATGCAGGCGCGTGCACAACCGGCGAGATCATCCGAGTGGATGGCGGCTACCACGTGCTGGGCATGCCGCAGTCCGAAAACCTTTAACACACGACCTAGCGTGTCACAGACACGCTTGACGCTGGCGGGCGGATGGGCACTCTGGCTTTGTACGTTGAAGGAGCCAAGGAAATGCCCATCACCACCTGTGTTTTCGATGCTTACGGCACGTTGTTTGATGTAGCCTCGGCCGCCCGCCGAGCAGCATCACAGCCAGAAAACCACGCAATAGCTGAGTGCTGGCAACAACTTGCAGCAGACTGGCGCGCCAAACAGCTGAACTACACTTGGCTGCGCACAATCGCCAAAGAACACGCTGATTTCTGGCAAATCACTCAAGACGCGCTTGATTGGGCCCTTGAGGCCCAGGGAATTTCTGACGCAAATCTGCGCCAAAGATTGCTGGACCTTTACCGCCACCTTGATGCCTACGATGAAGTTGCAACTGTGCTGCGCGATCTATCTGCGCGCGGTATATCTTGCAGCATTTTGTCCAACGGTACCCACGACATGTTGAATGCTGCGATCGGTTCAGCTGGGCTAAGCCATGCCTTTACAAATGTCTGGAGCATTGATGACATCGGCGTCTTCAAGCCCGACACACGTGTTTATGACATGGTAACGGCGCCAAAAGATGAGGTGCTGTTCATGTCATCCAACGGCTGGGACGCGGCGGGTGCGGCGCACTACGGCTGGCGCACCGTCTGGGTGAACCGCGCGGGGGACCCTGTGGACCGGCTCTACGGGGTGCCAAAAATTATCGAGCGGGACCTGACCAAAATTGCCGAGTATCTCTAGTGCCAATTTTCGCAGCAGCTGACCGCACCAACCTTTATTATACTGACGAGGGCAGCGGCACGCCCCTTTTGCTCTTGTCGGGGCTGACCCGTAACAGTGACGATTTTCAGTATGTCATCCCCCATTTGCGCCAACGCGGCGATGTGCGGATCATAACCATGGACTACCGCGGGCGAGGCAAATCGGATTGGGCCGACCCTGCCACATATTCAATCGCTCACGAAGCCCAAGACGCGTTGGATTTGCTGGATCATCTGGGGGTGAACTCCACTGCAATCCTGGGAACATCACGCGGCGGGTTAATCGCCATGGCGCTTGCTGCGACGCACAAAAGCCGCCTCATCGGTGTCGCGCTGAATGATATCGGGCCCGAGATTTCCCAAACTGGCATGGATGCAATCCGTGCGTATGTGGGGCGCAATCCTGCTGCACAAACCTACTCTGAGGCGGCCAACATGCGTGCGCAGTTGATGGTGGGCTTTGCGAATGTGCCAGCCAGCCGTTGGCACGAAGAAGTGCACACGCATTATCGCCAAACGCCCGATGGCTTGAAAATCAACTATGACCCGCGCCTGTCGGAAACCATTGTGCCGCCCCCTGATACGCCCCTTCCCGATCTGTGGCCCTTATTTGATGCGCTGGCAGGTTTACCAATTTGCACAATTAAGGGCGAAAACTCAGACCTGTTTACTCAAGTCACCCTCGACAAGATGCTGGCCAAACGCCCCGATATGATGCACGCCGTCATTAAAGACCGCGGTCATGTGCCATTTTTGGATGAACCAGCGGCAGTGCAGACCCTGAACAAATGGTTGGATTGTTTATGAACATTGATGAAATTCGCGCAGCGGACAAAAGACTTGAAGGGCACGTGCGCCGTACGCCACTGCTCAATTCACCAGCCCTCGACAAAATTGCGGGCAAGCGCGTGTTTTTGAAAGCTGAGAACCTGCAGCACACGGGGTCATTCAAATTTCGTGGTGGCTGGGCGGCCATAAGTGCGCTGCCAAAAGACACCAAAGGTGTGCTTGCATATTCAAGTGGGAACCACGCCCAAGGTGTCGCAAATGCTGCGCAGCATTTTGGGCTACCCGCAGTGATTATCATGCCCTCGGATGCACCGCTCACTAAGATCAATAATACCAAGGCGCTTGGCGCAGAAGTTATTGTTTACAGTCGTGAATCTGAAGATCGGGATCAAATTGGTGCACAAATTGCTGCGCAGCGTAAACTTACTCTGATCAAGCCATTTGATAACGCCGATGTCATAGCTGGCCAAGGCACATGCGGGTTGGAAATTGCTGCGCAAGCAAAAGAGGCAGGCATTGATGAAGCGGATGTTCTGGTTTGCTGCGGCGGCGGCGGATTCGTGAGTGGTATCGCCCTCGCGCTTGAGGCTGACGCACCAAAAATGCGTGTTCGTCCCGTTGAGCCGGTTGGCTTTGACGATGTGATACGTTCGCTTGCAGCGGGCAAGAGACTAAGCAACACGTCCACCACCGGCAGTCTTTGTGACGCCATCATCAGCCCATGTCCGGGCGAGATGACTTTTCCCATCATGAGCCGCCTGCTGCACAGCGGCATTACTGTAAGTGATGAAACGTGCCTACGAACAATGGCATTGGCATTTACCCACCTAAAAGTCGTTCTGGAGCCAGGCGGGGCGATCGCGTTAGCAGCAGCGCTTTTTCATAATAAGGGTCTGGGCGATACCATTATTGCCACGGCCAGCGGCGGCAATGTGGACGCACCAATGTTTGCGCGCGCGCTTGAAACGCTGGACTGACATCCGTGAGCGAACACATCATCGATCGCCCACAGGGCCAGCAAATCTTCTGTAAATCAGAAGGTGAAGGCGCGCCATTAGTGCTGCTGCACGGGCTTGGAACACATGTGGGCATCTGGGATGGGTTGTTACCGCATTTACCCCCTAACTTGCGAATAATCAGATGCGATATTCGCGGGCATGGCCGCTCAAGCGCACCCGATGCCCCCTACTCAATGGGCCAGTTGATCAGCGACATTGAAGCGGCTTTGGATCATCTACGTGTGCAGGATGCAGTGGTCCTTGGAACGTCGATCGGCGGGATGATTGCACAAGGGCTGGCAGTCAAGCGGCTTGATCTTATACGCGGGCTGGTCCTGTCTAACACGGCGGCAAAAATTGGAAACACTGATCACTGGCAGGACCAGATTGATACGTATCGCGCGCACGGGTTAAGCAATTCCGCAGACAGTATTTTGCAAAAATGGTTCAGCCGCGATTACGGGATGTTCAATCAGACACACATTTTTCGCCAGATGGTTTTGTCGACCTCTTTAGAGGGCTACCTTGGCTGCTGTCATGCGATCAAGGGCACGGATTTCTACACCCCAACAAGCGGTTTGCGATTGCCAACCTTGGGGATCGTCGGTTCGGAAGATCAAGTAACTCCGCCGGACTTGGTTCGCGAAACACTTGATGTCATTCCCGGGTCGAAATTTCACCTGATGCGGCGTGTCGGTCATTTACCTTGCGTTGAAGCGCCGGGAGCCTATGCAGAAGTGATCACGCAGTTTCTAAAAAACATAGGCCACATATGAACACCTCTGAAACTGCGCAGCAGCCAATCAAAAGCACACGCCTACCCTTTGTTTTCATATTGATCACGCTGACGCTTGACGCAATGGGGATTGGCTTGATCTTGCCCGTAATGCCCGATCTCATCCGCGAAGTAAGTGGTGGCACTTTGGGAACCGCCGCGATTTGGGGCGGTATTTTGGCCACAACGTTTGCGGTGATGCAGTTTGTTTTTGGGCCAGCTTTGGGATCACTGTCCGACCGTTTTGGCCGAAGGCCGGTTCTATTAATCTCGCTTTTCGTCATGGCAGTGGACTATTTGGTGATGGCGCTTGCTGGCAGCATTTGGTTGCTGTTTTTAACCCGCGTTGTGGGTGGGATCACCGCCGCGACCCAATCCACAGCGGCCGCATTCATTGCCGACATTTCCGCGCCAGAGAAAAAATCTGCCAACTTCGGGCTAATCGGCGCCGCCTTTGGCATCGGCTTTGTGTTGGGCCCAGCAATAGGCGGACTGCTGGCTGAATTCGGAACCCGCGCGCCGTTTTATGCCGCCGCAAGCCTTGCTGCGATGAATCTTGTTCTGGGCTATTTTGTATTGCCCGAAACTGTGACGGATGCGATACGCCGCCCCCTTGATTGGCGACGCGCAAACCCGCTTGGGGCGCTATTACAGATCAGCAAACTGAAGGGGGTCACAGCGCTGCTCACACTCTTTTTCGTTTATGAGTTTGCCTTCATCGTCTACCCCGCCACATGGGCTTATTTCACTCAAGAACGATTTGGATGGGCACCCTCAATGGTGGGCGTGTCACTGGCGTCGTTCGGGATTTCGATGGTCATCGTCCAAGGATTTCTGATCCGCTGGGTCATCCCAAAATTTGGTGAGGTAAATACAATCATCTACGGCTTTATCTTCAATGGGCTGGCGTTTGTATTCCTATCAAGCGTCAGTCTGGGATGGCTGGTGCTGGCCTTCACTCCCGTGACCGCCTTTGGTGCCGTTGTGACACCCGCACTTCAAGGGTTGATGAGCCGCGCGGCAGGCGCAGATCAGCAAGGAGAGCTGCAAGGCGTCATAGCCTCAGCCAAGTCCTTGGCAATGATCTTGGCACCGCTGGTCCTAACGTGGCTCTTTTATTACTTTACAGATGACGTTGGCATTTATCTGCCGGGGGCTGCATTTGCACTGTCCGCAGCCCTAATGGTGTTGTGTTTCTTTGTCTTTTTGGGCTGGCGGCGCGGTCAGTCATAAAGCGGAAAACAGCGCAGAGTACCGCTACGGAAGTTTCCCATTGCCATTAGTGTAAACTTTAGATTACAGTTATTATGTAATTAAGGATTTACACTTTGAGAGACGAAACCATCAGCATCGCGCAACGCACTGCCCCACTGGCAGAAGATACTGCGCAGTATCTCAAAACGCTCGGGCATGCTGGACGGTTGATGATCATGTGTCATTTGGCAAACGGTGAGAAGTCTGTCGGAGATCTGGAAGAGTTGCTTGGCATTCGTCAATCTGCGGTTAGCCAGCAATTGGGCCGTTTACGCGCCGAAGGCATGGTCCGGACACGGCGTTCAGGTAAGGCGATCTACTACTCGCTGTCAGACAATCGCGCAATTGATGCCATTAATTGTGTGCTTCAACACGACGCCTAATCCGACTTCGATAAACCGCTTCCCCTATTCGACAATCAAAAAGCCGCGAAAGGTCTCCCCTTCGCGGCTGTTGTTTTTGTTTATCTGCACGCAGAATTTACGCGGCCGATGAAATCCGGGGCACCAGCGCTTTGACAAGGTCCCGCATATCCAACTGACCTACGGGCGTCTCACCATCGAGAACACGGTAAATATTGGACGTATCCCCCTCAGACAACGCGATCAAACTTTCAAGATTGTCCGTCAGCTGCACATCTCCCGAGAACTTCTTGGCAGACAATGCGCCCATCACAGATTTCACCCGCAACACACGCGCGCGGTTAATATCCGAGACAAAATCCTCGATGTAGGGGTCAGCAGGATTAAGCAGAATACCCTGCGGCTCACCCTGCTGCACAACTGCGCCGTCTTTCAGGATCACCAAGTGATCGGCAAGTTTAAGCGCTTCATCTAGATCGTGCGTGATAAAGATGATGGTCTTTTGCAATTCTGCTTGGAGTTCCAACAGCAGGTTCTGCATGTCTGTGCGGATCAGTGGATCAAGGGCAGAGAATGCCTCATCCATCAACATGATATCCGTGTTCGCAGTCAACGCACGGGCGATCCCCACACGCTGCTGCATCCCACCAGAAAGCTGTGATGGATAGCGGTTCTCATAGCCGCCCAAACCCACACGGTCCAACCACTTGGCGGCCTCTTTCTCTTGGGTCTGAACATCCATACCGCGCACGTTGAGCGACATGGCAGCGTTCTGCAAAACAGTCCGGTGCGGCAGAAGAGCGAACTTCTGAAACACCATAGACATCCGCTCTTGGCGAAGGGCGCGAAGACCGCTTTCCGACTGCTTCATTACGTCATCACCGTCGATCAAGATTTCGCCCGCAGTGGGTTCAATCAAACGGTTTAGGTGACGGATCAGCGTAGACTTACCCGAGCCGGACAAGCCCATCACAACCGTGATTTCACCGGCCTGCATATCAACGTTGATATCTTGCAGGCCAAGAACGTGTTTGTGCTCGGCCAGCAACTCCTCTTTACCCATGCCACCATGAACGTGGGGCATCATTGATTCCGGCTCAGAGCCGAAAATTTTGTACACTCCGCGCAGGCGGACTTTTGGTTCTTGTGTCATGTGTCCTGCTCCGGATCAGTTTTGGTTGCGACCCATGTCCACGCGGGACAGGGCAGCTTTTGAGGTGCGATCAAGGATAACCGCCAACAGCACGATGCCGATACCCGCAACAATACCCACACCCAATTCAAGGTTACGGATACCGCGCAGCACAAGCACACCGAGGCCAGGCGCAGACACAAGTGACGCAATTACAACCATCGCAAGGCTCATCATAATGGTCTGGTTCACCCCGGCCATAATGTTGGGCAACGCCAATGGAAGTTGCACTTTGATAAGTTTTTGACGGTTGGTCATGCCAAACGCATCGGCTGCTTCGATCACGTCTTTGTCCACAAGGCGAATGCCCAAATCCGTCAAACGGATGATCGGAACGATCGCATAAAGGATGATCGCAATACCGTACAACTTGGACTCGGTGACCGAGAACAAGAAGATCAGCGGGATAAGATACACGAACGATGGCAAGGTTTGCAGCAAATCAAGCACCGGAATAGACGCCCGCTGCATCGTGTCAGATTTCGACATCGCAATGCCAATAGGCACGCCCAGTATGACCGACAGCCCCGTACAGACAAAAATAATCGCCAAGGTCTGCATCGCCACGTCAAGGTGATCAATGAAGCCAAGGAACAAGAAGGAAAGTGCGACAAACACTGTCACCGCAAAGGATCGCGCGACGTACCATGTCAAAAGCACCAACAACGGGATCATCACGAACCACGGCACAGCCTGAAACAGCCAAAGCGCCCCATCAAGGGCCCAAGACAGCGGTTGTGTGATCGGATCAAGCACCAGCTTCAGTGATGATTTAGCCGCCAAAAACGCGTCTTCGATGCCAGCTGTCAGGTCACGTGTCTGACTGACCGTACCGCAGCTTTCGTTCAACGCATCTAGAGACGGGAAAGGAACCCCCTCGCCGCCTTCGTCATTGCCGGCCTGCGCCAGCAAATCTGCCATCGATAGCGGTGCAGCGCTTGTATCGCTGTCGCACCATTCCCGGAGCCCGAGCCCGTCAAAGACCCAATCATAAAATGCCATGTTTTCCCGTTCCCTGTTGCAGACCTCTTGCTCTCAAAAAGAGCGGATCCTTAAAATAGCAACGCCCGCGCAAATCGGCGGGCGCTGCTTTGTCGACCTTAACGCTTACTGAAGCAGTGCGGAAAGCTTTTCTTTTGCTTCTGCGTTCAGCCAGTTGCTCCAGACGTCTTTGTTGTTCGTCAGGAAGTAAACTGCGGCTTCGTCGTAGCTTGCGTTATTGTCCGCTTGCCACGCCAAAACTTCACCCATCTGCGCGTTCGTGAAGCTTACGTTGCTCATCAACTCAACGACCTCTGGCTCACGCTCGGTCAATGTGCCGGAAACAGCAGTTTTCACTTTGGCTGTCGGGTATGCAGACAGTGTTGGTGTCGCACAATCCGGTGTGCCGTTACACGCGTGCGCTTCTGGATCATGCGCACCTACGTCAACGCGGACCATTGGGTATTTACCAAGCACAGAGGTCGGCGCCCAGTAGTAACCAAACCATGGCTCTTGCTCGGAATATGCGGCAGCAATCGCAGTAGCAAGCGTTTCACCTGAACCGTGCTGGAAGCGCTCAATGCCGCTACCCTCAAGGTTAATCGCTTTAATATTGTTGTTGTTGATGATGTCGCACGCCCAACCCGATGGACAGTCATGGAAACGTGCACCTACCAACTCAGGGTTCGCCATAACGCCTTCAAGGGTGAGCAGCTCTGGGTGGGCATCCGCAAGGTACTGCGGGATCCACCAGCCTTCAACGCCGCCATCTGACAGAACATCAGCAACTTCGACCAACTTACCAGATGAAACAAGCTCTTCGTAAACAGGTGTAGAGTTGACCCACGTCTCGGTAACGATGTCCGGCTCGCCGGTTTCAGCAACAGATGTCAGCGCAGGCACCGTTGA
>NZ_CVPC01000011.1 GCF_001049735.1 Nereida ignava
CGGATGACCGAACTGTCTTTGTGATACAGCCGCCTTCGTTTCTTATGCCGCTCTGGCAGCTTCAGCCCTTCTTCGCGCCATAAACGCTCAACTTTCTTGTGATTGACGTGCCAACCTTCGATCCGCAGCAACTCAGCGATCTTTCGATATCCGTACCGACCATACTGCTTGGCAAGGCGGATCATGGCCAAGCGCAATGCGTCATCACCTTGAACCTTCGTTTTGTAATGCAAGCCAGAACGCGAGACGCCGAGAACCGCACATGTGCGCCGTTCTGACGTATCAAGTCTTTGGCGGGTATGGATTACGGCCTKACGCAACCCATCAACCGTCAGGCCTTCGGCTTTAAATAATCGAGGCTCTCTTTCAAGATCAGCTTGTCCAGTTGGAGGTCCGCAACGATTTTCTTCAGCCGCTCGTTTTCCTTCTTCAGTGCTTTCATTTCTGAGAGCTGCGGTCGCCCTAGACCACCGAACTTCTTGCGCCAATAGTAATAGGTCTTGTCCGAAATACCCGCCTTGCGACACGCGCCCACAACATCCAACCCATCATGCAAATGAACATCAATCTCGCGCAATAACTTCAGTGCATCCTCATGTGAATACCGTTTCCGTGCCATTCTCTGTCACTCCCTTAGTCAACAAATAGTGGCACAGTTTTAGGGGGCCAAGACACCGTCATGCGGCCAGTTTGTCCATCTTAATTTTCTCCACAAATTCTGATGGTGTTAAGTTTCCTATTGATGAGTGTGGCCTACAATTGTTGTAATCGTCCTGCCACTTGGTCAGTTCTTCGCGTGCGTCATGCAGGGAAGCAAACAACGTTTCGTTCAAGAATTCATCACGCAATTTGCCATTGAAGCTTTCGATAAATGCGTTTTGTGTAGGTTTACCTGGCTGGATGTAATGCCAATCTATGCCATTATTCTGCACCCATTTTAGGATCGCCATACTGGTGAATTCAGTGCCGTTGTCCGAAACAATCGTCTCTGGCATTTTGCGTTCTGCAAAAGCTTGATCCAGTTCCCGTGTTACGCGCAAACCTGATATTGATGTGTCAGGAACTAGCAAGACATTCTCTTTGGTAAAATCATCAACAACTGTCAAAATACGAAATCTGCGTCCGTCTGTGAATGCATCTGACACGAAATCCAAGCTCCAACGCTGGTTTGGCCTATCTGGTACTTCCATAGGTCGGCGTGTCCCCAAGGCACGCTTACGGCCGCCACGGCGGCGCACTTGCAGCTTCTCTTCCGCATAAATACGCCTTAGCTTCTTGTGGTTCTGTGAATGCCTTCGCGTTGCAACATGACGTTAATGCGGCGATATCCGAAACGCCTACGTTCTTTGGAAATACGCTTGATAGCTTCACGCTGTTCTGCATCATCAATCCGCTTGGAATTGTATCGAACACTTGAACGGTCAGCCTGTAACACACAGCACGCCCGACGTTGGGACACTCCGTGCGCCTCACAAAGATGCGCCACGGCTTGTCTTCTTCCATCAGGCGTCACCACTTTTTTGAGTTAACATCCCGAAGCATAGCGTTATCTAGCATCTGCTCCGCCAACAACTTCTTCAGCTTTGCATTCTCGCTCTCCAACGCCTTCAGTTTACGAACATCTGATGGTTCCATACCACCGTACTTTGCCTTGTATTTGTAGAAGGTCGCTTGGCTGATCCCATGCCGCCTGCAAACATCTGAAGTCCGTTCACCAGCCTCCTGTTCCTTCAAGATGGATATTATCTGTTCGTCTGTGAATCGCTTCTTCATTGGTCTGTCCTTTTGTTGGGCAGACTCTACATCATTTTGGAGGAGTTTTTGGGGCGCAGGTCAGTTCGACAATGCATCTCTCAACAGAAACCTCTTCTAAGTCCATCTTACCTCCTAAAGGTTACATTTGGGCAGGGTCTTTGGTGAAAACTCAATCCCACATGTATCTCTACCAATTACTGACCAGATTACTGACCAATATGCGCCTTATTATAGTGAACTGAGGTATGCTATATCCAATGATTACAGGGTATTAACTGATTGTCGTTCTATCGAAGGGATAGAGCCTGTGGTGTGACCTACTGGGTTACGAAGCATTATCAGGGGTTTAGCCATGTGCGTTGCCGTGGGTTTTAATTTCCACTGAGGGGCCTGTTTCCATTGAAGGGGGAAGTCTCTTCGCTCAATTAACTCCCCCACTTTCTAGTTTCTTTTGATTTAACCCAGTCAGGCGCTACCGATGACTTCTCCTGCATGTGCGCTTTGCATTGTCATAGGAAATTCTTGTGCAACCTGTTCTCTGATCTCTGCAATTTTTGCTTGGGCAGCTTGAGCCGTTGCTGCATCAGAATACTGTGTAACGACACACACAGTTAGTTCGCCAGTACGAACCATTTGTACTCCGCTAGCTCCCACGCTCATAATTAAGGGTATGAACTTCGTAGTAGCAGTTGAGATCATTTCATCGCTCATTTCGTCCGATGTCCAATGCGAGATGGTGGTAAATGCCATAATATTCTCCTTTCACAATTCTTAGGTGGTTAAACCTGACATTATTTATTCGTGAAGACTACTATAAATATTAGGCTAGGTTTTAATCATTAGTGAAGAAGTAGATGGCTCATGCTCCAGTGACCGTAACATCTTAGTGCACTTAAAGATGACTGATGAATGTTACTATATGATAGTAACATTATAGTTTTATTTGATTTACTTGTTACTAGAATCAGGATATACTAGATTCAAATGTTACCAAAGAGGTATGTGATGTCTTTAATCGGGTATAAGCGCGTCAGTTCTGAAGCTCAGTCAACAGATCGTCAGGATTTGGGTGAGCTTGATAAGGTCTTTGAGGAAAAGCTATCAGGTAAAAGTGCATCTGATCGGCCAGCACTATTGGCCATGATTGATTATGCTCGTGATGGTGACACGATTAAGGTTCACTCTATTGATCGACTAGCAAGAGACCTGCGTGATCTACAGTCCATCATTAGTCAGCTTAACGACAAAGGTGTTGCGATCTCGTTCTTGAGTGAGAGGCTGACATTTAACGCAGGTGCTGATGATGCCTTCGCTAAACTACAACTACAAATGATGGGTGCGTTTGCTGAGTTTGAGCGCAACATTATTCGCAAGCGTCAGGCGGAAGGCATAGCCAAAGCTAAAGCCCGTGGCGTTTATAAAGATCGAAAGCGTTCAACAGTTATTGATCGTGAAGAAGTACGCAAGCTCAAGGCTGAGGGTCTTTCCACATACAAGATAGCTGATAAGATGGGCATCTCACGGATGTCAGTCCATCGTATCCTTAATAAGGCGGCTTGATGATTTAAAAGGAAGTGCCGCCAGAGGGCTGTAGCGCTCCACTGAGGGGCAGTAAACTCTGGGTCGTGAAGACATCTTTAGTGCTTGAAGCCTAAATCATCCAAGATATAGTTCTCGAGAAAAAGGTTTACAATTATACCCTGCAATTGAGAACGACGGCATACCGGCCGTCACAGCGCATTGCACCTCAACGAGCCGCCCTTCGACACCTTCAAATGCAACCGTGTAGGTGCGCGCAACCATTTCTTTACCGTTATACTTGTTAACCAAATGCGCACCACGTACCGGCAGCGCGCTTATGTTTAGGTATGTGCGGTTAATGGTTTACGATTGGTAAATTCCCATGAACTCTGGCCACGCTTCGGGATCATACATGGTTTTGTCGCGGCACATTGCATTGCAAAATCCGTATGTATGATCACCAAGCCGCATAAAGTGTTCAACGGGCCTGCCAGAATAGGGGCAGTGCGTATTCACAGTTTGCGAACCGTCCTGTGTCGCGGTTCCGATCTGTGCGGGCACGAAAGACCAAGGCGCACGTTCAAAGTCCCTTTCACAGTCCTGAACCACTGCACCTTTTGCAAGACCCGCCGCCCGTAACCGGCGCAGGGCAGGGTCGCTCAAATGTGCACTGACATAAGCCTGTGATGTTGGGCCAAGCTCAAAACCATACGTGGTGAGCCGGGTCGCCATCGGCGCATAGATTGCATCTGCGATACTATATTCACCACACAGCCACGGGGTCTGGCTGCCCGTTGTTTGACGCGCGTGTGTCCAGATCAGGTCAAGCCGGTCCAGCTCGGCTTGGACATCCTCAGGTGCGGTTAACCCTTTGTAACTATGCCGCAGGTTCACGGGCCAGCTGCTGCGCAATGCCCCAAAGCTGGAATGCATCTCGTTTGCCAAGTAGCGCGCAATCGCGCGGGCCTTGGGGTCCTGGGGCCACATGTTGCGGTCTGGATGACGGCTGGCCAGCTCTTCTGCCATGGCCATCGAGTCCCCAAGCTGCGTTCCGCAGGGAAGTGTTAAGGTCGGCAAAGTGCGCGCAGGTGCCAGATGTGGGATGCGTGGTCTTACGTCTGCTTCATGATCGGGGTAGACAGTGATGATGTCGACCAACTCCATCAATCCCGCGTGTTCGATCATCATTACGGCCGCGATGGACCAACTAAAATACAGACGATTGCCAATGGTGAGCTGATATTTCATCCCATAAGTCTACGGGGTTTATATGGTTATGCCAGTGGCAATCGTTCCGCTCATAGACGTAATTTCAGCTGGGATAACTTAGGGACAGAAATTGATAACGGGTGCAGCTTCATCGTCGATGTGGGTCACAGACAGATTGTCTATCCTGTGCCCAAACGCCTCGTAGGCGGAGATTCCAAGGGCCCGCTGAACTTGGGTCAGGATCACCCCAAAGTGGCACACGACAATCAAATCGCCGTGCGGGCGAAGTGCGTCAATTGATGCCGTAACACGGCGGTAAACCGCGTTCCAGCTTTCACCGTTTGGTGGCGCGATGCTGCCGGGGTTTTCCCAATACTGACGGATGTGATCCTGGTCTTCTATCTCGTCAAAACGCTTCAAATCCCAATCGCCGAAGTCAATCTCGCGTAATCCTTGGTCATGGGGAAGACGTGTGCGGTTAGCTTGAATGGCATCCGCTGTTGCACTTGCGCGCACTAGGTCCGATGAAATGACGGGCACGTCTGGTAAATACTCGGACAACCGCTTGAGGGCGGCGGTATCGCTCAGATCAGCGGGAATATCCGCGTGGCCAACCATGTTTTTTGCGTGGGTGGGACCGTGCCGCACCATATAAAGGGTCATAGGGCGCCTTTCAGAATTTGCGGCAAACCTGCGATCACGTTCACCACTGTGTCTGCGCGTGCTGCGACCGCTTGGTTGAGCTTGCCTTGCGCGTTGCGAAACCGGCGGGACAGCGCGTTTTCGGGGACAATGCCTTGGCCGACTTCATTACTGACAAACACAATATGTGCAGCACAGTCAGCCAGCACCGTTTCAACTTGGGCCCAGGGTGCGCGCCAACTGTCAGGACTATCGTCGTCCATCATGATGTTGTTGAGCCACATGGTCAGGCAATCAACCAACACAACACTGCCCGCAGGTGCTGCCAGCAGCGCCTTTGCAATATCGCGCGGCTCTTCGATGGTTTGCCAATCAAGACCACGCTGAATTTTGTGTGCTTCCATTTTTGCGCGCATTTCATCATCCCAAATTAGGGATGTCGCCAGATAAATCTGGGTTAACCCACTGTTAACACATAGGGTTTCTGCAAAGATAGATTTCCCTGAAGCTGCTCCGCCTAGGACAAAAGTTATTTTTGACAAGTTTTTCTGCACCATTAGTGATCCAACCCTGAATGCCCCGCGTAATCAGTACAATAGCAGCGGATCAAGCCGCCGCACAGACTGCAAAACAGGGGTTAAGACATGGCATTTGATGGCTACGCGGATCAATCCTTTTCTCGCCGGGCGATGAAAGCAGAACTACTCGATGCTGAGACGGAATTGCGTCTGGCATATGCGTGGCGCGATCAGCGCTGCGAAAAGTCTCTTCACCGCTTGATCACTGCTTATATGCGGCTGGCCATCTCGATGGCGTCAAAGTTCAAGCGCTACGGCGCGCCGATGAATGATTTGATTCAAGAGGCGTCTCTTGGTTTGATGAAGGCTGCTGATAAATTCGATCCTGACCGCGGCGTGCGCTTTTCAACCTATGCGGTTTGGTGGATCAAAGCGTCCATTCAAGACCATGTGATGCGGAACTGGTCCATGGTGCGGACAGGTTCGACAAGCAGCCAAAAGTCACTGTTTTTCAACATGCGCCGTGTGCAAGCCCGCCTTGAGCGTGAAGCTGCTGCGGTTGGTGAAAAGCTTGAAGGGCATACATTGCGCGCCATGATCGCGACCGAAGTCGGTGTGCCGCTCCACGACGTAGAGATGATGCAGGGACGTTTGTCCGGTTCTGATTTCTCGCTCAACGCGACGCAGTCCACCGAGGATGAGGGACGCGAGTGGATTGATGCGCTTGAAGACGACAGTCCCCAGGCGGCTGAGCGGGTGGAATATGAGCACGATATGAGCTGCATGCGGACGTGGCTTATGGAAGCCATGAGCGCGCTGAACGAGCGCGAGCAGTTCATCGTGCGTGAACGCAAGTTGCGTGATGATCCGCGCACGTTGGAAAGCCTCGGCACCGAGCTGAGCCTTTCAAAAGAACGCGTACGGCAGCTTGAAGCGGCGGCATTTGGCAAGATGCGCAAGTCGCTTGAAGCAAAAAGCGGAGAGGTTGCTGCCTTTTTGATGTGATGTCAGGGTCCCGTCTTTAAGGCTAAAGCAAGAGCGCTCAGTCACGCGGTGACTGGGCGCTTTTGCTGTTTTGGGTTTGTCACTTTGCGGCGCTATGGCTACATCTGTTGCCAAAGGGAGGCCGCCTATGCTGTCTGGACGTCATATTCTGTTGATCATCGGTGGTGGGATTGCCGCTTATAAATCGCTTGAGTTGATCCGGCGTTACCAAGATGCGGGTGCGCAGGTCACGCCTATTTTGACACGCGCAGGCAGCGAATTTGTGACGCCTCTAAGCGTGTCAGCGCTTGCAGGGCGCAAAGTGCACCAAGACTTGTTTGATCTGACGGCGGAAGCCGAGATGGGTCACATTGAGTTGTCACGAGCGGCGGATTTGGTGGTGGTTGCACCGGCGACAGCTGATTTGATGGGCAAGATGGCGGCGGGATTGGCCAATGATTTGGCCTCGACTTTGTTGATGGCTACGGACAAGCCTGTGCTCCTTGCCCCTGCAATGAACGTAAAAATGTGGGATCATCCCGCGACGCAGCGCAATTTGGCGACGTTGAAAACTGACGGTATTTTGTTTGTAGGGCCCGAAGAGGGTGGCATGGCATGTGGCGAATTTGGCGCGGGCCGCATGGCAGAGGTGCCGCAGATCATTGAGGCTACGGCCAGCGCGCTTGCATCTGGACCAATGTCGGGAAAACACGTCATTGTCACGTCGGGTCCGACCCACGAGCCGATTGATCCTGTCCGCTATATTGCCAACCGTTCAAGCGGTGCACAGGGCACAGCGATTGCGCGCGCCTTGGCTGCCCTTGGCGCGGATGTGACATTTATCACGGGGCCCGCCGATGTACCGGCACCTGAAGGTGTCCGTGTGGTTGCGGTCACAACTGCACGCGAAATGGCCGATGCGGTGGATGCAGCGTTGCCAGCACAGGCAGCGGTGTTTGCCGCAGCCGTCGCGGATTGGCGGGTCACTTCCGCGAGCGACAGGAAAATTAAGAAAACTGCTGGTGGTCTTCCCGTATTGGAGTTTGCAGAGAACACAGACATTCTGGCACGTGTTTCACAGATGACTGAGGGGCGGCCAGCTCTTGTTGTGGGGTTCGCGGCGGAAACAGATGATGTGATTGCCAATGCAACGGCAAAACGGGCGCGCAAAATGTGCGACTGGATCGTCGCCAATGATGTGTCACCTGAAACGGGCATCATGGGGGGCGGTGAAAACGCTGTGACCATAATTTCTGAGAATGGTGCAGATAGCTGGCCGCGGATGGATAAGACGCAAGTCGCACAGCGTCTCGCCCAGCTAATGAGTGATGCTTTGGCTTAACACCGTGCCGTTTGGATACTTTTGAACAAGAGAAAAGCGGGCTTCGTTAGTACCCTGCTGTTCTGTCCACAAGGCCGATAGGCGTTTCGCCATTTTCGATACGAACAATATTGCGTGCGATCGCATCCGCAGCCGTGGCCGCGCGTGTGACGCTGGCAATATGGGGCGTGACAGTCACTTGGCGGTGCGCCCAATATGGGTGATCCGTTGGCAATGGTTCTGTGTTGAACACATCAAGGGTCGCATGCGCGATATTTTTGTCCAGTGCAGCAAGCAGCGCTTCGTCATCGATCAAGGGCCCGCGGCCGGGGTTCAGCAGGAAAGCACCGTCCGGCAGCAGAGCTAGTTTTTCTGCGTCCAGCAGATTGTTCGTTTCATCTGTGAGCGGCAGGAGCAGGACAAGAATATCAGCGGTGCGAAGTGCTTGATCCAGGCCCGCGTCACCTGAAAGACAATTTATACCATCGATGGTTTTTTGTGTACGGCTCCAACCGGTGACGGGAAACCCAATTGATCGTAAAGCTTGGGCACAGGCCGTTCCCAAGGCCCCCATGCCAAGGACCGTGACGCGGCGTGTCTCAGCCAAGGTCGGCCAACTTGTGTTGCGCCATGTCCCGTCTTGGCCGTGAATATGAGCATCCATTCCTACGTGATAACGCAGGCTATGGGCGCTGACCCATTCGACCATGCCTTGGGTTAGACCGTGGTCAATCATCCGCACCAGCGGTTGGGTCAGAGTTGCATTGCCAACAATCGTTTCGACACCGGCCCAAAGGTTCAGGACGGCCTTAGTTTTGGTGTAGGGCGTGAAGTCACTTAATGGTCCATTGGGTGCGAAAACGATGTAGTCTGCGTCATGGGTGTCAAGATCACGGGTGATTGACGCATTAATTTCGGCGCGTTTGAAGGCCGCAGGTAGGGTGGTTTGATAGTGGCTCCAATGGTCGTCAGTACCTGCAAAGATGATCTTCATTTATCGTGCCCTGTGTACGTGTGCGGATTGCACAATTCCGAATGCGACGAGCAGCACTAACATGGCTGATCCGCCGTAGCTTACCAACGGTAACGGGACACCGACCACTGGTGCAAGCCCCATCACCATCGCCATGTTGACGGCGAAAAACAAAAAGAACGTACCGGCAATTCCAAGGCTGACCAATTGTGCAAAACGGTCTTTTGTTTTGGCCGCTGAGATCACACAAAAAATAACAATCAGCCCGTAGAGCAATAGCAATGAAAACGCGCCTACAAAGCCGAATTCTTCGGCCAGCGTGGTGAAAATAAAGTCTGTGTGTTTCTCGGGCAAAAAGTTAAGCCGCGATTGGGTACCTTGCATAAAGCCCCGTCCGGTCCAGCCGCCAGACCCGAGAGCAATCTTGGACTGGGTGATGTGGTATCCGGTGCCAAGTGGGTTGGATGAAGGGTCAAGAAAGGTATCGATGCGGTCATATTGGTAGTTTTTCAAAAGCTGCCAATCGGTGCCGCGTGATTGGAAAACAGCAAATACGACCCCAACTGCGCTGCTGATCACAGCTGCAAAATATCCCCAGTGCACACCGGCGAACCACATCATCATACCGCCGCCCATGATCAACAAAAGCGATGTTCCGAGGTCTGGTTGTCGCAACACCAAAAAGACCGGTAGCATGATGAAAAAGAGGGGTACGACAATCCAAAATGGCCGCGAGGTTTTCTCGCGGGGTAGCCAGTCATAGTAGGCGGCAAGCAACATCACGAGGGTGATTTTGGCCAGTTCCGAGGGTTGCAGCCGCATAAAGCCAAGGTCGATCCAGCGTTGTGACCCACCACCGACGTCGCCCAAAAACTCAACGATCAAGAGCAACACTAGCGTTCCCACAAATGCCAATCCTGCGGTATTGCGCCAAAACCAAATGGGAACCATGGCGACAATGAACATCAAGGTCATGCCCAAGGCGAAGCGCTGAACTTGGGCCATTGCCCAAGGTGTCCACGACCCACCAGCCACCGAATAAAGCATCAAGAAGCCGATGCTCGCGACGGCTGTGATCATCAGAACCAAAGGCCAGTTCAGATACAGCAATTTGCGCGGACCTGTGGGGATTTGGCGCACAGAGTATTCAAGATAGCTCATGCTTTTGTCCCCTGATTGCGGTCACTATCAAGGCTGCGCAAAAGCGCCTCCATCTGACGGAACGTGTTGCGCACATCAGCGCGGGCGGCATTGGGGTAGGCGCTGAGCGGCGGTGTGTCTCCGTAAAGCGCACGCAGAGTTATATCGCGGCCAATTGGTGCGGCTGCAGTTGACCCACCACCGCCGTGTTCCACGATCACGCTGACAGCGATCCGAGGGTTATCAAAAGGCGCATAATTGACCCAAAGCGCGTGGTCACGCCGCTCCCATGGCAAGTCTTGGTTGCGCGTGACGCCCCGTGCACGTTCCGCCGCAGTGATCCGCCGGACCTGACTGGTACCGGTTTTTCCAGCCATTTTGAACGCAGCATTTACGGTTCTTGAGCGGTATCCGGTCCCACGGCGCTCGTTTGAAACAGCATACATGGACCGGCGAATTGTATCGAGGGTACTGCCCGTGATGCCAAGGTCCTGACCGCCCGAGATATCTGTCTCAACGCCGTCACGGGATTTGATCAAGCGTGGCTCAACGCTTTTTCCTGTTGCGAGGCGCGCTGTCATAACCGCCAGTTGCAGCGGGGAAGACAAGACATACCCTTGCCCGATTGAGGCGTTGACCGTGTCGCCGATGCGCCAATCTTGATCGCGCACTTCACGCTTCCACGCTTTGTCAGGCGCCAGTCCGCTGGCCACCGCAGACATCGGGATATCATGACGGACACCAACCCCAAGTTTGCGCGCCATCTCGGCGATATTGTCGATGCCCACCCGAAGAGCCAAATCGTAGTAGTAGACGTCACAGCTTTCGGTGATTGATTTGAACAAATCCACATTGCCGTGGCCCGCGCGCTTCCAGCAATGAAACCGTGTATCCGCGACTTCTTTATGCCCGACGCAGCGCACAGTTTCATTGGCATCCACAAGCCCCGCTTCAAAAGCGGCAAGCGCAGTGATCATTTTGAACGTGGACCCTGGTGGGTAAATGTCTTGCACTGCTTTCGATCTGAACGGGCGGTAGGGATCATTCAGCAGGGCATTGTAGTCGGTGGTGGAAATCCCGCGAACAAACAAGTTGGGGTCAAACGTGGGCGCAGAGCCAATTGCTAACAAATCGCCGGTCTGCACATCCATAATGACTGCGGATGCGGCCTCCCCGGCGAGGCGCGCTTGCACCCAGTTTTGAAGCTCTGTGTCGATGGTCAGCTGTATGTCTTGTCCCGCAAGCGCTTCTTCGCGGTCCAGCTCACGGATCACACGGCCCACGGCGTTAACTTCGATGCGTTTGGTGCCGGCTTTACCGCGCAGCTCACGCTCTTCTTTTAACTCAACACCCGTTTTGCCAATCTGAAAACGTGGGATCTGCAACAGCGGATCAGGGTCCTCAATGCGGTTAAGATCAAAGTCCGACACAGGACCAACGTAGCCAATCACATGGGCAAAATCGGCCCCCATAGGGTATGCGCGCGAAAGGCCCAAATCAGCGGTAACACCAGGCAAAGCAGGCGCGTTTGCGGACACCTCGGCCACATCATCCCAGCTTAGCCGGTCCAGAATTGTCACCGGCACAAACGGAGAGCGGCGCTTTAGCTCGGCTTTGGTCTCATCAATTTTCTCGGGGCTGAGCGATACGATCCGCGAAAGCCGATAGAGCACTTCGTCGATGTCGCCCGCATCTTCACGCACGATCGTGATGCGGTAGTTCGGCTCATTCACCGCGATCGGAAAGCCCGTGCGGTCGAATATCTGGCCGCGTGCGGGGGGCAGCAACCGAATATTGATGCGGTTTTCTTCGGCCAAAAGACGATATTGATCCGCCTGTTTGACCTGCAACTCGCGCATTCTCAGTCCCAAAACGCCCATAACGGCCAGTTGCGCGCCACCCATGATGACGGCCCGCCGCGTGGTGAGACCGGTATTCTCGGAGGGATCTTTACGGGGTTTCTTCATTGAGTCGCCCCCTCCATCCGCACATCGGAGGGTGATTGAAACCGCAGCTTCAGGGCAAAGTGGCAAAAAGCAGCAACGGCGGGGTAGGCCAGCAAAGTGATCACAAGTTGGGTCAGCGTAAGGCGGAGCGGATTGGTGTCGACCAAAGTGATGTTGAGCAGCACGCGCTCAAAAAGCACAGCGGCGGTTAGTGCCAGCGCAACATAAGCCCATTCAACGGTAAATGTGCCGGTGCTGATGTCTGCGGCACGACTGCGCAAAAACTCATTGGCGACCAGAAAAGCTGCCGCAAAAAGACCCGGTGGGCGTTGCAGGATCATGTCCGCGCTGAATGCGATCAAAGCGACCAAGATCGTTGGGGCATAACTTGGACGGCGCAGGGTCCACGCAAATATCAGACACGCGATTAAATCAGGCGCACCCCATGCCCGTGGCGCTGTGTTGATTGGCAAAAGGTTTAAAAACAGAATGACTGCGCACAACAGTAAAAGCAAAAACCGATAGCCCCATTTAGGATTGAGCGAGACATCAGCCATCTGTGGCCCCCGTTTGTGCATCTGCCTTTTCATCGCTCTGCTGCATTTTGGGGCCAGCCAACAGGGTACCTTGGTCCTCGATCAGTTCCCCGTCGTGGCTGCGCAAAACGCGTAGAAACTTCAGCCGTTCGTAATCTGCTGCAAGCCGCGCGCGTAAACGGCGATCGGGGCTTTGAGCAACTTGACCTACCAACAAACCGGCAGGGAAAACTTTGCCGTCGCCGCTTGTTACAACGCGATCACCAGGGCGCACCAGATCGCGATTTTCGATCAACTCAAGAGTTGGCGCCGCCTCATTATCGCCCATCAGAATGGCGCGCTGACCGGATGGCTGGATTGTCACGGGAATGCGGCTGTTGGTATCTGTCAACAAAATCACCCGCGACGTGTTTTGGCCCACGCCGCTGATCCGCCCAACAAGGCCAATGCCGTCCATCGTGGCCCAGCCGTCCATAATGCCATCGCGTGCCCCAACGTTCAGCAGCACTGATTGGCGAAACGGCGAGCCGCTATCGGCGGTGACAACACCCGTCACATGGGTCAGCTTCGCATCAATACGGACTTTGTTCAGATCAAGGAGGCGCGCGTTTTCTTGCTCAAGCTGCAACGCGGCCTCACGCCACGCTTTCATCTGCTGCAATTCACGGCGCAGGTCTTGGTTTTGCTCATAGATACGGGTGTAGCTTTGAAAATCCCGCGCAATATTGATAAGCCCCGTCACCGGTGCCATGGCCCAATCCATTGACGGTACAAAACGGTCGATCATCGCGATGCGCAGCCGTTCAACACGCGGGCTATCGATGCGCCAGAGCAAGTACATCCCAAGCAACAACACCACCAAAATCCCCACAAGCATACGCCGGAGGGGGCGGGAATAATCGTCAGCCGTGGTGCGGTCTCGTGCCAAGGGTCACCCCTTTGGTGATGAAGAATTAGCTATCGTAATCAATGACGTGGCGTAGCTTGTGCTCATATTCAAGCGCCTTACCAGTGCCAAGCGCCACGCAGTTCAGACTTTCATCGGCGACAGAAATAGCCAGTCCTGTTTGCTCGCGCAGGGCAAGATCCAGCTCACCTAAAAGGGCACCACCACCAGTCAGCATCACGCCGCGGTCGACAATGTCTGCGGCCAGATCGGGGGGTGTTGCTTCAAGGGCGGTCATGACGCTGTCGCAGATTTGTTGCACAGGTTCAGCAAGCGCTTCGGCAACTTGTGCCTGAGAAATCTCGATTTCTTTGGGCACACCGTTCAGCAAGTCGCGTCCGCGAATTGGAATCGACTGGCCGCGCCCGTCATCAGGCATCCGTGCGGTACCAATGGTTGTTTTGATGCGCTCAGCGGTTGCTTCACCGATCAGAAGGTTTTGCTGTCGGCGCAGGTAGTTGATGATTGCCTCGTCCATACGGTCACCGCCAACGCGCACAGAGCGGGCGTAAACGATGTCACCCAGCGACAGAACTGCAACCTCGGTCGTCCCACCGCCGATGTCGACAACCATGTTGCCTGTCGGGTCCGTAATGGGCATGCCTGCACCGATAGCGGCGGCGATAGGCTCGGCAATCAGACCTGCGCGGCGTGCGCCTGCAGACAAAACTGATTGGCGAATTGCGCGTTTCTCAACAGGTGTTGCGCCATGCGGAACGCAGACAATAATCTTTGGTTTGGAGAGGGTCGAGCGTTTGTGCACTTTGCGAATGAAGTGCTTAATCATTTCCTCGGCCACATCAAAATCGGCAATTACACCGTCCCGCATGGGGCGGATGGCCTCAATCGAGCCTGGCGTACGACCCAGCATCAGTTTGGCGTCTTCGCCAACCGCCAACACTTTCTTAACACCGTCTTTGACTTGGTAGGCCACAACAGAAGGCTCAGACAAGATAACACCCTTGCCTTTGACATAGACCAGCGTGTTAGCAGTGCCCAAATCGATCGCCATATCCGACGAAAACACACTTAATCCAAACATATATCGACTTCCCTTATGTCGCGGCTCGCTGCACGCGGTGCGACTCGGCCTCATAATCCACTTTTGACAGTTATATGCGCGTCCCCTCGCAGGATAAAGAGGGGAAGGCCTGCGCCGTCCCCTCTGTGTGTGCCCTGTCGTGGGTCCACTCTCAAGCGTGTGATGATGTGCCTAAGCAGGAAGCCGCCGCTTAGGATTGGTCTTTGTAGCTGACGCCCTTGGTGTCATAGCCCGGCTCGTCTTGGCCGCGTCGTGCAATCAAGCGGTTCAGTGCCATGATATAGGCTTTTGCAGAGGCTACGACGGTGTCCGTGTCTGCGGATTGGCCCGTAGCGATCCGGCCTTCTTCTTCCATCCGGACCGAGACTGTCGCCTGTGCATCAGTGCCTTCGGTCACCGCTTGGACTTGGTAAAGCTGCAAGCGCGCGCCGTGCGGGGACAGTTCTTTGACCGCGTTGAATGTTGCGTCAACTGGGCCGTCACCGGTGGCTGTTATTTCTTTGTCGGTGCCTTCAACATTCAGGACCATCGTGGCCTCTTGCGGGCCGTCTGTGCCGCAAACAACCTTGAGCGAGACCAATTCAAGCGCGTTATTTCCTGCAGTGGCGCTGGTTTGCATCAGCGCAATCAGGTCTTCATCGTAGATTTCTTTCTTGCGATCAGCGAGCGCCTTGAACCGTACGAATACGTCCTTCAGCTCGTTATCGGCCAACTCAAATCCCAAATCAGCAAGTTTGGAGCGCAGAGCAGCGCGGCCAGAGTGTTTGCCCATGACTATGTTTGTCTCGGCCAAACCCACATCAGCGGGGCGCATGATTTCGAAAGTCTCGGCGTTTTTCAGCATGCCATCTTGGTGGATGCCAGACTCATGCGCAAACGCGTTTTTGCCAACGATTGCTTTGTTAGGCTGGACCATAAAGCCCGATACCGCGGAGACGCGGCGCGACAAGTTCATGATCTTGGTGCTGTCGATCCCTGTGGTGTAGGGCATGATATCGTTGCGGACTTTCATGGCCATCACAACTTCTTCGAGGGCCGTGTTGCCCGCGCGCTCGCCCAGACCGTTGATTGTACATTCGATCTGACGCGCACCGCCTTCAACGGCTGCTAACGCGTTCGCGGTCGCCATGCCCAAATCATTATGGCAGTGGGTCGCAAAGATAACCTCGTCGGCGCCGGGCACTGTGGCGATCAAGCGCGTAATCAAATCAGCACTTTCGCGTGGCGCGGTGTAGCCGACGGTATCGGGGATGTTGATTGTTGTGGCACCCGCCTTGATTGCGATCTCAACAACGCGGCACAGGTAATCCCACTCGGTACGTGTGGCATCCATCGGCGACCATTGTACGTTATCGGTGAGATTGCGCGCGTGTGTCACGGTATCGTGGATACGCTCGGCCATTTCGTCTTTGGTCAGGTTTGGAATTGCCCTGTGCAAAGGTGAGGTGCCAATGAACGTGTGGATGCGCGGCTGTGCGGCGTGTTTCACGGCCTCATGGCAGCGGTCGATATCTTTGAAGTTGGCGCGTGCCAATCCGCAAATCACAGAGTTTTTGGAATTCTTGGCAATCTCGCTCACAGCGGCGAAATCACCCTCAGAAGCGATTGGAAAACCCGCCTCAATGATGTCGACGCCCATATCATCGAGCAAGCCTGCAATCTCGAGCTTTTCTTCATGGGTCATGGTCGCGCCAGGAGACTGTTCTCCGTCGCGCAAAGTTGTGTCAAAAATTACTACGCGGTCTTGTGCCATCGTCTTGGTCCTATTTGGTGTTTTGGAAAAGTGTCGGTGACGAACCCTGCTGAGCGGGCGCACCGACAGGCACGCTCAGAGCAGGCTAAGACGTAGTAGGTCTAGAAGGATGTTCGATCGTGTCATCATGAACTTCGTTATAAACGGGGATGCGCGATTGTGAAGTGTGTTTTGGAAAATCATCAAAATTGTCAAAAAGGCGATGGGCAGATTTTGGATTGGCCCTAGGTGATGGCTCATGAAAAAAGCATTGATCATTGGGGCGTCTGGCGGCATTGGCCGCGCGCTGACGAAACATTTTGAAGCGCAAGGCGTGCAGGTTACGGGACTGTCGCGCAGTGCTGATGGTTTGGATTTGCGTGATGAGCCAAGTGTGGCCCGCGTTTTGGGTGCTCTTGAGGGGACGTTTGATACAATCATTGTGGCAACAGGCGCGCTGAACATAGACGGCGCTGAGCCGGAAAAGCAGTTAGCGGCGATTGAGGCCTCGGCCATGGCAGATCAATTTGCGGTTAACGCCATCGGGCCCGCGCTGTGCTTGAAATACGCCAGTCACCTTCTGCCCAAAACCGGCCGGTCGGTCTTTGCGGTTCTTACCGCGCGGGTGGGCTCAATCGGTGATAACCGGATGGGCGGCTGGTACAGCTACCGCGCGGCCAAAGCGGCGGCCAACCAGATTGTGCATACGGCGGCCATCGAAATTGCACGCAAACGCAAAGACGCAATCGTCGTGGCTTTGCATCCGGGCACCGTGGCCACGCCGTTTACTGCCAAATACGCGGGCCGGCACGCAACAGTACCACCAGCCGAGGCCGCATCAAACATAGCCGCTGTCCTGAATGCGCTTAGCCCGGCACAGACAGGCGAATTTTTCGATTGGGCCGGAGAAATAGTGCCATGGTAAATCTCGTTCTTGTTCTGGCAGATCAGTTGACGCACACGCTTTCCGCCCTTGAACACGCGGACAAAGCAGATGATGTCATCGTGATGGCCGAGGTGGCTGATGAGGCGAGCTATGTGCGCCACCACCCCAAGAAAATCGCATTTCTGTTCAGTGCGATGCGCCATTTCGCCCATGAGTTGCGCGAGGCGGGTTGGACTGTTCGTTACACTGCGCTTGATGATGCTGAAAACACCGGTTCGATCGTAGGGGAGCTGCTACGTGCGGCCTCTGATACCGGAGCAAGCCGCGTTCTTAGCACTGAGTGTGGCGAGTGGCGATTGATCAGCGCTCTTGAGGACGCGCCGCTTGAAGTGACGGTTTTACCTGACACGCGGTTCATCGCATCGCACAAGCGCTTCGAGGATTGGGCCGAGGGACGCAAGCAGCTGCGAATGGAGTATTTCTACCGCGAAATGCGCCGTGAAACGGGGCTGTTGATGGAAGGTGACAAACCTGTCGGCGGCAAGTGGAATTTCGATCACGATAACCGCAAGCCAGCCCCTGATGAGGTGACGTTTGATGGGCCGTTACGGTTTGAGCCCGATGAAATCACGGCAGATGTCTTGGCGTTGGTGAAGTCGCGCTTTGATAATCATTTCGGTGACCTTGAGCCATTTTGGTTTGCGGTCACCCGTGATCAGGCATTACAGCAGCTTCATCACTTCATAGCGCTCGGTTTGCCAAAGTTCGGTGATTTTCAAGACGCGATGATGAGCGATGAGCCGTTTTTGTATCACGGGCTGATCTCTTTTTATCTAAACGCGGGCTTGCTGACCCCGCTTGAAATCTGTCGCGCGGCTGAGCAGTCATTTACCGATGGTGATGCGCCAATCAACGCGGTGGAAGGGTTCATCCGCCAGATTTTGGGGTGGCGCGAATATGTGCGCGGCATCTATTTTTTGGAAGGTCCTTCGTACACCTCGCGCAATTATCTTGAGCACTCGCGCGCTCTGCCTGAGTTTTACTGGGGCGGTGAAACCCGCATGCGGTGCGTGTCAAAAGCGGTCGAGCAAACGGGGCGGGACGCCTATGCGCACCATATTCAACGCCTTATGGTCACGGGGAATTTCGCCTTGCTCGCGGGCATCGATCCCCATCAGGTCCATGAATGGTATCTGGCCGTTTACGCCGATGCTTACGAATGGGTGGAGGCGCCCAATGTGATCGGGATGTCGCAATTTGCGGACGGCGGGATCATCGCAAGTAAGCCCTATGTTTCAAGCGGTTCCTACATCAACAAAATGAGCGATTACTGCAAAGGCTGTCATTATAAAGTCACCGCCAAAACCGGTGAGACAGCCTGTCCGTTTAACGTGCTTTACTGGGACTTTTTGATCCGTCACGAAGAACGGTTTCGCGGCAATCCGCGTATGGGCCAAATGTACCGTGTGTGGGAGCGGATGGACGAAGAGCGGCGTGACACTGTGCTATCAGATGCCGCAGAGGTATTGGCAAAGCTGGACCGCGGTGAGGTGATTTAAGCGGGATGCGTTAGTCTATGATCTCGGCGCGCTCGACACCCCAGAACGATGATTTCGGCGCCCAACCACGGTAGCCATCTGCCCGCATCGAGCACCAGTCCGCAATGCATTCATTAAGGCGTGCCACGACGCCGCGCTCAAGCATCGCGGCAACGGGGGCATCGGTCATTGGCTTGCGACGCAGTTCAACAGCGTCTTCGTCAATGATGACGGTTCTTACACCGGAAATAAGTGAGTAGTGCAGCCAACCGCCAACGCCGTCGCGGTCTTCTACACGACGCCAATGGCCATGTTCCGCGATGACACGGAGCGGCATATCGCGGCGTTTGAAAATCCAATCAATGCGATGTGTTTTGGACGGACCACGGCGCACATTTGCTTCACTCGCCTTCAGTGACACAAAGCGCGGCATTGGAAGGCCCGTGACAGGGCCCACGTCTGCACGCGCAGTTTGACCTGCCAGTTGAATGGACAAAAGAAGTGCTGTGATCAGCAAAACTGACTTCATTATCTACGGCCTGCATGGTTATCCGTTTCAGCGCGGTGATCGCCGAAAATGGATTGGTGAAATTCAAGGTCTTGTGCCTTGCTTGCTCTGACTGCACTCTAGGGTGAAAGCGGTGTCTGGGCAAAGTGGGAGATTTGGTCGATGTCACGAAAACGGTTGAGTGTTGTCGTTACGCGACGGTTGCCCGCAGCCGTGGAACATCGCATGGCAGAGTTGTTCGACGTAACAGTGCGCGACAGCGATGCACCTATGAGCCGCGATGAACTGATTGCAGCGATGCAAGAAGTTGATGTTTTGGTTCCCACGGTGAACGACCGTCTTGATGCTGCTGTTTTTGAACAGGCCGGCGAGCGTTTGAAGCTGGTGGCAAATTACGGCGCAGGGACTGATCACATTGACGTAAACGCGGCCCACGCAAACGGGATTATGGTCAGCAATACCCCTGGCGTGGGGGCGGAAGATACTGCGGATATGACGCTGGCGCTGATGTTATCTGTGACGCGCCGCATCCCCGAGGGTTTGTCAGTCATGCAAACGGGTGATTGGGATGGTTGGTCGCCGACGGCACTGTTAGGCGGCAAAATTGGCGGGCGTTCTCTTGGTATTTTGGGCATGGGCCGTATTGGGCAGGCCGTTGCGCGACGCGCCCGCGCGTTTGGGATGCAGGTGCACTATCACAACCGTAATCGCCTGCGCCCCGAGACTGAAGCCGATCTTGGCGCAAAGTATTGGAGCAGTCTCAACCAGATGTTGGCGCAGGTCGATATTTTGACCATTCACTGTCCGCACACCCCAAGCACCTACCACATTATGAATGCGCGGCGTTTGGCGTTGATGAAACCCAGTGCGGTTATTGTGAACACCTCACGCGGTGATGTGATCGACGAGAACGCCCTTACGCGGATGCTTCGGTCGGGTGAGATTGCGGGTGCGGGCCTTGATGTCTACGAGGGTGGCGCAGAGCCGAACCCACGCCTTCGCGCGCTTAAAAACGTTGTTTTGCTGCCCCATATGGCCTCTGCCACAGTGGAAGGTCGCGAGGAAATGGGCGCACGTGTCATGCTCAATATTTCCACCCATGCGGATGGGTTCCGTCCCCCGGATATGGTGATTCCGTCCAGCTTGTAGCGGTCGTTTTACGGCGTCTGATGTATCTTGCTGATGTTGGGCAGGTCGGTTTTGGCGCGTGTTCGGTCGGCTGGATTGCGCCGCGTTCGCATCAGATGGGCGAAGGTAATCCCAAGACACGTCCAAGGAGGTCGGACATATGAAAACCCACGTCAAAGCACTTGTTGTTGGAGGCGGCGCCGTTGGCACGTCTATCGCTTATCATTTGGGTAAGGCGGGGTGGGACACGCTTCTGCTTGAGCGGGACGAGCTGACATCCGGTTCAACTTGGCACGCAGCGGGCTTGTTGCCGTATTTTAATATGTCATATGCCACCACGCATATTCACGACTATTCCATCAAGTTTTACAAAACCCTCGAGGAAGAGACCGGCCTGAATGCGGGTTTCTCGGTGTGCGGTAACTTGCGGATGGCGCAATCCAAAGAGCGTATGGACGAGTATATGCTGTACGCCAGCACCGCAGAGACCTGCGGTGTGCCTTACGAATGGATGAGCCCCGATCAGATCAAAGAGCGTTTCCCTCTGGTGCGTACGGAGGACCTTGTTGGCGCGATTTATCACCCGACAGATGGTTACATTAACCCCGCGGACGTCACCATGGCGATGGCCAAAGGCGCGCGGCAACACGGCGTGACGATTGAACGGAAATGGCAGGTCGACAGCTACCACTGGAACGGTCACGAGTGGGAAGTGACCTGCACGCGCACGGCTGACAAAGGTGGCAATTTGATCTCAACCGATGAGACAATGGTCATCCACGCCGAGCACGTTGTAACGGCCACTGGCAATCATGCGCAACGCACCGCAAAGCTGTTGGGTATCAAAATTCCGGCGATCCCTGTCGAGCACCAGTTTATTGTAACCGAGCCCGATCCGATGTTGGTTGAGTGGCGCAAAAACAATCCAGAACACCCTGTTCTGCGCGACGCAGACGCCAAATGGTATGTGCGCGAAGAGCGTGGCGGCTGGATTTTGGGGCCATATGAGCGCAACGCACCCGCACGTTTCGAGTTTGGCGTACCTGATAGCTTCCGCGCCGATCTGTTCCCGCTTGATCTTGAGCGGATTGAAGAAGAATACATGAGCTTCATCCACCGTATTCCGTCCAGCGAAGAAGTCGGCCTAAAGGATGATTTCAACGGCCCGATTTGCTATACACCAGATGGCAACCCGCTGGTTGGTCCTGCTCCGGGGCTGCGTAATATGTGGCTGGCTGAAGGGTTCAGCTTTGGCATTACTGCTGCTGGTGGCACGGGTCATTACATGGCGCAGATGATGGTTGAGGGTGAGGCCGAGATCGACATGGCCTCACTTGATCCCAAGCGCTACGGCAGCTGGATGACCACAGAATATGCGGCGCGCAAGAATGAAGAAAGCTACGAGCACGTCTACATTCTGCACCACCCGGACGAAGAACGCGAAGTGGCCCGCCCGCTACGTACCGCTCCGTGTTATGACCGGATGGCGGCGCGCGGCGCACAGTTTGGCGTTGTGAATGGTTTTGAGCGTCCGAACTACTTTGGCCCCACACCTGATGAAGGCGGCTTTGACGATCACGCATCGCGCAGCTTCCGTCGTGGCGGTTGGTGGAAATACGCCGTTGAAGAAGCGAATGCCGTGCGCAATGGCGTAGGCCTTTTGGATGCGTCGGCGTTTACCAAGCACGAAGTTAAGGGCCCTGGTGCGACTGCTTTCCTTGATTGGTTCACTTGTAACAAGCTGCCGCGTGTTGGTCGGATCAATCTGACCTATGCTTTGACAAGTCATGGAACGACGCGGACTGAATACACCATCGTTCGTATGGCCGAGGATCACTACTATTTGGTTAGTGCGGGTGCCTGGACAGATTACGACAGCGATTATTTGCGCAAAGCCGCCGAGGATAAAATCCCAGAGGTTGGTTATGTGGCGATTAATGATGTCACCACGAAATACGGTGTTTTCGCTTTGGCAGGCCCGAAGTCCCGTGATCTTTTGAAAGAGATCATCAAGGATGCTGACCCTGAAACAGCACTGTGCAACAAGCGCTTTCCGTGGCTTAGCATGAAGCATATTGAGCTTGGCATGGTGCCGGTGATGGCAATCCGTGTGGCCTATACAGGTGAGTTGGGTTGGGAATTGCACCACCCGATTGAAATGCAAAACCACCTGTTTGATCTGCTTGAGAAAGCCGGCGAAAAGCACGGCCTCAAGATGGTTGGTGGACGCGCCCAAAACTGGCTTCGTCAGGAGAAATCATACCGCGCTTTTGGTAACGAACTGGGCCGCGATGCGACCCCGCTTGAGGCTGACTTGCCGCGTTTCATTGACCTTGAGAAAGATTTCTTTGGCAAAGAGGCTTTGGTCAAAACCGGTGTGCGCAGCAAGTGTGTTACCTTCCTTATCGATGGGCCGGACGACGCTGACCCGTGGGGCCGCGAGGCGCTTTATGCCGGTGATCTGCGGGTCGGGCGTTTGACCTCGGGCGGATATTCCGTTCACTTTGGCAAGTCGATCGGCATGGGCTACGTCAAGCCAGAGCACGCTGAGGTTGGTACTGTTCTGAAGGTGAAAATGTTCGATCAGCTATGGGACGCAACCATCGTTGAAGACAGTCCCTATGATCCGAAAAACGCAACTATTCGGGTGGACGGTTAAGTCACCAGGCTGCGGTGGGCGCTGAAGAAACAGCGGCCGTCGCATACGCAACCGTAACAAACGAGACAAGGGCGGCTGCCAACACAAAAGGTGCTGCCTGCCACAGCGAAAGCGGCAGGATCATGATCGCTATTGCCCCACCAAGACGTGCCGCAATAATATCGGCGCTTGCAATTGTGCCATGGGCGGTTTTGGGGGTCAGGCGGAAAGCTAGATCTGTGGTAGGTGCGTTGCACAGTGCCATCGACAACCCAACAGCCACGCATGAAATCACTAGCGGGGCGTCGCTTTGGCCAAACCAAAAAAGTGCCATCACCCCGTTTAATACAACGGATGCGTAGAGCAGAAGTTGGGGTGGGAGGCGTTTGTTCAGCTTTGCTACACCGAAATTTCCGACTGCAAAAACGGCCCAGATGATAAACATATAAAAACCCACGGTTGTGGTAGGGGCGGCGATCTTGTCAGACAGCGCAATCGTCACGATGAACCATGTGGAGATGCCGTAGCTGATGAGGATGAAACCTAGCACGGACAGCACCGGTAAAGTTAATATGCGGCGGATCGAAGGTGCGCTGGCTTTGGTTTTAAGATGCGCGCGACCTCGGGGTTTTGGCGGGCGCAGTATCGCGGTTGCAGTCACAATAGGGACGATCATCCAGCCATATCGCCAGCTGAATGTGTCCGTCAAAAACGCCGCCCCAAATGGATAAAGGGCTGCGACGGCCCCGGTAATCATCCCCCAATAGCTTAGCGCCGTGAGCGTGTTGCGCGGGCGGTTCGCGGCCAAAAGTGCGGGGATCATGGGTGAAAAAAGTCCGGCACCTACACCTTGGAATAGTCTTAGAATAATCATCTGCTCGCCGGTTCTGGCGAAAAGTAGTAGAACCGAAGCTGTCCAAAAGAGAAACGCGCCTGAGGTAAAGACGCGTTCTTTGCCAATTTTGTCACCCGCTGCGCCGCTCACAAATAGGGCGATGATGAGTGTGATTTTGTATCCTGATATCAGCCAAAGCGCTTGGTCTGTGCCCAATGCCAAGTCGATGCTTAGGGCTTTGACGATGATCGGGAATGTTGAAATTTCAATGATATAGGCAATACTGGCCGCATAAATCGCAAACGTGTTTGCATTACGAAGGTGCACGATCGTCACTTTTCCTACGTTTGCGCGACTGAGTTGCATACTCACCAATAACACGCTTTTCACCAACGCGCTCTACGATTGTGGCGCGGTACTCTGCCCAATCATCGTCGGTCATATCAGCCATTGCCGCAACCTTAATTGTCGATTTTTGGACTTGTGGGCTAAGCATGGCGCGATGGATTGGTTGGATCGTGAACATGGGGTGGTCGCGCTTAAACTCCACAGGGCAATCGGTTTTAGTGATCCGAATATTGGTAAATAGGGGACCAAACCAGCGGTCCGTTTCGATCACGCCTTCATAGCTTTCCATGTGCTGCGTGCGCGGCAGATTGGCAGGTTCGCGGACCAGAACACACCAATCCGCGGCGGTCTTTGCAATAAGTCCCGACCAGATTTGTACGACACCCGGTTGCAAAACGGAGGCGAGAAAAGGGGGAGAGTACCCCTTCACATCATCTGGCGCATCCGCATCAAATTGTGCCGCGTAGTTTGGGAATTGAGCGGCATCCAGTGGCATCCAATCCGGTGCGTCCGGATAGCGCCAAAGCACACGCGTGCCGTCCCACATCAGAGAAAAATCCATGGGTGCGAACACGTACCACCCCAATTGCGAGGCGACGCGGATCGGCTCGCAATATCTATAGGCGCGCAGGGGCAGGGTACCGCCCGCTGCGGCATCGGCGGGGACTGGCAGGCTGACCTCGGGGATCATTCGGTAGAACTTCGCCAACGCACCAAGGGCGGATGCGTCGGCTTGAAGTGGGGATTGGAAATCAAGCATCTGCCGACCTACGCGACAGCCGTTTTGAACGCTGGCGATTTGTTGGCGATGTGCACAGTTCCGGTGTCGGCAACGTCTGTTGCAAAGGCAGGTGACTTATTTGCGATCGGTACATTTCCGGCATCACACGTATCAGCAAAATCTGTTTTGAAGGACGGTGATTTGTTGGCGATGTGAACGCGGCCTGCGTCGGTTACGTGGTCGAAATCTGGTGCAAATGCAGGTGCTTTGTTTGCGAAGTGAACGAGGCCATTGTCTGTTGTGGAACGTGTCATGTGGGTAACTCCTGAACTGGTTGATGACTGTGACCTGACGCTTGCTGAACAATCTATACGTGTCAAAAGCTAAAAGTGAGGAGGTAGCATATTTACTACATGTGGTGTGCGCAGGGAAATTAACACATCATATGCTGTGGATAATCGCGTCACATTCAAAGGTATGAGTTCATGTATGGTTTACACATTTGACAAATTACAAAAAGTATAATTCCCGTTTAAGTTGTGTTCATGAAAATGATTCGAAAGAAGATGCCGCTTTGGGTTGGGCAAACTGGCCATAAAAAAACCCGGCTCAAAGGCCGGGTTTCTTCGTCTTGAAAGAACGTGCCGCTTATTGCGGGATGTCGCCTGTCAGACCTTCAATGTAGAAGCTCATGCCAGCCAATGTGCCGTCATCCGCTACTTCGCCGTCAGCCAACCAAGGTGTTCCGTCTTGCTTGTTGATGGGGCCTGTGAACGGGTGGTAGGCACCTGTGCGCATCGCTTCGATCATCGCTTCGGCTTCTGCTTTGATGTCGGCTGGTACGCGGTCGGTGATCTCACCGATTTCAACCATACCTGTGTCGATGCCGTCCCAAGTTTGGACAGTTTCCCATGTGCCGTCCATGACTGCCTTCACGCGGTCGATATAGTAGGGCGCCCAGTTGTCGATGATGGACGAAACACGCGGTCCGTCTTTGAACTGAGCCATGTCTGAGGCTTGGCCGAATCCGATGACGCCTTCGTTTTCAGCAGCAACTGTCAAAGGTGCAGTCGTGTCTGTGTGTTGCAAAATCACGTCCGCGCCTTGCTCGATCAGTGTTTTTGCAGCGTCTGCTTCTTTCGCAGGGTCTTCCCATGTGAAAGCCCAGATGATGTTGAATTCTACATCGGGGTTAACGCGCTTGGCGTGCAGGTAGGCGGAGTTGATGCCACGGATAACTTCTGGAATTGGGAAAGATGCGATGTACCCAATTTTGTTGGTTTTGGTCATCTTGCCTGCGATGTGACCTTGGACGGCGCGGCCTTCGTAGAAACGCGCAGAGTAGGTCGACACGTTATCGGCTGTTTTGTAGCCAGTTGCGTGCTCAAATTTCACGTCAGGGAACTTGGCCGCAACGTTGATGGTTGGGTCCATGTAACCAAAAGAGGTTGTGAAGATAAGCTTGGCACCGGAAAGCGCCATCTGTGTCATCACGCGCTCGGCGTCCGCGCCTTCTGGAACGCTTTCTTGGTAAATGGTTTCAACTTTGTCGCCGAATGCTTCGTCAACGGCGAGGCGGCTTTGGTTGTGCTCATATGTCCAGCCACCGTCACCGATGGAGCCCACGTAAACAAAGCCCACTTTGAGCTTTTCATGGCCGTCGGCGAATGCGCCTGAGGTGAGTGCTAGTGCAGTGGCAGCTGCTGCCAGGAGTGTGCGTCGTAGGATCATGATGGTCCCCCCATTGGTTAACGCGTGAAGGCCCCCACGGCTGTGAAGGCGGGTGAAGCTGCCTCTAATTAGAGGCGTGAAACGAACGGCCGAGCATGGCAGGTGCCTGTGCACGGCTGATGCCGTATTTGTGGAGCGCCGATAGCAAAACCAGCACAAAGATGGTGATCACATACGGCGACATAGACAAGTATTCCACCGGAATTGTACTGCCCGCCGCCTGTAGGTTGAGTTGTAAAATGGCAATGCCGCCGAAAATATAGGCACCCAGAATAATCAACAGCGGGCGCCAGCTTGCAAAAACCACAAGCGCCAGTGCGATCCAACCGGCACCCGTGGTCATGCCTTCGGTCCACTGCGGTACGCGTACCAGGGATAGATACGCCCCACCAAGACCCGCACATGCGCCACCAAACACGATGGCACCAAAGCGGATCCACATCACTTTATAACCCAATGCATGTGCAGCGTTATGATCTTCGCCGACCGCGCGTAAAATCAGGCCCAATCGGCTAAAACGTAAAACCGCCCATACAGCCACGGGGATCGCCAGTCCGATGTAAAGCATCGCGTCATGGCCCAGAACGATACGCTCAAACGCATTCAGATCAGCGCCGCTCATCAGTTGTGGCATCTTTGGCGGGACGATTCCCACGTAGCTTTGCCCGACCATGGCGGATGCGCCTAAGCCGAATAGGGTAAGCGCAAGGCCCGTGGGCACTTGGCTGGTCAAAAAGAACTGGGTCAGAACAGCAAAGACCACGGACAGGGCTGCACCACCAAGCGCGCCACCGACAAACCCCAATGAGGGCGATCCGGTTTCAACTGCTGTGATGAACCCACAGACTGCGCCAATGATCATCATGCCTTCGACGCCAAGGTTCAAAACGCCAGTTTTCTCAACGACCAACTCACCGATTGCTGCAAGCAAAAGCGGGGTCGCAGCAACCATGACAGAGGCCACATAAAATGCAGGGTTAATCGCTGACCAATCCATTATACGGCTTCCTTTACGGTGCGCGGTGCGGCGCGGCGAATGCGGTAATTGACCAGCAGTTCACCTGCCAGCAAGAAAAAGAGCAACATCCCTTGGAACGCTGAGATTGCCGAAGCGGGCAGGCCAATTATGAATTGCGCCAGCTCACCGCCAATGTAGGTCAGCGACATTAACAAGCCTGCGGCCAAAATGCCCCACGGGTTCAGACGGCCCAAGAAAGCGACGATGATCGCGGTGAACCCGTAGCCTGATGCGAAATCAATGCTGACTTGTCCTGCGGGGCCTGCGACCTCGAACATGCCGGCCATGCCCGCCAACGCGCCGGAAATACCAAGGCAAACCGCGGTGATTACGTGGGGGTTCACACCTGCAAACCGCGCAGCTTTGGGCGCAGCACCCGCCAGCTTGATCTGAAAGCCCAGGCGGTGCTTGGACATCAGCACATAAGCCAGAACAACCGCGCTGAACGCTGCGACAACGCCCCAGTGGACAGAACTACCTTGCCAAATTTCTGCGTTATGAGCGGAAGCATATTGTTGCAGGTTGCGCGATCCCGGAAAGCCATTGCCATCGGGGTTGCGGAGTACGCCAACGGACATCGAAGACAGCAGTTCAAGCGCAACATAGACCAGCATCAGCGAGACCAGAATTTCATTGGTGCCCAGCTTGATTTTTAGAATGGCGGGGATCATGGCCCAGATAAATCCGCCAACTGCCCCAGCAGTGACCATAGCGGGGAAAATCCACCATGCCTCAAGCGGATAAGCGGCCAGTGCTACCGCCGCACCACACAACGCGCCAATGACATATTGCCCTTCTGCGCCAATGTTCCAAACGCCTGCCTTAAAGCCGATGGACAGACCAATCGCGATCAAGATCAGGGGCGCTGCTTTCACCAACAACTGCGGGCGTGAGTAGGCCGCGAATTGCTCGTTAAAGAGCGGGTCCCAGAAGATCGTACGGATCGCATCAACGGGGGGCTTGCCTAGCATCCAAAACATAATGCCACCGGCAATCATGGTGGCAATAAGTGCTAGAAACGGCGTGAGATAAGCCCAAAGGTTCGAAGGGTTCGGGCGCTTTTCAAGCTTATACATTGGCCGTCTCCAGATCATGCGCGCCACCCAACATCAGGCCAATTTTCTCTACGCTCAATTCGGTCGTGGGCACTGACGCGGACAGACGTCCTTCGTTCAGCGCGCAAAAGCGGTCGGTAATTTCAAGAAGCTCATCAAGGTCTTGGCTGATCACAACAACCGCTTTGCCCGCATCGGCCATATCCAAAAGCGCCTGGCGGATGGCGGCGGCTGCACTTGCATCAACGCCCCACGTGGGCTGGTTGACCACCAACACATCGGGGTCTTGTAGAATTTCGCGGCCCACTACGAATTTTTGCAGGTTGCCGCCAGATAACGCACGCGCGGCCACTTGGTTGTTCGGAGTGCGCACATCGAAACGGGCAATGATCTCATCTGCATAGCCACGGGTCTTGCCCCAATTGGCGAAGCCAAGCGAGGTCAGTGCCTTGCGTGTGGCGGCGGACAGAAACGCATTTTCCATCAGCGACATATCTGGCGCAGCGGCGTGGCCCAAACGTTCCTCGGGGGCGGAAAGGGTACCAAGAGCGCGCCGTGAGGTCGGCGGTAGATGCCCGACATCGCGACCATCAAGGCTGATCATCCCGCGCTTTGTGCGAATTTCACCAGATAGCGCGGCCAACAGCTCGTCCTGACCGTTGCCTGCGACACCGCCGATACCCAGAATTTCACCTTTGCAAACGCTCAGTGAGACATCTTTGAGGCTAGTGCCGAACGCACTATGCGACGCGGCACTTAGGTTTTTGACGTCTAACACGGTGGCGCCTTTGGGCCGGTCGCGCCGTTCTGGGTCATGCAGGCGGGTGCCGACCATCAGCTCTGCCATATCGCGCGCAGAGGTATCGCGCGGCACACATGTGCCCACGTTATTGCCGCGGCGTAGGACAGTTGCTGTATCGCAAAGCGCGCGGATTTCTTCGAGTTTGTGGGAAATATAAAGAATAGAGGTCCCTGCATCACGCAGCTTGCGAAGGGTCTCAAATAGAATATCGACCTCTTGCGGCGTTAGAACCGATGTCGGCTCATCCATGATAAGCAGCTTAGGGTCCTGCAAAAGACACCGGATGATCTCAACGCGCTGGCGCTCACCGGCGGACAGATCCCCAACAATTCGGGATGGATCAAGCGGCAGGCCAAATTGATCGGACACCTTGCTGATCTGCTGGGCAAGCGCGCGCATTTTTGGCGGATTTTCCATGCCAAGTGCGATATTTTCCGCAACGCTTAGGGCGCCAAAAAGACTAAAGTGCTGAAACACCATCGCGATGCCAGCGGTGCGTGCTGCGCTTGGTTTGTCTGGCGAAAACGCCTTGCCGTTCAACACCATTTGGCCCGCATCCGGTGTAACAAGGCCGTAGATCATTTTGACCAGCGTGGATTTCCCCGCCCCATTTTCACCGAGCAGCGCATGCACTTCGCCGTGGGCGATTGTCAGGCTCACGTCTTCGTTGGCGACCACGCCGGGATAGGATTTGGTTAACCCGGTGAGTGTCAGCAAAGGGGGTGTCATAAGGGCAATAATGTCTCGGTGAGGGAATCGCGGTTATGGCGCGACACAATGGCGATTAAGCGCTGAAAGGCAATGGCCGGGCGTGGTTTTTGCATGGAATTCTAGCATATTTGCCCCTTTATCCGCCTCGCGCCCCCACATATGCTGTCCCAATGAGTACACAGCCCCGATTCATCCACCTTCGCACCCACACCGAGTACTCTCTTTTGGAGGGGGCTTTGGCGACCAAGAAACTGCCGCAGATGTGCGCAGATCTTGGGATGCCTGCAGTGGCGGTGACCGATACCAACAACATGTTTAACGCGCTGGAGTTTTCCGAAGGTGCGATCAAGGCAGGGGTGCAGCCCATCATCGGCTGTCAGGTTGATCTGGAATTTGATCCCGCTCCCTTGGGCGAGCGGCCGCGCCCTCCTGCGCCGTTGGTGTTGTTGGCGCAAACCGAGCGTGGCTATGAAAATTTGATGCGTCTCAATACGTGCCTTTACATTGCACATTCGGATCAGGTCCCACACGTCACGCTGGATGAATTGGAGCAAAACAGCGCCGATGTGATTTGTCTCACAGGCGGGCCTGACGGGCCGGTTGGGCGTTTGTTGCGCGCAGGTCAGCAGCCCAAAGCGCAGGCGTTGATTGAGCGCTTAAACGCCATTTTCGCCGATCGTCTTTATGTGGAATTGCAGCGCCATCCAGAAGATGGCGGTTTGCCCGAGGCTGAGCGGCAGACGGAACGCGGCTTGATCGAAATGGCCTATGGGATGGATATTCCGCTGGTGGCCACGAACGACTGCTACTTTCCCAAGGCGTCAATGTATGAAGCCCATGACGCGCTTTTGTGTATCGCTGATGGTGCTTATGTGGATCAGCAAGAGCCTCGCCGCCGTTTGACCCCCGAGCATTATTTCAAGTCCCAAGCCGAGATGGCAACCCTGTTTGCCGACCTGCCAGAAGCACTTGAGAACACCGTTGAGATCGCCCGCCGCTGCGCGTTTCGCGCCTACAAGCGCGATCCGATTTTGCCGAAGTTTGCGGATGACGAGATTGAAGAATTGCGCCGTCAATCCAACGAAGGTTTGCAGCAGCGTCTAAAAGTGATTGAGCATGCAGACACCGTTGAGGCTTATCAAGAACGTCTCGATTTTGAGCTGGGCATTATTGAGGGCATGGGTTTCCCCGGCTATTTCTTGATTGTTGCGGATTTCATCAAATGGGCGAAAGATCACAATATTCCCGTGGGGCCGGGGCGTGGTTCTGGTGCGGGCAGTCTGGTGGCCTATGCGCTCACCATCACGGACCTTGATCCGCTGCGCTACAGCTTGCTGTTTGAGCGGTTCCTGAACCCCGAACGTGTCAGCATGCCTGACTTTGATATCGACTTTTGCATGGACCGCCGCGAGGAAGTCATCCGTTACGTCCAAGAGAAATATGGCCGCGACAAAGTAGGCCAGATCATCACGTTTGGTGCGCTTTTGTCCAAGGCCGCGGTGCGCGATATCGGTCGTGTTTTGCAGATGCCGTACGGGCAGGTGGACCGGCTGTCCAAGATGATCCCCGTTGAAGGCGTGAAACCCGTCAGCATCGAAAAAGCACTGGCGGATGAGCCGCGTTTGCGGGAAGAGGCCAAGAACGAAGAGGTCGTTGACCGTCTTTTGACCTATGGCCAACAGGTCGAAGGTTTGCTGCGTAACGCGTCCACCCACGCGGCGGGTGTAGTTATTGGAGACAGGCCTCTTGATGCGCTTGTCCCGCTCTATCAAGATCCGCGATCGGACATGCCGGCCACTCAGTTCAATATGAAATGGGTAGAGCAGGCGGGCTTGGTCAAGTTTGACTTTTTGGGGCTGAAAACCCTGACCGTTGTGCAAAACGCCGTGGACCTGATTTTGAAATCAGGACGTGACTTGCACATCGCGGCAGACGGCACACAGCTGTATGAACCTGCTGAAGGCACGCTGAACGATATCAACGCGATCCCGCTTGATGATCCGGCAAGCTATGATCTGTATGCCGCTGCTAAAACTGTAGCTGTGTTTCAGGTGGAAAGCTCGGGCATGATGGACGCGCTCAAGCGCATGAAGCCCACGTGTATTGAAGATATTGTTGCGCTTGTGGCGCTGTACCGTCCTGGCCCGATGGAAAATATCCCGCAGTATTGTGACGTGAAAAACGGCCGTGCTGAGCGTGAGAAGCTGCACCCCACGATTGACCACATTCTCGATGAGACCCAAGGCATTATCGTTTACCAAGAGCAGGTTATGCAGATCGCCCAAGAGATGGCGAACTATTCGCTTGGTGGTGCGGATTTGCTGCGCCGTGCGATGGGTAAGAAAATTCAAGAAGCGATGGATGCAGAGCGCCCGAAATTCCTTGAGGGTTCAAAGAAAAACGGTGTCGACGAAAAGAAGGCTACAGAGGTTTGGAACCTTCTGGATAAATTTGCCAACTACGGTTTCAACAAATCCCACGCGGCAGCCTACGCGGTGGTGAGTTACCAAACCGCATGGCTGAAGGCGAACCATCCGGTTGAGTTTATGGCCGGTGTTATGAACTGCGATATCCATTTGACGGATAAGCTGGCGGTGTATTTCGAGGAGGTCAAAAAGGGCCTTAAGCTGGATTATGTTCCGCCTTGCATCAACCGCTCTTTGGCGACGTTCGATGTTCAGGATCAGGCGTTGGTCTATGCGCTTGGCGGGCTGAAGAATGTGGGCGTTGAGGCGATGCGTCTGATTGAGCAGGGTCGCAAAGTAGACGGGGTTGATAAGCCGTTTGTGACAGTCTTTGATTTTGCCCGCCGCGTTGATCTGAAGCGGATCGGTAAGCGCCCGATGGAGATGCTGGCCCGTGCTGGTGCGTTTGATCAATTGGATGCCAACCGTCGCAAAATGTTCGACAGCCTTGATGCGCTTGTGGGCTACTCCGCCGCCATTCACGAGCAGCGCGCATCTAATCAGGTTAGCTTGTTCGGGGAGGCTGGAGACGATTTGCCAGAACCGCGCCTTAGTCCCGTGTCTGATTGGTTGCCAGCCGAAAAGCTGGATGAAGAAGCTAAGGCGATTGGCTTTTATTTGTCTGGTCACCCGCTTGAAGATTATGCCGCTGCCCTTAAACGCAAAGGCGTTCTGACCCTTGATGAGGTGACCGAGAAGGCATCATCAGGGGCGTGTATCGCCAAACTTGCAGGCCGGATCAGTGGCGTTCAGGAGCGTAAGTCAGCCAAGGGCAACCGCTTTGCTTTTGTGCAGCTGTCTGACCCAACGGGTGCTTATGAGACTACAATGTTCAGTGACACGCTTGATAAATGCCGTGATCAGCTATCAACTGGCGCCAAAGTTGTTGTCACCGTTGAGGCCACAATGGAAAGCGAACAGCTAAAGCTTTTGGCCCGCTCGGTCGCGCCCATTGATAGCGTGGTGGCGGATGTTGGGGGAGCAGGCCTTAAGGTATTTGTTGAGGACCAGTCTGCCATTCCGACTGTTGCAACGGTGCTGAGAGACGCGCCGAAAGCGGGTGCTGGCAAAGGACCGATTGTGTTTTGTTTGATGGCAGAGGGCTTGCCTGGCGAGGTCGAGATTGATCTGAACCGCGATTTCCCTGTGTCACCCCAAATCAAAGGGGCAATTAAGTCGCTACCGGGTGTTTTGACGGTTGAAGATTTCTAGGGGTCAACGCCCAACCATTTACCAACTCAAATTTACCAGTGAGGTGGGCGTTGATCCGCAAGGGGGACTGAGCCGCCTTGATCAAATTCACGGGCTGCTTCGCGTTCCATCAGCATCTGCGCGCGCCGCTGCAACACATCAATGTCGCGTGATTGCTTGGCCACAATATCCGAAAGCTCATCGACGGTTTTCGTCAAATGCGCGATCTTTTCTTCAAGCTGGGTCAGGGTTGGTTGGGTCATAGGGGTGACATACGCCACTCATTCGGGAATTGCTACTGCGCGCATGGTTGCCCACGGCAATGCATCGGGGTAAGTGGGCCGTGCATTTCTTTTGGAGGCCCGCTGTCATGGCCAAAGTGAAAAAACAACCCAAACCAAAGGCGCTCCCGCCCAAAGGTTTCCGCGATTACTTCGGCGCTGAGGTCACGGACCGCGCACATATGTTGGAGCAAATCGCTGGGGTGTATCATCGCTATGGCTTTGATGCGTTGGAAAGCTCTGCCGTGGAAACTGTTGAAGCCCTTGGAAAGTTTTTGCCAGACGTGGACCGCCCCAACGAAGGTGTGTTTGCTTGGCAAGAAGATGAGGACGCCAATTGGCTGGCGCTGCGCTATGATCTGACGGCACCGCTTGCACGGGTTTACGCCCAACACCGCAACGATTTGCCTACGCCTTACCGCCGCTATGCGATGGGACCTGTGTGGCGCAATGAAAAGCCGGGCCCTGGCCGCTACCGTCAGTTTTATCAATGTGATGCGGACACAGTTGGAACGGCGTCAATGGCCGCTGACGCAGAGATTTGCGCGCTTTTGTCAGATACGCTTGAGGCCGTGGGTATCCCGCGCGGCGACTACATCGTGCGCGTGAACAACCGCAAAGTTTTGAACGGTGTGATGGAAGTTGCTGGTCTTGCAGGTGACGACAAAACTTCTGAACGCGGCATTGTTTTGCGCGCCATCGATAAATTGGACCGCCTTGGCGTTGAAGGCGTGCGCGCTTTGCTTGGGGCCGGGCGCGAAGATGCGTCAGGTGATTTTACCAAAGGTGCGGGGCTTGATGACGCCGCGGCCGATGTGGTGATGGGCTTCATGGATGCCAAACGTTCCACTGGCCGCGAGACAACTGCGCGGTTGCGCGAGTTGGTTGCGGGCTCTGAGGTGGGGCTACAAGGCGTGGACGAGCTTGAGACGATTGCGGATCTGCTCGAAGCGGGCGGGTACGGTGCTGACCGCATTGAACTTGATCCGGCGGTTGTGCGTGGTCTGGGCTATTACACCGGCCCTGTTTTTGAAGCTGAGCTGACATTTGAAATTCTGGACGAAAAGGGCCGTCCCCGCCAATTTGGCTCTGTGGCAGGTGGTGGTCGGTACGACGATCTGGTCAAGCGCTTTACAGGCCAAGAAGTGCCGGCTGTGGGTGTTTCAATTGGCGTTGACCGTCTGTTGGCGGCGCTGCGCGAAAAGGGCCGCATGACAGCAACGCACGCGGGTCCGGTTGTTGTGACTGTGATGGACCGCGACCGTCTTGCGGACTACCAATCTATGGTGACTGAACTGCGCAATGCTGGCATTCGCGCCGAGATGTTCATGGGCAACCCCAAGAACTTTGGCAACCAGCTGAAATACGCAGACAAGCGCGCCAGCCCATGTGCGGTGATCCAAGGCAGTGACGAGGCGGACAACGGCATCGTTCAAATCAAGGACCTGATCCTTGGGGCCAAGCTTGCTGAAAATGCGACGTTGGATGAATGGCGTGACCGTCCGCAACAATTCGAAGTGCCGCGCGATCAGTTGGTCGCCAAAGTGCGCGAGATCATCGAAAGCTATTCATAATGGTTGAAAAAGCAGCTTCACGCGCGCTGGCTCAGGGGCTTTTGGCCCAATTTGAAGGGGCGGGCGCACAGCTTGTCGAAGCCGATATTTTGCAACCTGCGGATTTGTTGTTGGACCTTTATGGCGAAGATATTCGCGCGCGTGCTTACACCACATCGGACCCGCTGCGCGGCGAGCAAATGCTGCGTCCCGATTTCACTGTTCCTGTTGTCCAGATGCACATGGACGGCGGGGCAGAGCCTGCGCGTTATGCCTACATGGGTGAAGTTTTCCGCCGCCAAGACACGGATGCGGAACGTGCCTGTGAGTATATGCAAGTGGGCTACGAGGCTTTTGACCGCGACGCCGCTGCAGCCGATGCTGAGGTTTTCGGCCTATTCAGCCGCGTGCTTGCCCCTTACGGGTTGGCGGCAGTAACAGGCGATATTGGTCTGGTGACGGCAGCGGTGCAGTCCCTTAACACAAGCGCACGTCGCAAAGCGGCGTTGATGCGTCACGTCTGGCGGCCACGCCGTTTTAGGCAGCTTCTTGAACGCTATAGTGGCGCGCTTCCTGTAAGCGATGCGCGCGCGAAACTACTTGGCTCTGACCAGCCGTTCAAAAATGCAGGGCCGTTAATCGGCAAACGTTCGGCTGCACAGATCGAGGCGCGCCTTGATGTGCTGCGCCAAGATGCGGCCACGGCGCCCATTGGTGCTGGCGAGGTTGAGTTGCTTAACGCGTTGCTTAATTTGCGTGAGACATGCCCTAATGCGCTTTCCGCGCTGCGTGATTTTGCCGTTGATTTCCCGCTTCTTGCACCGGCTGTTCAGCAATTTGATGCCCGTCTTGATGCTTTGTCTACCGCAGGCGTCGGTGTCGATGACTTACCGTTCGAGGCAAGTTTCGGGCGTACATCGATGGAATACTATGATGGTTTTGTCTTCGGGTTCCGTTCAACGTCACGTCCTGATTTGCCACCTATAGCTACAGGTGGTCGCTATGATGCACTGACGGAACGCTTGGGCAACGGACGAACTATTCCTGCAGTCGGCGGTGTCATCCGTCCGGGGCTTTTGTTGGAGGTGGCGCAATGATCAAGTTGGGTGTGCCGTCCAAAGGGCGCTTGATGGAAAAGACGTTTGATTGGTTTGGACAGCGGGGCGTGACGCTGTCGCGCTCTGGCGCTGAGCGGGAGTACGCGGGCCAGGTTGAGGGCGTTGAGGGACTTGAGTTGGTTCTTTTGTCCGCGGGTGAAATCCCCCGTGAACTGGCTGCTGGCCGCATCAACCTTGGGGTTACGGGCAGTGATCTGGTGCGCGAAAAGCTGGCGAATTGGGACACACACGTCAGCGAGTTAGCTCTGCTTGGTTTTGGCCACGCCGATCTGATTATTGCGGTGCCAGACGTGTGGGTCGATGTTGAAACGCTTGATGATCTGGATGCTGTCGCGGCGCAATTTCGGGCTGATCACGGCCATCGTTTGCGGATTGCGACCAAATACCACCGGCTTGTGCGCGAACACCTTCGCGACACCGGTGTTGCGGACTACCAGCTTGTAGATAGCCAAGGCGCCACAGAAGGTACGGTCAAGAACGAGACGGCCGAGGCTGTTGCCGACATTACTTCAACGGGTGAAACACTTCGGGCCAACCACTTGCGGGTGTTGTCGGGTGAGCCGGTGCACCGGTCTCAGGCCACGCTCTTTAGATCCCTAAGTGCACCGATGACCAAAGAAGACCGCACAAATCTTGCTCAGCTTATGGATGTGCTGGGGCTGCAGGACGCGCGCTAGGCAGCGCATTTAGTTGCGAGTCAACGCACGCCAATGTCGGCCAATGCAGCGCTTAGGTCCGCGGGCAGTGCTTCTTCATTTGCGCGGGCATCCGACAGGTCAGCCGGACTATCTTCTGGTTTAAGGTATCTCCAGCCTTGAAATGGCCGCTTGAGGGCGGTTTCCGTCCGGTGCATTTCAGGATCGACAACAATGGCGCAGCGGCGAATGCCGTCACCGGCGATGTATTCATCAAGGCGCAAAATACGTTGCCGGCACTGGATAACGCCTTTGATCACCCAAAAGATTGAGCCGCCGTTCAGGATTTCCTCCTCACGTTTCGGCCACATACGGGTAATGTGCTGCGGTTTATTATCGCGGGTGCGCGCGCGGGGCAGGGCCTGCCAAGCCAGTAATTGTTCAACGTTTTCAGTTCCAACTGATAGTTTGATTAAATTAATTATCTTTTCCACAGGCCGACCCTCAAAATTATCAATCAATGGTAGTAGAAATCAGTGCACCATCAAGCTATTGTGTGGGTCTGCCATTGAACATCGAAATAGGAAACCCGCTATGAGCCGATTCACTGCCCCCATTGCTGAGCAAATCTGGGACATGAAATACCGTTTCAAGGAAGCTGATGGAACACCCATCGATACCACTGTCGAGGACACGTGGCGCCGGATTGCGCGCTCGCTTGCGTCGGTAGAAAAGGACCCCGCCCATTGGGAGGAGCGGTTCTATAGCGCGCTTGAGGATTTCAAATATCTGCCAGCGGGCCGTATTACTGCGGGTGCCGGAACCGAGCGGTCTGTTACGTTGTTTAACTGTTTTGTTATGGGCACGATCCCTGACAGCATGGGCGGCATTTTTGAGATGCTCAAAGAGGCCGCGCTGACGATGCAGCAAGGCGGTGGCATCGGGTACGACTTTTCCACTATTCGCCCCAAAGGTGCTGGTGTGAAGGGTGTGGCGGCAGATGCCTCAGGCCCTCTGTCGTTCATGGATGTGTGGGATGCGATGTGCCGCACAATTATGTCCGCAGGCTCGCGCCGTGGTGCGATGATGGCGACAATGCGCTGTGACCACCCCGATATCGAAGACTTCATTACGGCAAAATCTGACGCGGCGCGTTTGCGGATGTTTAACGTTTCCGTTTTGATCACTGACCCCTTCATGGAGGCAGTAAAAGCGGGATCAACTTGGGATCTGAAGTTCGATGGCGTGACGCATAAAACGGTTAACGCCCGCGAGTTGTGGGACCAGATCATGCAGTCCACGTATGATTACGCAGAGCCCGGTGTTATCTTTATCGATCGCATCAATGCGATGAATAACCTCAACTATTGTGAAAGCATCGCAGCCACCAACCCATGTGGTGAGCAGCCACTGCCACCCTATGGCGCGTGTTTGCTTGGCTCGATCAACATGGCCAAATTGGTTGAGAACGCTTTTGAAGAGGGCGCGCATCTTGATGTTGCCAAAATGACAGAGCTGGTCGCGACCGCTGTGCGCATGATGGACAACGTCGTGGACGCATCACGCTTTCCGCTTGAAGCACAGGCGCAAGAGGCCCAAGCTAAGCGCCGCATCGGCCTTGGTGTCACGGGTCTTGCGGACGCGCTGTTGATGGTTGGTCTGCGCTACGGCTCCGTTGAGGCGGCTGAGCAAACAGACGCATGGATGAAAGCCATCGCAAACGCGTCCTATATGGCATCTGTCGATCTGGCCAAAGAGAAGGGTGCGTTCCCGCTCTTTGACGCTGACAAATACTTGGCCAGCGGTGCAATGGCGACCATGGATAAAGAAGTCACAGATGCCATTCGCAAGCATGGCATTCGTAACGCGCTTCTGACATCCATCGCGCCAACAGGCACCATCAGCCTTTACGCAGGTAACGTGTCATCAGGCATTGAGCCGGTGTTTGCTTATGCCTACAAACGTAAGGTTTTGCAAAAGGACGGCAGCCGTACCGAAGAAGAAGTTGTGGATTACGCAGTACAGATGTGGCGCGAAAAGTTCGGCGATGCTGAGCTGCCCGACTATTTCGTCAACGCACAAACACTTGCGCCGCTTGATCACGTTCGGATGCAATCTGCGGCTCAAAAGTGGATTGACAGCTCCATTTCCAAAACCATCAACTGCCCAGAAGACATCAGCTTTGAGGCATTCAAAGAAGTCTACATGGAAGCGTGGGACACGGGCTGTAAGGGCTGCACAACCTACCGTCCAAATGATGTGACGGGTTCTGTGCTGTCTGTTTCGGAAAGCAGCGAAAGCGCGCCTGAGGCGGATACTGGTGCGGACGTTGTGTACCTGTCAGAGCCGCTTGACCGTCCGCAAGAGCTTGAAGGCACAACTTATAAGTTGAAATGGCCCGACAGCGAGCACGCGATTTACATCACCGTCAATGATGTGATGGTTGGCCAACAACGCCGTCCGTTTGAAGTGTTTATCAACTCTAAAAACATGGAGCACTTTGCTTGGACAGTCGCACTTACACGCATGATCTCGGCGGTCTTCCGTCGTGGCGGAGATGTGTCGTTCGTTGTTGAAGAGCTGAAAGCAGTCTTTGATCCGCGCGGTGGTGCATGGATTCAAGGCCGTTATGTTCCTTCAATTTTGGCGGCGATCGGTCAAGTGATCGAAAAGCACATGATCTCTATCGGCATGATCGAAGGTGAAGGCATGGGCCTCAAAAGCGATCCGCAGCAACAAGTTGTGAAACTGCACGAAAGCCGCGGAAAAGCCTGCCCAAGCTGTGGTCAATATAGCCTACAAATGCGCGAAGGCTGCATGACCTGCTCGGACTGCGGTCACTCAAAGTGTGGCTAGCCTAGGCTAAAGGTGCATTTTTTTATTTTGGCACCGGATTTGCTGTTGAAGGTAGACGTTTGACAATCACCCACATCCCGCAAGAACTGGGTCGCCTTCTGCTGCCCCGTGCAGTTAGATAGCCTTCTGAATACCAATAATGGACGCTTTGATGGGCAAACCGACTTCTCCCGTTGTGGACTTGAACGCCGCACTGTTACTGCTTTTGTTGGCAGCCGTTTGGGGTGGGTCTTTCTTCTTTGCTGAGGTGGCTTTGCGTGAGTTGCCGCCGCTTGTCATCACGTTGTTCAGGGTATCGCTGGCGGTTCCGGTTTTGCTTGCGGTTGTGGTTTTGCGCGGTGTCCCCATCACGCGCAGCTTGCGGGTTTGGCGCGCTTATTTGTTGATGGGCGCGCTCAACAACGCGATACCGTTTTCGCTCATATTCTGGGGCCAGACCCAAATCGAGAGCGGGCTTGCCTCAATCTTGAACGGGACGACAGCGATGTTTGGCGCGCTGGTTGCTGGGCTTTTGCTGCCCGATGAGCCGCTGCGCGCCAACAAATTGATCGGCGCGGCCTTGGGTCTTGCGGGGGTTGCTTTCATCATGGGGCCTGACGCGTTGCAGGATTTCAACCTCACCAATTTGGCCCAACTGGCCATTCTGGGCGCGACGCTATCGTATGCCTTTGCGAGTGTGTGGGGTAAAACCACGCTTGCCGGTCAGCCACCTTTGATGAACGCGCTTGGTATGGTGGTGTGCAGCAGCGCGTTAATGCTGCCCATCGTGTGGCTTACCCACGGTGTCCCGTCACTCGCCTTTCAGCCTGCAACATGGGGCGCGCTTTTGGGGTTGGCGGTGCTGTCAACGGCGCTTGCCTATTTGCTCTACTTTGCGATTTTGGCGCGCGCAGGGGCTGCCAACTTGATGTTGGTCACGTTGTTGATCCCGCCGTTTGCCATCACGCTTGGGGCGTTTTTCTTGTCTGAACGGATCGGCATTCAGGCCTTTGCGGGCTTTGGTGTGATCGCCATTGGTTTTGCGGTCACTGATGGGCGGCTCTTTGCCCGTTTGCGTCAACGCCGTTGACAAAATGGCGTGTAAATTGAACCGTTACACTAAGGTAGTTTTGATTGGATCAGCTTATGAGATTTTTGAGTTTTGCCGCTTTCACTTTGGCATGCACTACGGCTCTTCATGCCTCTGACACCCGCCAGCTTGGCGCGCACGAACACGGGGTCGGGCAGTTGAACATTGCCGTCGATGGTGGGCAGGTTGCAATGGAATTTCATGCCCCGGGTGCTGATATTGTGGGCTTTGAGTATGTGGCAAGCAGTGATGCGGATCGTGCGGCCATTGCTGATGGGGTCGCAGCGCTTGCGCGTCCGCTAGATTTGTTCGTGCTGTCTGCGGAGGCTGGCTGCAATGTCGTGCGCGCCGCGGCAGAGCTTGAAGCAGATGATGCGCACGATCACGGTCATGATGCGCATGATCACGATGAACACGAACATGATGAGCATGCCCATGACGCGCACGCGGACGGGGACAGTCACGCAGAGTTCCACGCAGAGTATCTGCTGGAGTGCGCATCGCCTGACGCGCTCAGCACTGTTGAGTTTGCTTATTTTGACCAGTTCGAAAATGCCCGCGAAGTCGATGTGCAGATCCTAAGCGATGCAGGTGCGATCCGCTTCAAAGTCACCCGCAGCGAGCCTGTTCTCGACTTGCGCGGCATCTTCTGAGAAAGCCGCAGCCCGTGACGCGCCCAGATCAGGTTTTGTCCATGACGGATGTGTCGTACCGTTGGGGGCGTGCGGGCTTTGGCCTTGCGGTGCCACAGCTACAGGTCGCGGCAGGCGAGACTGTGCTGTTGTTAGGGCGAAGCGGGTCAGGTAAATCCACTTTGCTGTCGCTGATCTGCGGCACGGTTATGCCAGATCAGGGGCGCATCGATGTCGGGGGGGCTGATCTTTGCACCCTATCTGCGGCGCGGCGTGATCGACACAGGGCCGAATACATTGGCCTCATTTTTCAACAATTCAATTTGCTGCCCTACGCAAGTGTCACGGACAACATTTTGCTACCATTGCGGTTTGCGCCCAAGCGGCGTGGCCGCGTTTCGGGGCCGTTGCATGAGGCCGCACGGCTGTGTGCAGCGCTTGGAATTGATGAGGCGCTACTGGCTGCGCGGGCGGGAAGTCTGAGTGTGGGCCAGCAACAGCGCGTCGCCGCTGCCCGTGCGCTTATCGGGTTCCCGCAGCTAATCATCGCAGATGAGCCGACCTCTGCGCTTGATGCCGCTAGCCAAGAGACTTTTCTTAGCCTGTTGTTCGATCAGGCCCGCACGCATAATTCTGCCGTGATGATGGTTAGCCATGACGCGCGGCTTGCGCCGATGTTTGATCGGGTTCTGCAGATGGACGACATTGCTCAAACTTTGCCCCCGCCACCGCAAAAAATGCGGTCTGCAACTAAACCGGAGCACAACGCATGATTATCCGGCTGGCCCTGGGATCATTGCGCGCCCGTGCGGTCACGGTGGTTATGACTGTCTTAGCCATCGCGCTGTCGGTCATGTTGTTTCTGGGTGTTGAGAAAGTGCGCACCGGCGCCAAGACCAGCTTTGCCGAGACCATATCGGGGACGGATTTGATCGTGGGTGCACGTTCTGGATCGGTTCAGCTTTTGCTTTATTCGGTTTTTCGGATTGGCAACGCCACCAACAATATGACGTGGCAAAGCTACCAAGACATTCTGGCCCGACCCGAAGTTGATTGGATCGTGCCCATCTCTTTGGGCGACAGTCACAGGCAGTTTCGTGTGATGGGCACCACGGACGCGTTTTTTCAGCGCTATAAATACCGCTCGGGCAGGGGGCTTGAGTTGGCAAAAGGCACGCTAATGGGGGACCTGTTTGATACGGTTCTTGGCGCGGATGTGGCAGATGCGTTGGGCTATGACATAGGCGATCCGATTGTCGTGTCACACGGGCTGGCATCGTTTAGCGACCATGATGATCTGCCGTTTCGTGTGTCGGGCATTTTGCAGAAAACAGGCACCCCTGTTGACCGGACTGTCATCGTTGGGCTGCGCGCGATTGAGGCCATTCATGTTGACTGGCAAAGCGGCGCGCGTATGTCTTCGGCCACCACGCCCGAGGCAGTGATCCGCCAGATGGAACTGGAACCCAAGGCAATTACCGCGGCACTTATCGGCATCAACAGCCGTCTTCAGGTATTTGGCCTGCAGCGCGCCATCAATGAATACCCCCAAGAACCGCTTCTGGCGATTTTGCCGGGCGTGGCGCTTCAGGAACTTTGGCAAATCGTGGGCATCGCGGAAACGGCGCTACTGGCAGTTTCAGCGATGGTCATTGTCACCGCGTTGATCGGGATGATGGCAACGCTTTTTTCAAGCCTGTCAGAAAGGCGACGCGAAATGGCAATTTTCCGAGCAATGGGCGCGCGGCCACGGGTCATCGTGGGGTTATTGGTGTTGGAAGCTTCGTTGATGTCAGCCGTGGGCGCGGCGCTTGGGGTTGTGATGCTGTACGGCGGGCTTGTTGTGGCGCAACCGATGATTGACGCGGCCTTTGGCCTTTGGTTGGCAATTGCACCGCCCACATTTCGTGAGGGTATTGTGGTGCTGTGTGTCGTAATCGCTGGCGCAATTGTGAGCGCCGTTCCCGCGATCAGGGCCTATCGCGCGTCTGTTGCGGACGGTATGATGGTGAAGATTTAGGAGTACTGTTTGATGAAAACCCCGTCTCGCCGTCAGATGTTAGGCATGGTCGCCGCCAGTGCGGTGATGCCAAGCGCGGTGCGTGCGGCGGCGGCCCGTGAAATCATGTGGGAAGAACTAATCCCGCCCGGGGTGCCTTATTCGGAGATCATCGGGGAAGGCGATATTGATCCGGTAAACGACACGTGGCAGCCGGTTTTTGATGACAATGCAACCAAGCTAAACCCCACCCTTGATGGCGCGTATATCCGTATGCCCGGCTATATTATACCGTTGGAATTTGGCACCGGTGGGGTGCGCGAATTTGTCCTCGTGCCCTATGTGGGCGCGTGCATCCACGTGCCGCCGCCGCCGCCCAACCAGTTGGTGTTTGTAACAGCGCAGGACCCTTGGCCCAACGATGATTTGTGGGAGGCCGTGTGGGTCACCGGCGAGATCAGCCACGCCATTCAACAGACCGAAGTGGCGCAAACGGGCTACGCGCTATTGGCCGATGCGATGGAGGTGTACCAATGGTAAATGACCTCACGAACCGGCGCACCGTGATCGCAGCACTTGCCAGTTTGCCACTTGGTGCGCGCGCGGCTCTGGCGGCCGAGTATATCGATCTGGAATGGCGCGATCTGTTGCCCAAAGGCCAAACGGCCATTCCGCCAGTGGTGCAAAACCTGATCGATCATGACGAGATGGGCACAAGCGCCATGCAACCAAAATCCAGCGGTGTGCGCACGGATTGGAACGGCCAGATCGTGCGCATTCCGGGCTTCATTGTGCCGATTGAATATTCTGGCAGTGGGGTGTCTGCATTTATTCTGGTGCCTTTCGTGGGCGCTTGCATCCATGTGCCGCCGCCCCCTGCCAATCAACTGGTTTTTGTCACCACGCCTGAACCTTACGAAAGCTCGGGGCTTTATGAGGCAGTCAACGTGATTGGTATGTTTGGAACCGCTTCTATGTCGACCCAACTGGCCGATATTGCCTATGCGCTGTCAGCAGAAAAAATTGTGCCTTTTTCCATCTAGGACAGCTTTGATTGTCAGGTGTCTTTGGTATCTGATTTATCTTCCGTGCCTGCGCGGCTTGTGGTAATCTTAACGAATAATAAAAAACGAGTTGAGGCAGAGTAACGAGTTATGGGAACGAGCTTTCGAGGCGCGTTCGTAATCTCTTGGGCTCAGACAGAAGTAGATGGATTGCCGGACGCACCTGCGGCCGAATTGCATGTGGGGTCCGCATGGGCGTGGTCTGGCGAGGCAGTGCGCGTGGACGGCCCCCGTGATGTCCTACTTTTGAACGAGGCCGAAGGGCAGGCGGATCTACACGCGCGTGCGTCCAAAATGGCGCGCAAACTAGTCGGTGCTGCGTTAGGGTCTTCTACGATCAGCAGCAATGCGCGGCCCCCTTTGAGTGGGGTCAATGACAGGGCGCGGGATGCTCATTTTATCCTGACCAATGGCACACACAGATACACGGCCATTGAAATCCCCACCGGTCACAAAGATGACGGCACGCCGCGTGCGCCATTGCTACTGTTTGTGAATGAACTGCCCCCTCCGCGTGCAGAACTTTGGGTAGTCGCACGTCATACCCCGTCGCGTAGTTTCAACCGCGTGAGTGAAACAGCCGATGGGGCCATTTGCTTTACCAACGGCACATTGATCGACACGCCAACTGGTCCCGTACCGGTTGAACATCTGGGCGAGGGGGATTTGGTGCAGACCAAGGACAACGGCCCGCAACCTATTGTGTGGCGTGGGGGACGGCGCATTTCAGGGGCGCGGATGTTTGCCATGCCCTATCTGCGGCCTGTCAGGATACGCGCGCATGCTATGTTCGATGATGTTCCGGATTGCGATTTGCTTGTCTCCCCAGATCATCAACTGATTTTGCGCGGTGCCGCCGCGCGCCGTCTTTTCAACACGTCCGAGGTGCTGGTGCCTGCCAAAGAACTGCTCAACGGGCGCAAGATTTTCATAGATCATACCGTGCGCGAGGTTTTTTATAGTCACCTGATGTTTGAGCAGCATCAGATCATTTGGGCAAACGGGCTCGAGGTGGAAAGCTTTCATCCTGCGCAAACAGACCTCAACCAGATCGCGCAAGACCAGCGCGACGTGCTTTTTGACCGCTTTGCTGAGTTGCGTGATACCCCCGAAAATTATGGTCCATCAGCGCGCCGTTGTTTAAGCCGCTCTGACGTTGCGGTGTTGAGCCATGACATCGCCAAACGCGCTTAACAGACAGGCCCGCGCGAAGGTGTTGACAGCTCCGTTCACTGCCGTATAAGCGCGGCTTCATTGGTGTTGGTGGCCCTCGCAAGGGGATGCCTGTCGGGAAGCCCAAATGGGTGACCAAAGGACAACGCCCTTCACGCGCGCAAGCGCTACAACCGAAGGAGAACAGCCGTGACCAAACGCACGTCTGCCAAGTACAAAATCGATCGCCGCATGGGCGAAAACATCTGGGGCCGCGCAAAATCCCCCGTTAACCGTCGTGAATATGGCCCCGGCCAGCACGGTCAACGCCGCAAGGGTAAACTGTCTGACTTCGGTCTTCAGTTGCGCGCCAAGCAAAAGCTGAAAGGTTACTACGGCGACCTGACAGAAAAGCAATTCAAACGCATCTACGTTGAAGCTGCACGTGTAAAAGGCGACACAGGCGAAAACCTGATCGGCCTTCTTGAGCGCCGCTTGGATGCTGTTGTGTATCGCGCGAAATTCGTAGCGACTGTCTTTGCTGCACGCCAGTTCGTGAACCACGGCCACGTTCGTGTGAACGGCAAAAAAGTGAACATCCCTTCCTACCGCGTTAAAGAAGGTGACGTGATCGAGGTGCGTGATCGTTCCAAGCAAATGGTTGCCTTGCTCGAAGCTGTTGCTTTGACCGAGCGTGATGTTCCTGACTACATGGACGTTGATCATACAAAAATGACTGCAACATTCGTGCGCACACCTGGCCTGTCTGACGTGCCATATCCAGTGCAAATGGAACCAAACCTCGTTATCGAATACTACGCACAGAACTAATTCTGACGCATAATCATTCGAAAGGCCGCGGGGGACATCCTCCGCGGCCTTTTTGTTTTTGCACAGTCGACTTAGCCCCGCTATCACTGCCTCGAAGGAGACACGGCCATGACAGATTTGACGCCACAACAAGGGATTATGGACATCGCTTTGTATCAAGGCGGCGCTTCACATGTTGAAGGGCTTAGCAATGTGGTAAAGCTGTCATCAAACGAAAATCCCTTTGGCCCGCCCGACAGCGCCCGCGAGGCATTGGTCCGCGAGGCAGGCAACCTGCACCGCTACCCGTCCACGGATCACGCCAGCCTGCGCAGCGCCATCGCCGAAGTGCACCAGCTTGAGGCAGAGCAGATCATTTGTGGTGTGGGCAGTGACGAGATTATCAGCTTTTTGTGCAACGCCTACGCCGGTCCCGGCGACGAGGTGCTGTATACAGAGCACGGCTTTTCCATGTACCGCATTAGCGCGCTTGCCGCCGGTGCGACCCCCGTGGAAGTGCGCGAGCGTGAGCGCGTCACAGATGTGGATGCGCTTTTGGCGGGGATCACCCCGCGCACGCGGCTTGTATTTATCGCAAATCCAAACAACCCGACCGGCACAATGATTTCTGAGGCCGAAGTCCGCCGGCTTGCAGATGGCATCCCGTCAAATTGTTTGCTGGTGCTTGACGGTGCCTATGCCGAATATGTTGAGGGCTATGACGGGGGTGCGGCGCTTGCGGCGACGCGGACAAATGTCTTCATGACCCGCACTTTTTCAAAGCTTTACGGACTGGGTGGATTGCGCGTGGGTTGGGGGTACGGCCCGAAAGAAATTATTGATGTGCTGAACCGTGTGCGGGGCCCTTTCAATTTGTCTAACCCTGCGCTTGCCGCCGCCGAGGCTGCTGTGCGCGATGTGGAATATGTTGAGAAATGCCGCACCGAAAATACCAAGTGGCGCGCGTGGTTGGCCGAAGGTTTGGCCGAGTTGGGCGTGCCCTCTGATACTTCAACTGCGAACTTCGTGCTGGCGCGCTTTGCTTCCGAGGCCGAGGCGAATGCGTGTGATGATTATCTGAAATCCCAAGGTTTGTTGGTGCGTCGCGTAGCAGGGTACAAGCTGCCCAACTGTCTGCGCATTACCGTTGGTGATGAGGCTTCGTGCCGCCGCGTTGTCCATGCGGTGCGCGCGTTCAAGGACGCTTCCCAATGAGCGGCCCCGTCTACAACCGTGTGGCGCTGATCGGGTTGGGCCTGATCGCATCGTCAATGTTTTGGGCGATGAAACGCAGTGGACTTGCCGGTGAGGTGACGGGCTACGCGCGCTCTGCCGAGACCCGTGATACGGCCCGCGAGATTGGTCTGTGTGACCACGTGTGCGACAGCGCTGCCGAGGCCGTTAAGGACGCGGATCTGATTGTTTTATGCGTGCCGGTCGGCGCGATGGAGCAGGTGACCAAAGACATCGCCCCCCATTTGATGGCTGGCGCAACAGTCAGTGACGTGGGTTCAGTCAAGCGCGCGGTTATTGATGCAGTTGGTCCACATTTGCCAAGCAATGTCCACTTTGTGCCCGCCCACCCGTTGGCTGGAACGGAGCGGTCTGGACCTACATCAGGGTTTGCCGAACTTTTTGACAACCGTTGGTGTTTGATTGTGCCCGCGGATGAAAACACCGATGCAGATGCGGTGGCAAAGCTGTCTGAGCTTTGGGAAAAGATGGGCAGTAAAGTCGACACGATGGATGCAGATCACCATGATTTGGTTCTCTGCGTCACGTCCCATGCGCCGCACTTGATTGCTTACACGATGGTCGGCGTGGCCGATGATTTGCAACGCGTGTCCGAACAGGAAGTGATCAATTACTCAGCCACGGGTTTTCGGGATTTCACGCGGATCGCTGCCTCTGATCCGACCATGTGGCGGGACGTTTTTTTGAACAACAAAGAAGCCACGCTTGAGATTTTGGGCCGCTTTACCGAAGAGCTTTTCGCCCTTCAGCGCGCAATTCGTACGGGTGACGGCGATCATTTGCACGATTATTTCACACGTACGCGTGCGATCCGCCGTGGTATTTTGGAAGCGGGTCAAGACGTTGATGTCCCGAACTTTGGACGCAACGCGACCAAGGATTAAGCCGCGCTGCGTGTGTTTTGCACCCGTTTCAGTGACGCTCTAGCGCAGCCTGATGCGCGGGGCAGGCCCGATGGGAAAGGGGCCGATGGCCATATTTCCATTGCGGAATGTCACAGGCACATCGAGCGTTGCGGTATTACCTGACAGCCCCGCAAGCATCTCAAGACCCCGCTCGATAAACGGCAACACACCTTGTGGCACCATGTCAGAGTTCTCGGCCACTTTCAGCATTTCGCGCCAATTGGTCGCCTTTAGCTGTATCTCACCGGTCGGAACGCCGTTACCATCAAGGGTCACATCACCCGCCGCCCGCAGATCAAGCCCGCCCCAACTTGCCGCCAACAGGTTCAGATCAATTGAGGTCGGCTGTGGACGCGCTTGTTCAATGGCAAAGCGGTTCCATTCGGCGTCAAAACTGGCGGTCACATCGATGGTTAGACCTTCGATGATTTGCGGCAAAACATCCGCAGGATCCAATTGTGCCCGCAGGGCATCAGGCAGGGTGACGTCCTTGAGTTGCGCATAAAAATCACGGGTAAGCTCCGCGTTCGCCGCGCGCCGCACGGATACGGTGCCGTTGGTGATCTGCGTTACGGCACCGCCGTTGCCCGTTGCTTCAAGTCCTTCAAAGGTGAAAGTCGCACTGTCGAGCGTAAGCGCTGTATCAGGCAAAAAGACGGCACTTGCGCGCATGTCCTCGGCGGTGATGTTTGCGCGCGCCAGCGGCGTTGCGATGGTCTGCTCGTTTGGCCAAACAGCGATGATGTGGTTAGGCTTGTAGGACAGGGCGAACACCTGAAAGAACGGCGCGCTCCATGCCCAGCCGGTGCGTGGATCAGCTAATTCAAGTGCATTGATCGTTGTGTCAAAGCGAGACGGAAACCCTCGGGTTTCGATGCTGTCATAGTCGGCCACCCAACCTTGGGCGCTGCGATCTGCGAACCACGCTTTGGCGCCGCGTTCAGCCGCGGTTGATCCAACAAACCAATAGCCTGCCCACAATACGGCCGCTGCAAGGCAGGCCCCAATAATCCAACGCATCTTATGTTCCCTTCGTTGCATCTTGTGCTGTGCCAGTGTTTACAGAGCCAACACGAAAAGGGCTAGGCATGATGAACGACGACGCGCTTTGGGTTTTTGCATACGGGTCACTGGTGTGGAACCCTGGTTTTAACGTGGCTGAACAACACATCGGACAGGTGGCGGGGTTTGCGCGGTCGTTTTGCATGTCGTCAATTCATCACCGTGGCACCGTTGAACAGCCAGGTCTTGTCTTGGCACTTGATGCAAAGGACGGGGCAAGCTGCGAAGGCGTTGCGCTGCGCTCGGCGGACCCAAGTGATGTGGTTTTGGACATGCTGCGCGAACGCGAGTTGGTCAGTTCTGCCTATTATGAGGACTGGATCGAAGTCACGCTGCGGGACGGGCGCATGGTCAGGGCGGTTAGCTACATCATCGATCCGACCCACGTACAATATTGCGCCGATCTAAGCCTTGAGACCCAAGCGCAGATCATCGCCCGCAGCACCGGCGGTCGCGGCCCAAATTGTGAATATTTGCATAACACCTACAGCCATCTCGAAAGCCTTGGTTTGCGTGATGAGGATCTGAAATGGCTTTCTGCACGTGTCGGCGAGATTAAGGGTTAACACTTTGCTTTACCCTTTTGGCAGGTCTATGATCAGGCTCAAGAGCCGCAAATGGTCAGGGACAGGCACATGGATATCTCAACCCGCCAAGTAACGCCGTATTTCAGCCAGCCGTTCCGGCAGGTCATGATGATGCTGATTGCACTGGGTCTGGTGGGCGTTGGTCTTTATCTGGCACTACCGCGCATTTTGCCGGTGTTCTTATCTAACCTCTACCTTAACGGCTTCATTCTGTTGGTCTTCGTTGTGGGTGTGTTTGCCTGTTTTTATCAAGTCTACCAACTGGCCGCCTCCGTGCGGTTTATCGAAGGGTTTGCGCAGAACCGCACCGGCGCAAACATCGCCAAGCCGCCTTTGCTGATGGCCCCTTTGGCGGCTCTGTTGGGCTCGCGCAAAGCGGAAACGAGCATTTCAACCACGTCTGCGCGATCTATTTTGGATTCCGTCGAAAGCCGCATTGGCGAAGAGCGGGAGATGACCCGCTACATCACCAACACATTGATCTTCCTTGGTCTTTTGGGAACGTTTTACGGTCTTGCGACCACTGTACCTGCGTTGGTTGAGACAATTCGCGGTCTGCAACCCACCGAGGGCGAGGCAGGCGTTGATATGTTCAACCGCTTGATGTCAGGCCTTGATAGCCAATTGTCCGGCATGGGTGTGGCGTTTGCGTCTTCGCTTTTGGGCCTTGGTGGATCTCTGATTGTGGGCTTGCTGGAGCTCTTTGCCAGCCACGGTCAGAACCGCTTTTACCGCGAGCTTGAGGAATGGCTGTCATCCATCACACGTCTGTCGTTTTCCGCCGCAGACGGCGACAGCAGTGCCGAGCAAAACTTCATGGCCGGCGTGCTTGAACACATGTCTGATCAGATGGACGGTCTGCGCGAGTTGATGGCAGGCTCTGAGGCCAGCCGCAAAACGCTTGAGGGACAGATCGGCGATCTGGCTACAACAATGACGAACCTCGCCACCCGCATGGAAACCGGCGATGACACCCGCGATGCCCTTTTGCGCGTGGCGGATGGCCAAGATCGCCTTCTGGCGCAACTTGCCCAAGGGGGCGGCGGTGGTGAAGGCCTTGATGCTGAGGCACGGATGCGCTTGCGCTCGATTGATGTACAACTGTTGCGGTTGGTTGAAGAAATTGCCGCGGGTCGTCTTGAAACAACGGCTGAAATTCGCGGTGATCTGGCGCGTTTGACCAACACTATCGCGCGTGCCATCGCTGCTGAGGACGGCGCGTAAATATGGCGCTGGCGCAACGCAGAAACGGCATCCAAGCCTCGATCTGGCCGGGGTTCGTTGATGCGATGACGGCGCTGCTGCTTGTCTTGATGTTCGTGCTAACCATTTTCATGGTGGTCCAAGCGGTCCTGCGCGAAACGATTACAGGCCAAGAAAACGAACTCAATGAATTGGGTGCAGAAGTTGGCGCGCTGTCGGCGGCTTTGGGTCTGGCGACCAGTCAGCGCGATGATCTGCGTGTTGAGTTGGGTAGTTTACGCGCTACGCTTTCCCAAGCCGAAGATGACATCGACGCCCGCGATGCGCGCATCCGTGATTTTGAGGCCCAAGTTGCCGCCCTTTTGGTGCAGCAGTCCCAGACACAGGCCCAAATTACCGCACTTCAGGGCGAAAACGCGCAAATTCTGTCAGACAAAGAGGCGCTTGATCTGGCATTGGCTGCGGCGCGTGACGAAATCAGCGCAGGTGAGCAGGCCGCCCGTTTGGCCGCTGCGCGCCGTGAAGCTCTCGAAGCTTTGATCGCCGATTTGCGCGCTGAAAACACCGAAACGACAGCTTTACTCAGCCAGACCGAACAGGCCCTTACGGATGCACAGCAAGAACTAAGCGATGCTGAAATCGCTCGTATCGCAGATGCGCAGGCGGCAGCCGCGCTGCGTGCACGGCTTGAAGCGGCACAAGACGAGTTAACTGCAACCACATTAGCCCTTGAGGCTAAGCGCCAAGAGGCCGAAGACACCCTGACAGTACTGGCCGCGACCCAAGAGACCCGCGACGATCTGAACGCGCGCTTGGCCCAAGCTTTGCTTGATCTGGAACAAACGGACGCAGAACTGGGTGCGCTGCAGGACCGTGTGGATGCGGATGCGGCGTCTGTGCAAGCAGAGCTAAGCGCACTTTTGGCGGCCAAACTTGCGGCTGAAAACGAAGCAGCCCTTCGTCTAACGGAGGCACAACAACGTGCCGCTCTTTTAGCTGAAGCCAACGAGGAGCTTTCAGTTTTTGAGGCGCAGTCTGCTGAAGACCAGCGCAAAATTACGCTACTCAACCAGCAAATTGGTGAGCTGCGCAGTCAGCTTTCTTCGTTGCAGGGTATTCTTGATGCGGCCGCTGAAGCCGATGCGCAGGCCGATATTCAGATTCAAACGTTGGGCCAAAACCTGAACGCAGCACTCGCCCGCGCCGCCACAGAGGAGCGCAAGCGCCGCCGTCTTGAAGAGGCTGAACGCAAGCGTCTTGAGGCCGAGGCCGTTGATCTTGCCAAATACCGGTCGGACTTTTTTGCGCAGCTTCGCGACCTTCTTGACGGTCAGGATGGCGTGCGCATCGAAGGGGACCGTTTTGTGTTTTCGTCCGAGGTTCTGTTTGCCCAAGGCCAAGCGGATTTGTCAGCGGACGGCGAGGCAGAGATCGCCAAAGTTGCGCGCATCCTTCGCGACATTGCAGGCGACATCCCTGATGGGATTGATTGGGTGATCCGCGTCGACGGGCACACAGATGACATCCCGCTTTCTGGGCTGGGTGAATTCCGCAACAACTGGGAACTCAGTCAAGCGCGCGCCTTGTCCGTGGTGCTTTATATGGTGAACTTTCTGGGCCTGCCGCCGGACCGCTTGGCGGCCAATGGCTTTGGACAATACCAGCCCGTGAACCCCGCTGACACAGATGCGGCGCGCGCGCAGAACCGCCGGATTGAACTGAAGCTCACTGAAAAATAACCGTTTATTCGACGCGCATTTGCGTAACGGTTTTCTGAATGACGCGGCCAGCGCGGGTAAGGGTCACGGTCCCTTCATAGCTGCCACGTGGCCAGCCAACACCGCGCAGCGGTTTGCCCGCCGCGCGCATCGCTTGGGCTTGGGCGCGTTTGAACAGCGTGGTGTGGTCCAAGATTTCACCTGCGGGGCCCGTGATGTTCAGGGCCATCACATCGCCGCGCTTAACCCCAAAAGCAACCCCCCAAAGCACGATAGCCTCTTGGGTGATGCTGAAGTCTGTTTGTGCGGCATTTCCCGCTTTGACGGCGTCATAGTCGGGTAACCGGCCCAGAAAGCCCGCGTTGATCAAACCGGCGGGTTCATAGGTAGGGGCGTCGCGCCACAGGGTTTTGGTGGGTGTCTGTGTGCATGCCGTGTCGAGTGTGTCTGCAGTTTGTGCATCAAACGGATCAATAACTTCCCCGTCTTTGCGAACCGAGAAATGCAGGTGTGGAAATTGCGTGTTGCCGCTTAGCCCGACTTGCCCAAGGACGGTACCTGCATCAACGGCGTCGCCTTCGCGCGCGGCAAGTGAGCCACGTTTGAGGTGACAATACTGTGTGCTCCACCCGTTTTGATGCTCAATAACCACGCCGTTGCCGCATTCACGGTCCGCAAACGCGGCGCTGTTTTCTGCCGTGGCAATCTGATCTGGCATCCCGTCACGCACACCTTGGACACGGCCCTGTGCAGCGGCCAAAACATCTACGCCGTCTGCCATATCGCGCAATGTGGGCAGTGCGAAATCCGTACCTTTGTGTGTGTCATAACTCAGGCTGCCACAGGTGAAATCCATGACTTCGTCGCTTGGGTCGCGGTCAACGAATTGTTGGATATAACAGTCCTCACCCAAGGTGCAGGCGATCGGTAAATCGATCATGAACTCACCTGCAGGGTCGCTTGCTAACGCAAGTGATGCGGCGCAAACGAAAGGGGCCGCGTGGGCAGCCCCTTTCAGGTAACGTATCATAGATGGCGTCATGTGGCCCTCAATCTGGTCGTGTGCGCAAATGTGGCGCGCTTAGTCTGCGGTCAGAAGAGGCGGCTTTTTACTGCCAATCTGCGCTTTCGCGGGCTCTTCGATGCGAATGTCCAACTCGCCTTTCTTGACGCCAACTTTCACGACGCCGCCTTTCAGCAGCTTGCCAAACAGCAACTCCTCGGCGAGGGGCTTTTTGATGTGCTCTTGGATCACACGGCCAAGCGGACGCGCGCCCATCTTTTCATCATAGCCCTTGTCGCCCAACCATTCAGCCGCCGCGGAGGTCAACTCAATCGTCACGTTGCGGTCCATCAGCTGTGCCTCAAGTTGCAGCACAAACTTCTCAACCACTTGGCTAATCACTTCTTTGCCAAGCGGCGCGAAGGCCACTACCGCGTCAAGGCGGTTGCGGAATTCAGGCGTAAACATCCGTTCAATTGCTGCGGTGTCCTCACCCTCGCGGCGATCACGACCAAAGCCCATAGGCGCGCGCGCCTGATCTGACGCACCCGCGTTGGATGTCATGATCAAGATCACGTTGCGGAAGTCTGTTGCGCGGCCGTTATGGTCAGTCAATTTGCCGTGATCCATGACCTGTAGCAAAATGTTGAACACATCGGGGTGCGCTTTTTCGATCTCATCAAGCAGCAACACGCAGTGCGGGTTCTGATCCACGCCATCTGTCAGCATGCCGCCCTGATCGAAGCCCACGTATCCTGGAGGCGCGCCGATAAGGCGGGAAATCGCGTGTTTCTCCATGTACTCAGACATGTCAAAGCGCAGCATCTCAACACCTAGGGTATCTGCCAATTGGCGTGCAACTTCGGTTTTACCAACGCCCGTTGGACCCGCAAAGAGATAGTTACCAATGGGCTTTTCAGGCTCGCGCAGACCCGCACGGGCCAGTTTAATTGCCGACGAAAGCGCCTCGATCGCGGGATCTTGGCCGAAGACAACGCGTTTCAGCGATGTCTCGAGATCTTTCAGCACTTCTGCGTCGTCCTTGCTGACGTTCTTTGGCGGGATGCGCGCGATCTTGGCCACAACGGCCTCAATCTCTTTGGCGCCAATGGTTTTGCGCTTTTTGCTTTCCGCCAACAAGTGCTGTGCCGCACCCGCTTCATCAATCACATCAATCGCCTTATCGGGCAGTTTGCGGTCATTAATATAGCGCGCAGACAGCTCCACGGCTGATTTGATCGCCTCGGATGTGTATTTGATGGCGTGGTGATCCTCGAAGTATGGCTTGATGCCCTTCAGGATTTTGATCGCATCTTCCACGCTCGGCTCGTTCACATCGATTTTCTGGAACCGGCGCGACAAAGCGCGGTCCTTTTCAAAGTGCTGACGGAATTCTTTATAGGTCGTTGATCCCATGCAGCGCAATTTGCCGCCTGCAAGCGCAGGTTTCAGCAAGTTTGACGCATCCATCGCACCGCCCGAGGTCGCGCCCGCACCGATAATTGTGTGGATCTCATCGATAAACAGCACTGCGTCATCGTGATCTTCCAGCTCGCTCATCACGGCTTTCAGACGCTCTTCAAAGTCGCCACGGTAGCGTGTGCCCGCAAGCAGCGCGCCCATATCAAGTGAATAGATAATCGTGTTCGACAACACATCTGGTGTCTCACCGCTGACAATCTTATAGGCCAAGCCCTCTGCAATGGCCGTTTTACCAACGCCCGGGTCACCCACCAACAGCGGGTTGTTCTTGCGGCGACGGCACAACACCTGAATGCAGCGCTCGACTTCGTGGGCGCGTCCGATCAGCGGATCAACATCGCCTTTGCGCGACTTCACGTTTAAATCCACGCAGTATTTATCAAGCGCACTTTCTTTGGTGTCGCCATCTGTGACGCCTTGGGCTTCTTCTTCCAAATCGGTCGAGCCTTTGGGACCGCGGTCCTCGCCGTAGGCGGGGTCTTTTGCAACACCGTGTGCGATGAAGTTCACCGCGTCGTAGCGTGTCATGTCCTGGGCCTGCAGGAAGTAGGCTGCGTTGCTTTCGCGTTCTGCAAAAATCGCCACCAAAACATTGGCGCCTGTCACTTCGGTGCGGCCCGATGATTGCACATGGATCGCCGCGCGCTGGATCACCCGCTGAAACGCGGCTGTCGGCACGGCCTCGGACCCTTCAACGTCTGTGACAAGGGTCGACAGGTCGTCGTCAATAAAATCGGTGAGCGTTTTGCTCAGCGCTTCGAGGTCCACACTGCACGCTTTCATGACCTTCGCGGCGTCCGGCTCGTCCACAAGTGCCAACAACAAGTGCTCAAGGGTGGCCAACTCGTGGTTGTTCGCGTTGGCCGTGGCCAGCGCCTGATGGATTGCTTGCTCAAGAGAGGTCGAAAATGATGGCACGTTAGTGTCCTTTCGGTCTTCTAGGGCCAGACTGGATACGTCGGGAATACGCGCACCCACATCTTGCCGTGGCCTAATACTGTTAAAGTTCGCTTGATTTTACGAACCTTCAAGGAGTTTCTTTCACTTTTTGCTTAGATTTCACGAAATTTACTGAAATCGGCACGATTTGGGGGCAATTCGTCAGCCGGGCACAGCCCAAAGCAGTGCTCCGCGAAAAACCAAGTGGGTTAACGGGGTGGGGTGGTTAAAAGTTATCTTTGCGTTGGCGCACTTCTGCAAAGACGTCCGCCGCTGCTGCTCCACTCATATTTATGGCGCGGGCCAAGACTTGCAAGTCTGCGCGCAGATATGGGTTGGTCTCTTTTTCCTCACTTAAACGTGATGGCACGGTGGGCAGTCCCTTTGCACGCTTTGCACCTACCCGTTCGGCAAGGGCGTGAAGCGCTTCGTTTTCGGGCTCAATGGTCAGGGCAAAAGCCAGATTGGCTTGCGTATATTCATGGCCCGAACAAACCCATGTGTGATCTGGAAGTGCGCGCAGGCGTTGCATGCTGTCCCACATCTGCGCGGGCGTTCCTTCAAACAGACGTCCACAGCCCAATGTCATTAAGCTATCGGCAGTAAAGACGCATTCAGCGTCCGGTGCGTGAATGGCGATGTGCCCCACCGTGTGACCGGGGACATCAATGATGTGACACGGCGTGTCAGACAACATGATCTCTGCGCCCGCGTTAACGGCAATATCAAGGGGTGGCAGGCGGTGCGCATCAGCGGCGTTGCCCACTACTTTACTGCCAAAGGCGGCTACCAGCTCGGCCAGCCCGTCCACATGATCGTTGTGGTGGTGTGTGATCACAATATGCTCAAGCCCCCACCCACGGTCTTTCAAGACAGTCATAATGGGCGCGGCTTCGGGCGCATCAATAAGCGTGGTGCTGCCGGTGACGGCATTATGGATCAAAAACGCATAGTTATCATTGACGCGAAACACGCTTGGGTCGACCCGCGTGTGGATCATCACAACCTCCAACGCGCCGCGTGTGGTGACATGAAAAGCGATTTCGTTGGATGGCTGGTTTTTGGTCATAATATCTGTAACTCTCGCAGGTAGCTTATTCGTGAGGGCAGGGCCGCTGGTCTGTCTAACGTATCTTTCAGAGGCCGCGCTGCAATGCATTTAGACGTGCTTGATCTGAAAACCTTTTATTACCGCAGCCAGTTGGGGCGCGCGGCGCAGGCCGCTGTGCGTGGCAAGCTGCTCCAAATGTGGCCCGAGGCCGAACGTCAAACTGTTGTGGGCTTTGGTTTTGCGGTGCCCTTGTTGCGTCCGTATCTGGCGGATGCGCGCCGCGTGATTGGCCTGATGCCCGGCCCGCAAGGGGTGATGGCGTGGCCTGCGGGCATGCCTAATGTATCTGTGCTGTGTGACGAAACGGCTTGGCCCTTGGATACGGGTGTTGCCGATAAGCTGGTAATGATGCACGGGCTTGAAACATCCGAACGTCCGTCAGAATTGCTCCAAGAAGCGCACCGCGTGTTGGGGCCGGGGGGGCGGATGATCTTGGTGGTGCCCAATCGTGCGGGGCTTTGGTCGCGCCGTGACCGCACACCGTTCGGCTATGGGCGTCCCTACACGCTTGGTCAACTTGAGGCGCAGGTCAAACAGCACGGCTTTGTGCCAGAGCGTCACCTGACTACTCTTTACCAACCACCGTCGGCAAAACGGGTCTGGCGCAAGACAGCGCCCGTGTTTGAGCGCATCGGAAGTCAGATGCCCGTGGGCATGGCAGGCGGGGCGATCATGTTGGAGGTCTCAAAGCAGGTTTATGCACCGCGCGGCACGGCCACAAAAGACAAAGTGAAATCGCGCCTCAAGGCGTTAGATGGAATCGCTCGACCCGTCCCGAAGCCCGTATAAACGACTTTGCGGCGTCGGATGCCGACAAATTCTGGCCCGAACTACCCAAAAACACCGATAAATCCGCTAAAATGTTAACGCGAACATTAGCCGCAGGGGTGCCGTCTTTGGCTAAGTTATTGAAATATATAGATATGCTTGTTTTTCATTGATCGCCGAGAGGTGTTGCGAGGTGTGAGAGGCTCTGCTATCCCCCCCCTTGATTTCTGGGTGTGCCACACGGTGCGCCATCAATCGCTGCCTGGGGTGTGGAGCTTCCACCGAATAGGCGGCCTAAGACATCGGAAGGGTGGACGTGTCAGAACCAGCTTCGATCTCAATGGGTATTGCAGACCGCTATGCCACGGCAGTTTTTGAAATTGCCAAAGAGGGTAAGAAAGTTAAAGCACTCGAAACCGACCTTGCATCGCTGACAGATGCGCTGGCGGTAGACGACTTTAGCAACCTTATCTCCTCGCCCATGATCAGCCGCGAAGAGCAGGCAGGCGCCATTGTTGCCCTTGCCAAGAAAATGAAATTGTCTCCAACAGTGTCCAACACGTTGAACTTGATGGCCACTAAGCGCCGTTTGTTCGTGTTGCCACAATTGGTGACCCGCCTGCGCGAAATCATCGCGCAAGACAAAGGCGAAGTGACCGCCGAGGTTGTTACAGCGAAAGCTTTGACAAAAACCCAAGCGGACAAACTTGCGAAAACGCTGAAAGCCAGCGTTGGTAAGACTGTCACACTCAATGCGACCGTTGATGAAAGCCTCATCGGCGGTCTTGTCGTTAAAGTGGGCTCGAAGATGATCGACACGTCGGTCAAATCCAAGCTCGATGCACTCCAAAACTCCATGAAAGAGGTCGGATAAATGGGTATCCAAGCTGCAGAAATCTCTGCGATCCTGAAGGACCAGATCAAGAACTTTGGTCAAGAAGCAGAAGTGGCCGAAGTTGGCCGTGTTCTTTCCGTAGGTGACGGTATTGCCCGCGTCTATGGTCTGGACAACGTTCAATCCGGTGAGATGGTTGAATTCCCAGGTAACATCATGGGGATGGCTCTGAACCTTGAAGCAGACAACGTTGGTGTTGTTATCTTCGGTTCTGACCGTGACATTAAAGAAGGCGACACTGTTAAGCGCACAAAGTCCATCGTGGACGTGCCTGCTGGTGACGCACTGCTTGGCCGCGTTGTTGACGCGCTTGGCAATCCACTTGACGGCAAAGGCCCGATCAAAGGCTCTGAGCGCCGCGTCGCGGACGTAAAAGCGCCTGGCATTATCCCACGTAAATCAGTTCACGAGCCAATGGCGACTGGTCTGAAATCCGTGGACGCGATGATCCCGATCGGCCGTGGCCAGCGCGAGCTGATCATTGGTGACCGTCAGACAGGTAAAACAGCTGTCGCTCTCGACGCTGTTCTGAACCAAAAAGTTTACAACGACGCCGCAAAAGACGACAGCGAGAAGCTTTTCTGCATCTACGTTGCTGTTGGTCAAAAGCGTTCAACAGTTGCTCAGCTTGTTAAGAAGCTCGAAGAAACTGGTGCGATCGAATATTCTATCGTTGTTGCGTCAACTGCGTCCGAGCCTGCTCCAATGCAGTTCCTTGCACCATATGCTGCGACTGCGATGGCAGAATACTTCCGTGACAACGGCAAGCACGCGCTGATCATCTATGATGATTTGTCCAAGCAAGCTGTGTCATACCGTCAAATGTCACTTCTTCTTCGCCGTCCACCAGGACGTGAAGCGTACCCAGGTGACGTTTTCTACCTTCACTCCCGTCTGCTCGAGCGTTCATGCAAATTGAACGAAGACAACGGTTCCGGTTCTTTGACGGCGCTGCCGATCATTGAAACCCAAGGTGGTGACGTTTCTGCGTTTATTCCAACCAACGTGATTTCCATCACCGACGGTCAAATCTTCCTTGAAACAGACTTGTTCTTCCAAGGTATCCGCCCTGCGGTTAACACCGGTCTTTCCGTGTCTCGTGTTGGTTCATCTGCGCAAACAAACGCAATGAAATCAGTTGCTGGTCCGGTTAAACTCGAGCTTGCTCAGTACCGTGAGATGGCAGCCTTCGCACAGTTCGGTTCCGATCTGGATGCGGCCACACAGCAGTTGCTGAACCGTGGTGCACGCCTGACCGAGCTGATGAAGCAACCACAGTACGCACCTTTGACGAACGCCGAAATCGTCTGCGTCATCTTCGCGGGTACCAAAGGCTACCTCGATAAAGTTGCTGTCAAAGATGTTGGTCGTTACGAGGCAGGCCTTTTGGCTTACCTGCGCAGCGAAAAAGCTGACTTGCTGGATTGGATCACAAAAGAAGATCCAAAAATCAAAGGTGAAGCTGCGGACAAAATCAGCGCCGCACTCGACGCTTACGCCGCTGACTTCGCTTAAGGAGAGACAAGGCAATGCCAAGTCTTAAGGACCTTAAAAACAGGATCGAGTCGGTCAAATCGACCCGCAAGATCACAAAGGCTATGCAAATGGTGGCCGCCGCAAAACTGCGGCGGGCCCAAGAAGCAGCCGAAGCCTCGCGCCCCTACACAGAACGGTTTAACGCCGTGATGGCAGGGCTCGCGGCATCCGTGGGTGGCTCTGATAGTGCGCCCAAGCTGCTGTCTGGCACCGGAAGCGATCAAACCCACCTGCTGGTGGTGATGACGGCTGAACGTGGCCTGTGCGGTGGATTTAACGGCAACATCTCAAAACTGGCGCGCGGTCACGCACAAAAGCTGGTTGCTGAGGGCAAAACCGTTAAAATCCTGACCGTTGGTAAAAAAGGGCGTGACGCTCTGAAACGCGATTTGGGTGATCACTTCGTGGGCCACGTTGACTTGTCTGAAGTCAAACGCGTGGGCTACGGCGATGCTCAAGGTGTTGCACAAGACATTCTGACACGCTTTGACGCGGGTGAGTTTGACGTTGCAACGATCTTCTTCGCGGAATTCCAAAACGTCGTCACACAAATCCCTACGGCGCAACAAATCATCCCCGCTTCTTTTGATGCAGCGGATGAGGCGGGCGGCGATGCAACGCTCTATGACTACGAACCTTCAGAAGAAGCCATCTTGGCCGACCTTCTGCCTCGTGGTGTGGCAACTGCTATTTTCAGCGCTTTGCTGGAAAATGGCGCGTCAGAGCAAGGTGCGCGGATGTCCGCAATGGACAACGCAACCCGCAACGCCGGCGAGATGATCGACAAACTGACCATTCAGTTCAACCGATCACGCCAAGCTGTGATTACCAATGAATTGATCGAAATTATTTCGGGCGCGGAAGCGCTCTAAGAACCGGAGAATAGACACATGGCAAATGCAAAAGGCAAAATCACGCAGGTGATTGGCGCCGTTGTCGACGTGCAGTTTGAGGACGCTCTTCCCCAGATCCTCAACGCGCTGGAAACAGACAACAACGGCAAGACGCTGGTCCTCGAAGTGGCTCAGCACCTTGGTGAAAACACAGTGCGCACCATCGCGATGGACGCAACAGAAGGCCTCGTTCGTGGCCAGGCCGTTACCGACTCAGGTGCGTCCATTGTTGTGCCCGTAGGCGATGCAACACTTGGCCGCATCATGAACGTTGTAGGCGAGCCAATCGACGAAAAAGGCCCAATTGGTGCCTCTGAAACACGTTCCATCCACGCTGAGGCGCCCGAGTTCTCCGAGCAGTCAACAGCGTCGGAAATTCTTGTGACAGGCATCAAGGTCATCGACCTTCTGGCGCCATACTCCAAGGGTGGTAAAATTGGTCTGTTCGGTGGTGCGGGTGTTGGTAAAACAGTTCTCATCCAAGAGCTCATCAACAACATCGCGAAAGTGCACTCTGGCTACTCCGTGTTTGCGGGTGTGGGCGAGCGTACACGTGAAGGTAACGACCTTTACTACGAATTCATCGAATCCGGCGTTATCAACGCAGACGACCTGACGAAGTCCAAAGTGGCCCTCGTTTACGGTCAGATGAACGAGCCTCCCGGTGCGCGTATGCGTGTTGCCCTGTCAGGTTTGACAATGGCCGAGCAGTTCCGTGACCAATCCGGTACAGATGTTCTGTTCTTCGTCGACAACATCTTCCGCTTCACACAAGCGGGTTCCGAGGTGTCTGCGCTTCTGGGCCGTATTCCTTCCGCGGTGGGCTACCAGCCAACACTCGCAACTGACATGGGTCAGATGCAGGAACGCATTACGTCAACAAAATCAGGCTCAATTACGTCTGTGCAAGCGATTTACGTGCCTGCGGATGACCTTACCGACCCTGCGCCGGCTACGTCATTTGCTCACCTTGACGCGACTACGGTTCTTAACCGTGCGATCTCGGAAAAAGGCATCTATCCTGCGGTTGACCCACTCGACTCCACATCACGTATCCTCGACCCTGCTGTTGTAGGCGAAGAGCACTACGCGGTTGCAGCCGAAGTGCAGCAAACCCTGCAACGCTACAAAGCGCTGCAAGACATCATCGCGATTCTCGGCATGGACGAGCTTTCCGAAGACGACAAACTGACTGTTGCACGTGCCCGTAAGATTGAGCGCTTCTTGTCACAGCCATTCGACGTTGCGGAAGTGTTCACCGGTTCACCCGGTGTTCAGGTGCCACTCGAAGACACAATCTCGTCGTTCAAAGCGGTTGTTGCCGGTGAATACGACCACTTGCCAGAAGGCGCCTTCTACATGGTTGGCGGCATCGACGAAGTGATCGCAAAGGCCGAAAAAATGGCAGCAGAGGCGGCCTAAGATATGGCAGACACCATGCAATTCGACCTGGTCAGCCCCGAACGTCGCCTCGCGTCGTTCGGTGTGACCGAGGTCCAGATCCCAGGTGCGGATGGGGACATGACGGTTATGGCCGATCACGCCTCAACCATCACCTCTCTGCGCCCCGGTGTTCTGACAGCCACGGGTCCCGAAGGGACGCGCCAATACCTCGTGACTGGCGGTTTCGCCGAGATTTCACCCAACGGCACATCCGTGCTGGCGGAACGTGCGATCTTGCGTGAGGACGTCACACAAGCAGACATCGACGGCATGGTTGCAGACGCAACTGCGGCCCGCGACGCTGCTGGCCCGGATGCAACTGATGCTGCTGCCAAAACACTGGCAGACATCATTGCAATGGGTGGCGAGATCGGCATCACGGCAAGCTGATCATACCGACGACAAAATGATCAAAGGCCTCGCATTCGGTTGCGGGGCCTTTTTCGTTTTCCTATTGTTTACCCATAGCCCGTATTTTCGGCGGACCAGCCGAACCCGTTAACGAAAGCCGCCCATGAAACGCCTCGACAGCCATACACTTGGGATAGAACAGGGCGAGCTTGTCTTGTTCTCTGATTTTCAGGCCGGTGGTGATATGTGGACGGGCAAGGGGGACCGTATCGTGCGCCGCCGCGTAGAGTTCTCAGAGGCCTTCCGCAAAGCCCCAAGTGTCTTGGTTAACCTCAGCATGTGGGACACGGATCACGCCACGAACACCCGCATGGACCTACGCGCTGATGATATAACCGAACGTGGCTTTGACGTGGTGTTCCAAACATGGGGCGACACGCGCGTGGCCCGTATCCGCGTGGGCTGGACCGCCATGGGCATGCTTCACGAAGACGACGATTGGGAACTTTATTAACCCCTCCCGTATGCTGCCCGCCTATTAACCCTACCGTGCGCCCAAAATTATTTGGCGCAACACCCCGATGACCCGTGATATACCTTAGGACGCTAGCACATACCGGATCGGATCCTGACGCCGCTTTACCCTTGCGGGTGTGAGGTCAGACCAAGAAGACAGCCCCCGCTCGGGCATATTGGGCCAAAGGTCGTTATCCAAACCATCCTTGATGGCGCCATCATTTCCGGCTTTTCAAACGTAGACGCGAGCCAGATATCTCGCACTTAGCTACCACCAGACATGAAAAAACGCCCCGCCAAATTGGCTGGGGCGCTTCTTGTGCTACCAAAATACCGACGTGTGTGCGCCGCGTCTTTGGGCTTAGTCCGTTGAGTATAGACCTTCGTAGATTGGGCCTAAGGTGTTGGTTTCGAACAAAGAACTCACGCTTGTGCCGCTCCAGATGTTCAGGATCGCCTGCGCGAAAATTGGTGCTGTTGGCACGATCCGGATGTTGGGGCAATTCTTAACCGCTTCTGTCGGCTGAATTGAATCCGTGATCACCAAAGATTTCATGACCGAGTTGCTGACCCGCTCAATCGCAGGGCCGCTCAACACACCGTGGGTGATATAGCTGTGCACTTCCGTGGCGCCGTGCTCAAGCAGCACTTCGGCCGCTTTGCACAAGGTTCCCGCCGTGTCACAGATGTCGTCCACGATGATACAGCGTTTGCCCGTCACATCCCCGATCACTGTCATCTCAGCCACTTCACCGGCTTTCTCGCGGCGCTTGTCCACAATCGCCATGGGCGCGCCGATGCGTTTTGCCAACTCGCGCGCACGGGATACACCGCCCACGTCAGGCGAGATCACCATCACGTCGCTCAAATCGCCAAATTGCGATTTCACGTCCAGCGCAAAAACAGGGCTGGCATACAGGTTGTCCACAGGAATATCGAAAAAGCCCTGAATTTGCGTGGCGTGCAGATCAAGGGTCAGAATGCGCTCAATCCCCGCGCCGGTCAGCATATTCGCAACCAACTTGGCCGAGATCGGCGTGCGGGCTTTCATGCGGCGGTCTTGGCGCGCATAGCCGAAGTAGGGGATCACGGCAGTGATGCGTTGCGCAGATGAACGGCGCAGCGCGTCGGCGATGATCAGCAGTTCCATCAGGTTGTCATTGGCCGGACGGGACGTGCTTTGCAGGATGAACATATCCTCGCCGCGCACGTTCTCGAAAACTTCTACAAAAACCTCACCATCGTTAAAGCGTTCTACCCGTGCATCTACGGGCTTTACGTTCATTCCGCGGTGCATCGACATGCGGCGCGCAACCGCGTTGGCCAGCGGTTTGTTGGCGTTCCCCGAGATCAGTTTGGGTTCAGTAATATTGGGCATGGTGTTTGGTCCTGTGGAGCAGCTTTATGACAGAATCGTGACATTGCGCACCTCCTAACATGTCACTACGGTCGCGCATAGTTTCATACGTCAAACAACAGGATATCCTATGGCTCATATTGACTACTATCTGGCGACGATTTCTCCTTTCACATACATGAACGGCACCCGCGTCGAGCAGATTGCAAAAGCACATGGTGCGACGCTGACATATAAGCCGCTTGATATCATGGGTCTTTTCGGCGCCACTGGTGGCACGCCGCCCAAAGACCGCCACATCAACCGTCAGGAATACCGCCTGCAAGACATGGCACGACGCGCCAAGCTGGCGGGTCTGCCGCTGAACCTTAAGCCTGCTCATTGGCCCACAAACATGGCGCCAAGTTCCTATGCGATCATCGCAGCACAAAACGCAGGCGGCGGCGATCTTGGTGCGTTCGTTCACGCGCTGACACGCTCGTGCTGGGCCGATGAAAAAGATATCTCGCAGACAGACGTCATTGCTGCGTGCCTGACCGAAGCGGGCTTTGACGCAGGTCTGGCAGAAGCGGACATGGTGAACAGTGCCGACACATACGCGCGCAACCTCGAAGAAGGCGTGGCAGCTGGCGTCTTTGGCGCGCCGTTCTTTATTGTCGACGGCACCGAGCGTTTCTGGGGCCAAGATCGTCTTGATGATCTGGACGCATTTCTTGCTGGCAAACTCTGATCGGCCATCGGCTGTGACGTGGTCGCCCGTAAGGCGGCCCAATTAATAAAGAAAGCCCCCCGCCTTGGATATCAGGCGGGGGGCTTTTGTTTGAGAAGACTGATTGCGATCTGCTTGCTGCTAGCCGCCGCTGATCAGCTCAAGAAACGTGTCAACGTCGCGCTCGGTGGTGGACCATGACGCCACAGCCCGCGCGCCCAACAGCGCATCGGGGTCGCCCGCAAGATCGTGATCAAAGGGCCAGAAATAATATGCAGCACCGGCCGCATGGGCCTTTTGGTGTCCCTTGCGCGGCCAGCGGGCAAACACTTGGTTGGCGTCCGTGGGGTGCAGCAATTCACCACCTTCAATTTGCAAAATACCATCACTTAGCCGCTTGCCCATGGCGTTCGCGTGACGTGCCATCTCAAGCCACAGATCGTCTTTCAGATAGGCGTTCATTTGCGCGCTCAGATAGCGGTGTTTGGAGAAAAGATGTCCCCCCCGTTTGCGCCGCAACTCGAATTCCCACGCCACTTTGGGATCAAACAGGATAACTGCTTCCACGCCCAAACAGCCGTTCTTGGTGCCACCAAAAGACACCGCATCCACGCCTGCTTTCCACGTCATTTCAGCCGCGCTCGCACCCGTGGCCACAAGCGCGTTGGTAAAGCGTGCGCCGTCCATATGCACCCCAACGCCAAAGCTGTGGGCCACATCTGCAAGGGCGCGCACTTCGGCGGGGGTGTAGGCCGCGCCCGCTTCGGTGAGGTTCGTCAGGCTGAGGGGGCCGCGCTGTGGGTTGTGCACCCCAAGTTGGCCGGTTTTCTCGATGGCGGCGTGTAGCGCGGCGGGGCTGAGTTTGGCGTCATCCCCGTCGATTAATTCAATCTTGGCACCGCCTGTGTAAAACATCGGCGCGCCGCATTCATCGACTTCGATGTGGGCCTCGCGGTGGGCAAAAATGGTCTGCCACGGCTGGCACATACACGCCAGCGCCAGCGCATTTGCCGCAGATCCGGTGGCCACCAAATAAACGGCGGCCTCGGGGGCCTCAAAGACGTCGCGGATTTGTTGGCGCACTTCGTCCATGATCGGGTCCGAGCCATAGGGCATCGCGTAATCGGCATTGGCCTTTTGGACCGCTTCCATGATCTTGGGGTGCGCGCCGCTTGAGTTGTCTGATGCGAAATACATGAAAGCATTACCTTTCTGGCTGTGATGCGGTGTTGCGGGGCGGTTTTGTGAAGCGGCGCGCTTTGGCCGCTACGTCTCCGCCATACATATTGCGTTAAGCGCTACCTGAGCGGCAAATCTACTCGGGGTCAATGATGTGGTCTTCCCACTCGTCCTCGTGAACCTCGTTTTCAGGCACGGTCCACCCCTGCACGGACACGCCTGCGTCATGCACGGTTTGCGCGCTGCCGCTGATAAGCGGGTGCCAGTCATAGAGCGGGGCCCCTTGGGCGCGCAGCTTATAGGCGCATGTGCGCGGCAACCAATACATGTGGTCTGCGATGGTTTTGGGCGTCAGCACGATGCATTCGGGCACAAACTGATGGCGGATGTCATACTGGCTGCATTGACAGGTTTCCCCGTCAAGCAAGCGGCACGCCACGCGGGTGGTCACCACTTGGCCGGTGTCTTCGTCTTCAAGTTTGTTCAGACAGCATTTACCGCAACCGTCACACAGCGCTTCCCATTCTTTGGGGCTGAGCGCGGTCAGCGGCTTTTCCCAAAACGGCTTAGACATCGGCCAGAATTTCGCGGGCTTTGGCGCAATCCGCGTCCATTTGGGTGATCAACGCCTCAAGGCTGTCGAACTTCAATTCGGGGCGCAAGAAATCCACCAAGGCCACGGAAATTTCCGCGCCGTATAAATCACCCTTAAAGTCAAAAATGAACGTCTCGCAATTTGGCACGTTCTCGCCAAACATGGGCCGCACGCCGATGCTGGCCGCCCCTGTGTAGCTGCCCGCGTGCGGCCCGTTCAGAACGTCTGCCTTGACCGCGTAAACCCCAAATTTGGGCGGGTGACGGCCGTCGATGGACATGTTGGCAGTGGGGTAGCCAAGGTCGCGGCCACGCTGATCGCCGCGGATTACCTCGCCCACGATCCGGTGCCAGTGCCCCAACATTTCGGCGGCCACGCGCGGGCGGCCATCGGCAAGGGCGGCGCGGATGTTGGTACTTGAAACTTCGCCTGCATCAAGTGCCACCATCTGTGCGATTGTCACGCCAAAACCCATTTCTGCGCCAAACGCCTTTAGGGTTTCTGCGTTGCCGCTGCGGCCTTTGCCAAAGCAAAAATCCTGCCCCACGACCACATGATCAAGGCCAAGCTGATCGCAGATCACCGTCTGTGCAAAAGCCCGCGCATCCAGCTCGGCCAAGGCTTTGTTGAATGGCACTTCGAACAGACGTTCGACCCCCAGTTTATCCAAGCGGTTTGCCTTGGCCTCGGCGTTCATCAGGCGGAACGCGGGCGTGGCGGGGGCAAAGAAATTGCGCGGATGCGGCTCAAACGTCATGATCCCAAGGGGCACGCCGCGGCGTGTGGCCTCGGCGCGGGCAATGTCGATCACCGCTTGGTGGCCAAGGTGCACCCCGTCGAAATTACCAATGGCAGCCACGCCACCACGGTTGTCGGGATCAATGAAATGAGTGTCTCGGATGATGCGCATGGGCCAAGGCGTAGCGCCCGTGCGCGCGCTGCGCAAGCGCTAGTCGAACTTGCGGCTTGGGGCCATTACAACGGCTTCGCCTTTGAGGACTTTCTTGCCGTTGATTTCGCAGTGGGTCTCCATGGTGACGCGGCGTTTAGGGATGTCCATGTCGGTCACAGTAACCACAGCGTTCACCATATCGCCCGGGCGAACGGGGGCTAAAAACTTAAGCGTCTGGCCAAGATAGACCGTGCCGTGGCCCGGAAGCTGTTCGCCGATGACCGCACTGATAAGGCCCGCAGTCAGCATCCCGTGGGCAATGCGCCCCTCAAAAATGGTGTCGTTGGCATAGTCGTCATCAAGGTGGACCGGATTATGATCCGTTGAGACTTCGGCGAACATCTCAATATCGCGGTCAGTGATGACCTTGCGCAGATTGCGGCTCATGCCGATTTCGATGTCTTCGATACAGATCGTGCCGCGAGGTGCGTTATCCAACATTGCGAGTATCCCAAAGTAACAATTGCGCTATTCGAGATAAATACACGCAATAAAATTACTTTGCAACTGCAGAATAATTTATATGCAATTTATCGCAGGTATCCGATGGTGTAGCTGGGATTGACCATTTCGCCTTGTAAATAGGCCTCAAGGGCGGTCGCGTCTGGTTGGGTGTCTGTTTTGGTCTCGGCTTTGGCCAAGCCACCGCTGATGAACAAACAGTCAAGATCTTCGCCCATGGCACCGGCAACGTCGGTGATGATTCCATCGCCAATGGCCAGAATACTGCTGTCGGACACGTTGGGGCGCAGGGCCGCAAGGCGGCGGCGCGCAAGATCATAGATGGGCGGGTGCGGTTTGCCGAAATAGAGGCTCTCGCCGCCCATTTCCGTGTAAAGAGCCGCCAGCGCACCGGCGCACCACTCGCGCCGTTCGCCGCGGTCCACCACGATATCGGGGTTGGCACAAAGCAGCTTCATGCCTTTTTGTTTGGCATACAGAAATTCGGGGCGCATCACGGATGGATCAGCTGTGGGGTCCATTGGGCCACAGCACACGATGCCATCGGCTTGATCCAGCGGAACTTGGGTGATGGTGACGGGCGCGTCGATGACGTTGAGCGGTCTGAAGAACGACTGGTCGTGATCCTCGCCGATGAAATAGACTTTTTCGCCAACAACACCGCGGAACATTGCGGCGCGGGCACTGTCGCCTGACGTGGCGATATCGTCCCAACAATCCCGCGGCAGGCCCATGCCATCAAGTTGATCGGCCACAGAGGCGCGCGGGCGCGGAGAGTTGGTGACCATGATTACCGTGCCGCCTTGGGCCTTGAACGCCTGAAGGGCGGCGACGGCTTCGGGGAAAGGGGTGATGCCGTTGTGCACACAGCCCCAGAGATCGCAAAACACCGCTGAATACTGATCGGAAATTTCGGACAACTGCGTAACGATCTGGGACATGGGATGTCTTTCTGGCGGTGTGGCCGTGGCAGGGGGCGGGGGAGGGGACGGGTAGCGAGGTGTGGTGCGGAAAACTGTGCTGGCGCGCAAGGTTTTCTCCCTGCGCGCCAAAGGTGGGGGATTAAGCCAGCTTGAGGTTCGGGATGATCTGTTTTTTGCGGCTCATCACGCCCGGCAGAACCACGCTGTTACCAGTGACTGTTGCGCCGAATGATGCCTCTGCCACAGATTTTGTCAGCGCGTTGGGCACCAGCATGGTGGCTTCTTCGTTCAGGATGTCGACCACAAAGAGCAGCACCTGATCCACACCGTCTTCGCTTGCCACAGTTGTCATGCTGTCCATCAAAGACGCCGCGCGGTCCAGCACGATGGCGGGCTTTGTGGTTTCCAGAACAGACACGCGGAATTTAGTGCCGTCCACGGCGTATTCCTTGCTGTCCATGCGCAACAACTCGGCATCGCTAAAGGCGCTGACGTCTGATTTGGCGGCGAACATTTCATCGGCGTAGGCGTCAAGGTCAAGGCCCAGGTCGGCGGCCAGAGCGCGGGCCAGATCCGTGTCTGTCTGTGTGGTTGTCGGCGAGCGGAACGCCAGCGTGTCAGACAAGATACATGACAGCATAAGGCCTTTGATTTGCTCGGGCATTTCGGCGGCGTGTGCGCCCATCAGATCGTGCATGATCGTGGCAGTGCACGCCAGCGGGCGGATGGTGATGTCGATGGGGCCTGCGGTTTCCAGACCACCCACAAGTTTGTGGTGATCGATGATCGCCGTGACGTTGAGCGCGTTGATGTTGGCGGGCAACTCGGCGGGGTTGTTGGTGTCCACAACGATGCAGTCCTGACCGTCTTCAAAAGCGTCGACGATGTGAGGTTTGCTTGCATTCCAACGGGTTAGGACAAATGCGGCCTCTGTGTTCGGCTCGCCCAGAAGAACGGCGCGCGCATCACCGCCGGTGTGGTTGATGAACCATTCCCAGATCAGCGGAGCGCCGGTGCTGTCTGTGTCGGGGGATTTGTGGCCGAAAATCAAGGTCGTCATTGGAGGGTCTACCCTTTAAAAATGGAGTGCTTTTGAGGGCGTTATAGGCCCAAGCAATGGCCTTGTCACCCGCTCGCATCGATGGCTAGGATGCGGCGTTATGAGCACCAGCAGCACCCCCGCGAAAATCAAGGAAACGGACCTTTACGGGCCGGTCAAAGCGTTCCTTGAAGGGCAGGGCTACGAGGTGAAGGGTGAGATTGGCGCAGTGGATGTTCTGGCGCTGGGCGGTGAGGGGCAAAGCGGTGAGCCGTTGATTGTGGAATTAAAAACTGCCTTCTCTTTATCGCTTTTTCATCAAGGAGTTGCGCGATTATCGGTCAGCGACCTTGTGTATGTTGCAGTGCCCTATCAAAGCGGTAAACGCTGGCGCGCGGGGCTGAAGGCGAACGTGACGCTGGCGCGCAGGATCGGGCTTGGCATCATGACCGTGCGTCTTGAGGACGGGTTGGTGCAGGTGCATTGTGATCCGGTGCCCTACGCGCCGCGCAAAAATGCCAAGCGCAAGACGGCTTTGTTAAAGGAGTTTGCCAAGCGCAGCGGTGATCCCAGCAAAGGCGGGGCGACGCGGGCGGGCTTGGTGACCGCTTACCGGCAGGACGCCATCAAAATTGCAGCGCATCTGGCGGATCACGGGGCGAGCCGTGGCACAGATGTGCGCAATGCGACAGGAGTGGCGCGCGCTACAACTATGATGCGCGACAACCACTATGGGTGGTTCGAAAAAGTGACGACCGGTGTTTACGACCTAAGCGATACGGGCCGCGCGGCAATAGAAAGTTAGGGCAACAGCGCCCATGGTGGCGGGGTTGCCGTGCTTACTGGCCGGTGCCTTCAGGGGCAGCGCCATCGCCGTAAAGCAGATCAACGGTTGATTGGGGCACAGAGACTTCGACGGCATTATCGGCTGAACTGTCCCCGATGAAACCAGAACAGCCCGACAAGGCAGTGATCGCAAGCAGACAGAATGTAGAGAGTAAACGCATAGACTTATCCTCGAACCAATTAAGAATCTGCACACAGCGTGTGTGCTTGTCCGCTTTTGGACAACAAAAAACCTAATAATTGATGAATTTGGGCTTAATTCGCGCCTTAATTGCTAAATTGGCAATATTTCGTGAACAGTAGCGCGTGAATCTTAGGAATTGTTTTACCTTCGCATGGGCATTTAACCCCAAGGCGTTGTGTTTGGCTGTTGTGACACTTGGTTTTTGTAGAGGAATTTTCGTTCGTGACTGAGCTTTAATTTACGCAAAATAGACGGTGTTTGACCGTTTGAATTTTAGTGCAAAAGAATCTTGGGAGGGCCTGTTGACACCTTCATGGACGCTGCCTAACTATCGCTCGTTAGCACTCGCCCTGAGTGAGTGACAAGAATTGAAACTTGAAGCTAAGGAGCTGCACAGATGGCACTTAAACCACTTCATGACCGTGTATTGGTCGAGCGCGTGGAAAGCGAAGAAAAAACAGCGGGTGGCTTGATCATCCCTGAGTCCGCAAAAGAAAAGCCTGCGGAAGGTGTGATTGTTGCTGCTGGTGAAGGCGCACGTAAGGACAGCGGTGAGCTGATCCCAATGGCCGTCAAAGAAGGCGACAAAGTTCTGTTCGGCAAATGGTCCGGCACAGAAGTGACTGTCGACGGCAAAGAGCTGTTGATCATGAAAGAAAGCGACGTTCTGGGCATCCTGTCCTAAGCGCTTCTCTTTTAAGTTCATATAAATACACAAGATTTTAAGGAGCATTTGAAATGGCTGCTAAAGACGTCAAATTCGACACAGACGCCCGCGACCGTATGCTGCGCGGCGTAAACACGCTTGCAAACGCGGTTAAAGTTACGCTCGGCCCCAAAGGTCGCAACGTAGTTTTGGACAAATCATTCGGCGCACCGCGCATTACCAAAGACGGTGTATCTGTAGCCAAAGAGATCGAGCTTGAAGACAAGTTTGAGAACATGGGCGCGCAGATGGTCAAAGAAGTGGCCTCACGCACCAATGACGAAGCTGGTGACGGCACAACAACTGCTACAGTACTTGCACAAGCCATCGTTAAAGAAGGCATGAAGTCTGTTGCTGCTGGCATGAACCCAATGGACCTGAAGCGCGGCATCGACCTTGCAACTGCAAAAGTTGTAGAAGCGATCAAAGCGGCAGCACGCCCTGTTTCTGACAGCGACGAAGTTGCACAAGTTGGTACCATCTCTGCAAACGGCGAAATTGAAATTGGCCGTCAAATCGCGGACGCGATGCAAAAAGTGGGCAACGAAGGCGTTATCACTGTTGAAGAGAACAAAGGTCTGGAAACAGAAACCGATGTTGTTGAAGGCATGCAGTTCGACCGCGGTTACCTGTCACCCTACTTCGTGACAAACCCAGACAAAATGACAACCGAGCTGGAAGATTGCTTGATCTTGCTGCACGAGAAAAAATTGTCTTCACTTCAGCCAATGGTTCCACTGCTTGAAACAGTGATCCAGTCCGGCAAGCCACTTCTGATCATCGCAGAAGACGTAGAAGGTGAGGCGCTTGCCACACTCGTCGTCAACAAACTGCGTGGCGGTCTGAAAATTGCAGCTGTTAAAGCACCTGGTTTCGGCGATCGTCGTAAAGCCATGTTGCAAGACATTGCGATCCTGACTGGCGGCCAAGTGATTTCCGAAGATCTGGGCATGAAGCTTGAGTCGGTCACAATGGACATGCTGGGCACAGCCAAGCGCGTTGCGATCACCAAAGACGAAACAACAATCGTTGACGGTGCTGGTTCCAAGCCAGAAATCGAAGCTCGCGTGACACAAATCCGTCAGCAGATCCAAGAAACAGACAGCGACTACGACCGTGAGAAGCTGCAAGAGCGCGTTGCCAAACTGGCAGGCGGTGTTGCCGTTATCCGCGTCGGCGGCATGTCAGAAGTAGAAGTAAAAGAGCGCAAAGACCGCGTTGATGATGCCCTGAACGCGACACGTGCCGCTGTTCAAGAAGGTATCGTTGTTGGTGGTGGTGTTGCTCTGGTACAGGCTGGCAAATCGCTTGACGGTCTCGAAGGTGCAAACAACGATCAAAACGTTGGTATTTCGATTGTGCGTAAAGCCATCGAAGCGCCACTGCGTCAGATTGCTGAAAACGCCGGTGTTGACGGTGCAGTTGTTGCGGGCAAAATCCGTGAGAGCGACGACAAATCGTTCGGTTTCAACGCACAAACTGAAGAATATGGCGACATGTTCAAGTTCGGCGTCATCGACCCGGCAAAAGTATGCCGCACCGCGTTGCAAGACGCAGCGTCTGTTGCATCGCTTCTCATCACAACCGAAGCAATGGTTGCTGATAAGCCAGCGAAAGACGGCGGCGCACCAGCAGGCGGCATGCCTGACATGGGCGGCATGGGCGGCATGATGTAATCACCCACAGTTTCCCGGTTTCGGGAAATGGGTGACGCATCTGCGTTCACGAAAATTGGGGCCTCTCCTGTGTTGGAGGGGCCCTTTTTGTTTGCCTGACGTGTTCTGGTGTCAGATCGTCTTGTCACGCAGGGCGCGGCGCGCGGCAGGTGGTGCTGGCGGTGTGGGGGAAGATACCGTAGGCATATCTCAGAAAATGAAAGTGACCGCCTGATGCGCCTGATCCTGTTGATATGCCTAACGATGCTTGCGTTTGCGGCGAACTCTTTGCTGACACGCGCGGGTGTTGTGGCCGGTGCGGACCCGATGCAGTTTGCGGTGCTGCGGGTTGTGGCAGGGGCGGTTACGTTGTGTGGATTGGTTGCGCTGCGCGGGCGGAATGCGGGCGGTGGTTTTCAGCTTTTTGCGGTTCAGCGCGTGTTTGGGGCGCTCGCTTTGGTGACGTATCTGATTGGGTTTTCCCTCGCGTACCGTGTTCTTGATGCGGGGCTTGGCGCGCTCATTTTGTTTGGTGTCGTGCAGATGGGATTGTTCGGTTATGCCCTTGCGCGCCGACAACCGGTTAGCATTTTTCGTTGGAGCGGCATGGGGTTGGCCATGGTTGGCCTTGCGTGGTTGGTCTGGCCTGTGCCCGCCGCTGCGGGCGAAACGGTGGTGCGTGTTGACCTTTGGGGGGGCTGTATGATGGCTGTCGCGGGTCTTGCCTGGGCGGCCTACACAGTTAACGGGCAGGGCGCGCGTGACCCGTTGGGCGCATCAGCGGGTAATTTCGCATGGGCAGCCGTTGGGATGTTGCCGGTGTTGGTTTTGGTGCCAAGCGGTGCGATGCCCCTGATTGGCGCGCTTAGCGCAATCGCGTCCGGGGCCATCGCTTCTGGTTTGGGGTACGCGCTTTGGTTCAAGGTTTTGCCGCAGATCCAGACAACCACCGCCGGCATCGCACAGCTAAGCGTGCCGGTCCTTGCCCTTGTTTTGGGCGCGGTCCTTTTGGGCGAAGTACCGGATGTCCGCGCGATGCTTGCGGCCTCTGTGGTCATCGCAGGCATCGGGGTTGCGATGATCCCAAGCAGGGCGCGGGCCTAGCCGTTCGTTACGGTGTGATGAAGTTAACGTGGCCCATTTTGCGGCCCGTTTTGACGTCTGCTTTGCCGTAAAGATGCACCGCTGCGTTTGAGCCAAGCAAGGCCGGCAGCCGGTCCATATCATCCCCAATCAGGTTTTCCATCCGCACGTCGCTGTGGCGTGTGCCGTCGCCCAATGGCCATCCGGCGATGGCGCGGATGTGCTGTTCAAACTGGCATGTGGTACAGCCGTTTTGCGTCCAGTGGCCAGAATTGTGCACGCGCGGGGCGATCTCGTTTACGACCAAACCTGTTGGTGTCACAAAAAGCTCAAGGCCCATGACGCCTACGTATTCAAGGGCGTTCAGGATTTTCGCGGCCATCAAAACCGCGTCCATCCGCTGGGGCGCGGGGACAGTTGAGGGCACCGTGGTCGTGCGCAAAATGCCATCTGAATGCACGTTTTCGCCCGGATCATAACAGACCACTTCGCCCGATGGGCTTCGCGCAGCGATGACGCTGATCTCGCAGCTGAACGGGACAAATCCTTCTAGAACGCAAGGCGCGCCTTGGACCGCTTCAAGGGCGGCGGCGGCTTCAGAGATGTCGTTGATGCGGACTTGGCCCTTGCCGTCATAACCAAAGCGGCGGGTTTTCAAGATCGCTGGCGTGCCGAAAGTTTCGAGCGCTTTGGTTAATGATGCCAAATCGGTGATGTCCGCATATGGCGCAGTGCGCAGGCCCAAGCCGCTGAGGAAGTTTTTTTCGGTCAGGCGATCTTGGCTGGTTGAAAGCGCTGCGCGGCCCGGCCGGATTGTGCTGTGATCCTGGATCAGATCAAGCGCCGCCGTGGGGATGTTTTCAAACTCATAGCTGACCACATCAACAGAGCGCGCAAAATTCAACAGCGCGTCAGCGTCGTCATAGGCGGCTTTGAAATGGTAATTGGCCACGTGCGAGGCAGGGCAGTCACCGGCGGGTTCAAAAATGCAGGTCTTGAAGCCAAGGCGCGAGGCCGCAACGGACAACATCCGCCCCAGCTGACCGCCACCCAAAATGCCGATTGTCGCGCCTTGGGGCAATGCGCCCGCGGGCAGTGTCGCGGTGTCAGTCATCTGTTGGCTCCTGCGGGATGGATGCGGATAAATCAGCGCGCCATTTATCGAGGCGTGCGGCCAGCGCATCATCAGATGTGGCCAAAATGCCGGCGGCCATCAGGCCTGCGTTTGCAGCACCTGCCGCGCCAATCGCCATGGTCGCAACCGGATATCCTTTGGGCATTTGCAGGATGGAATAAAGGCTGTCTACACCCGAAAGCGCCTTGGTTTGAACCGGCACACCCACCACTGGCACGCGGGTTTTGGACGCCATCATACCGGGCAAATGGGCAGCACCACCGGCACCTGCGATGATCACTTTGAGGCCACGCTCTACGGCAGTTTTGCCGTATTCCCAAAGCCGGTCAGGGGTGCGGTGCGCCGAGACGATCTTGGTCTCATAGGCGATGCCCAATTCATCGAGGATTGTTGCTGCGTTTTTCATGGTGGGCCAATCGCTTTGGCTGCCCATGATGATACCGACTGTGATGGACATGGCGCGTCCCTTTTCGTGGTGTTGATCGCGCGGGGCGGTCGTTGTTGAGGTCGTTATAACGCCGCTGGCCTGTTACGCAATCGGCGCGCCGAAATTGAACGTGGCTGCGGGCAGGGTGGCCGTATTTCAGGCGATAATATCGGGGGTGATGCGGTCTTCGAGTTGCGCGATGCGATCTTTCAGGCCGAGTTTTTGTTTTTTCAGACGCTGCAACGTGAGCCTGTCAAAGGGGCTGTCCGTCAGTGCTTCGATTGCGGTGTCGAGGTCACGGTGCTCTTGGCGCAAAACTTCAAGTTTGATGCGCAACACATCTTCGCTTGGCATCTCCATTTGCGCGTTCATTTGCAGTCCTCTGTCTGGGCTTTTGCCGATGTATCTGGGGACCAGTCACCGATCTGTTTCACTTAACTACCTGATTCTAGCCTATTTCACCTAGGAAAACCTTGCGAAGCCGTAAACGCGCCCCCATATTTTATTTCATGAAGCGCATTGCCTTGATTTGGGGTGCGCCTTGATACCGTCGCTTGACTGAAAAGGACGAATAGATGACGAAATTAACCTTGGGGACCCATCCCTATTTGTTGGGGTTTGAGCAGCTTGAGCGCTTGGTTGAGCGCAGCGCGAAGACCGGAAACGATGGATACCCGCCCTATAATATCGAACAAACCAGTGACACATCTTACCGCATTACGCTTGCGGTGGCGGGATTTGGCGATGACGATTTAAGTATCACCGTGGAAGACAGCCAACTGGTGATCCGTGGCCGCCAAACCGATGACAGTGAGGGCCGCGTGTTTCTGCACCGCGGGATCGCAGCGCGGCAGTTCCAAAAGTCTTTTGTGCTGGCGGATGGCGTCGAAGTGGGGGCTGCACGCATTGAGAACGGGCTGCTGCACGTTGATCTGAACCGCGCCGTGCCAGACCGGATCATCCAGAAAATCGAAATCTCAAAAGGGTAAGTTGGGGGAATTGATATGAAAAATGACGTTTCAAATACAGCAGATACGCGTTTTGGTGACAACAGTAAGCTTGTTTATGTAAAGCCAATTGCCCTTGATGAATTGCCTGATGAGGTGCGCGAAAAAGTGAATGGGCAGGGCCCATTGTTTGCGGTGCACAATGATGCAGGCCAACAATTGGCGCTTGTGGCTGGACGGCGTTTGGCGTTTGAGTTGGCGCGCGAGAACGATTTACAGCCAGTAACCGTTCATTAACTGTCACAGACGCAGTAAATGGCGCAGCAGACAAAAGTGAGACCCTGATGATGCGTGCGCCATTTGAGATTGCAGGCCGTGAAATTGCGGCCGCCAGCAGACAAACTGTTGAGTTGCCCGTCAGCGTGATGGCTGACAACACGCCCGTGGGCTTGAACGTTCATGTGATCCACGGGGCGGATGAGGGCCCCGTTTCTTTCGTCAGTGCGGCCGTGCACGGCGACGAAGTGGTTGGCGTTGAGATTTGTCGCCGTCTTTTGGCCAGTGTTGATCCCGAATTGTTGCGCGGCACGCTTCTTGTGGTGCCGATTGTAAATGCGTTCGGATTTCTGAACCGGTCACGATACCTACCGGACCGGCGGGATTTGAACCGATCATTTCCCGGCTCATCCAAGGGGTCTTTAGCGTCTCGCTTGGCCCAGATATTTTTGCGCGACGTCGTTCAGCGCTGCAGCTTTGGTGTGGATTTACACTCGGCTGCGATCCACCGGACAAACTTGCCCCAGTGCCGCGTGTCGGCGGGCAATGCGCGTACGCTGGCTATGGCGCGGACATTTGGCGCACCTGTCATTTTGACATCAGATTTGCGCGAAGGTTCGTTGAGATCAGAGGCGGCAGAGCGCGGGGTTGATGTGCTTTTGTATGAAGCGGGCGAAGGGCTTCGGTTTGATGAGTTTGCAGTGCGCGCGGGCGTGATGGGCATCATGCGTGTGTTGCACGGCGCTGACATGGTGGACGACACTGACTTTGATCCGGTCGTCACGCCGTCCCTTTTGTGCAGTTCAAGCCAGTGGGTGCGGGCGCCCGCAGGGGGCTTGTTGCGCGCGTTCAAAGGGGATGGCGATGTGGTCGAAGAGGGTGATTTATTGGCCGCGGTGAGCGATCCGTTTGGCGCACAAGAGCATGAAATTCTGGCCCCAGCCCCCGGGATTGTGGTGGGTCGCGCGGTGTTGCCCGTGGTGAATGAAGGGGACGCAGTGTTTCATTTGGCGGCCGTGCGCCAAGGAGATGCGGAAGCGACCGTGGAAGAAATTGCTGCGCAGCTGGATGCTTCACCGCTGTTTGATGAAGACGAAATTATTTAGACAGGTAATTAAAAAAGGCAGGGTGTGTACCCTGCCTTTGTGCGTTTTCGGATATATCTTCGATCAGAAGTTAGGCGCGGATTAGGCCGAGGCTTTCAAGTTTAAGAAGCACTTGGTGCGCGCAGTTATCGACATCGACGTTTTCGGTTTCAACACGCAATTCAGGGTTTTCAGGAATGTCGTAAGGGTCTGAAATGCCTGTGAATTCCTTGATCTTACCTTCGCGCGCAAGCTTGTAGAGGCCCTTGCGATCACGGCGCTCGCATTCCTCAATTGACGTGGCTACGTGGACTTCGATGAAGGCGCCAAACTGTTCAATATCTTCGCGTACGGCGCGCCGTGTCGTGGCATAGGGGGCGATTGGTGCGCAAATGGCGATGCCGCCGTTTTTGGTAATTTCCGATGCAACATAGCCGATGCGGCGGATGTTCAGATCGCGGTGCTCTTTCGAAAAGCCGAGCTCGGAGCTGAGGTTTTTGCGTACGATATCGCCGTCCAGCAAGGTCACGGGACGTCCGCCCATTTCCATCAGCTTCACCATAAGCGCGTTTGCGATGGTGGATTTGCCAGAACCTGAATAGCCGGTGAACAGCACTGAAAATCCTTGCTGCGCGCGCGGTGGGCGGGTTTTGCGCAGCTCGTTCACGACGGCCGGGAACGAGAACCACTCGGGGATTTCCAACCCTTCCGACAGGCGGCGGCGCAATTCGGTGCCTGAGATGTTCAGGATTGTGACGTCATCCTTGTCGGCGATTTCGTCAGCGGGTTCGTATTGGGCGCGGTCTTGGACGTAGACCATATGTTTGAAATCGACCATTTCGATGCCCATTTCCGCCTGGTGTTCGCGGAACAGGTCTTGGGCGTCGTAGGGGCCGTAAAAATCTTTGCCGGCCGAGTTTGCGCCAGGGCCCGCGTGGTCGCGGCCAACGATGAAATGTGTGCAGCCGTGGTTTTTGCGGATGAGCCCGTGCCAAACCGCCTCGCGGGGGCCTGCCATGCGCATTGCAAGGTTCAACAGCGACATGGTTGTGGTGGCTTGTGGATACTGATCAAGCACCGCCTCGTAGCAGCGCACTCGTGTGAAGTGATCAATGTCACCGGGCTTTGTAAGTCCCACAACGGGATGAATAAGTAAGTTGGCTTGCGCTTCTTTTGCAGCACGGAACGTTAGTTCTTGATGGGCGCGGTGCAGGGGGTTACGCGTTTGAAAAGCGACCACTTTGCGCCATCCAAGCTTGCGAAAATAGGCGCGCATTTCATTTGGTGTGTCACGCCGCGCTTTGAAATCATAGTGTACAGGCTGCTGAATGCCTGTGACGGGACCGCCCAGATAAACCTTGCCTGCAGTGTTATGAAGATAGTTAACGGCCGGGTGTGCGCTGTCGTCTGCGCCAAAAACCTGTTTGGCTTCATGGGCTTTGTCTGGTGTCCAGCGGTCTGTGACAGTCATGGTGGCGAGGATGACGCCCTCTTGATCGCGCAGGGCGATGTCTTGGCCAATTTCCAAACTTTCGGCGTAATCTTCGGCTACATCAAGGGTGATTGGCATGGGCCAAAGGGTGCCGTCCGCAAGGCGCATCGTGTCCACGACGCTGTTATAATCGTCTTGGGACAAGAACCCTTTGAGCGGGTTGAAACCACCGTTCATCAAAAGCTCTAGATCGCAGATCTGGCGTGGTGTCAGATCGTGACTAATCAGATCGCCTGCATCGGCTTTAAGCTTTTGCGCGCTTTCATAGCTGACATAGAGTTCGGGGATTGGGGTGAGGTTGGCTGCCATTGTCATCGGATTACTCATTTGGGGTATATCGGTCCTAGGTGGCTTCCGGTTACGCAAGCAATGTGGCGAAAATCGTGCAATGGCGCGGCAATCACGCCCAAACCGCGCCTAACTGTAATTAAACACGGTTCGGGTGCATGATTGGGTTATTCGCCCGCCAAAAAGCGTTCGGCTTCAAGGGCGGCCATGCAGCCCATGCCGGCGGATGTGACCGCTTGGCGGTATTTGTGGTCCGTCAAGTCACCCGCGGCGAAGATGCCCGGGATGCTGGTTTCGGTGCTGTCTGGTTTGGTCACCACATAGCCGCCCATGTGCGTTTCAAGCACGTCTTTCACCAATTCGTTGGATGGGGCGTGGCCGATCGCCACGAAGACACCCTTACAGGCGATGTCCTGTGTCTCGCCTGTTTTGACGTTGCGCACGGTGATGCCTTCCACGCCGAGAGGTGTGTCTGTGCCAGTGACCTCAACCATTTCATGATCCCACAGTGGGACGATTTTTTCGTTCTTCATCAGGCGATCGATAAGGATTTTCTCAGCGCGTAGTGTGTCACGGCGGTGCACCAGCGTAACTTTTGAAGCAAAGTTGGTCAGAAACAACGCCTCTTCAACAGCTGTGTTGCCGCCACCGATCACCACGATTTCCTGACCGCGGTAGAAAAAGCCGTCACAAGTGGCACAGGCCGATACGCCAAAGCCCTTGAATTTCTCTTCGCTCTCAAGGCCCAACCATTTGGCCCGCGCGCCTGTTGCCAGAATAACCGCGTCGGCGGTGTAGGTCGTGCCGCTGTCGCCGTGGGCGGTGAAGGGACGGGAAGTTGTATCGAGCTTGGTGATGATATCACCGATGATCTTCGTGCCCATGGCGGCGGCATGATCTTGCATGCGGACCATCAAATCAGGACCCTGAACTTCCGTATCACCGGGCCAATTTTCGACTTCGGTTGTGGTGGTAAGCTGGCCGCCCGGCTCTATACCCTGAACCAAAATTGGGTTCAGCATGGCACGACTTGCATAGACGGCGGCGGTATAGCCAGCAGGGCCAGAACCGATGATGAGAACTTTGGTGTGGCGTGTGTCGGCCATGGCGGGCTTCCCTTTATGGTGCGGCTTTTGAGGCCGTGAATGAGGTGGCAGAAGACTGCGGTCAGCGAAAAGATATAAACGGCATTTTCAGGGGTTGAAAGGGGGCGGCTGAGCGAATAGCTGCGCATAATTATTGCGCAATGTTGAAATATTGTTGCGCACTCAAAGCGGCTAACGTAAGAAAGGCGCTGAACTTTATGGGGATACTTTAATGGCTGGTGCAAAACTGGACCCGATTGACCGGATGATTTTGGCCGAACTTCAAGCGGATGGCCGCATGACAAACGTGGAATTGGCCAAGCGCGTGGGTATTTCTGCGCCGCCGTGTTTGCGCCGTGTGCGCACCCTTGAGGATGCAGGCTACATCAAAGGATATCACGCACAGGTTGATGCGCGCGAGCTTGGTTTTGAAGTGCAGGTGTTCGCGATGGTGGGTTTGCAGTCTCAGGCGGAAAATGATCTCCGCGAGTTCGAGCAGCGTTGTGAAGGGTGGCCTTTGGTGCGCGAGTGTCACATGTTGAACGGTGAAGTTGATTTCATTTTGAAATGTGTGGCCCCTGATCTGAGTAGTTTTCAGTCGTTTTTGACTGGCGAGTTGTTGACCGCGCCAAACGTTGGCAGCGTCAAAACATCGCTGGTCATTCGCGGTGCCAAGAACGAGCCGGGTGTGCCATTTGACGTGTTGGAAAGCCGTCTCAACACGGAGGCGTAAGTCGGAAATACTCTACGGGCCTAGGCGATTTGCTTGCCTGGGCCTTGGGCGTCACTAACAATGCGCGGATAGGCCAGTGGGCCGAAATCACTGACGCGTGTAATATGCGGAAAAAACGATAAGTAGAGTTCAAGCATCTGCGCATTTGTTTGCGGGGTTGCTTGCTGGCCCGGGTGATATGTCTCGATACCCATACCGTTTGCGAAGATCACAGCATGTCGCTTTAGCGCAATATGATAGACTTGAACGGGGCTTGGCGGCGTTACCTCAATGACATTCATGCCGTCGATAAGCGCGCGCACAGGCACCAAAGCGCCGTCCGTGCCTAACGTATCTGTGCAATTTTGCCCGCGCTGTAAAACGCGCGCTTTTGGTCCCAGAATGAGATCCGGAGCAGGCCTGCCCATCCCGAAACTGTCCATGGGTAACCGCGTGAGGCGGCCCATTTCATGTGATTGGCGGGGTGCATTCGGAACCAGCGTCAGTGTGCCTTTCCAAAGAACGGTCTCTTGGGTGGTGCGGCTGTTGTGAGAAGTCGTGATTACATCTCCGGGCCAAAGATCTTCAATCGCGCGCGGGCCGTCTGGTGTCGCGATGAGCGTTCCGCGTGCAATCGCCGCAAAGGCGCTTTCGAATAAATCGGATGCGGGTGCGAGTTGTGAGATATCTGCGATCGTGCCGTCAGACCGCAAGAAGCTAGCCTCGTACTTGCGCAGCAGCGGCTTGTTAGGCTGGCGTGGCGGTTGTGCCGTAAGCGTGCGTGCTGACACGGCTGTTGGTTTTTTTGAACCTACTTGGGTTATGGGGCGTGGTGGATAATACATCGGCACCTCAAGGGGTTGTTTACGCGGCAGTTTTCATACGTTCAGACGCCAGCGAAGATGATGTGGGTGTGGCTTGGCGCGGCTCGCTTAAGCGTGCTTTCTTGCTGCTGCGTGACCACGGCATCTGGTGGTGTTGCGCAGTTTCGGATGCTGCAATTAGGCGTTTTATCCATTTGGGGTGCGCGGTCATGGCAGGCTCCGTACTCATTAAAGTTTGAGCCAACCTGCACCGCCAATGCGGCGCGATTACGGAAGAAATTGCATCAATTGGGGTATGTTTGGGGCAGGCTGATGGATAATACAGGCCTGCAACATGGTTTCGCCGCAATAGTTAACGGCAAAAAACGCAAGCAGCTTATAAAGTAATGGCCGAGATCAACCGCCCGTAGTCAGCTTCGTTGTGATGACAGCTGCGACGATAGCTAAAGAAGCGTTCTGGGTCGGTATAGGTGCAATGACGTGTCCATTCTGCGTGTCCAACGCCAGCGTCACGCAGTAGTTTTAGGCCAAAAGATGGTAAGTCAAATTGGTACTTTTGAGGGGTACTGCCGCCAGCAAAAAACCGCGCGTTTTCAGCGTCATGATCCATGAATTCTTCGAGAAACTCTTGCCCCACTTCGTAATTTTCTTGGCTGATGCTGGGCCCGATTATGGCTGTGATATTCTGGCGGACCGCGCCAAGTTTTTCCATTTGCGTGATGGTGTTTTCCAGAACGCCTGCCATTGCGCCGCGCCAGCCCGCATGCGCCGCACCTATGACGCCTGCCTCTGGATCGCTGAATAAAACGGGCTGACAATCCGCAGTCAAAATGCCCAACACGGCACCTTTGACGTTTGTGACCATCGCATCCGCGCGCGTTCTGTCCTCGGCTGCGTGGGGCGATGTGATCACATGAACGTCGGCGGAGTGGTGTTGGAAGACCGTGTGTAACTGTGTGACTGGGCTTCCAAAATGTGCGGCGACGCGGCTTCGGTTGATCGCAACGGCTTGGGATTGATCGCTGCTGCCTTGTCCGCAGTTCAGGCCGTGAAACACACCCGATGAAGCGCCACCCACGCGGGTGAAAAACCCGTGGCGACAATTGTGCAGTGAGTCAGATGTGATGACATCAAGGGCCATGAGGGATTAAAACTCCAGTCCGGCAATGGGGCGTGCGCCGTGCGGCGTGATGCCCAACACTTTGAATAGAGTTCCCATTTCGTCAGGGTGGGTCAAGCGCTTATGCGCGGCGATATGCTGCTCAAGGGCGGTACCGCTGAGTTTGCCAGCAAGGCTTTGGGCGCGCGCAGTGATGCCAAGACGTTCCAGAAAGACACCTTGGGGCGTCATCAAAGATGGCGTTGCACCACTGGCTTTGGCGGCATCTGCCAAGGCCTCAAAATCAACATGGGCGGTGAGGTCGGCGGTGCCGATATGGGTCAATGGATCAACGGGCTTATGGTTTGATAGGGCTTGAAATGTATCGCCGTTGCTGCGCCAATCGCCGTAGTCGATCACCAAGCCCGCGCCGCCGTTTTGCGCGATATGCTCGGCAAGATGGGACATGATTGCAGTGGCCTGTGGGCAGGTCTCTATGCGCATGTCGGGGGTCGTGTCATCCAAGCGATGTTCCAGTGCGGCGATCGGGGCGGCGTCTGACAGACCCATGATGAGGGTGCTGTCTTGTGCTGCGATCAAATGCTCGCGCCAGCCATCTTTGTCACGGGTAAACTGACGGATAGGAAGTGCATCGAAGAATTCGTTTGCGACCGCGAAAAGCGGTAGTTTGGGCAGATCTGTTACCGTTGTGTGGTGGGTGACGCTGAACCCTGAAAGGATGTCTAGCTGGGCTTTTTGCAGCACTGGTGATGCTTCGATTAGATGAATTTCGGCTGCGTCATGAAAGCCTTTAACCCCTTTCGTGGCGCGTAAAATATCGGCCATCAGAGTTCCGCGGCCTGGGCCCAGCTCGGCCAGTGCAAAGCGGGTTGGTGCCCCCTGATCCATCCACGTTTGTGCAAGCGCGAGGCCGATAAACTCACCAAACATTTGACTGATCTCAGGGGCCGTTATGAAGTCACCAGTCACGCCCAAAGGATCGCGGGTTGTGTAATATCCCAACGTCGGATGTAGCAAGCAGGTTTGCATGAATTGCGCAATGCTCAGCGGACCTGTTGCTTTGATCTGTGCAAGCAGATGATCTTTGAGAGTGAGCTCACGCGCGTCTTTTTCTTCCGTCATCGGAATGCGCGCCGGATCAAAAAGAGCCCTACAAAGATCATGGGCAAAGACAGAAACTGCCCCATGGTCAGCCCGTATCCGTTGACTTGCCACGCCAGCCCGAGCGGGTTGTTCAGTGTCACAAATTGCGCATCAGGCTGGCGGACAAATTCGACCGCAAACCGCGCCATTCCGTATCCTGCCAAGAAGATGCCTGTCGCAGCGCCCTGGCGTTTGAGCAGGCCGCGGCGGAAAGCGAAATACAGCAGAACCGCTCCCAAAATGAGACCTTCAAGAGCCGCTTCATAGAGTTGTGAGGGGTGGCGCGCACATGCGCCGATAATACCCTGACATGCCTGGGCGGCCTCACCTGGGAAGATCACCCCCCAAGGTGCGTCTGTCGGGCGGCCCCAAAGTTCGGCGTTGATGAAGTTTGAAACGCGGCCAAGAAGTAACGCGGGCGGGACAGCAATTGCCAAGCTATCAGCAAGTGGCCAGAGAGCGACCTTGTTGCGGCGGGTCCAGATGTAGGCCAATAAAACAACGCCCAAAAAGCCCCCGTGAAACGACATGCCGCCGGTCCAGATGGCGGGAATTTCAAGTGGGTTTTGCAGGTAATAGGCAGGCTGATAGAAAAAGACATATCCCAATCGCCCACCCAAAATAACACCAACCACGATCCATGTCAGAAGGTCCTCGGCCTGTTCTGGGCTGAACGGACTTGTGTCTTTGGACCACAAAGCGGGACGGCGCAAAGCGGCGACAATGATGCGCCAACCTATGACGATGCCGACGATGTAAGCCATTGCATACCAGCGAAGGGCGAATTCCATGCCAAACAGAGAGATGCTGAAAATATTTGGCGACAAATTAGGAAAAGGGATCGCGGCGAGCATAAATAGGACCTCCGGCAGTTGTGTCGCGTGTGCGGCCCTTGAGACTGACCGCAATTCTGCCCATATAGGATGTAACAGTTAGCGAAAAGGCCAGACCAAATGCAAACGCGTAACAAAATTATGGACGACATCAGCCAGCTTATGACCAACGCCATGGGTGTAGCCCAAGGTGCCAAGGACGAAGCAGAAAACGCAATGAAATCAATGATGGACCGCTGGTTGGCGGACCGTGAATTGGTAACGCGCGAAGAATTTGACGCTGTTCGTGCGATGGCTGTGAAAGCCCGCGAGGAGAACGCAGCCTTGCTTGCCCGGCTTGAGGCGCTTGAAGCTAAGGGCAAGAAAAAGGGTTAAACTCGCTCCCTTATTCTAATTGGATTTCGAAATTTGAGCCGGCTCTTCTTTGTGAAGGGCCGGTTTTTTCGTGGTTACTTATTACGATCGCCGATTAAGCGCCAAAAATAGTGGTAAATGGTATCTTACCCACAAGTTATTGAGGTTATCCCCAAATATTGTCTTTACAGGCCCCCATGCGATGGCACAGCATGTAGCTAAGGGGCAAGCGGCAACCACACCCCCTTGAGTAGGTACCCTAGCGCTAGGTCGACTGCCATCGACAGCGCCAACACCTGAAAGGCCACAAAATGGCACTCTCTGAGCAGTATTTGGACGCCGAAGACCTTCATCCGATTGATATTGTTGAACATCTTGCTGAACATCATGACTGGCAGTTTGATCGTATTCATGATGATCAGATCGCAATGGCGGTTGAGGGGCAGTGGCGGACGTATTCAATTACGCTGGCTTGGGTCGCATCCGATGAGACGTTGCGGTTGATTTGCACGTTCGATATGGAGCCGCCGAAAGACCGGATGCCTGCGTTGATGGAGGCCCTGAATGCGGTGAATGACCGGTGTTGGGCGGGGGCGTTTTCCTATTGGGAAGAGCAAAAGTTGATGGTGTTCCGATACGGGTTGATCCTTGCGGGTGGGCAGATTGCCAGCCCCGAGCAGATTGACACGGCAATTAATGCAGCAGTCATGTCCGCTGAACGGTATTATCCGGCGTTTCAGCTTGCGACATGGGGCGATGCCAGTGTTGAGGCTGCCCTACAAACGGCCATTGCGGAAGCTTACGGGCGCGCCTAACTTGCCTTGAAAACGGCAGGGGGCGTCTATGAATTTGGAACAGATTGAACAGCGCGGCATGGTTTTGTTGGGCTGCGGAAAAATGGGTTCGGCAATGTTGCGTGGGTGGCTTGCCGACGGGCTTTCGACGCAAGCGGTGAGCGTGCTTGATCCGTTTCCAAGCGCGTGGCTGAACGAATGCGGCGTGCGCGTTAATCAAGAATTGCCTACTAATCCTGCCCTGGTTCTGATTGCTGTGAAGCCGCAAATGATGGGTGATGCGCTGCCGCAAATGCAAGCGCTCGGCAACGGTGACTCTGTCTTTTTGTCAGTCGCCGCGGGGGTGACCCTAGCGAATTTTTCCAGCGTTTTGGGACCGAAAACGCCGATCATTCGGGCCATGCCCAACACACCGGCCGCCGTTGGGGCGGGCATCACGGCGTTGATCGGAAATGCCGAAACAACGCCCGATCATTTAGACATGGCAGAGGCCTTGTTGCGTGCCGTGGGGCAGGTGGTGCGTCTGGACAACGAAGATCAGATGGACGCGGTCACGGGGGTGTCTGGGTCCGGTCCGGCGTATGTTTTTCACATGATTGAGGCGCTGGCAGCAGCCGGCCAAGCCCAAGGGTTGGGTGCGGATTTGGCGATGCAGCTTGCAAAAGCCACGGTTGCAGGGGCGGGGCAATTGGCGGCGGCATCAGAAGAAACCCCATCTGAGTTAAGGGTCAATGTGACATCCCCTAATGGAACCACCCAAGCGGGACTGGAGGTTTTGATGGATGAGAAACACGGCCTTGGGCCCTTGATGAGCAAAACAGTGGCTGCTGCAACCACGCGTTCAAAGGAGCTGGCAAATGGCTGAGATTTCTTTTGATGATTTTATGAAAGTGGACATCCGTGCAGGCAAAGTTGTGCGTGCGGAACCATATCCTGAAGCGCGCAAACCGGCGATCAAACTTTGGATCGATTTCGGCGGCGACATTGGCGAAAAACGCTCCAGTGCGCAGGTTACCGATCATTATTCGCCTGAGGGGCTAGTGGGTAAAACGGTGATGGCGGTGGTGAATTTTCCACCACGCCAGATCGGTAAATTCATGTCAGAGGTGCTGGTGCTGGGTGTGAGTGATGCGCAAGGGGGGATTGTGTTGATTTCGCCCGATCAAGATGTGCCAATTGGGGGGCGACTAAATTGACTAAGTTATTGATTACACGAAACTTACCAGAAGAGGTGCTTAAGGCAGCAAAGGCGGTTGCTGATGTAACGGTCCGCGAAGATCAGTCCCCAATGTCCGTGCAAGAGGCGGCCGAAATGCTGCAAGCTTATGATGTGATCCTGCCCACGTTAGGCGATCAATTCAGCGCTGCGGCTTTTGGTGTAGCGCCAAATCCGCGTTGTAAAATGCTCGCAAATTTTGGGGTGGGCTATAATCACATTAATGTTTCGGCGGCGCAAAAGGCAGGTGTCTCAGTATCAAATACCCCTGGTGCGGTAACCGATGCGACAGCTGATATTGCGATGTCGTTGATCTTGATGAGTTGTCGCCGCCTCGGCGAAGGTGAGCGGATGGTTCGTGCAAGCGCGTGGGATGGATGGCATCCCACACAACTGTTGGGCATGCATATTGGCGGCAAAACCCTTGGGATCATCGGTATGGGGCGGATCGGCAAAGCAATTGCCCGCCGCGCAGCCGCTGGTTTCGGAATGAATGTAATATTCTACAACCGCTCAACCGTTGACGCACCTGAACATGGCACACAGATGCCCGAGATTTCACAGGTGTTAGGGGCGTCGGATGTGGTTGTACTGGCGGTACCTGCAACGCCGCAAACCCACCGTTTGATGAACGCTGAGCGATTTGCGCAAATGCAATCCCATGCACATTTGATCAATATTGCGCGTGGCGATGTGGTGGATGAGGCAGCCCTGGTCGATGCGCTGCAAAGTGGTCAAATCGCCGGTGCGGGCCTTGATGTATATGAGCGCGAGCCAATTGTGTCAGAGGCGCTTTTGCAGATGGAAAACGTGGCGCTGTTGCCGCATCTTGGCACTGCGGCCCTTGAGGTGCGCGTTGATATGGGGCTGATGGCGGTGCGCAATGTTGCCGCGCATATCAACGGCACGGCTCTGCCCAATCCTGTTCTGCCGTAAGCTGTGCAGCTAGCTGACTGCTTCGCGCCAATGACGGCGGCAGAGCGAGACATACGTCTCATTGCCGCCGATTTGCACTTGGGCGCCGTCTTTTAGGGCCTGCCCGCTTTCATCTTGACGCACGACCATGGTCGCCTTGCGCCCGCAGTGACAGATTGTGCGGACTTCGCGCATCTCATCCGCAAGGGCCAGCAACGCCGCAGAGCCGGGGAAAAGTTCGCCGCGAAAGTCTACGCGTAAACCGTATGCCATGATGGGCACGTTGAGGTCATCTACCGCGCGGGCCAGTCCCCAAACTTGCTCTTTGGTTAGAAACTGAGCTTCGTCGATGAACACGCACGCACACGGACCGGCCTGAAGGCGTGCTGAAATTTTGGCAAAAAGATCGTCGGTTTCGTCGAAGGTGTCGGCCTCAACGCCGATGCCAATACGGCTGGCGATGCGGCCTTCACCGGCCCGGCGATCAAAGCGGGCGGTTAGCAAATAGGTCTGCATGCCGCGCTCGATATAGTTGTGAGACGCCTGTAACAGAACCGTGGATTTGCCCGCGTTCATTGTGGAGTAATGAAAGTAAAGTTTTGCCATAGGGTCTGCTACCCCAAGGATTGTCTGAACTGCAAGATGCAAGACGCGCCAAGTGAGATTTGGCCTTGAAGCGGCGTTACGAATGCGGGACGCTTTGCGCAAACGCCGGTTGGCACAGGTTTATTCAGGAAAGCCCTCAGATGTCTGACACATCTCTTTTTGATCCCGCACAGCTTCATTCAATTTCGCCCAACGGTTTGGTGGGGCAGGGCGATGACGGTCATCCACCGCGTATTTTGATGCTCTGCGGATCGGTACGCCCGCAAAGTTATTCTCGCGCTGCCGCCGAAGAAGGGGCGCGCATTCTTGAGGCGCTTGGAGCGGACGTTCGGTTCTTTGATCCCTCCGGCCTGCCCCTTCCTGATGATGTGGCACCTGAGCATCCCAAAGTGGCGGAGCTACGGGAGCTTGCCCTGTGGTCAGAGGGGATGGTCTGGTCCAGTCCCGAGAGGCATGGCGCGATGACGGCGATCATGAAAGCCCAAGTTGACTGGCTGCCTTTGTCGGCGATTGGCGGCATTCGCCCAACCCAAGGTAAAACACTGGCGCTGATGCAGGTGTCCGGTGGCTCGCAAAGTTTCAACACAGTGAACCAAATGCGCATCTTGGGCCGTTGGATGCGGATGATCACGATCCCGAACCAGTCAAGCATTCCCAAGGCGTGGCTTGAGTTTGAAGAAGGCCGGATGAAACCAAGCGCGCTTTATAATCGGATTGTTGATGTAATGGAGGAACTGGTTAAGTTCACCTACATGACGCGCGGCCGTTCTGCGTATTTGACGGACCGGTATTCAGAGCGGGTTGAAACGGCTGAGGCAGTGCACAAGCGCGTGTCACAAAAAGACTAACCTGCTTTTCGCAAAATAACGCTGCCCACGGAATACCCCGCGCCGAAACTACAGATCAGACCGTGATCACCGGCTGCCATGTCATCAGAGTGCTGTGAAAAAGCGATAATGCTGCCCGCACTTGAGGTGTTGGCGTAGTCTTGCAGAATGTTGGGTTGCTCGCCATTTTCGGGCACACGGCCAAGGACCTTTTTGCCGATATAATCGTTCATGGTTTTGTTGGCTTGGTGTAACCAAAGGCGCTTCAGGTCATCGGCGGCGATGTTCTGAGCGGTCATATGATCAGCGATATGTTTGCTGACAAGGGGCAGAACTTCTTTGAAAACTTTGCGGCCATTTTGCATGAACTGCATGTCGCGGCGATCGTCCATGTGATCATGGGTGCGGCGCAAAAAGCCGTTGTTGTTACGAATATTGTTTGAAAACGACGTGGCGCATCGGGTTGAGGTGATCTGAAAATGCGGGCCTTTGGCATCATCGGCGCGTTCGATCAAAACTGCCGTTGCCACATCGCCAAAAATGAAATGGCAGTCACGGTCGCGCCATTCCAGATGGGCGGAACAAATTTCGGGACAGATCACAAGAGCCGAGCGGATCGAGCCGGACTTAATCATATCGGCGGCGGCCTGAATGCCAAACGTGGCCGATGAGCAGGCGACGTTCATATCAAACGCAAAGCCACCGGCCCCGATAAGATCCTGAATTTCGATGGCAATTGCGGGGTAGGCGCGCTCGTGGTTTGAGGCGGCGCATAGAATGGCATCTACATCCGCGGCGGATTTCCCCGCCATATCCAGTGCCTTTTTCGCGGCTTTCATCCCCATTTCTGCCATCAAAGAGGGGGCATCATCAGCGCGTGCGTCAAGTTTGGGATACATGCGCGCGGGGTCCAGAACGCCCTCTTTATCCATCACATAGCGGTTCTCGATGCCCGATGCGTTGTGAATGAATTCCGCTGAGGAATGCGCCTTTGCGGTCACTTCGCCACTTTCGATTGTGGCGGCGTGTTCGGTGTTGAAGCGGTCCACATAGGCGTTGAACGCGACAACAAGCTCATCATTGGTGATGATGTTTTCCGGTGTGAAGACCCCGTGGCCTGTGATTGCTGCTGCGTACATAATATACCCCTTTGGCTTGGGGTATTTCTGCGGACAGTCAATGGGTTAGGTCAAGCGCTACGTTACGGCGCTTTGGTACGGTTCGCGTGTGAAGTTTGATTTTTCAGCACGCTTCAGAAACGAAAAAGCCCGCCTAGAACCAATGGTCAGGCGGGCTTTTGTCGTAAATTAGGGCTGATTGAAGGCTTAGCTTTCTTGCAGCGCTTTCACTTCGATTTCACCACCTGCGCGTGCGCGCATGGCAAGGGCAGCAGCGTGTGAGGCGGCGGCCGTCGTGAAGTACGGTATCTTGTCATAAAGAGCGACTTTGCGAATTTCGCGACTGTCCTCAATGGCTTGCGCCCCTTCTGTCGTATTGAGAACCAAGCTGATTGCGCCGTCTTTCAGTTGGTCCACCACGTTCGGGCGGCCCTCATAGACTTTGTTGACCAACTCCACGCTAAGGCCTGCGTCTGTCAGGAATTTCGCAGTACCGCTGGTGGCCATCAATGTGTGGCCCAACTCAAGAAGCACAGTGGCGGCTTCTATCATTGCGGGCGTTTTGTCGCTGTCTTTGATTGAGAAGAACACTTTGCCTTCACCGCCTTGTGGAAGCTCGGTACCAGCGCCCATTTGCGCCTTGAGGAAGGCCATATGGAAGTCTTTGTCAGACCCCATCACCTCGCCCGTAGAGCGCATTTCTGGCCCAAGTATCGTGTCCACACCGGGGAAGCGTGCAAACGGAAGCACTGCTTCTTTGACCGCGTAGGTGTCGATTTCAGGATCAACCAGATCGAAGTCTGCCAGCTTTGCACCGGCCATGATTTGCGCGGCGATTGAGGCGATTGGGCTGTTCACGGCTTTGGCTACAAATGGCACTGTCCGTGAGGCGCGTGGGTTAACCTCGATCAGGTAGATGTCACCGTCTTTCACCGCGAACTGGATGTTCATCAGACCGACAACGTTGAGGCCGCGCGCTAGTGCTTCTGTCTGGCGGCGCAGCTCTTTGATCGTCTGAGCGGTCAGTGAGTAGGGAGGCAGTGAACAGGCACTGTCACCTGAGTGTACGCCGGCTTCTTCGATGTGTTGCATGATGCCTGCGACGTGCACATCTGTGCCGTCGCTTAGCGCGTCAACGTCGATCTCAACGGCACCGGACAAGTAGCTGTCCAGCAGCACGGGGCTGTCGCCCGAGACCACGACAGCCTCATTAATGTAGCGTGTTAGATGTGCGTCGTCGCGAACGATCTCCATCGCGCGGCCACCCAAAACATAAGACGGGCGGATCACCAACGGATAGCCAACGTCTTGGGCGATCGACATGGCTTCAGCGTCAGAATGTGCAATGCCATTCTTGGGTTGCTTCAGCTCAAGACGCTCAACAAGGGCTTGGAAACGCTCACGATCTTCTGCCAGATCAATCGCGTCGGGGGATGTACCGAGGATCGGGATACCAGCGGCTTCAAGACCGTTTGCAAGCTTCAACGGGGTCTGTCCGCCGAATTGAACGATCACACCGTGCAGGGTGCAGTTCTCTTGCTCAACGCGAAGTATTTCCATGACATGTTCAAATGTCAGCGGCTCAAAATAGAGGCGGTCCGACGTGTCATAATCTGTTGAGACAGTCTCGGGGTTGCAGTTGATCATAATGGTTTCATAGCCCGCATCAGTCAGCGCGTAGCACGCGTGACAACAGCAGTAATCAAACTCGATCCCTTGGCCGATCCGGTTTGGACCACCGCCCAAGATGACAACTTTCTTACGCTCGGATGGGCGCGCCTCACATTCGGGCGTGCCCATGATGGGCGCTTCGTAAGTGGAGTACATGTAAGGCGTTTGGGCCTCAAATTCGGCAGCACAGGTATCGATACGCTTGAACTGTGCGACCACGCCAAGGTTCTGGCGGGCGCGGCGTACGTTGTCTTCGTCCCGGCCCGTCAGGGTGGCAAGACGCGCATCTGTAAAGCCCAGCATTTTGATTTTGCGCAGAGCCTGTTCGTTCGTGGGCAGACCGTTCTTGCGAATGTCTGCCTCGGCGTCGATGATTTCGCGGATACGCGCAAGGAACCAAGGGTCGAACGCTGTTGCTGCGTGAATTTCGTCGTCGCTCAGGCCTTCGCGCATGGCTTGGGCAATCACGCGGATCCGGTCCGGTGTCTGTTTTGCCAGCGCTTTTACCACTGCAGATTTCTCAGGCGCACCTTCGATTTTGATCTCGTCGAAGCCAGTCAGACCCGATTCCATCGAGGCCAACGCCTTTTGCATCGATTCGTGGATGGTCCGGCCAATGGCCATCGCCTCGCCCACGGATTTCATCGCGGTGGTCAAATAAGGCTCAGAGCCCGGGAATTTCTCAAAGGCGAACTTTGGAATTTTGGTGACCACATAGTCGATTGTGGGTTCAAAGCTAGCGGGTGTGACGCGGGTGATGTCGTTGTCCAACTCATCAAGCGTGTAGCCCACGGCCAGTTTGGCGGCAATTTTTGCAATCGGGAAACCGGTCGCCTTTGAGGCCAGCGCGGAAGAGCGTGACACACGCGGATTCATCTCAATGACAACCATGCGGCCGTCTTTGGGGTTCACCGCCCATTGTACGTTTGACCCACCTGTTTCAACGCCAATTTCGCGCAAAACGTTGATGCTGTGTGTGCGCATCAGTTGGTATTCTTTGTCCGTCAGGGTCAGCGCAGGGGCAACCGTGATACTGTCGCCTGTGTGCACGCCCATCGGATCAATATTCTCGATTGAGCACACGATGATGGCGTTGTCTGCTGTGTCGCGCACAACTTCCATCTCGAACTCTTTCCAACCCAAAAGTGATTCATCAATCAGGATTTGATTGACGGGCGAGGCATCAAGGCCGGTTTTGCAGAAGTGCTCATAGTCATCGCGGTTATACGCAACGCCACCGCCGGTTCCGCCCATCGTGAAGGCGGGGCGGATAATCGCGGGCAGGCCGATATCTTCGAGGGCGGCCATACATTCGTCCATGGTGTTGGCGATTGTGGCGCGCGGGTTTTCGATGTTCAGGCGGTCCATCGCTTCACGGAACAGCTTACGGTCTTCGGCCATTTCGATGGCTTCGCGCTTTGCGCCGATCAGCTCAACGTTGAATTTCTCAAGAATGCCCATGTCATCAAGAGCAAGCGAGGTGTTCAGGCCCGTTTGACCGCCCATTGTGGGCAACAGTGCGTCGGGGCGCTCTTTCTCGATGATCTTGGCAACAACCTCTGGGGTGATCGGCTCGATGTAGGTTGCATCGGCAAGGCCGGGGTCTGTCATGATGGTGGCAGGGTTCGAGTTAACCAAGATAACCCGGTAACCTTCTTCGCGCAGCGCCTTACAGGCTTGGGCGCCGGAGTAGTCGAACTCACAAGCTTGGCCAATCACAATAGGCCCCGCTCCGATGATCATGATTGACTTGATATCAGTGCGCTTTGGCATGGCAGTGCCCTCGGTTGTGATTGCAAATTGTCGTGCGTTATAGGCATCGCGCGGCGCGGTGCAAGGGGATTGGCACGCTGATCTATAAAACAATGCAGCACCGTGTGCACGCGCGCATTTTACTTGTGCCTTTTGCGGCAGGTTTGCATGCGCCACCCGCAGGTAGGCGTGTTTGAGGCATCATCGTCCTGCAATGGGGCTAAATGCGGGTAATTATGGGAGATTGGCGTTGGAATTGGGCGCTTTCCCTTGACTTTACGGGGTAGGCGCGGTGTATCGCGTCAGACCTGATATTCATGGGAAAGAGCCGATTATGCACGCCTACCGCAGCCACACTTGCGCCGATCTAAACAAATCAAACGTGGGCGAGACCGTTCGCCTGTCCGGTTGGGTGCACCGCGTGCGTGATCACGGCGGGTTGTTGTTCATCGATTTGCGCGACCACTACGGCATCACGCAAGTCATGGCCGATCCCGACAGCCCCGTATTTTCCGAGATTGAGAAAGTCCGCAGCGAATGGTGTATCCGCATTGATGGCAACGTCATGGCGCGGGACGAAAGCCTTGTGAACCCCAAGATTCCAACCGGCGAAATTGAGGTGTTCATCCGTGACATCGAAGTGCTGGGCGCGTCTGCTGAGCTGCCCCTGATGGTGTTCGGTGAGCAGGAATATCCCGAAGAAACCCGCCTGAAGTACCGCTACCTCGATCTGCGCCGCGAGAAATTGCAGCGTAACATGGCGATGCGCTCAGACGTGGTGGCGTCCATGCGTAAGCGGATGTGGGACTTGAACTTCCGCGAATATCAAACGCCGATCATCACAGCCTCAAGCCCAGAGGGCGCGCGTGATTTCTTGGTGCCTTCACGTCTGCACCCGGGTAAATTCTATGCGCTGCCCCAAGCGCCACAGCAATTCAAACAGCTGATCATGGTGTCTGGCTACGATAAATATTTCCAGATCGCGCCGTGTTTCCGCGACGAAGATCCCCGTGCGGACCGCTCGCCTACTGATTTCTACCAACTTGATCTTGAGATGTCGTTTGTTGAGCAGCAGGACGTCTTTGATACGATCCAACCTGTCCTAACAGGTGTTTTTGAGGAGTTCGGTGGCGGACGCGCTGTTGATCAGGAGTGGCCGCAGATTTCATATAAAGACGCGGCCCTTTGGTACGGCACCGACAAGCCTGACTTGCGCAACCCGATCAAAATGCAGGTTGTGTCCGATCATTTCCGCGGATCAGGCTTTGCCATTTTCGCCAAACTGCTCGAGCAAGACGGCACTGAAATTCGCGCGATCCCTGCGCCGAAAGGTGGATCACGTAAGTTCTGTGACCGTATGAATGCCTTTGCGCAAAAAGAAGGTCTGCCTGGGATGGGCTATATCTTCTGGCGCGACCAAGGTGAGGGTATGGAGGCTGCGGGTCCGCTTGCCAAAAACATCGGCCCCGAGCGCACAGAAGCAATTCGTCAGCAACTGGGCCTTGGCGTGGGCGATGCTGCATTCTTCTTGGGCGGTAAGCCGAAGGCGTTTGAAGGCGTGGCCGGCAAAGCGCGCGTTGAAATTGGCAACGAGCTTGGCCTGACCGACCTGAACCGTTTTGCGTTCGCTTGGATCGTGGATTTTCCGATCTATGAGCGGGATGAGGAAACTGGCAAAATCGATTTTGAGCACAACCCGTTCTCAATGCCCCAAGGTGGCATGGATGCGTTGGACGGCAATCCCGAGGATGTGCTGGGCTATCAATACGACTTGGCCTGTAACGGCTATGAGTTGGTGTCCGGTGCGATCCGGAATCACCGTCCAGAGATTATGTTCAAAGCGTTCGAGATTGCGGGTTACGGCAAAGACGAAGTCGAAAAACGTTTTGGCGGCATGGTTAACGCATTCCAATACGGCGCGCCTCCCCACGGTGGATGTGCGGCGGGTATTGACCGGATTGTGATGCTTTTGGCGGATGAGGCAAACATTCGTGAAGTGATCATGTTCCCGATGAACCAACGCGCCGAAGATCTGATGATGGGCGCGCCGAACGATCCGATGAACGAACAGCTGCGTGAGTTGTCGCTGCGTGTGATTGATCCCGAATGAGTCTAGAAGCGTGGCGCCCTGTTGCTTTGCCTGAACGGGTAGAATTGCGTGGGCGCTACGTCACGCTTGAGCCTTTATCTACCGATCATGAAGACGGCTTGATTGCTGCTTTTTCTGAAGACCTTGACGGTAAGATGTGGGATTGGTTGCCAACTGGGCCGTTCGCAGGAACCCAGTATCGGGCGTGGCTTGATGCTGCGCGCATCACTAATGACCCGCTGCATTTTGCTGTGCGTATGGAAGACGGGCGTCTTGGCGGTACTTTGTCGTTGATGCGTATCGATCCCAAGAACGGCGTTGCCGAAGTCGGTTGGGTGACGTTTGCGCCAAGACTGCAACGCACCCGTGAAGCAACAGAAGCAGTGTATTTGTTGATCAGATGGGCGTTTGAGGCTGGCTATCGCCGGTTTGAATGGAAGTGCAACAGCCGCAACCTTGGATCACGCCGCGCTGCGGAACGGTTTGGCTTTTCCTACGAAGGCATTTTCCGCCAAGCAGTTGTTGTTAAGGGCCGCAACCGCGATACGGTTTGGTACGCGATGATTGACGGTGAATGGCCACAGTTGCGCGATGCGTTCGAGACTTGGCTTAATGCGGACAACTTTGATGCGGATGGTCAGCAGATTAAATCGTTGCGCGACCTGACCGCGCCAATTTTGGTAAGCCGAGATCCTGCTCTTTAGAAATTATTCTGGCTAGACCTAACCCGCAAAGGGACGCCCGAATATTGTGTGGCTTTTTGCTAAATTGGCTGGGTAAAGCTTGTGTCTGTTTCGATCACGGTGTCGCGGGCGAAATCTGCGGACGCACCAATAAGTGAGGCAAGGATACCAACGGCCAAGAATGTGGCGCCCGTGGTTAACACGATCCAATCCACTGCCCCTTTTGAACGCGTATCTGCGTTTGCCCACAACTTTTGTGCCAGTCTTTCCATCTTGAACACCCCACAATTAAACAACCAACATGCTGATACGTTTGGCGCGTAAATGTGGCAGGTGTTTGGTGCCCTCGTGCCGATAAGATGAATTTACGTTTCAGTTACATATTTTTGCCGCGCTAAATGACTGCGCGCGCGTTGAGGCGGTCTTGGACAAGTCCCGAAAGAGCCGCGATCGCGTTTGGCAGGTGGTGACCCTCGGTGCGTGCGTCGATCACATTCTCCACAGCTATGCTAAGCTCGCGGTCCGAGGCCGTGCGCGCCACGCCTCCGGTGAATTGTGTGATGTAGTCGAGCACACGCGCGTCCGTCTCAGCACCAAGTACATCAGCGATGTGTGCCATGTCATTTTGGTAAGCAATCCTGTCTGGTACGATAATTTCATCATTTACACTGCGTGGACCAGAGGGGCGTCTGTCATCAGGTAAATGGCTGAGGACCGCGTCTTGAAAGGCTGCAAGACTGGTTAGCGGTTTTTCCAAAAAGCCATCCGCGCCCGCTGCCAGCGCCATATCTTGGCCGTTTGGATCACCGCTGGTGCCCAAAATAACGTCCACGCGTGGGCTCGCATTCGCTAGATCTTCAAGCAGGTCGGCCCCGCTTCCGTCAGGCAGGCCGATATCAATGACGATCACCGATGGTCTGTAAACTTTAAGGTGGCGGCGCGCTGAAGTCAGGCAATCCGCCATTCTGATGCGCGCGCCTGAACGCAGGCACATCAACCGAAGGGCCTCACAGGCGTGGCGGCTGTCTTCGACAACCAGAATGGTCTGCCCCAAAAGAGGGCGGTCGTTGGTGGCTTTGGGTGTGGTGAGATAGTCATCAAGGCTGGGCATGGCAGTGCTCCGCTGTGGTTACTGTTGAACGATTTACGGCTTCAGAAATACGGGCGCATGCCTAACAGCGGGTTAATGTGCCGCGCTTGTGATGACTTGTTTCTGGCGGCTCATCCGCCCATAAACAGGCCAAATACTGACTGGAGACCCCACTATGATTGGCCGCTTAAACCATATCGCCATCGCCGTTCCTGACCTTGAGGCTGCGTGCGATCAATACCGCAATACGCTTGGCGCCAATGTAGGTGCGCCGCAGGATGAGCCGGATCACGGGGTGACTGTTGTGTTCATCGAGCTGCCGAACACCAAAGTGGAGTTGCTGTATCCCTTGGGCGAAGATAGTCCGATCAGAGGATTTCTGGATAAAAACCCCGTCGGGGGCATCCATCACATGTGTTACGAAGTCAACGATATCTTGGTCGCCCGCGACAGACTAAAAGCAGATGGCATGCGTGTTTTGGGCACCGGTGAGCCGAAAATCGGAGCACACGGAAAGCCGGTTTTGTTTTTGCACCCCAAAGACTTTAACGGCTGCCTTGTCGAGCTAGAACAAGTCTAAGTGATTTAGAAAGGCCTGCCCATGTCCATCACCTCTGCTATCGTTTTGTTTGCCGTGATCTGGTTCATGGTGTTCTTCTGTGTACTGCCTTTGCGCATGGTTACCCAAGGCGACACAGGCGAGATCGTGCCCGGCACACATGCCTCTTCGCCAGCGGATGCGCAGATTAAACGGAAAGCCAAAATCACTACTTATTGGGCGATTGGGCTGTGGATTGTCATTGCGAGTACTTTGGTGTCGGGCCTTTTGACAGTTGAAAGCATCGATATGTTCAACCGCATGGGGCCCGGCTCTGGCTTGCCACAGGCGGCGGGCTAAGCGCGGCTTTGCAGGGTGTGAAAAAGGTGTGTGAAAGTCGCGGCGCCCAGAATTGGGACCAGTAAGTTCAACATTGGTACGGATAAGACAACGGCCATCACACCGCCTGCCAGCCAAATTCTAAGCGCATGTTTGCGCCGCAGTTGCTTTGCTTCTTTGAGGCCGACACGCCGCGCGGCCACAAGTTGAAAATATTCCCGCCCCAGTAAAAAGCCGTTTAGTCCCCAAAAGATCAGCGGCGCGAAGGGCAAAAAGATCAGGTAGAGCACTAAGGCCAGAAGATTGGCACCCGCCATGACAGCCAAAAACCCAAGCGAGTCCCGCAGTGTTTGTGCAATCCCGAGGGGTGTTGCAGGGGATAAGTGTGGGAAGTGGCGGGCCTCAACAGCATCGGCAACGTCTTCAAGAAAAAGCCCTGTCACTGCGGATGCAACAGGCACCATCAGAAACACTGACAGGACCGCCATCAATGGGACCGCTGCCCAGCTAATGGCGCTTTCCACCCATGTAACTGTGCCGATCCACGGCAGGTTGATCTGATCAGGTAACAGCCAGCCAATGCCCCAGATCACAGCCGCTCCGAGGCCAATGAGTGTCACAATCGTGAGAGCAATCGCCTTGGCAGCAACGCCCCAAAACGCAGGATCAGAGAATTGCGCCGTCGCACGTAGCACTGCCTGAAGGATCACGATGCGACCCAAGTGGTTATGCTGTCCACGTCGGGACGCGGGCGTTCGGGTGGCGGATTTGTCTCTGTGCCCAAATGGATCAACCCCGCGATGCGCTCGTGCGGTGCAAGCCCCAGATGTGTCTGCGTGAACTCTGCGTCATGGCTGGCCGGCCCCGACAGCCAGTTTGCCCCCCAGCCAGATGCAAGCGCCCCGTTGAGCAGCGCCAGACAAACAGCACCCGCTGAATAGGTTTGCTCCAGAGGCGGAATTTTTGGGGAGGGTTTGGGGCTTTCAACAACAGCTACTGCAAGATGCGCATTTGCGTATTGCGCGGTTTGTTTGGCAATGATCGCGGTCTCATCTGTGCGCGCGCTTACAAATTTCTCAACCTCGGCCGCGAGGCGCAGCAATGCGGGCCGCTGCAACACGATAAAGCGCCACGGCTCAAGCTTACCATGATCGGGCGTGCGCGCAGCAATGGTCAAAAGGGCGCGCAGATCATCGTCGCCGGGCACCGGGGTGGTTAGTGTCTTTGCGGGCCGTGAGCGGCGCGATTGCAAAAAAGCCAAAGCGGCGGTGTTCGGTGCGGGCATGACGGATCCTTTATAGCGCCTTTGCCCCTATGTTGCGGTTTGCGCGCGTGGGTTCAAGATGCAGCGCGCGCTTGGCGCCTTTTGTGCATGCCGAACAGCAGTGGTGCGAGTATCCTGTCATAGATGAAAACTGCTATTGGGTGGATGACGGGCAGGGCCACCAAACGTGCAAGCCAGCAAAAACGCGGCATTTCCCCCCACAAAATAACGAAGGCATCCACACCGGCCAAAAGTTTTCCCTCATGCAGCACATGAAGGCGCTTGGCCGCTTCATCAGGTGTTAGGCCAAGGGCATCAAGGTCCGTCGCCGTCAGGTCCGTGAACGTCAGCGGCAGGGCCTTAGCTTGCGCATAGCGGGCGTATCCGTTGACCTCGCGCGAGCAAATTGGGCACGATCCGTTGTATATGATCTCTGTCTTTTCCATATACAGCAGGTAGTCTTGGCTTTCGGTTTTGACAGGGGGTGCGGCGAAAGGGGCTGGCTCTTTTTGTGGCGCTGCTGATAGTGTGCGGGACAGTTTTGGGACGTAAAGGACGTTTGAGTATGCGTGTTTGGTTGGTTTTTGCACTTATGTTTTTGACTGCGTGCCAACCGTCTGGGGTAGATAGTAGTAAGCCCACTTCCGAAGGTATTCCTGAACAAACTGCTCAAAGCAATGATGGCTCAGCCCTCGGGTTGCGCGCGGGCACGCAAGCATTTGCGCGCGCGGTAGCGCGGGTTGAGCCTGTTGCCGAACGGATGTGCGTGCGTTCCACCAAGGGGCTGAATTGCGATTTCAAAATCCTGCTTGATGATAATCCGCGCAAACCGCCGAATGCATTTCAAACTCTTGAGCGGTCAGGCAGGCCTGTCATCATGTTTACGGCGTCTCTTTTGGCCCGTGCCCATAATGACGACGAGATTGCCTTTGTCTTGGGTCATGAAGCGGCGCATCACATCAAAAACCATCTGGCACGCCAGCGCACCAATGCCATCGCGGGAGCGGTGCTTTTGGGTAACTTGGCTACCCTGACGGGTGCCGGTGCCATTGGTGTGCAAACGGCTCAGGAACTTGGGGCGGCTGTGGGCGCGCGCAGCTATTCCAAAGATTTTGAGTTGGAGGCAGACCGTCTGGGCACAGTGATCACTGCACGTGCGGGGTATGACCCTGTGCTTGGCTCTAAGTTTTTTACGCGCATTCCTGACCCGGGGGACCGCTTTTTGGGAACGCACCCGCCGAATGCAGACCGGGTTAAGGCCGTGCGTGATACTGCCGCTAAACTGTAAAGTATAGACGACTTAGCGTGCGTTCACAGCACCCCAAAGGTCATACTCAGACGCCTCATCCACGGTCACGGATACGATTTCGCCAACGTGTAGGTCGCTGGTGTTTTCGTCGATGAAAAGGTTGCCATCAATCTCGGGGGCATCGGCTTTGGTCCGGCATGTGGCCACGCCGTCCTCATCGATGTCATCAATAATCACATCCATTGTGTGCCCCACTTTTGCGGCAAGCTTTTGGGCAGAAATGGCTTGGGCTTTCTCCATGAAACGGTTCCAGCGGTCTTGTTTAACTTCCGCCGGCACATGGTCTGGCAACGCGTTTGATCGTGCGCCGTCCACGTTTTCATATTGAAAACATCCAACACGATCGAGCCGTGCTTCATCAAGCCAATCGAGCAACGTCTGGAACTCGGCCTCGGTCTCGCCCGGATAGCCGACAATAAACGTGGAGCGCAGCGTGATGTCTGGGCAGGTCGCCCGCCAAGCTGCGATTTCGTCTAAGGTTTTTGACGCCGCAGCGGGTCGCGCCATGCGTTTTAGAACATCAGGGTGCGCATGCTGAAACGGAATATCGAGATAGGGCAGCACACCACTTGTAGGGTCGGCCATCAAGGGGATCATGTCGCGCACGTGTGGGTACGGATAGACATAATGCAGGCGGATCCACGCGCCAAGTGTTCCCAAATCACGAGCTAAATCAGTGATATGCGCGCGGTGACCGCGATCTTCGGCATGTTTTATGTCAACGCCATAGGCCGATGTGTCCTGACTAATGACAAGTAGTTCACGTACTCCTGCATCGACCAGCTTTTCGGCCTCACGGATCACCGCATGAGCAGGGCGACTTACAAGGCGGCCGCGCATGTCAGGGATGATGCAGAACTTACACTTGTGGTTACAGCCTTCGGAAATTTTCAGATAGCTGTAGTGGCGCGGTGTCAGGCTGACGCCCGTCGCGGGCAGCAGATCAATGAAGGGGTCAGGTGCAGGCGGCACAGCCGCATGAACCGCGTCCAGAACCTGTTCATACTGATGCGGGCCAGTGACGGCCAAAATATTGGGGTGATGTTCGCGAATATAATCAGGCTCCGCGCCCAAACAGCCGGTGACAATCACCTTACCGTTTTCAACCAATGCCTCGCCGATGGCATCAAGGCTTTCGGCCTTGGCGCTGTCTAGAAAACCACAGGTGTTCACGATGACAGCATCCGCACCGGTATATTCTGGGCTGATGGCATAGCCTTCTGCACGCAGGCGAGTAAGGATCCGTTCACTATCAACCAGCGCTTTCGGACAGCCAAGAGACACCATTCCAAGGGTAGGCTGGCTACTGCGTGGTTGCTCGCCAAAGCGCGCTTGTGGGGCCAGATCGGGACGAATGTTTGGAGGGTTCTCAGCCATTTGACGCTCTTTCATAAAAAGAGGCGCGTCCTTGTGAAACGCGCCGCCCTTTGGTCTTTCGTGTTCTTTTGTTCAAAAATATCCCCGCCGGAGGCATGTGCCACGGCGCACAAAATATTACCGACGGCGATCGCGGCGCGATGACATGGGTTGGAATGCTACGCCGACGTGCGCCTCGCAGTAGGGCTTGCCTGCTTTAACGGGAAGCCCGCAGAACCAGAAATCTTCTGTCGCAGGGTCACCAACTGGCCACTTGCACGTGCGTTCGGTCAATTCCATCAAGCCAATCTTCTTGGATTTTTTCTCAATTTCGTTGACCTTGGCGAGAGCCTCTGGGCTGATCTCATTCGCGGATGGCTGAGGTGGCAAGGGCTGACCTGCGGGGATAATTGCACGGCGACCAGCGACTTTGGGCTGCGGGGGCGGTGCAGCACTCTCGGTCTTTGGTTGTGGTTTCGCTGCGGGCGCCGGCGCGGGTTTCTTGGCCTCCGCTTTGGGCGCTTTTTCTTTTGCGGCGGCTTTCGCACCTGCACTACCTGCACGATTTGACAGGCCAAGTCGGTGCACTTTGCCAATAACAGCGTTACGGGTCACGCCGCCAAGCTCTTTTGCGATTTGGCTGGCCGATTGTCCCTCGCCCCACATTTTCTTCAGGATTTCGACGCGTTCATCGGTCCAGGACATTCAATGTTCCACTTTATGTTAGAGCCCGTTAGGGAGGGGCTTGAGTTCTCTGCCACGGCGCTATTCTAGTCAGGCAGACCAGCAGATACAACCAACCAAGGTGCCTTTTCAATGACTGATCGCAACCTGAGTTTAGGGCAGATGGGCGCACGCCGTTTTGGACGGGTCAATTGGCTCGGTACGCGCACGTTGGCTGAACGCGAAATTCGCCGCTTTCTGAACGTTTGGACCCAGACTTTGATGGCCCCAATGATCACGGCAGGCCTGTTTTTATTGGTGTTCAACTTGGCGGTGGGGCCACGGCGCGGGGACGTGATGGGAATGCCCTTCATGGTGTTTATCACGCCGGGTGTTTTGATGATGACCGTGATCCAAAATGCATTTGCAAATACATCGAGTTCAATCTTGGTGGCGAAAGTTCAGGGAAATATTGTTGATACATTGATGCCACCACTGTCTGCGGCAGAGATGGTGTTGGGGTATGTGGCTGGTGCGATCGTGCGCGGGCTGATCGTAGCGGTTTGCATTGCTATTGTGGGTCTTGGGTATTTTGGCGTTTGGCCTGCGCATCCGCTTTGGGCTTTGATGTTCGTTGTGCTGGGTGGTGCTTTGATGGGCGGTCTTGGCATCATCGCCGGTACTTTCGCCAACAAATTTGATCAAATGGCAGCGATCACCAATTTCGTCGTGACGCCATTGGCGTTCTTATCCGGTACTTTTTATTCGGTCAGTGACCTGCCACGTGTGATGTATGTGTTGAGCCACGCAAACCCGTTTTTCTACCTGATCGATGGTGTCCGATACGGTGTGTTGGGTATTTCTGACAGCTCACCTTGGCTTGGTCTTGGCGTATGTTTGGCAACGACTGCTCTTATTTTGGGTGTCTGTTGGTGGTGGTTTCGTACGGGCTATCGGATCAAAGCTTAGCCCGGCCTTCGCGCCATGCCAAAAGAAGTGCGCCCGTAAGAATTGTGATTGCACCAAGGATTGAGATTGCGTCCGGCATGACGTCGAAAATCACCAAGTCGTAAATGGTTGCAAAAACCAGTGTGCTGTAGCTGAACACAACAATAAAGCTGGCCTCTGCGCGCTTCATAGCGTTCACAAAACATGTCTGGGCGCAGGCCATCAGTGCGCCAAGGGCTGCAAGCGCAATCCATTGCTGGACTGTTGGCGGCTGCCAAAACGCGATGACTGCAACTGATGCTACGATGCATCCGATAAAATTATTGGTCAGCAGAATTTGAAACATCGGCTCGCGTCCTGACAGCCGTTTAATGAAAATCAATTCAACACCTAGAAAAAACGCTGCCCCAAGAGCCAAAAGTGCAGCTGGCTGAAAACTATCCGGTCCCGGGCGTAACAATATGAACGCGCCGGTAAGGGCGATTGCTGCCGCACTCCAACGCCATGGGCCAACTTTTTCCCCCAGTAGTAACGCGGCCAAAGCCATACCAAACACTGGATTGAGGAAGCTAATCGCCGTCGCGTCCGAGAGTGGGATATGAGCTACAGCAGCAAACATCAGGCACACCCCACTGCCACCAAGGCTGGTCCGGCCAATGTGAAGTCTAATGTTTGGCTTTGTGTTTAGGTGCCGCCAAAACGCCGGCAACGTCATGCAAAGTGCCAAGAACGCAAACACAAAACGACCATGGGTAATTTGTATCGGGTGCAGCGGCGCCCCGAGAGAAGTTGTTCCAAGCGCTTTGGCCAGCACGGTAGTTGCCGCTATAAACATCGTGGCCGTTATCATCAAAACAACAGCCAACAAGTTTGAGCCATTCACCTCATGGAGGGGGGGAGGGATGACCTGATTTGCGCTTGGGGATGTGTTTGATGTCATGCCATGCGGCTTGTCGCTTTTTGCCAGACCTGTCCACAATTTTGTTTGGCTGTCTCGGATTGTTTGCACGAGGTGTCGCAACGGAGGGACCAACCGTGCCTTTTTCCAAGCGCACGGTGGCTACAGGTTGGCCTGCAGAGCGTGGCAGTTCACGGGGGTCCGGATCATAAGGGGCACTTTGATGCAGGGCCGCGCGCATCATGCTGCGGCGGCGCACCCACATGGCAAAACAAATTCCAACAAAGATCGCGATGAAATACGTCATGCGTCCCGATAGCATATCATTGATTAAGAAATCGTTTGCCTAAGTCTTACTCAAGTCTGCACAGGGCAGCCTGCATTAATCATGTCTAACTTGACAGGTTCGCGGGCTTAGCCCATCCCTTGGCACTCGCATAATTCAAAAGGACGCTATGCTATGATCCCGTCTATTCTTCCCACCTATAATCGTGCCCCTTTGACGTTTGTCAAAGGTGAAGGCTCTTGGTTAGTGGAAGCTGACGGCCGACGCTTTTTGGATATGGCGGCGGGTATTGCGGTGATGTCTTTGGGACACGGCCATCCAGCGGTTGTTTCAGCACTTTGTAATCAGGCTGAAAACCTGTGGCACACATCAAACCTGTATCAGATCGAGGGGCAGCAGACCCTCGCCGATAAGCTTGTTGCGCATACATTCGCGGACACTGTTTTCTTCACGAACTCAGGAACCGAAAGCTGTGAGCTGGCTGTCAAAATGGCCCGTAAGTATTTTCACGCCCGCGGTGAGGACCGGACAGAAATCGTTGCGTTCAACGGCTCTTTTCATGGCCGTTCAAGCGCTGGGATCGCGGCAGCAGGTTCTGCAAAAATGACCGAAGGTTTCGGCCCTCTTTTGCCAGGATTTACCCATTTGGACATCGGCGATCATGACGGCTTACGCGCGGCAATTACAGACAACACATGTGCCGTAATCGTTGAGCCTGTCTTGGGTGAGGGCGGGATCATTCCGGTCCCTGAACAATGCCTTAAGGGCCTGCGTGACCTGTGCGATGCCACGGGTACTTTGCTTGTTTTGGACGAAGTCCAATGCGGTGTCGGTCGTACTGGTAAGCTTTTTGCGCATGAATGGTCCGGTATTTCACCTGATATCATGATGGTCGCAAAAGGTATCGGTTCCGGATTTCCGCTGGGCTGTGTGCTGGCGACGGAAAACGCGGCAAGCGGCATGAGTGCGGGAACCCACGGCAGCACGTACGGTGGCAACCCGCTTGGGTGTGCGGTCGGTAATGCTGTGATGGATATTATCGTGCAAAGCGACTTTCTTGATGACGTAGAGCGCAAAGGTACCCTTCTGAAAACCTTGCTTGATGATCTTGTGGCGAAACACAGCGCTGTTTTTGAGCTGGCGCGTGGGGCAGGCCTCATGGCGGGTCTTAAGTGTCGATTGCCTGTTGGTGATGTGCTTAGCGCCAGCTACGCCCAAGAGCTTTTGGTGGTGCCAGCAGGCGACAACACATTGCGACTTCTTCCGGCGTTAACCGTAACTGACACTGAGCTTAAAGATGCCGTCGCACGCCTTGATCGCGCAGCGGTCAGTCTGTCGGCCTAACTTCTTTTGTTTTCAAATATCCCGGGGGACCGGGGGCAGCGCCCCCGTTTCGCCACTTACAGGGGGAAAACCCATGAACCACTTTCTTGATATCCACAAAACATCTGCTGAAGATTTGCGCGCGATGATCGACAGCGCAAAATCGGTGAAATCGGCGCGCGCTGGGCTGCCCAAAGCCGCACCTGATCAGGATTTGCCCCTAAAAGATCGAATGGTGGCGTTGATTTTTGAAAAGCCATCAACACGGACCCGTGTCAGCTTTGACGTAGGCGTGCGCCAAATGGGTGGTCAAACAATGGTGCTGTCAGGAACGGATATGCAGCTTGGTCATGGTGAAAGCATCGCGGATACCGCGCGTGTTTTGTCCCGTTACGTCGACATGATTATGATCCGCACGTTCGAGGAAACAACCCTTTTGGAGCTGGCCGAGCACGCCAGTGTTCCCGTGATAAACGGGCTAACAAACCGGACACACCCCTGCCAGATCATGGCAGATATCCAAACATTTGAAGAGCATCGCGGCTCCATTAAAGGTAAAAAAGTCGTCTGGTGCGGTGACGGAAATAACGTTTGCGCATCGTTCTTGCACGCGGCGGGACAATTCGGATTTGACCTTACTTTCACGGGCCCTGAGCCGCTTGATCCTGAGGCTGAGTTTGTTGATCTTGCGCGCGCCAATGGCAGTACCGTTGAGATTATCCGCGACCCGATTGAAGCAGTTCAAGGCGCCGATCTGGTGGTGGCTGACACATGGGTTTCGATGCACGACAGCCAAACCACAAAAGAACGCCGCCACAATCAGTTGCGCGGGTATCAGGTTAACGATGCGTTGATGTCACATGCTAAAGACGATGCATTGTTCATGCACTGCTTGCCTGCCCACCGCGAGGAAGAAGCAACATCTTCGGTGATGGACGGAAAGCACTCTGTCATTTTTGACGAGGCTGAAAACCGGCTACATGCGCAAAAAGCGGTCATGCGCTGGTGCATGCAAGGGTAAGCGGCGTCACTTACCTTTTGCGGGGCTTTGCGCGCAGGGTTGGCTCTGCTTGTGTCGGGTCTTCGGGCCATGGGTGTTTGGGATATCTTGCGCGCATGTCTTTGCGTACATCCGCGTAGGAGCCTGCCCAAAACCCTGGAATATCCATTGTGGTTTGCAAAGGTTTTCGCGCAGGTGACAAGACAGTCACCTTTAGAGGCTTGCCGCCGACAGTTGGGTGTTTGGTAACACCGAAAAGCTCTTGCAACCTGACCTCAATTTCTGGATCAGCCTGCGAATAATCGATGGGCCGGCGATCACCAAGCGGCGTTGTGAAATGCGACGGCACAAGCTGGTCAAGCGCTTGAGTTTGCTCCCAATTCAAACAATTCCGCAATGCTTCAAGCGGGTCAAACGCCTTCCAATCCGCACTTGTGCGCACGCTGCCAAGGTAAGGAGCAAGCCAGTCCTCTAGGGTGTCGAGCAAGGCGCTGTCACTCAGGTCTGGAAATGCGCGATCGCTATTTTCGCGGGCCAAAATCACGCGGGCTTGAAATCGCTTCGCAGCTGCGGGCAGGTTCAGACCGATCATTCGAATGCCGTCGCACATCGCGCGGTTCATCTGTGCCACGTCCGCGTTTTTCCAAGCGCGATCCTCAAGGACACAGGCCCCAAGTCTCAGTTGTTCGCGCGCCATCACGCGGCTTTCTCTGCGGGACCATTCACACACAGTATGCCACACGAATTGTTCGGGCATGATTGCGCGCAGTTCGTTTTCGCTGATCGCAATGGCTTGGCGGGTCTTTGCATCGCGCGGGTTACCATCGGTATCTGTCACCACGATCAGCAGCTGTGTGCCGATCGGGTCACTGTCGGAAACAACAGCGCCCTTGCCACCAGACAAGACAAACCTGTGGGCTTGCCCCGCACGCCGCAGGCCGATGCGATCGGGATAGGCGAGTGCGGCCATTTGCGCAGCCGACAGCCCTTGATCCGGACCCGCAAGCCGCGCGAGGCGCTTGGCCTCAAGCCGTGCCGTGGCCAGCGCACTTTGGTTAACAGCGTGGGCGTTTGATCCTTTGGGGTCGCTTAGTGCACGAATGCGTAGGGTGAGGTCAGCGCCCGCACCATTAAAACCGTTCATCAGTATATCGCGCCCAGACAGCAGTGCAGCAATGGGTGCTGCACCTTTGCCCGCGCGCGCCACCATATGGGCCAGCCGAGGGTGCACTGGTAGGCGCAACAGCGCGCGGCCATGATCTGTAATCCGTCCGCTTTTTAGGGCGCCAAGCGATGTCAAAAGAGCCTGTGCTTCGGCAAGCGCACCCTGAGGGGGCGGCGTGAGAAAAGCCATATCTTCGGGAGATGACCCCCAAGCGGCCAACTCAAGAGCGAGGCCAGCAAGATCGGCGGCTTCAATTTCAGCAGGCGGAAACGCAGCAAGCGCACCGTGCTCCCCTTTGGTCCAAAGTTTGTAGGCCACCCCTTCGGCGACGCGTCCCGCACGGCCGGCCCGTTGGGTGGCTTCGGCCCGGGTCACGCGCTCGGTCACCAATCGTGACATGCCAGACGCGGGGTCAAAACGTGCGCGCCGTGAGCGGCCTGCATCAACAACCGTGCGCACGTCTTCGATGGTCAGCGACGTTTCCGCAATAGACGTTGCCAACACAATCTTGCGCCCTGTTTTGGCGGGCATGATTGCGGCACGCTGCGCTTTGAAATCCATTGCCCCGTAAAGTTTGTGCACCGCACAGCTTTTGTCCAACTGGCCTTCAAGGGCGCGGGCGACGCGCGTGATCTCGCCCTGACCGGGCAAAAACACCAGCACACCGCCCTCAGGTTGCTCGGTCACCGCCTGCACGATTAGATCAGCACAGGCCAGTTCAAGCTTTTTGTCTTTCTTGAGGGGGGCATCAAGCCAACGCTCTTCCACGTCAAAGGCGCGCCCTTGCGAGGTAATGATCGGTGCGCCCAGCATTTTGGCCACGGGCTCTGCATCAAGGGTGGCAGACATAACGACCAGTTTGAGGTCTGGCCGTAGTGCCGAGCGGCTTTCGTGCGCAAGGGCCAAGCCAAGGTCCGCGTTGAGAGACCGCTCGTGGAATTCATCGAAGACCAGCGCGCCAACGCCCTCAAGGCTGGGGTCTGTTTGGATCATGCGGGTTAGAATACCCTCTGTCACCACTTCGATACGGGTGTTCGGGCCTGCTTTTGCCTCGCCGCGCATCCTGTAGCCGACCTGCTCGCCCACGGGTTCGCCAAGGGTGTCTGCCATACGCTCTGCGGCGGCACGGGCGGCAAGGCGGCGGGGTTCAAGCATAATTAACTTTCCCTCAAACACACCGCCTTGCAACAGGGCCAAGGGAACCCGCGTGGTCTTGCCCGCCCCGGGGGGCGCCTGCAAAACAAGCTGGCCGTGCTGTGCGATGGCGGTGATCACATCGCTGATAACGTCTTCGATGGGTAGTCTCATGCGAACTGGTTTACGGGGCAGGGCGGTGGGGCCACAACCTCAAACTCGCGTGGGCCACAGTGTTGGCAGGCGCTAGACATAGGCGGCGCGTCGGGCCATGAAAGGCATATGGATTTGATAGCTGAACTTCCCAAAGGCAACCGGCGCGCTTTGGCGCGGGCGATTACGCTGGTTGAAAGCACACGGGCGCAGGACCGCGATGCGGCTTCGGAGTTGATGGCGCAACTGCCTCATGACCGCCAAGCGCTGCGCATTGGTTTGTCGGGCACGCCTGGTGTCGGCAAGTCGACCTTCATCGAAAGCTTCGGTTTGCATTTAACGGCGCAGGGTTTGCGTGTGGCTGTGCTTGCGGTTGATCCCAGTTCGGCGCGGTCAGGCGGTTCGATTCTTGGCGACAAGACCCGCATGGAGCAATTGTCCCGTGATCCGAACGCCTTTATCCGCCCTTCGCCGAGCCAAACCCAATTGGGTGGCGTTGCGCGCCGCACCCGCGAGGTTGTGCGATTATGCGAGGCTGCGGGCTTTGATGTGGTGTTGATCGAGACAGTAGGCGTCGGGCAATCTGAAACGATGGTCGCGGATATCTCAGATGTGTTTGCGCTTTTGATGGCACCAGCGGGGGGCGATGAGTTGCAGGGCGTAAAGCGCGGCATCATGGAAATTGCTGATCTGGTGATTGTGAATAAAGCCGACGGTGATTTGAAGGCGGCAGCGACGCGCACATGCGCAGATTATGCGGGCGCGCTTCGGCTTTTGCGCAAGCGAAGTGGGGACCCAGTTGGATTTCCCAAGGCTTCGATGGTGTCAGCATTGACTGCCCATGGACTGGATGAGGTCTGGGCCGATATCAAAGCCCTGCGCGATTTCAGGCAGCAGTCTGGATTTTGGCAAACGCGGCGTCAGGACCAAGATCAGCGGTGGTTCGACCAAGAGTTGCATTTTGGCCTGCTTGAACTTTTACACTCTGACCCGAAATCCGCCCGAATTGTTGAAGAGGCGCGTGAAGCGATTCACCAAGGAACCCGCACACCGGTGCGCGCCGCTGCACAGATTCTGGCCAGCTTTCGCAAAACCTAGCGTAGCTTGGGTGAAATAAGCCACCACATTCGGGGTAAAGGGTTGATTCAAGTCTTGACGCTTGGGTCGCAGGCTTTTATTGCAAGCCAATCGAATTTGACGGCCCGCTGCAATGCGCGGGTCTTATCCGTTTAAGAAGGGGATATCCCATGTCTCGCGTTTGCGAATTCACAGCTAAAGGCCCGATGACTGGCAACAACGTCAGCCACGCCAAAAACCGTACGCGTCGTCGGTTCCTTCCAAACCTTCAGGACGTGACACTGCGCTCTGAAACACTTGGTCGCGACTTCAAATTCCGCGTCAGCGCTGCTGCTCTGCGCACTGTTGATCACCGCGGTGGTCTTGATGCGTTCATGGCAAAAGCAAAAGACGCTGAGCTTTCTGCAAGCGCGCTTAAGCTCAAAAAAGAAATCATGAAAGCAACGGCAGCAGCCTAAGCTTTTTGATTTTGATGAATTCAGCCTCGCATGGGTTCCATGCGGGGCTTTTTCTTTGCGCCATTACCTGAACATGCATGATCTCGATTGTACTGTTACCGCTTGCGATGCGCGCTTTTGCCCCTTTTGAGGGCAGTCCAACATTGCTATTCACCACCTTATGAGACGGATTTCCGCCCTTTTGTTGAGCCTGCTGCTGCTGGTCACTGCCCAAAGCAGTGCCTTTGCGCATGGTCGAATGATTGTCGCGGATCAATTCGTCATTTGCTCGGGTCAGGCCCTTCGCGTTGTGAATGTGGATGTGCACGGCAATGAAGTAAGCGTCCGTGATGTATGCCCTGATTGCGTCCAGCTAAGCGCGGCCAGCATACCGGTTGCGCCTGAGGTAGGTTTTAACACTGACGTTTGGCCCGTCAAAGTAGTCGCCGTGCGGCTACTAGCGGTTTCAAAAGTGGCCCCTAAACGGAGCAGGACCCGCGGCCCGCCTTTTGTAGTGTGAATTTTCCAGCAAATTTACATCGATAAGGACGACTGAAATGAAAAAGATACTTTTGACCACAGCTCTGCTGTCTGTGATGGCGACCGCCTCGCACCCGCACATGATGATTGAGGATGCCTACGCTCTTGCTGCTTCACCAAATGCCAAGGCAGGCGCTGCGTTCATGGAAATCACGAACCACAGCGAAACGGCTGACCGGCTGGTAGCAGCCAGCAGCGACGTGGCAGCTCGCGTGGAATTGCACACTCACATCGAAAAAGACGGGGTGATGCGCATGACCGAATTGGAAGATGGCATCCCGTTTGAAGCGGATGAAACGGTCTTGCTAAAACGCGGCGGAATGCATGTGATGTTCATGGGGCTGAATCGCTCGCTGAACGATGGGGACTTGGTTGAGGTCACGCTATCGTTTGAAAATGCGGGTGATGTGACAATCGAAGTGCCGGTAGATTTGAACCGCAAACCGGATCCAAATGCCCATGGCGCGGGTCATTCGGGTCACAACCATTAAGCTCATCGCGGTACGGTTACTGACTAAATAAAAAAGGCGGGCCTGTGCGGTCCGCCTTTTGCCATTACATCATACGATGCTTCATGAGCAGTAGGCCTCAGCCGTTTCACCAAAGCGTTTGTATTTTTGCCAAAAACTTTCGTGTGTGCCGCGGTCTGATTGGCGCACGTCTTGGGCGCGCTGTGGGTCATCAAAGAACTTGGCCGCCTGCCGTTGGTCGCGCCGTGTCAGCGTGATGTCCGCAGCACTTTGGATGCAGCCACACAGTTGATAGGACACAGCCTCACGGGCTGATTGAAGGCACGCGTTCTGGATAGGTTTCGCTACAACCGGTGCGGCCATACCAACAGGCAGCGTCGCCGTCAGAGCCGTGATCAGCAATAGGTGTTTCATCTGTCTGCCTCGATCCAAACCGAGCGCCGTGATGTTTCACTATCCGCCCGAAAGGTTAATTCGTGAAGTCCAATTGCCACGTTTTGCGCTAATTTTCAAATCACGATTGCACCGCCCCCTGCGGCACGTGGTCAAGGCACATCAATTGCCATTGACCCACCTGTCATTCCGGCACATATCCTTTTGCCATGAGCACAGATTTGTCACACATCCGCAACTTCTCGATCGTGGCCCACATCGACCACGGTAAATCAACTTTGGCCGACCGTTTGATCCAAGAGACTGGCACGGTGCAAGATCGCGATATGAAAGCGCAGCTACTCGACTCAATGGATATTGAGCGCGAGCGCGGCATCACGATCAAGGCCAACACAGTGCGGATCGAGTACAAAGCCAACGATGGTGAAAACTACGTGCTCAACTTGATCGACACCCCCGGTCACGTTGATTTCGCCTATGAGGTTTCGCGTTCTATGCGCGCTGTTGAAGGCTCGCTTCTTGTTGTGGACAGCACCCAAGGTGTGGAAGCGCAAACCTTGGCCAACGTGTATCACGCGATTGAAGCGGATCACGAGTTGGTGCCTGTGCTGAACAAGATTGACTTGCCTGCGTCGGATTTGGACCGCGTTGCCGAGCAAATTGAAGACGTGATTGGCATTGATGCCTCTGGCGCCATCGCTGTGTCTGCCAAGACCGGACAAGGCATCCGTGAGACGCTGGAGGCTATTGTGACCCGCCTGCCGTCGCCTAAGGGTAATCCTGATGGCACGCTGAAGGCGATGCTGGTGGATTCGTGGTATGATGCGTATCTGGGCGTGATCGTGTTGGTTCGCGTTATCGATGGCCGCCTGAAAAAGGGCGACCGCATTAAGTTCCTTTCAAATGGCACAACCCACCACGTTGACCGTGTTGGCGTGTTCCGCCCTGAAATGGAGCCCTTTGACAGCCTCGGTCCAGGCGAGATTGGCTTTTTGACAGCTTCGATCAAGCAGGTCCGCGACACGCGCGTGGGTGATACGATCACCCATGACAAGAAAGAAGTTGAGGCGTTGCCGGGCTTCAAACCTGCACAGCCCGTGGTGTTCTGTGGGCTTTTCCCTGTTGATAACGCTGAGTTTGAAGACCTGCGCGATGCGATTGAAAAGCTTGCGCTGAATGATGCGTCTTTCTCGTTTGAGATGGAAACATCTGCCGCGTTGGGCTTTGGTTTCCGCTGTGGGTTCCTTGGATTGCTACACCTTGAGGTCATCCGTGACCGGATTGAACGCGAGTATGACATTGAGCTGATCACCACCTCGCCGTCGGTTATCTATCATGTGTACGGGCGTGATGGCTCTATGATTGAGCTGCATAACCCCGCTGACATGCCTGATCCTGCCACAATCGACCACATCGAAGAGCCGCGCATCAAGGCGACCATTTTGGTGCCGGACGAGTATCTGGGCGATGTGCTAAAGCTGTGCCAAGACCGCCGCGGTGTTCAGCAAGACCTGACCTACGCGGGTTCACGCGCGATGGTTGTGTATGATCTGCCGCTCAACGAAGTGGTGTTTGATTTCTACGATCGGCTCAAGTCAGTGACCAAGGGCTATGCCTCGTTTGACTATCAGATGATCGGATACCAAACGGACCGTTTGGTGAAAATGTCGGTGTTGGTAAACGACGAACCTGTAGATGCGCTTTCAACTATGGTGCACACGGACCGCGCAGAACAGCGTGGGCGCGCTATGTGCGAAAAACTCAAGGATCTGATCCCGCGCCATATGTTCAAAATCCCGATTCAAGCAGCGATTGGTGGCCGTGTGATTGCACGTGAAACCCTGTCTGCGATGCGCAAAGACGTGACTGCCAAATGTTACGGCGGCGATGCGACGCGTAAGAAAAAGCTGCTTGAAAAGCAGAAAGCGGGTAAGAAAAAGATGCGTCAGTTCGGCAAAGTCGACATCCCGCAAGAGGCGTTCATTTCCGCCCTCAAAATGGACAACTAGACGCCAGTGCGGTTTTGCCATGCGGGTAGCACGTCGCCCGCAGCAGGTTTTGCTTCATAAACGGCTCGTGCGATTGCGCGGCTCAAACACAGCGCCGCGGCTAGCCCGATTTCAAAAAGCGCCATGTCATCAAGACTGGCGCTTTTTTCATGTCCGGTTGAGACACCAAACACCAAGTCCCCATCAAACGGGCTATGCGCGGGCACAATCGCGCGCGCGATCCCATCATGGGCCGCGACAGCCATGCGGTGACATTGCGCTTTGCTGAGCGGTGCATCCGTTGCAACGATTGCAATCGTGGTGTTGCCGCGCGCGTCGGGCGGGGTGAGCTTGTGACTTTGGAAAAGCCCATGGCCTTGGGCACCGGCTCCCATGCCTAAGCCGCCAAACTCGCTGTCGATCTCGAATGGTGCGGCCCAGAAATGTGGCCCCTCTGGGACGGTAACGGAGCCAACAGGATTTGCTGCAACCAACGCGCCGACGGTGAAGGGGCCACTCGCCCCCTCAATCACCATACTGGCTGAGCCAAGCCCGCCTTTTTCGCGTCCCGTCAGGGCGCCCGTTCCTGCACCAATGCTGCCTAATGCGAAGGACGTTGATGCATTTGCATAGGCTTCTGTGCCCAATGACCGGTAGGGGTTGTCGGCCCAGTTTTTGTCGCCGCCGTTGAGTAAATCAAACAGGATCGCCCCTGGCACAAGAGGGACGCGCGCGTCCCCGACTGCGTATCCGCGACCGTCCGCATAAAGTGCGTCCATTACCCCCGAACACGCATCCAAACCAAAAGCAGACCCGCCCGACAAAACCAACGCATCTACCGCAGCCACAGTTTTATCAGGTGCAAGAAGGTCCGTTTCACGCGTACCAGGCGCACCGCCCATCACATGCACAGACGCAGTGAACGATGCATCCGCGCAAAGCACTGTGCTTCCTGATTTAAGGGTGTCATCTTGGGCGTTGCCGACTTTTAGTCCAGCTACATCGGTGATAAGATTAAGGGGACCGGTCTGCATGTTTCGCCTCATTTGATGTGCGGGAAGGAAGGGTCGGCGCAGCGGCCAGTAACGCGCGGGTATAGGGGTGTTTGGGGGACGTATAGACGTTTTCTGTCATGCCTTGTTCTACAATTTTGCCATCTTTCATCACCATCACGCGGTCCGTAATTGTCCGAACAACCGATAGATCGTGGCTGATGA
>NZ_CVPC01000012.1 GCF_001049735.1 Nereida ignava
CGCAACAAAAGCCTTGTCGCGGCTGCGAACAGATGCTGCATCAGCGAAGGTTGGAAATCCAAGGTCGGTTTTGTCCGCACTCCGGCCATAAACAATAGTCCAAGCGAACGTCCACTTCATTTAGTTCCTGTCCAGTCTTGCGTCTTTTGGAGTGTTGAACAGTGTGTTAGCACTGAAATCTTTCGATTACCGTGTCCAACACAGTGTTTCTGCCCTACCCTTAAAATGACACTAAAAACACACTTACACGCACACCAAAAATATTGACACGCAAGCCACTGTTTATAAATGTATAAATTACACCACCTACATTGAAAATCCTCGTGTCGGTGGTTCGATTCCGCCCCCGGGCACCATTTATCAAGCAATATCAATAACTTAAATCAGCTCCATGCACGCTTAAGTAGTGTTTTTCAAAAACACACCAAACACACACTTTTTGCCGTGTTACTCGCTATTTCGACTGCTGAATCACGGTGTTGAACACAGTGTTGGCTAGTGCTGTGCTGCGAACACTGTGTTGGCGGAGTTTTGTCGTAACATAGTTCGGGACAGTGAGTGTCAGGCTCTACTCGGTTTTTGACACTTAGCGGATGTTGGCGCGACAAGCCGCAACGTTCTTAAATAAGTCTTTATTTTCAATACTCGACTGAAGTCTACCAGCATAAGGTCGTTAATTATCCGAGATAGTCGATGATTGGACAATCAGGGCGATGGTCTCCACGACACGTTTTGACCAAGTGTGCCAGCTCGTCGTGGAGCGACTTTAGTTCTCGCTGCTTTTCTTCGAGTTCTTCTAGTCGTTTAGATGCGATGCGCTTTACCTCCGCGCTAGTGCGATCTTGATCCTGGTATAGGTCAAGAAGCTCGCGACACTCTTCAATGGTAAAGCCAAACGCGCGGGATCGTCTTATAAATATTAGCTTTCGGACTGATGCATCATCGTAGGTGCGGTACCCGGTATCTGATCGTGATGGTGCGCTTACCAAACCGATATCTGCATAGTAGCGAACTGTTTTGACGGGCAAGCCAGCCGCCTTGGATGCAGCAGAAATGTTCATGCAAATCCTCCTTGACCTTCCAGTTGCTGGAAAGACTAAATGATAGTCCAAATAGGTGCAACGACTTCGCAAAGACCGATGAAAGGGTAAATGAAATGCCAAGAAATAAGGCTACCAAAATAGCAACACTCCATCGCATGGTAATGTCGGATCGTATGTGCCCTCACGGTCTGAAATCCAAGGATTTGCTGGAACGCGAGGGATACGAGGTGGAAGATCGCCATTTGACTAGCAGAGAAGAAGTGGATGCCTTCAAGACCAAGCATGGCCTTGCAACGACCCCACAGACCTTTATCGACGGCGTTCGTATTGGGGGGTTCGATGATCTAAGAGAATATTTTGGCAAGCCCACTAAAGCCAGGGATACCCTGACCTACACGCCTGTCATTATGTTGTTTTCGGTCGCGGCCTTCATGGCACTCGCCGTGACATGGGTCGCGCTTGGGACACCCTTCTCTGGACGAACTATCGAATGGTTTATCTCAATCTCCATGGTGCTGCTAGGGTTACAAAAGCTTCAGGATGTCGAACGCTTTGCGACCATGTTTCTCAATTATGACCTGCTGGCACAGCGATGGGTGCGATATGGATACGTCTACCCCTTCGTAGAAACAGGGTCTGGATTACTAATGATGGCTGGCGTGCTGACTTGGCTCTCCGCTCCTGCGGCATTTCTTGTGGCTGGAATTGGGGCTGTCAGCGTGTTTAAGGCAGTCTATCTCGACAAGCGGGAACTTAAGTGTGCCTGTGTTGGGGGGGATAGTAAGGTGCCACTTGGGTTTATCTCACTGACCGAAAACCTCATGATGATTGGCATGGCTGTGTGGATGCTCTTAAATCTGTGATGTAAAAAGGATTGACCCTCCACCTGCTGGAAGGTGTATGCTTCGTCAACAACTTAAAACACGAGAGAATACATGAAACTTTTTTACGCCACAGCGATGGCACTAGTAGTTGGTGCGGCGAGTTACATGCTTTGGACAACATTCGAGCCAACTGTCAGTGCAGGCACAACTTCTGGCAGTGATGACACAGCATTGGTTAAAGTCATTCTTCCGGATAATTTTTCGGATAAAGCGAAAGTCGGTCAAGTGGGCTTCAATGCAAAATGTGCGGCTTGTCACGGGGTCAACGCTGCGGGAAAAGACGGTATTGCGCCCCCACTTGTTCACAAAATCTATGAACCTAGCCATCACGGCGATGAAAGCTTTCAGCGGGCCGCAGCATTGGGCGTGCGTGCGCACCATTGGCCTTTCGGCAACATGCCTGCTGTTGAAGGTGTCACCCGTGGAGACGTCAAAATGATCACCGCTTACATACGCGAACTTCAAAGAGCCAATGGGATCAACTGATCGCATGAAGGGACAAACGATGAAACATATCATGTTCACCGCGATGGTGAGTTTGTGGGCTACAAGCGCCATTGCGCACTCACCGCTTGAGGCGACTGTACCAGCCAACGAGGCCACCGTCTCGAAAACGCCTTCAGAGATTGTTATGGATTTTAAGGGCGCCATTCGACTGACGCGGGTCAGCATGACCCAAGGCAATCAGCCGAGCGTCAGTCTCGATTTAGATGCCTTTAGCGGGTTTGCATCTGACTACGCTATTCCTGTTCCGCCGATAGGAATGGGTAACTACCTAATCGAATGGCGTGGTCTTGGTGCGGATGGTCATCCCTTAAAAGGGTCATTTAGCTTTACGGTTAAATAGCAATGCTGGACCTCTGGGAATTGGCATCTATTGCAACAAGATTTGCGCTTTACCTCGGTGTACTGACCGCTGTCGGTACATTTTTGACAACTTTGCTTTTCCAGATCACGGGCTGCCGCCATTTCACCGTTGGCTTTGCTTTGCTCGGGATTGCAGCGACAGTGATGGGTTTCTCTCTGTCTGGTGCCGCCCTAACAGGTGATGCAGGTGGTATGGTCGATTTTGAGATGCTAGGCCTGCTTTGGTCCACATCCGTTGGAACGGCTGTTGCCTTGCGATTAGCTGGTCTTGGGCTGTTGATCGTTGGACTGTTACTTGGACGGGTTGGGCGGATCCTTTCAATGATCGGCGGCGGTCTCGCGCTGTGGTCCTTTGTAACTGTTGGGCATATCCCAGATCGTGGCAGCCTTCTGTTGAGCATTGCGTTGCTATTTCACCTGGTCGCCATCTCTATTTGGATTGGTGTTTTGACACCTCTTCGGTCATTGGCACTAGACCCAAGTCGATTGTCGGATGCAGTACGTGTCGGGCACCGCTTCGGCAAAATAGCAGCGGTTTTTGTACCATTACTGATCCTTGCAGGTGTCTACATGGGTTACGAATTGGTCGGGTCATTGTCATCTCTTGTAGGTACGGGTTATGGGCAGGCGTTAATCATCAAGGTGTTGTTCGTAGCAAGTCTCTTGACCCTCGCTGCGGCCAACAAGCTTCGGTTCATCCCGCAAATGAGCAGGGGTGACCCCGCCGCAGCAGGTCATCTGTCCAAGTCCATATCGATTGAATGGTCGGTAATTGTCACTGTTATTCTGACCACAGCGGCTCTGACGTCTATCCTGACTTTGCCATCCTAAGGGTTGAAATGAACATTCAGCAATTTTTAGACTCAAAAAGTTGGCTGTTCGTTTTGGCTGTAGTTGTATCGCTACCAGCACATGCAGATCATGAACTTTTGAATCGTGACATTGTTGCGGGAGCACGTCTTTACCAACAGCAGTGCGCATCATGTCATGGTGCCAACCTAGAGGGCCAACCAAACTGGCGTTCGCCAAACATTGTTGGAGTGTTACCGGCGCCACCCCACGACGCGTCAGGGCATACATGGCATCATGATAACGCTCTGCTCTTTGAATATACGATGCTGGGAGGAAGTCGTGCACTCGCAATTCGTGGCGTGATTGGCTTCAACAGTGGAATGCCCGCCTTTAATGACATTCTGACAGATGAAGAGATTTGGGAAATCCTTAGTTATATTCGATCAACTTGGCCCGAGCGCGTTCAAAAGACGCAAGCTACTCGTAATGCACCGCATTAGTCATACCGTTATCCCCGTCCTGACGAAGCATTTGATATTTACGTGTGAAACAGTCCTGGTTGTGTAACGACTTACTTCCTCGACTACATCAATTATTGTCGATTACTTTGTCGGCATTGGCCCCGCCGCAACGAACTCACATTTCATCCGCCTAGCCAATATTGGTGCAGAACACTGCGAACGTCCGCCCCTAAACACACACTTCCATAGACTTGTTGGTGCGCCCTACCGTAGTGTTGTGACGAGGAGCGGGACATGCGGCAGCTGCGTGAAGACACACATCTGATACTGGACGGCGAGGTGCGGGTGTATCGGCGTGAGCGCAGCAAGCGTTGGCAGGCGGCGTTTGAGATTGATGGGCACACCATCCGTGTCAGCACCGGCAAGCGCGATTTGGCTTAGGCCAAGGAGTACGCCCCCGAGACTTTTCTTTAGTACAAGTTCCGCCACAAGAACGACCTGCCCGTTGTGACCACGAAGTTCTCTGACGTTGCCAAGCTGGCTATTGGCGACATGCCAGCAGCACGTTGCAAGGGGCGGTATTGAGGCCCATCCGGGACGACGCTGCGAGCCGCCGCAAAGTCGGCCACCTGGTCAGCTTGTGCCGCCGATGGCTTGGCAGATTGTGCATCAAATATAGCTGAGAAAGGCCTGTATTTTCTCGGTTCTGTGCAAGTCTACATGGGTCACGATCCAGATCGGGACGGACCACTCATTTGAGAATGGCAAAATCCTGACAAGATCGGAATCATCCACCGCCTCGTGTTCGGCAGGAAATCCGATCCCGATGCCTTCTTTCACTGCTCGCGCTACTGCCAGCGGGTCGGAGGCATTGATCGCATATTGATCGTTCGTCAGATGCTGCTTCATCCAAGCCGCATAGGGAAGTCGGGAGGTCATGTCCTCAGCTCCGACAAACCTGTGGCCTTCGAATTCATGCCCCGCAGGCTTCCCGTTACGATTTATGTAATCGCGGCTTGCATATAGACCGAACTGAACCTCTTGAAACAGCTTCACGACATAGTCGAGTGTCTCAGGCTTTGGCCCGGCCCTGAACGCGATATGGGCCTCGCCATGTTCCAGACGTGCGAGGCTGGTTCCAGTATCCAGCTACAATTTGATCTGAGGATACGCACGGTGAAAATCACGCAGGGCTGGCATCACAAGGGGCGTGATCCCTGCCAAAGCCGTCACAACGAGCGTGCCGGACAATTGGCCCACCTTACCGCGGCTTCGCCCTGAAAGATCGGAAAGCATCTCGTCCGCGCGGCCAACAACGTCCAGCATCTCTTGGCCCGTTTCGGTCAAGGTGTAGCCACGGGCGTGACGTTGAAAAAGCGGCGCCTGAAATTCCACCTCTAGCGTGTCGATGTTTCGATTGACGGTCGCGCGATGCACACCAAGTGCGTCGGCCGCGCCGCTGACCGATCCGACGCGGGCGAGCATAAGCGCGGTTCTAAGTTCGGTCCAAAATTGCATACGCGAGCTATAGCAACACACCGATGTCGCATCAACGCGCATGTTATGCGCAATTGAATGCCTAGCGTGCAATTTGAGCGCGTCATAGCTTCAATTCGAAAGTCAAAAGCACTCAAGACGCGAACCTCAAAAGGCCCATCACTATGAAAACCTACTTCAAATACATCCCGCTAGCGTTGTTCACCCTCGTCATTGGCGGCTCTGCCCTCGGCAAACTTGCGCAGGCTGCCCCACTCACGGACTCCTTTGCAGCCCTAGGATATCCAAGCTACCTGCTGACCATCCTCGGCGTGGCTTATCTAATCGGCCTTGTCGGTCTTTGGCAGACCAAGCTCCAGAATGTGAAAGAATGGGCCTTCGCAGGCTTTCTGATCGCAATGACCGGGGCATTCAGCTCTCACATGCTGGCGGGCGATCCCATCTCAAAAGCCATACCATCGTTGGTTCTGCTGGCACTGCTGATCGTGTCCTACCTACTCGTCATCAACAAAGGATCGCGCGCGTGAAACTCCTCGCATTTGCGGCCACAAATAGCCGTGTCTCTATAAACCGCGCGCTCATTGATTTCGCCGCGGATCGCCTGAAGGCCAAAAATGCTACTGGCATCGAAATCGAAATCCTTGATCTGAACGATTTCGAAATGCCGATCTATTCGATTGATCGCGAAACTATATGACAAATCCATCTTGGCGTTTGTTGTATTAGAGATTTATCACGCAGAGTGCAGCCGTTGACTTGCCTGATCCGCACCGACTGTTACGCAACCTTTAAGAAATTATCAAAAATTTGATTCCAAACTGTCACCCAACTGTTAAATTGCAGGCTTAGCGACTCCGAGTATGCATCGGGGGACGACATGCTAAGTATTAGTGGACTGACTAAACAGTTTGGCGACAAAATCGCCGTAGACTCAGCCAATATCCAGATTGATGAACCGACGATGATTGGTATTATCGGTCGGTCCGGCGCAGGAAAATCGACGCTCCTGCGGATGCTTAACCGGCTCAGCGATGCGTCCAGCGGCGAAATTTTGTTTGAGGGCGAAGACGTGACGGCAATGCGCGGCGCCGCACGGCGTCAGTGGCAATCACGTTGCGCGATGATCTTTCAACAGTTCAATCTGGTGCCGCGTATGGACGTGGTATCAAACGTGCTGCACGGCACGTTGAATCGCCGGTCAACGCTTGCAACGGTGTTCAATCTTTATCCACGGGCGGACATTCACAAAGCGATTGATATTCTGGACCGTCTTGGCATTGCGGAACAGGCACCAAAACGCGCCGAAGCCTTGTCAGGTGGTCAACAACAACGTGTTGCGATTGCGCGCGCGCTGATGCAGGACCCAGCGATTATTCTGGCCGATGAACCCATTGCCTCTCTTGACCCAATGAACGCGCAGGTGGTGATGCAATCCTTGCGCGATATTCACGAAGAAGACGGTCGCATGGTCATCGCCAACCTCCACACACTGGATACCGCGCGCCGCTACTGTGACCGCGTGATTGGTATGCGTGATGGGCGGATCGTTTTCGACGGTACGCCCGCACAACTGACCACAGGTGTTGCACGCGACATCTATGGGGCAGGCGCGGATTTCTCCGAAGCCGCCACGTCAACTGAAATCGAAACCCTGGACAGAACCGGCGATCCCAAAATTGGGGTTGTCGCCTGAGCAAGTTTAACCACGCCCCAATATGAAGCAGGGGCTTTAATCCACCTATGGAGAAACTGATGAAAAAGTTTATCGCAGCCGCTTTGGCCACAACCGCTCTTGTTGCCCCTGCCTTTGCAGACGGTCATGCAATCACCGAATTCCGTATCGGTGTGCTTGGCGGTGAAAACGCGCAAGACCGCATGAACAGCTATGCCTGCTTGCAGGAATACGCAACTGAAGCGCTTGGCGTAGAGACAAAGATCTTTGCGCCTGCTGACTACAACGGCGTCATTCAAGGCTTGCTTGGCGGCACTATTGATATGGCGTGGTTGGGTGCGTCAGCGTACGCGGCAACATACCTGCAAGACCCCGAAGCGGTTGAGCCTGTGCTTGTCAAAGTGAACCTGGACGGTTCCATCGGTTACCATTCCATCGGCTTCGCGCGTGCTGACAGCGGCATCACGAGCCTTGACGACATGCAAGGCAAAGTCTTTGGGTTTGGTGATCCAAACTCTACATCCGGCTACCTGATCCCGTCTATTGAGATCCCACAGTACAAAGACGGTATCACAATGGAATCGGGTGATTACTTCGGTGAAGTGAAATTCACTGGTGGCCATGAGCAGACGATTATCGCTGTGAACAATGGTGACATCGACGGCGGCGTGACATGGGCTGCTGGCCTTAACGATAACTGGGAAGATGGCTATGATTCAGGTGCGCTGCGCAAGGCTGTTGACGCAGGTCTGGTGGACATGAACGATCTTGTTCAGATTTGGAAGTCGGCCGTGATTCCCGAAGGTCCGGTTGTGCTGCGCAAAACCCTGCCAGCAGACGTCAAAGCAAAGATGATTACTTTGGTCGACGACCTGCATGAAAACGATCCTGAGTGTGGTTACGGCGTCTTCTCTGGTGACGGTCTGGGCGCACAGCCTGTGACCCATGAGACCTATATTTCCATCGTTGAGGCCCGCAAAGCCAAAATCGGCGGCTAATTAATTTTGATAACTGCACTGGCCGCCTTCACTTTGGGGGCGGCCAGTATTTTTATGAGGGCATTATGACAGCTTTAGATACTGAAGTCGCGCAAAGCGTCGGTGACATTCGCGAAAGCTACCTTGCGCAGGTCGGGCGGCGCAGGCTTTACAGCGGTTTGGCGCTGCTGATCTTTGTTGTTTTGATGGTATCCGGCTTCAACATCGCGGATGAACGCAATGCGGGCGGGTTCTGGGAAGGGTTGCATCAGATTGGCGACTATCCCGGCGAGGTTCTGACTGAAGCTTGGCAAAAGCGCGCGGACCTGCCAGGCTTGATTTCCGAGTTCTTTCCGGCCCTTGTTGAGACGGTAAACATCGCCGCTGTATCGACGATCATTGGGGCTGTAGGCGGTTTGATCCTGTCGCTTCTTGGGACGCGTGGCCTTGCTAAGTGGCCACGGCTGATCCCCCTCTTTCGCCGGGTTTCTGATATTTTGCGTGCGGTCCCCGAAATCGTGATCGCCTTGGTATTGATCTTCATTTTGGGCGGTGGGCCTGTGCCCGCGATGATCGCAATTGCGCTGCATACGGCCGGTGCTCTGGCCAAAATGTTTTCCGAAGTGGCTGAAAATGCCGACCTCAAGCCCGTCCAGGGCCTTGCCTCAACAGGGGCGACATGGACCCAACGGATGATGCTGGGCGTGTTGCCTCAAGTCGCGCCAAACTACGTCAGCTACACGCTGCTACGTTTTGAAATCAATATCCGCGCGTCTGCGATCCTCGGCTTTGTCGGTGCGGGTGGTCTTGGCTACGAGCTGCGCAATGCGATGGCCTGGGGACCAGGCCGCTTCGATGAGGCAGCAGCAATCTTCATACTGCTGTTTAGTACGATCGTGTTCTTTGACCAAGTTTCAAGCCGCTACCGCAACCGTTTGACCGAAGGACAGGCCCAATGACGTTCTTGGATATCCAAGCCACCAAAACCCAAGCTGAGGGTTTGTTCCGCCGCAAGCGTATGTTCGCTTTTGGTCTGCCCGCGCTTGTTGCGGTCTATTTCACCTACATCTTTTTTGCGTTTGATGTGCCCGGCCTGGTCCAGCGCGCTAACATGGACAATGCGCGCACGCTGACCTCCGACATCTGGTCCCACAAAGTTCACGTCACCCGCAACAACCGTAACGGTGAAATCACCTATGCAGTTGAGGGCGAACGCAAGGGCGCATATCCCGAAGGCGAACGGCCATCGTGGGTCAGCGGCACAGACGTTATAACAGTCAATTTGGGCGGTGACACGATTGTGCGCTTGTTGCCCGACAACCGCACAGAGGTGGATATTCCGGGCTTTGGTCTGGTCGCGGCACAGGCCGAAGGCCGCACCATCGCTACCAATCTGCCAGCTGACCTACCGGAATGGATCAATGCATCCAACCGCCGTGTCGCGATCACCACGCCGGAGGGTCGAATCACGATTACAGGATCCAGAACCGAGGTTTTCAATTATTTCGGGGGCTGGGAGCTGTTTTGGTTCACGCTCGACAGCCGCTATCACGGTGCAGGTTTAGGGCAGATCCTATTCGGCGCACAGATTGACCCAGACCGTAGCAATATCAGCGGTGCGGTTTCCGACTTTTGGAACAACAAGATGTGGCGGCACAAGGATGTCGCTTGGGCCATTGGTGAAACGATCCTGATGGCGTTCCTAGGAACGATGGGTGCGGCGATGATCGCACTGCCGCTGGCGTTTCTCGCCGCAAAACGATTTACGCCGATCCTGTTGTTGCGCGCTGCCACGCGCCGCCTTTTTGATTTCGTGCGCGGCGTGGATGCGCTGATCTGGACCGTGGTTCTTGCCCGTGCGTTCGGACCGGGACCGTTGACGGGTGCATTGGCGATCCTGATTACGGATACGGGTACATTCGGCAAGACATTCTCGGAAGCGCTTGAAAACGTCGATGACAAGCAGATCGAGGGCGTGACATCGACGGGTGCTAAGCCTCTCCAACGGTACCGGTTTGGGGTTATCCCGCAGGTGATGCCCGTTTTGCTGGCGCAAGTCCTTTATTTCCTTGAATCCAATACTCGCTCCGCGACGATCATCGGCGCAATCACGGGTGGCGGGATTGGCCTGATGCTAACGCAGGCGATCCAAACCCAGAAAGATTGGGAAGAGGTGGCTTATTACATTATCCTGATCATCATTATGATCATGTTGATGGATTGGCTGTCGGGCTGGTTGCGCGGTAAACTGATCGGAACCAAAGACGGATGACGACCTACCTGATTACGGGGGTGAACCGAGGCATCGGGGCTGCATTGGCGGCAGTTGCCACCGCGCGCGGACATACCGTTCTCGGTACAACACACGACGGGCGGGACGGAACTGTGCCGCTGACCTTAGATGATCCGGCCCGTATCGCCGCGCAATTGGCAGATATCCCGCAAGACTGTCCCTTGCTGAAACGGGTAAGTTCTTTCGCTTTTCCGGTGAAGAAAGAGACTTTTGATCATGCCTAGACTGAGTGCTGTCGACCCTTTCATCCACCCGGATTGTAACATCACCGACAGCACTTTCGGTGCTTACGTCGAAATTGGGCGTGGCAGCAGGCTGAATAATGCGACCTTCGGGGATTACTCCTATTGCGACCGTTACGCCGATATCGCAAACGCGCGGATTGGTAAGTTCGCCAACATCGCAGCGTTCAGCCGGATCGGCGCGACGGACCATCCTTTGGACACCGCCGCATGCCACCATTTCCTTTATAGATCAGCGGATTACTGGGACGACACGACGCGGGACGAGGCGTTTTTTGCGCATCGCCGATCCCGTATCGGCCACATCGGACACGACACTTGGATTGGTGCCGGAGCCATGATCAAGCCCGAGGTTACATTGGGTCATGGTGCGGTCGTGGCGGCGGGGGCCGTGGTCACTAAGGATGTGGATCCCTACACAATCGTCGCTGGCACGCCCGCCAAGCCGTTGCGGCTTCGCCAGCCACGCCATATCTCCGATCGTCTTATTGCGCTGGCATGGTGGGATTGGGACCACGACGCATTGCGCGGCGCATTGGACGACTTTCGAGCCATGAAGGCAGAGGCGTTTTTGGACAAATACGGCGGGTGATCACCCTCCTGCACGTGTCCAAAATGTCAAATCCGCTCGCGCCACCACACATGGCTTTCGCGGCAGTGTTCTTCGCCCACCAGCCAGATGAGAAAGCGCGAAGAATACTGGTGTTTGTGTCGCCAAGCCCGCGAACATAAGGCCTCTGGCGACCCTGTCAGAAATCGCAATGTCACGTGATAAAGGAGGGTAATGCGTTCCATCATTGCACCCGTTTTTTGCCTGTTTTGAGAAATGCGTATCGCGCAAGTGTCACAAGATCATAACGTAGTTAGACCCTTAGCCACAAAATGCGCCCCGATGACCAAGATGCCTTTTGGTCTCTCCCTGTCTGGCCTAGCGGCCAGGCAATCAAGGCTGGTCTTGTCGCCTCTCACCGTCATGAATCTTTGAAGAATTCGTTATCAAAAAGTTACGCGGCCCGATCACCTTGGACGAATATGAACACTAAAGGGGATTATCATGCTGCGTCTCATCGCACTTACGACTGCAGCGCTCGCCGCAACACCCGCTATCGCATAAACGCTTGACCGCGTTGAATACGGCCCACGTCCGTTCTATCTGATTGATCGGGTGGAAGACGGCGAACTGAAACAGAAGTTGCATTCTTGCCAGAACCAAGAGGCTTCCATGTCGTCGTTTTCTATCGGTCACCGTGGTGCGCCGATGCAGTTTCCAGAGCACACAGTTGAATCCAACCGTGCCGCCGCGCTGATGGGGGGCGGGCATTCTGGAATGTGCTGTAACGTTTACTAAAGACCTTGAGCTGGTATGCCGTCATGCGCAAAACGATTTGCATACGACGACCAACATTCTTGCAACGCCATTGGCCTCTACCTGCACCATGCCATTTACTGCGGCAAATGGCGATGCAAAAGCCACGGCCGAGTGCCGTACATCCGAAATCACGCTGGACGAATACCGCAGCCTGACACCCAAAATGGACGCCGCAGACAGCACCGCAACAACGGTTGCAGCCTACCTTGGCGGCACTGCCGGCTGGCGCACGGATCTTTATTCGGCTGAACCTGCGATGCTGATGACGCAGGCGGAATCTATTGAATTGTTCCGTGACCTTGGCGCGAAATTTACGCCAGAATTGAAATCGCCTTCGGTCGAGATGCCGTTCAACGGGTTCACACAAGAAGACTACGCACAAAAGATGGTCGATGAATATGTGGCCGCGGGTATTCCAGCATCTGATGTCTGGTTGCAGTCGTTCAACCTTGAAGATGTGCTGTACTGGATCAAGGCTGCGCCGGAATTCGGTGCGCAAGCCGTCTACCTCATGGATGAATATAACATCGACGGCTATTCACCGATGGATGCATCAACTTGGCCCAACACGATGGAAGACTTCAAGGCGATGGGCGTCAACTACATTGCGCCGCCCACATGGATGTTGGTCACACTTGAAAACGGTGAAATCGTCCCGTCCGAACTGGCCCTTCAGGCCAAGGCTGCAGACCTTAACATCATCACGTGGACCATCGAACGCTCTGGCCCGCTCGTGAATGGTGGGGGTTGGTATTACCAGTCCATCGCAGATGCGGTGAACAGCGACGGCGTGATGTATGAATTGATCGACGTTCTTGCGCAGGATGTGGGCGTTGACGGCATCTTTTCGGATTGGCCTGCAACCGTGACCTATTACGCGAACTGTATGGGTCTTGAATAAATTGTCTTTTGAGACGTTGATAGCCTCGCCTGTTTCGGGCGGGGCCGTTTTAGGTGTCCAAGGTCAGTGTGATCCGATCCCCGACAAACCATGTGCGCCCATACTCGATCGGGCTGCCTGCCAAATTGACATTCACGCTGGAGGATCGCAGCAACGGGTCACCTTCAGCGATTTGTAAATGCAGGGCATGTGTCGCGCCCGCGCGCACTGCCGTGACCCGCGTCGAAGCACGGGTGTAATCTGCCACACCTACGTTAGCCAAAGCTTCGGTGACGCTGCCTTGCGCGCCAAAAGCCGCTGAAATGCCAGGGGTCCGCGATAGTGGAAAAACGCTCTCAAACACCGCGATGGGCTGACCGTCGGCCAAGGATAGCCCATGGAAAGCACACACCGGGTCACCGGTATTGATGGTTAGCGCCTGTGCCTCGCCGTCCGTCGCAAACCGATCTTCGACCAACAGGACGCGTTTTTCTGGCAATCGTCCTGCCGCGGTGAGATTGTCGTGGAACCTGACCTTGCGCCCGATAGGATAATCGGTGGGCGTTGAGGCCACAAACGCACCCGCACCGCGCCGTGTGCGGATCAAACCCTCGTCCGCCAACGCAGAAATCCCATGGCGCACGGTGTGGCGATTGACGCCGAACCGCTCTGCTAAGGCGGCCTCGGTAGGGAGCTTGTCACCCGGCGCATAGCGGCCCTCGGCTAGGTCACTACGCAAGGCTTGCGCAATGGCCTGCCAAATCGGCGTTTTAGAGGAAGTGTCACACAAAATTCACAAATCTCCACTGGGGGAATCGGAGGGACATGTTATGATATGTCTAGTTGTATAGAATATCGAAAAGTTGTCGAGATGAAAGATGTCAACGAAGACCATGCACCGCGCCAGCACTGGCTCAGCCTTATGGCCAAAGCCCCTGCGGGGCACGTAGCCACCCTGCTGGACCAGGCTGTGACGCGCCCCGCCTTCACATGGCTGCGTGCTCCCGAGGTTGGCAGCACCATGGTGCGCGCACGCGCCGGTTCTACAGGAAGTCCGTTCAATCTGGGTGAGGTCACCCTGACGCGCTGTGCGCTGGTCCTTGCAACAGGCGAGGTCGGTCATGCGTATATTCAAGGGCGTAGCAAGACGGATGCCGAAGCCGTGGCCATAATGGACGCCCTAATGCAAACGTCGACAGCGGCGACGTTGCAGGCGCGGGTGTTGGATATGCTCGAGGCGGAGCAAACCGCCAAGCGGGATGCGCGCGCCGCCAAAGCGGCCGCCACAAAGGTTGATTTCTTTACTATGGTGAGAGGAGAAGACTGATGCAGGCCCAGCCCTTCAGCGGCGGATTTGCCGACCCCGCCATCGCCTCTGCAACTGCGTTCCGTCAGGTGATGGAAGCCATGGCGCGTCCCGGGACAATCCACACCATCACTGGTGCCGTGCCGCCAGAGCCCCTTTCCCCCGCGACCGGTGTAGTTCTGCTGACATTTTGTGACCCTGATACCCCTGTGCATCTGGCAGGACCATTGGCCTGTGATGCTGTGCGGACGTGGGTGGCATTCCACACAGGCGCGCCGATCGTTCGGCCGTCTCGCTGCATGTTCGCGGTCGGCGCATGGGACGACCTGATGCCGCTCAGCGCCTATCAAATCGGTACACCGCAATACCCGGACCGATCCGCAACGCTGATCGTTCAGGCGGAGCAGTTGGCGCCAAATGGTGCCATTTTATCCGGTCCGGGCATCAAAGAAACGCACGCCTTATCGCTGCCTGAGATTGAGGCGTTTCAGCAGAATGCAGGGCATTTCCCCCTTGGCCTCGATTTCGTCTTTACAAACGGTGACTGCATGGCGGCTTTGCCCCGCACCACAATCGTCACGCAAAAAGGAGACGTCTGATGTATGTCGCCGTCAAAGGCGGGGAGCGCGCGATTGAGAACGCACACGCCTGGCTTGCCGAAGAGCGCCGCGGTGATACCTCCGTGGCCGAACTCAGCGTCGAACAAATCCGCGAACAGTTGGCGTTGGCCGTCAACCGCGTCATGGCCGAAGGGTCGCTTTATGATCCTGACCTTGCCTCTCTGGCAATCAAACAGGCGCGAGGCGATCTGATTGAAGCAATCTTCCTCATTCGTGCCTACCGCACCACGCTGCCCCGTTTTGGTGCTTCCTTGCCAGTGGAAACTGGAAAAATGGCCTGCGACCGGCGCATCTCGGCAACATTCAAAGACCTGCCCGGCGGACAGGTTCTGGGACCAACGTTTGATTACACGCACCGTCTGCTGGATTTCAAGCTGGCCGCTGACGGAGAGGTGCCAGAGGCCGCGACGCGCGAGGCTGTGTCCAGCGACGTCCCCCATGTGACCGAATTCCTCAACCACGAAGGGTTGATTGAAGAGGCCCCGCATGATGACACGACACCGCCTGACCTGACCCGCGAACCGCTTGAGATGCCCGCAGAGCGCGCACTGCGTTTGCAAGCCCTCACCCGCGCGGACGAAGGGTTCACGCTTGGCATGGCCTATTCCACCCAGCGTGGCTATGCGCGCAATCACGCCTTTGTGGGTGAATTACGCATTGGTTCGGTGCCTGTCGAAATGGAGATCCCCGAGCTTGGGTTCAGCATCGAGATTGGCGAAGTCACGTTGACCGAATGCGAAACCGTCAACCAGTTCACGGGTTCAAAATCTGAGCCGCCCCAGTTCACACGTGGTTACGGGCTGGTCTTCGGCCAAACCGAACGCAAGGCGATTTCGATGGCGCTGGTCGATCGGGCGTTGCGTTGGGAAGAGTTGGGTGAGGAAGATGAAGGCGCGCCTGCGCAGGATGCCGAATTTGTGCTGTATCATGCGGACAACATTCAGGCGACAGGGTTCCTTGAGCATATCAAATTGCCCCACTACGTCGACTTTCAAGCCGAATTGGAACTAGTGCGAAAGCTGCGTGAAGAGGCAGGTACGAACTCTGTAAGTGAGGCCGCAGAATGACCCCCGATATTGTCGTTTTTGATATCGGCGGCGTGCTGATTGACTGGCAGCCGCATTTGGCATGGGTTGATGAGATGGACGCGGTCGAAGCGCAAGCGTTCATGGATCGGATCGCCTTTGACAAGCTGAACCTGGCCTGTGATGCGGGGGCGACTTTTGCGCTGGCGGCATCTCAGATTGCAGACCCCGCTGATGCGGCGCGGCTAGGTCGATATGTTGAGCGGTATCAACACACTGTGCCCGCCAAGATCACCGGCACTTGGGATATCTTATATGCTTTGAAAGACGCCAGAACGTCCGTGCATGCGATCTCTAACTGGTCGGCGGAAACATGGCCCGAAGGCTGCAAAGCGCATCCCGAATTGTTGGAGGTCTTCGACACGATAGTCGTGTCCGGTGAGGTCGGTGTCATCAAACCCTCCACCGAAATCTACGCCCTTTTGTGCCACCGCACGGACATCGCACCTCAGCGGTGCGTGTTCATCGATGATGGGCTCCACAACTGCATCGGCGCACGGGCGGCAGGGATGGACGCAATCCATTTCACTGGTCCAGACGCCTTGCGCACAGAACTTGAAGCACGGAGCCTTTTATGAGCGAGTACAACTTCGCCTATCTGGACGAACAAACCAAACGTATGATCCGCCGTGCGATCCTCAAGGGGCTCGCCATTCCCGGCTATCAGGTCCCCTTCGCCTCCCGCGAAATGCCGATGCCTTATGGTTGGGGCACGGGCGGAGTGCAGGTGTCGGCGGCGGTGATGACACCAGATGACCGGTTCAAAGTGATTGACCAAGGGGCGGATGATACGACCAACGCCGTTTCGATCCGCACATTCTTTGAACGCACGGCAGGGGTGGCCACGACCACTACCACGTCCGATGCCACCGTCATCCAGACCCGCCACCGCATCCCGGAAGAGCCGCTCAGCGAAGGCCAGATCCTTGTCTATCAAGTGCCTATCCCTGAGCCGCTCCGTTTTCTGGAACCTCGCGAAAGTGAAACACGAAAGATGCATAGCCTTGAGGAGTACGGGCTGATGCATGTGAAGCTCTACGAAGACATCAGCCGTCATGGCCATATCGCGACGTCCTATGATTATCCGGTCAAGGTTGAGGGGCGTTATGTGATGGACCCATCCCCAATCCCAAAATTCGACAACCCCAAACTGGGCAATGTGGCGGCGATCCAGCTGTTTGGGGCGGGCCGCGAACAACGCATTTATGCGCTGCCGCCCTACACCCAAGTAGTGTCACTCGATTTTGAAGACCATCCCTTTGAAGCCTCTAAACCGGATCATCCCTGTGTCATGTGCGGGGCGGAAAACAGTTATCTTGATGAAGTCATTACCGACGACACGGGCGGACGGATGTTTGTGTGTTCAGACACCGATTTCTGCGAGGCCAGACAAGCTGCAGGTCACATTGGTACGATGAACGGAAAGGACGCGGCATGACACCTTTGCTATCGGTCCAAGGTATCACCAAATTGTACGGGCACCATATTGGCTGCAAGGATGTAGGGTTTGATCTTTACCCCGGTGAGGTCATGGGGATTGTCGGGGAAAGCGGGTCGGGTAAGTCCACTTTGCTCAACTGCATGGCGGGGCATTTGACCCCTGACGCAGGCGCGGTCGTGTTTGATACGCGAACAGACGGTCCGCGCGACACTGTCACGATGTCCGAACCCGAACGCCGCATGTTGTTACGAACCGATTGGGCTTTCGTGCACCAACACGCCCGCGACGGGCTGCGTATGGGCGTTAGCGCGGGTGGGAATGTAGGCGAACGCCTCATGGCGGTTGGTGAACGCCATTACGGTGACATTCGCGCCAAGGCCACCGATTGGCTTGGCCGCGTAGAAATTGATGCCACCCGCGTCGATGATCGCCCCGCGACGTTTTCTGGCGGGATGCAACAGCGCCTGCAGATTGCCCGCAATCTGGTGACGGGGCCAAGGCTGGTGTTCATGGATGAACCCACGGGCGGGCTTGATGTGTCTGTTCAGGCGCGGCTGCTTGACCTGTTGCGCGGCTTGGTGCGCGATATGGGGCTGTCGGCGATCATTGTAACCCATGACCTCGCCGTCGTGCGCCTGCTCGCGGATCGTTTGATGGTCATGAAAGATGGTCACGTGGTCGAAGCAGGGCTGACCGATCAAGTGCTGGATGACCCACAGCACGCCTACAGCCAACTCCTTGTCAGTTCTGTTTTGCAGGTGTGAAAATGATAGAACTTAGAAACGTTTCCAAGACCTTTACGCTGCACAACCAAAATAGTGCGGTGATTAAGGTCATCAACGATGTGTCATTGTCCGTGGGGCGCGGTGAATGCGTGGCGCTGACCGGGTCCTCAGGTGCGGGCAAATCGACGCTGATGCGGATGATTTACGGAAACTACCTTACGCAATCCGGACAAATCCTGATCGACGGGATTGACCTCGTGCAGGCCGAACCGCGTGATGTCATTGCGCTGCGCCGCGAGACCCTCGGCTACGTCAGCCAATTCCTGCGGGTCGTGCCACGTGTGCCAACATTGGATGTGGTCGCTGAACCGCTGCGCGCAGTGGGTGCCAGTGCGAGTGATGCGCAGGCCCGTGCCAAAGAACTGTTAGCCCAACTCAATATTCCACAGCGGCTTTGGTCACTGTCGCCCACAACTTTTTCGGGTGGCGAACAACAGCGCGTCAACATCGCACGTGGGTTTGCGCACCCTTATCCGGCGATGCTGCTGGATGAACCGACGGCCAGTCTTGATGCCGCCAACCGCGAGGTTGTTTTGTCCTTGATCGAAGAAGCCAAAGCCTGCGGTGCTGCGATTATTGGTATCTTCCATGACGAAGCCGCCCGCGCGCGCGCCTGTGACCGTGAAATCGACGTGGGCAAATTTACGCCGGGCCTGTCCTCAAGCAGCGGAGCGGCAGGACAATCAAAAGAAACTGCGGCATGAAAAACGGGCGTCTCATTGCCGTTGTCGGCCCGTCTGGTGTGGGCAAGGATAGCGTCATGGAAGGGCTTGCCGCGGCAGATCCGACATTGCATCTGGTGCGCCGAACGATCACCCGCGCGCCGGAATTGGGGGGTGAGGACTACGATGCCGTCAGCGTGGAAAAGTTCAATGAACTAAGCGCTGCTGGACATTTTTCCGTTCATTGGGGGGCGCATGATTTGCAATATGGCATCCCTGCGTCCATCCAAACTGTGCTAGCGGGCGGTCAAGATTGCCTTGCTAATTTCTCACGTTCTGCGCTGCTGGCAGGTGATACGGCCTTTGCGCACTTCTGCGTCCTCAACATTACTGCACGCCCCGAGACGCTTGCTAAGCGTCTGGCAGACCGGGGCCGTGAAAGTCAGGCGCAGATTGCGAAACGTTTAGCGCAAGCGACCAAACCATTGCCCGACGGGTTGAGGGTTATGACGATCAGTAATGATGGCATACTCGAAGAAACCGTCGCAAAGGCTCTGTCGCTTCTTCAACCCGTGAGGGCGTAGCGTTGGATAAGTTCAAATCGCCCATCGGGGCGCTCACCGCACAAGGCAATGCTGCTCAATTCATAGCGGTCGGCCAATGGCGGCAGATGCTTCCGCGCTGTGTTCATCCACGCGGTGCGATCCGCTTGCGACAAACGCCCGCTCAGCGTCAGGTGGAACCTGAATTCCTCCATCACATAAGGATAGCCCCAGTCCAACATAAGCGCCTCTTGGCGTGCACTCAGACCCGCGCTGCGACGTCGGGCCAATTGGGCCTCGGACGCGGGCGCGCGAAAGGTATCAAGGTCGCGCACACATGCGCTTGCGACCCGTTCCAACCCAGTCAAATCACCCGTCGGGGTCAACGCCAGAAACCCGCCCAAGGTGTTGAGCGTCAACTCTCCGCAGTGTGCCGGTGCACAAGTCCCAGCCAATTTCGCGACGGCAGTCTGCAAATCTTGGGTGGAGCGCCCATCCGCCAGTTTGAACGGCGGTTTCAACGTCCCGTGAAAGCCGTATTTGCGCGGTGTCATCGTAATGTCATGCAAACCAGGCATATCTGCCTGACAAGTAACTTGGCCTATCCGAACATCCCAACCTAACCAAGTGGCCCCAAAGCTGGCCAGCGCGTCATCGATCGGTGCGTCATAAATTGCGAAACGAGTGTAAGTCATGAATCATCCCCTTAGATCTACTAATATGGACCACTCGGGTGACACTTCTATGTCAGACGACCTTTGCCTCGCCAATGCACAACTTATTTTGCCAGATCAAGTTCTGACAGGATCCATGACTATTGAGCAAGGGAAGATCACCGAAATTGTCGAGGGCGATCATAAACCAAGTGGCAGTGTGGACTGTGCTAGGGATTTCGTCATGCCCGGTCTAGTTGAGTTGCACACCGACAACCTGGAACGCCATATGGAGCCGCGCCCCGAAGTGGACTGGCCGCATTTGCCTGCGCTGATTGCCCATGATGCGGAATTGGCATCGGTCGGGATAACCACCGTGTTTGACGCACTGCGCGCAGGATCCATCCATTCAGGCAAAGGGCGTTACATTGATTATGCCCGCGCAGTGGCCGACGAACTTTTGGCTGCCCGCGCGCAGGGTTTGTTCAAGATCAGCCACTTCCTGCACCTGCGTGCAGAGATTTGTTCGGAAACCCTTCTCGAAGAATTGGCCTGTTTCACGCCTGACGACCGAGTTGGCATTGTCAGCCTGATGGATCACACGCCCGGCCAACGCCAATTCCGCGATCTCACCGCCCTGCGCACCTATGTCGCCAAGAAACGTGGCATGGATGACAACGACTTTGCTGAACATGTGGCGAACCTGAAAAGGCTGCAGGCCCAGTTTGGCGACAAGCACGAAAAGGGTGCCGTGTTGGAGGCCAAGCGGCTGGGTGCGGTTCTAGCCAGCCATGACGACACGACCCGCGAGCATGTTGTGACGTCGCAGAGCAACGGCGTTGGCTTCGCAGAATTTCCAACCACTCTGGAGGCCGCACAAGCTTGTCGAGACCATGGTATCGCCGTCATGATGGGCGCGCCCAATGTCATCCGTGGCGGGTCCCACTCCGGCAATGTCGCCGCAATAGAACTGGCGCAGGCCGATCTGCTGGATATTCTATCGTCTGATTATGTGCCGGGTGGGTTGTTGATGTCCGCCTTCCGCATCGCAGATGTCTGGGACGATCTGCCACGGGCGATTGCGACAGTGACCCGCACACCCGCGATGGCGGCAGGGTTGCCGGATCGAGGTAGCCTGCAAACAGGTTTACGCGGTGATGTGTTGAGGGTGAAGAGCAACCAAGGCACCCCAGTGCTGAGTCGCGTTTGGGTGAAGGGTGTACGCATCTCCTGACGCCCGTTCTGTAAGTTATGAGATCAGTGATTGAGCGGTTCGCGCTGTCACCGGCTTTTTACAATCTTATAGCCCCCCTTGCGGGGCGGTCGTTACAGCAAAACAGGCTTGTTGGATGGCCAACGACTGCCCAGTTGTTTTGGCGAACGTAAGTACGTTCTGACATTGGATGACGATCTCAATGTCGACACCGGCCATATGTTGGCGCTGGCGGGTGGCAATTACAGCCCACGTTATGAAGCAGGCATATCCGCTTTGGGTGGTGGTCTCACTGAACCAAGCACATCAGAGTTCTCGGGATATTGGCTAGTGAAAGCGCTCCAAACGATTTGGGGTTCACAACTCAAGAACATTAAATGCTGCACGCAATACAATCTGCCCGCAAAAGTCTTCGTATAGATGTGCTCCACAAAAGAAATTCAATTTAGAGCAGTGACATGTCATATATTTTACACATCCAATTGGTAAATACGGCGTAACCCATATGGAGCAACCCAGTGTATTGGATTGATGACTTTTCCGGAATTACTTACTATGCGCTGACTGGTAGGGACTGTTCACAGCACCTAACAGCATGGCGGAACAAATTTGATAGTTGGGTGTTGCGTTCGATTGATCACATAAGGCTTTTGACCTTCAAACCTACCTTCTGAAGGCCAGCATACACCCGCTGTCTCAACACTTTTGTGATGTGCGGAAGGCGGGCAAGACTGAAATGCCATTTTGACAGGAGCGGAACAGTTTTGTCTTGTTCGCGTCCAGTACCCTTGAGTGCCAGCGTTTTGTGATAAAGCATAGTAATTGCTTCCTCAGGCTTTATCGGCAGCTCTTTAGCCGCAATTGGTTTGCCAATATGAACGCAGAAGTGCTGACGGTATTTGTTTAGTGTTTCATGAAAAAGGGTAATGTCACGTAGGCTGGGGTGAACCCAATCGAAAAGGTAGAACAGCGCTGAATTGCGCGCTTCTATACGGACCGGAATAATGGGCAAATCAAATTTACGCGCAAAAGTCACAGGAGAAGGCATCCATTGGCGTTCATATAGCCGAAGGCCACGCCGTTTAGCCAATCGCCCTGAAGGAAAAATTACGCCAAGCCGGCCCTCGTCTACTGCTTGTTTTGTGTATGCCATAGTCGAGCGTGTTTTTGCGTGAGTGCGTCGGTCAGTCCGCCATTCTACGGCTGCGATTATATCCTCCATCTGTGGCATGATGCGAAGGATATCACTGTTCGCAAAGAAGTAGGTATCAGGTCGCTTCGTTGCGAGCAAACGATGTAAGATGATACCATCAGCAATACCAGTGGGGTGGTTGGAGACGATCAGCGCCGGACCTGACACAGGGATATGTTCGAGCCCAGTACAATTCACGCGCTGTGCCAGCAGCCGCCCCATGCGATCCATAATCTTGTCGCTTGGCCAGTCCTGCATTTCAATCGCGAGATCGAGCGTCGCATTATAGCTCAAGAGAGTGTTGATAAATAAACGGATTGCACGAATGTAGGGACGGTTTGCGAACAACCATTTAGCCCGTTCTTCAATCAGTGCATTAATCTGTTCTTTCATGCAGAGACTTTTCCACTGCACTGCAACAACATTGTGACGGCTACGACATTTTGTAGCCGTTAGATCGTTGTTCAGAACTCACAAAAATACCCAGCGAACATTAAAATCCCGAACATGGCACAAACTTAGGCAGCAATAATTCAGCGTCACGGCGCTGGCAGTTAGCTGTACGCGTTTCATCAGGCGTTAGTTTTATGCGGGACTTTTAGCTACATCTTGAGCAGTCAAAACGATTAAAATCAAGTCTATGCGTTTCTCGATAAGGCGGTAAGAAACTTGGCAGCAACTCAAAACATGTCGTAACTTCAAGACCTTCCAATTCAACCAAATAACTCGTCATTATTCTGTTGCTGGAATCACTGCTCATATATTTTGGTGAGTATCGAGAAGGCTGAGCGTTTCTTCCCGTTAGCTCGGTCTTCTTTTTACATTTTGTGCAAGCATATCATCATTTTCTAAATCAGTTATCCTGCCCAGGCACCAAATGTCTGTTCGAATCGCGGCCGAGATAGTATTTGCCAGTTTATAGATACGATAAACTGTAGGCCGATATGCATAGATACATTGCCGAATTGGATAGCGAATCCCAAATTGCGGCTGTTTGGGTGGAAAATAAGAAAACACGCAAAATGAAAGTCTTCGATCCTAAAAAGCACTTTTTTGATCCGCAAGAGCCGAATGAGTTTTTGTGTGCCCCGCAAAGTGAAATCGTAAAATGGCTCACTGAAAAATCACTCAAAAATTAAAGCCAAGGACTGATCGTCGTTAACTACGTTGGCTCGTAACTGCGTTACGTTTTATTCCCTATTTTTGAATATTGGGAAGAAGTTATGATGGGCGCCCCAAGAACAACTTGATATTCTGTGGCCATACTTTCGAACGAGCCAAGGCCACGCAAGTGCGTTGATTATAGGCATAGTTGGTGTAACATTACTGTTAATTTAGCTCGCCTCGTAAATGCAATGTGACGGGTGCGAGGGCTGAGTTTGAATTGGATATTACATTAAAGTAATTCCACCGCTTCACTCAACTGCTCTGCGTTAACATCGATGTAGCGTTGAGTGGTGCTGATATGCGAATGCCCTGCTAACTCTGCCAGCAACCTTACCCCTACCCCCTTATTTGCCAAGCGCGTGATGTAACTGCGCCTTCCCGAATGGCTTGAAGCATCCTTAAGTCCTACAGCTTTGTAAATGTCGAGGAACAGCTGACACATGGTGTTTGCTGAGAAGTGCCCACCCTTTTGACTCTCAAACAATGCGTGATGCGGCTTGGCTGTGCGGATTGATGCGCTGTACTCGACTAGGGCTTTGCGTAAGCGTTGGTTCATGTACACCGTGCGCGTGTGCCCACCCTTGCTTTGATCCGCTGTAAGGATGAACTGTGTGCGCACGCTGCCTGCTTCATCAAACACGTTGCCCACGGTGAGTGCAGCAATCTCCTTTGCTCTCAGCCCTGCGTAAAAGCTGGTGAGTATGATTGTCTCATCGCGTATCGGATGACGCCTGCTGCGGCAGTACTGGATCACACGGCGCAGCTGCGCATCGTTTAACGTTTGTGCTTGGCGCATGGCGTTATCTCCTCAAAACCTAAGCATTTGTTAGCTTTGAGCATAAAGTCTGAGATTTTGGTCTTCCTACCGGAAAGACGACTTTCTTGAAGTCTATGTTTTACAATGACTTACGCAATAATCTCATACAATATGCATTCTATGAGGTTTTGGGCTGTGTGATTGCGCTCAGTACAAGCCTTGCTGCTATGCTCCGCTGCCTACA
>NZ_CVPC01000013.1 GCF_001049735.1 Nereida ignava
GGCGGATCATGGCCAAGCGCAATGCGTCATCACCTTGAACCTTCGTTTTGTAATGCAAGCCAGAACGCGAGACGCCGAGAACCGCACATGTGCGCCGTTCTGACGTATCAAGTCTTTGGCGGGTATGGATTACGGCCTGACGCAACCCATCAACCGTCAGGCCTTCGGCTTTAAATAATCGAGGCTCTCTTTCAAGATCAGCTTGTCCAGTTGGAGGTCCGCAACGATTTTCTTCAGCCGCTCGTTTTCCTTCTTCAGTGCTTTCATTTCTGAGAGCTGCGGTCGCCCTAGACCACCGAACTTCTTGCGCCAATAGTAATAGGTCTTGTCCGAAATACCCGCCTTGCGACACGCGCCCACAACATCCAACCCATCATGCAAATGAACATCAATCTCGCGCAATAACTTCAGTGCATCCTCATCTGAATACCGTTTCCGTGCCATTCTCTGTCACTCCCTTAGTCAACAAATAGTGGCACAGTTTTAGGGGGCCAAGACAATTACACGGCACCACCCCGCGGAGAACCATGGCCCGAATGTGTCGCAGCGGGAACCGCTGCACTACAATCACGCACCCGCTCAATCGCTCATAACGCTTTGCGCAACGGAGCGCCGCGTGTAATCACCAACCGCAACCAGTTTTGGCAGAATCACGGCGCAGCGCTTGCAGCACGCTTTTTACTACCCCGCCGCCCCTCTCAAAAATTGTAACAAAAACTCAACAAATTTGCGTCAAAGATGTGTGAACAGCGCATCTGGCATCTCACTAAGGCGCTCTAGTATCTCCCCATCTGCGCAAAGCATCGCCACATTCATGTTAAGTATCTATGCATCTGCACAACGCACACGCGTCAATCGTTCACGCAAAAAGGCCCCCGCAAGCGTGGGCCTTTTCTGATTATTGCGTTCACTCTTAACCTTGCAGCAAGCTTAGTACGCCTTGCTTTGACGAGTTTGCTTGCGCAAGCATCGCTGTGGCCGCTTGGCTCATGATCTGAGCTTTGGTCAGATCACCAGTTGCTTTAGCAAAGTCAGCATCTTCGATACGCGACTGTGAAGCTTCAGTGTTCACCACAATGTTTCCAAGGTTGGACATTGTGTAGTCGAGACGATTGGAAATTGCACCTAGCTCACTGCGCACTTCGTTTACTCGCCCCAGTGCGCCATCAATTACAGAAATTGCTGATTGTGCACCGGCGGTTGTAGCAATGCTTAACGAGGAAACAGCTGAAAGGGTTGCTGTGCCACCAGCATTACCGCTACCAAAATATCCAGTCACCGCTGTATTATCAGCTGCAGCTGCTTCTTGATCACTGATGGTGAATGCCTGAGACGATTCCATTCTTACAACGCCGCTTACAACGGCGTCGTTAGCACCAGTGGCTGCAGAAATGACATCCACTCCAGTCTCCCAAGAGGTTCCATCAAAATTACCAGCTTCCACCGTCAAGTTTGTAGCAGTTCCAGTATCTGAGAAATTTTCAATCAAGATATCGTCGCCGTCAGCATCTGACAGTATTAACTTAGATTTATCGGTACCATCAAATGTTGCAGTAATTTGCGTTGTACCAGACAAAGCGTTAATTGCATCAAGCACTGACGTTAGGTCCGTGTTGCTCACCACAGTCGCAGAGACGGCTGCCGCAGTGCCTCCGCCGTTTAGGTTGAAAGTAACAGTTGAGGTAGGCACAGCGTCCAGACTAATGCGTGCCTTTGTTACTGCTTCCGCAGTGACGCCCGTACCAGACGAGTCAGCATTGACTGCGGCAGCTATAGTTTTCGCGGTTGAACCTGCTGCAAAGGCTGCTTCCGCAGCACCATCTTTACCCAAGATATCAAAGTCAGTGACGATTTTATCAGAAGTTGCATCGGTAACTCCTTGGGTTTGGGCGGTTGAATCGAAGCGATAAACACCCAGATAACCCGAGCTTTGGTTTGCAATTGACAGGGACACGGATTCAGATGCCATTGCACCAATCTGAAAGGTCTTTGATAGAAAGTCCCCATTGAGCAGATTATCACCAGCCCATGACGTAGTTGACGCAATGCGATCAAGTTCAGTCCGTAATTGAGTCACTTCGTCTTGAAGCGCCAGGCGATCTGCAACGCTATTGGTGGCGTTAGAAGATTGTACTGCCAGTTCCCGCATGCGCTGCAAAATATTTGTTTGCTCGCCCATTGCGCCTTCGGCGGTATCTATGAGCGATTGGGCGTCAGCTGCATTCTTGACTGCCATATTTAAGCCACGAATATTCGACTCCATGCGGGTCGCAATGCTGAGACCCGCAGCATCGTCAGCCGCTGAATTGATCCGCTTACCAGATGAAAGCTGCTCCATGGCAGATTCCATCTCCTTGTTCACTTTGCTCAAGTTATACTGAGCGTTGATGGACGCGGTATTTGTATTGATAACAGTCATTTCGCAAGACTCCTTAGTTTGTGACCAGAATTGAGTGAACGCAGAGGTGTTTTTCGCTACCTTGGCGGCCGGTTCTGATTGGCTCCTGAATAGGGAAACGACGAAATTCAGAATTGTTTAGAAAAAAGTTTGCGTACGACTCAGGGGGATCTGTGGGCGCGCGGATGAACGAAACTCCGTGACACTCAGAAAAATCCAAAACGTCCGCTTTTTGACAGGGCTCAAAATGCCCTACGCGGCCCTTGTTTGATTAATTATTGGTTAACAGCCGTCAATTTCCCAACAGGCAAGTGTCAAATTCGAAACTTTTGGTACTATTAAAATTTGGTTAACGCTGGCCGTGGAGGTTTCAAAATGAAGTTTACAGCGTCGCAGAATATCACTCAAAAGCAGTCGATCGTCATTACAGCGCAGCTGCAACAGGCAATCAAACTGCTACAGATGAACAACTTCGAGTTGGGGCAATTCCTTGAGGAGCAATCGACTGAAAACCCGTTCCTTGAAGTTGAAACGCCAAACCAACATGAAACTCCCTCTGCGGCGCCCGATACACCGGAGCAAACCGCAAGCCCCGCAGCCACTGATATTAAATCCGGCGAGGCGTCTTCAGACACCCCCATAACTAACGAGGGGATGGAAAACACGTTTGACACGAGCATGCTGGACCTTGGGGATCGCAAGTCATCGGGCACCGCACAGCAAGACTGGGACTTAATCGCTTCGACGGTCGAAGATACGCCCCCCTCACTTTATGCATATGTCTGCCAAGAGATTGACCAGCTTCTTGATGACCCGAAAGAACGCATGATCGGTTACGCAATGGCCGAAGCCTTAGAGCCATCTGGGTGGTTGGGGCAAAGCGTCGAGCAAATTACACAGATGCTGCGTGTCTCCGAAGATATTACCCACCAAGTGTTAGCAAAGTTGCAAACGATTGAGCCCGCCGGCCTTTTTGCAAGATCACTAAGGGAGTGCCTGACACTACAAGCGATTGCGAATGGCACGCACTGTGAGGAATTCGATAAACTGCTCGCTAATTTAGACCTCCTTGCGATGGGTGACCTTGTGGCGCTCAAGCGCGCTTGTGGAGTATCCCAAGATCGATTGCGCAAGCTGGTCTCGATGTTGCGAAGCTTTAATCCCAAGCCCGGGACCCTGTTTGACGGAGGCAGCACGCCAATTCGCGCACCTGACCTCATTGTAAGCGCCACACCGGATGGCTGGAAAGTCGATCTTAACCGGACAACGATGCCAAGCGTGCAAGTCAACCGTGACTACGCCCAGACTGCACTGAAATCGGTTCGCAACGATGAGGACAAAAAATTCATGTCAGAACGTGTTGCGGATGCAAACTGGCTGCGCCGCGCCATTGACCAACGTAACACGACCACATTGGCCATCGGTGCTGAAATTGTAAGGCGCCAACAAGACTTCTTGGACAAGGGAATTGAAGCGTTGCGGCCCCTCGTCCTACGTGACATCGCGGAAGCTATTGATGTGCACGAAAGCACCGTATCACGCGTAACATCAGGCCTTATGATAGCAACACCCCAAGGCACTTTCAGGTTGAAGGCCCTATTCAGTGTTGGACTTCAAGGAAACGGCGAAGACGGCACCGAAGCAGCTTCTGCTATCAAATACAAAATCAAAAAGCTTATCGATGCTGAACCTCCGACAGCGCCTTACAGCGATGACAAGATCGTAACTATCATGGCGAAGGACGGGATCAAACTTGCCCGCAGGACGGTCGCTAAATACCGCGATATGCAGAGTATTCCTTCGTCCGTACAACGCCGCCGCGCTGCTGCCGTGGCTGGATTGGCTTAAGCGGCAAACAAATCATCAAGTAGAACACGGTGTGCCTGCGGAATTTCATCTAGAGCCTTTTGTAGGTTTTCGAAGTTAAAGGCGATAAGTTCTACGCGGCCATGCGCGACACCAATGCCTCGCCAAGAACCACATGCTAGCGCGTCATAGATGCCAACGATTTGCTGTGGTCCAACGCATCGGCGTACCTGCGATCCATCATCAGAAAAGACGAGCACAGCCCCCGAAACAACCAAGAAAATCGATTTCACCGGCATATCTTTAATGAACAGCACTTCAGAGTGGATCAGCTCAAGCGCCTCTCCATTAGACAACAAGTTTCGCACAGGCGCTGCATACAAACTATCCAATCAACCGGCTCCCTGCAGAGCTAGATGTTCAGTGGCGACGCATCGCGCAACCGTCCACGTTAGTGCATTTTCACGGCAAAGAGCTTCGCGAATGTAATCACGCGGAATGTAGATCACCCGGCAGACGCTCTGTGATGAGATCGATGTGAAATAAAGTGAGCCCGCCAAAAACTCTTTGAAGTTCAGAGCATGACCATCGCCGTACTTCATTTTGTCCGAGCCAATTGCAGCGCCATATTCCAAGAACACAAGGCGGTCTGTGTCGGACCCAGCTTCCAAGATGGTCGCAAGCGGCCCAACCGTTTGGCGAGGCAACTCCACCATCGAAAAACTGTCAAAAAAGCTCGTGCGCATGGCTACCCCCTGGTTGCTTTAACGGCAGCAACCAAAAAGTGTTTAGCGAATAACGACTATTTCACTTAATTGATCTATTTGTGGCCAAGCTAGACGCTATCGGTATTCTTCGCCTGTCGTTCAGCCAACTCTTTACGCTCAAGGCGATTTAATTTGCGAACTGGCTTTTCTTTCTCGTAGGCAAACCGAATTTTCGGGTCCAATTCACGACACTTGGCCATCACCTCAATCTCGGTTTGGGCTGCCAGAACGAACCAATAAAACTTATTTTCAAACAGTAGATAAGATCGAAGTAAATTTAACTGCGCCCGCTTCACGTAGATACAAGTCATTATGTATGCGACAACGAAGATCAGCGGATGTGTAATGAACGTTGCAGCATAAATAATCGAGATGGCTAGCATTGGATAATAAAGCCGGTGGTTGAGCATCCAAAACAGAGGCATATAGGTTGCCAGTGGATCCTCAGACGTTGCATGCAGGCCCGCATTACGGTGTAGATCCTTAAACACCTCGTAGTTCTGGTAACCCTCAATGGGTCCGAACTTTAGGTCTTTATACCCCTCAAGCACTGGCAAGGCCTCTTCGGGCGTCACAAAATCAAATTTGGCTCTGAGCGGTCCACTAAAGCAGACGTTGAAAAAGACGCCGTCCCGCCAAAAGGTGATCAACCACGCAATATCTGGCTCCGTTGGGTCGTGATCTTTGAAGACCTCTTTGAGGGTCTCGTTGTCTCCTAAGAATAAATCACCATCGATGGCGACAAGAATATCGCCTTCGCGCATTCGGTGAGAGACGGCCAAACGCCCCATCCCGTTCTTTTGCATCTTCAAAAGCTGGGGCACACTGCTGGCAGTAGCAGCGCTTTGTGTATCAGCATCAGATTGAGATTGCTCAAATTCCATGTGGCGGCCTTTCCACAATTACGCTTGTCTTAGGGAAACGAAATTGGTGGATCAGTCCTGCGTACGGGCTTCGGCTTTGGCGCCGTCCGTGCAGGTGATCTAGCTTTTTGTGGCGGATTATTGGCTGCGGTAATCTTTGCCGAAATTTCTTTCTGCAACATCAAGACTGTCTCAAGCTTCATATCAAGCGCAGGGTCCATCTCAATTGAACCACCACCTGAAGCTACTGCCATACTTGCAGCAAGATCTGCTTGGGCGGCATCCAGTTTCGCGAACGCTTCTGCCATTTCCTGAGTGTGTTGGGTGAAGTCAGTATCGAAGCGCTCGAGCATTGCGCCGCTAAATTGCGATACCACAGCTGATGTTGTCTCGCCCAATTCCGTCAACTGTTCACTTGTTTTAGTACTCGCGTCACGCTGCTGTTCCTCGATACGTACAAGCGCCTCTTGGGCATCTGCAATTGTCTGGGACATTTCAGTTTGTGCCGCCATCGACTCGTCAAGTGATGCGGTCGCAAGTGCCAATTTATCCACGTTTTCAGCAAAAATGACCAACGCCTCAAGCGATGTGTTGTTGCTTGTCTCCATCGCCTCGATTGTGCGGTAGTACATCATTGATGCAACAATAATGGCGATCAGGCTGGCAACGGCAGAACTTGCGAAAATAATCGCTGCATTTCGATAAAGTTTTTTCACTTCATCCTCCACGGAAGAATAGTCTTGTTTGATACGCGCAAATTCATCTGTGACATTGGTAGCAGCGTCTGCCGCATCCAGCGCGATTTTGATGCCCTCTTCGACGGACTTACTGTCGGTACTCATTCCTGTCTCCTGACGTTGTTCTGTGTCGCACGGTTTGAGCGTGGAAATTTCTCAACAAACAGAGCACATTTCGTGCCAGTTGCCCCAAAAACCTCTAAACTCGGCGAATGAGTGGACTTAAACCCAAACCGCTTACATCCATGGGGCCGCGCAGGATCGAAGGTGACGAAGTAATGTTTACACCGGCCACAGGCGACGAAAGCTTGTTTTCGATTCACCGGAACCTCCGCTTCAATGCCGCAACGATATCCACAATTATAAAACGCAACCCGCCAAGCAGACACATCAAAGACGCCACGAACAGGCCAAAAACTTGCAGCACTGACACAACACCAATCAGAGAAAGCGCTTCCAGCATCAGCCATACTGACATGCCGAAGAAGCTTGCCGTTGAAATCGTTTCTCCAAGGCTACGAGTGCGCTTTCCAGACATTGCTATTTCTCCTTGCCCAAGGTGTTACCATGCTCGTCAAATTGCAATTCGCCCGGGATTTCGACCAAAGGCTCTTCGGGAGTTTCTCCCCTGTCCAGTCGGAAAATATAGGCCAAGACAGCCGCAACAGCCGTGTAGACACCATCTGTAATTTCTTGGCCAATTTCCCCTGAAAAGTAGAGGGCCCGTGCCAACAGCGGACTGCGGAAAACTGTCACATCATGCTCTTGAGCTTTACTGATGATCCGCTCCGCCATAGCCCCACCACCCATCGCAAGGATAATTGGCGCGCGTGTTTCTCCAGGCACATATTTTAATGCTACAGCAAAGTGGGTCGGGTTGGTAATAACAGCTGTTGCCCCCGCAACATCTTCTATCGCAGCAAATTGTTCAGACGCCCGCCGGCTAGCCTCCATTTGGAGACGACGAATGCGTGATTTAACTTCCGGTGATCCTTCTGTCTGCTTGTGCTCGTCCTTAATATCTTGCCGGCTCATGCGTAGTTTTTGCATGTGTGTGTGCCATGAATAGGCCAAATCAAGACCAGCAATGGCTGCCAATACAATCAATGACGCGGCAAGTGCTGCCATCACTGCCCAAAAAATCTCGTCAAGTGCACCCAATAGACTGGCTTCTGTAAGATGCAGCAATGTGGGCAAATATATCCAAATCACGCCAACGAAAGCCACCCCTAGCAAGCAGACCTTTGCGATCGCCTTTGATAGCTCAACCAATGCATGCATCGAAAACATACGCTTCAAGCCACTCAATGGGTTGATCCTATTGCCCTTGAACATCAGTAGCTTGGACGCAAAACCGATACCGCCCCCAATTGCGCCCTGAGTTGCCAGCACAGCAATCAGCATAGGTGCACCGATGATCGCAGATACCACAATAAAGACCCAAAGGCCGTGACCCAAACGGGTCAATATTTGTGTGTCCATTTTGTCGAGTGAGCCGAATTGAAAAAACACGCTCCAATGTCCCATCTGCGCAGGGATAAAACTCGACAACGCGTAGATCATCGCGATCCCCATCGCCATTGTTGCGAATACAAACATCTCTTTGGAGGAAAGGACTTCACCATCTTCAGCCGCTTTTTCTAAACGCCGCTGCGACGGGTCCTCGGTCTTTTCCTGACTGTCATCATCAACCTCAGCCATTGCCCATCCCTTCGGTCAATGTGTTCAAAATAGAAACGATATCTTCAAGCAAATCCGCAAAAGCCCAAGCGATTGGCGTTACAGAAAATACAAGCAACACGAACACGCTTAAAATCGTAATCGGAAAGCCAAACGAAAACAGGTTCAACTGCGGCGCGGACTTGGTGATAATCCCGATGGCGAGATTGATGATAAACAGAACCGCTACGATTGGCAGCATGATGCTTGCAGCGAAAGCAAACATTAGACCTGCGGCATCAATACCTGTTTGGATCATAATTTGATAAACCAGCGGCTCACCGATGGGCGCCAGCGTGTAGCTATTTATCATAATCGCAAGGACCAGCATATGGCCATTCAACGCAAAGAATATCACGAGCAGGAACAGGGTTAGCATTTGGCTTAAAACTGGCGATTGGCCGCCGCCGGACGGATCAACCTGAATTGCAAATGATAAACCCGACGTGGCAGCAATCTTCTCACCGGCCAACCCAACAGATGCAAAAATAATCGTCAGCGTCAGCCCTGCACACAACCCAATTGCCAGTTCTTGCAAAAGCAGCGGAATAACCAAAAAAGACGTCAGAACAGAAATTTCGGGAAGTTCTACCTGAGCCGCTACGAACAAGCCCAAAACAACAGAGAACACAATCCTCACCTGAAGAGGAACCATACGCGATCCGAAAAAGGGGGAAGAAATCAAAAAAGCGCCCATTCTAAGGGTCACGAAAAATATCTGAAGAAACACGTCTATCAGTGATTGTAATGGGATACCTGGCAACCCTGCTATGGAAACAGAAGACATTCGGCTAGCGTCCTGTAGCTGCGATTTCTTCAAAAATGAACGCAAAATAATCGCTTAGTTCTGTCATCATGAAGCTAGACAACAAGGCGATCGTCATAAGCACCAATATGAGTTTTGGTACAAAACTCAGTGTCATTTCATTAATCGACGTGGCTGCCTGCAAAATCCCGATCAGCAAACCAATAGCCAAAGCCACGCCCAAAATCGGCCCCGAAGCAAGGATGATCTGCCAAAAGGCGAGGCGCAGATATTCGATGTTGTTGTCAAAATCCATGGCTGATCATTGACTCATAAACGTTGCAGCCAAAGAGCCAACAGTCATTGCCCACCCATCGACCAATACGAACAGCAAGAGCTTGAAAGGTAATGAGACCAACATTGGTGACAACATCATCATGCCGAGCGACATTAAGATCGATGCAATGACCATATCAATCACCAAGAATGGCAAGAACAGCAAAAACCCAATTTGAAAGGCGGTCTTTAGTTCGGACGTAATGAAGGCGGGTAAGAGCGTTGAGAACGGCACATCGTCATTACTCACGTACGGTTCCGCGCCCGCCATATCCGAGAAAATCAAAAGAGTGTCACTGCGAGTGTTCAGCAGCATGAAGTCTTTCATAATCGATGCAGCCCGATCAACCGCGGCTTGTGCCGAGATCGCCTCTGACAAAAATGGCGATAACGCTGTGTCGTAAATTTCTGCCAACGTTGGCTGCATGATGAACAAAGACAAAAACAGGGCGATCGCGATCAACACCTGGTTGGGTGGCGTTTGTTGCGTTCCCAACGCCTGCCTGAGAATAGATAAAACGATGATAATTCTTGTGAATGATGACATGCCCAAGACCAGTGACGGCAGCAAGGTAAGAGCTGTCATAAGCGCCAAAATCTGCAGCGACAACGAATACGTCATCTCACCATCAGGGCTCGTGCTTGAATTAAGTGCAGGCAGTCCCGACAAATCTAGTCCTTGCGCCGCCGTAGATGAGGCTGCGCTTAGCAACAAAAGGATCGAAAAAGAGAGCGCCTTAAGCATGTTGCGCCTCCGCTTCTGACCGGCCCGAATGCACAGGTACGACGCTCAATTGACCATGCTTGGGACATGTAATCAAAAACTCTTCATTATCCACAGACACCAAAAGGAGCCGCTCTTTTTGGCCGATAGAAATCTGTTGAACCAAACGTAGACGATCGACGCTACGCATCTGATTTTGCGGCATACGACCATATTTCAGAAAAATCTGAACCGCAAAAAGAACGGCCAGAAAAGCCAAAACAACAACGATTTGATAGGGCTGAATATCTGTCATGTCGCGCCTCATTTGGTCTACACGACATAGAGGCAATATACATGCCAAGTGGTGATTAAGCTTCAAAAGCCCTATTTAGAATAGGGTAAATTTCGCCGCTTAAGTCTGACGCCAATAAATTGACACTTACTATTGCTAGAAGGATCAAATGCTTTCGACGCGTTTCTCAGGTTCAACAATTTCACCAAACCGAATGCCGAACCGTTCACCGACCATCACAACTTCGCCCTTCGCAATCATCGTTCCGTTCACCAAAATGTCGAGCGGATCTCCAGCAAGGCGCTCAAGTTCAAGCACAGACCCCTCACTCAAGCGGAGCAAGTCTCTGATTGTGATTTCAGAGCGCCCTACCTCAACGGTCATTTGAACTTCAATGTTCTCTAGAACACGCAGGTTTTCACTGCCCGCACGCTCAGGCTTGCTTGCATCACTATTCTCGGTGTTATCGATCTCGTCGGACATGACCTGCCCCTCCTATTCACTGTCTTTCGACTTAATTCTCTCATTTAGATGAAGCGCGGCTTGGGGCCCAACCTGCCCCAACTCGGCCTTGAAGATGTCTTTCCCTTCAACAAGAACCTTCACCCCATCAGCAATCTGGATTGGAAAAGTATCACCACTTTGCAGTCGTATGAGGTTTCTCAAAGACACCTTGGGCTTGGCCAGCTCCGCAGTTACCGTAAGTGGAATGTTTAAAATGGCACGCTCCAATTTTTGGCGCCAAGAAAGATCATCATCGATAAACTCTGACTGCACGCGTGAACGCAGAAGTGAGGCAATGGGTTTAAGGGTTTGGAGTGGATAAATAATGTCAAACGTGGCCGGCTCACTCCCAGGCAATTGAACCAGAAACGTACAAACAATCACCGTCTCGCTATTGTCCACAAATGACGCAAATTGCATATTCTCTTCATGCCCTTGGACAGTGAATGAAACTGCTGTCAAATCCCGCCATGCCATCTGCATCGAATTGATCAAACCTTCTGTCACAATCTCAATGACCCGCTGCTCTGTGGCTGTGAACTCACCTACAGGACGGCGTAAAGAGCGGACCGCCGTGCCTCCGTAGTATGAGTTCGTCAAAAGCGAGATAAATGCAGGTGCAACGACAAGCAGGCTGCTCCCGCGCAACTCCTCCATCCGACTTGTGGTTAGGCTCATGAAATTCTCGGAGTCAGCAGAATACTCATCAAAAGTTTTCACCTCGGGAGGGAAAGATGAAATTCTTGGTTGAACACGCAGCATGGGCAAAAATACGCTGCGCGCAAATCGGCAAAAGCGTTCATTGATCATGCGCAAAGCGTAGTAATCACCAAGCAGCGACAAGTCATCAGAACCGAAGCTGAAAGGCCGCACTTCGACCGACCCGTCACTGCCACCAACGACAGTCGCGTCACTATCGTCGCCCAACCCATCGATCAGTGCATTGACCTCGTCTGAGGTAAGTTTTTTTGAAGAAGCCATTCTTATACGCTCTACTGTAGCATAAACGACGTAAAATGGACGTTCTCGATACCACCAAAGCCTTCAAGCAACACCAATTTAGCGTTGATAGCTTCTGTCATCCGCGCCGCAAGTAGATCACGACCGGCTTTGCCTTGAATGTCTTCTTCACTAAACTCACTCGCAACACCCAAAATTTCTGAGCGCAAAGCAAGTTGGTGCGTTTCGACGTGCTCAATGACACTTTCATCGTATTGGGTTGAAACCCCGACGCCTACTTGCAGAAACTTTCTGGAGTTGCGCAAGTTGGTTGTGAAGTTGCCATCAAACTCGAAGTACGTAGTCACGAAAGCATCGGTTTCGGGAACTTCTTTGATGTTTGGTCGCGGCTCGCCTTCCCCCTCGGCGTCTTCTTCGGCCTCTTCATCCTCGGGCAACTGACCACTTTCTTTAAGCTTACGCTCAATGATTTGCTCAATCTCGTCACTGGGTGTCAAAGACGAGCCCCCAAAGAGGAAAAAACCTGCACCAAGGCCGATCCCGATGAGTAGGATACCAGCAAAAACAAAGCCTAGTATCTTAACGAGGCCGCTTTTTTTCTTTGGTTCTTCTGTTTCGTCGGACATCTTGTCGCTCCCAAATTAGGCTAAGACATTCACAGCACCGGACTGAGTAGCATTTGTGCGATGAGCAGTAACTTCAGGCGCTGCTCCCTGTCGCATTTTGCTCTTTCCAGGCATGTCATGTTGTTTGTGTTTAGATGATGACTGACCTTGACCATTGCCAAGGTGTGAGCTCGCCCCCATCGACGCGCTCAGTGATGACAGCTTAAAGCCAGCAGCATCGAGCATCTGTGAAAGCCTGTTTTCCGCCCCGATTAAAACGCGAGAAGCTGCTGTTGTTTCAGTCACAATGCGGACTTGGGTTTCTTCACCCCGCACCTCCAAAGTCACATTCATGTCCCCCAGGTTTTTGGGGCGCAGTGAAATCTCATAGCGCGCAGATCCTTCGGTATGCATCTTTTGTATTTGTGCAACCAACCGCTGGCCCCACTGCGCATCACGCAAGCTTAACGCAAGGGCAGCTTTTGGCAGGACATCTTTGGCCGCAAGCTGTTGCGTCTCAGGTTGCGTGGTTGAGGCTTGCAGTAAATCGCGGCCCTTCATCTCTAGAATACTTGGACCAGAAACGTTTACACCAGTAGGCTGTTTCTGGTCACTTTCTGCCTTGATCGATCCATCTTGCGCGAAATCTCCATCAAGCGTTAGCTTAATCTTGGTCACATCGGTTTTCACATCGCCCTCTGCAGTTTTGCTTTCTGGCATCGTTTGCAGTTCTGCATCAGGTGTATTCTCACTCATAGCAAACGGTATCTGTGTGCCTTTTGCGCCCATGCGCTGAACAACTAAGAGAGCGTCATCAGCATCCACAACGTCATTCATGACGGCTGTTTTTGTGGCATCCGCAGCTTGAGCCTCAGGAGCTTTTGCAAGATCACTAGGTGGTGAGATCGCTTTGTCTTTGGTGGCTTCTACAACCGGCTCAGCCGTGCCGAAGTTGGGTGCGACAGGCCTAGGTCTGTTGTCATCGCCCGCCCCCTCAAAAGTTTTTGACTGGGAAAACGCAAGCGGAATGGGGTGCTCTGCCTCATCAAGTAATTGCTCACCGTCTAAGGTTGCTGGAATACCGGCTAACGCGTTTCGTCCAAAACCTCCCTCTCCGCTATCGTCATCCGTCGCTGCCCTTGCGCGCGCAATAGCCGTCTCGGCGCGCTTCAATGGATTTTGCAATGCGGCACCGCTTGGCAATGAAACAGGCTCGTCAACGACGGCCGCTGTCGCAAGTCCCGCAATCGGATCAATTTCAACGTCGGAGCTGTGCGGTTCGGTTTGTGGTGCATCCACATGCTCGCTGGACGTGTCAAAGTCTTTATTTTCAGCCTCGCTCATTTGCGAAGCTTCTTGCGGCTCGACACTTTCAGTAACGTCTGAAAAATTTAGAGGCGTAGTCTCAATCTCTGGTGTCAGACCTGCGGAGGGGCCGTTATCGCCCTCAACAGATACTTCGCCTTCCGGCAATGTTGGAGGGTATTGAGAGACCACCAAGTTTTCCAGCTCTGCACCGCTCAACGCGTTGTCCTTGTTAACGTCACCTTCCGCGTGCGCTGACTCCAAGTCCGTCACGGCCATATCAACCGACACCTGCGGAGCCTCATGAGCACCTTCAACCTCGTCTAGCGCCAACATCTCGTCAAAGAGGTTCGCTCCCTCACTAACAGGAGACGTCAAGCCCACCTCACCTAAAGACAGCTTGGACCCACTACCTTTTGAAGGTGTGTGTTCGATATTAGCGCCTACGCCGTTCATGAAAGACCCTTCAGGTTAAACTGGCTCAGATCGCATCGGAGCAATTTCAATGCCAAGTCCATCACATTTTTTGCACAGGTCGGCGCAGGTTGCGCAGTCGCTCTGCTTTTTCATCAATTTCGTTTGCAAAGGCCCGGCGCTCGGACACTGCACGTTCTGCTAGTATCTTCTCTTTTTGTTTGGCCTGAGACAGCTTTGCCTGAGCAGTTTCAATTTCAACTGCCAGGAAATCCAAACGATTTACCGCAAATTCCCGTTGCTGCGCCATCTCACGTCCGTAAAATGCTTTCGAGCGAAGCGCAGATACACTCAGCGGTCCGGACTTTTTTGTACTTTCCGCAAGAAGTTCCGAAAGTTGACTATCCAGATCAGCCAAACGCGTTCTATCTTCGACCAGCCCCATAAGAACGTCGGACTTTTGACGCATTGCGAGTTTTTCACGCTTCATCATCAATTCGTAAAGGCGGGCTTTGTGAGACATCATCAAACATCCATCAATGCGACTAGATCGTTTGTCGCCGCATCGAATGTGGCTGGCTCGTTTGCAGCTTGTTTAATGAAGGCAGTGATTTGAGGCCAAAGTGCTATCGCAAGATCAAGCTCGGGGTCTTGTCCTGCCGCGTAGCCTCCCATCAACATCAGATCACGATTTTCCATGTAAACTGAGATCAGCCGCTTAAACTTCACCGCGGCTTTTTGATGCTTATCTGACGTGATTTCATTCATCACACGGCTGACAGACGCGGTTAAATCCACCGCGGGATAAATACCGAGTTGGGTTTGTTTGCGCGACAGAACGATATGGCCATCCAAAATCGCCCGCGCTGTATCAACCACTGGATCGTTGGTGGTATCATCACCATCGGCGAGAACAGTATAAATCGATGTGATTGCCCCTTCACCAACAGCACCGGCGCCAGAGCGCTCAATCAGGTTTGGGATCATCGACACAACGGACGGCGGATAACCTTTTGCGGTGGGTTGCTCACCCAATGCAAGGCCCACTTCACGTTTCGCGTGCGCGACACGTGTGAGCGAGTCCATGATAAGCAGTACGTCCTTACCCTGAGCACGGAAATATTCGGCAATCGCCGTAGCGCGGTTTGCACCACGAATGCGCAAAAGCGCCGCTCGGTCAGCAGGAACAGCAACGACACAAATCTTGCTGCGCGCTTCCGTCGTCATCGACTTTTCAACGAACTCGGCCACCTCACGGCCACGCTCTCCGATCAGTCCGACAACAATCACATCGGCTGCAGCAAAACGCGTCATCATCGACAACAGAACGGATTTACCCACGCCGGACCCCGCAACGATACCAACACGCTGCCCGCGACCGATACTGAGCAACGCATTCACGGATCGCACGCCGACATCTAATGGCTGCGAAATTGGTTTGCGATTGAGCGGGTTCGTCAACTTTCCATGAAGCGGCCAAGTTTCCTTAAGCCGAAGCGGATTACCATTATCGAGCGGATTACCCTGCGCATCAATAACACGACCAAGAAGCGCGTCCCCGACCTCCACATCACGGCCATTCCCAAGAACAGTAACCAATGCACCAACTTCAATTTCAGCCGACTGGTCGTAAACAAACGCAAGGTTTCTTCCGTCACGAAAGCCGATAATTTCTGCTTCGACCGGTGCTTGATCGATGATATGGACATGACAAATAGAGCCAACCGTGACAGGAAAGCCGTCGCACTCGATTACTTGACCGTCAAATCTTGTGACCAATCCCGAGGCTTTTATGGCTGGCGCAGTCCCCATATCCTGAACACGTTCTCGGACCTTTGTTATTGCGTTAAGTGTCACGGGGATTGGCCTCTGTCGCATCGGGTAGTTGTGGCCCAATCAGATCAGCGTCCGCTTCTGATGTCGGTGTCGGTGGATGCTGCTCCGCCAGATCGGCCTCGGCAGTACCCGCTGCTCCGTGTAGAGCATCCTCTGCAAGGGTAAGCGGCACATACTCGATAACAGCTTGGACGGACTCTATACGGGGAAGCACATCTGTCAGCCTCACCCCTTCAAGTGATAAGTCGACATCACCACGTTGGAGTGTTTCATCGCCTACCAAACGTAGGTTTAGCAGCGCACTCGATTGCTCCAGCACCGGCCTCAGAACCATAACATCGCTCGGGTGCAGCCGGATGATCGGTGCGTCTGTCGCCGTTTTGACGCGCTCAACAAGCTTTTGAACACGGGCTGCAAATGCCGTTGGCGTGGTTTCGATTTGAGCACCGGCACGCGAAGACGCCAAGCTATTTACGCTCTGCTCAATTGTTGTTGCGAGTTCTTCCACTGCCCCATCTGCTTGTTCAGCAAACGCCTCGACCGTCTGCTCCAATAATCCCAGTGCATGGGACATCATTGCTTCAACCTGATCGCGCACTTCTTGCTTGCCAGCTTCAAGTCCTTGTTCATACGCCTGCGCTTTCGCGGCCTCATAGTCTTCTGTAGATACCGGTTGCGGCAGCGGCTCTGTCGTGGGTTCGGCGGGCCCAATCTCGGGTATTTCGCTCTCTTGCCCCTCCGATGAGGTAGTCGCATCTGAAACGTCCGAACTTGGTTGTGCATCCAACGGTGCGGTGATCTCAGGTTCAACGAGGGCATCACGCCCAGCAAGATCACTCACATCTTGCGGTTGCGGATCAGCGTCGTGTGTTTCTGGCGCAGCTTCGGGAATTACATTGTCAGCTTTTGGCTGACTGGGTTCAGGAACCACAACCGGTTCTCGCTCAGCAGCTTCTTTGGCTAAATCCAGAAGACTTTTGGGTTTAAACGCTCCCTCTGGCTTGACCAGAGTGTTGTCACTTTTTTGATAACCCTCCGCATCAATCGCTCGAATGAAACGCGAAATCTCTGATTGTTTAAGGGGCACACCCTGAACAATTTCATCCGCATGGATGGCCCCTTGGTGGGGGATAAATTCTCCGGTCATACCATCTCATCCCCACCGCGACCGGCTAGAACGATTGTTCCCTCATCCGACATTTTGCGTGCAACCGCGATGATCTGTTTTTGCGCTTCCTGCACATCAGTTAGACGCATTGGGCCAAGGGCCTCCATCTCATCCTTGATGTTTGAAGCCGCACGTGTCGACATACATCCGAACAGCTTTTCACGAAGAACTTCGTCTGCACCCTTAAGTGCAATAACAAGAATTTCAGTATCAATAGACCGCAGCAGTGTCTGCAACGAACGGTCATCGGACATGACCAAGTTGTCAAAGACAAACATGCTGTCTTGAATTGACTGCATAAGGTCTTTGTTCTCTTTTTTGATGTCCTTCATGATCCGCTGCTCCATCGCGGTTTTAGTGAAGTTCATAATTTTGGCTGCGGCCTTCACACCACCAATTTGTGAGGCCCGAAGGGTCGTGTTGGCTTGGAATTTTTGCTGCATCACACGCTCAAGCTCGCGGACAGCATCAGGCTGAACAGTCTCCAGGGTCGCAATCCTGCGCACCACTTCCGGCTGAAGGTCATGCGGCAGCAGACCCAGTACATCGGCGGCCAATCCATAATCGAGATAGGAGACGATCAAAGCAACAATTTGGGGGTGCTCGTCGATGATGAGTTCGGCAATGGATCGCGCATCCATCCAATCCAAAATCTCAATAGGTCGCTCTGAGGAGGCTGGTGTGATGCGGCTTAGTACGGATTGCGCTTTGTCTCCGCCAAGTGCTTTGGTCAGTACGTTTCTGATGTAGTTTCCTGCACCAAGCCCCAAGCTTGTTTGCTGCTTAATCACATTCAAAAACTCATCCAATACAGCATTGACGGTATCTTGATCGACACCTTGCACAGAGTACATTGCGCCACCCAAATGCTGCACTTCACGAGGCGAGAGGTTTTTGAGGATTTCAGCCGCCTCATCTTCGCCCAAAAGCATCATCAAGATCGCTGATTTTTGGGTGCCCGTAAGCGCGTCAACAAGGCTCTCTTCGTCTGGATTAGGTGCAGTTGCATCTGACATATCAGTATCCCTCACATGACCCCGGCCTTAGCCGATTAGGTCCATATCTTTCTGCATCATTTGCTTGAACACGTTAGACACACGGCCCGCCTCATCCGAGACGATCATGCGAATGAGTGCTACTTTGTCGTCATAGGTATTAGCCGTGTCCAGCATCTCAACCGAGATATTGGCTTTCTTCGGCTTCAGCTTTGCCTTGATGTCTTCCAAGGTTTCGCCCGCACCAACTTCGACAGATTCCATTGCTTCAGCCTCGTCATCTGACAGCCCACCTTGGGCGACTACACTCCCACCTGCTGGCACAAGCAAGCGGTTGAGTAGAGGGCGAATGACGCCCAGCGAAACGACAGCCAACATCAAAATCATGCCGACTTGTTTGGCAAGGTTTTCAATCCAAGCAGCCTCATACCAGTCAACTTCAACACCCTCGAGTTCATTGACGAACGGCTGCGACTTGACTGTGAGCGTATCACCACGACCCGTTTGAAGGCCGATGGCACTGGTCACAAGGTTTTGGATATCTTCAAGAACCTGCGGGTCGACGGGTCGCATGACCATTTCGCCCGTCTCAGAATCAAGAACTTTTTGATCGCGCACCAACAAGGCAGCGTTGATCTGAACGATGCGGTTCGTGGGTTGCTGAGTTGTCTGAACTTTTCGGCTCACCTCATAGTTGCGAACTTCGCTTGATGACTGAGTGCTAATGTCATCTTGATTCACCTCAGCTAGATCTGGGCGTTCGACCAAAACCTCTGCTTCAGTTGGAGCTGTGTTGGACAAAGCACCTGGTACACCCATAGCTTGTTTTTTCGAAGTGATATCTTTCGTGCTTTGTTCGCTGCGCAATGCGTTCCCATTGGGATCAACGCTTTCTTCAGTCACTTCACGACGTGTAAAGTCAAAATCAATATTCACACGTGCAGTCGCGTTTCCAGGTCCGACAATCGGAGTGACAAGTGTCTCAATCCGTGAGCGGTAAATATTTTCCAGACGCATTCTGTACTGTAACTGGTTATCAGTCAGGATGGACGACGGATCATCAGGCGCCTTTGACAACAAGCGTCCGCTTTGATCCACAACAGTAACGTTGTCTTTTGCCATGCTTGGCACGGAGGCAGCCACTAGGTTTACAATTGCAGTAACCTGATTTTCATCCATTGCGCGGCCATTATCGAGCTGCAAAAAGACGGATGCCGTGGGCGGCAATTGTTCACGTACAAAAACCGACCGCTCTGGCAATGCCAAGTGCACGCGGGCAGATCGAACAGCTGAAATTTCAGTAATGGAGCGCGCAAGCTCTACTTCCTGCGCCTGCTTGATACGCATCGTTTCGATAGAACGCGATGTGCCCATCGGGATATCGGTCAGCGTGTCGTAGCCATCTGGTACAGATTGCGGCAAGCCTTGCGCCGCGAGTTGAATCCTCGCGCTATGATAATCGTCGGCAGGCACCATGACGTCACCTGTAGTAGGATCAAGCGTCACATCCACACCCGCATTCGTGAGGGCGTCGTAAATCCGTGCCTTCTCTGTTTCAGGAAGGGAGGCGTACAAGGTTGTTCTCGCTGGTTTTTGCATGAGTGCCACGGCAATCAAACACGCTGCGATCACCACCACAGAGACGATCATCGGCAGCGCCCGTTGAAAACTTGGCTGCTGTGTCACGTTGCGAACGGTCTGCAAAACATTGCCTGGCGAGGTCACCAAACTTGTACCTCCACCACCAGATGCGGTTGCTGTGCCGTCAATTGTCTGTGTGTTAGTTGCCATAGCAATAGTAATCCTTATCCAGCGTGCTCATCAGTCAGACCGAAAATCAAACCGGCATATTCATTATATCTTTGTAAGCGCTGAGCGCCTTATTTCTCAGGTTCAACGTTAACTGGAATCCAAGCGAGGATACTTGTTGGCTGACCATCACTTTTGACAGATCATTTTCGCGACCCAATTCGAAATCTCGCGCCATTTTTGACGCCTCTCCCTGCGCTGAGGCCACGTCATTGAGGCCATCAGCCAGACGTTCGGAAAATGTCGGACCAGAAACAGGCTTGCCCACACCTTCCATGCCATCTTGCATCTTCTTGAGACTTTGAAGATGCGTTTGATCAACCTGATACTTTAGTCCTCCAACTTGCGTCATCGGCCTATCCTCCCATCGCATTCAAACGGCTCAACGCGGGGTGCGGTGTCTGGGGCGCTGGCATCGAATGTGTCATTGGAAGTGTATCAATGATGATATCTTCGGAGCGGATTACACCGCCGTGCTGAAGAACAAGTGCGCGTTGAACGACGTTCTCCAACTCACGCACATTGCCGGGCCAGTCGTGTTCGACCAAAAGCTGACGCGCATCCTCAGCAATCCAGGGCATGTCATCAAGGCTATTTGCATGCTTACGCAACAGCGCAACAGCAATTGGCAGAATATCCAGTGGGCGGGCGCTAAGCGATTGGGTCGCGATGGGGAACACGTTCAAACGGTAAAATAAGTCTTCACGGAAACGGTTAGCGGCAACCTCGGCCGGCATATCACGGTTGGTTGTTGCCAGAACCCGAACATCGACGTCAATTTCGCCTTGTGCACCAAGCGGCGTTACTTTTCGTTCTTGCAAAACCCGCAGCAACTTAGATTGCAGACCAAGAGGCATTTCGGAAATCTCATCCAACAATAACGTGCCGCCGTTAGCTGCTCTGAAAATGCCTTTGTTGGCGACGGATGCGCCTGTAAATGCGCCCTTCTCGTGCCCAAACAAAACAGCCTCAAGCATATTTTCGGGTATTGCAGCACAATTAATGGCAACAAAGGGAGCATCGGCACGCGCAGATCGGTCGTGGATGAAACGTGCGAGAACCTCTTTGCCAGTGCCAGTAGGACCATTAATGAAAACAGTGACGTCCGATTTAGCGACGCGGCTCGAAAGCGATAAAAGATCTGTAGTGGCAGCATCTGCCGCAATCATATTCGCAATGTCAGCACAAATGATATCAGCCGCTACAATCATCGCAAACTCATCAGCGTCAGGCAGACCAACCCGCAACACCTTTCCACCCAGATCACTTTCAACAGCAAAGCCCTCTGCCCCGAAATCAAGAACAACAACAAGGCGTGGTTTGAGGCCGCGTGCGACATTCAACAGAGCCTGCATGTTTCCCAACTCGGCCTCATGTTCAGAGGAGTAAACAAGGATTGCCCCCGCGTCAGGCTTCTCAACAGCGCCGAGCAACGATACCTCCAGCTTCCGACACGCAACGATCGCACTCAGCCGTTGGGCATGCTCAAAGTTGGTTTCTTCTATCAAAATGGGTGTCATTGCAGATCTCCAAGTTACGGGATCCTAAAGGCAATAAGCGGGCCAGATGCGCACCACGTGGGCGCAAAAACTTTTGCAAAAACCAGAGATAATCAATTAACCAATTGTAAATATTAACTAATTTATTTTTACTTTGCTAACGTTTGGTTAACCTATTTTACAGAGTCAAAATTCAGTCATGCTTTGATCGGCCGCGATCAAAAGGCACTCAAAAAATTGACTCTCCGAAACTTAACGTTCCTGCCGACACGTCGTTATGACTGAAGTAGGAGCAGTATCTAAATGAAAAACCACCTCATCTCATTTGCCTTGTACGGCCTTCCGGCAGTTTTGATATTGCTGGCATTCATGATCGGGCACACAACAATTGAACCCGAGCAAGACCGCCTCAAAGATCCAGCTCAAGTTGCGAAAGAAGCTGCAGCAGCTGAAATTGAAGAAGAACAGTCAGACAACGATCGGAGCGACGAAGCTACAGCCGAAGATGATCCGGCTTTGGTCCTTGGAGAACCTGACTTTCAATACTACCCATACCCTTCCACAATCATCGGAAACGTCCCGAATAGTACAAAGCTGTTCTCATTCGAAATCGCCGTTTCAATATACGACACCCCCCTCGCCGCTAATGTGATGATCACAACGCTTGAGGAACGTGAGCCCCAGTTGCGCCCGCTCATACTGGAAAACGCGGTCGATCTTGATGAAAGCGTCCTGCTGTCAAAAAGTGGCAGGGCCGATCTTGAAGAAGACATCAAGCAAACCATCAATACTTACCTTGCAAGGTGGGGGTATGATCCGTTTATTCATGCTGTCGAAATTACGTCTTTTATAATCACCTAAGACAGCTTTCCAAAAATAGTTGGCACCGAAATTGCAGTTTCTTGGTATCGCTACCCGGAGGCTAATCATGAATATCGCAACAAAGCGCAGTAAATACACAAGTGCAACTGGCACTGCTGACGCAAAGTTTGACCTGCAATTAGAGGTTCATCACTTCAACGGAAATGGGGACGAAGACCTTGTATGCCGAATTCCCTTCACTGACTACATTGATGCCAAACATCTCTCCAAAGGTTCTGACAGCAGCAAGTAATTATAAAAATTTGCTAAATTAAATTCGCGCTATGCCGTTCATCTAATTAGGAAATAAAGGAAAACACAGATGAATTATGCATTTGCACGGCAGCAGTATAAGCAATCGACGCGTGCGGGATTGACCGGCATCTCTGACCCTCACGAAATGATCGCACTGACTTTGAACGAGCTATCTCGGTGCTTGAAAAAGCTCCAAGGCATCAATCAAAAAGATGCACAACGCAACGTTACGTTCTCAAAAGCATTCACAGCGATCTACATCCTTCAAACGAGCCTCGACTTTGAAAAGGGCGGCGAAATCTCTGAGAATCTCTTCAAAATATATGAATATTGCCGATCACAGGTCCAACGTGCGCTGAAACTTGACCCTCAAGCCGAACTCGACGCCTGTGTGAAGGTAATTGATGACATGATTGACGCTTGGTCACATATCAAATAATGACAATCTACCAGTGACATCATGGCCTGGGTCAAGACACATCTACGGAGGTTTGGTTGTCACTTTACTGTCCATCATGGGTTTTTTCCGCTGTTTGCTCACTAACCGCACAACGTTTCTTGGCCGAAAGCTTAGGCCTTGAAGCCTTTGCCGCAAAATATGCTTCGGAGCTGTCGGCCAGATACAGTGACATCACCGCAGAAATGGTTCTTGACACTTCTGAGGGGTACTTGCGTCACCTTATGGAAGCTGAGGTAGAAGATGGCTTCGAGATATTACAAGCCTATTCGTTTAATCAGCTAACGGTGGATAAAGGCGGCGTACCGCGCAAAATAAAAGGGTTTTTCTCTTCTACGCTAGATGGACAGAAGACGCCTGAGATTATTCCTGAAGTGGCGATAAAACAGTTTAAGCCGTTCATCTTCATGTACCGCGCAAAACCTGACTTGGCTGTGCCTGCGGGATGGACTTGGAATATGATCGAGGATGGCGATTGGCTCAAAACACTACCCGAAGTTGACGTCAGCTTTTTGGACGGCATCTGAAGCGCTGCATCGAGGTCTTAGGAAATCAGGTTAACAACTGATCCAAAACGTGGCGCATCCAAAAACATGTTCGAAATACGCGCTATTTTGGTTGCAGCGCCTGAATGCGCGTAAGGCTGTGACATCAACGCCTTCGCCATCAACGCATTTTCGGTCGTTTGGCCCGAGGGTGCCTGTGAAGGATGATAGATCTGAACCTTGGGATGATCTGGCGTGTAATGGTGAGCCGCATTCATGACATCTGGCGCGGTTACGCCAAAGCCTGTCTGTCGCATCGTCGGAGTAGGAACTCCTGCTGTACGAGACACAGCACTGTTTTGTCCCAACAGTGAGGGCGCGCTTTCGCCGGGCGCTCCGATGTTTAGCGGCGTTAACGGCAACAATTTACAGCCTCCTAACCTCTCAAACTGACACTAGTTGGGAGATAGGAAAGAAAGCAAGCTATTTTAATATTGCTAAGTCACGCCTAAGATAAATCCACTCATAAAGCCCGTTTGACTAAGCGACCAATTTAGCTAACGTCACAAGCATTAGACCAAAGGGAAAAGGGTAGATAAAGTGAAAAAGCCCCAGAAAAAGAATTACGTTTGTCGCCAGTGCCTCGTGATCAGATATTTCCTATTTGCAGCCGCACTGATGATCTTGGCAATACCAATCGCAGGAGAGAAACTGATACCTCTCCAAAGTCTGACCGCTTGGCATTTTGTCGCAATCATCTGGGGCATCGGTGTTTTGGGTTTCACTTTCAAACTGATCGTAGACCGGCCAGCACCAAACGAGGATGATTTATGAGCACCACGTTAATCAAATTAACGAGTGAGCTTTTCCACCATGTCAGAGTTCGCTTGTAGCACACGGGCGGAGCCGCTGAACTGCTGTTGAGCGCGGATCATCACAGTCATTTCTTGAGTAATATCAACGTTAGATCCCTCAAGTGCACCAGATTGAATTGTACCAAAGCCGCTTTGGCCCGCCACTCCATAAAGTGGCTCTCCAGATTGTGCAGATTGCGCAAATCGCGCTGCACCAATATTGCGCAGACCACCTTGATTTGAGAAGTTGGCGATCGCAAGCTGACCGGAGTTAACAACGTTACTATTGCCGTACGTAGCCGAAATCGTCCCATCACTGGCAACTTCAAGCTGACTTAGGTTCTGCTCTTCGACTGTAAACGGGATCTGAATAGTTTTTAAGCCTGTACCGGCTTCCCCACCTTCACCCGCCACAACACCGCGGACGAAAGATCCGTCAGCTGACCTTAAGAAGCCTTCTTTATCCAAAGAAAATTCGCCATTTCGTGTAAACACCGTAGCAGCAGAAGCTGCTCCGGCCGCATCAGGCGGAGATGTTGTAAACATACCCGAACCGATAAGCGCAACATTCAAAGCGCCCCCTCGCGACAGTATTGTTCCCTGCCCGTCGTTACGACGCGTATCGGAAATGGCACTACCAAAACCAGAAGCTGTACGTGCAACAGTATCGGGTGTCGCAGATCCATAAATATCCGAAAATGACACATCACTTTTCTTAAACCCAGTAGACCCTGAGTTCGCGATATTGTTTGAGACCACGGAAATCTCGTGCATCGCAGTTGCCATTCCTGAACGAATAATGCCGTACATGTGCTTCTCCAGTAAGTATTCTTGCTGGCCTGTTCTGCAGGAACCATGCCAACTGCAAATATTAAATACCTATGCGCAAACCCCATGCAGAAGTATCGTTGCCGCCAATCATAGTATCACTGAGAACCTTATGGCCTACCTTACTGCGGTGCGCGAAAGCACAATAATTTCCGTTTATGCCAGCACGATATTTGGCGCAATAATCGGTATCTTGGTGTCAATTGCGGCAGCCACATTTGTTCAAGGTGTCCAATTTTTCACCAACCTACGTGAAACATCTCAACTGCTTCATCTAGACATTGGGCCTTTCTCATTCGACCCCGCCGTTGCAATAATGATTATTATAGCAGGTGCAGTAATCGTATCCATTCGCAAGGTATTTAAAGTAGGCCGCTGGCACGGGCCCGCAGATACGATCTACGTTGCCCACCAAGATATTGAGCCCATCGACATCAAAACCGGTGTCGCCTCTACGCTAGCCGCATTTGCTTCTGCTTGTGGTGGCGCGTCCGTTGGGCAATATGGGCCGCTGGTGCACTTTGGTGCCACGGTTGGTTCCCTTTTGAAACGAGCTTTATCAGTGCCAGTCAGAGGAAATGTTGTGATTGGCGCAGGTGTTGCGGCGGCTGTTTCAGCAGGTTTTGACGCACCAATCGCAGGTATCATTTTCGCCCATGAAGCGGTCGTTCGCCACTTTTCCCCAAAAGCCATGGCGCCCATAGCGACAAGCGCAATCGTCGCTGCTGCGATGGTGAACTATGTATTTGTGCTGCCTGATCCACTCGTACTGCGCGGCGAGGCGCCTGAACTTCTGACCGCGCTGCTACCAGTTATCATATCGTCTGTAATTTTCGGATTTATCGCGGTCATCTTCATGAAAAGCTTGCGCGGGTTTGCTCAACTAAATCAAAGACTAAAACTACCGCCACATCAGTCCATCTTTATCGCCGTGTTGGCTGTAATCTGCATTGGAGCGCTCGTGCCGTCCTCCTTAGGTTTGGGCACAAACGCCCTCGCCGCACTCTTAAGCGAACCACAAAGCCTACAATTTGTAATCGGACTTTTGGTTGCAAAGATTATACTGACGGGAGCTTGCCTAGGCTTTGGGTTTTTTGGTGGAGTGTTCTCGCCCGCTCTTTTAGTAGGTGCGGCTTCTGGCGCCGCCTTGTCGCGGCTTTTCGAACCAACCATGCCCGGCAGTCTAACGTCTGCCTTGACCCTTGCGGGTATGGCGTCGGTCGCAGCGTGTGTTGTTGGCGCCCCGCTCGCGACTGTGTTTATTGTCCTTGAACTCACATTATCTTATGAATTCACCCTCATTACCTTGCTCGCTGTCGTCGTCAGTCAGGTTGTCTCTACCAACGTGTTTGGCCACTCGTTCTTTGACCGACAACTCATGGACCGCGGCATCGATCTGCGCTTTGGACGTAGCCAACTTGGGCTGTCGCAAACCAACATAACTACGTGCAGCAATACTGATTTTCTTCAAGTGGACGAACATTCGGATGTTGGCTCTGTGATAACTTCAATGCGTGCCAGCGCGCAAACTGAAGCCTATTGCGTAAGCGAAACGGGCACGTTTTTAGGAAAAACTAACATCAACCTGCTACTCTCAAAACTTCCAAGCGCTTCTGTTATGTCAGCGTTGGAGCGCAGCCCCTTAATATTGGGCACAGATAATTCATTAAATGAAGCCATGGAGAAAGCCGCGACATTTGTCGGTGAAAGTATTCCCGTCGTTGATAGCGAAGCCCAGACGATGATCGGTGTTGTAACAGAGGCCGACCTTTTTGCTGCTTATCTAAAGGTCCAAGAGGATGTGAGGCTGGTAGAGAAATAACATTCAATTTTGCGATGAAAGCTCCGCCCGAAAGCTTTCAACTGCCATCCATTTTTGTCGGACAACGCCACGCGTGTGCTGGCGCTGCGCAAGAGGTACTTGGGACTGCCAAACCGAAAAATTATCTGTCGTTAATTCCGGACCGAGAGCCGCCAACAGCCGTTCATATACTTGATCAGCCCCAAGAGCCTGTCCGTTCGCTACCCCTGCCACCAGAGGGCCCTGCCCATCTCCCAAGGGGGCCTGAGCACGCGTTTGGTCCGCCAAAGTAAAGAAGTCACCGTAAACTGTCTGGGTGACAGCAACGGGAGGGGTGTCTTTGACACGCCGATGTGCAGCCTGAAATCCCTTAAAGTAGCGCGCCCCACGCGCATCGTCCGGGGAATGGTAGTGCTTAACGGCCTCAACCCATGACCCGTGGCGACCGTAGAGTTCCTTGAGATAAGATGCTGCATATTCGATATTGCGCGCAGGCTCCATCATTTGCTCTAGAGATGAGAATTGGTGCCCATGCCAATAATGATTGATCTGCATACATCCGACATCAATATTTGTGCGGCCTTTCTGGGTAGCCTTCTTGAGATAAGCAAGCGCCTCTGCTCGCGTCTCGAAGTAAAGGCCCTTGCCAGAATGGTTCAATGTCCAAGGCCACGCTTTACGCGTATTGTCGATTTGACGGCCTGACTCAATACGGGAAATAGCTGGTAGATATCCGTCTGGTAGACCTGCGCGTCGACCGACTTCAGCGGCCATCCCCTCACAATTGGGCACTGAGGAGATCGTATTGGCGTGCGCATAGCCTGTCGCAGCCAGTAACCCCGTACTGACCATCACAACAGAAATGATATACCTCAGCCCGCCCATCATCGGATCAAGTCAAACAGGCTCTGCTGCCCCACTTTGGCAAACACTTGGCGCAATGCATCCCGATTAACGATCAGGCTTTGCAGCTCAGTTACGATTGCTGTCAAATCCGCGTCTTCGATCCCCGAAATTGTCTCAGCGATCATTGTTTCTTGTTTGGCTAACATATCGGACTGCATTTCGGCAGTCGTAGCAAATGCACCGACCTGGGCCCGTGACATAGCCATGTGCTCAAGTGCGCTCTCTAGACCACCAATAGAAACGGATAAATCATTGTCCGCGTCAACGAGCGTTGTCACCTCGGGCAATAGCCGCCCTTGAAACACCTGCTGTACAGAAATCTGACTACTCGGATGCCTTTGTGCACCAGCCACATCATCAGTTTGAAAACGCGAAATGGTAAACGGCTCTCCGTCATCATTAGAAAGGATCACCGAATTACCGTCTTCTCCGTATCGCGCCTGAACCCCAGTTTGCGCCGAAACTGCGTTAATGTCTTCAACGAGCGGACGCATAACACCGGAAACCAACTCTGTGCGCACTTCGGCCTTACCGAGAGGCCCCTCAATTAATAGGCTCTGCGGCGTTGGTTCACGACCAATATCAAATGACAGATGAACACCATCCGGTGAGCTGACATTAAAACTTGTTTCACGGTCAGCCATGACCTCAAGCGAGGTTGCAAACTCAGACACAATCTCAAAGACTGACTTTGGACCTTGCTCAGTCTGGATGCGCATGAAGGTCGATGCACCGTCCACACTGGTGGCAACTGATTGACTTTCCGACACAGGCAAGCTGTGAATTCCCTCGTCGCCTGCATAGCTGACATCGCCAGCCAAATTCATCTCGAAGGGGTGGGAATTGGTGCGAAAGCCGCCGAACAGCGCTTGCCCCTGTGCGTCTTTAGAATTGGCCAGACCAAACAAGAACTCTTTGTGCTGCAACACTTCTTTTTGAACCGATAACCTGTCTTGATCGTTGAACGTGTCAGAATTGGCCATGATCGAAAGCTCTTTGAGCCGGATCATTACGTTTTGCACTTGTTCCAGTGCGACGTCAGTTTCTGAAAGGCGGGTCTCGATGCGGTTCATGTTACCGCGAAATCGACCCAAACTTGCCTCTAATTCATTGGCAGCAGACAGCTTTGACGTAGCCACGGGATCAACAGAAGGTTTGATGTCTTTTTTGCCAGAGGCAACTTGGTCTTGCAGCCCACCTAATTTTTCGGACAGGCGTCCAAGATTAGCGATGGTCTGCTCGTTGAACATTTTGGTGCTAATGGTCATCCCTAAGCCCCTTTCATCAAATCGAATTCATAAGCGTATCAAGCAATTCTTTCGCAGTACTCAGTACGCGCGCCAAAGCTTGATATGCTTGTTGTTGTTCGAGAAGACGTGCAGCCTCTGTGTCTAGGTTCACACCGGAGAACTCCGCCTCCATCTCTGCGGCGGCGTCACGTACCGCCTCAGCTGACTGCGCGGCAATCGTGCCGGCCTTCACTTTGGCCCCCATGTCCGTGATCAATGCGCTGAAGCTCGCGGTAAAGCCGCCCTTGCCGCTCTGACGATCGAGCGATTGCAAAGCCAGCAGCTTGTTGACGTTACGCCCGTCTCCCTCAGCCTGTGCATTTGCAGACAGCGTGAACCGATCACCGGTAGCTACTTCACCCGCAAGCAACAGCTCTAGACCCGCAACTTCAAGCCGACCACTTTGATCCAGATACCGGCTAGCGATCGAGTGACCACTAGAGGCGTCAATAATTTCAATTCGGCCGCTTTGTGCGTCGCTCACGATCACTTCGATTGGGCGCTGAACCTGTTCACTGTCAGGCAATGGGCCTTCAGAAAACTGCCCCGAAAGCCGCCTCGCACCGTCACCTGTCAGAATAACAATGAGTTCCTCAGGCGGTAGGTTCGTCAAAGAAACACGTTCTTTAATAAGACTTGAGGCATTCGCTTGCACATCAACAGCAGACCCGTCCTGCGATGTAATCTCTATCCCATTTGATGTGACTGCAACTTGATCAGGCGACACGGCAAAGCCAAGTGTGCGAGCACCATCACCCGCAATTATGCGCAGACCCGCATCACTTACATTGCCGCCCTGCGATATCTGCAACTGATATCCACCATCGGCGGTATCGAGCATCTCAACACTCAGCCCCGCAGGCAACGTATCTAGCCCGTCGATGGTAACAACATCATCTGCTTTGGTCAGCGAAACGGCATATTGTTGGCCAGCAAGATCAAAGTTTAGCGTAACAGGCGTTTCACTCAACGCGGCAGTATCAAACGCACGGCCGGTCAGCGTTTGCGTAACATCAGACGCGCCAAGGCCCCAGGATGCACGTGACGCATCACTTGCAGAACTCGCAACACTCAACATTTGGCCGGTTTCAATACCTGCAGCCGCACTTACCACAAGACGCCGATCTTCATCAAAACCAGCACTAAGACGACCAGCCTCTGAGCCGCTAACGCCGATCTCGCCATTCATCATCGTCAGCGTATAGTTTTGCGAGCCCAGCCTGAGGGCAATACTATCCCCATCTGTTGGCAGATCATTTACGGAGGCAAAAGCTCGGCCCTGCAGAACAGGCACAGGGGACGCAGCCCGTAAATTTGTAGCCAACGCGCCTGCGATGGAAGTGCTCGACAAATCCGCAAGATCAGATGTGGCCACCGATGCTTCTAAACGGCTCGAAGATCCGTCAGTCTCAAGGCTAATTGAAAATTGAGCTGCCGCAGCACTGGCCAGACTACCGTTTGGACGGGCTTCGTTGCCATCAATGCCTTCTGTAGCTTGAAAACTAAGCCGCTGTTGACTGCCAGCACCACTAATTTCACGCGCGATCAAACCTTGCATAAACGCATTTGCAAGGCTGTCTTTCGAGCTGTCGTTTGCCGTTACGGTGAAGGCTGTATCTGCTGATAACGTGATCTCGCCACCAAACCGCGCATATGCATCACCGCTGCCACCAAGGCTAATCGGGAGATCCGTAAGCGGATGCCCGGCTACACCAACAGGAGCAGCTTTCAAGGGATCACCCGACGCACTCACCGCACCTAGAACAATATCAGCACCCGCATCATGAATTAGAACGAGTCGCTGTAATGAAGCTGAAATATCAGCGTGCACGCCCGTCTCGACGCTCTGTGCATTAATCGCTTCTGCCAGATCAGAAAGCGAGCCTTCACGCACACCAGCAGAAATCGTGACCGGCTCGGTGTTGTCACCCGTCAATTCAAAACTGACGATGCCGTCTGGTATATCGCCTAGCTCAACGCGTGTCGCGGCAGTTGCTGTAACACCAAGGTCTCCGCGCAACTGGTTTATCTCGCCAGCTATATAATTTGCCATCACACCCTGGGGGATTTCGATGGGCATAGCCGCATCCCCACCAACCGACAGTGAGATCGTCTGTGCCGGGGTTGGGACAGTAACTGGAAAACTATCCGAAGCTGTCACGGTCGGGGCAAATCCGTCGCCAAAGAAGCGAACCGTTTGCGCCCCCTGCGGGCTCAACTGACTGACACCCATGCCTTGAAAACCACCGTCAGCCGTTCCGTTAAGATAATCGGCACGGTACTCGGCTGAAGCAGAAAAACCGTTGGCTTGAGTGAGGTACTGTATTGCGTCGGTGTCGCTCAGCGGACTGCCCGCAACGTGACGTCCTTCGCGTGTAAACACTTGTATCTGAGAGCCTGTGTTATTGGCCGCCGACACACTTCCGACGATTGCCGAGCTGGCCTGCAATCGGGCGTCTGTAAATGACCCGGCCAAACCGTTAGCAGCGATTGAAAAAGTACCACTTTCACCCGCTGCAAAAAGTCCTAGCTCTGAAAAACGTGTGCCGTCCGCCGCAGAAATCACACCGCTATTAAGCATCTCTGCCATGTCGGAAAAATCGATATCCGATGCGGTGTTCAAACGAGTAACATAACTGCTGGTATCAAAACTATATGTTTCTCCACCAACAGTAACCGTAAGCGATTGCAGTTCTGCTTGCTGGTCGTCCGTCAAATTGAAAGTAACATTATCCTGTGTCCCAAGCGAAAATAGATCGATACTTTCCATCGAGGCGGGAATAATTCCAGCAAAACCGTCCGACCGCAGGCGTGAAGCTGCCGCGACGCCGGCATCATTTGTCAGCGTAGCAGTCAACTCGGGTAAGCCACTACTTTGATAGGGCAGCGCGCTTAACGCAGATAACTCGGCAGAACTTGCGTTTTTCACGTCCGCGCTTGCAATCAACCTGCCCGCAGCAGCAAAATCTGCTGCTCGCGTAAGCTGAAAAGCCATATTTTCAGCTTTGCCCTGTGACACAGAAAGCCTTAATTCATCGCCATCAGCAGGCTGCCCACTGACGCTTACCTCAACACCCTCATAAATGAACCCTGTTTCACCAGAGGCGACCACAGTGCCGTCAGGCAATGTGCCAAGCCATAGACCAGATTGTTTTTGAAAGCTCAAATCCAAATTAAAATCGGCATCCGGCAATTCACCGACCGGCGATACAAACGATGTAAAGTTACCGAGATTGTTCGCGCCAGCTGTCAACGCATAGCTATCTAACTCAAACAGATTACCGCCCGGCTCACCATCCAATGTGATCCCTTGGGTGTGCACTGAATTAAGATCAGACGCGACTTTGCGCGCTAATGCATCAAGCTCACGTGTTGTTTGACTAATTGTCTCATAAGCTGAAATGAGGCCTGCTAATTCACCAGAGCCAAGTTGCTGGGTTTGGGTTTCTCCTGCACCGGTACCAACATACACGGAAAGCTGCCCCTCATTGAGCGCGACTGAAAGCTTGTTTGCACTTTTACTTTCCACCAAAACGGGGCCAGTACCCGTCGCCCCGAGTGTAACTCGCGCATCGCCACGTACATTGTAGTCAACGGATACACCTGCGAAATCAGCGATCGCAGAAACAGACTTGTCCCGCTGATCCATCAACGCGTTAGACGCCTTTCCACTGCCTCCCGACGAGATTAGTTGAGCTTGGACATCCGCCAAACCCTCAAGTTCTGTGTTGAGCGCTACCACATTGTTTTGCACTTCATCCACGACCGCATTTTGAAAGCGACCAAGAGACTGTGCCAAAGACTGAAATGCCGACGCCAGAGACCGCCCCTGTTCAAGAGCAACAACTCGGCCCGACAGGTCGCCTGGCGCCTGAGCAAGCGCGCTAATCCCATCAAAAAAATCATTAATCGAAGAACTCAGGTCGTAGTCTTCGGGAAGCAAAACAGTTTCCAGAGTGTCGAGTGCACCTTTGTAGGCGTCAGCACGGGAAAAATCTGACGCGGTATCGCGTGCACGCGATGCAATAAAACTGTCAAATGCTCGACTGATGTCAGCGACGCGGACGCCAAGCCCTGCCTGATCAGAAACGCTAAGGATATCGCCTTGCGTAGCCGATATCTCCTCCATCGATGCTTCGCGGCGGCGGTAACCCTCGGTGTTCAGGTTGGCGATATTCTGCCCCGTCACACTTAAGGCTTTGCGGTACGCTTGGATCCCGCTGCTGCCAATATCGAACAAGCCCGCCATCGCTATTTACCCTGCGAAGGAAGCGTCGCTGACAGCTGTTGGACCATAGCATCAGCAATACCAAGGTTAAGCCCGCGAGAACTGCTGCGTGCTACTTCTACGTCCAGCATACCTTGGAACGTCTTTCCGGCTTCAGAAGAGAACATGCCCTCGGCCAATTCGCCTGCGCGGCCTTGCTTCAGAAACTCAGCGAGAAATGCGGCCTCAAACTCTTTTGCGACATCTTGCAACTGTTGATGTTGGCTCGCACTTGTATCGACTGTTTTGCGGTTCCAAGCCGCACCACTGGCACCGCTTGTACGCTCCGCTATCATTACTGTGCGCTGCAAAGACGTCATGCTATCTGTCATCACAGCCTCCTTAAATCACAACGAGTTCTGCACGAAGCGCACCCGCTTCTCGCAAGGCTTCGAGGATTGCAACCAGATCCGATGCAGAGGCCCCAACCGAATTGATAGCGTCGACAAGTGAAGACAGAGAAACTCCGGTGTCGAAAATGAAAGCGCGTGCAGTTTCTTCCTCAACTTCGATATCTGTGTCAGGCGTTACAACTGGCTCATTATCCGCCACAATTGTTTGGTCACCGTTTGTCACAACGGTTTGGCCTTGATCGACGTTGAAGTCTTCATTCACCCTAACCGTCATTGAGCCGTGGGTCACAGCAGCAGGCGTCACGCGTACATTTCCGCCAATTACAACCGTGCCCGTACGTGAGTTGATAATGACGCGTGCAGGTGGCTCTGCTTGGGTGACTTCAACGTTTTCGAGCAGTGACACAAACGACACCCGCTGACTTGGATCTTGCGGCGCGCGAACACGAATTGAGTTCGCATCAAGCGGCACGGCCACGTCAGGGCCAAAGATGCCATTAATTGCCTCAGCAGTGTTGGTTGCTGTCGTAAAATCGCCCTTATGCAAGTTCAAAATAAGGTTTGGTGTTTCCAAAAATGAACTTGGCACCATCCGCTCGACAGTCGCGCCGCGGGGTACACGGCCGACAGTTGGCACGTTGACGACCAAAGAAGATTGATCAGCACCTTGAACACCCAGCCCCCCGACAACGAGGTTGCCCTGTGCCACCGCATACGTTTCCCCATCAGCACCAAGCAGCGGTGTCATCAAGAGCGTCCCACCCCGCAACGAACTTGCTCCGCCCATAGTAGAGGCCGTAATATCAAGTGTCTGGCCGGGCTTTAGGAAAGGCGGCAAGTCGGCTGTAACCATCACCGCCGCGGCGTTGCTGGCATTAAGCCCCGAAACATCTGTAACCAGTCCAAAACGCGACACCATTGCTTGCATCGATTGTAACGTTAGGCCCGAGTTACCATCCCCTGTCCCAGCCAAGCCGACGACAATGCCGTAGCCAACCAACTGGTTTGACCGTACACCCGCAACGCTTGCGACATCTTTGATACGCTCAGCCAGTGCTGCGCTCGACAAAGCCAACACAAGGGCAAAGGCGCAGAGCGCACGTCCGATCAAGTTATGAAAAGCCATTATACGATCTCCGCATCAAAAGGGTGCAATCGTTGTTAAGGTGCGCTGCAACCAACCAACCTTAGAAGTATCAGCGACATCCCCCGCGCCAATATACTTGATTTCGGCGTTTGCGATCCGGTCAGACAACACAACATTCTGGGACGAAATATCTTCAGGCCGTACTATGCCGCGAACACGGATGTACTCATCGCCATTATTCAGGGTCAGCTTCTTTTGACCGAGTATTTCCAGATTGCCACTGTCATGAACCCGCGCAACCGTAACAGACATCTGACCACTTAAACTGTTTGACTGCGCCGCAGATCCGGAGCCTGTAAAAGTCTGGTTGGTACCGCTGCTTAGCGCACCTTCAAGCCTATTCAACCCCAACGCACCGGGCAGGTTCACTTCAAAGTCGGTCGATTTTCCGTTAGCTGCGTTTTGCGATTTGGTCGCCTGAAATCGTTCTGTGAACGACACCGTCAGAATGTCACCAACTCGGCTGGCACGACGGTCGGTCGCGAAAAGGCCCGACTGCGCCGAATTGTAGATCGCACCAGTGGCAAAGCCTGTTCGAACAGCCGGCTCAGCCATAGGCATGATTGGGCGATACTCGAGGCTATTTTGCTCTTCCATCATGGTCGTATTGCAGCCTGCAAGCGCGGCGCAAAAAGTGCACGCACCAATAGTACGAAACATATGTGTAAGGATCATCCGTCTACCCTTTACAAGTTATTCGACAGGTAACGCATCATCTCATCGACGGATGAGATTGACTTCGAACTGACCTCATAGGCGCGCTGTGTCTCGATCATGTCGACCAGCTGTTGAACGACATTGACGTTTGATCCCTCAAGGTACCCCTGCACCAACTTACCGAACCCACCATTGAGTGGCGCGCCTTCAATCGGGGCGCCGCTCGCCGGCGTTTCCACAACAAAAGTCTCGCCTACTGGCTGAAGTCCACGCGGATTTGCAAAGTTGGCGAGTGTCAGCTGTCCGACTTCTTGCGGCTGCGTTTCTCCCGCTACTTTGACCGAAACAATACCGTCAGATGAAATATTGATTTCACTAACATTATCCGGAATTTGAATTTGCGGCTGAACAACATACCCACTGGATGTGGTCAGCGTTCCCTCACCATCACGCGAAAAAGTGCCGTTGCGCGTATAGCCCATTCGGCCATCTGGCATCATCACCTGAAAAAAGCCTGAGCCGTCCACAGCTACATCAAGCGAATTGTCTGTGCTGATTAGGCTGCCTTGCGAATAAAGCTTTTGCGTATTCACCATGTTCACGCCAGTACCTACAGTAGAGGCGGACGTAAGCATGTTTCCATCAGCGGTTTGTGCGCCCCCTGAACGGATAGTTTGATACAGCAAGCTTTCAAAGTTGGCACGGTCCCGTTTGAAACCGGTGGTGTTCACGTTTGCTAGGTTATTCGCAATAACCTGCATTTTATGTTGCTGAGCATTGAGGCCGGTTTTGGCCACGTGCATTGCGCTTGAAGACATTTTACTACTCCTACATCAGAGGTTCATACCTTCTGTTGCAAGAGCTGTGCCAATCCAGTGCTAGCCTTGTGGAAGCCGCATTAATTCTGCACCACCACGGTCAATATCTTCGGCCATCTTGATGAATTTCACACCCATTTCGAACTGCCGCTGCGCCTCGATTGACTGAACCAACTCCGACACCGCATCCACGTTGGATGCTTCAAGCGCACCCTGAACCAGCTTTACCTGCTGATCCACGCCCGGGACTGTCCCATCCAAACGTCGGATCTGACCGTCTTCGCCTTTTGTCAGTTCTTCGCCTTGTGCCGATGTTGTTCCAAGCACTGCGACGTCTTGAAAGATCCCAGAAGGCCCATCCATTGGCGTGACAGAAATCTCACCAATTTCACTAATTCTAAATTCGCTGAAGGGCGGCATCTCAATTGGCTGAAGCCCATCATCCAGCATCAGTTCCTGAGCACCGTTAATGAGCTGGCCCTCTCCGTTAACCGAGAAATCGCCTCGGCGAGACAGAGCGACCTCACCGTTCTTGGGCTCCACAAAGAAATACCCCTCCGACATTATTGCAACATCCGTTTGGGCGCCAAGCTGCCTGAGAACGCCCTGTTTCTCCGAAAAGCTGGTTGTCCCAGTTTCCAAATTATAAATTCGCGCTGTTGCACTGTCCATTGCATTAATGAATACTGACCTCCCCTCCTTAGGGAGGTCTTTTCTGAAGCCCGGAATATCAACACTGGCAAGATTTTGTGCCGTTGCCTGCCGAATATTCTGCAAATTCTTCAGTGTGTTGAGCGCTGTGTGGATCATTCTATCCATATGAAGTCTCCCTCAGGAACGCCATTACATGCGAATATTGATAATTGTTTGGGTCAGGCTGGTGGTTGTCTCAATCGCTTTGGCAGACGCCTGATAGTTCCGCTGTGCGGTGATCAGGTTGACCAACTCTTCGGTAATATCGACGTTTGATCTCTCCAAAGAACCAGACAGAATATTACCAAAGCCCTCCGCACCAGCTTCACCAACTTGTGGCGTACCAGAAACTGCCGTTTCGACATATGTAGCATTACCAATCTGCTTGAGACCGTTTTGGTTATTAAAGTTGGCAACCACAATCTTACCCAGTGGGTTGTTTTGCCCGTTGGTATAGTTGGCGCGAATGGTGCCGGAACTATCAATTTCCAAACCGTCCAGACGCCCTGAGGTAAAACCATCTTGTTCTACAGATAGGACTGAGAACGGCTGGGCAAATTGCGTTGATGCCGAATAATCAATGTCTAGCGAGATCGAGAACCCTTCGGCTTGTTGCTCGTAGCGCACGTTATTTTTAGGGCTGACGAGCTTACCTGTTTTATCAAAGGTTAACTCGCCTTCGTCGATGTAGAGTGGGAAGTACCCATCCACCATATCTTCAGGCGGCGTTGTCACCACTTCACCGTTTGGATCGACATAAAGCGCAATACCGTCCGCATTGGTCGCCTGCACCAAATTGAATATCTTGGGCACAGATCCAACACCAAGTGGGACATCATCCAACCCAAGGCGGGCAGCGCCTTTTACTTTAATGGTGGAGCCATCACCTGTGGTGCCTGTTTGAAACTCAAATGCGTTGTCAGCCGTTGAGTACCGTACTGTCACACCACCAACGGTCTTACCCGTAATCGGATCTGAAATTTGGTTAATGCGCTCCTCGAGAGCTGTAGCCAAGGTTGTTCCAACGTAGTTGCCTGGCGGAACATCGATGATGCCAGCAATACCGTTTACAGAAACATTAAAACGGTTTTCCCCGTTGTTTGATGTCAAACGGAACACTTCTGTTAGGTCACCTTGAGCGGCACGGCCAACAGCAACCGCAGGGTCCGCAGCAAGGCCGCGTCCTTCTTGGAAAGTGAAGTCCTGTTTCGAGGCACCAAATCCGAACAACGCATTCTCACCACCGCCAATAATCCGGCTATCGAGATCAATGGTTTCACTTTGATCTGCACCACCATCACCACTGGCCGGAATGATCAAACGCCCAATTTGGATATTGGAAGATTTTTGATTTTCATCCACACCCAGAGCGCCATTCGCGTCGATACTCTCACCCGTAGTTCCGCTGGCAACCGTAAATGATTTTGTATCGCCGTTGTAACTAACAGACACACCATAGCGCTTGTCATTCAGTTGAATCTCTTCGCCGTCTGCAATGAATGCCTCGGCAGACAGAACCTCACCACCGCGGATCAAAACCTGTTCAGCATTGCCACCCGATGGAATGCCCAGACCGTTGGTACTGTCTGCATCCGCAGCACCGTAAACCGTAAAGGCATTAAAGTTACTGCCCGTGCCAGTCCCCAGCACCGTCCGGTCCACAGTGAATTGAAGGCGCTGATTAGTCTCATCATATGACACTTTGATGGGGGGATTATTCTCATCAACCCAACGCACTTTGCTTGACGCACCGTTTGTGACCGACTGTACTTTTACGTCACCAAGTGGCGCATTATTACTTGTCGCAGTTGCCACCAAGTTGTCGCCCGTCGTAGAGAAAGTCACACCCGCGATGGCGGTTGCGGACAGACCGTTCAATTCAGCAACGACTGCATTCATATCGGCAAGATCAGAACCGCGGAAGTCTGCCGTGATTGTCTTGCCACCTACGCTGATGCGATTGAACGCGTCATTAAATTGACCAAGTCCAAGCGCAAAAGTTTGTACTTCTGCAGTACTAGCTGTTGCAGCAACTATACTAGGGGTTACGTCAACCGCCGCAGAGCGTGGCAAACCGAGTTTGGTCAATGACGCCCCAGTGTTATCAATCATCGTGTCACCAAAGGCGATCGCCTCGTCCAACGAAGCTTCATCAGAGGTTCGCTGGGCTGCTGCACCGGTTTCACGCACAACAATACGCTTAGAATTAAATGTCTCAAAGGCGCCATTGATTGTCGACGTTTCACCTTCAAAGAACGCCTCAAGCTCTTGGGAGGGTTCGTACAAAATTGAAATGTCATTGCCCGCCAACTCAAAACCCGACTCTGGCAAGTTCAACCCTGACGTATCGATACGCAGCATTCTATAGTCATCATTCGTTATTTGGTCGTCACCGTCTGAAACGGCTACATTTTCAAAAATACGCAACTCTCGACCGTTCAGGTGGTTTTGGAAGTCATCATCGGTCGAAGCTCCAACAAGCCGGATCGACGACGACGTCGGCGTTCCAAAATCGGACGGTACGTACACCGTCAGTGTATTTTGCGTGTTATCGTAGACAACAGATTTCCCACTGCCGGTGACTACATTCCCATCTGCATCAACCGATTTTAGCTGCGCATTTTGATCATACACAGACAAGCTCGGGCGCTTGCCGTAGTAAGAATACGCAAGATATCGGTCATCAGTCTCTGTTCCGGTGTCCGTATCTTGTGTGTGTTGGATCGTTACAACTTCCGGTTTGGTGTGCGGTTCAGCCATCGCAGATCCAATGCTGCGAACGAACAAGCGTCCTTCGACACCTAATGTCGCCGCACCACTACCCAGCGTTCCGTCGCTGTCATAGATATAGTCGTTCATCTCATCGACCATGCGGGTTTGAGTGTGTGCCAGAAACTCTTCGCGGGTAAAGTCAGGAGACGCACCTTCAACATCGAGGCCCATCAGCCCTGAGACCGAAGTTGGTTGAAGAAGATCAATCTCAATCTTGTTTTCACCCAAGCCTTGCAAGGACCCATCGGGAGCGAGCTTAAACAAATCAATCGTAAGACGGTCATCAATATTCTGAAAAATCTGGATTTTCTTGTCGTCGCCATAAGCTTCGTTGATGGCCCGCTCGACCTCAGAGGCGAGCTGCTCCGCGTTGTATTTGCCCGGGCGCAAATCAATAGAGACGGGCGCATCACTGTCATCGACATTCACAGTAAGAAAGTCTTTACCCCAAAAAAGATCACTATCGGCGTTGCCAGCCTCGCGCGTCGCTTTGAAGAGCAAAGGATCGGTCACAATCTCAACCAGCTTGTCGCCTTCTTCACCAAAGTCAAAAGCTGACTGCTCACCTTGCAAAGTAGCAGGCTGCGACTCTACTTGTTGATTAAGGTCATCCAACTTGTAGAGTGGAGCACCCTTCCCCTCGAGAAAATAGTTATCGTCCGGCACGCTAGTCGTTTGATTACCAAAGCGGTCGATAAAGATCTGCTTGCCAGTATCATCCACCGCATTCACCAGGTCAGGGTCAATGATCGTATCGTTGATCACCAGTCGGGTGTCATATTTATTGGTGGGGTCTTCTGCCGAGGCGTTCTGGGTCTTGATGAAATAGATCGTGGCGATAGTCGGATTACCAAGGTCATCGAAGATCGTGATCGAGGTTGAGTTTGTGTAGCTGTTAGCATCGTTCGGATCAAAGCGATAGCCATCGGCGAATTGCTCTAGTTCTGTCACAACCGGCGCGTCAGCAGGAACGTTCACACCGAGGTCAATTTTGCCTGTCGCCTTAGGCTCACCAGATGTGACTGGCAGCTGTAGTGGCACTGCACTGTCTAGGTCTTTAGCTGTTACCGAGCCATCCAAGTTGACTGGGTAAGTCATCAAATACTGCCCCGCACTATCAACAACATAGCGGTCGTTATCAACGTTGAACGAGCCGTTGCGCGTGTAAACTGTTTGGGTAGATGTCAAAGACGGCTTAAGCGCAAAAAAGCCCTGCCCTGAAATCGCCAAGTCCAACGCATTCAACGACGACGCGATATTACCTTGGGTGAATTGCTGCTTGATACCCTTCAAGATCGTACCAGAACCGATCGAGGATGAAGCGTTTTGCAATGGAGAGGTCGCAAAGATATCGCCAAACTCCGCACGGCTTCGTTTAAAACCCGTAGTACCAACGTTGGCGATGTTGTTGGATGTAGCCGAAATATCAGCCTGTGCACCGTTAAGTCCGGTTAATGCGGTATAGAATGACATGTAATACCCTCTCGTCCCTCGTGTTCGTTGCGCTCAAACGAGCCATATTTTGCAGGTAAGTTATCGGATCCGGCTGATCGTACTTGCATCAATCGTGCCATAATCCTCAACATCAAGCGTCGCAGCGTCTGACGGATCGCCAAATGATGAAGCGGACAAGACCCGCGCATAAATTGATGGCCCCATTGTCTCCATGCCCTTACCGGTATTAGCGGATACGTCGACTTTGATTTTACGATTACCATCGCGCAGTTCTGTGGGAATATCTGTCCAGCTAAAGCCGACCAAACCCGTTCCTTGTGGGCCCAAATCTTCGCTGTGAAGCAACTCGCCAGAGCTGGCATCAGTAAACGTGACTCTTGAAGCACTCGCAGCTTGTGGCAGCTCAAAGACACCATGTATTTCACCGTTGTCATCCGGCCGCGCCATTGAACCAGGCACCAAGACGGATTGTCCCAAAAGGGTCGCAGCCGTTGCGATACGGGTCTTCTTCATTTCCCCCGACAAAGATTGAAGGTTTTGGTTTATCTCTTCGATCCCAGAAACTGTCGAAAACTGTGCCATTTGCGCGATAAAATCGCCGTTTTCCATTGGGGCGAACGGGTCTTGGTTTTGCAACTGCGCTGTCATCAGTTGCAGAAAATCATCTTGCCCCAGCTTATCGCCACTTGCGCGTTCCTCAGCACTCTTTTGGGTGCTGATGCCAAGCTTATCAAAAATCGCTTGCTGCGCAGCGACGCCTGAAGACTCTATATTTGACATCCTATTTTCCTTTGCTATCGCCCCATATTGACTGTGCGCATCATGAGTGAGCGCAAAGTCGATACAACTTCGAGATTGTTTTGGTACTGACGAGACGCCTCGAGCATCTCGACCATTTCTTCTTCGACATCGACCGAAGCCTGCCAAACAAAACCTTCCTCATCTGCCTTCGTATGCTCAGGCATGTAGACTTTGATTGGCTCGCGGTCTGAGGTTATAATTTCACGGACGTTGACGGTTGCAATACCGTTTTCAGAAGCTTGCTTTGCATACTCCGTCTCAAAAATTGGCTTGATCGTTTTGTAAGCCTCATCTGCACTTCCCGCGATGCTGCGCGCGTTTGCCACATTACTGGCGACAGTATTGAGGCGCGTCATTTGTGCGCTCATGGCGCGGCTGGCCACGTCAAAAATATTTGTAATATCAGTCATTATTCACCCTTAATCGCTGACAATAGGCCCGAGACTTTTCTGTTCATAAAAGTCAGCGAAGTCTGATAGCGCACAACGTTCTCAGAGAATTGCATTTGCTCAACAGCAAGCTCGACGGTGTTGCCGTCCAACGATGGATTCACTGGATCACGGTACTGAAGCCGATCGGCGCGCATGTTTACAGGTTGCGCCACATGACGTTCATTGGTGGTTGCAAGTGGGCCCGATGGCATTGCCTTTGCAAGTGTCGCTTCAAAGTCAATGTCCCGAGCCTTGAAATGCGGGGTCGCAGAGTTTGCAATGTTGGAGGCCAATATGTCGTTTCGCTTGGAGCGCAGCGCCAAAGCCTCGTCATGGATCCCAAAATGTTGTCTGATACCGTCCATCTGTATCTCGCTCGCTGAAAAAATTGAGGAAAAGTCCCCAAGTTGGAGCGTTATTTGCAAGTTGGATGCCAAACCAAACGACAGGACGAAAAAAATGCAAAATTCATCAAAATTAGCAGATGCAACTCCCCCCAGCGTCCCAGAATTATCGAGTGCAATGAAGCGCTTGAGGCTGAAGATTTTAAAGTCCGTAAAGCCGTACAAACTTGATGAGGCTTTGGGGAGCCTGCGCAGCCAGTTAAGTACAGAGAAGAACGAAACAAGCAGACTTGGATCACTTGCAGCACAGACGTGGCTGATACGTCAACGCCTGCAACATCTCGCTCTTGAACAACTCCCAACTGTTGAGGAGTGCCTTGATGCATTGGAACCAAAACCCAACAAACTGGCTTTGCTGAAAAAGGTGAAGCCCGAGGAGGCCCCAACCCCCGAGGTGAGTGCTAAGGCCGAAAGTCTTAACTGGGAAAAGGTGAAAATTCTTGAAGAGACGGTCGTGAACGGTATGCGTTTCTTTAAGGATTTCGTGATTGAAGTGAACGCAGAAGACGCCAAAAAATTGGTAGACGCTAAAAAGGCTGAAATTGTGTCGCAGGATGCACCAGCTAGCGCCGAGACCAGCGAAACAGAAGACACGCCCAAAAAGGCAGCAAAAAAGAACAAAAAAGAAGAAGCCCGAAAAGAGCGCTGATAAACCCGAGAAAGAAGCGTCGAAAGGCTAAGATGGAGATGGAAGCATGTTGAAACCAATCGCGGGCATATCGCTCCTGCTGTGTGTCATCTTTTTAGTGGCCACTTATGGCAAAGATCTAATGACGCGGTTTGAGCACCGTACTTTCGCCTGCAACTCACGCTTAACGGGTCCATTTGAATTGGTCGTCAACAAAGTACGGGTTGGCAATACAGTTCAATTGGTTCTGCCCCGCGAGACAACAGCACTGACAATTACTGGTATAACGGGCGACAATGTTATTGCTGTATCTGATGATTGGTCATTCAGCATTGATCTGGAAACAAACGAAGTGGTTGCCAGAGATCGAGCGGAATTGGCCATTACGCGCTGTCAGACAACCACATTTTCGATGTAATAACTTGTAAAATATTAGGCCGCGTCAGTGGCGTTCTCGCCCATGAAAACATTCATACCAGCGCGCAGATTGCCAATTGCAGATTTTTTGATCTGCGACACTCGGCCAGTAGTAACACCCAAAACCTCGGCAATCTCGTAAACATTTAATTCTTCGACATAATAGAGTTGCATTACCAACGCTTCGCGCTCGGAAAGCTTTTCCAGTTCAGCTCGCAGACCGCGCTTTACGTCTTGATTGCTAAGAGCCTCTTCTGGGTTCGCATCATCAGAAACGAACCAGATGGAATGTTCATCGTGCACTTCATCGATAGACTGGTGCAGGTTCGCCTCAAACGCCTGCTGCCACTTTCGCAACTCTTCAATCGAGAGTTCCATCTCTGATGCAACTTCGGTGTCAGAAGGATCACGCTGAAGTTTGCGTTCAAGATTTGAGATGACCTTATTAACTTTTTGCTTCATTGCAATCGTTGAGCGGCACAAGTTGGAGTTGCTCCGCAAGTAATCAACGATAGCGCCCCTTATGCGCACTTTGGCGTAGCTCGAGAAAGACACCCCAGGCTTTTTTACATATTTCTGGCTCGCGTCGATGAGGCCAAGATATCCGATTTGGATTAGATCATCGACTTCAACAGCCCCCTTAACCCGTCCATGAAAATAAAAGGCAATGCGGCGAACGGTCTGCACCTCGCCCTCTATCAGACTTTCTGCTGTCGGGTTTTGCTCGGCATAATGGTTGCGCATTGTCATCAAACACTCTCCCGTATCTTTGTACGTTCCGAGAAAAACCGAATGCCCTCGAAGGTGTTCACTGGCGCTCTTAAAACAGCTTGTGCCAGGTTCTTGAACGCCGTCAGCTCTTTGTCCGGTGTGTTGTTTTTGCGCGCAAGCAACGGAGTTCTCTGAACGACTGAACGCCGCATTGCCGCAGAAAATGGCACATGGCCCGCAAGCGTCAGTTCAACATCCAGAAAACGCGCAGTGATATTTCGGAATTTATCAAAGCTCCGTTTCGCATCTGTTGCGTCACGCGCCATATTGATCGCAATCGAGAAATGACGAAGCCCATGCTCTTGGTGGGCTGCCTTGATGACCGCATAGGCATCCATAAAACTCGTAGGCTCCGCGACGACAACAACCAGAACATGTTGTGACGCGGCGACGAATGATAATGCGTTATCGCTTGCACCCGCTGGGGCATCAGTAATCAGAACGTCTACCTCATCTTGTAAGGTATCAACGTTTCGGATCAGTTGCATGCGCTTGGCGTTATCAATATTGAGCATATCAACAAGACCGCTGCCGCCTGCCAACAAACGGACACCTTCAGGCCCCCTTTCAGCAACATCCTCAATTGGTATTGCCGACGATAACGCGTCTGAAAGCGTGTGCTTTGCATTCTGTCCCATCAAAATATGCGAGTTTGCCAATCCAAAATCTGCATCAAACAGGCAAACACGAAGACCTAGCCGCGCATACATCATCGAAAGGTTCACAGCGATGCACGTCTTGCCAACGCCACCCTTACCGCTCGCGATCGTAATAGTATGTGTCATTGCATCCGTTCCGTCTTTGCTTCAGGCCCATTTGCATCTGGCGATGCCAAGCAGCCTTTCAAATACTGTTCCATAATCGGCGAGGTCGCCTGAGCTAAATTTCCAACCAGCGATCGCGTACCGGCCAACCACCCGATCCGAGCATCATTATCGACGATTGTAGACAATTCAGGCAGTGCGCATTCAAATTCATCAAGCTTCGTCAAAACGACTTCCGGCTCAAGTATTGCTGACGTCTCAAGCGCATCAGATATGCGACCGCTCGACAGACCACTGCCCAGTGCCAAAACTACATGGCATCGTTTTCCAGCAAAATGCGCAACGACGTCCGGCCAGATTTGTGCTAGTTTATTTTGTGAACATGCAAGATCAACGATTGTGGTTTCGCGATCACGCGGTGTCCCCCAAGCTTCAACTCGATCAATCATCCAACGGGTAGTTGGCACATTTATCAGCCGCCCAAGGCTGCTCAATAGATCAATTGAAGGTGTCTGATCATCTTCAAGACTCACAAGAGAAACAGTGCGGTTTTCACGGGTCTCACGCATCAAAGCGGCGAATTTTGCGGCTAGCGTTGTCTTACCGCTTCCAGACGACCCAACGACGAAAAGCAGATCTGCATCTAATGCGGTACCACCACTTGGCCCGACCATCTCGGAAGCTAACGCATGGGCCAGCTCAAGTGTTGTCGGTGTCACACCGTTATCAGAAAGCTGCGAAACGACCCGGTGCACGATCGCATCCGACATTCCCGCCTTAGTGAAATCTTGCCCATTATAGGCAGGTGGCTCTTTCGGTGAAATTACTGGTGGCAATTTTGGCAGCCCCAGCGATGCCTCCAGACGCTGCAACCTATCGCCAATCTCTTCCAACTTACTTGTGACGCCCTGACTTTCTTTAGCGTCGCGCGCATGTGCGCTTTGCTGAATCACCTCTTCCGGTGACGTCGGTTGATCCTTCGCATGCTCGGACGCACTGCTGCCCTCGGCTTCAGTTCGAGTACTGCTAAAAACGACCGCATCAGACTCCGGTTCAGCCAAGCTGCCTTTATTGCCTGTCAATTCGTCTTTTGGCGCGGGAATGGAATGAGCAGTAGACCGCACATCAACTTTCTCCATCAAGCCACCGTCAACAGAAACCAAAGTAGGTCGTTCTGCTTTAGGTGCGGGCCCTTCGGGAATTGCAACATCAGCGCCACCCAAAGCTGCAACCAGCGCCGTCTTCTGCGCGCCTGAAAACTGACGTTCTAATTCATCTTCAAAAACAGTCTTTACTGAGCTTAATCGTTTTGGAGCCGAAGTAGCCGGCTCGTTAGTCGCTTTAATTTGAATCATGCCGTCTTTCTGACTGGTCGACAGAATGTAAGCACCATCCCCCAACTGGCGGATAACTTCGTCCATAGCGAGCGCACTATCTGGCGCCATTACAGTAATTGTAGGCATGTCGATTTACCTCAGACAGTTTCAGGTTCATGTTGCATTGTGGAGGTTTCGTTTGATGCGCTGCCGTCTTTGCCAAGTGCATCGAAACCACCAATTGTGCTGTAGACTTCAACACGGCGATTTTCAGGAAGTTCTGTGAAGCTCAAAATGATCATGTCAGGAATATGTGAGCGGACAAAATCGGAGAAGACTCTGCGAATTTGCGGCGCCACGACCATAATGGCTGGACGGCCCTCCGCGCTTAGTTTTTCGCTGCTGTCATTGATTGCGCGCATCAACTGCTCGGCCAAACTACCTTCCAAGATCAGTTCGCCCTCGCCATTTTGACGGTGGGTCCGAAGCATCAACTGCTCCAACTCTGGCGTAAGCGTCATCAAAGGCAACACGGTTCCAAGAGGTGAAACTTGCTGGATCAGTAACGGAGCCAAAGTGGGGCGTAAGGCCTCTGCCATTTCATTTGGGCCCATATTTGGCCCGACTAGATTGGACAGCCCTTCAAGAATGCGGCGCAAATCGGAAATTGGGATACGCTCCGACAGAAGCCTACGCAGCACCAAGGTCAGAATATGTAGCGGCACCAGCTTTGGAACAATCGACTTTACTAGGTTTGGGCTGGCCTCAGCGAGCTGATCCAAAAGCGCCTGAACATCGTCTTGTCCCACCAAGTCCGCTGCGTGTTTATGCAACAACTGGCTCAAATGGGTCGAAATAACAGACTCTGGTTCAATTACGACATAGTCGTTCGCCTCAGCTTCCGCTTGTTGTTGAGGTCGGATCCAAACCGCATCCATACCAAATGACGGGTCTTTTACCTCAATGCCCTCAAGCTTAACGCGCGCATCATCACCCGGTAACGCCAGTTTGCGATCGGGGTATGCCACATCTTCACCCACAATCGTCTGACCAACCCGAATGCGATACTGATTGGGCTCAAGCGCCAAATCATCCCGAATTCGCACCCCAGGGATTACAAATCCAAGTCCGCGCGAAACCTCTCGCCGGATACCTGTAACGCGGCTGACCAAAGAACCCGACTGCTCCTGATCCACCATGTTAATCAGACCGTAGCCAAGCTGCATGGAGACGGCAGAGTAATCAGTCACATCTGCAAGCAGCACCGCATCACTATCACCTTCCACGGCATCTTCAGCCTCATCTTCCGCGGCCTCTTCTTCATCGATGGCAAGCATCTCTTTTTGCCGTGCAATATACGCCGCACCCGCTGCTCCGAGCGCAAAGAACATGAAGAGTTCGTTTGGCATACCGGGGACCAGCCCCAAAATGAAAATAACCGCCGCCGTGGGTAGCCAAGCGCGAGACAGGTTAACCTGCCCACCAATATGCTGCGCCATGTCTTGTGTGGAGGACACGCGGGTGACGATGATTGCCGTAGCGATAGAAAGCAAAAGAGACGGGATCTGGGCGACCAAACCATCACCAATGGACAGCAGAATGTAGGTCTGTGCAGCGTCACCAACAGCCATCTGGTGCTGAGCAACACCAATGATCAAACCGCCGACGATATTGATCGCCAAAATAAGCAAACCAGCGATCGCATCGCCTTTAACGAACTTAGACGCACCATCCATCGATCCGTAAAAGTCGGCCTCATCGGCCACTTCTTGGCGGCGTGCTGTGGCCTCTTCGGGAGACATGATGCCTGCGTTTAGATCCGCATCGATGGCCATTTGCTTGCCCGGCATCGCATCAAGCGTAAAGCGTGCCGTAACTTCAGACACACGCCCCGCACCTTTGGTAATAACGACGAGGTTAATGATAACCAAAATGATAAATACAAAAATACCAACAGCATAATTGCCAGCCACAACAAACTCGCCAAAAGCCTGAATGACCTTACCTGCGGCGTCTCCCCCTGAATGGCCCTCACTTAGGACGATACGTGTTGATGCAACGTTCAGCGCCAAGCGCAAAACCGTCGCGATCAAGATCAAGTTTGGAAATGACGAAAAGTCCAATGGCCTGTGTGTGTGCAATGCGACCATAAGGATCAGCAGTGACAACAAAATGTTCACAACAAAAAATGTATCCAGAAGGAAAACCGGTAGCGGCAGAACCATCATTGCAACGAGCACAAGAATACCGACAGGCAGTACCGCACCGCCCAACGCCGATTTCGCATCATCCAGTAGTGCCGTGTTACGTGTCAATTCCATGACAGCCTCCGCATGTCCGAAAACTGACGATCCGAAATAGTAACCGCGGGCTCACGCTCGTGTTTTGCCTTGATATGTTGCTGTTGCGTCAAAGATCGTTGCCTTAGTTTTCCTCCCACCGAACGTGGTGGGCAGACCTAAGATGCAAGCCCTGTGCCAAGTTAACGAACATCACCCTATGTGACCGCTTCGCAACTGAACTGACAGGTCTGGCACATTTCATGCAGTGTCCTGGCAACAGCTATTTTACAGGAGCCCTCTCATGAGCTGCAAATTTTATACCTCGAGCACGCTATCTTTGCGCAAAGCTATGTTGGCCGGCACCGCAGGGTTGGTTTTGTCTGGATGTGAAATGACAGTCGCAGACATGTTTGCGCCGGCACCCGCAAAGTCACACCAACAGCTTACGTCAGAGGCACAAGCGCAACAGCTTACTCACACGAAACAAGTGCTAGATGTAAGCACAGTCAAGACAGCACCAACGCCAACGATTGGCGCAATTGGATATTCTGTAATTTCATCGCAACCAGGCAAGACGCTAAACCAGCGACGCCTCATGGCGATCCGTGCTGCGCGAATGGATGCAATGCGCACCTTGGCTGAACAGATCCACGGGCTTACGATCGAAGGGGAAACGCAGCTTTCTGAAGCCGTGTTACAATCTGACACTTTGCGCGCTAGCGTGAGCGGTGCAATCCGCGGTGCACGTACCGTCAAAATCGAACCTCGCGGCACTGATACATATGCAGTTCAGCTTGAGATGGATCGAATGACAATCAATCAAATTTTCAAAGCATATCGTCGCCGGTAAAGCCCAATGCCTGCAACTTTTCTAAATGGTGTTCCCACGATTGCGCGCACATTCATTGCGTGCATTTGCTTTGTTATCGCACCACTTCATGTATCAGCGAATGACATCATAACCGTAGAAACATCAGGACAAGCAGTTGCAACAGGTGCAGCGTCCGACGCGCATCTTGAACGACGGGCTCTACAAGAAGCACTCTATCAAGCGGCGCTCAAAGGTGGGGCACAGGTAAGTGGGTACAGCGCTATTTCTCAATCGGTTCTTCGCAGCGACGTTCTCGTGGTTAGACCAGAGTCTAGAATTTTGGACTACACAGTGCTGTCTCGCAAAACCTCATCGAAGCGCTCCGTCGTCAAGGTTCGCGCTGTCGTAGGCCAACTTGATGACACAAAAACCTGTCAAAGACGGGCCCAACTCAGTGTAGTTGTTCACAAACCTTCTATGGCCCTTGCCCAGGCGGTGCCCGCATGGGTCCCAAACATGCAACCTTATATCGAAAATGCGGTCACCGAAGCGCTAGACAATACGAATCGCGTTTCAACTATCTCACCTAACATCACACCGAGACAGACAAGCCTTGCCGCTGAATTTAGTTATACTGCGCTGACCCAGGGGGTGGCCGTAGCGCCAGAGGTCACGCCTATAGCTGAGCGACACGCCTTAAACCTGCGCACGCGTGTTGAAATCGGCAGCCCAACCTTATCTAACAGCGAAGAATGGTTACCAGTTAAAGTAACAGTAGCGTTGGAGAATAACCCCTTTGACACGAACACTTTGCACGCCAGTCACGATTATAAGCTCATTTTGAAAAAGCGCGGCCCGTTGAGCAGCCTGCTAAAACCTCTCGGCGACATACGGCAGACTGCGCCGAAAACCGTTGCAAAAATCACAACACAACTGGTCGCGGATTTAGTCGATAAACGGGCTTGCCAGACCCTCGCTGGGCAGATGACAGTACGCGGTGGCAAGCTGACGATCCCATTTGGCCGTCTTGATGGCCTAAGTACTCATCACCTCGCCTACACCGACGGACGTGATACAGCCTACGAGATACTGGAAATCACTTCTATTGCAGATCATGAGGCTACCCTGCGACCGCTCGATAGTGCGACGAATGCCAAAGAGTTAGCTGGCAAAGCCGTACAATTCATGGAGCTAAAGAGATGAAACTCAAAATATTCATGGAATTCGGACTGGCATCTTTTTTTGCTCTTTCTGTCATGAGTACACAGGGCTTTGCGTCTGACGTCATAACCGGCCTTGATGTCAAACAAGCGGTCATAGACCGATTGGCTGACGATGGCGTCATTGCGAAGCCTCATATTTCTGAACGCCGACGTTACTATAGCTGCGATGCGGAGCTGAAAGTGACCCCGAAATTTGACGACAATTGGGATACCGCACGAGTCGTATGCCCTCAAGTTGGTCAAGAGTGGCATATCCTAGTGCGTACAGGTGCAATTACGACGCCCGATACACCAGACACCAATGATAGCGAAGTAGCAGGTCCAGAAGTTGTGGTGCTCCTTGCAAGCGTAAAGCGTGGCGCAATCATTACCGACGACATCGTTGCATTAACGCCAGCACCCGCAGGCAGCCGACTAGGAAGCTTTTACCGTATAGAAGATGTAATTGGCCGCCGAGCCAAGCAAAGCATAAGTGCGATGCAGCCCCTGAAAGCACGTCACCTCGAACATCAATGGGCTGTACAGTCTGGCCAGCCTGTGCAAATCATTCAGCGCCTGAACGGGTTTGAAGTATCGAGCGTTGGAAAAATACTTGAAGATGCGCAAATTGGCGATATCGTGACAGTTGTGAACAGTCGATCTGGCAAAGAAATCAGCGCCTTAGTCGAAAGTTCAAAAAAAGTGTCTCCAATAGCTAACATCAACTGATCTTGCGTCGTTAGTTGGGATACGAAGGAGAATGTGATGGTAGATTTCATCAAACACAATCTAAGACAAATGAGCGCCCCGGCGCCTCAAAGCGCAAGTCATGCCTCCAACCGGACGGGGGCAGCACCTGTTGCCGCTGTTACAGATGTAGCAAAATCTGTAGATGACGGACAATTGTCGCTAAAGGCATCGGTGTCGAAAATGTCAGAGACACCACCAATCGATATGGAAGCAGTAAGCCGTATCAAACAAGCGATCGCAAATGGGGAGTACCCTATTAATTTGGGCCTCGTATCTGAGCGCCTTATGGAAAGCTACTTCGAAATGAAGGGTGAATAGGCCTTTGGTTGTAGACTGAGGAAAGTTGTAAAATGCAGCTCGAAACAGCTCTAAAACGCTTAGACATACTTGTGGGGCAGCTGTCTGCGACCACAACCGCGCCAGCAGACTTATCTGAGGCGTGGACAGAAATTGACGACCTCTTAAAGAGTGTCATTGCCCCCGCCATTAAAAGTGGTGGGTCTTTGCCTTTGGAGGAAGAGGCAAAAGCAGAGATCGGAAATTTAATTTCTGAAATAGCGGCTTTGGAACAGAAGTTGCAGATAAAAGCGCGAGCACTTGACACATTCGCGCCACGTAAAAATAGCGACGATCCGGTGTAAAACTGCTCACAAAGGCAGGAGTATATCGGCAATGATCTTAACCCAATTCGACCCACAGACCGTTTATGCGATCGCGGCTATCTTATCAGGTACGGCTGCGATCTGCGTTGGCGTTGCCATGGTTCGCATCAAACGCTCACATCGCGCGAAAACAGGCATGACTGAAGCCATCTATCAGATTTCCCAAAATCTTGCTGAATTACAGCACGCAGTTAGCGCTCTCGCACAACAAATCGATGATCAGCAAATGTGGTCTGGAAAACAGCAGAAAACGAAGCAACCTGCTACAAAAGTTGATCGGGCGATAACACTTGCCGAACTTGGCGTAAGCGCGTCAAACATTCAGCAAGAAACTGGACTGCCTGAAATAGATGTGTCTGCAATTATCAGATTTCACACCACCTCACGTTCAGATCAAAGCCCTGATCGCGCAACCCACGACGAAGCGGTTTCTATTCAATAGTATCCTGAGAAGGTTGCGCTGCAAATTCTGAACTTTCAAAATCATCAAGTGCGCGTCGTTGTGCAGCGATAAGCGCTTCTGGCTCCAACAGTGCTGTCATAGCAGCTGTCCCGTCATTGGCGCCTCTCAGACCAAGCGCCTGACCGATTGAATACCAGACATATGCTGTTTCTATGTCCGGCTCGATCAAAAAGTTAGCATGCAAGCCAGCGTATTTCATAATCGCACGTTTGTTCCCAACGGCAAGCTGCTGATTCAAACGCTCGCTGATACGCTCGTAAATTTCAGTCTGAACTGGCGGCGGCAATAGATCAGATAACTCGTCCACCATTGGTTCTGCCCGTTGCTCGTTACCAAGCAAAGACAACACAAACCAGAAGTACGCGTCCTCGTAGTTCTTGGGTCGACCAAGACCTGCTTTCAAAAGGAGCGCCAGATTAAATTGTGCATCAGCCTCCCCCTGCTCTGAGAGGTCACGAAATATATCAACTGCGGAACCATACTCTTTGGCACGCACGGCTTCTACTGCCTGTGCAAATAGGGCATCGGTGGCTTGTGAATGCCCCATCGCCTTTGTTGCGGGGCTCGACACAATTAGCGCCAATCCAGCAACTATAATTACTTGAAGTACCTTCACTTACCCGCCACCATTACCAGCTGTAAGTAGAGCACGCGAGATTTGAACTTTGAGCCCTCTTGTCTTTCGTAAACAACGATCTTGGGGCGATCAGCAACAGACTTCGTCACTTCAATGAACATTGTTTGCGGCAAATGAACACCACCGTTCTCTAGCGCTCCGAGCGGATCAATACTGAAATATTGTTCAAAATCAGGGTCAAGCCATGATCGAGCCAATGCGCGCCCTAAAATGTCAGGAAGGCGGTTGCGGACCTCTTCGCGGTCGCGGAGTGTAACATCCTCACCTGCTAGCAGCATTCCACCGGGCACGCTACTTCCGCCCGCAACCATACTGGTTGAAGGTGTTGATACTGGAACAAGCGCGGTTGATCTACTCACTGTCATCTTGGGCCTTCTCTATCCAACAATATGACGAATCCTACTAATGGCAATAGCTTAATAGAGCATTACTTTTAGCGAAAAATATAATTAATTTCACTCTCAAACGATCGTAAACTTCACTTATGCGGATAAGACGCAGCTGTCAAAAGATACCCCTTCAGTTCCGTAAAGACACCTATTGTTAATTATTATTAATTGTAACGTCTACATGAGAAAAAATTCACAAGAGTATTGCTTGCCTCAGGAAACTTCATGAACCACGTATCTCAAACGGCAACGTCAAAGATAATTATCGGACATGCTGCCAGTACCCTTGAGATGAAACGGCTCATCGAAACGGTAGCACCATCGGCTGGACCGGTTTTGGTATCGGGACCGACAGGGGCGGGCAAAGAGCTCGTCGCACAAGCACTTCACGAAGACAGCGGTCGATCCGGTGAGTTGGTTGCCGTCAACTGTGCCGCCATCCCCGCCGAATTGATGGAGTCTGAGCTGTTTGGATACGAAAAAGGGGCATTTACCGGAGCAGATAAACGTCGAGCTGGCAGATTTGAACAGTCTGATAAGGGGACGCTTTTCCTCGATGAAATCGGGGATATGCCGCCGAGCCTTCAAACGAAACTGTTGCGTGTCTTGGAGTCACACACCGTGCGTCGCGTTGGCGGTTCAGCAGAAATTCCACTTGATTTAAGGCTGGTTTGCGCCACCCACAAAGATCTTCGCGAGATGGTAGAAAATGGTAGCTTTCGGGCAGACCTTTACTACCGCCTGAATGTGTTTCCAATCGACGTACCACCACTGGCCGAACGCACAGATGATATCGAAGCGATCTTAAAATCCCTTGTAGCCAAACATCACAAACGCAATCCGTCCATAAAGCCGCCTCTTTTTGCAGACTCCGCGTACAAAGCGCTGCTCGCATATGACTGGCCAGGAAACGTCAGAGAACTCAGGAACGTAATTGATCGTGCTTTCGTTTTGTTTGGCGGATGCGAAGTGACTGGACAACATGTACGAGAAAATTTGTTGTCCCTGCGCCTACCCAACGAGATAAACCCGATCGAACGCGATGCACTCTGGGAGGCAACTGCGGATCTGTTTGGTAACCCCGGGCCGGAACTGCCGAGTTACAGCTCAGAACCCCCAAAACCTGAAGACTATAAACCTTGGTTCTCACATCACGATCAAATTGACCTGCGCGGGCATCTTCGTGATATTGAAGTGGTCTTGATTGAAGCCGCCTTGGGTGTAAGCGACGGAATGGTCAGCCATGCTGCTGATAAGCTGAGCATTGGTCGGACCACCTTAATCGAGAAAATGAAGAAGTTGGTTATCGATAAAAATGGCGACGGGATGTCGACCTAGTCATCTTTGCTCCATGCGTCCATCATACTCGTAATATATTCGCCAGTAGATTTAAGACGCGTAACCGCTTGCTCCATCTTGGCAAACTTTTCCATCTGTCGTGCTTCTAACAATAGTGCGCGTTCATCGAGTTCAGCGAGTTCATTGCGGTACCCTGATGCACGTTCAGTATAAGCTGCCTCTTTGGTGGCCACGTCGCCCCGCGCACTGAGTAATTCTTTGAGGTAGGCCTCAACCCTATCAACAAATGACAAGCCAAGACTGACACTGGCGTCAGATGCCACCCCGTCCAAAACAGTCACACTAACGCCCTCAAATACGCCGGTGCTGCGATAAAATTCACGCTGGCCATCCGCATTGGTGCGCCCGTACAGCGCCTCACCGTTTAACGTCGCAGTTTGAGTGTTGTCATCATAAACAAAGTCAAATGTACCGGCAGAAGGATAGGTTCCATTGGCTAGGCTAACATCCATGTTGGGCACATCGATACTTCCCGTCGAACTGAACAAAGCTTGAAACTTTTCTGGCTCTGTATCGAGCACGTCCATCAACTTTTCCGAGTCTAGACTAAGTGTACCGTCGAGCTCGGTCTGTATTCCGATTTCACTTAAGTAGACAGGATCCGCCCCAAACCCATTAAGAGGCTCGGTGGTGAAATTCATTAGATCCCGCTTAATCGCTTCAATAACCGGCTCACCCGCAAGCGGACCAGGTTCTGCGCCATTTACCCCGCGAGCCGTCGCCGTATCGATGTAATTACGAAGCGTGTTAATCTGTGAAATAAGCGCCTCCACAGATGCCTTGGCACTTTCAGTATCTTTCGCAACACTGATGGATTGATCGAAACTTGTGACGCCGCGAAGTGTGATTTCAGCACCCGCAACAACGTCCTCCAGAACATTGCTAGGCCGCTCAACAGAAATTCCGTTAACACGGAGCTGCGCATTCAAGGCAGCACTTACCTCACTGGAGCCATCAGTCGTATCAAACGCCGCCAAGTTGCTAGAGGACGCAGTAAGCCGCAAAGAATTACTTGCGCCGGTCTCCGACACCATACTCAATGAAAAGCTACCATCGCCCTTATCGACAACTTCAGCAGTAACGCCATCCAGTGCAGTTAGCTGTGCAGCCAAATCGGATAGAGTTGTGTCTGCCGTAACAGTCACTGATTGCGGAGTTACATCTTGATTAGCGGTGAAGGTTCCACCACTCCATTTTCCGATATCAACTGTGATAGTGCCGGCAGCTAAAGTATCGTCCGCGCCGTCGAAATTCGGAAATTCCAAGACTTGAGGCGCAGCAAGTTGGGTGACAGCAACTTGGGTGCTTTTTTCTTCGAGTGCATGCTCATCAGTGACGCGTAGCGCGATATCTGCGCTAGAACTTTGCGCGCGATACAAGCCACCGTTCCCAGCGTTCTCAAAAATTCCCTGCACCGCGTCCATCCGCGAGCGCATCAACGCAATTTCAGAAACTGATAGCTCGTTGGCGCTAGATTTTTCATTCACCAGTGCCTTTGCAGGCTCGATCTCGGCGTCCACGATGCTGGTAACAAGCTGGGTTACGTTCAACCCAGAGCCTTTGGAATTGAGGGTGCTCAAATAGTCTACTGTCATCGGTCAAACCCTTCTCATCGTCGTTATCTACAACGACTCGTTAGCAGCAAAGTTTATAGCCACGGCACGCTAGTAGCTGATCTCAATCTCAATACGGCGGTTCTTCTCGCGGCCAGCGGCAGTTGCGTTGCTTTCAAGAGGTGCAGTTTCACCCAAGCTGACAGCTTTCATTTTCCCAGGCTCAACAAGACCCGTTGCTTGCATAGATTGAACGACGCTAGCAGCGCGGGCAGCAGCGAGATCCCAGTTGTCGCGAAACAGGCCACCTGAAATTGGCACATCATCTGTATGGCCAGTCACAGTAACCTCGCTGTCACCAGTCATTGACGCAAACGCGACGCGGCTTAAGATTTCATTGGCGTCGACTGTCAAATCAGCAGACCCCGACGGGAAGGCTCCACCAGCGCCAATCGTTAAGAAAATGGAATCTTCACGTTGCTCGACCTCAACGAGGCCCTGCGCGATTTCCTCACTCAACAAAACTGCCAAACGGTCTTCGGTTAAGCTGGCGCTCTCGACTGCTGCTGCGCGCTGCTGTTCTTGCTGCACCTCTTCATCGGTGGGCCCTGCGTTCTCACGGTCTGCCGAGGCGGCCTGTGCCAGTTCTTTGAGTTGTTCTTCAAGTCCACCGAACAAAACTTCGCTGTCTGCTTGGCCACTTGCGTTGCGTGCCTCAGCAAGGGCTGCGAGCGTCTCTTCCAGCAAACTCGGCAAGTCTTTTGGCTCTGTGTTCTCGGAAGGAAAGTTGATAACGACGTTATCGCCCATCATTTCAACGGATACGTCGCCGCTCGCGACAGCTTGCTGCAATGCCTCGCCAAGTTCAGCAGCATTTATCTCAGCGGCAGTTTTCTCACCTTCATTCTCACCAGCCTGTCCAGAACCCTCCTCTGTGCCAGCTTGGTCAGAATTATCACCATCTACTGCATCTTCCTGTTTGCTATCGACCTGCACCTCGGGTTTTTGAACTTCAGTGGTCTCTTGTGTCATTTCTTGAGTAACCGAAGGGCTGGGTGACGGACTGAACTCCATCGAAATGACTGTTGTTCCTTTTGGCTGCTCCACAACGGGAACAACTTTTTGCACACCAAAAGCATTCTTGAGAGAGCCGGAAATCATTTTGAACTTAGGCGTGTTGAACTCAGCAAACGACAAAATCAGAACAAAGAACGCCATCAAGAGAGTCGCCATGTCCGCAAAGGTAGCCATCCATGCAGGCGCACCCACAGGCGGACACTTGGGACATTCCTCTTCTTCCTGCTCTTCTTCTGGCTCGATTGCTTCTGCCATATCTGGGCTCCCTCAGTGCGCGCAAAATGCGTTGGTTACGCAGCTTCAAGCTTTGCTTGCAGCTTCGGCGGCAAGTTTGCGGCCATCTGGTCTTGGATATTACGGGGGCTTTCACTGCGGGCGATCCCGCGCAAACCCTCGATCACCATTTGGCGATAGGTAACTTCATAGGCTGTGTAGCCTTCCAGTTTGGTTTGCATCGGCATAAATAATACGTTCGCAATGAACGCCCCATAAAGAGTTGTCAGCAAAGCCACCGCCATCGCAGGACCAATCGCCTTAGGATCAGCCATATTACCAAGCATGAGAACCAAACCAACAAGCGTACCGATCATCCCCATCGCGGGAGCCAAATCAATCCACGCTTTAACACACCCCTGATTTTCTTCGTGACGCACTTTCATGGCCTTTAGTTCTGCATTCAGCTGCTTGACGAGCTTGCCTTCGTCGGCGCCGTCCACAAGCATCTGCAAACCCTTTTCAAAAAACTTGTCAGGTACCTCTTGTCCTTCCAGCGCCATCATCCCGTCTTTTCGAGCAACAGTCGCAAGCTCGATCATGCGCTCGATCATGGCATCCATTTTCTTGACAGGCGGCAAAAAGGTCTTGGCCATCGCCCCAAAGCTGCCCAAGAAAACCGGAAGCGGCGCCGTGTACATCGCCGCAAAGAATGTGCCACCAAATACGATAAGGATGGATGGCACGTCGATAAACGCACCAAGCCCGCCACCTGCGAGCATAGCGCCCACAATCATGCCGATTGCGCCAATTAGTCCGATGAGGGATGCGAGATCCATGATACCTGCCTCTTTCGTCAATTTCATGACAAACAATCAATTTTCATGCCAACTCTGCGTAAAATTTCCTTTTTCTTAACTTTATGGACCGACCGTCGGCGCTGCTCGATCAAACGAGGAGCGAACGCATAGCGCCCAAGAAGTTGGCGTGTTTTTTGCATACAAAAACTCACACTGCCGCATGGAGACAAATATGCTGAAACCAGCAATCTTGCTCATTAGCCTACTGGCAAGCCAGCCTGCATTCGCCCAATTTTATGAGCGGGGCAACACTGTCGATGATCTGACACAAGGCGTGACATGGCTCCGGTGTAGCGTGGGACAACGCTGGCAGACAGATACAGCGCAATGCATTGGGGACGCGAAACGGCTCAATTTTGAAGAGATCGAACAAGTTATTGTGCAGGCAAATGAGCAACTAGGTGGAAAGTGGCGTCTTCCGACCAAAGCAGAACTGCAACAGCTTCTATGCGAAGAGTGCATCTCGAAAGCAGTGAGGGATAACGCTCAAAATGAAGAGGAAAAACTCGTTCCCGCAATGATAGACCAGAGCGTTTTTCCCAACACAGCAGCTGAACCCTATTGGAGTTCAACAAAGAATTGGATCGCTCCCCGCAACCGTTGGAGTGTCAACTTTATGACGGGTGACAGCTATGGACGGTTCTTTCCTCAACAACGGCTCGCTGTCCGCCTATTGCGAGACCGATAATAGCGCATACTCTGTTATTGATTATTTTCCGCACCAGTTATAGCTGTGTCCAGGTATTATGTGCCCCGAACGATAGCTGGTGACAACGACACTACACCGTTTTCTCACAGCTGATGGCGTACCGCCATAAGGAGGTCCACTTCGAGCTTGAGTTCGTTGTCGGTATTCAGCCCATCTGAACAAGGTTTTGTGAGGTGCAGGCGGACAATATCTTGGTAGACTATAAAATTTCGCGTCTAATTAGTGAGTTCGCTGTGCCTCGATCAAGGCCTAGGCCTCTCTCAAGCTGAAGCACGTTTCACCATTGAGCAGTTCGCAAGTGACCTGACCTAAAAGCTTTCGCAATATCCTTTACCCCACGGCGGTCCCGGCTCGATTTAGGCGCTCTTTGCCCCACTTGCTTAGATCCAGTCCCTGTCGGCCGCAGCGATAGACTCCGGGCCGTGATCCGATATTATATGTGATGGAATGCCACGCAGGATGAACCGGTCCGTGAGGGTATCAATTACCTCAATCGAGTTAAGCGTTCGTTTCACCCGGATCGCGAGGCATTCTCGGCTATACTAGTCCAGGATGTGCAGTGTCTTGAAAAGACTGCCATCATAGGCTTGGTGACGTAAAAGGTCGTACGAACAGACCTGATCGTGATATTCCAGACGCCGTCGGACTCACGATCCATGTTTCATCCAGAGCCGTCCTTTCTTTGGTTGGCTAACTGGCACTTTAAGTCCCTCGCGCCACCACAGACGTTCGACACGTTTGTTACTTACTTAACATCCCGCGCCTCTTAGCAACGCACCGACTAGGCGATAGTGTCCAGCGTAAGGTCCGATACTACTCAGCGAAGGCGTACGTTCTCTTTCTGTAGCCGCTTCAGTTCCTTCAGTTGCTCTATGCCGATTCCACCGTACTTTTTGCTAGAGCCCTTCAGTGTTCATTGCAGCAGAGCATTGTGTGAACAATTAGATATGACCGTGCAATCAGTACAAACTTCGTTCTGTGAGATTAATCATGAATAAGCTGTGCACACAGCTGCTTGGAAGATCGCTATGTTCAACACAGCTTTTTCGGAGTTTTTACAGTAATTTGACAAGCACACTATCTTACACACCGCTACAATTCATTAATAATATCATTATTAATCAGGTTCTTAATTATACATAAATTGTTTGCAAATCCGTGTACACCGGTTCGATTCCGGTACTCGCCTCCATATTACATCGCAAGACATAGCTGCCATTACGGTGCTGCACCTTTAGATATCATATTCAATTGAGAACCATATTTCGTACATTGAAACGCTGGAAAACCGGATCAGGCTGTAAACTTCAGCGTTATTACTTAATCGCGATTGATGTGCAGAGACTACTGAACGCCAACCTTAAGGTCACGAGGAACGATAAAATGCCTGTCAGCGCTCGGTATTGCGCACCTTAAATTCGATAGGATTAGCCTAAATTTGGTTCAGCCAAGGCTATAGTAACCTTGGAACACGGAGAGTGGCCCCAGTGACCCCCCTGCCCTCCGCTAGCGAAACAGCTGCAAGGTGATGGGCAACGCCTCAGCCTCACCCATCATTCTGTCTGCTGACAACCGACCTATGAGATGCTCAAACGCCACCTCACGTTACACCGTGACATCATGCAGGAACGAACAAGTCTTTGTACTCCTCGCGTAGCGCCTTCTTCTGCACTTTGCCCATCGTGTTGCGTGGAAGCTCAGGAACAACAATCAGTTTTTGCGGGTGCTTGAAGCGGGCAAGCGAGTTTGAGATACTCTGTTTGATCGCATCAAGATCAAGTTCTGCCCCAGGTTTGGCAACAAGAATACCGAGGACCGTTTCGCCAAAATCTGGATGTGGGACCCCTACGACTGCACTTTCAAGAACGCCGTCTTCGGCATCGAGCAGCAATTCAATTTCCTTTGGGTAGATATTATAGCCACCCGAAATAATCAGATCCTTGTTGCGCCCAACGATGTGCAGATAGCCGTCTTCGTCGATCTGGCCCAAATCCCCTGTAATGAAAAACCCGTTCTCACGTAGCTCCTCTGCTGTTTTTTCGGGCATCTGCCAGTATCCCTTAAAGACGTTGGGTCCACGCACTTCGATTTCGCCGATCTCGCCTTGAGGCAAGGCCGCTCCAGTAGTGCTATCGGTAATTTTGACCTCAACACCTGGAAGCGGGAAGCCAACCGTACCGGCGCGACGCTTGCCCCTGTAAGGGTTAGACGTATTCATGTTGGTCTCGGTCATGCCGTAACGCTCAAGAATACGGTGGCCTGTGCGCTGTTCGAATTGTACGTGGGTTTCCGCCAACAAAGGCGCGCTTCCGGAAATGAACAGACGCATGTGCTGCGCAAGATCTTTTGTAAAACGCGGATCCTCCAATAAACGCGTGTAGAAGGTCGGGACCCCCATCATCGTGGTTGCCTTGGGCATATGGGCAATGATCACATCCAGATCAAACTTGGGCATAAAAATAACTTTACTACCCGCCAGTAACGCGATGTTTGTTGCCACAAACAGCCCATGGGTATGAAAAATCGGAAGCGCGTGAAGCAGCACATCACCGGATGTGAACGCCCACTCTTTTGTCAAAGTTGTGCAGTTTGAAAGCAAGTTGGCTTGGGTCAGCATGGCACCTTTTGAGCGACCTGTGGTCCCAGACGTATAAAGGAACGCAGCCAAGTCATTTTCCGAGCGTTCAACAGTTGAAAATACAGAAGCCATGAGGGCGGCTTTGGTGGCAAAACTACCGCTGCCGTCGCTATTCATAGTCTCAAGAATGGCACTATTTGCCGCGGCGATGGGGGCCAAAGCCTCAGACCGCCGGCCATCGCACAGCAGTATGCGCGCGCCGCTATTTTCAACAAAGTACGAGACTTCATCAGGCGTGTAAGCCGTGTTCAAAGGTAGGAACACGATCCCAGCCTGAACACATGCCGCGTAGACGGCTAAAGCTTGGGGGGATTTGCCGATCTGAACGGCAACACGGTCGCCAGGCTTTACGTCCAATTCCACCAGCACATGTGCATATTGCGCTGCCAGATCAAGGAACTCACTATGGGTGATGATTGTCCCGTCAGGCGTCTCCAAGAAAGGTGTTGCCTTACCTTGGTGCCGTCCGAAAAGAGTATCAAATAGAGGGTTTGCCATGATCAGTCTCCTTAACTTTTGGGCGCGACCGATCCGCTCAGCGCTTTGACAGCAGCGGAAGCGACGACAGTCTGTTCGCCCACGAATTTCTCGTGATTTTGTGAAATTTGGGAAAGATCGTAGAGGTAATTCACCATTGCCCCATTAGATTGCTTGCGCCCGTTTGGTGACGTGTCTGCCTCTGCGTGAACGGCGTAAACCAGCGCGCCATTGCCCAAGTGGAACCGCGCAACAGGGTCGAACGGCATCCTATCGGACCTTTTCGCCTCAAGCAAATAATACGCCGCAACAGCTTGGTTGTCGGCAGCTTCTAAGATGTTCAAATCAGTACTACCAAGCCATTTATTCAGCCCCGGAATTGGGGAAAGCGTCACGAATGTCGACAAGTTAGGTAGGTCCTTTGACAGATCAGAGACGACTTGTTTGATCAGCGAATTGCCAAACGAAATACCGGCTAAACCTGCTTGGCAGTTCGAAATTGAGTAAAAGACCGCTGTGTCGGCATCTTCGGCTTCAATCTCTGACCGTTCATTTGTGAGCAAGTCCTGAACAGAATTGGGCACACCCTTCGTCAAAGCCACCTCCACGAAGATGAGTGGCTCGTCTGCCATCGACGGGTGAAAAAAGCCAAAACAACGCCGATCAGTCGGTTTTAATCTGCGTCGCAGGTCATCCCAGCTATCAATTTCGTGCACTGCCTCATAAGCAATGATTTTTTCAAGGATTTCCGCGGGGCTTGACCAATCGATGGGGCGCAGAACCAGAAAACCACGATTAAACCACGACGCAAATAAATGCCTGAAATCTACGTCTACCGGTTCCAGATTAGGGCGGTTCTTCATCATGCCCAACAGGTCCTTGCGCATCTGAACCAATTGTCCAGTCGCACCAGGAACCTGATTAAGGCGTCGTGCTAACTCCTGACGGCGCGGCTCACATGCGGCTGCAAAGGCACGGTACGTGCCTTTGGCAGGTTTCTCTTGGTACTTCTCTAGCGAACTGATGACGTCATACGGATTGACCTCAAGATCATGAGCCATGAATTCGAAAAAAGCTGTTTTCTCCTCATGGGTCATACCCGCGTAGCGATCCAATAGGTTGCGTGCTAGAGTAACACCTGACACTTCCCCGTGACTGCTGAGCAGGTCTTCGCACAACTCCGATGTCGTTCTGTCAACAACCTCATTCGAGAGCGCCTTTTGATAGCGCCGCTCAAATACAGTTGAAATCAACTCGCTAAAGTAGCTCACACCGCCGCTCCCATCATGACTTAAAGCATCAAAATTTAGATAATTATGGAAAGTGCGGCTAATGTCGACAGGCCTGGCAATTCAAAATTGAATATAGGAACGCCAAATCGTCCCCAGCGGCTTCAATATCTTTGCCTAGTTCTATCAACAAGCCTTTCACAGAATCGGGAAATTTCATGGGTGAAGTGATCTCAGCAACGACGAATATCCGATCGATCATGGACTTCCAAAAAGAGTAAAAATAGCGTCAGCGATGTTACTTTTGTCACCTCCCCCTCAACGAAAATTAAAGTTTTTCTTTTTTTTCAAATACTTAAATAACTTGAGCCTCAACAAAAGGAAACAATTTGCATTAGTGTTTTCATTGTTTACAGTTTGAGGTTCACAATCGCACTCATGTGGTTGGTAAATGGACGGTGGTTTTGTTTGGGAGGATAGGACTGCTGTCTTTTGGGAGGAAAAATATGAGAAATCTACTCGGAGCAACAGCGTGTGTCGCGGTTATTTCTACCGCCAGCGTTGTTTCAGCATTTGAATGCAAACGATCAGAAGCAAACTTTGACAAGCCCAGCGGCTTCCCAGAACGCGCTTTGACTATGGTTGTACCATATGGCCCAGCCGGCGGCTCAGGCCAAGTTGCAGCTGCAATGGCTGAAGCCGTGACAGAGTTGACTGGCATTCCGATTAATCGCGACCACAAGCCTGGTGGGTCTGGGACGGTCGGCATGACAGCCTATATGGCAGCCCCTGCCGATGGCTACAACGTTCTGGAGCACATCGACGACGCCTCATCGGCACACGCTCTGAATTCTGCCCTACCTAACCCCGCAAAGGATTTGATCCCCCTGGCAATAAGCCAGGTGACCTTCAGCCAAATTTACATCCGCAGCAATGAGACACGCTTTACCGACTGGCCGTCCTTCGTAGCATGGGTAAAAGCGCAGGATGGCAAGGCTACTATCGCCAACGTGTCCAAGGAAGGCTCAATGGAACGGGTGACGATGAAGTTCATCACCGACGCAACAGACATGTCGATCCAGCAGATCTCTTTCGACAAGGGCGCTCCGCGCTACGGCGCTTTACTCGGCGGCCAAGTCGATGCGCTGTTTGAACAGCCGGGAGACGTGGGGAACTTCCTCGAAGCGGGACAGTTCAAGCCTATCCTGACAATCTTCGGAGAGCGCCCCGATGCCTTTGCAGAAGTGCCGACCCATCTCGAATCTGGCATGGATTTTGATGCGCTGCTGCGCTTCCGCGGTTTCTATGTGCACGCTGACGCCCCTGCTGACCGTGTTGAGTGGCTAAAGTGGGCTTTCCAGCGAGGCTATTGCGAGGACAGCTATCAAGCGTTCAATGAATCCAAGTTCATGACCGTGATCGACAGCTACCGCGAAACCGAAGGCGCGAAAGACTTGATTACGCGATCCATTGCGCAGTACCGGGACGTCTACAAGGCCATGGGCATGGAAGTGCAATAAGCACTAACACCACGCTTTGCGCGGCGCCCACGGCGCCGCGCACATTCAAAACCTTATAAGGGGTACTACGTGGGACATTTAACGCGCGCACATCTGCTTGAGGCATTAGTTTTCTTACTGATTGTAGTCGCCTTTTATGGATTTTCATTCGAATTCAACCAGCCGATAGAAATCTATCGCTATGGCGCAACAGCATGGCCTCGCGTAGTCATTGGCTGTCTACTGTTTGCGACACTTGGCAATATCTGGTTTCAATATTTCAACGGGTCGTTGTCGCAGGGCACGATCGGATCGAGCAACGATGAGGCTGATCTAAGCGATCCAAAAACAATCCGGAGGATGACGGTAGTCTTGCTAACGCCCATTGTATTTGCCTGGCTCCTCAAACCGGTTGGAATCTATTTCTCCGCGCCGTTCTTCATCGCCGCCATTATCTGGCTATTTGGCGAGCGCCGCTGGAAAGCAATCGTGATCATGACGGTCTTTATTTATCTATTGTTCATAGGGCTGTTCCTCGTAATACTGAACGCACCGTTGCCCCAGGGCAACATATCACCGTTCTATGACTTCAGCGCGTGGATACTTACTATGAACGCAAAGCTGCAAGGAATCTGAACGCGCAATGATAGAGAATTTTCTGGCTGGATCTGCAGCCCTTTTTGGCGACCCATTCACTATTGGCATATTTGTTTTCGGCGTCATCGGTGGCATGCTGTTCGGGGCCATTCCCGGCGTAAGCATGCTGACCCTTGCCGCCATCTTGCTCCCCTTCACAGCAGCGCTTGAGCCCGCGCAAGGCGTGATGCTTTTCGCGGTGATCTACTGCACGGGGACCTATGGTGGCGCGATCACGGCAATTCTTTTCAACATACCCGGATCAGCAGAGAATGCGCCGACGGCCTTCGACGGCTATCCAATGACCCAGAACGGACAATCCGGCAAAGCCGTAGGTGCCGCGGTGCTATGCTCGGCAATCGGCGGCATAGCTTCATCCTTGATCATGATGGCGGCGACAGAGCCGCTGGCCAATTGGGCCATTCGCAACATTGGACCACCGGAAATCTTCGCTTTGGTATTCTTTGGCCTGGCCGTCGCCTCCTCAATAGGCGCGCGCACTATCTGGAAGGGCTGGATGTCTGTTCTGATCGGACTCTTAATCGCGACGGTTGGACAAGACCCCGTCGGCGGCATTAACCGCTATAACTTTGGCATGGTGGATCTAGCAGCCGGGATCGCATTCGTGCCCGCAATCTTAGGCTTTTTCGCGGTATCTGAAATATTTGTACAGGCCGAGAAAAAGGCGAGCGGCAAATATAAAGCACCTAAAGTATCCATGACATTCCCTTCATGGTTGGAGCTATGGATGCACAAAGTTGCAGTTCTCAGGTCCATCATCGTCGGCTTTTTATGCGGCATCTTGCCGGGCATAGGAGCTACGTTGGCTGCCTTCATGAGCTATGGTGAGGCCGTACGCTGGTCCAAAACTCCTGAAGAATTTGGCAAGGGCAAGCTGGAAGGCGTAATTTCCGCAGAGACAGCCAACAATGCTGCTACGGGCGCTGCCATGATTCCTTTGCTGGCGCTGGGTCTACCAGGTGGTGCGCTGACCGCGATGATGGTTGCTGTGTTCCAAATGCATGATCTGCAACCTGGACCACTGGTCTTTATGCTGTCACCCGATCTGATCTGGATCGTCTTTGCGGCGATGTTCTATGCCAACCTATCGATCTTGGTAATTGGCCTTGTTGAAACAAAAACGATTTTGAACCTACTAAAGATCCCATTTCAGTTTCTTGCGCCGCTGATCTTGATGTTGGCAACAACCGGTGCCTATATCGGCCGCGGTTTAGTTCTAGACGTCATTGTAATGTTTCTCGCTGGTATCTTTGGCTATCTGCTGCGCCGCTCTGGGTTCTCAATCCCCGGTATCGTACTTGGCCTAATCCTTGGTAAAATCGGCGAGCAGAACTTCGCGCAAGGCATGCAGATGGTACATTACGATCTAGGTACCTATTTCTCGCGTCCAATCTGCGCATTTTTGATAGCCGCAGGGGTTTTGACGCTAGCCACTAGCCTCTACCGGGCCTTTAAATCAACCAAAGCCAGTGCGTAGGGCGCTGGCGAAGCCAAGGAATTTGTTGGGATGAATGATACCAGCATTGAAGCGATCGTGGCGCTGGCGAAAGCTGCCCAAGCCCAATATGAGGCAGAAGGCTCACAGGCGCGCTATAACCGCGCCGCTCAAGCAGTAGCTTGGGCCATTATGGAACCAGCCCGCAATCGCGATTTGGCGGAACTCGCTGTGCAAACAACCGGCCTTGGTAATGTGCCCGATAAGATCACCAAGAACCATCGCAAGACCTTTGGCTTGATGCATGATCTCAAGGATGCCGTAACCTTTGGTGTGATGTCGGATGATCCGACATCGGGCATCACGGAAATCGCGCGCGCTAAGGGTGTTGTAGCGGCTATTGTGCCCTCTACTAACCCCGCTGCCACACCTGCCAATAATATCATAAATGCGCTCAAATGCGGCAATTCAATTATTGTGGCACCCTCCCCTAAAGGCGTAGCCTGCGCCGAGAGACTGCTAGACTATATTTACACCGAATTTGCCAAGATCGGCGAAGATCCGAACCTGGTACAGATGATCCCCCCTCCCGGCTCAAAGGAAAAGACCCAAGCGCTCATGGATGCATGCGACATGATCGTTTGTACCGGTAGCCAGAACAACGTGCACCGCGCTCAAACCGCAGGAACGCCCGCAGTCGCCGTAGGCGCAGGCAACGTAACCGTGATCGTGGACGAAACCGCCGATCTGGCCGAAGCAGCTAAAAAAATTCGTGCCTCCAAGTGCTTTGATAATGCCACCTCTTGCAGCTCTGAGAACTCAGCTGTCGTGGTCGATGCAGTTTATGACGCCTTTGTCGCCGCGATGGCGCAGGAGGGCGGCGCGCTGGTAGACGATGAGAATGGGATCGTCGCAAAGCTCTGGCCTAATGGGCATTTGAACCGTTCGGTGATTGCACAAGATGCGGACAAAATGATTGCAGCACTAGATCTCGATGTACCGGAAGGAACCGACTATATTGCGGTCCCAACGCGCGGTATTGGCCCGGACCATCCTCTGTCTGGCGAAAAACTGAGCCGAGTTTTGGCACTATATCGCGCTTCCGGTTTTGACGAAGCAGTCACCATGACACGCCGCATCCAGGTGTATCAAGGCGCAGGCCATTCCGTTGGTCTCCATTCCAATGATGACAACCGCGCAAGAGCCCTCGCTACAGCCATCCCCACTAGCCGGGTGATCGTCAATCAAGCCCATACATTTGCTACCGGTGGAGCCTTCACCAACGGCATGCCGTTTTCCCTGTCCATGGGCTGCGGCACATGGGGCGGAAATTCAGTGGGCGAAAACGTCAACTACCGCCACTTTATGCAGTCCACTAAGATCATCCGTGAAATTCCAACGCGTGAACCAAGCTTAGACGCGATTTTCGCCGAGTATTGGGACGCAGCAGGCCGATGAAGTTTGATCCAGCAACACCGCCCCGTGGGACAATTCGCGACTGGCTCAATGAGCGCGAAAATGACTATCGTCCTGCTTTTGTCTTCCCAGAAACCGGTGAAATACTGACCTGGGCTGCACTCAGATCCCACTCAAAACAGGTGGCCGGAGATCTCACAGCGCAGGGTATCGCGAAGGGCGAAAGTGTCATCGTGATGCATCCCAATGGACTAGAAGGTATTAGAGCTCTTTTCGCCGTCCTTTACGGCGGGTTCCGAGTGACGATGCTGAACCTTGCAGCAGGGCCAGATGCACTTGCCTATGCAATGAAACATTCCAAGGCGCGTCTTGCATTCGTACATGACGACCAAATAACAACCTTTGACAAAGTGCGCCCAGACACCCTGGAACTTTACAGGCCAAGCGATGAGACCGTACCACTGCATGACATAACTACTGATGACGACGCACTTTTGATGTACACCTCCGGCACCACTGGACGACCTAAAGGTGTTGTGCATTCGCAATCTAGCTTGCTTGCCGGGGGCTGGACCGTCAGCGTCTCCCACGAGTTAACACCGCAAGATCGCGGTATGGGAGTTCTGCCGTTTTATCATATCAACGGGCTTTGTGTATCGGTAATGGGCGCCTTGGTGTCCGGAGGATCGCTCGCCATCGTCTCTCGGTTCTCAGCCAGCAAGTTCTGGGATCAGGCCGCCGAAGGGGGTATTACGTGGTTCTCCGTTGTACCCACAATCATCAGTCACTTGCTCCATGGAAAGGCCGAACCCCACCCTAGCCATAAACCTCAGCTGCGTTTCGCACGCTCGGCCTCTTCGGCGCTTGCGGTCGAAACTCAGCGTGCCTTTCAGGATCGGTTTGGGCTTGCAATCGTGGAGTCTCTTGGAATGACGGAAACGGCGGCGCAGTGCCTCGTCAATCCTCTTAATCCCGAACTCCATAAAATTGGATCAGCCGGCCAAGGAATAAGTAATGAGGCGCGGATTGCGGACGATAACGGTACGGAATGCCGCCGCGGTGTCGAGGGTGAAATCCAGGTCCGAGGTCCGAATGTGATGCAACGATATTTAGATGACCCAGAGACCACAGCCGCAGCATTCCACGGTGACTGGCTTCGGACCGGCGATTTAGGGCGTATGGACAAAGACGGCTACGTCTTTGTCACTGGGCGGCTCAAAGAGCTAATTATAAAAGGTGGAGAAAACATCGCTCCGCGCGAGATTGACGAGGCGTTATACGAGCACCCAGACGTTGTCGAAGCAGCCGCCTTTGCCCGACCATGCGACAGCTACGGCGAACGCGTAGAAGCCGCGGTGCGACTGAGCGAAGCCTCAACTGCTAATGACGCGGAACTGCTCTTACTGTGCATCGAACGCGTCGGAAAATTCAAAGCGCCCGACGTAGTCCATATTCTGCCCGAACTGCCCAAGGGACCATCTGGGAAAATTCAACGGCTCTATCTGAACGAAATGATCTACGGCGGAAATTAATTCTAGGCGAACTGGCGTTCAACTCAAGCCGCTTAAAATCAGCCGGCACCCCATTAAGAAGAACGCGATCAACACCGCCTTACGGAAGAATTGCTGGCTCACATGGGCCTGCAACTGTTCGCCAATGCGAAATCCAACTAGCACTACGCACAATGCTAAGGCTGATTTCACAAACATCGGAAGGGTCAAGACTCCTGCCACCAACTGACCAGCGCCTAATGGTAACGCACCTGCCAGAAACAGAAAACCCGTCGCGCCGATAAAAGTCTCTTTCGAGACACCTCGTGCGACCAGATACATCGCAACCGTGGGCGACCAAATCGAACTAATCCCACCAAGTGTCCCAGACAGAATTCCAAATCCCAAATGCCAGCCACGCCCCGGCCCCAGCTCGAAGCTGATCGGGAACAAAAGATTCAAAGAAAACACAACCATTGCAATACCAATCGCCACGGTCAAAAGCGCTGTAGGGTAATCGGCAATGAACATGGACGTTATGAAAATGCAGACCATGATCGCTAGCGCAAAAAGCCAGTATTCTTGGATAATTTCCCGCTTTTCTGAGGCATGGGCAAACTGCAGCGCATTAGTGGCAAGGATCGACAACCACAGCAATGGAATTGCTTCGGTCGGTGGCATGATCAGCGTCAGGAACGCCATGGAGGCTGCAGGCAAACCGATCCCAAGAAAGCCTTTGACGATCGCGGCAAAGAGGAAAATCAGGACAAGAACTGCCGTTTGAAAAGGATCAAAATCCTGAGTGAGTGTTACAAGCAATTCGGTCACAAGCAGGTCATCCGGTCAAGCAGTTTGGCAAGGCTCATCGCCTCGCGCCCAGCGACATCGGCGATCTGACAGCGGCAAGAAAACCCGTCCGCGACGACAACGGTATCAGGCAGTGCGGCACGGACAGCAGGCGCAAGGGACAGCTCCGCCATTTGGCGCGAGACCTCTTCGGTTTCAGCCTGATAGCCAAAGGGGCCGGCCATCCCGCAACATGAACTTTCGATCATCTGCGCCTTTGCCCCCTCAATCCCAGAGATGACGTCTACGGTTGTCTGTGCGACACCCATCGCCTTTTGATGGCAGTGGCCATGTACCATCACCTTCGTCTCAGATCGGGCAGTAAGGTGATCTGAATGTTGTGCAATAAATTCGGCAAAGGTCAAAATCTGCGCGCCATCGTCTGCGGTCCAATCAGAGATTAGGTTTACCGCTTCGTCGCGAAACATCAATGTGCATGAAGGCTCTAGCCCGACAATTACCTTTCCAGCATCTAAAGCGTCTCGCATCGCTATTGTCGTCCGTTCCAATTCAGCCTTCGCCTTGTCGGGCAGTCCGGCGGACAGGTAGGTGCGCCCACAGCATAGCGGACGGCCCTTGATAGATAACACGCCGACACTGAACCCAGCACGCTCAATCACGCGCTGCGCGGCAGCTAGGGTTTCAGGGTCGAAGTATCGGTTGAAGGTATCGGCAAAGAGCAAAACCTCGCCATCCGGTTTTCCTGCAAAAGCCCTTTTGAACGCGGGCAGCTTACGGGATGTACTGAAGCCAACAAAGTGGGCCAGGCCACGACTCGCATTGGCCAGTGGAGCAAGTTTAGTCGCCGCGGAAGCCATGCGAGGCAGAGATGCAATGATCCTATCACGCAATTTCAGACCCACCGAAGCTACCCGCGCGGCCTGAACCTCCGCCTTCATCTTGGCCATATCAATAGACATCGGGCATTCGCTTTTGCAGGCTTTGCAACCTACGCAAAGTTCCATCGCTTCAGCCATCTGATCCGAAGTAAAAGCATCCTTTCCGAGCTGCCCTGTCAAAGCCAAACGCAGCACATTGGCGCGCCCACGGGTGAGGTCCTTTTCATCACCGGTCACCCTAAAAGAGGGGCACATGACCCCAGTCGTACTTTTCCGGCAGGCACCGTTATTATTGCACATCTCCGCGGCGCCGGTCAGACCGCCGGGCCAATCCGACCAGTCGAACACCGTGGAGCGGTTTTGCGGATCATAGTTTTCGGGCCAGCGGGTCAGGCTACGCTCATCCATCTTGGGCGCACGAACAATTTTGCCAGGGTTCATCACACCGCCAGGGTCGAAGCGATCCTTGACCTCTGCGAACGTGCGCACCATCCGAACTCCATACATGCGTTCGTGAAATTCGGACCGGACAATGCCATCCCCATGTTCACCAGAATGCGAGCCTTTGAATGCCGCTACGAGATCAAAGGCTTCTTCGGCAATAGCGCGCATCTTGCGCAGCCCCATATCCTGTCGCAAGTTCAGCACCGGGCGCACGTGCAGCAGTCCTACAGAGGCGTGGGCATACCACGTTCCATCCGTACCATGTTTGCGAAAAACCTCCGTTAGCTTTGTGGTGAAGTCTGCCAGATGCTCTAAAGGGACCGCACAATCCTCAACAAAGGAAACCGGTTTACCTTCGCTCCGCATCGACATCATAATGTTAAGCCCTTGGGTCCGCACGCCCCAGATTTCGGCCTGAAAGCTTGGATCCTCAGCCTCTACAACTCCGCCCTCACGTTTACCCGGATCACCCCAGCGAAAACCGAGCTCTGCCATCAGATCGCCCAGGGCACTCAGGCGGCGGCGATTTTCGGCGTTTGTTTCGGCAAATTCGACTAAAAGTAGCGCTGCCGGCTCGCCTTTGACAAACCGATCAACTATCGGCTTGAACTGAGGTATGCCACGGCCCAGACGGATCATATTGTGATCCACAAGCTCCACAGCAACTGGGTTCAGTTTAACAATATGCTGTGCGGCGTCCATTGCCGCATGAAATGTGGGGAAGTGGCACACGCCCAGCGTTTTGGTTGTTAACGTCGGCGAAAGTTTTAAATCTAAGGATTTCGTAATCGCCAGCGTTCCTTCAGACCCTATCAAAAGCTGGCCCATATTCGGGGCATCTCCCAAAAGGGCGTCGATATTATACCCGCCAACGCGGCGCAGAACCTTCGGGAAACGCGCCCGAATTTCTACTTCCTCGCGCAGGGCCAAGGCACGCATATCAGTGTCCAATGCCGCGTCAGGGCGAAGCGCCGCGAAACGGTGCATCTCGCCATTTGCCAAGATGGCCTCTAAAGCCTCAACGTTGTCTTGCATCTTGCCATAGCGGATCGAACGCGATCCGCATGAATTGTTGGCCGCCATCCCGCCAAGTGTCGCGCGCGAGGCCGTTGAGACATCCACCGGATACCACCACCCATCTGTCTTAAGCCTGCGATTCAAATCATCTAAAACTAGACCCGGCTGAACGGTGATGCAGCCCTTTTTGGCATCGTAGTGCTCAACTTTGTTAAGGTGCTTGGTGAAATCGATAACTAGGGCATCGCCTACCGTCTGGCCTGACTGCGAAGTGCCGCCGCCACGGGGCAAAAGCGAAATCCCCTCAGAATTAGCGAAATCCAGCGCGGCTTCGACGTCGGTCCATGTTTTGGGAATTAGTACGGCACGCGGCCGGATCTGGTAAATCGAGGCATCCGTGGCGTAACGCCCCTGGTCAAAGCTGGAGGAAAGGACTTCGCCTTCGACAAGGCTTTTCAACTTTTCTGCGTCTATCGCCATGCAACTTGACCTTTAATTACTTAACTTTAACATTGGAATCTAGATGCGCAAACTTTTTTGGTGGTACCATGAAATCAGGACGACATTTTCTACAAATCCCAGGACCTACGAACACGCCAGATCGTATTCAGCGGGCCATGCATCGCGCAGTTATTGACCATCGTGGCCCTAAATTTGCAGAACTAGGGCGAAGCATTTTGGAAGACCTGAAGGCGGTATTCAAAACGCAAAACCAAGTGGTGATATATCCCGCCTCAGGCACAGGGGCTTGGGAGGCGGCGTTAGTAAACGTATTGTCCCCCGGCGACAAAGTTTTGATGTATGAAACCGGCCAATTCGCAACGCTGTGGAAGAATATGGCGCAGAAATTAGGGTTCGACCCGGTCTTCATGCAAGGCAACTGGCGAACAGGTGCCAATGCCGAAGCCATAGAAGCTCAACTTACCGCGGACACAGATCACAAGATCAAAGCGGTCTGCGTTGTGCACAATGACACCGCCACCGGGATTACATCTGACATTGCCGCCGTGCGTGCGGCTATCGACACGGCCGGACATCCAGCACTACTTATCGCGGATACGATTTCATCGCTTGGCTCAATAGATTTTCAGACTGACGCTTGGGGCGTTGATGTAGTGGTGGCTGGATCGCAAAAAGGGCTAATGTTGCCACCTGGGCTATCTTTCAACACAATTTCACCTAAGGCATGGGCGGCTTGTGAGGCAGGTGGCGACCGGCGCTCCTATTGGGATTGGCGCGACATGGCGGCACCGAATGAACAGGGGTTTTTTCCCTATACGCCTGCGACCACGCTGCTTTATGGTCTGCGCGAGGCGCTGGATATGCTTGCCGAAGAGGGGCTGCAGGCGGTGTTTGACCGCCATGCGCGCCACGCTGGCGCTACGCGTAAAGCGGTTGACGCTTGGGGTCTGAATATTTTAGCGAGCAACCCCGCAGAGCGCTCAAACAGCCTCACAGCCGTTTTAATGCCCGATGAAAAAGGCGCTAATGCCTTGCGGGCCGAGATTTTGGACAGTTACGATATGTCGCTGGGAACTGGACTGAACAAAGTCGAAGATCGCGTATTTCGCATCGGACATCTGGGCGATTTCAACGACTTAATGTTAATGGGCACGCTCTGCGGTGTCGAGATGGGTCTGATGCGCGCCAAGGTAGACTTCCAAAGAGGCGGTGCGCAGGCGGCAATGGAGTACTTGGCCGGAGCATGAGCTTTGACCTGAGCCTTCTACATATTGCCGTTATTTCTGGCGCTTACTTATTCGCAGGAACAGCCAAAGGGATCACGGGTATAGGGTTCACCACAACCTGTCTGCCCATACTCGCACTGATGTTCGGACTTAAAGAAGCTTTGCCTTTGGTAGTTATCCCGTCAGTGTTGTCAAATCTCATGGTGATGCGCCAAGCGGGTCATTTTGGGGTGACCGTGGCACGGTTCTGGCCGCTGCTGTTGACCCTGATTCCAGGGCTAGCGTTTGGGCTTTGGATGCTTTCAAAAATCGACGCTAATCTGGCCAGCGGGATCTTAGGCGTTATGGTATTCCTATGGATCGGGTTTTCGCTGGCAAAGCCAAGTCTTACCCTATCCGCCCATCTTGAACGGCCGCTCGTGCCGATCATTGGGTTAGTGACTGGAACGATCAACGGCGTCACAGGCTCCCAAGTCATGCCCGTTGTACCGTTTTTGATGATGCTCAAGATGCCGCGCGACCTATTCATTCAAGCCGTAAATTGCTCGTTCACCCTGTCGAGTTTCGTCATGGCTTTCGGCCTTGGCAAGCTAGGCTTGTTCTCCATGCAAGACGTTTTGATATCCGTGGTCGGATCCTGCGTAATGTTCGTGGGCGTCGCACTAGGCGGCGCAGTTCGTCATCGCCTATCGGAACAACTATTCCGAACGGCAACCCTCATAATGCTTTCTGTAATGGCGCTGAGCCTGATCCTGCCCATACTGTGAGGCTATTTATTTTCGCGCATGGCCCGACTTCGGTACGCCTCAAGGCGGGCTTTCAGGCCAGGCTCCGCAGCAGTGCGCACTAGAGCTGCCAGATCATGGTTAGCATCGCCTGGCGCACGGGTCAGCTCCATCATTCGGCTCGTCGCATGAAATGGAAGCGCGCGTGCGCGGGCGGCGAAGCGGACGGCGAATACTTTCCAATTCCCTTTACCCACCAGATCAGTTGCAAGTCCTATGTCAAAAGCCTCTTCTGCTGAAATGGATTTGGTATCTATCAACATATCTCGCGCGGCATCTTGCCCAATTAGGGCAACCAGCCGCCCGGTACCAAGGGCCAGATCAAAATTCCAGCCTGGCATTTTGAGTTTCGCGCCGGGAGCTAATACGCGGCGCGAACAGGCGGCGAAAAGATCGGCCCCTGCACCAACAATCTGCCCGTGCCCCAACGCGATGATCGGGAAAGGGCTCAAATGAATTTTTTGCAGCAGCAATTCGATCCGAACAAAACGCCACAACAAGTCACCATCCGACAAATCGGCGATATCAGATAAGTCAAAACCGGCGCAGAAATGCTTTCCCCGGCCCTGAATGATCGCGATACGTACGTCGCCTGCTTGATCGAGTGCCATGATCAAATCTTCAACCAGCGAAGGCGATAAAGAGTTGGCTTTGGAGCCGCGGTTTAACGTCAGAGTGAGCAAATCGCCGTCGCGGGTACAGATCAGCTCAGATTCCTCTGGTTCCATGATACTCCCCCTACCCTTTCCCAAGGCTCGCCAAGAGCGCCTCTGTTTATTCACCCAGATCAGGCGGCAATCTCCGCATGACAACTTCCGCCAAGCGCCCACCTAGTATGACAGGCGCTGCCATATCGACAAGCACCATCCCCTGATAAGGACCGATCATAATTTAGAAGTGTTCGGTGAGCCAGCTCGCCTTGGCGGTTTAATTTAGGTCAAAGATAATCCAATAAAGGGTTTTTTTACCAATTCCCTATCACCCAAGTCGCCACTCAGACACTAACCTTCAGGAACTAGGGTCGACTTCAACCTGCGATAAATTCAAGATAATTTCTTTGGAGTTGGGAGATTTTTTACGTCCTACAAATACAGGTAAGTATTAGACATCCCTATGGAATTGCTCTCTTGTTAGAGGAGCAACATGAGGATCAGAAATGGCATTAACAGCAATCATCGAAGCACATGGCGGACCAGATCAGTTCAAATTGGTGGATCTTGATGTAGGTGAACCTCAAAATGGTGAGGTCCGAATTGTTCATAAAGCTATTGGCTTGAATTTTATCGATGTTTACCAACGCAGAGGAATGTATCCAATGCAATTGCCCCATGCAATGGGAATGGAAGCCGCAGGAGTAATTGATGCCGTGGGCGAAGGGGTCACGCATCTTAAAGTCGGCGATCGAGCCGCATATGCCTCGAACCCACCAGGCGCTTATTCTGAGGCACGGGTCATGCCTGCAGCACAGGTCTGTCCACTACCTGATGGCATCTCCTACGAGGAAGGTGCTGCGATGATGCTCAAAGGTATGACGGTCGAGTATCTGTTCCATCGCACCTCACCCCTGAAATCTGGTGATACCGTACTGTTTCACGCAGCAGCTGGCGGTGTCGGCCTTTTGGCTTGCCAATGGGCGCGCTCGGAAGGGATCAGATTGATCGGAACCGCAGGAACAGGTGAGAAATGCCAGCTAGCGAAAGATCATGGAGCGACCCATTGCCTTAATTACCGTAGTGAAGATTGGGTTGAGCGAGTGCGTGACCTAACAGACGGCAAAGGCGTTGACGTCGTGATGGACGCTGTTGGTAAAGACACCTTCGACGGATCACTCAATTCTCTCAAACCACTAGGCATGATGATATCATTCGGAAATGCTTCGGGGCCGGTTCCCCCTTTTGAAGTCGGTATTTTGGGAAAAAAGGGATCGTTAAAAATAACTCGACCGACGATTTTCACTCATATTAGCGATCATGACACCTGTCAGGCTATGGCACAAAATCTTGCTGCAAAAGTGCTGACGGGAGATGTGAAGATTAACATTGGCCAGCGGTTCGCATTGAGTGAGGTAGTAAAAGCTCATAAAGCGCTGGAGGCCCGCGAGACAACAGGCTCTACTGTATTAAAAATCTGAGCATTTTTCTTCCATAAACATGTTTTTGGTGCTTGATAAACAGTATCAGATAAAGGAAATTTTTCGCGCATCGAAGTGTTGGGTTAAGTAGCAGAATTACAAACTGAGCTGAACGCTAGGTGTTATTGAAGCAACGTCAAAATATCCTTTTGCCCCGTATGAGCCTACGCCAAAATTTCGGTAGCAATATCATTTTGAATTTGTAGTTTAGTAATATGAGCCGTCTCACAGACGTAATTCAGAATAGAAAACGAACTTCACCTTTTCGAATTCACCGACGTATTCCCAACCATTAAGTTAAGTGAAGGCAGCAAAACATTCATGATACCGTATGATTGAAACAGAACTACAACTCGGCAAAACAGAGCTCACAGAGGTTCTCAGCGTTACGGCAAATTAAGAACCAATTACGATTGGAGTCCGGTATACAATACTACAGCATTTAAGTTAACCTCAACTCTGGACCCGTTTGCTCATAATCACATGACTAACGGTCAATAAACACAGTGATCTTACAAGGCCACAAACAATGAGAGACCAGTATGTCCAACACCTTTAAGACCAGCTTGTGTTTCGTGTCAGGCAGACTACCATTTTAGTGTTGAGTATAAGTAGGGTTGAGGCCAACGGTGCTATGCCAATCAGCTTCACCAACAAGCTTATCTAGCTACCGTACAAATTACGCAGCATAGGAGGTTGTTGCCAATACAGTTAAGGCACAAAACTAACGACCAACAAAGGCACCGAGGTTAAATTTTTCTTTTACCTTCAATGCCGAGATAATTCGAAAACATTTCTGGCACTGGCCTGCATCAGGGCAAATGATATTACTCGATCTAGTTGTTGTTCGGATGCAAGAGAAACACAGCACACATCAGCAGGCTTACAACACGCGCGGTAAATAAAGAGCTAGCGCGGGCAAGACCAACAATAGTGCAACGCGGATCAATTCAATTCCAAAAAATGGCGCTACACCACGGAAAATGACGCCTAGGCTCGTGGCAGGCGAAAAGGATTTGATCACAAAAACATTGAGGCCAACCGGCGGCGTAATCAACCCAAGTTCTACGACAATAAGCGCAAGAATTCCAAACCAGATGCGTAAATCATCGGTCGTCATGCCGAATGCAGCAGTCTCAGCGGTGATAAAATCCCCGCCATTGAGCTCGATCAAGACAGGCCAAAAGAACGGCACCACGACCAAGATCATCGACAGGCTTTCCAAAAAGCAGCCCAAAATGATCAAGACGACCAACATCAAAATCAGAATGACATAAGGCTCAAGCGTAGAGGCCCCTGCCCAATCGCTCAGCGACGCTGGCAGGCCAGTCCGCGCGAAAAAGCCCTTGAGGATATCTGCGGAGAACAAAATGAAATAGATCATCGATGCGGTTTTTGCTGTCGCCAGAAGTGCTGCTTTCAAGCGCCCAAAAGTCAGCCCGTCATCAGACGTGCGCCTCAACAAAAGGCCGTACCCCAAGATCAAAAACACTCCTACGCCCGCCGCAGGTGTCGGCGTAAAAAATCCCATACCAAGACCCAAAATAATGGCCCCAAAAATCAACGTGACAGGGATCAAACGCCTGATGGCATGAGCACGTTCTGATGGGCTGAGCGCGATGGGTTGCGGGGCAAGGTCAGGGTTTCGGGCCACTCGCATACGTATGACAATTAGGAAAAACACGACTGCCAAAAGACCGGGGACGATAGCGGCTTGGAACATCTCTATGATCGGCGCTTCCACGACGATCGCGTAGATCACCAAAGCCACGGACGGCGGGATCAAAATGCCCAACGTACCGCCTGCGGCCAGCACGCCTGTCGAAAGGCCCTCGTTATATTTCAGGCGGCGCAGCTCGGGCAGTGCAACGCGGCTCATGGTCGATGCGGTTGCGATAGACGAGCCACTTACCGCCCCAAAACCCGCACAGGCCAGCACGGTCGCCATTGCCACCCCACCGCGTATTTTCTGCGTCAGCGCACTTAAACCTTGAAACAAATCACGGCTGAGACCCGTTTCCGCCGCCAAAAAGCCCATGAGCACAAACAGAGGCACAACCGACAGATCATAATTCGCCACCGAGTTCCAAAGCGCAGTTTTGAATTGCAAAAGATAAGGGCCGAATTTGATGAACGGCGAGGCGAGGCTCAGCACCCACGTGCCAACAACACCAGTAACCAACATCGCCAACGCCACGGGGATGCGCAGCATGATCAGAACAAACAGCGCCAGCAGTCCATAAATGCCAATGATTTCACGCTCCATCGGTATTCTCCGGTGGTCCCGCTATTGCCATAAGTGCCGCCACTGACCAAAGCGCGCAGGACACAACTGCCGAAGACATAAACATCCACACGGGCCAGCCCAGAACCGTGGTTTCAACGTGATCCGCGCGCATTTGAAGCGTACCTTGGACCAGCATGAACGCCATCCACACCAAAATTGCGGCCAACACAGTGTTGGATAAAACGGTAACGATCCGGCTGGCCCGCGCGGGTGCGTATTGCATAAACACATCAACGGAAGCGTGCGCACTGTGCAGTTGCGCGTAAGGGAACATCGCCAGTGCCGCGACGCCAACCAGCATCTGAACCGCGTCTTCGTAACCCGGCAACCCAGGAACTGTCCCCCCCCACAACCGCGCGATGACATTCGCGCTGAAACCTGCGGCATTAATCGCGGTGACGGCGACAATGATCAAAAGCAAAGCGCCACCCAACAGCGCCCAGCCGTCTATCACTTTCACCAAGATCGCCCTAAGGGACATCTGCTGCGCCTCACATGTTTTGGCAGTGGCCATAATATCCTGCCGTTTTGCAGGGTCCACATGGTCAATACCACTGCGCAACACTTGTTCAACCCACCAGTTTCTTAGGGTTTCTGACAGACCCTATCAGGCTGCGCGAAGTTTAAAGCGCGCCCGCACAAAGGCCGCAATGAAGCAAATGGTCAGCACCAAAATGATTGTTGGCGCCGGTGCACTGTCGATGAAAAAACTGGCGTAGATACCCACGACACTTGAGGCAAGCGTAATGAATACGGCGGTCGGCAACATGATACTGAGGCGGTTGGACAACAGATACGCAATCGCGCCCGGTGCGATCAGCAATCCAATTGCCAAAATAATGCCGACTGCAGACAAGGTCGCGACAATTGTCAGGGAAATCAGCGCTAGAAGCCCGTAGTGCAGCAACCCAACCCGCAATCCCACAGCCTGCGCTTGGACCGGGTCAAACGCGTGCAACATCAAATCACGTCGCTTGGCGATCACGATACCCGCAACCCCTAGGGAAATCAGGCCAGCCGTCCAAAGATCCTGTTCACCCACCCCCAAGATGTTGCCAAAAAGGATGTGATCCAGATGCAGGTTGGTAGAAATCTTGGTGTACAAGACAATCCCAAACCCAAACATTCCCGAGAACACAATACCCATAACGGTGTCCTGCTTGACGCGGCTGTTATCGCTGAGAAAGCCAGTCGCAACAGCGCAAAACATACCTGCAACAAACGCCCCTATGAGTAACGGGATGCTGAATACATAGGCCAACACGATCCCCGGCAGCACCGCATGGCTGATCGCATCGCCCATCAACGACCACCCCTTGAGGACCAGATAACAAGATAACAGGCTGGTCGGAATGCTTAGCATTGCCATGATCACGAAAGCCTTGTTCATGAACGCAAATTGAAACGGCAACAGCAACTCGTCCATCAGTTTGCCCGCACCGCTTTGGCCGCACGCCGACGCGCCGCAAGGTACCCATGGGTTGGCGCAAGCATGAACGCGACCAGAAAGATCAGGGTTTGCAGGCTCACGATCAGCCCACCCGTTGCACCGTCCAAGAAGTAACTCAGATAGGCGCCGACACAGCTTGTTCCCGCACCAATCGCCACACTTAGAGCAAGCAAACGTGGGAACCTGTCAGTCAACAAATAGGCCGTCGCACCGGGCGTCACGACCATGGCGATGACCAAAAACGCACCAACAGTTTGCATCGCGGCCACACAACAAGCGGCCAAAATCGCAAAGAAAATGACTTTCAAAACATCGGGCCTTAACCCGATTGAACGGGCGTGATCTTCATCAAAGAACGTCACCATGAAGTCTTTCCACTTTGCCAAAAGCACAGCTAAACTCACAAAACCGATGACAGCCAATTGCAGCGTGTCCGAAGGAGTAATGGCTAAAATATTGCCAAAGGTGATGGTCTGCACACTGATCGAAATAGGAGAGATCGAGACCATAAACAGTCCAAGCCCGAAGAATGACGTAAAGATCAGACCAATGATAGTATCCTCTTTCAGGCCAGTGCGTTGGTTCAAAAGAAGCATGGATGCCGCCGCCAAACCGCCAGCCGCAAACGCCCCAAGCGCAAATGGCAGGCCCAGCATATACGCCCCCGCTACCCCCGGCACGATCGAATGGCTCAGCGCGTCGCCAATCAAAGACCACCCCTTAAGCATCAGATAAGCAGACAAAAACGCACAAACCGACCCCACCAGCGAGCTGACCCAAATTGCACTGAACATGTAGGCATAGCCAAAAGGCTCAAGGAGCGTGTCGATCATTCGGTCCCTTCGCCTTTGGCTTTTGGCGCATCGGACGCTGCTTGCATCTCGTCGCCGTAGACCACGAAGGGGCGCTCATCATCGGTGATGACCCGAACAGACCGGGTGTCATCATCATCGTGAAGCTGAGAACCGGTTAGAACAAAGTGGCGCAGAACGCCGCCAAAGGCGATTTCAAGATTGGCATGGGTGAACACGTCTGCGGTTGGGCCAGATGCCAGCACAGTGCCTTTAACCAACACCGTGCGGTCACAAAACTCTGGTACGGATCCAAGGTTGTGGGTCGAAACCAAAATGACGCGCCCCTCATCGCGCATGGCTTGCAACAATGCCACGATAGCATCCTCTGTTTGCACATCAACGCCTGTAAACGGCTCATCAAGCAAGATCACCTGCCCTTGCTGGGCCAATGCGCGCGCAAGAAAAACGCGCTTGCGCTGCCCACCTGAAAGCTCGCCGATTTGACGGTGACGGTAGGCTTTCATGCCGACGCGGTCCAATGCCTCCGTGACGGCCGCATGGTCCGCAGCAGACGGCCGACGCAGAAACCCCATATGACCGTAGCGACCCATCATCACCACGTCTTCCACAAGCACGGGGAAGCTCCAATCCACGTCCTCGCTCTGGGGCACATAGGCCACCATGTTCTTGGCAAGAGCCGCCTTAACGGACATGCCCATCACAGAAATCTCGCCTCGTGCGGCAGGAACAAATCCCATAATTGCTTTGAATAAAGTGGATTTACCTGCCCCGTTCACCCCAACCAACGCTGTAATTGTGCCTGCGGGAATTTCAAAACTCGCGTCCGACAAAGCGGTATGCCCGTTGCGGTAAGTAACGGTCACATGTTCGGCTTTGATGCCAGTGCTAAGGGGCGCGGCTATGTCTTTCATCCGCCCAAACCATCGGCAATTGTTTGTGATGTCACACGAAGTAGGTCCAGATATGTGGGCACAGGCCCATCCTGTGCACTAAGGCTATCGACATAGAGCACGCCACCATAACTGGCACCTGTTTCACGCGCGACCTGCTCCGCGGGGGCTTGGCTCACAGTGCTTTCGCAAAACACCGCAGGGATATCATTCGCACGCACGGCATCAATCACACGGCGCACTTGTTGTGGGGTACCTTGGGCATCTGCGTTCATCGGCCACAGATATAGCTCCTGCATTGCGAAGTCCTTGATCAGATAGCTAAACGCGCCTTCGCACGTTGCCAGCCAGCGCTGTTGTTGCGGGATTGCTGCAACACGGTCGCGTAAAGGTGCAATCGTTTGGGTGATAAGTTCTTTGTAGGCATCAGCATTGGCGCGGTATGTCTCGGCGTTGTCCGGATCATGGGTGACCAATGCGTCACGTATGTTGTCCACATAAATCAGCGCATTATCCAGCCCCATCCACGCATGTGGATTTGGCAGGCCCGTATACTCACCTGCAGAAATGCTGATCGGCGTAATGCCGTCAGTCAGAACAGCACTGGGCACCTCGGATAAATTGCTCAAGAACTGCTCAAACCAAAGCTCGAGATTCAGCCCGTTCCACAAAATCAAATCCGCATCTTGTGCGCGCAGAATATCGCGGGGCGTGGGGGCGTAGCCGTGTATTTCTGCCCCGGGTTTTGTCACGCTTTCCACAACTGCTGCATCACCCGCCACATTGCGCGCCATATCGGCCAGAACCGTAAAAGTCGTCACCACTTTAAACTGTTCGTCCGCAACAGCCTTGATTGGCAAAATAGCAAACGCACCCGCCATAACCAGCGAACAAAATGACGATGAAAGAGATGGACGGAAGAAAAACATATGCAGATCTCCATTGATTAACTGCAACCCGTTTATGCGAACTACTCGCAACTAGCAAGATAATTGCGAGCGGTTCTCAACTACTGCGCCAGTCTCCGCTTAGGCAAAATCAACGTTATTCCAGAACGGCATCCTGCGCACCCTTTGCCCCGTGGCCGCGAAGATCGCGTTCGCAAGCGCAGGCGCGGCGGGCGGGACAGGTGGCTCACCGATGCCGCGTACTTTGTCACCGTTTGTCAAACCACGGACCTCAATTTGCGGACACTGCGCCATGCGTATTCCGTCGTGCATGTCAAAATTACGCTGATCGGCGACGCCATCTGTGAACGTAATTTCACAGTTCATTGCGTGACCAAGCCCCCAGGCAACCCCACCCATCACGTTGTTTTCAAAATTGATCGGATCAAGCACCTGCCCCACTTCTGCGGCAACCCAGACTTTTTCGATCACAATGCCGCGACTAGTATCGCGTACTTGAACCACTTCCGCTGTTGGCACGCCGAAGCTTTCAACAATGGCAACGCCGCGCCCCTGCCCTTGGCCAAGCGGTGCCCCCCAATCCGACATTTCCGCAACCGCCTCCAAAACAGCCCGGTGGAGTGGCGACTGTATCAACCTTAAGCGTTCCGCCACCGGATCGGCACCCGCAGCATGGATCATTTCATCCAAAAAACTCTCTGCAAAAAACGCAGCCGATGACGCACCAACAGATCGCCATGAGCTAATCGGCGCTAACTCTGGTGTGCGATATGCGCGCACGGACAAGTGCGGCACCGCGTAAGGCATATTCCAAACACCCGCTGCAATTTGGGTATCAGGCCCCGCAGCGGGCTGACCCAAACGTGTCATTTGCGACGCCGTTACGGACGGCGATGCGATATCCATCTGCCATGCGTGCACCCCACCATCTTTAAGCGCGCCTTTTGCGCGCCCAATGCTGATCTGACGGACGTAATCCTGGGCAAAATCTTCTTCGCGTGAGTAGGTTAACTTGACCGGCTTGCCCTTCATTGCCACTGCAATTTCAGCGGCTTGGGTAACAACATCAAACTCAAGACGGTGACCAAAACTGCCCCCTGCCATCTGTTGATGGAAAATCACTTCATCGGCATCACAGCCAACCACAGCCGCGACTTTTTGCTGCAAAAACCGCGACATCTGATGTGCGATCCAGATCTCTATTCCGGTTTCAAGAGTTCGCGCCACGGCACAAAGCGGCTCAAGCGGTTGGTGGGCAACGTAAGGCGCAAAGTATTCCGCCTCGATCTGCTGCACCCCCTTCGCATCTTTGCCCAGCGCGGCGTTGACATCACCATCATTGCGCCACTCTTTATCTAGCGCATCGTCCGTAAAGCTATCAGAAACCGCCTGCCAGTGATCCGCCATTTCAGCGGGGTACGGAGCATCGGGCCATTCGCAGCCGATCGCATTAACAGCCCTGATCGCGCGCCATGTGTTATCTGCAACCACGGCGATGCCATTAATCACAGGCACAATCGCACTGATGCCGCGCATTTGTTCCGCTGCGGCTGTATCATATTGCGCCGCAGAACCGCCGCGTTTGGGATTGGTGCGCACACTTGCGTGAAGCATCCCATCGAGTTCCAGGTCGATTGTATAACGCTGTGTGCCCGTGGATTTGGCAACGATATCATTGCGCAACACAGGCTTACCAAGCCGTTTCCATTCCGAAGGATCGCGCAAAGAAACGTCCGTCACTGGCGCAATGTCCGCTGCCGCTTTCGCCAAGTCGGTATAGGCAATTCTGGTGCCATCAGGCAAAACGACCGCGCCCTGTTTCGTTTGCAGTGCACTTACCGGCTGACCCGTTTGATCGGCGGCAGCCTTTTTCAGTGTCTCGCGAGCAACGGCCCCCGCCATGCGTAGCTTTTCATAACTGTCAGGCACACTGCTTGAGCCCCCCGTTACCATCAGGCCAAGCAGCTTGAATGCAGCCCCCGCAGCCCCGCGCGCAGACCGCGCGGCAAGGCTGTCGTCAGCGCTTTGAAAAGGCACCGCCTCATCCGCGAGAGCGGTGTTGTAGTACGCTGGATCTGGCGCGCCGAACGACAGCGTGACCTTATCAAGATCAATGTCGAGTTCTTCAGCAATCAGCAGCGCCTGAGCCGTCTGCACCCCTTGCCCCACATCCGTGTGTGGGGTGATTAACGTAACCGCATCTGCGGTAATCTTAATGAAGGGCGTAAACGCAGCCTCGCCCTCACGCAGCTCTGCAAGCAACGGGTTTGCGTGCGGTGTCGCCACCTTATAGGCTCCAAACGCAACGCCACCAGCCACAAGGCCAGAACCAATCATGAAACTACGGCGGGTGATCTTTTTGAGCTTACTCATGATCTATCCTTTCGCCAGCGTGTCAGCGGCTTGCTTCACAGCTGCACGAATGCGCGGATAGGTTCCACACCGGCATAGGTTGCCGTTCATCGCATCATCAATGTCAGCATCGGTTGGACGGGGGATAGACTGCAGAAGTGCGGCTGCCTGCATCATCTGACCGGACTGACAATACCAGCACTGTGCGACCTGCAAATCAACCCATGCAGATTGAACAGCGTGCATGGTGTCCGGTGTGCCCATCCCTTCGATTGTGGTGATCTCAAATCCAACCGCATCAGCTGCCGCAATCTGGCAACTGCGCACAGCATCCCCATTCAGATGGACCGTACACGCGCCACAGGCCGCGATACCACACCCGTATTTCACACCCTTGATATCCAGTACATCGCGCAAAACCCACAACAATGGCATGTCATCTTCGACGTCAATTTGGTGATCGGTGCCGTTTACGTTCAACTTCATCATACTCACCCCTGTTTGTTAGCATTAAGGTAGGTCTGCGACAGCTTGGGATCAACACGCCCGCACGCCTAACGTGACGATAGGTTCAATTCCACACGGACTGCATCCAGAAGAGCGTCCCTTGATACCGGCTTTTGCACCATGGGTGGCAGTGGCGACATTTCCGCATTCGCTCCCACAATTTCTTTGGGATAGCCTGACATCAACAAGATCGGCAAATCGGGCAGCCGGTTTCGTACTTCACTAGCCAAGCCAACGCCTTGCAACGCACCCGGCATGACCATATCAGAGATTATCAGATCAATGTTGGACTTCTCATCCAATACCTGCAACGCTGCATCGCCTGAATTCACCGCAACCACGTTGTGACCTGCCGCGCGCAATTGACGCGTCATGGCTAGGCGCACGCCGCGTTCGTCTTCGACCAACAGTATCGTCTTTTGTGTCTGACGCGACGCTCTGCGCGGCTTTGTTTCCACCGAGCTTTCGGCGTCCAAACTGCGCGCGACCGGCAACAACAACACAACTGTGGTGCCAGAACCCTCCTGCGTTTGCAGATAAATTGTCCCGCCAGATTGCCGCATGAACCCTTGAACCATCGATAGGCCAAGCCCAGAGCCGGTGCCGACCTTCTTGGAGGTCACAAAGGGATCAAATACCTTCTCTGCCAACGCCTTACTCATACCAAAACCGGTATCGCGCAGCCGAACTCGGACATATTCTCCTGGGATAAGATCACCCGGCAAATGCGCAGTTTGGCTTGCCGTGATATGCGTCAATTGTGCGGTGAGGGTAAATTTGCCGCCGTCAGGCATCGCATCGCGGGCATTAATGGCCAAATTCAAAAAGGCCGTTTCCAGTTGATTGCGGTCAATTTGAACAGGTGGCAACGCTTCTGAAACATCAGAAGAAATCTCAATTGATGCGGGCATGATACGCTTAAACAAAACCATCGCTTCGCCCAGTAAGTCATCCACGCGGTGGGCTTTCGGTTCGAGGTAAGATCGCTTTCCAAACGCTAAAAGTTGCCGCGACAAAGATGTGCCACGGCTTGCAGATTTGCGAATTTCATTGGTGCAATCTTGGCCGTTTTCATCCAAAGGCATGTCCAGCAGAAGCTCTGCATTGGCCAGAACGATTGCCAAAATATTGTTAAAATCATGGGCTACACCGCCGACCAACTCGCCAATGGCTTCTTGATTTTGCAGATACGCAATGCGGCGTTCAGATGCGCGCAACTCACTTTCCCGCTCCAGAAGTTCCGCTTGGACAAGTCCACTGGCGTGTTTGATGTGGCGCAGATACAGCCAGCTTAGCGCGATCACAGCAAATATTGACCCCATGATGACCACGAACATAATCGCCTCGGTTGGACTGAAACGATTTGCTTTACTCACGCTTAACGTCAATGTCCGCCCACCAAGCGACAACAGCGCATCATCAGCAATCAACTCAGGCAGAACGCGGTCCATCCAATCAATATCTGCGGAATTTGGCGCAATCTCGATCGGTGGGGCGTCAGCGTCATTTACAGAAAGACGGATGCTGTAGTCACCAAGCCCATCAACAGCACCGCTCTGCGACAACATAACCTCGGGTGTGACGGGAGCCGCCACAACGCCGCGCTGCCAAACACTTGGCTGACCGTTCTCAACCACGACCGGAGACAGCACCATCAAACTAAGGTAGTTATCACCACGCTGTGCATCGAGCGACAAGATATATGGCCCGACCAATGCCGGCTGATTGAGCAGAAACATTTGCTGAACGGCGCGAAACCCTTCCGTGTTTTCAGTCAAATCAATACCAAATTTCGTTTGCCTAGCCGAAGGCGGATCCACGAACAAAAGCGGAGCAGAAAGTGGTGGTCCGGTCAGATTCAAAAGTGGTAAATCGGGATATCCCTGCGCCTCGAAATAGTCCGTATTTCGCTGATAGTAATTGCCAAAAACACTAAGTTCGCTGCGTGATAATATAGGTGCGTATGCGACGACACGGGTTAGGTCCGACGAAAACTGACGGTGATTTTGACTCCATACTTTGTCGAAATCGTTCAGATCACGCACGCCCTTAATCGACAATATTTGCGCAAGGGTCGCCACTTCTTGTTCAATAAGAGAGAACTGCAGCATTAGCGCATTCTTAAGCTGATTTGCCTTTTCGTTTAGCTCATCTTGATGCGCACGATTAGCAGCGGACACCAGCGCATACCCAACAAGAACAAAGCAAACGGCAGCCACAACTGAGCCTACGCGCGCCATATGCACCGCTTTGCCAATGTCAGTTAAGTGGCGCGCAAGGGCGGTCATTTGCCCACGGGCAGAATTGCTTTACGCCTCGGGTTCGGCGGCTTTTGACGGCCGGTCGGGTTCTGCCAGCACATACCCCTGCCCCCTAATCGTTTGAATTGGCGTACTACTTTGGGCGGCGGCAAGCTTTTTGCGCAAACGGAAGATGAACACATCTATCGTGTTATGATCAGGATCATCGTCGGCCACATACAACTCTTGGCGCAGCATATCCTTTGAAACAACCAGACCCATTTTGCGGGCCAGCATTTCAAGTACCTGAAATTCTTTCTTGGTCAGCTTAAGTTTATGTCCGTTGGCAACCGCGACCTTCCCCTCAATATCAATTGTCAGGTCCCCGACCGAAAGCGCGTTGTGACTGTGCCCTTGTGACCGCCGAACAATCGCAGAAATACGGGCGCGCAATTCATCGCCATTGAACGGTTTGGTGATGAAATCATCTGCGCCCAATTCAAAACCACGGATCTTTTCATCAATCTGGTTTATGCCTGTCAGGATCAGCACCGGTGTTTCCACCTTGTTTTCACGCAAGCGTTTGAGGACCGTGTACCCATCAAGATCTGGCAATTTCAGATCAAGCAGGACCAGATCGTAATCATAGCGCGTCGCCAAATCGATGCCTTCTTCACCACTACCTGTGAAGTAAGTGAAAATATCGGCTTTTTTCAGAGTTTTATCGACAACTTTGACCAAGGCCTCGTCATCTTCAATCATCAACACACGCACTAGCTACCAACCTCAATACTAACAACATCTGTACACAACACGGGTAGAGCATATGAAATAATTAACGCTGATTAAAGCAAATACGTGAATAATGCGTCATTGTTTGTGAAACAGTTCTGAGTGTGCACTCTGGGCTTTCCGTCTGCGCACTAAAAAGCCTGACGGAGTAACTCCATCAGGCTCATTACTAAATACATCGTGCACGTGGCACTACTCGTTACCTGTCAAAGAGAACATCTTCGACTTCAATTACGTAGCGTAACGTTTATGAACGGTTCATGAACAAATAGGTAAATGAACAGTAAATAACAAAAATATCGCACTGCTACGGGACCAACGCCGAGACAATACTTATTCAAACTCCAGCTGAGACGCGTCTGTCCAGGGAAACAGATATTTCACTGCTGCTTTTGGGCCATCATTTTCAATGACTACACAGATGCCCAACCCAGAGGCGACCTCACCCAAGGATGACAGACGCAGAGTTTCTGCATGAAAAAAGACCTCTTTCGCCTCGCCGTAAGGAATGACAAAGCCGTAGCCCTTTTTGGCATCAAACCACTTCACGATCGCGGGCTGCAACGCACTTAGTTCATCCGCAGTTAAATCCGCAATCGTCAGCAGATCTTCAGACGCGATGACTTCTGTAATTTCGGAAATCCGCGCGCCGCGCGCGCTGTCGTCGACCAGATAAGTCAGCTCAACTTCTTTGGCGATTGAGCTGAGGCCAAGCTCTCGCAAGATGTTTTGATGCAGCAAAACATCCTCGCCGGTTTGCCCGTCAACAACGAAGCCAATTCCCTTGTTTTGATCAAACCACTTCACAACCCCACGTGACGCGCGGCTTTGCACATCACCAGGCCCCGGCCCACTTTGCTCTTTATTATCACTATTCGACATACTAGCGCCTTACGCTCCGGCTACACTTGTTACGCGGCCGTTTTTGCATAGCGAGTGTTAAGATTGTTTTTAATTCCAGAGGCGGCTTACACAAAAATTAACTAAAAGACACAGTAATTCTTCGAAATCCTCATGTCAAAAGCCATATGCCGTCACGTAGCGCCGCCATTTTAATCAATTAATCAAAGCCGCACTCTTGCTCGACACAATATCTCCGCCTAAGGCGGATATGATCATGTGGATATACAGAGCCGCCATAACCTTCGCAGCACCGTTCATTTTGCTGCATGCCATCCTGAAAATGGGGGGGCTGACTGCGCGGCTTGGCTTCGTACGGCCTGCACAGAGCGGCGCGCATATTTGGGTTCACGCAGCCAGTAACGGTGAAATCACATCCGCCAAGGCAACCCTTCAAGCGCTCTTGCGCCGTGATCCAAGCCGCAAAATTCTGGTCACCACCAACCAGATTACAGCGCGCGATATGATCCGTGGTTGGGCTAACGACCGGATCGAAGCGCATCTGGCCCCGATTGATCTGCGTTGGGTCACAAAAATGGTACTGCATAATTGGTCCGTTTCCGCGCATATAATTGTTGAAAACGAAATCTGGCCAAACCGCCTAACTGTGTTGTCATACGCGCACGTACCTGTTGTGATTATTGGCGCGCGTTTATCCGCACGCAGTGCTGCACGGTGGCAAAACCTACCCAGCTCACTCCGCAATATTTACCGCACACTGAGCCTTGTCAGCCCGCAAGACCGCGACAGCGGGGCACGTTTCAAAGCCCTTGGCGCGCCAAACATCAGCGCACCCAACAATCTAAAAGAGCACTATCAACGTCCCGCACCCCATGCAGATTTCGCAGAATTTGCGCAGCTATACCAAGCCCCCTTCACAGTTGTGGGCGCTTCAACCCACGCGGGCGAAGAAAAGCTTATCCTTGATGCCTTTGACATTTTGCATGCCGAAGACCCGCGATGGCATTTGATCTTGGCGCCCCGTCATCCCAAACGCCGTGATGAGGTTTTAAGCCTGATTGGCCAGCGGTTCAGCGTGGCCCAATACTCGGACCGGACCCGCCGCAGCAACACCACCCAGATCACCTTAGCCGACACCATGGGCGACATGGCACTGTGGTATGACATTGCAGATATTTGCGTGGTGGCGGGTAGCTTCCAGCCCGTTGGCGGGCACACGCCGTTTGAACCCCTAAGCCATGGCTGCGGTGTATTTCATGGCCCGCACGTGTCAAATTTCACGGAAAGCTATGGTGCCCTGAACGCTGTAGGCGGCGCCAAGATGGTCCGCTCAGCCGAAGACCTGGCGCACGCGATCCTGACCTGCCGCCCAGAAGTGATGTGCGACGCGGCAGCGCCGGTTTTGGGACGCGCGCAAGATCAAGAGCCGTTTTACACAGAACTCGAAGCGCATCTTAAACGTGCACCAAAAGCCGCTTCTTAAGCTTACCCACACGCTCACGCACCACGTCCTTAACTGGCCCGTTCCGTGGATCATCGCGTAAGGTGCTTGACCAATACTTAGGCCTGTTTTTTGCACGGCTGTGGCCACTCCATGTGAGGGCCTGCAACACGCGGCGCGGTGCGTCATCAAGATCACGAGGCGGATCAATACCGTTAAGCACCCCCCACGCACCTGTCCAAAGCCTGCCCACGGACCACGGATTATAGCCGCCCCCACCAAGCAGCAAAAAGCGCGGGCACATGGGTAGCAATGCGCGGATCACTTCAAAATGGGCGTTGTTGGACATAGCAAGCGTTGACTGCGGATCTTCCTCGACCGCGTCTGCGCCGCATTGAAGGACAATCGCATCAGGCCTGAAAGTTTGCAGTGCAGGCAGTATGAGCTCTGACAAAACATAGGCCATATCGTCATCGTGGCTGTGTTTTGGCAGAGGTAAATTAAACAGGTTTCCCACTCCTTCATCACCAAGCGCACCGGTGCGGGGCCATCTGTTTTCCTCGTGTGTAGAAATCATCAACACATCTGGATCGGCTTCAAACGCGCGCTCCACCCCATCTGGGTGATGGGCGTCAATGTCGATGTAGGCGATGCGTTTCACACCACTGCGCTTAAGCGACAAAATACTCAGAACCGGATCGTTGAAATAACAAAACCCGTTTGCCCGATCAGGCATGGCATGATGGGTGCCACATCCCGGCGCATAAACACGCCCCCCGTTGGCAAGCAGTTCTCCGGCCAAAAGCGCACCCCCTGCCGATGTGGCAGGGCGGCGAAACACTTCTGCAAAAACTGGATTGGAATGGGTCCCGATGTGATGCCGGCGGCGGACCTCTTCGCTGACCCCTTGCGCCGCCTCTGCGGCTTGCAACGCCGCAATATAGGCAGGTGTGTGCCATGCAGAAATTGCAACGGGCTTGGCACGCGGACTTGTGATGTATTGCTGTGATGGCAACCATCCCAGTGCGCGGGACAAATCCATTACCGTACTGACCCGCGGCACACGCAGCGGGTGCCACGCGCCATAAGACGAGCCGCGATAAATCTCGGACCCGATGAAAAGAGGGCGAACAAGTGGCGATTGCGTAGTCATGATGATGGTGAGCCTAGGTCCACGCCCATGACTGTCCAGCCCTTATATGGACACATCCGCGCGCCAATACATGCGCCCAACAAAGCCCGATGTCTGCGAAAAGTTGAATTCATCGGAAATTAGCGTTATATTCACGGCTTAGGAGGCACGAAGGACACAACGATGCCACCACATAAAAAACATGCAGGCCAAAGACGCACCAACAAATCAATGAAGCAGCTACAGCTCTCTGTTACGGGTAAAACCAAGTATGACCTTCGCACGCAGTTCTCTGCGCTGCCCTTTCGGGTTGTGGCTGGCAAGCTTGAGATTTTGTTAATTACCTCGCGCGGGACTGGACGCTGGATCATCCCCAAAGGCTGGCCCATGGCCGACACAACCCCAAGTGATGCCGCAGCAACAGAAGCTTTTGAAGAAGCGGGTGTTGAGGGGAAAATCTACAAAACCTGTATCGGGCTTTATTCCTACACCAAACAAATGGACGACATGCCAAACCTGCCATGCGTCGCAATGGTGTACCCGCTCAAGGTCAAGAAAATTCTCAAAGACTACCCCGAAGTAGATCAGCGCAAACGCAAGTGGTTCAGCCAATCAAAAGCAGCGAAAAAGGTGGATGAGCCTGAGTTGCGGGCGATTATCTCCTCGTTTGACCGCAGCTTGCTGAGCTAACGCAGCTACGCGCTTGTGATCTTGCCCTCCGGTACGCTTTGCCTACATAATATATTACTTGATGATGCTTAGGGCCTTTGATCCGCATGATCCGATATAACTTGAAATGCACAAATGATCACCAGTTCGACAGCTGGTTTGCCGACGCCGCCAGCTATGACACGCTGCGCGGGCGCAATTTAGTGTCTTGCGCTGTGTGCGGTGATACGGATGTCTCTAAATCCCTGATGGCGCCGCAAGTACGCCCCGCCCGAGGCGCGCTGAGCCAAGCCGCATCGCCGGCCGAGCAAGCGATAGCAGAAATGCGCAAACACATTGAAACCAACGCTGATGATGTGGGCACCAATTTCGTAGCCGAGGCGCGCAAAATTCATGATGGTGAAACGCCGGAACGCGCAATTTACGGCCAAGCCAACGTGCAAGAAGCCAAGGAGTTGATCAAAGACGGCGTGCCTGTAGTGCCCCTGCCATTCATGGCGAAAGACAAAGCCAACTAGCGTGGTGCGTACCCGTCGCTAAATCGCCCGCCTTCTACTTGCCCAAAAACCACCCATGGCATAAACGACGCCCAACATCAGACAAAGGGCGCACAATATGCCGACATTGGTAATGAAGTTTGGCGGCACATCAGTCGCAAACCCTGATCGTATCAAACGCGCAGCCAAACGCGTGGGCGTTGAAGTTGCCAAAGGGTACAACGTGATCGTGATCGTCAGCGCGATGTCTGGCAAAACCAACGAACTTGTTGGTTGGGTAAACGAAATATCGCCCCTCTATGACGCCCGTGAATATGATGCAGTTGTGGCATCAGGCGAGTTGGTGACAGCTGGCCTAATGGCGCTGACACTACAGGAAATGGACGTGCCCGCACGCAGCTGGCAGGGCTGGCAAGTGCCCGTAAAGACCACCTCTGCGCACGCTTCGGCGCGCATTGAGGAAATCCCTACAGACAACATCGTGCGGACATTCGAAAACGGCATGAAGGTTGCGGTTGTCGCAGGTTTCCAAGGCATCAGCCCCGAAGGCCGCGTCACAACTTTAGGCCGTGGCGGCTCTGACACAACGGCCGTGGCTTTTGCTGCTGCATTCGGCGCAGAGCGGTGCGATATCTACACAGACGTCGATGGCGTCTATACCACAGACCCGCGCGTATCTGACAAAGCGCGCAAACTCGACAAAATCGCATTTGAAGAGATGCTCGAGCTGGCCTCACAGGGCGCAAAAGTTCTTCAGACACGCTCTGTTGAATTGGCGATGCGCTACAAAGTTAAGCTGCGCGTGTTATCAAGTTTTGAAGAACAATCAGATCAAGCAGGCACTCTTGTCTGCGATGAGGAGGAAATCATGGAATCCAACGTAGTCTCCGGCGTGGCGTTTAGCCGTGATGAAGCCAAAATGACCCTCATCTCGGTCGCCGATCGCCCTGGCATCGCCGCTGCCATTTTTGGCCCGCTGGCCGAAGCAGGCATCAACGTCGATATGATCGTGCAAAACATCTCGGAAGAGGGCCGCACGGACATGACGTTCTCGTGCCCCGTTGATCACGTGGCGCGCGCCGATCAAGCCCTTCAGGAAGCCAAATCATCAGGCAGCATCAACTACCAAGAGCTGATCGCTGATAAAGACGTGGCCAAGCTGAGTGTCGTTGGCATCGGGATGCGAAGCCACGCAGGTGTAGCCGCTAAAATGTTTGCGGCCCTTCAAGCCGAAGGCGTAAACATCAAGGTCATCACCACATCCGAGATCAAAATCTCTGTTCTGATTGATCGCAAATACATGGAACTGGCTGTCCAAGCGCTTCATGATGCGTTTGAGTTGGAAAAAGCCTAAACGCTAGGCCGTGTAATGCCCTGTTTGTGCTGCATTTTTAACCACTTCGCTTTGCAGCGCTTACAATTTCAGACGGGCTTAGCGCTAACTTGATGACCGGCGGGTAAAATACAGGTATGACACCATTATGGCGCCAGCTAAGGCGTCCTAAAAGTGGTTGAATACGGGTGTCACAAACTTCTGAGAGCGAAAGCCGCAAGCTGCTTGGCGCACTGCGCGACACTATGGCCAGCGACCGCGCCGGCCAAGCGCGCATGGACGACATTACTCAACTGATTGCCCAAAGCATGGGCACAGACGTGTGCTCTATCTACCTGTTTTGCGACGATGACACCCTTGAGCTTTGCGCCACACAGGGCCTGAACGCCGAAGCTGTCCACCAAACCCGTATGCGACTTGGTGAGGGGCTTGTAGGCCGCGTGGCGCGCACCAAACGTCTGGTCAATACCGACAACGCGCCACAACAACGTGGTTTTCGCTATATGCCCGAAACTGGCGAAGAGGTCTTTTCCGGCTTTCTGGGCGTGCCAATCCAACGGTTGGGCGAAGTATTGGGCGTGTTGGTCGTTCAGTCGCGCCAAACCCGTGAATACACCGCCGACGAGATCTATGGCCTTGAGGTTGTGGCCATGGTGCTTGCAGAAATGACAGAGCTTGGCGCGTTTGTCAGCGACGAGACCGGCGTGGGCGCGCTGCACCAGCGCGCCGTTATGTTCCGTGGATCAGTGGGCCAAGAAGGTGCCGCCGCGGGACAAGTTTATCTGCACGAACCCCGGGTTGTTGTCACAAACCCCGTGGCCGATGACCCAGAGGCAGAGCACAAACGCCTCAACGATGCCGTTGAGACATTGCGCATGTCCGTTGACGAAATGCTGACTGGAGCCGGAACCGGCGACAAAGAACAAAAACAGGTCCTTGAGGCCTACCGGATGTTTGCCAACTCAAAGGGCTGGCTGCGCCGGATGGATGAAGACATCGAACTTGGCCTGTCCGCCGAAGCCGCAGTTGAAAAAGAACAATCCGCCGCCCGTACCAGGATGAACGAGGTCACCGACGCCTATCTACGCGAACGGCTGCAAGACCTTGATGACCTATCCAACCGCCTTCTGCGAATTCTAACTGGCCAAGGCGCGGACACCGGCGCTGAAATGCCAGAGCACCCTGTGCTTGTGGCGCGCAATATAGGTCCGGGCGAGTTGCTTGAATATGGGCGCAAGCTGCGTGCGATTGTCCTTGAAGAAGGCAGCGTCGGCAGCCATGCAGGGATCGTTGCGCGCGCGCTGGCAATCCCACTGGTGATACAGGCCAAGGGCGTCACGACAGAGGCGCTTAACGGTGATCAAATCCTTGTGGACGGAGAACAGGGCATTGTGCACTTGCGCCCCGAGGACACAGTTACCACCGCGTTCAAAGATAAAATCGCGATGCTCGCCAAAGCGCAGGACCGCTACACTGACATTCGCCACAAGCCAGCCACCGCTTTGTGCGGCACAACCATTTCGCTGCAAATGAACGCAGGGCTTATGGCCGATTTGCCAAGCCTTGAGAATTCCGGTGCAGAGGGCGTGGGCCTTTTTCGGACAGAATTACAGTTTCTTGTACGCAACCAATTCCCCCGCCGATCAGAGTTGGCCAGCTTGTATGGCCGCGTACTTGATGCGGCTCAGGGCAAGCGCGTTGTGTTCCGCACGCTTGATATCGGCTCTGACAAAGTTCTGCCCTATATGAAGCCGCAAGACGAACCAAACCCTGCATTAGGGTGGCGCGCGATCCGTGTGGGGCTTGATAAGCCGGGCGTCTTGAGGATGCAGTTGCAAGCACTTTTGCGCGCTGCAAACGGCCGCGCACTCACCGTTATGTTCCCCTTTGTGGCCCAATACGAAGAGTTCACCCAAGCCCGCGCAGCCCTGACCAAAGCGATTAAACGCGAAGAAGCGCTTGGGCATATCCTGCCCGAAAACATCGAAGTCGGCGCCATGTTGGAAACTCCGTCTCTGGCCTTTGCCCCTGATGCATTTTTTGAAGATGTGGATTTTTTATCCATTGGCGGCAATGATCTTAAGCAATTCTTCTTTGCTGCGGACCGTGAAAACGAACGCGTCCGCAAACGGTACGACAGCCTGAACGTCAGCTTTTTGTCATTCATGGAAATGATCGTAGACCGGTGCAGCAAGACGCAAACTCCCATCTCGTTTTGTGGCGAAGACGCGGGCAAACCGATTGAGGCGGTTTGCTTTGCCGCTATGGGGCTTCGCACGTTGTCGATGCGCCCCGCCTCAATTGGCCCCGTGAAATCATTGTTGATGCGGGTCAATTTGGCAGATGTGAAAAAAGTGATCGAGACTGCACGCGCCGAAGGCAAAATGTCAGTCCGTGATGATATCGCAGCCTATATCCGCAGCCTTGGCTAGGACGCGCTGTCCACTTTTTGCACCTGTCCTATGATGCCATCCCAAGCGCGCGGGACCAAAGGGAGGCCCAAGACACGTTCGGGGTTTGTTGGTGGCGGCATGGTCACATCCGTCAGCTTGCGAAAGCCGAATTTGGAATAATACGGCGCATCCCCCACCAAAATTACACGAGTCCACCCAAGGTTTTGCGCCCGCGAAAGGCTGTCGCGAATAAGCACACTTCCCAATCCCTCGCCCTGCCGTGTTGGGTGAACAGCAACTGGGCCCAGCAAAAGCGCCGTGTCACTGCCGATTTGCACAGGCCAATACCGTATCGCCCCGCCCAAAATACCCGCCTCATCACGAGCCACCAATGACAGCCCAGGCACCTGCGCCACCCCGTCACGTAGTCGGTAGGAAGAAAGCGCCTCACGGCCCGGCGCAAAGCAAAGGTCATAAAGCGCCTCTACCTCCCACCAATCGTGCTGACTTTCTTCACGTAACCCCGCCACGCTGCTCACCTTTTGCTTATCGTGCCACTGGAACTCGCCCTATCATGCAGGTTAACGTGGGGCAAAGCGCAAAGGTACATCAACCATGTTCTACACCCCCTCAGACGAGGCAGGCGCCGGCAGCGGGCTGGCCCATAACCCGTTCAACGCCATTGTAACCCCCCGCCCCATCGGCTGGATCAGCACCCGTGACGCAGACGGCTCGGACAACCTCGCACCTTATTCGTTTTTCAACGCGGTCGCGTACACGCCCCCTCAGGTGATGTTTTCTTCCACCAGCAGTAAGGCCGACCGTGGTGACACAAAAGACAGCGTGGCCAACATCCGTGCAAGCGGCGTGTTTTGCGTCAACATAGTTGAATTCACCGCCCGTGATGCCATGAACGCCAGCAGCGAAATGCTTCCAAAAGACGTGGATGAGTTTAAGCAAGCAGGCCTCACAAAGGAACAATGCGAAACGATTTCTTGCGCGCGCGTCGCAGGTGCGCCCGCAGCGCTTGAGTGTAAATTGACCGAAATTATCACTTTGCGCGGTGAGCATAACTTCTTGGTGCTAGGTGAAGTCACAGGGGTTCATATGCGTGATGATTGCATCGTTGATGGGCGGTTTGACATCACCACCTTCACGCCGCTGGCCCGCATGGGCTACAAAGACTACACCGCCGTCCGTGACGTTTTCACACTGACCCGCCCTGATCAAAAGTAAGCCAGTACCGTTGACATAGCGGCCGCAACGCGGTCACAAGCCAACATCCCAACGCCCGCCCAAAGGAGGCCACCATGGCCCGCTCAAACAAAACCGTCCGCGATTACATCCGCACAATCCCTGACTTTCCGCATGAAGGGATCATGTTCCGTGATGTGACCACACTTTTTGCAGACCCGCGCGGATTTCGCATTGCGATTGACCAATTGCTGCATCCTTATGCGGGCACTGACATCGACCGGATTGTGGGGCTGGAAGCGCGCGGGTTTATCCTTGGCGGTGCCATCGCCCACCAGCTTAGTGTCGGGTTTGTGCCAATCCGCAAAAAAGGCAAACTACCCGGCAAAACCCTCAGCCAAGATTACACGTTGGAGTACGGCGAAGCGACGATGGAAATCCACGATGATGCCATCCAGCCGGGCGAAAAAGTTCTGGTGGTTGATGATCTTCTGGCAACAGGCGGCACTGCTGAGGCGGGTATCAAATTGCTCGAAAAACTTGGTGCCGAGATTGTTGGCTGCGCTTTTGTAATTGATCTGCCTGATCTTGGTGGACGTGCCAAGCTTGAGGCGATGGGCGTCGACATCCACGCGCTTTGTGCATTTGAAGGCGATTGACGTCGCAAGCTGGCGCGCGGCAATAACGCTCTAGCGCGCCAACACAGCACCAGGGTTCATAATGCCTTTCGGGTCAAGCGCGTCTTTAATGGCACGCATCGTGGTCAATTTCACCGGATCGCTATAGCGCTCAAGATCAGCAACTTTGAGCCGTCCAACACCGTGCTCGGCACTCACCGACCCGCCCATGTCGTGGACAAGGTCATGGACTGTGCGTTTAATATCCTCACGCTGGTGCTCATGATCGGCTCGGCTTTTACCATCCACCGGAAAGACGTTGTAGTGAAGATTACCGTCGCCCACGTGACCAAAACAATTCACCCGAAACGATCCCAGCTGTGCAATCGCCTGATTGCCACGTTCGATAAACGCAGGGATAGCCGACAGCGGCACCGAAATGTCATGGCTGCTCACCGAACCAATCCGGCGATTTGCTTCTGGGATATTCTCGCGCAAGGCCCAAAACTGCTGCCGCTGGCTTTGTGATTGTGCAATGACGCCGTCGCTTACCAAGCCGGCCTCGCTGGCTTCGGAAAACAACGCCTCAAGTGCTGACGCAGGATTAAGACCTTGGGCCAAGCCAACGTCAATCAGCACCATCCACTCGGGCTTTTCAGCAAACGGCTGGCGCACATCTGGCAGCGTCTCAGACAAAAAATCTAGGCCCTGCTTGTGGATCAACTCAAACGCAGAGACACCGCCGCCCATACGCTTTTGCGTCATTGCAAGCAGCGATAGTGCAGCGCGCGGATCACGGACCGCCATAAACGCTGTCCCTTCTGAGGCGGGCTCAGGGTGCAGGCGCAAACACGCGGCGGTAATAATCCCAAGGGTCCCTTCGGCGCCAATCATCAGGTGACGCAGATCATAGCCAGTGTTGTTTTTGCGCAAACGCGTCAGGCCGTTCCAGATTGTGCCATCGGGCATCACGACCTCAAGGCCAAGGCAAAGATCGCGCGCATTTCCGTAGCGCAGAACATTTACGCCGCCAGCATTGGTCGACAACACGCCGCCCACCCGCGCACTGCCCTCACTGGCAAGCGAAAGCGGAAACATCAGACCTTCGGCGCGGGCGTGTGACTGAACATCCGCAAGGATCATTCCTGCTTCTACCACCATCACGCCTTCCTCCGCGTGCATGGAACGCAACGCTGTCATCCGCTCTAGGGACAAGATCAGAGGGGGCACACCGTCTTCCGCAATCTGCCCGCCAACAAGTCCCGTCCCGCCACCGTATGGAATGACCGCAACACCTGCAGCATGGGCCGCCGCAACAAGGGTCGCGACTTGCTCGGTTGTGCGCGGTTTCGCAAGCAGCCCCGCTGTGCCAGCATACCGTCCACGCGGCTCTTCAAGGTAGGATGCAGTGACAGTCGCGAACACGTCATCGGGCATTAAGGCGCGTACTTTGGCCTCAAAATCAGACGTGGCGGAAACAAGCGGTGCAATCGACATAGCGCATCCTTAAATCACGGGCGGTTGAGGCTTCATGCCATGGGGCTACCTTGGTGAAAAGGCTACAACATGGCGCGGTTGGCAACACGTGGAAACGTAGTGCAATGGCGCACAAAAGCAGCCCCTTAAGCCAGACCAATATCCGTGCGACCCCGACGGTCGCCGCGTAAATTTGCATACAGCACATGATTGCGCCAGCGTCCGTCAATTTGCAGGTAGCTTTGCGCAACACCTTCGTATTTGAAGCCCGACTTCTCTAAAACGCCCCGGGATGCTTTGTTCTCAGGCAAGCAGGCCGCCTCAAGACGGCTTAGATCAAGGGTGTTGAAAGCGTAGTGGGTCGTGGCTTCGATTGCTTCGCGCATGAACCCCTGCCGTGCCGCAGCGCGCGCCACCCAATATCCCAATGTGCCCGCCTGCGCAGGACCGCGACGGATGTTATCAAGGGTGATTGCGCCGATCAGCGCCTGATCCTCACGGCGGATCAAGAAAAGCGGCAAAGCCGTGCCTTGGGTAATCGCCCGCTGTGCCCAGTAAACCCGATTGGTAAATGCCTTGCGTGATAAGTGATCCGCCGCCCAAGTTGGTTCCCAAGGCGTTAGAAAATCATGGCTATCGCTGCGCTGTGATGCCCAAAACCGAAAATCACTATGAGCCGGTTGGCGAAGGGTCATTCGCTCCGTTTCGATAATGACTTTGCGTTTTGATCTCAGCATCAGGCGGCCAGTCGCGCCTTTAGTTGCTCAAGGTGCGGCGCTTGCTCAACAGGACCATAAAGCGCCATCGCGCTGCGGGCCGTCACAAGGTTTTCAGCGAAATCTTTGACATCTCCCGTGGTGACCGCATCAATCCGCTCAACAGCCTCATCCAGCTGCGGGATACGGTCCCAGATTGACATCATCCGCGCCAAACGTTCGCAGCGCGCAGATGGGCTTTCAAGCCCCATCAGCATCCCTGCCTTCATCTGCGCACGGGCACGCGCCACTTCTTCTGGGGTCATATCGCTGGCGGCGCGTTTCATCTCGTCCATGGTCAGAGCAGCAAGATCCCCGATTTGCTCAGCGCTTGTACCGGCGTAAATCGTCATCAAGCCCGTGTCCGCATAGGCGCCCGCTTGACTGAAAATCGTATAGCACAAACCGCGCTTTTCACGGATTTCTTGGAACAGGCGGCTCGACATGCCACCCCCGAATGCCGTGGCAAATATCTGGGCCGTGTAGATCTGCGGATCGCGGTAGTCCGGCCCTTCCAAAGCCAGGGCGAAGTGCACCTGCTCAAGGGATTTCAACTCGCGCCGCTCTCCACCTTCAAAACGCGCAGCGTCTGATTGAATTGACGGTGCGGCGGGTAAATGGCCGAACATTTCTTCTGCACGGCGAACAAGATCATCATGATCCACGGCACCAGCGGCAGCCAAAATCATCTGACCGGGGCCGTAGTGCTGTGCCACGAATTGCGCCAAATCATCACGGCTAAAGCTTTGAACCCGCTCAACAGGACCCAAAATTGTTCGCCCGATCGCTTGGTCAGGATAAGCCTCTTCTTGCAACCAATCGAACACGATATCGTCCGGTGTGTCCAACGACTGGCCGATCTCTTGCAAAATCACACCTCGTTCGACCTCAATTTCAGCAGGGTCAAAAACAGGGTTGAGAACAATATCGCCAATCACATCAAGCGCCAGCGGCACATCGTTTTCCAACACGCGGGCATAGTAGGCCGTCATCTCGCGGCTGGTATATGCGTTGATATAGCCACCCACGTCTTCAATCGCCTCAGCGATTTGCAACGCGCTGCGCCGCTTGGTGCCTTTGAAGGCCATATGTTCAAGAAAATGCGCGATGCCATTTTGCGGCAGCGTTTCATTGCGACCGCCCGCTTGCACCCAAATGCCGATAGACGCGCTTTTCAGCCCCTCCATATGCTCTGTTACAATGCGAAAGCCGTTGGACAAGCGATGGGTTTGAACACTCACTTAGATACGATCCTTGATGATGGTCTTGATGTCAGAGACGCCGCCAGTCACGCGGGTGATACGCTCGTCGCGCTCAAATAGATCCGCCATACGCGCGGGCAACGCAGGAAACACACCGCTGGCCGCCTCGACTGCGTTTGGGAATTTCGCTGGATGTGCAGTGGCCAAAGTAATCATCGGCGTAGCACCCAAATGCCCTTCTGCGACATGCACACCAACAGCTGAATGTGGGCACAGCAATTCACCATGATCCGCATGATAGCGCGTAATGGCCGCCGCAGTTTCACCTTCGGACGCGCGGCCAGACGCAAATGTATCGCGCAGCGCCGAAATCGCCCCTTGGCTGACAGTAAACGCACCGCTTTGCTTTAACTCATCCATTTGTTGAGCAATCGCAGCGCCGTCGCTTCCATAGGCATAATAAAGCGCGCGTTCAAAGTTCGAGCTGACCTGAATATCCATGGACGGGCTGATCGAGGGCTTCACGCCTTCGGTGCTGTAAACGCCTGTCTCAAGAGTACGGTGCAGGATGTCGTTTTGGTTGGTTGCGATGGCCAGTTTGTCGATGGTTAGGCCCATCTGTTTGGCAATATAGCCGGCAAAAATGTCGCCAAAGTTACCAGTGGGCACTGTAAAGCTAACCTCACGGTGCGGCGCACCAAGGCTCACAGCACTGGAGAAGTAGTATACAACTTGCGCCAGCACACGCGCCCAGTTGATTGAGTTGACCCCAGCAAGGCGGACGTCATCGCGGAAATCAAAGTCGTTGAACATGTCCTTCACGGCCGCTTGGCACGTGTCGAAATCCCCATCGACCGCCAAGGCATGGACATTGGCCTCTGACGGCGTTGTCATCTGGCGGCGCTGCACATCAGACACACGGCCATGCGGGTACAAAATAAACAGATCAACCGCTTCAAGCCCGCGGAAGGCCTCCATCGCAGCTGAACCCGTGTCACCAGATGTTGCACCCACAATCGTGACCCGCTCCCCATTACGCTTGAGCGCGAATTCAAACATCTGACCGATCAGCTGCATGGCGAAATCTTTGAATGCCAAGGTTGGCCCGTGAAATAGCTCAAGCAAGAAATGGTTCGGCGCAACCTGCACCAAAGGCGCGCGCGCAGCATGACCGAAACCTGCATAAGCCTTTGCGATCAGGTCCGCGAATTTTTCGTCTGTGAACGTGTCACCGGTAAATGGACGCATGACACGGAAGGCGATTTCCTCATAACTCAGGCCCGCCATTGCCGCGATGTCAGCTTTTGAGAATGTCGGGATGGTCTCGGGAAGATACAATCCGCCATCACGCGCAAGACCAGTAAGCATCGCCTGTTCGAACGTCAAAACAGGCGCATTGCCACGGGTTGAATGGTACTTCATGTATCTCGCCTTTCGTCAGTCCTGCGCGTCATACGCCACACCACAAAGCCTGTCATCCCCAACCACACAATTGCCAGCGAAAACCACGTGATTGCGTAGCTAAGGTGATCATTGGGAATCGCATCACTTGAAACCGGCAGCGGCGAAACAGCTGGATCAGTTGGGGCTACTGCGCGCGCAATCACCAAAACAGGACGCGTGTTTAGCGCCTTGGCCATGGCATCAACGTCGCGTGCAAACCAGATGTTCTTGGCCAAATCCGGCTCGGGCGTATAGCCATCAACTTCTGATGGCCAATGCAGATTACCCTCAACCGCCACATCACCTGTCAAACGGGGCGCTTGGTCATCCAATAAAGACTGAAAACCACGGTCGATCATGATGCGACCTGCGGATGTCTCAAGCACAGCGATATGGCGATACCCGGCGCCCACCTGCTTTTGGCTGACCAACACGCGCAAATGCTCACCAGTATAATTGCCGCTCACTTGGACAGGCGCGAAACGGTCACGCGCAGGATCGGGTGTTTGAGGCAACTCGGAAACAGGGCCCGCGATGCGCGCATCAATCTCGGCCAGCACGCCTTCTTTCCACGCAAGGCGGTTCATCTGCCAATTGCCCAAACTCAAAAGGATCGCAATCCCTACAAAGCCCAAAACCAAAATCCCGATGATCTTGCCGCGCATGCTGTTCTCCCAAATCAAACGCAAAAGGCGCGAGGATAACCCCGCGCCTTTGTATCAATATCGCAAATCGCGAGGGGTTAGGCGCCCCAAACGTAGACGGCTGCAAACAGGAACAACCATACCACGTCTACAAAGTGCCAATACCAAGCAGCAGCTTCAAAACCCACGTGCTTTTCTTGTGTGAAGTGACCGCGTTGCAGGCGGATCAAACACACCAGCAAGAAGATCGTACCGACAACAACGTGGAAACCATGAAAGCCAGTCGCCATGAAGAAGTTCGCGCCATAGATGTTACCCGCAAAGCCAAAAGACGCGTGGGTGTACTCATACACTTGGAAAGCAGTGAAGATCAGGCCGAGCACTACCGCAAGGATCAGACCGTTTTTCATGTCTTTACGGTTGTTTTCGTGCACAAGAGCGTGGTGCGCCCAAGTTGCCGCCGCACCTGAACACAGCAGGATCAGCGTGTTGATAAGCGGCAAGTGCCACGGGTCGAATGTCTCAATCCCTGCGGGTGGCCAAACACCATCAACCGCAGGGGACATTGGGCCCATGGGGTACATCGCGTGTTTGAAGAAAGACCAGAACCACGCCGCGAAGAACATAACTTCGGACATGATAAAGAAGATAAAACCATAGCGCAGGCCAATAATAACGACCGGAGTGTGATCACCCGCTTGGCTTTCCGCAACAGTGTCTGCCCACCAAGCAAACATGGTGTAGAGCACGCCGACGAGGCCGATTAGAAAGAGCCAAGGACCGCTTTCGTGCATCCACAAAACAGCACCAAAAAGCATGATGAAGCCAGTGACCGAGCCGATGAAGGGCCACACACTGGGAGGCAAAACGTGATAATCGTGGTTTTTGACATGGGCCATTTTGTGTCTCTTTTCCGTGTCTTATTGTAGTTGTGATGTCAGGGGTGTTTCGGGTGTTGGTTCAATCAAAGCGGCCTGCTGATCATCAGCGTCCATGCCTGTTTGATCGTCCATCATATGGAATGTGTAGGACAACGTAATCGTGTGCACATATTTGCCTTCGCGATCATTCACGATGTCAGGATCAACGTAAAAGTTGACCGGCATCGACATACGTTCGCCGGGCTGCAAAATCTGCTCCTCAAAACAAAAGCAGTGAATTTTGCTGAAATAGGCACCAGCAGCATACGGCGCCACGTTGTAGCTTGCCGTGCCGCGGATTGGTTTATCGGTCGGATTGTAAGCCTCGTAGAAGGCCATGCCGTCTTGACCGATTTTCAGCTCCATCTGGCGCTGCTCCGGTTTAAACTCCCACGGCATATCCCGTGCTGTTGATGCGTCAAACCGCACCTTGATCGTCTGATCTAACACGCCTTCGGTGTTGCCCGTGCTGGCGTTTGTGGTGCCACCGTAGCCGGTCACACGGCAGAACAAATCATAGAGCGGCACAGAGGCCCACGCCAAAGCGCCCATAATCACGACAACGCCGACCAGCTTCTTTGCCGTGTTCAACTTTGAAGTCATTTCGGTCACTTAGCATCTCCCTCGGTTGTGACAGACAGACGAACAGCATGGTCAAACCCCTCAAGGCTGCTGCCTCCAGTGATTTTTACATAAGTCAGGCCAAAAACAATCGCGATCAGCCCCACCAAAACCAGTGCTACAGCACCATTGCGGCCCGAGCGGCGCGTGTGAAGTTCGTGTTCTTGACGGAAATACCCCATTACCAGCCTCCCAAACCGTATGGTGCCAGCATCACTTCCAGCAACAGCGCGCCAAAGTGGGCAAAAAGGTAATAAAGCGAGACTTTAAAGACTGATTTCTCAACTTTGTATTTGTCTGCTTCGGCCTGCGCCTCATCGCGGCGCCAGATGTCATAGGCACCCTTGAGGAACCATATATTAAAGAACAGCGCCACAGCCAAATAAACTGGCCCGCCAATGCTGGTGAACGCAGTTCCTACAGCAACGGGGAACAGCAGCAGGGTGTAAAAAAGAACATGGATGCGGGTGGATTTGCGCCCGTGGGTCACGGTCAGCATTGGTACACGCGCATCGTCGTAATCAGTCTTCATGAACAGTGCCAGCGCCCAGAAATGTGGCGGTGTCCACATGAAGATGATCGCGAACATCAGTACCGCTTCAAGACTTACCGAACCCGTCGCAACCACCCAGCCAATCATCGGAGGAAACGCGCCAGCTGCGCCGCCAATCACGATGTTTTGCGGCGTCGCGCGTTTGAGCCACATTGAATATATGACCGCATAGAAGAAAATAGTGAAAGCCAGCAAACCAGCCGCCACGGCGTTTGTCGCCAACCACAGCAAGACGACCGAAAAGCCCGAAAGCGCCAGACCCACGGCCAGAGCTTCGCCCGGCGTTACTTTGCCAGCCGGAATAGGGCGGCGGGCGGTGCGTTTCATGACACTATCGATATCCGCGTCCCACCACATGTTCAGCGAGCCGGATGCACCCGCACCAATTGCGATAAACAAAATGGCACAAAAGCCAATGAAGGGGTGCACGCTTACAGGCGCGACCAACAAACCAACGAGTGCCGTGAAAACAACGAGCGACATCACCCGCGGCTTCATCAGCGCGAAGTAGTCGCGGAACTCTGCCTCACCCGGAACGGGCTTTGCAGCTGTTTGCAGACTAGCGTCGGTCATTAGGTGGTCCCTTCGTTAAAGGGTCGAACCAACCGTTCGACCCTAACCGCCCCCCTACGAAAGGAGGGCAGAGAGTTACTTAGAAGCGATCTGGTAGTTACCAGTGGTGACAGGTGCGATGCCGGCATACTCTTCTTTCGCAGACACAAGCCACGCCTCGTATTCTGCTTCTGAAACCACTTTTACAGTGATCGGCATGTAAGCGTGGTCTTTACCACACAGCTCTGAACATTGGCCAAAGTAGATACCTTCTTTTTCTGCCTTGAACCACAGTTGCGCGAGACGGCCCGGAACCGCATCTTGCTTCACGCCAAATGCGGGGATCGTCCATGAGTGGATCACATCCGCACCCGTCACGGTCATCACGACGGTTTTGTTCACAGGCACAACAACTTGCGTGTCAGTGGCCAACAACCATTCGCTGCGTGTGTAGCCGTACTCAGCAAGCATTTCTTCCATCGCTGCATCAAGGATGTAGGGTTGCACGCCGTTGGCTTCGCCTGCATCGGTCACGGTGGCGGGCTGGCCGATCATGTAGCTGTCGAATGCAAAACCTTCATCCACATACTCATAGCCCCAGAACCACTGGTAGCCTGTCACTTTGATGTTAATATCTGCCTCTGGAATAACTTGTTGCTTGAACAAGACAGGCAGGGAGAACGCGCCGATGAAGACCAAAACGATGATTGGCACAACGGTCCACGCAACTTCCAAAGGTGAATTATGTGTGAATGTCGCAGGCTCGGGGTTGCGGCGGCGGTTGTAGCGCACAGCGACTGCTACCAGCAAACCAGTTACGAAAAGCACAATAACCGCGATGATCACGTTGATCATACCGTCCAACCACTGAAGGTCCCGCGCAAGTTCTGTTGCTGCGAATTGAAAGCCTGTGCCGCCCTCAACCGGTGCGCCGCGCACCACTTCTGAGTCCTGGGCCAATGCTGGCCCTGCCACGAACGCGGCAAAAGAGGCCGCCATGAAGGTCGAAAAACGCATTATATCTGCTTCCCGTTGTCTTAAGACGGTCTGTCCCGTCTGGTCCACTTCCACGCGTCAGCTACCGATCGCATGGAATCCAATTGTATTCTGAACGCTTAAAACCATATCCTGAATATAATCTCAAGATTTCGCGTTGCGGCAAACGGACGCTTTTTTGACCCAGATCAAATATTTCACACGTAGGGATGCTTATGACTGACGCGCTTTTTCGCCCTTTTGAAACAGCTTTAGACGCAAATGCAGCGCTTTCGCAGCTGCAAACCGCTACCGCAGGCGCCGATGACGGCGAACTTTTTCTGGAACGCTCCTGCACTGAAGCCATCGTTTTTGATGACGGCCGCGTGAAAAACGCCTCCTATAATGGGTCAGAGGGATTCGGGCTGCGCGCGGTTCGCGGAGAAGTGGCAGGCTACGCACATAGTTCTGAAATCTCTGAGGCTGCCATAGCGCGCTGTGTTGAAACCGCCCGCTTGGCCGTTGGTGAAGGCGGTGGCGTATTGGCCGATGCACCCGCAGGGACCAACAAAAAGCTCTACACGGATGAAAACCCACTCGACGGGATCGCGTTTGCGGCAAAAGTAGACACGTTGGCCGAGATTGACGCCTTTGCCCGCGCTCTTGATCCCCGCATCGTACAAGTCAGCGCAACCCTATCGGCCTCGTTTCAAGAAGTCGAAATCATGCGCCCTGATGGGGCCATCACCCGTGATGCCCGCCCCATGGCACGGCTCAACATCTCGGTGATCGTAGAAGACCAAGGACGTCGCGAGAGCGGCGGTGTTGGCGGTGGCGGGCGCTATCTTATGGACGGGCTTATTGATCCGAACCACTGGCAACCCATGGTTCGTGAGGCGTTGCGCGTCGCCCTAGTCAACCTTGATGCGGTGCCCGCACCCGCTGGCATTATGGATGTGGTTCTGGGCAACGGCTGGCCCGGGATTTTGCTTCATGAGGCCGTGGGCCACGGACTTGAAGGGGACTTTAACCGCAAAGGTGCCTCTGCTTTTGCGGGGCTCATGGGCCAACAAATCGCGGCGAAAGGCGTGACAGTTCTTGATGACGGCACCATCCCTGATCGTCGCGGCTCAATCACAGTTGATGATGAAGGCACGCCATCAGCCAAGAACGTCCTCATCGATGACGGTATTCTGGTCGGCTACATGCAAGACCGCCAAAACGCCCGTTTGGTGGGGGTTGAACCCACGGGCAACGGTCGCCGTCAATCGCATGCACACATCCCCATGCCGCGAATGACCAACACATATATGCTGGGCGGCGATACGGCCCCCGGGGATTTGGTGGCGGACCTTAAAGACGGCATCTATGCGGTGGGCTTTGGCGGCGGCCAAGTGGACATTACGAACGGCAAATTTGTTTTCTCATGTACCGAAGCCTACCGCGTGCGAAACGGCATTGTGGGCGAGGCTGTCAAAGGTGCGACCCTTATTGGCGACGGCGCAACGGCAATGAAACAAATTCGCGGCATCGGTAATGACATGGCCCTTGATCCGGGCATGGGCTCTTGCGGCAAACAGGGACAATGGGTGCCCGTAGGTGTGGGACAGCCCAGCTTGATGATTGGCGGCCTGACAGTGGGCGGGTCGGCCACATAAGTGGACATATTCGGCACAATGTGGTCTACACAACTTTAAGGCGAGTAATACTCCGTTAACCCGTTCGCGGTAGATGTGATTCTGTAAGCTGACGGAGCGACCGTTGAACGAAGACACCCCTTCTTCCACTCACCCCCTACTCCCACCCACCACGGAAGAACATCGCATCGCGTGGCTCCGTCTCTTACGCTCTCGTCGGGTTGGTATTGCCACGTTCTACCGGCTGATGGGCGAACATGGTGATGCTCAATCTGCGCTCGACGCGCTTCCTGATATTGCTGGTGCAGCCGGAGTGCGTGGATACGTTGCGTGCCCCAAACAAGTAGTGCTTGCCGAAATTGCTGCCGCTAAGCGCGCAGGGGCAACATTGCTTACCGTAGCAGACGCCGCCTACCCCGCGCACCTTAAAGCAATCGCCGATGCCCCACCGGTTCTTTGGGCATTGGGCAATTTAGACGCACTGCACCCCCCTTGCGTCGCCATGGTTGGATCGCGAAACGCATCTTCGCTTGGGGTACGTCTTGCCTCAAAAATTGCAGGCGAGTTGGTTGAAGCCGGCATCACAATTGTCTCAGGACTTGCGCGCGGGATTGATACTGCCGCCCACCAAAGTGCCCTTGATGCGGGCAGCCGCCACTCAGGTGGACAAACCATTGCCGTCCAAGCGGGCGGCGTTGACTATATATACCCAACCGAAAACGCGCAGCTTCATCACGATATTGCCATGCGCGGTCTGCGACTCTCTGAAATGCTAATGGGCCTTGGGCCAACCGCACGCCATTTTCCACGCCGCAACCGTATTATCAGCGGCTTGGCGCAGGCTGTGATTGTGGTTGAGGCCGCCGCAAAGTCCGGCAGCTTGATCACCGCCCGCAACGCCGCCGATCAAGGCCGCGATGTGTTGGCCGTGCCCGGTCACCCCTTTGATGCACGCGCGTCCGGCTGCAACATTTTACTGCGTGATGGGGCTACTTTAATTCGTAACGCCGCCGACGTGTTAGAAGTTCTTGGTGCGCAACAGACTGCGCCACAACCGCAAACTACAAGTACGCAAAATAGTCTCACGCTGACAAACTCAGCCACGTCACACACGCGCGTCAGCACCGCATCAACGCCCAAACCAACGACGCAAGATTTGCATGCTCAAATCCTTTCACGGCTCGGGCCAACTCCTGCCGCACAAGATCAGATAACCCGCGCTGTCGCACACAACCAAGACCATCATGATCCAGCTCAGATCGGCGCAGCCCTGCTGGAGCTTGAGATCGAAGGTCATATCATCCGTCACCATGGGGGAATGATATCTACGCCTCCTGACCGGCTATAGGTACCGCAAACCACGCGCCTGTTCATGTGATGTTAACGTTAGGTTACCCTTGTATGAATACGGTCAGACACCGCCCATGTACGAGTTGTGTTGACAAGCACCCCCTCACCACCACATCTACGTGCGAACTTAATTTCCCTTCCGAGTCGTTAGGACCATCATGCCAGTTGTTGTTGTAGAGAGCCCCGCAAAAGCGAAAACCATCAACAGCTATCTGGGGAGCGACTACACCGTTTTGGCCAGTTACGGCCACGTGCGCGACCTGCCGCCCAAGGATGGTTCCGTTGACCCAGAGAACAATTTTGAGATGCAGTGGGAAGTCGCAAGCGCATCCAAAAAGCACGTCAAAGCAATCGCTGACGCGCTCAAAGATGATCCCAACTTGATACTTGCAACCGACCCCGACCGCGAAGGTGAAGCGATCTCTTGGCACCTTGAGGAAGCCCTGCGCAAACGCAAGATCCTCAAGAAAGATACCCCAGTTAGCCGCGTCGTGTTCAACGCAATTACCAAAACCGCCGTCACCGAAGCAATGCAGAACCCGCGCCAAGTTGACACGGAATTGGTCGAGGCATACCTCGCCCGTCGTGCGCTTGATTATCTAGTGGGTTTCAAACTGTCGCCCGTATTGTGGCGCCGCCTGCCCGGTGCAAAATCTGCGGGCCGCGTCCAATCAGTCACCCTGCGGCTGATCGTCGAGCGCGAGATGGAGATCGAGGTCTTCAAGAACCGCGAATATTGGTCAGTCAAAGCCGTGCTTGAGACACCGCGTGGAAAATCGGTTGAAGCACGCCTTACGGTTTTGGCCGGTAAGAAGCTTGATAAATTCGACATTGAAAACGCAACTCAGGCCGAATTGGCCCAACAAGCGATCAACAGCCGCGATATTTCGGTCAAGTCTGTTGAGGCCAAACCTACAAGCCGTAACCCCTCTGCCCCGTTCATGACATCGACCCTGCAACAAGAAGCGAGCCGTAAGTTTGGCATGGGCGCACGGCAAACCATGAACGCCGCTCAGCGTCTCTATGAAGCTGGTCTCATCACCTACATGCGGACCGACGGCATCGACATGGCACCCGAAGCGGTTCACGAAGCCCGCGCAGCGATCAAGACCAAGTTCGGTGATGATTTCGTCCCTGCTTCCCCGCGTATGTACAAAAACAAAGCCAAAAACGCGCAAGAAGCTCACGAATGTATCCGCCCCACAGACATGATGCGCAGCGCGGACGACATCAAAGTAACCGAGGCAGATCAGCGCAAGCTGTATGACCTGATCTACAAACGAACCATCGCCAGCCAAATGTCTGCCGCCAGAATGGAGCGCACAACCGTTGATTTTGGGAGTGCCGATGGTCAGGTCGAGTTGCGCGCTACAGGGCAAGTTGTGATTTTCGAAGGCTTCTTGAAAGTCTATGAAGAAGGCCGCGATGACGACGCTGTCGTGGATGATGACGATAAGCGCCTGCCCCAAGTGAACGAGGGCGAGGCGATGGCCAAAGCCTCTGTCACCCCCGAGCAGCACTTCACACAGCCACCGCCCCGCTATACTGAGGCAACACTGGTCAAGCGGATGGAAGAGTTGGGCATTGGCCGCCCCTCAACATACGCTTCGATCGTGACAACCATTCAGGATCGCGAATACGTGCGCAAGGACAAGAACCGCCTCTTCCCTGAAGACAAAGGCCGCTTAGTCACTGCGTTTCTGACGAATTATTTCCGCAAATACGTAGGCTACGACTACACCGCGTCTCTTGAAGAACAACTCGACCACGTAAGCGCAGGTGAAGCGGATTACAAAAAGCTGCTCGATACATTCTGGCGCGACTTCAAAGCGACGATCGATGAGGCGATGGACAACTCGATCACGGATGTGCTGGAAAAAATCAACGACGTCCTTGCACCGCATATCTTCCCAAACGAAGGCGACGGCAAAGACCCACGTCTATGTCCTAATTGTGAACAAGGCCGCTTATCCATGCGCACCGCACGTGCCGGTGGTGCGTTTATTGGCTGTTCACGATACCCCGAATGCAAATACACCCGTCCCTTCGGCCCACCGGACCCCGAGGCAGAAACAAGTGCTATCCCGCCCGAAGGTAAGTTGTTGGGTGAGGATGCAGGCGATAACATCTGGATCCACAAAGGACGCTTTGGCCCCTACGCGCAGCGCGGCGAAGTGACGGACGACAACAAAAAACCACCACGCCAATCTGTGCCCAAAGAATGGAAGCCAGAGGAGTTGGACCTTGCGACAACGGTCAAATTGCTTGCCCTGCCCCGCCTGATCGGCCCGCACCCCGAAGATGGCGTAAATGTATGGGCCAATATTGGCCGCTACGGACCATACCTCAAGCACGCCGAAACAACCTCGGACCGTGGCGGGACCAATGCCAACCTTGAGGGCCTTGATGAGGTTTGGGAAGTTGGCATGAACCGTGCGGTTCAACTGTTAGCCGAAAAAGTTGCCAGCCGCGGAGGGCGTGGCGCGCCAGCCAAAGTGCTAAAGGATTTAGGCGATCACCCCGACGGCGGGAACATCTCAATCCGCGAGGGTAAATATGGTCCCTATATCAAGTGGGAGAAAGTAAACGCGACCATTCCCAAAGAGACCAACGCCGAAGATGTGAACATCGATATGGCGCTTGAATGGATTGCCGAAAAAGAGGCCAAAAAAGGCACGAAGAAACGCGCGCCAGCGAAAAAGAAAGCTCCGGCGAAGAAGGCTGCGGCGAAAAAACCTGCTGCCAAAAAGAAAGCAGCCCCTAAAAAGTAATTGAAAGCCGCCAGCCTAACCTCGGGTTTGGCGGCTTCATTTTATCTGGTGCTCACGCAGTCAGGTGTTCGTGCCGCTTCAATTCATTTCTTTGCTGCATTTATGAACTACGCAGCTCCGGCAACTCAACTCCTCAACTCCTCAACTCCTCAACTCCTCAACTCCTCAACTCAAATTGCAACCGGTTGCAGTTTATGCTGCAAGTGCATTGACTCTCTGCTGCTAGACGCTTTCTATAAGATAGAAATTTAGAGGGCGGTTTGATGAAGAAGATCTATCCAGACGCGGCGAGTGCTCTTGAGGGTGTTTTGCGCGACGGCATGTTTATTGCGGCCGGCGGGTTCGGGTTGTGCGGCATTCCCGAGTCGCTGTTGCAGGCAATCAAGGAGGCGGGCACCAAAGATTTGACCTTTGCATCCAACAACGCCGGCGTTGATGATTTTGGCATCGGGATTTTGCTGCAAACCCGTCAGGTCAAGAAAATGATCTCGTCCTACGTTGGTGAAAACGCCGAATTTATGCGCCAATACCTGTCCGGTGAGTTAGAGTTGGAGTTTAACCCCCAAGGCACTTTGGCGGAACGGATGCGCGCGGGCGGCTGTGGTATTCCCGGATTTTACACCAAAACTGGCGTAGGCACCGTGATTGCAGGAGGCAAAGACCACCGCGATTTTGGCGGAGAAACCTACATAATGGAGGAAGGCATTTTTGCCGATCTGTCCATCGTGAAGGCATGGAAAGCTGATGAAACTGGCAATGCGATATTCCGCAAAACAGCGCGTAACTTTAATCCGCCAGCAGCTATGTGCGGCAAGATATGTGTGCTGGAAGTGGAAGAGATTGTGCCCGTCGGCAGCCTTGACCCCGACCACATCCACCTTCCCGGCATTTACGTGCACCGCTTGATCCAAGGCGAGCATGAAAAGCGGATTGAGCAACGAACCGTGAGGAGCGCATAATATGTGGGATCGCAATCAAATGGCTGCACGCGCAGCACTTGAGCTTGAAGACGGCACGTATGTGAACCTCGGGATCGGCATCCCCACTTTGGTACCGAATTTTATTCCTGAGGGCGTTGAGGTGACGCTGCAATCAGAAAACGGCATGCTCGGTATGGGCCCTTTCCCGACCGAGGACGCAGTTGACGCCGACTTAATCAACGCAGGCAAGCAGACCATTACAGAACTGCCTAACACTGCCTACTTTGACAGCGCTACTTCATTTGGAATGATCCGCGGCGGCAAGATTGCCATGGCCATTCTGGGAGCCATGGAGGTCGATGAGAACGGTGATCTGGCGAACTGGATGATCCCGGGCAAGCTGGTCAAAGGCATGGGCGGCGCGATGGATCTGGTGGCTGGTGTGGGCCGTGTTGTGGTGGTCATGGATCACACCAACAAACACGGGGACAGCAAGCTGCTTAAGAAATGCACGCTGCCTTTAACGGGCCAAGCGGTGGTAGACCGCATCATCACCAACTTAGGTGTTTTGGACGTGGTAGAGGGCGGCCTGCGGATAGTTGAGACCGCCGAAGGCGTGAACGAAGAACAACTACACGCAGCAACGCAAGCCACGATCGTTTAACAGGCTTAGGGCACCTATTTCGTTCGGGACGGACGTATCTAGCAGAAAAATGGGCGCGCCAATGGTGCGCCCTTTGTCGTTGGCACAGGTTAGCGCCGCTCACTTTGCCAGACAATCCGATCAAGCCCTACAAACCGCCGCATGCGATCAAGTTCGGCATCAAGCTTTACAGCCAAACGGCTCATCGTATGGCAGTTTCACCACATTCAGCGCACTTGAAATCCTGTTATCAATTCAGCATTGAACTTAATGGTTACAACGGTTGTCACACCATGACTTTGGTGGGTTAACTAATTGACTTGGTCCATCTGTAACTAATGGAGAGAACCTCAATTGGATCCCGACTATTCATGTATGTTAAAATCGTTAACATGAACATGGTCCAAAAGATTGAAGAAATCATGGCATAAAACTCAGCAATGCTGTTACTCGATTGCAAATCGATACAAATTACATTCTCATAACGTAAATGCAAATTAATGGGCAGACGCGGTGAAAACACTTACTTTTAGCAAGATGATACTTACTATTACATTGCTTCTGACGCATCTCTTTGGCTCCAATGTCTCTGCTGAAGTCTTGCAAACTTTATCAGGCGCCCCTTCAAGTGCAATCTATGTAACCAAAAATCAAGCTGTTGTTGTTAAAGCAGCTGAGCCTTTTGCTGAACTAAGTATTGCAAACCCAAACATTGCCGACATTTCGACAATATCCAATCGTACGGTATACATACTTGGCAAGACATTAGGGCAAACGACCATTACATTTTTAGACAAAGAAGGCGCACTAATTACAAACGTGAATGTCCATGTGACACCAGACATAGTGGAACTTAAGCAACGTCTGGCAGAAATTCTTCCGAATGAAAAAATCGAAGTTAACACGGCCAACGATGGGATCGTATTATACGGGCTCGTATCTTCCACCAAAAATATTGCGCGAGCGATGAACTTAGCCCAAAGATACGCTCCGGAAGCAACCTCAAATTTGATGCGAATTGCAGAACCAGTTAGTGTGAGACTGTCTATCCGGCTTACAGAAATGCATCACAATGTTAGAAAAACGCTTAACTCATTGATGTTGGAAAGCTCTTTCGTGGACGAAAATAGCGCTAGGGAGCAAAATAAACAACCAGTCTTACCAAGGACTGAAAAGACGGATCAGAGCTCGGACCCTACAAATTTTACGGCTAACGCCCTCAAGCCTACAATATCACTACTAGATACAAACGACGATGACATCGAGATGCTGCTTCATGCATTGGAGCAAAAGGGTGTGGTGAGAGCCTTAACTGAGACCGAAGTCGAAATATCTGAAGGCGAATATTTAGATTTGTTAGCAAAACGTGATTTTTTAATGCCCATTAACAACATCAATGGTGATGTCGAGGTTAAGGCCAAGCCTCTTGGAATACATTTAAGAATACAACCTCACATTGGAGAAGGTAGTTTACTCGAGCTAGCAGCGACATTATCAGCATCGAGCATCGAAAATGTGAGCCAGATCAACAAAAAAACGTTTGAACATAATGATTTTCAGACCCGAACCATCAGCAAAACCATGAGGCTTTTTGAAGACCAAAGTATAATGATCACTGACCTCATAGAAGATGATCTGAAAAAGCTTGCCAGTCATAAGAATATCCTTCGTGATATCCCTTTTATTGGTTCAATTTTCGAAAGCCCTGATTACCTAAACGGCCAATCAGAACTCGCAATTATTATCACGCCAAGTATCACAAGCTCGAAAGACGAATAATTCCTCCCAAACCAAGCGGATTATGTGAAGTCCGATCTGTCACTGATTTCCTGACAATGAGGCGACGATATCCAAACTTGATGACTAAGGGTACAACAGATTCGTAAGTAAACTCACTAGAAACATAGATTTTCGAAAAGGAAATCTATCTACTAAAGCATGGAGTTACCAAACCAGATAGAGACGTGGTTCTCGGCGCGCGGATGGCAGTTGCATCAGCACCAACAGGACATGTTGGACTGCGCCGATGATCCCGCCACGCTGCTCATCGCGCCGACGGGGGGTGGCAAAACCATGGCTGGTTTTCTGCCCACTCTGTCCGAATTAGCGACGACCGAGCACGAGGGGCTCCATACGCTTTACGTCAGCCCCCTCAAAGCACTGGCCGCGGATATCAAACGCAACCTTCGAACACCCGTCGATGAAATCGGCCTGCCCATCCGCATTGAAGACCGTACCGGCGACACAACCCAGACCCAGAAAAAGCGCCAACGTGCTGATCCACCCCACATCCTGTTGACCACGCCAGAATCCCTCGCGCTTTTGATCAGCTATCCCGATGCGCAGCGCATGTTCAAAGGCCTACAGCGGATTGTCATTGATGAAATTCACGCATTATCGGAATCCAAACGCGGAGATCAGTTATTTCTAGCTCTCAGCCGTTTGCAAGCAATGTGCCCTGATCTTCGCCGTGTTGGGTTGTCCGCAACCGTTGAAGACCCTGCCGCGATTGCGCATCTAATGGCGCGTCACCCTGATCCGTGCAAAATTTTACACGCCGAGGCCGGTGCCCCCCCAGACATTGAAATGCTGGAAATTGATGAAGCGCCTCCTTGGGCTGGCTCTGGTGGGCGGTATGCGATACCGAGTGTTCTTCGTGAAATTGCACGGCACAAAACTACACTGATCTTTCACAACACCCGCGCTCAGGCCGAGCTGTTCTTTCACGATTTATGGCTGGCCAATGAAGCACAGCTGCCCATCGCCATCCACCACGGTAGCTTAGCGCGAGAGCAGCGTGAAAAAGTCGAAAGCGCCATGGCTATGGGCGCTTTAAAGGCCGTTGTGTGCACAGGCTCACTGGACCTTGGGATTGATTGGGGCGACGTTGATTTGGTCATTCAAATCGGTGCCCCAAAGAACGTCAAACGTCTTGTTCAAAGGATCGGGCGCGCCAACCACAGGTACAACGCACCTTCCAAAGCACGGCTAGTTCCCGCGAACCGCTTTGAGGTCATGGAATGTATCGCGGCGCTGAACGCAGTGCGGGATCATGATCTTGATGGTGACCCGCGCGGCAGTGGCCCCCGTGATGTTTTGTGCCAACACATTCTCATCCGGGCATGCGCGGGCCCATTTAACGCCGATGACCTCTATGCAGAAATCATAAGTGCAGGAGCCTATACCGCGCTATCACGGGCGCAATTTGATGACTGTCTGGAATTTTGTGCAACCGGTGGCTATGCCTTGCGCGCCTATGATCGGTGGCAGCGATTACTACAGACCGCAGACGGCAACTGGCAATTGCGGGACCCGCGCGCCAGTCAGCGGATCCGTATGAACATCGGTACCATTCAGGATACCGACACACTTAAAGTAAGGCTTAAGAACCGCATGGGCGGCAAACCTTTGGGCGAGGTTGAGGAAGGGTTTGCCGCAACGCTCACCGCAGGCGATACGTTTTTGATTGGTGGCCAAGTTGTTCGGTATGAAGGGCTGCGCGAGATGACTGTTGAAGTCACACGGCGCGGCGGTGACAAACCAAAGATTGCAACGTTTCTGGGCACCAAGTTTGCCACATCAACGCAACTCTCCGAGCGCATCTTGATGATGTTCCAACAACAAGACTGGCCCGAGCTTCCGCCTGCGACCCGCGACTGGCTGCACCTTCAACGAAAAGCTAGTCAGCTTCCCTCCCCCAACCGCTTGATGATCGAAAGTTTTCCCCACGACGGGCGCGCGCAAACGGTGGTTTACGGTTTTGCGGGCCGCAACGCCCAACAGACCCTTGGCCTGTTGCTGACCAACAAGATGGAAGAAGCAGGTCTGGGCCCTTTGGGTTTTGTGGCAACCGATTATGCCACACTTATCTGGTCGCTTGATCCCGTAAACCAGCCCCATGACATGCTTAATCCCGCCACAATGCGTGACGGTCTTGAGACATGGTTGGCCGGCAACGCCGTGATGAAGCGAACTTTCAAAGCGAGTGCCACCATCGCAGGTCTCATTGAACGCAACTTGCCGAACGCACGCAAATCGGGCCGCCAAGCGACCTTTAGCAGCGACATCCTATACGACACGTTGCACAAATATGACCCTGACCACGTGATGATGCAGATCACCCGCGAAGAGGCCATGCGCGGCTTGGTCGATTTTGGCCGCATTGAGCAAATGTTAAGCCGCGTGGAAGACCGCATCGACCTAATCACCCTCGATCGGATCAGCCCCCTGTCTGCCCCCCTCTTCTTGGAAGCAGGCCGTGTACCCGTGCGAGGCTTAGCGGAAGAACGGCTTATGGCAGATGAGGCAGAACGCCTGATGTCAGCAGCAGGTGTGCCAATGACAGCACCAAAAAGATGGGCCGTGCCTTTCTAACCCTTGCGGCTACGCACAGAACGCGGCACCACAACCACATGGCAAGCCACCAATTCATTTTCCAAGGTCACACCCTAGAGGCGCGCGGAGACGGCGCGCTGTTTTGGGCCGCTGAGAATATACTGATCGTGTCCGATCTGCATCTTGGAAAATCCGAACGTATCGCGCGGCGCGGCGGGTCGTTGCTTCCACCCTATGAAACCGATGACACGCTCAGCCGTCTCGACACGGCGATCAATCAGACCCATCCGGCCCACGTGATTTGTCTTGGTGACAGCTTCGATGACTTAACTGCCGCGGGCCAACTTGATGAGCGGCATCAGACATGGATCACACGGCTGCAAGCAGGCCGGGCGTGGACGTGGATCGAGGGAAATCATGATGCCGGCGATACAGCGTTTGGTGGCACGCACGTCGCTCAGCTGGCGCATGACAGGCTGATATTTACTCATATCGCCACACCAAAGACCGGCGAAATATCCGGGCATTATCACCCCAAGGCAACGATCAACCTACGTGGGCGGGCTGTAACGCGCCCTGCGTTTCTTTATGACGAATGCCACCTGATGTTACCGTCATTCGGCACCTATACGGGCGGGCTAAAAACAACAGACCCCGCTTTGAGCCAACTGTTCACAAAAACGGCGCGGGCCATTTTGACAGGCCACGCGCCGATTGAAATTCCGATGCCGCGTTAGATGATTACGCGGTGAGGCCCTCCGGCTCCGCAAGGCCATTCGCGCGACAGCACGCCGTAACAGTATTGGCCAACAAACACGCAATTGTCATGGGGCCGACACCGCCCGGAACCGGCGTGATGGCACCGGCGACTTCGACACAACTGGCGTAATCCACGTCGCCCACAAGGCGGGTTTTACCCTCACCTTTTTCAGGCGCGTCAATTCGGTTAATGCCAACATCGATCACAGTCGCGCCTTGTTTGATCCAGTCGCCAGGCACCATCTCAGGGCGCCCAACTGCAGCGACAACGATATCAGCCGCCCGCACAACATCAGCCAAATCTTTCGTGCGCGAATGTGCAATGGTCACCGTGGCGCTGTCATTCAGCAAAAGTTGAGCCATCGGTTTGCCCACGATGTTGGAACGTCCAATCACCACAGCATTCATCCCACTAATCGAGCCATGATGATCCCGCAGCATCATCAAACAACCAAGCGGTGTACAAGGGACCATTGATTTTTGCCCAGTCCCAAGTAGCCCAACATTAGAAATGTGGAATCCGTCAACGTCCTTAGCAGGAGAAATCGAATTGATAATCAGGTCTTCGTCTAAATGCTTTGGCAGCGGCAGCTGACACAAAATGCCGTGCACCGCAGGATCATTATTGAGCTTTTCAATCAGCGCAAGCAGGTCTTCCTCCGAGGTATTCACCTCCAGCTTATGCTCAAAACTGTTCATGCCAACTTCGACGGTCATCTTACCTTTGGAGCGCACATAGACTTGGCTCGCCGGATCTTCACCCACCAGCACAACCGCAAGGCCAGGTGTAATGCCGTTTTCGTCTTTCAGGCGTGTCACGTGACCGGCCACTTTGGCACGTACGCGCGCTGCAAATTCTTTACCGTCAATAACTGTAGCAGTCATTTTCATCTCTTCTTTTGTTGTCAAATATCCTCACCGAAGGTCAAAGCGCGCGTGGCTCAATGCCGCGAGCGCTTTGGTTTCGATCAGAACAGGCCTTCGATTTGGCCCTCATCATTCAGGTGAATGTTTTCTGCGGACGGAACGCGCGGAAGACCTGGCATGGTCATGATTTCACCGCAAACGACCACAACAAACCCTGCACCGGCGCTCAGGCGTACTTCACGCACCGGCACCGAGTGACCAACGGGCGCACCGCGCAGGTTCGGGTCCGTGCTGAACGAGTATTGCGTCTTGGCCATACAGATCGGCAAGTGCCCATAGCCCTGCTCTTCCCAAAGTTTCAACTGATCACGAATTTTCTGATCCGCGAGAACTTCATCAGCGCGGTAGATTGTCTTGGCGATTGTGTTAATTTTCTCCATCAACGACATGTCATCTGGATAAATCGGAGCAAACTGGGCTGCACCACTTTCGGCAATCTCGGCCACACGTTTCGCCAAAGCCTCAGAGCCTTCAGAGCCCAATTCCCAGTGCCGTGAAAGAATAGCTTCGGACCCTTGGGTCGCAACGTAATCCTTAACTGCCTGAACTTCAGCGTCCGTATCGGTGACAAAATGGTTGATCGCAACAACCACAGGTACGCCGAATGATTTGAGGTTGCCAATGTGGCGTCCAAGGTTTGCACAGCCTTCTTTCACCGCATCAACGTTTTCAGCGCCAAGGTCCGCTTTCGCCACGCCGCCGTTCATTTTCATTGCCCGGACAGTTGCAACCAAAACAACACAGTCCGGCGCCAGGCCTGCTTTACGGCACTTGATGTTCATGAATTTCTCAGCGCCAAGGTCCGCGCCAAAGCCCGCCTCGGTCACAACAAAATCTGCAATTTTGAGCGCAGTGTTCGTAGCAATCACAGAGTTGCAGCCGTGCGCAATATTGGCAAACGGGCCACCATGTACAAACGCAGGGTTATTCTCAAGCGTCTGAACAAGGTTGGGCTGCATCGCATCTTTCAAGAGTACGGTCATCGCACCATCGGCCTTGATATCGCGACAGAACACAGGGGTACGGTCACGGCGGTAAGCCACGATCATATCGCCAAGACGCTGCTGCAAGTCCTTGAGGTTGTTGGCCAAGCACAAGATCGCCATGACTTCGGATGCAACCGTAATGTCAAAACCTGCCTCACGTGGAAAGCCGTTTGCCACGCCACCCAAAGAAGCGGTGATCTGGCGAAGGGCGCGGTCATTCATGTCAACAACGCGCTTCCACTGAACACGGCGGATGTCGATTTCTTGCTCGTTGCCCCAATAAATGTGGTTGTCGATCATCGCAGAAAGCAGTGAGTGCGCCGAGGTAATCGCGTGGAAGTCACCGGTAAAATGCAGGTTCATGTCTTCCATCGGAACGATTTGCGCGTAACCACCACCCGCAGCGCCGCCCTTCATGCCGAAGTTTGGCCCAAGCGATGCTTCACGAATACAAACAGCCGCTTTTTTGCCAATGCGGTTCAGACCATCACCAAGGCCCACGGTTGTTGTGGTTTTGCCTTCACCCGCTGGAGTTGGGTTAATTGCAGTCACAAGGATCAGTTTACCGCTCTCGTTACCTTGAACAGAGTCGATGAATTTCTGGCTGACCTTGGCTTTGTCGTGGCCGTAGGGAAGCAGATCATCCGAACCAATGCCCAGTTTTGCGCCAATCTCTTGGATCGGCTTCTTGTTCGCTTCGCGCGCAATTTCGATGTCGGTCTTATATGCCATGGCGCAGGGTTCCCTATTGATGTCCACGTTTCGCTGAGTCGTTGGTAGAGCCATCATTTGAAATCACGCCCGTCGATTCCGACAATTTACGGCGCGTCACCGTCCACCGCCGTATACGAAGTTTCCGATTTGCATCATTCTTAGCTGGGGCAGTCGCCCGTCCGAAAAGAAAAAGCCCCGCCGAAATCATCTACGGGGCTTCCAAAATTAGCACATAAAGCTGGCTTAAGTCGGCTCGGGCAAGCCACCTTCATCACCAGACGACGGCTTGCGACGCTTGGCTTTCGGCACAGCTGTGACTGATGGCGCAGACCCGTCGTCCTTGTCATCCTCATCGTTGCTCAGATGTGGTGGTTCGCCGCGCATCACACGCTTGATCTCTTCGCCAGTAAGCGTTTCGTATTCCAACAGACCTTGGGCAAGGCGCTCAAACTCTTCGGATTTCTCCCGAATAATCTCAGCGGCTTTGTCGTAGCCACGTTGGATAAATCCGCGCACTTCTTCCTCGATCAGCTCTTTCGTGTTGGCCGAGACCGAGAAACCAGCGGTGTTGCCAGAGTATCCTTCAGCAGCTTCTGCATAGTCGATGTTCCCAACTTTGTCAGACATGCCCCAACGTAGCACCATCGCACGGGCCAGTTGGCTGGCTTGCTGAATGTCGCCAGCGGGTCCGTTTGACACAGCGTCCTCGCCATATTTAAAGATTTCCGCCGCTTTGCCCGCCATAGTCATAGCAAGGCGTTGGTGGCATTCATCTTTGAACATGTTGAGACGGTCCATTTCAGGCAGGCTCATCACCATACCCAAAGCACCGCCGCGCGGAATAATCGTTGCCTTATAAACAGGATCACATTTCGGCAGACTGATACCGACAATTGCGTGGCCTGCTTCATGGTATGCGGTCATTTCTTTTTGTTCGGCTGTCATGACCATGCTGCGGCGCTCTGCACCCATCATAACTTTGTCTTTCGCCGACTCAAAATCTTCCATCGTTACAAAACGGCGGCCAACACGCGCTGCCATCAAGGCAGACTCGTTCACAAGGTTCGCCAGATCGGCGCCTGAGAAACCAGGCGTTCCGCGTGCAATAATGCGCAGATCAACGTCAGGGCCAAGCGGTGTTTTGCGTGCGTGTACACCCAAAATTTTCTCACGACCTTTGATATCAGGGTTAGGCACAGTGACCTGACGGTCAAATCGACCAGGACGCAACAACGCCGGATCAAGCACATCACGACGGTTTGTGGCCGCAACGATGATGACGCCTTCGTTTGCTTCAAAGCCGTCCATCTCAACCAACAGTTGGTTCAGCGTTTGCTCACGTTCGTCATTACCGCCGCCGTAGCCGGAACCACGCGCGCGGCCGACTGCGTCAATTTCGTCAATAAACACAATGCAAGGCGCGTTCTTTTTGGCATCCGCAAACATGTCACGGACACGCGACGCACCAACACCGACGAACATCTCAACGAAGTCCGAACCCGAAATAGTAAAGAAAGGCACACCAGCCTCACCCGCGATTGCACGTGCAAGAAGGGTTTTACCCGTACCCGGAGGACCAACAAGAAGCGCCCCTTTGGGGATTTTACCACCCAAACGGCTGAATTTCTGTGGGTTGCGCAAGAACTCAACGATCTCTTCAAGCTCTTCTTTAGCTTCATCGATACCTGCAACGTCATCAAACGTTACACGGCCGTGTTTTTCGGTCAGCAGCTTTGCTTTAGATTTCCCAAAGCCCATCGCCCCGCCTTTGCCGCCACCTTGCATGCGCTGCATGAAGAAAATCCACACACCGATCAGCAACAGGATTGGCAACAGGTTAAAGAGCAGCGCTTGGAAGCCGCTGGTTTCCTGTGATTTTGCCTCAAACGGAATGTCGCTGGCCAACAAAAGATCGGTCACTTCCGCGTCGCGCGGCATGATCGTTGTGTAATCACGGCCATCGGTCCCGCGATATGTGACGCGTTCACCGTCAACGCGGGCATTGGCCACTTCGTTGCCTTCAATGGCGTCTACAAACTGAGAATAGCTAACTTCAGAGCTGTTTGCCGTGCTTTGGCCGCCTCCAACAAGTTGGAATAGGGCCAGCACAAGCAGGCCAAGAACGATCCAAAAGGCGAAATTTCGCGCGTTACCCAAGGGAGGTCTCCTCAATGTGGGGAATCGCATCACCCCCTAAAGGGCGTGCATAACTGTTAGGTCTTAAAATAGAGACTACATCCCCAACTTCAATGCGTTAAAAGGGAACTGATGTAAGATGTCGCGCATTTTGCGCTCCATGCAGCATTAAATGAGGCCAAAGGAGCGGCAATTAGCCGGTCTGCGCGCCAAACAGATGGTGACGCCATCAATGAACGGCGCGGCAATCCCGCTGCGCGCCAGTCAGGCAACTGGCCCAAGCCTTCTTCACCCAATGCGCGCACCTCATCGCCCAACTCGGCTGGTCCAGCAAGTTGCCAGCGGCCATCCCACAGTGCGCTCGGTTGGGCGGTTGCATCCCAAACCGCGTTAAATTCACGGCCAATGCGAATATCTGCTGCACCGGCCGTAATCAGACAGCCGTGAAGCGTTTTGGTCTGTCGCATATCGATCGCCTGCGCGACTTCCATAAGGGCATCATGGCGCGGGGTGTAATCCGCACTGGCCACCCATTGAAGGGCACCGTTCAAAAGGCGGCGCTGCAATTCAGGATGCGCAATAGAGAACCGTTTGGCGTCAATGATGACGTCGCCAGCTTCCTCGTGTGTGATCCGGTCAGCAAGTTCATAGACGGCTTGCCCCAAGGCGGACCGCTCAGCCCGCAACTTAGCAGCGACACTGCCCAGCACATCAGATGTGATCCCCATTTCACCCAAATGTTCAAGCAGTTGACGTGCCTTTACGCGGTCAAATGCATCGTTGTCATTGGAAGGATCATCAACCCACGCAACACCTGTTTCATGCAAGTAGTGCCGCAGATCGGCACGGCTCACATCCAACAGGGGGCGATCAAAACGCATCCCGTTTTTGTCCGCGCGTGCGGCCATTGCGGCCAAACCATCAACACCGGATTTGCGAGCCAGCCGCATCAAGAATGTCTCGGCGACATCATCGCGGGTATGACCAAGTGTCACAAAATCAACACCGCGCTTTTTGCCCCACCGCGCCAAAAGGCCATAGCGCGCACGGCGTGCTTCGTCTTGGACATTACCGCTGCCGTTCCATGCGGTCCAACGCAGGGTGTCGTGCGGAATATTGAGGGCGGCACAAATGCGGCCAACGTAGGCAGCCTCCTCAGCCGCCTCTTTTCGCAAACCATGGTCAACCGTGGCCGCGACAATCTTTGCGCGTCCCCAGTCGTTCAACAGATGCAATAGAGCAAGGCTGTCAGACCCACCAGATACCGCCACACCGATCAATGCAGGCGGTTCCCAGCCGTAGAGCTGATCCAGTTTGTCAATCAAAACAGCCGTTGAAACCACGCGCTATTCGCAACCCATGTTCAAACGCGCGGCCGCCGCTTGGGCAGCTTCGGGGGCAGTGGCAAAACGACTTGTGACCTCACCCAAGGTAACACAGGCCTCCGATGTCTGGCCCAAATCCGCAAGCGATGTGCCAAGCCTATAAAGCGCAGGGGCGGCCTCAGGACCGCTTGGCGCACCAGAAAATGCATCAAGATAGGCACGCGCAGCCGGTGCCATATCACCCAGCCCCGCAAGTGCATCGCCGCGCAACAAATTGGCACGGGTCGCTAGCGGCCCGCCCGGGTAGGTCTCAGTAAAGGTCGCAAACTGATCCGCGGCGCTGCGAAAGTCACCTGAGGTGAGCGCCGCCTCAGCCCGCTCAAAGTCTGTCTGCTCACCAATGGCCAGTGAAACGTCATTTTGCTCTGGAACCACCACATTCGTAGCAGGCCCCACAACCTCAACGCCGCCTAATACGGCAGTCGACCCGATGGTGGCGATGTCACAGGCGGGATCAAGATCGCAAATGCGGAAGTTCAAATCATCAAGGCGGTTTGTTCCATCACGCACCACCGAATTGATGCGAATGTCCAATTGCTCGGTCTTTGCGGTCAACTGAGACAAGGTCGCCTCGAGGGTCTCAATGCGCGCAAGAGTAGAAACATCCCCCGCAAGCGGATTGGTGCTGCCCGTGGCGGATAGTTCGGCGCGCAGGCTGTTGATTTCGGCGGCAAGTCGAGACAGGTCAGCCCGCACATCCCCCAAAGTTTCCGCACTTAGCCCTGCCCCGAAAGGCAGTAGCGCGGCACAAATTGCAACAACCCGCAGCGCCCGCATCAGCTTGTGCCTGATCCGGACAAGATGGTCACCGCGCGGCGGTTTTGCGCATAACAACTCTCGGTCGAACACGCAGCAATCGGGCGTTCCTTGCCATATGTCAGCGTACGCAGGCGCGTGCCTGCAATACCTTGGCTGACCAGATATTCACGCACCGCATTAGAGCGCCGCGCACCGAGGGCCAAGTTATACTCACGCGTGCCCTGCTCATCTGCGTGACCTTCGATCACGGCAATAAATGCAGGGTTGGCACGCAACCAAGCCACCTGACCATCCAAAATAGAGCGCCCCGATGCATTCAACGTACTTTGGTCCACGTCAAACAGAATTTTATTTCCAACGGTCTCGTTGAAATAGCCGACAGATGCGGGATCAAGTGCGCTGACACCCACCCCACCGTTGGCACCGAACGCGCCATTTCCACTGCCGCCAATACCCCCGCCAGAGCCGAATAGGGTGCCGTTACTACAGGCGGCCAATGACATGCCCGCGATAAGCAGTGCTGATTTTGTCAACGTCTTCATAAGTGATGTCCTGTCTTAGATGAGCTGCAATTATTGTTGTTGTTTGGTGTCAAATTAGCACATCAGCGCTGTAAAGGCGACCATGAAGGATCAGATGCCGCTGTTTGAGTGCGCACTTTTGCGAGATTACGCCCCGAAATATCCACTGAATAAAGCGCAGGCGCGCCATTGGCGCCTTGGGTTTCACGGGTAAACATGATGACCCGACCATTGGGCGACCACGTTGGGCCCTCATCAAGGAAGGACGCCGTCAAAAGCCGCTCCTCAGAGCCATCTGTTCGCATCACACCAATATGGAACCGGCCACGATTTTGCTTGGTAAAGGCAATCAAATCCCCCTTCGGTGACCAAACTGGCGTGCCATAGCGTCCCGCACCTGTGCTAATGCGGCGCGCCTCACCACCCGTGGCGGGCATAATATACAGCTGCGGCGAGCCTGAGCGATCACTTTCAAACACAATGCTGCGCCCGTCAGGTGAATAACTTGGGGCCGTTTCAATAGCAGGGGTCGACGTCAGGCGTGTACGCGCATTAGTGCGCACATCAAGCGTATAGAGATCCGTGTTGCCCCCAGTTGTGAGCGAGAACACCACAGTCCGCCCATCGGGCGCAAAACGCGGCGCAAAACTCATGGAGCCGTCGGGAACATCAAGCGCGCGCCGCGAAACACGGCCCACGTCCAGCACGTAGATGCGCGGGAAGCCCGTCTCGTAGCTGGTGTAGAGCACCCGCTCACCGTCAGGTGAAAAACGCGGTGCAAGCACGATGGCGCTGCTATCCGTCAGGTATTGAACGTTTGCACCGTCAAAATCCATAATCCCAAGACGTTTGGCACGGTTCTCTTTGGGGCCAGTCTCGCCGACAAAAACAACGCGACTGTCAAAATAAGGGCCCTCGCCAGTGATGCGCGCATAAACCTCGTCGGCCACTTTATGGGCGATCCGGCGCCAGCCATCAGTGGTGCCGACAAACTGAAGACCTTGGCCCAGCTCGGAGCCGGTGAAAACATCATACAGGCGGAACTTAACGGTCACGCGGCCATTGCCGCTGACTGAAACTGCGCCCGTGATCAGCGCTTGGGCATTAATCGCGCGCCAATCGGGGTATTGCACCGGCGCGCCAAAGGCGCTGATTTGGCTAATGAACGCTTCCGGCTGGATTTGGCGGAACAATCCAGTGCCGCGCAAATCATCTGCAACCAGACCACTGATTTGCTGGGCCATCTCACCCGCGTTGGATGTCTCGGAAATGAAGGTTGGCAAAGCGAAAGGCAGCGGCTCAATGACGCCGTCCGTAATCTCAAGCCGCAGGGGCTGTGCCATGCTTGTGCTGGGGGCGATGCATCCAAGGGTCGCGGACGCTGCAAACAAAATGGCACCAATAAACTGCCTCATAAACCTATCCCTCATTCATTACTTCAGGCGCAGGCCTGACGGGTTAAAGGTAATCTCAATGTCTTTCCATTGATCGTATTTGTCATCAGGCAAATCAAAGCCCTGTGCCCCTGCGCGGAAAATCGCACTTCGCGCTGCACGGTATGCAATCTGATTCAGATCAGCACTGCCCGAGCCGCTGATCAACTCCTCAGAGCCTGAAATTGGACGCCGGTCTTCCCCCACCGCAAAGCGCACAGTGATAACGACTTGGTCGCTAATCACGCGCGGCGGGACAGCCCATTTGTTCTGTATCTGACCAACAAGCGACTGGCGCTCGCCTTGGGTCATAGGTGGACCAACGGGCGCATCGCTTGCAGGCGCAGCATCTGTGGTTTCAGCAGCTTGCGCAGCCGTATCGGCCTCGGACGCCACCTCAGACTGGGCTGTTTCCACTGGTGCCACCGGCCTATTGGGACGCGCGGGTGGGCGGATTGATCGGGTTGGCGCGCCACCCGCTTCTTCTGCTTCCGTCACGACTTCGGGCGCGGCCTCTTCAGGGGTCGTTGCTTGCTGAGCATCGCTTTGGGTACTTGGCAGCGCATCAGGATCATTCGTTTCTACGACCGCCTCTTGGGTTTGATCCGCGATGGTCGCATCAAGTGGCGGTGGGGCTACCGCTTGGGGTGCAATACGTGGCGCGGGCCGTGCTTTGGGGCGCTTGGACGCATCAATAACGGCACTCACTTGCGGCTCAGGCGGGGGCGCTGGCGGTGTGGGTTCTTGGGGTGCCTCATCGGTCACATCCGTCTGTGGCAGCGGGGCAATCTGGCTCACATCGGGCGAGGCATCAGGCGGCGGTGTCGGGCGCACAGGCTCAGTCGCTTGGGGCCGCACAGGTTCAGGCACAGGCTGCGGCGCAGGCTCTGGCGTGGGCTCAAGAGGCGGTGCAACAACAGCTTCCGGTGCCGTAATCTGCGCCGGGGTTTCAAGGGGTGTCTGATTGGTGAGCGCGTCAAACTCAGCCGAGGAAATAACGCTTACCTCCACATCCTCAAAAGGCGGCGGATCAGCAGAAAAGATCGGCCCCACAAGAAGGTAGCCGATAAGGCCCGCGTGCCCCACTCCGGATATGATGTAGCCCGTGCGCATCAGGCGTGCCTACTGCTCCTGCACCGGCGTCACACCATCAAGCGTGGGGCCGCCAATGTCTGTCACAAGGCCAATGTTTGAAAAGCCACCCGCATTCAAAGCACCCATGATTTCTGCAACACTTGCATAGGTGTTAGCCCCGTCAGCACGCAGGAAAATTTTATCATCACTGCGCTCAGTGGCGATGGCCTGCAAGCGCCCAATCAGTGCTTCGCGTTCAACCTCGGTTTCTTGGATCATCACAACGCCATCAGCGGTCAGCGTCACCGTCAGTGGTTCTTCGTTGTCCGATGAAAGCGCAGTGGCTGCAGTTTTGGGCAATTCAACAGGCACCCCAACCGTCAGCAAGGGTGCCGCGACCATGAAGATGATCAACAAGACCAACATCACGTCAACAAAAGGCGTTACGTTGATCTCTGCCATCGGCTGTGCACGACCGCGGCGACGGCCGCGACCACCACCGCTGGCTTTTTTAATTGTTCCCGCACCCATGGCTTAGCTGTCCAACTGGCGCGACAGAATCGTGGCAAACTCGTCAGAGAACGCCTCGTAATTGCCGACAATTCGGTCACTGTCTGCGCTAAGCTTGTTGTAATAGATAACCGCAGGGATCGCGGCGAGAAGACCCAGACCTGTCGCCAAAAGCGCCTCAGCAATGCCCGGGGCTACAACTGCAAGGTTGGTATTTTGCTGTTCTGCGATCTCGATAAAGGCATTCATAATACCCCAAACGGTTCCAAACAACCCGATGAAGGGTGATGCGGAACCAACAGTGGCCAATACAGTCAGGCCCTTTTGCAGTTCTTCGGCTTCACGGTTGATCGCCACGTCCATGGCACGATCAATGCGGCTGGTCGCACCCGCGATCAAACCACCGTCCGTTCGGTGAGACCTGCGCCATTCAAGCATTCCTGACGCGAAAATCTTTTCTGATGCGCCTTCGGGCGCGGGTCCGATCTCATCGAACAAACCATCAAGCGGGGCACCAGACCAAAAAGCCTGATCGAACTTCGCGGCTTCTGCGCGCGCTTTGCGGTACTGGATTGTCTTTTGAACGATAATCGACCACGCCCAAAAACTGGCGATAATCAGGATGATCATGACGAGTTTTACGGTGATCGTTGCGCGCGCGAATAGCGCCCACATTGAGAAATCTGCTGCGTGTTCCATATGGCCTGCTCATGTACTGCGGGTCTCTTTGCGGACCCAATTGCTTACATAATAGGCGATGTTTCATTTAATTACTACGCTGAGCATGCGTAGGCACGATTTAATGCAACTTTCGGCGAATATTTGCTGGCAGACGCGCAGGTGCGCCCGCCTCATTGATCGCCACAATGGTCACAAGCGCCGTAAACAACAGATCCCCGTCGCGCCGTACATCCTGGCGAAAAACCAAGCGGACGCCGGTGATCGTTTCAATGGTTGTCTCAACGCTCAGCATATCGTCAAATTTTGCAGAACCAAGATAATCCGCATCTACGTGACGGACCGCAAAAACGATGCCCTCGTCCTCTTTGAGCTGGCGCTGATCTACCCCAAGCTCACGAACAAACTCGGTGCGACCGCGCTCGATAAACTTTAGGTAATTGGCGTAGTACACAATACCCGCCATGTCGGTATCTTCGTAGTAAACGCGAATGGGCAAACGGTGTGTCATTGGACCTGACCTGCCGCCGTAAGCCGCGCAAAAAGGCGTAAAGCATGGGACGGATCGCGCGATGCAGCCGGCAGCACAGGATCATAAGCGGCGCGGATCAGTTGACCCACTTGCGGCTTCAAGATTACGCCGCCATCGGGGACAATCGCCAAGGGAGAGCTGCCAACGAATGCCTGATCAGACCAAAGCACAATCATCTGCGCCATCTGGCTCAGCGCAATTGTGTCTGCCGGTGTGTCCGCAAGCACCTCATCCATCCTCAAAAAGACAAAACACGCTTTGATGCCACCATCATCGTCAAAGCGAAAAATGCGGTACTGGTTGGCATCAGCCGATTTGAGGCGTTCTACAAGTGGGACCAGATCAGGTACCAGCTGGTCAAGATGCGGCACCTCGGTAAGTTCGGACCAATCAGAACAGAAAAAGACCATCAGGTTCGCCCCAATCTCAGGGTCCACCTCCGCCATCTTGTGCCCTGCAAGGCTAACGACAGCTTCGCACGCGCCCTTGAACACCCCCAAAGTCGCCTCATCCACACCAAAGATGACAGGGGCGATCGCCCTGCCCCAACGGGCAAAAACATAAGCCCCGTCAGAACGGGTAAAGCAGGCCTCTACGTCTTTTGCGGTGTATGTTTCTTGATCATGCATCTGTGAACCCTGCGCCGTTATTCAAAAAGGCCGCCCTGTTTCTTGGGTGCGGCCAGCCCCAAATGATCCCATGCCTTTTGCGCCAACATCCGGCCGCGTGGCGTGCGCTGTATCAAGCCTTGCTGCAGCAGGTAAGGCTCAATCACTTCTTCAAGCGCATCACGGCTTTCAGACAAAGCGGCAGCCATTGTCTCAATGCCAACGGGCCCACCCTGATAATTCTCCGCAACAAGGCTGAGATACCTACGGTCCGCGCCATCAAGGCCCAACTTATCAACGCCCAAACGGGTCAACGCATTATCCGCAAGGGCACGGCTGATCTGGCCGTTGCCTTCCACAAGCGCAAAGTCCACGACACGGCGCAGCAATCTGCCCGCGATGCGCGGAGTGCCGCGCGCACGTTTTGCAATTTCGCGAATGCCTTCATCATCTGCAGTAACGCCCAAAAGCCGCGCACCGCGGGCGACGATCTCATGCAGCTCATCGGTGGTGTAAAACTGTAGCCGCGTTGGAATGCCAAAGCGGTCACGTAGCGGCGTTGTCAAAAGACCAAGACGGGTGGTCGCTCCAACAAGCGTAAAGGGCTGCAATTCAATCCGCACGGTGCGCGCGGCAGGGCCTTCGCCAATCACCAGATCAAGTTCAAAATCCTCAAGCGCAGGGTAGAGCACCTCTTCAACAACGGGGTTCAGTCGGTGAATTTCATCGATGAACAGCACATCGCGTGCTTCAAGGTTTGTCAAAATCGCTGCCAGATCGCCCGCTTTGGCCAGTACAGGCCCAGATGTCATACGAAAATTCACCCCAAGCTCACGGGCCATTATTTGTGCAAGGGTCGTTTTGCCCAAACCCGGTGGGCCGTGAAACAATGTGTGATCCATCGCCTGTTCACGTTGACGCGCAGACTGGATGAAAACCTTGAGGTTTGCGCGGGCCTCTGCTTGACCAATAAACTCATCAAGACCTTGCGGGCGCAATGCGCGATCATTGTCTTCGGCAAGCCGCTCGGGGCGCAATGTGGGATCACTTTCCATGGGCCTTCCTTAGCCCTTCGGCGCCAGAAGTTTCAACGCCGCTTTGATCAACTCACCTGTATCTTGCGCACCTTGATCGCTGGCTTGTGCCACGGCCGACGCCGCGTCTTGGGGCGCGTAGCCCAAATTACCAAGTGCAGAGAGGGCCTCGGACTGGGTCGACATACTGGCTACTTGCGGCGCGCTTTGTGTGCCTGCGTCATCACCGTCATCAATCACGTCATCTGCAACTGCTGCTGTCTGACCAAGCGCGTCATGCACGCTGCCGCCCATCGCCATAATGGCCGGGGCTTTGTCTTTCAGATCAATCACAACTTTCTGCGCCGTCTTAGGGCCAATTCCCTTGGCGGCTTTCACGCTGTTCCAATCCCCCATGGCAATAGCACGGCTAAGCCCCGCTTCGCCAAGTGTACCCATAATCGCCATGGCAGCTTTTGCGCCAACCCCTTGGACAGACATCAAAAGCCGGTGCCACTCTTTTTCGGCAAGCGTGGTAAACCCGAAAAGTTGCAGCAGATCCTCGCGCACCAAAAGGTCCGTATAAAGTGCGGCGGCCTCACCGACATTGGGCATCGAGGCAAGCGTACGCTCGTTACAATACACAACGTATCCGACCCCACCGACCATGAGCATAACGTGATCTGTACTGCGGTATTCCAGACGTCCTTGAAGTTTGCCAATCATCCCGCGACCCTCATTTCTTGTGCCTTCAGAGCTTTTTCCAACCCCGTGCCAACCCCGCGTTGATGGGCGTGACAAATGGCGATTGCCAAGGCATCAGCGGCATCCGGTCCGTCAAACACCACACCGGGCAGCTGCATTTTGACCATGTGCTGTACTTGTTCTTTGGCGGCGTGCCCCACACCAACAACAGTCTTTTTGACCGCATTGGGGGCGTATTCACCAATTGTAAGGCCCGCCTGTGCCGGCACCAGCATCGCGATTCCCCGCGCCTGCCCAAGCTTCAACGTGGCGACACCGTCTTTGTTGACAAACGTCTGCTCAACCGCTGCTGCATCGGGGGCGTGCTGTGCGATCACATCACTCAGCCCAGTGTGAAGCGCCAAAAGGCGCGCGCCCAAATCACCGGTTTTCGTTTTGATGATGCCATTTGCGACATGACGCAGACGCGGGCCCACCATTTCGATGACCCCCCATCCCATATTGGCCAAGCCTGGATCGATTCCCAGTATCCGCATAGTCGCCTGCCTGCTGTTATATTTATGCGTTTCAGCAGTAGCACGAAACGCGAACATTTGCCAAACAGAAACAAATATCGGCGTATTTCGCGAATTGTTACAAAACAGCCAAGGTTTTCGTGATCTGCGGCATCCTGAACACCTGTGGATAATTTTGCCTAAATACGACATTTCAGGTGCAAATCGGGGCAGGTTTGACCTGCAAATAGCCCAATAACGACAGGCTATTTGTCCATTTTCGACATATGCAGTCCGATCATAGCTGCATTGCAGAAATACTCACTATCCGGAAATATCGTTCCCGCCTAAATGGGCGCCATCACGCACCCATAAACGCATAATTTTTGCGCAGTAAAGGAATACGATCATGGCCGTTATCGAAACATCCCGCTTCGCACCCGCAGCAAGCACATTCACAGTTGCCGCTCCGTTCATTGCGACTTTCGCGAAAGTGAAGTCTTGGAATGATGTGCGCCAGACACGCAAAGCGCTCAAGCAGCTGTCTGCACGTGAATTGGAAGATGTCGGCCTGACATATGCAGACGTAGACGCGCTCTAAACCCTCAGGCGTGTCTCGAGCAAAAGCCGCACAGCCCTTGGGCCGTGCGGCTTTTTTTAGCGTGCTGGCTACAGAAATAGGGGCCGTTTCTAGACGAACGCCTGCAGGTATCGAGCGATCCAGATGGTCAGGCTATCCGCTTGCATCATCCACGCTGCAAAGCCCCCCAAACCACCGGATGATTGTAAGTCCTCAACGCGTTCAACATACGCCGCAGGACCGTTTGTTGTGTAAGCAAACGCCTTAAATAGCCAAAACGCAGCAGCGGCCAAAAGCACCAAGTGCCACGGAAAACCGCCACGCGCCGGAGCGCGGCCCAGTACCATACCATCGTGATTTACAGACTGTGTACGATAATACCCTGCACGTCGCTGCTGCTTGGCCAATCGCTTCATTTTGGACTTAAACTTTTGCCGATCAGACATACCGTTGCCCTCAGTTACTCATTCGTTACTGAGGATCTTGTTAACACAATTTTAAGATAATTGCTCTGTTTTTCTTACGGCAAAGTTAACTGCGGCTCAGCGTGAGGGTGGTCCAGTCACCGATACTGCTGCGTTTGCGCAGCTCAAAACCCGCGCTGCTGTAGCACGTCTGTACCTCATCGGCTTGCTCATTCAAAATACCCGACAAAATGATATGCCCGCCCTGCGCACATGCGCCAGCCATATCATCCGCAAGCATCAACAGCGGCCCCTTGAGGATATTGGCAAAAATCAAATCAAACGGCGCGGCACCTTTTAAGGTCGGGTGATCAAAACCAGCCGCCTCAACACAGGTGATCCGCCCATCCAGATCGTTGGCCTTTGCGTTGGCAAGCGCCACTTCTACCGCGACCTCATCAATATCGCTGGCCAGAACTGTTTGTGGCCATACTTTTGCAGCCGCCATCGCCAACACAGCCGTTCCGCAGCCAATGTCAGCAACGTTCTGGCCAACAAAACCCAATTCAATCAACTCATCAAGAGCAATCAAACACCCGAGCGTCGTGCCGTGGTGCCCCGTCCCAAAGGCCATTGCGGCCTCAATCAACAACGGGATTTTACCCTCAGGCAAGCTGTCCGCGTCATGGCTGCCATAGACCACAAAGCGGCCCGCCTCGACGGGCGGCAACTCGCGGCGCACATGAGCAACCCAGTCGGTTTCGGGCACCTCAGAGACAACAAAATCCTTCGCTCCGTTCATGGCCGCCAAAAGCGCAAGGCCGGCGGCATCAGGTGCTTCGATGAAATACCCACCCACTTCCCAAACGCCCGAACCGTCTTCGACCTCAAAAACACCCACGCCTGTGGGCTCTGGCGTCAGCGTTTCAAGCGCCTCGCCCAAAGCTTCGGCCTGTGCTTTGTTGTTCAACGTGGTTAACGCGGTCCATGTCATCATCGGTTTGATCTCCTTTTGGGCGCGCAAATGGCAAGCCGCAGTGTTTTGATTTTATTCGAAAGGGTCGTCTTCATAGCCTACGCCCGCAAGATACAGCCCGTGCGGTGCGCTTACCGGACCGCAAGCAGACCGCGCGCATGCCTCAAGCCTGCGTTTGACATCAGATGGTTCAAGATGCCCCGCGCCGACACGTTCAAGTGTGCCGACAAAGCTGCGGACTTGATTATGCAGGAACGACCGCGCGCGCACATCAAAGCGAAACTCGGCACCGCCCGGGTACGGATGTTCGCTTACATCTAAACGGTCGAGCGTTTTGAACGGCGTCAGACCTTGGCAAATAGACGAACGGAACGTGGTGAAATCATGATAGCCCAGCAAATGCTTGGCCCCCTCTTGCATGGCTTCCAGCGACAAAGGCGGCTTTACCTGCCAGACCAGTCCCGCTTCGTGAACAATCGGCGCGCGGCGCGATACCATTCTGAAAATATAGCGCCGCTCGACAGCGGAAAACCGTGCGTGAAACGCCTCGGTCACTTTTGCGCAGCCGATGATGGCAATGGGGTTCGGTTTCAGATGATAATTGATCGCCTCAGACAGCCGAAACGTGTCCCAATCACGCTCCATGTCCACATGGGCCACTTGCGCCCACGCATGAACGCCCGCATCGGTACGGCCAGCGGCGGCAATCTCATGGGCGCTACCGGCGACTTTACCGATGGCCTGCTCAATCATGCCCTGCACCGACGGCAAATCAACCTGTCGCTGCCAGCCGTGATAAGGCGCGCCGTTGTACTCGATTTTTAAGGCATATCTGTGCATGAACTCCAGTTAGCCCCAGATCACCCCCGTTGCAATCACTGCGCAATCACCACACCAATTTGACGCCCGATTGAGTATTAAACGTCTTTGCGCACTTATACTGGCTGCTGCGGTCACTAGTTACCACCAAAGTATCACCGCCCACATAGTTTACAGCCACAAGGCCTACCCCTATAAGCACCCCATGATGTTTCAATCACTGCACATTATTCGAATTATATCCCCGGCGCTCTGACCTTATGAGCCGCCGGGCCAAGGCGTTCGAGACCCTCACGCCGCTCTCGCTATTCTATTGAAAATATGACGAAAAAGGACGCTCGATATGTGCGCCGAAACACCCGACTATAAAACCACACTCAACCTGCCCCGCACAGATTTCCCAATGCGCGCAGGTCTGCCCAAGCGTGAGCCTGAATGGCTTGCACGATGGGAAGAACTGGACGTCTATGGCCAGCTGCGCCAAAAATCTGGACGCAAGCCCTTCACGCTTCATGACGGCCCTCCTTATGCAAACGGTCATTTGCACATCGGCCACGCGCTGAACAAAATCCTAAAAGACATGGTCGTTCGCTCCCAGCAGATGATGGGTCATGATGCCCGCTATATCCCAGGTTGGGACTGCCACGGCTTGCCGATCGAATGGAAAATCGAAGAGAAGTACCGCAAAAAAGGCCGCGATAAAGACGCAGTCGACGTGGTCGAATTCCGCCGTGAATGTCGCGACTTTGCCAAAGGCTGGGTCGACATCCAACGCGAAGAATTCAAGCGCCTTGGCATCACTGGTAATTGGGAAAATCCATACCTTACAATGGACTACCATGCCGAGCGCGTGATCGCGGAAGAATTCCAAACGTTCCTGATGAACGGCACACTTTATCAGGGTTCAAAGCCTGTGATGTGGTCGCCTGTGGAGAAGACAGCCCTTGCGGAAGCGGAAGTTGAGTACCACGACCGCCAGACAGATGCGATCTGGGTTCCTTTTGCAGTTAAGGGTCAGGCAGACACGTATGTGGTGATCTGGACGACGACCCCGTGGACCATCCCGCAAAACCGTGCGGTCTGTTTTAACGAAACAGTAAGCTATGGTGCGTATAAAGTGAATTCCACGCCAGATGAATGTTGGGCCAAGGCAGGTGCAACATATCTCTTTGCCGATGATCTTGCTGAAAGCGCATTTTCCGCAGCACGCCTTGATGCTGAAATGTACACCCGTGTCGGGGATGTAAGCGCCGCCGAGCTTACTGAGCTGACCCTAAACCACCCGCTTCACGGTGCTGACGGCGCCGATGGGGAATGGGATTTCGACGTACCGATGCTGGCCGGTGATCACGTCACTGCCGACGCGGGCACAGGCTTTGTTCACACCGCCCCCAGCCACGGTGACGACGACTATCAAATCGGCCTGAAACACGGTCTTCCAATGACGTTCAACATCTTGGACGACAGTTCTTACCGCGCTGATCTGCCGTTCTTCGGCGGTGAGGTCATCCTGCGCCCTAACGGAAAACCGGGCAAAGCGAACCAGAAAGTCATCGAAAAACTGGTCGAGGTTGGCGGATTGCTAGCCCGCGCGCGGATCACGATCAGTGACGCGCATTCATGGCGTTCCAAAGCACCTGTCATCCGTTTGAACCGCCCTCAGTGGTTTGCCGCGATCGACAAAGCCTGTGATGACGGGATGGACACACACGGCAAAACCATCCGTGAGCGCGCCCTGACCAGCATCGATGAGTTGGTGACATGGACGCCACAAACGGGCCGCAACCGTCTTTACTCCATGATCGAAGCGCGCCCCGACTGGGTGTTGTCACGTCAACGCGCGTGGGGCGTACCTCTGACCTGCTTTGTCAAAACAGGCGCGAAACACGACGATCCAGACTACCTGCTGCGTAATGCTGACGTGAACGCACGCATCCTGGAAGCTTTCGAAGCTGAGGGCGCTGATGCGTGGTACAAAGACGGTGCGAAAGAGTGGTTCCTGAGTGGCATCGTGAACCCTGATGACTACACCCAAGTGATGGATATCCTTGACGTATGGTTTGACAGCGGTTCAACCCACGCCTTTACCCTGCGCGACCGTGAAGACGGTTCTGAAGATGGCTTGGCCGATCTCTACCTTGAGGGCACTGACCAACACCGCGGCTGGTTCCACTCATCCATGCTTCAGGCATGTGGCACCAAAGGACGCGCGCCCTATCGTGGCGTGCTGACACATGGCTTCACGCTTGATGAAAAAGGCATGAAAATGTCCAAATCCATCGGCAATACAATCGCGCCGGAAGAGGTTACAAAACAATACGGTGCGGACATATTGCGTCTTTGGGTCGCCCAGTCTGATTACACCGCCGACCTGCGCATCGGGCCAGAAATCCTGAAAAACGTGGCCGATAGCTACCGCCGCTTGCGCAATACAATGCGCTTTATGCTGGGCAGCCTCGCGGACTTTGATGCGGCAAAAACCGTAGCGCCCCAAAACATGCCCGAGCTGGAACGCCTCATGCTGCACAAGATCGCCGTGTTGGATGAAACTGTGCGCAACGGCTACGCAAAATACGATTTCCAAGGTGTGTTCCGTGCCATCTTCGATTTTGCGACGCTTGATCTGTCATCGTTCTACTTCGACATCCGCAAAGACGCGCTTTATTGCGACGATGACACAAACCGCCGGCTTTCTGCATTGACCGTGCTGGATATCTTGTATGGCCGCCTCACAACGTGGCTTGCGCCGATCTTGACCTTCACAATGGAAGAAGTCTGGCTTGAGCGAAACGGGGCTGAGACGAGTGTCCACCTTGTTGACTTCGTGCAAACTCCAGCCGAATGGCGCAATGACGCGCTGGCTGCAAAGCTCGACAAAATCCGCGCAATCCGCCGCGTCGTAACAGGTGCGTTGGAAGGTGAGCGGACGGCAAAAGTCATTGGCTCCTCGCTTGAAGCTGCGCCAACGGTCTATTTGTCGCCAGAGCTATTTGCCCTGATCGATGCGGATAACTTTGCAGACCTGTGCATCACCAGCCAAATCACGGTCGTCGAAGGCGCAGGCCCTGCGGGCGCGTTCGCCCTTGATGACGTAGCAGGCGTCGCCGTGAGCTTTGCAAAAGCAGACGGCGAAAAATGCGCCCGCTGTTGGAAGGTGCTGCCAGACGTTGGAAGCCACAAGCACGACGGCGTTTGCAGCCGCTGTGCCAGCGCGCTTTCATAAATCGATACCGTCAAAATTTTGCGCGTGGGTCTTTGGGCCTGCGCGCATTTTTTATGACACACGCATTTCCCCGCAAATGACGCTTAATAAAAATGTAGTTGCCGCGACGTGAATACCGCCAAAACACACACTCGGCTCTTGACCCCGCGGGCTACAAAAGCAACTGTGATCCAATGTTAGCATACTCTCTCCGCCGCCTATTTCAGTCCTTCATTGTCTTGCTCGTTGTGGGGCTTGTCGCCTTTTCGATGTTCCGCTTTGTAGGCGACCCGATTGACAGTTTGTTGGGCCAGGAACGCACCCAAAGCGATATTGAGCGGTTGCGCGGAGAGTTGGGCCTCGATGACCCGTTTGTTGTCCAATATGGCGCGTTTTTGGGCCGTGCTGTACAGGGGGATTTCGGGCTGAGTTACCGCCAAGCCCGCCCTGTAGCCGAAATCATCGCCGAACGCGCACCTGCCACCCTTGAGCTTGCCTTGGTGTCTGCCGGATTTGCGATGTTTTTTGGTGTTGTCCTCGGCATTTTCACCGCCATTAGGCGCGACGGTTTCGCCGCCAACGCCATCATGTCGGTCTCATTGATCGGGGTCAGTTTGCCCACATTTTTGATCGGCATTCTGCTGATCTATCTGTTTTCAGTTGAATTGGGGTGGCTGCCCAGCTTTGGGCGCGGTGACGTTGTTGATCTGGGCTGGTGGACGACTGGGTTTGCGACCGGATCAGGCCTTAAGGCGTTGATATTACCGTCCATTACACTTGGGCTTTATCAGATGACGTTGATCATGCGGCTGGTCAGGTCCGAGATGCTGGAAGTCCTTCGTGCGGATTACATCCGCTTTGCCCGCGCCCGTGGTATCCGCGAAAAATCAGTCAACTTCCGTCACGCCCTTAAGAACACATTGGTCCCCGTGATTACGGTCACAGGCCTGCAACTGGGCAGCATCATCGCCTTTGCAATCATCACTGAGACAGTGTTTCAGTGGCCCGGTGTTGGGTTGCTGTTTATTAACGCTATTCAGTTCGTCGATATCCCTGTGATGGCCGCTTATTTGATGCTTATTTCAGTGATGTTTGTGGCAATTAACCTCATCGTCGACCTGCTTTATTTTGCAATTGATCCGCGCCTGCGCGCCGACCGTTCGGGAGGACATTAATCATGGCTGATACAACGCCTGCTCCAAAGCCGCGCGGACGCCTTGCCCATTGGTGGGACGGCGATTTTGCCTATCAATTCCGCCGCTCGCCCGTTGCGATAATCTCTTTCACAGTTGTGATGTTGATGGTTTTGGCAGCGATTTTCGCGCCGTTGATCGCACCATACGACCCATTTGATCCGGCCTCCCTGAACCTGATGAACGGGTTTTCAAGCCCGATGGAGCCCAACGCGTTCACTGGCGAAACCTTTTGGCTGGGGACCGATGATCAGGGCCGCGATGTGTTCTCAACCATCCTTTATGGGCTTCGCATCTCGCTATTTGTCGGTGCAGCAGCGGTTGGGTTTGCAATGGTTTTAGGCATTACTCTGGGCCTTGTTGCCGCATACGTTGGAGGGTGGGTCGAGACCATCATCATGCGGATCGCTGACGTTCAACTGACCTTTCCGGCGATCTTGGTTGCCATGCTGATCTTTGGCGTCGCCAAGGGGATCACCCCCGTCGAGTACCGTGATCAAATGGCAATCTGGGTGCTGATTGTAGCGATTGGCTTGTCCGATTGGGTCCAATTTGCGCGTGTTGTGCGTGGTGCGACCCTTGTTGAGAAGAACAAAGAATATGTCCAAGCAGCCCGCTTAATTGGCCGCGGCTCCGGCGCAATCATGCTGCGCCACATCTTGCCAAACGTGCTGAGCCCTGTACTGGTAATCGCAACCATCTCACTTGCCTTGGCAATTATTGCCGAAGCAACCCTGTCATTTTTGGGCGTAGGCGCACCCCCGACGCAACCATCTCTTGGCACGCTTATCCGTATCGGTCAGGGCTTTTTGTTCTCGGGAGAATGGTGGATTTTGCTGTTTCCTGCTTGCACCCTTCTGGCCCTTGCGCTGGCTGTGAACTTGCTGGGCGATTGGTTGCGCGACGCCCTAAACCCAAAACTGCGCTAAGCCGCGACGTAACTGGTTAACCCCGAGGACCACCCCATGTCTGAAGCTGTCTTATCGATCCGCAATCTCACTGTCGAAATTCCGACACGGGGCGGTATTTTGCGGCCTGTTGATCAGATTAACTATGATATCAACCGCGGTGAAATTTTAGGAATTGTCGGCGAGTCCGGCGCCGGTAAATCAATGGCAGGTAATGCTGTGATTGGCCTGCTGAACCGTCCCGCAAAAATTACGGGCGGCGAGATTTGGCTGAACGGCACGCGCATTGATCAGCTTGAAGGCGAAGATATGCGTCGGTTGCGCGGCAAGCATATTGGCATGGTTTTTCAAGACCCGCTGACCTCACTTAACCCACTGTTGCGCATCGGCGATCAGCTAACTGAAACAATGCTCGAGCATCTGGACATCTCACGCGACAAGGCGCGCAAACGCGCGGCTGCGGCCTTGGATGAGGTGGGTATTCCCGCAGCGGCCCAACGCCTTGATAGCTATCCCCATGAATTTTCCGGTGGCATGCGTCAACGCGTTGTTATTGCTTTGGCGCTTTGCGCTGAACCGTCACTGATTATTGCGGATGAGCCGACGACAGCGCTTGATGTTTCGGTACAAGCGCAGATCATCGCCCTACTTAAACGGCTGTGTCGTGACCGTGGCACGGCTGTCATGCTGATCACGCACGACATGGGCGTCATAGCCGAAACCGCCGATCGCGTGGCCGTCATGTATGCGGGACGATTGGCCGAATTGGGCAACGTACGCGATGTGGTCACACACCCCGAACACCCCTACACAGACGGGCTAATGGGCTCCACGCCGCTGGCCAGCAAAGGCCTAAAGCGCCTGCGCCAAATTTCCGGTTCAATGCCGCGCCTGACCGCCATGCCCGAGGGCTGTGCTTTTCATCCGCGCTGTGAATTTGCCCAAGACATTTGCCGTGCAGAGCCGCGCCCAAAACTGAATGGTGGGCGGTCTGCCTGCCATTTTCCAATACAACAACCGGCTGAGGAAACAGCGTAATGGCGATGATCCAGGTCAAAAACCTCACCCGCATTTTCGACGTCTCAAAACCGTGGCTCAACCGCGTCATTGAGCGGCTTCCCAAAGCGATGCTCACCGCCGTGTCAGACGTTAGTTTTGATGTTGAGGAACGGACGGTTTATTCACTTGTTGGCGAAAGCGGTTCCGGCAAATCGACCATCGGCAAAATGGCCGTGGGCCTGTTGAAGCCAACGGATGGCAGCGTGTTGATCAACGACATCGACCTGAGCCGTGAGACAGACGGCGGCAAGCTTGATAAAGCGCGCAGTGACATCCAGATGATTTTTCAGGACCCGTACGCCTCCCTCAACCCGCGATGGCGTGTGCGTGAGATTATCAACGAACCTGTATCGGCCCGTGGCGGAAATGTTGTTGGCCTTGCAGAAAAGCTTCTTGAGCAAGTGGGCCTGTCGTCTCTGGACGCAGATAAGTTTCCCCATGAATTTTCCGGCGGCCAGCGGCAGCGCATTTGTATCGCCCGCGCTTTGGCCAGTGAACCAAAGCTGATTGTATGTGATGAGCCGACCAGTGCGCTGGACGTGTCAGTACAGGCGCAGGTGCTGAACCTGATGTCAGACCTGCAGGAAAATCTTGGTCTGACCTATTTGTTCATCAGTCACGATTTGACAGTGGTTCAGCACATCAGCGACAAAATTGGTGTGCTGTACTTGGGTCGTCTTGTGGAAGAAGCCACGCCGGATGAGCTGTTTGAGAACCCCAAGCACCCCTACAGCCAGATGCTTTTGGCAGCAGCCCCAAAGATGGATGGGTTTGGCCGCGAGATTGATCCGCCACAAGGTGAAATCCCTGACCCAATTAACCCGCCCACTGGCTGCGCGTTTCACCCGCGTTGTCCGATCGCTACGGCGAAATGTTCGGCTGAGCGTCCCGAAATGCGTGTGGTCAGAGGTGCGCGGGTGGCCTGCCATTTGGCAGAATAGGCGTAAGATTAGTCAGTTAAATAGAACACAGGGCCACCTGCTGCGTCAGCATCTGCTTGATCGTGGGTAACCATAATGACGGGCAGCTGACGCGCCCGCGCGGTATCAAACACAAGTGTCCGGATCTGATCACGGCGTTCCGTGTCGAGCCGTGAAAATGCTTCGTCCAGCAATAAAACACGCGGTTCCGACAATAGCATCCGCATCAACGCGACACGCGCTTTTTGCCCACCGGACAAGGTTTCTGGATCACGGTCGGCAAACCCCTCTAAGCCAATCTCTGTAAGAGCCTGATCAATGCGCGCGGGCCTATCGGCCCTCCGAACATCTGCGCTTAGCCCAAAGGCTAGGTTTTGCCCAACACTCATGTGTGGAAAGAGCAGATCATCCTGAAACAGAATGCCGACTTGCCGCTGATTAGAGGGCAAGGCGCATAGATCTGCACCATTCAGCAGCACCGCCCCTGTTGCCGTAAAATCAGACGGCAAAGTACCAATAATGTAGTTAAGCAAAGTCGACTTGCCCGCACCTGATGGCCCCATAACAGATAGCACTTCACCCGCGGCAACCATCTGGTCAATTGCGATTAATTCATGCCCATCTTTGGAAATACGAATATTATCAAGGTGCAGTTCGTGGCTCATTTAATGTGTCCTTTGCGGGCATAGAAATTAGGCATCAGACAGCCCCCGACGGTTACGCCAAATGATCTGAGGCAGCAAAAGTGCCGCTGCGAAAGGCAGGATCGCGGCAACAGTTTGGGCCAAGCCATAGACCCCAATCGCGCGGCGGTCGCCCCCCGCGGCAAGGGCGACGGCTTCGGTTGTTAAGGTCGGCAGCCGGCCACCCCCGACCAAAAGTGTGGGCAGGTACTGACCGACGGAAGCCGCAAACCCAACGGCCACAGCAGTCAAGACAGGCGCCAGTAACATGGGCAAGCGCACCCGCCAAAGGACGCCGTTTGCAGAACGACCCAAGGCGGCGGCAATCGTGCCGAACCGCACATCCCAAGCCCGAAACGGATCCGACAAGGACAGAAAAACATAAGGCAGCACAAAGACCAAATGCGCCAGAACCACAGGGACAAATCCGCTTTTCAAACCAGCAGACAGCATCAGCGTCTGAAGGCCCGGCAAGAACGCGGTCTGCGGCACCATGAGAGGTAGATAGAGCAAAAACACACCTCGCTCTGACATGGTGAAGTCAAAGCGGCACTCAGCCTCTAAACATCCCAGCGTCAACAAAACCGCGATGAATGTCGCACAAAGTGCGATCAGCAATGTGGTTATACCGGTATCAAAAATGTTGCCCCAGTGCCGTGACCATGAACGCACACTTAGGCTGTCAGGCAGTACGTCTGGGTATGACCAAAGCCCTGCAACACTCCATACCCCTAATGAGACAAGCCCCAAAAGAACGCCTGTGCAAACCAGTACGCCTGCCCCAAGGCCAACGATCCGCAAAGCATTATCACCGAAACTTCGCGTTCCGCGCATCACCCACTTGGCACCCAATATGCCAACCACAATCTCGCCGCCGCGCCACAAGATCAGGCTGCCAATAACCAGGAGAAGCTGAACCAATGCTGCTGCGGCCGCCTCAAGTCGCATCGCCAAATCCGGGTCAGACATCCATTTGACGATTTGAACAGACAAAGTCGGCGGCGTGTTCGGACCCAGCACGATAGCCACGTCAACAGTCGACATCGAATAAGCCAGAACAACATAAACCGGTAACCTGATCTGCGCGTAGACCCGTGGAAAAACTGTTTTAAGCCAGCCGGTTACACGCCCATACCCCAACGCGGCGGCGATTGTGGCACTTGATTTTGCGTTGACTTGTCCCAGGGCTGCCAAGCTCATCAGCAGCAAAAATGGTACCTCTTTGGCAACGAGGCCAACCACCATCGCAAGGCCCCAGTGGTCCTGAACGATGAGCACATCTGGCGGACGCTCCCAACCTGTCAGCCATGGTGAAAAGGCACGCGCCACCCATCCCGATGGCGTGATCAGAAACGCAATACCAAACGCCGCGGCCGCGTGTGGGACCGAAAGTAACGGGGACAGCAAACACCGGATTACGTTAAACGCCCGCGTGCCGTGCCACCCCGCAATGATCAAAACTGTGATCAAAAGCGACAGAGACGTTGCCAAAAATCCCGTTGTCACACTCAGCATCACTGCATGTGGAAAGCCGCCCCAGCGAAACAAATCCACAAATGGAGCCACTGTCCATTCTGTCATATTGGCCGCTGGCAAATACCCAAACGCGGGCGCGATGGTGCCAAGTAATCCGGCCACGACGGGGCCAAGCATGGCAAGAACCGTCAGCAACGGCAGCCATCTTATGCTGATCCCGCGACGCATATTTAGAACATGCTGCAAGCGTAGCTTGGCGTAAAAAACGCCCCGCAAGGGGGCGTTTTAAGGGAGGTCATCCACCCCATACTTATTGCGCAACACCGTAACGCGCGGCCCAATCATCAGCCAAGCGTGTAGCCCAGCTTGGGTGTGGTTCCGGCAGGGCTGTGCCCAATTCTGCTGGCGACAAAGTGGCCACGCCAAGATCAAGCGCGTCAAATGCAGCGCGCTCATCCGTGCTAAGCGCATCCATATTCAATACCGTGCCATAGCCCAATATATCAGGGTTTTGTGCGCGGGTTTGTGCTTCGGCGGACATCAAGAAGTTCGCGACTACCATTGCGCCCTCAGAGCTACCTGAGTTGTAGGGAATGGCGACAAAGGACGCATTGCCCAACGTGCCTTTGTCCAACACGAACGTACGCGCAGTGTCTGGTAGTTGAAAGTTTGCAATCGCCGCAGAGGCTTCACCCGGCGAAAACGAAATCGCTAGGTCGACTTCGTTATCAGCGATCAATTGTAATTGGCGCGGTCCGGTTTGCGGGTACGCTTTGCCTTGGCGCCACAAGGTCGGCGTGAGCGCGTCCATAAAGTCCCACAGCGGTGCGGTAACCTCGTCATAATTATCGCCAACTGGCGCGCTCAGCACAGTTGTGTCGTCCAGCAAATCAATCAGCGCTTGTTTGAGAAATGTCGTGCCCAAGAAGTCCGGCGGTTGCGGAAACGTAAAGCGGCCCGGGTTCGCAGATGACCATTCCAAAATAGCCTCCATTGAACCAAGAGGCGCAGCTAAGTCTGCAGTATCATGGATGAAAACCACCTGCGCCATTGCCCATGGGCTCTCCATGCCATCAGTAGGAACCGTAAAGTCAGACTGAACAGATTTGCCTTGCGCATCGACAAGTGCCCAATTCGGCAGGCTTTCTGCAAAGGGCCCGAACAACAAATCTGCATCTTTCATCGCTGCAAAATTGGCACCGTTGATCCAAATCATATCAATCGCGCCGTCCTCATTCTGGCCCGCTGATTTCTCAGCAAGAACGCGCGAAACCGCATCCGCAGTGTCGGACAGTTTTACGTGCTCAAGTGTAACGCCGTAGTCTTCGGATACACGCTCCCCGACCCATGCAATAAAATCATTGGTCTGCGTTGATCCGCCCCATGCATTCCAATAAACTGTTTGGCCATTGGCTGCGGCCGTCACCGCATCCCAGTTTTCAGGGTCAGTTTGAGCAATGGCTGTGGTGCTTAACGCGCAAAATGCCAGCGCAGCGGTACGGAGTATATTCATTAATTAGTCCTTTGTATGTGACAGGAATATCAGTGACGCAGCTCTAAGACGCAAGCTTGCTGTCAGAAAACACAGCCCGCCGAATAGCCACGCGCCAATCGTAAAATAAGTTGGAAACAAACAAAGAAGAACGAAAAACACAATCGTCTCGGTCCCCTCAAGAATGCCATTAGAGTAATAAAGTGACTTTTGACCCTGCGCAGACGTGCTCTTGCCGTGCCGGTCTGCCAACATCGCATAGCCAAGAAAACTAGCGCCATTAAAATAAAAACTCGTCAGCAACCATGCACCCGCAGCGCCATTCGCCAACGGATCATGCCAAACAAAGGCCATTGGAATGAGGCCGTAAAAGAGAAAATCGCAAGCAATATCGAGATACCCACCGAAGTCGGTTTTGACACTCGCCCGCGCAACCGCGCCGTCCAAACCATCCGCGATGCGCGACGCTAGCAACAAGATAAGACCTGTCCAGAAAGCCCCAAAAGCGATTGCAGCAGCAGCCAAAGTGCCAATCCCAAGCCCCACCAAGGTCACCGTGTTGGCCGTAACACCGCGCGCAGCAAGCGTACGCCCCACCGCGTTCAGCGCAGGGTCAATCAGCGGACGTATGCGCGCATCAAGCATGGGCACCCTTTTCAAAAGACTGGCTTTTCAGTGCCCCTAACCCGTTAAAGATGCAACTCTTGGCACGAAGAAATGACAAAAATGTGTAACTGCGGCCCACATTTAGGGTGGTCTGCTTAATAATCTTTTTCAAAGAACAGACCAATGCTGCTTTTGCCGTCACTACTCACACTGCCCCGACCAACCAGATTACGCGTCAGATCAATGTTGAGGGAAACTGCGGATTCATCATCCACTTCCACCTCAGTATAGACGTTCTGGGAGACATATTTTCCCGCGCGGACCGCGACACTGCCGTCGTCATCAGTGGACACATCAAGGTCATCTAACTCAAGGCCACGCCGTAGTTTGGCGACCACTCCTTCGCCGCCGCGTCCCTGCAAACGGCGCACAGCCGTGGCAAGCTGCAGCGCTTGGAATGCGGACAGCTGATCCACGCCTTTTTCGAAAAATATCTGTGCAAGCACCTCGTCAGGGGCTGCTGCGGGGGTCGCCTCAAAGGTCACTTCAGGATCGCTTGCACGGCCCGATAAGATCACGCTTGCTGTGCCCGCTCCGGTTTCTGTTGAGGCGACAAATCGAATGAATGGGTCAAAATCGCCGATAAGTTGCACCGATCCCTCATCAAGCACGAACCGCTTTGTTAACAAATCAAGGCGTCCACGCAACAAATCAAACCGACCCACAGAGACCAGCGCATCAGGCGAGCCCTGAATGCGCAATTGCCCCCCAAGCTCCGCGTCCAGACCGCGCCCCCGAACAAAAATTTGTTGCGGTGCGTCGATGCTGATGTCCAGTTGCAATGGTGAGTTACTTTGGGAAGGCGCATCCGCGCGGCTAAGTCCTGCGCGACGCTGAGTGGCTTCCGCACCTGCAGAAGCGCCGTGGTGAACAATCTCAGGGACAACCCCGAAAGACGTAAGACCAGTAGACGGGATCGTGACGTCGGTTTCCCCCAACACCAATTGGCCCGAAATACGCGGGCCCGCCGCCAACAGTCCTGACACATCAAGATCACCAGAAACCTGTGTGCGGTAAAGATCTGGGTCCAAAAAACCAATATTCTCAAGGCGAATATCCAGCTGCGCCCCCAGCCCTTTTGAAAGTGCGATATTGCCGTCAACCTGCGCCGCGCCACCCGTAGAGGCCTGCGCGCGCAGCTCAATTTGTGCCGTACTTTGAGAGACCCGAATTTGCCCCACGCCTTGTGTCAGGGCGATACCAACGCTTGGTGCCGAGATACGCAGATCATTCAGATCGATAGCACCGCTCAAAGCAGCAAGCCCCAATGGTCCTTGCAGCCGTGCATCCACGTCGGCGCGCCCCTGAACAGTGCGCGGTTCAATAAATGGATTGGCCAATTGCAGCGGAATTGTCCCGTCGATTACCAGATCAGCAATACCGTCTCGACTGACCGATCCTTGGGTATTTGCGCGGGCTCCAGCAGGTCCCAAAAGCGCGGTGGTGACCTCCCAATCACCACCGGCACTATCTGCCGAGCCAGTCACGTTAAGCGGGCCAGAAACGTTCGGAATGATCAGGCCAAGGTCCGCAAGCGTGCCATCAAAATTAGCCGAGGAAACTGTGCTTGAAAGCGATGCTGTGGCCTCGGCCGAAAGTTGCGGGTTGCTCAGAGAAAACTTCTCGAGTTGGGTTCCTGCCTCATCACGGCGCAAGTTTGCACTGATCTCGCTGGTCCCGCGCAACAAAACATCTGCCATCGGCTCACCGAGCCGCAAAGACTGGCCAGTGCCTTGTGCTACAACAGAAAACCGCCCACCTGCGTCTGCATTCCCGGTCATTGAAAATGCTGCAGCACCCGAAAGGGGCATGCTAGCGACGGCGCTGAACCGCGACAAATTATCTGCGCGTGCACTTACGTCAAAAGCGGTTTCAAACGCATCATCAAGGCCGCTAACACGTGCGGTTCCGCGCAATCCGTACTCATCACCGTCCACGGTCAAATTGCTTAACTCGAACGGTAGCCCTTGGGTATATTCGGTGAAAAAGGATGCGCGGACTGTCTCGCCCAAGGCTTCGTTAAGGCCAGCATCACCAGCGTCTAAATCCAGCGCTTCGAGAGCAAAGACACCAGCGATGCTGCCGATCGATGCCCCTGCGGGGACAAGTGTACCACCGCCTTCGATACCCAACCGCCGCGCAGAAACTGTATCGCGCGCAAAACGTCCAACCCCAATACGCGCTCGCCATGTGTCCGCTTTGGCACTGTCGTAATCAACATCCAAAGACACCCTGCCAACAGTTGTGGGAACACCTCCGATTGGCAGCAAGATCGGCGCACCAGATGATGTTTCAATGACACCATTTAAGTCAATAAATTCTGGCCACAAAGCCGTATTCAGGCGCAATGATCCATTTAGATCAAGGGTCGAGGTTTTCGCGTTCAGAGTATGAAGTTCAACCGCGCCACTTGCACGCCGCGTTCCGCGGACTTTAAGAGAAACGTCATCACCAAAAAACGTCTGATATTCCGGCAGAAACAGGGGCGCGACATCACCTGCAACATCCGCCACAAAGGCCAAATCAGATGCGCTGTCCGCCACCTCAAGACCTTCAGTGATTTGCATCTGTCCAACCGCATTTAAGGTAATACTGCCCCGAAGACGCTCAGTGTCGTTTGTGGCCAAAGCCAAACTCGCGCCAAAAGCATCCAGTGGCCCTGCACCTTGAATTGCAAGATCGACCGATGGGCTTTCGGGCAGGTTCAATGCCTTAGCCGCCAAGCCGCCTTCCCCCTCAGCCAACTGCAAATCTATACCTAAAACAGCATTTTCGTTGGCATATGTAACGGCCCCCTCGAACGAACCGCGCTGCCCATCTGTCCGATTGGCGTTGAATGTCACATCGATTGCACCATCGATTAGGGAAGCACTTGCCAATAAAGAAAGACGCGCAGGTGCACCCAAAACAGTCTCACCCAGAGTGATGTCAGGGGCTGTAAGGCTGCCAATTTCAATAGAAACGGGTAGTTCGGGCAAGCGGAACGGCGTGGCCTCTGCAGCTGGTAATCCGCTTTCTTCGGCATTGGGCAAGCGGAATAATTCGATCTTTTCGGCGGCTAATGTGTCCACACCGATGCGGCCTGACAAAAGCGCAGCGCGGCTCCATATTAGCGTTGCGTTTGAAATCCGCAGCCAAGTGCCATCAAAATCCGCGATCTCGATTTCATCAATTGTGGCCTCGCTTGATAGCGCCCCTTTGAAGCCGCGGATCGTGACCTCACGGCCCTCGCCACCCAAACTGCTTTCCAACAATCCAGCCAGATATCCGCGATCCTCATCGGACGTTTGGGCATGTAAGGGCACGCTGAATGCGACCACAATTGCCAGAAAAGATGCGAATAGCCAGCCACTTAGGCCCCACTTCCTCAAACCCCAGCCCATCAAAACGACTGTCCAATACCGATGTAGATTTGGAAGTCAGATGTAGGGCGCGGCCGATCAAGTGGGACCGCAAAATCAACACGAATAGGCCCGATACCCGTGTCATAGCGCAGACCAATACCCGCGCCACTGTGGCTTTCACCCTTTGATCCGGCTGTGCTTTCTTCGCTGATGGTGCCCGTGTCGATCAACCCAACAACGCCTAATGTATCCGTGGCCCGAAAACGTGCTTCAGCCGACAGCCCTAAGAAAGATTTGCCCCCCGTTTCCGCCGTTGAGCCACCGCCGACGGGTACGCCCAATGATTGAAAATCTTGGCCGCGCACAGTTCCGCCCCCACCCGAAGTGTAGAGAAAATCAGCCGGTGCCTCGCCGATGGAAGGTCCGATTAACGCGCCAATTTGGGCACGCAACGCAAAAGTCACAGGCCGCTCGGACCCAACTGTTTTATAGGCCCGCCCATCAAATGAGAACCGCGCCCCATCGGTGGTATCGTCCAAACCAAGATAAGGCGTCAGTCCAACATCTGCAAAATATCCGTCACGGGGATCAAGTTTTTCATCGCGGTAATCGAAAGTCACAGACAAGGGCACGGTAAGAAGTGTGTAGGTCTCGGAGCCGCGCGCATCGATTGTACTGGCGCGCTCAAGTCCCAAACCAAAAGTATAAGTTCGTTTCGGCGTCGCGTAGCGGCGAATGCCGGCCTCAAGGGCAAAACGGTCAACTTTTACCGTCACCGTATCAAGCGCTTCGAGTGCGCCATTTGCAAAGAAATCCGTGTCTTCGTTGAAAGTGGCGGGGCGGTTATACTCCGCGCTTAGTGCATAATCCTCGCCGCTGCCTGTATCGCCAATGCCCGACACGCGCGCACCAAGGCGCAGACGTTCTGCACCGCCAAAAAGATTACGGTGCAGCCAAAAAGTGCTTAGTTCAGCGCCGGCTTGGCTGGACAGTTCGGCACCAAAACCAAACCGGCGCGGGGCGCGGTCGTTTACTTGCAGAGCAAAATCAAGGCTGTCGTCGTCATTTGCGTCATCCGCCTCAACAAGTGCGATGGTGTCAAAAGCACCTGCGCGGCGCAGACGTGTCGTCACCAACTCCACCTCAATCGGGTCAAAACCCGCACCAGTTGGCAGACCCGCAATCGCCCTGATCCGTTCCGCACGCACAGCGGATGCACTCGAAAGTGACAGGTCCCCGAACGTGAGGTAAGGGCCTTTGTCGATAACAATAGCCACATCAAGAACGCCCTCATTGTGCCGCGCAGTGATTGACTGGCGCGCCACATCAGCTTTTGCATGTCCCCTTGCGCGCCAACCTTCGATGGTTTGCTCTGTGGCAGTTCGGATGCTTGAAAGAGACGCAAGTGCGCCGGTCTCGAAACCAATCAACGCATCAGTTTTGGGCGCAATTGGGGATATATCAGCCTGTCCCAACACGAAACTTGGCCCAGGGTTTACCGTAATTTGCACTTTAGAAATCTGGGGCGGCGCAACGGCGGCAGGAATGCTTGCGGCCTCAGCGCCATCAAGTTTGATCGACACCTCTGCCCCGTAAAACCCGTTTTCATAAAGGGCGGACACGACACGTGCGTAATCAGCCCGCGCTGCCCCTAAAATATCTTGGGCACTGTTTTCATCACGATTGCGCAGATCGCGCAACAGCGTCGCCGCGCGCACTGATTTGATCAGATCATCATCGCCACCTTCGACGCTGACCGAAAGATCAAAAGCCCAAATCGCAGGCGCACAAAAAACAGATACAGCAGCGGCAACCAACAAAGAACGCTTCATAATCACACCCAAACAGCCATCAATTTGCGACATCCAATAAAATGCAAAAAGGGCGCGCAGCAACAACGCTGCACACCCCTCTATCCCTAACAGGTCATAAGCGTTTGGCCAGTAATCTGTGGCGAGTTATCGCCGACACACGCCGTATACCCTACGCAAAATACCCGTGCACTACACCGGATATAAAAGCGAACGGCCCTGCGCGAATAAATGTGTCTTTGCAGCAGGCGCCGCCAAACGCAAAGACTGGCCGCGCAGCCCTTGATGAATGCCTGCCAATTTGGCGATGACCGGCGCGGCGTCCTTGGAAACTGGCTCAAAGTAAAGCTGTGTCACTTCGCCCAAGGCTTCCACGATGTTAACCCGTCCTTCAAAGACATATGGGTCACTTTCGGTGGGGATACAGCGGGCCGCACATGAGCTGGGCCTCAAGATCGGACGGGACCTTTCCGTTATTTGTTTTGATGACGCCCTTTCATACTTTCCAAACGGCAGCGGCGCGCCCTTGTTCACCGCAACCCGTTCGTCGGTGCGCGATGCGGGACGGCGCTGTGGCACACTCTTAATCGACCGGATTGAAGCCGCAGATGATGCGCCAGTCGTAACAGAATTATGGGAAGCCGAACTGGTTGTCGGCGGATCAACGGGACCCAATTTGGCGGGCATGCCCCGCCGCGAGGCTTAAAAGATGATGAAATTCAAACGCTCTGACTTTCCGCAAGATTTTATCTTCGGAACTGCAACCTCGTCCTATCAAATTGAAGGTCACAGCTTCGGCGGCGCTGGCCCAACCCACTGGGACACATTTGCCGCAAAGCCCGGCAAAATCCTCGATGGCACCGACGGAGCCATTGCATGTGACCACTACAACCGCTGGCAAGAAGACCTTGATCTGATCAAAGATGCGGGCTTTGACAGCTATCGCTTTTCCACCAGTTGGGCGCGCGTCATGCCCGAGGGGCGCGGTGCGGTAAACCAAGAAGGCTTGGACTTTTATGAGCGCTTGGTCGACGGCATGCTAGCGCGCGGCATCAAACCCATGGCGACCCTCTATCATTGGGAAATGCCTGCTGCCCTTGACGCATTGGGCGGCTGGCAGAATGCTGACGTCGCCGACTGGTTCGCGGAGTTCACCGACGTCATCGCAAAGCGCTTGGGCGACAGGTTGTTTTCGACAGCCACCATCAATGAGCCGTGGTGCGTCAGTTGGCTGTCCCATTTTGAAGGGCACCACGCGCCAGGCTTGCAAGATATAAAGGCAACCGCGCGCGCCATGCACCACGTGTTGAAGGCACATGGCAAATCCGTGCAGGTGCTACGACAAAACGGCGTCAAAGACGTAGGAATTGTATGCAACTTTGAAGGTACAATGCCCGCAGACGACAGCGTTGAAAGTGCCCGTGCTGCCGCGCGGTATGAGGCAATTTACAACCGCTTCTTCCTTCAGGGCATTTTTGAGGGGACATATCCCGAAGAAGTTTTGGAAGGTCTTGGGCCGCATCTGCCGGCAGGCTGGCAAGACGATATGGCTCTCATTCAACAGCCTCTCGAGTGGGTCGGCGTCAACTATTACACCGCCAAAGCATTTCGCGAAACAGACGGGCCGTGGCCATCTTGTGAAACCGTCCGCACAGGCGCAGACACAACCCACATGAACTGGGAAATCCACCCCGACCACCTGACCAAACTGCTCAAATGGATCGCAGATACCTATACCAAAGACCTACCGCTTTATGTGACCGAAAATGGCATGGCGGGCGAACACACGCTTAACGACCAAGACCGTGTTTCTTACTTGAACGGGCATGTCTTGGCCGCAAAATCAGCAATGGACGCGGGTGTTCCTCTCGGCGGTTACACGTTTTGGTCTTTGATGGATAACTACGAATGGGCCTTTGGATATGCAGAGCGCTTCGGACTTGTTCATGTGGATTTTGACACGCTGGAGCGTACGCCAAAAGTAAGCTATCTGGCCTTGAGGGATGCAATGTCACAGTGACCCATCTGCGCCATTGCGCTGGATAAATCGCTGCTGACGCCAGCCCAAAACTGCTGCAATCCTGCTTCTCCGTTTGCGGCAATTGCAAATTGCATTGCACGGCCAAAGAAGATGAAATCAGCGCCCTGCTGCAACGCTTTGGCCACATCTTCGCCCGATCGCACGCCGCTGTCATAAAAGAGCGGGTACGCCGGCCCCACAGCGTCGCGAATGGCCTTAAGGGCCAAAATGGGCGGCACACCGCCGTCCAGCTGACGCCCTCCGTGTGACGAAACTTGGACCGCATCAACACCCGCCGCCTTTAAAGCAACGGCATCCTCAACGCTGATGACACCTTTGGCCACCAGCCTACCCGGCCACGCGTCGCGCACTTTTTTAAGTGTTTCCCAATCAGCCCCCGCACGGCTTTCGGTGCGATCAAATGTAAACCCATCCCTTTGAAAATTAGCCATTTCGGGACGGCCATGGATCAGCGTTGAGATCGACCAACGCGGGTGCAGCGCGAAATCAATGAACTGCGACGCGCCAATTTTGAAGGGCATTTTGAAACCGCGGCGCAACTCGCGCGGACGGCGGCCAACCTCGGGCACATCAAGGGTCAGCACCAAAGTTTGATATCCCGCAGCCTTCGCCCGCTCGACCAGCGCCATAGTACCAGAGCCATCGCCGCTGTAATAGAGCTGAAACCATGCGTGCCCTTCTGACAGTGCCAGCATTGTCTCCATATCCGTTGAAGCAACAGTGGAAACACCAATCGGAACGCAACTTTTGGCAGCTTGACAGGCAAGAAAAACATCAGCCTTAGGCGCGGATAAATTACACATGCCCATCGGCGCGATGCCGAAGGGAACTTCGGCCCGTTGATCAAAGACAGTGGTGCTTAAATCACGGTGACGGACATCGCGCAGCACACGTGACTGTAGATGAATATCTGCCATAGCACGGCGGTTAGACGCCTCGCCCTCACCATTTCCCGCAGCGCCATCAATATAATCAAAAACCATCCAAGGCAGACGTTTGCGCGCCATCCTGCGGGCGTCTTCATAACTGTGAACAGTTCGGTCCATCATGGGATAAGCACAATTTTAGGGGCAGCGACTTTGCCTGCACGCAAATCAGCAAACGCCGTGGCGCCACCGGCCAAGCCCCGTGTCTCAATCCATGAACAATCACCCAAACGGCCCGCAAAAAGTGCCTCGGCCGTGGCCTCAAAATCCGCAGCGGTATAGGTGTAAGTTCCGATAAAACGGATTTCTTGAAGCGTCAGACGCCGCACATCAAGACCGCCAGTGTCTTCGCCCAACCCGATGTGAATGATCACGCCACCGGGCCGCGCAATCGCGCAAGCCGTGGCGCGCGTTGCCGCGAAACCAACGGCATCAAGCACAATATCCACATCGCCCACATCATCTGCAGAAGACGCAACCGTCATGTCGGATAAATGATCCTTCAGAACGCTGCGGCGCATTTCATTAGGTTCAACCACGGTAATGTCGCGAACACCCCACGCGTGCAATGCCAGCGCAGCACCAACGCCAATCGCTCCACCGCCCAACACGGCCGCGCAAAGATCCTTGCAACCCGTCTCAGGATTACGGCCCAACGCCTCGACAGCGAGGCGTACACCGTGCCAACCGCACGCAAGCGGCTCTACCAACGAGGCCACGGGAAAACTTACATGATCCGGCACTGTAACCAGATTTTGCGCGGGCATGGTCAACCACTCGGCAAATCCACCTTGGCGAGGCGGCATCGAAATGATCTGACGTTCAGCGCATAGATTAGTCTGCCCGCTGCGGCACGCCTCACACGCACCACATGTGACCAGCGGGTTTACCGTCACACGCCGCCCATCCATGTCACCGCCAACAACGGTTCCCGCTACTTCATGCCCAAGAATCAACGGTGCGGGCCGGCGCGCATCATGACCCAGATACGCATGCATATCCGAGCCACACAGCCCACATGCCGCAACTTTAATCAAGGCATCACCGGCGGTGGCAACAGGGGTGGGGACCTGCCGCAAAGCGACAGTTTCAACACCTTCATAGACCAATGCTTTCATCGCCCCTGCCCCCAGATCACCAGATGTCGTGGACAATTAAATGCCCAGCGTTGGTGCTACGCTAGCGCGCTCAATCCTGCGCGGATAGGTCAAAGTTTTGCTCGGGGAAATACTTCTGAAGGCGTACGTCCGCAGACCGCGCATGCCCTTCCATTCCCTCAAGCCGTGAAATTCGTGCCGTCGCAATCGCAACATCCTTGGCACCCTCACGGGTTGAGCGCTGCCATGTGACGATCTTCATGTACTTATGAACGGACAGCCCACCTGTATATTTCGCGGCTCCAGAAGTGGGCAAAACGTGATTGGTTCCTGATGCTTTATCGCCGAACGAAACAGTCGTCTCCTCGCCCAAAAAGAGCGACCCGTAGCACGTCAGCCGGTCAAGCCACCAATCAATGTCAGCAGCCTGTACTGTCAGGTGTTCGGGCGCGTAATCATCGGATGTTGCCGCCATTTCTTCGCGATCATCACACACGATCACTTCGGCATAATCACGCCACGCCGCAAAGGCGTTATCGCGGTTAAGTTCTGGCAAGTCCTCAATAAGACCCGGCACCAAATCCATCACTTTATGCGCCAACTTGCGACTGTCTGTGACCAACCAAACCGGCGAGTTATACCCGTGTTCGGCCTGTGACACCAAGTCTGTCGCCACGATAAACGGATCAGCAGTTTCATCGGCCAAGATCAAACTATCCGTCGGGCCTGCAATCATATCGATGCCCACGCGACCAAACAAAATGCGCTTGGCTTCAGCCACGAACTGATTGCCAGGACCAACCAAAATGTCAGCCTTTGGCAAACCAAAAAGGCCAAACGTCATGGCCGCTACACCCTGCACGCCACCCATCGACAAAATGCGCGTCGCACCACACAGCTGGGCCGCGTAAATAATAGCAGGTGCAATGCCTTCATTTGGGCGGGGCGGGGAGCAAACAGTAATGTTTTTGCATCCAGCCACACTTGCGGTCGTCACGGTCATGATCGCACTTGCGATGTGGCTGTAACGCCCGCCCGGCACGTAGCAGCCAGCAGTATTGACCGGAATGGCCTTTTGACCCGCGATCAAGCCAGGGCGCACCTCAAGTTCGACGTCTTTCATTGTGCTTTTTTGCGTTTCAGCAAAGCGGCGCACGTTCTCATATGCAAAAGCAATGTCATCTTTCAGCTTTTGAGAAACCTTGGCGCAGGCCGCCGCAATATCTTCTTCGCTAAGCAAAACAGGGCCATCATAATTATCAAATTTAGCCGCATATTCCAAAGCAGCCGCATCACCACCGGCCTCAATATTCGCCAGAATTTCCTGAACCGTATCGCGTACGTCAGACGCCCCAGTTTCCGCGGTTTTATCGGCTTTTTTCAAATAGTCGCGCGCCATTTTTGTCGGGTCCTTCAGCATTTAGGGGTACGTAATTTGACGCTATAGGGCGTTATATTTCAGCCCAAGCGCAAGCAAAACCTTCCCTGCAGCGGCTCATTTCACGTTAGCAAAAATGTGTTTTGAGAAGGTCGAAAATTACGGCCCTATTTACCGCGCATCATCATGCGGGCGACCAATTCAGAGGCACGTTTAACCCCGTGGCGTTTGATCATTCGCGCGCGGATATCCTCGATTGTGCGCGGCGATAGCTCTAGGGTCTTTGCAATTTCCTTGCTCGTCATTCCCTGCCCCATGAAACCCAAAACCTGCCGCTCACGCGGGGTGAGTTGCACCAAATCAGAACGCTCACTTATGGCAGCATAACTCAGCACCAGCCGTGCAAGCGGATCATCCGGCGTCAGGCTGCGGGCACGAAAACGGCTCCAAACCGTGTGACCATCCTTGTGTAGCACGAGACGTTCATCGCTGTACGTACCGCTTGTTTGCAGCGCGGTAAGACCAATATCACGGATCGCCTCAAACTCGGCGTCTGAGCCGTAAAACATACGAAAAGACTGGCCCACCAAGCTATTTTTGGAATACCCTACAAGTGTCGCAAAGGCTTCATTGCACGCACGAATGACACGCCCCTCGGACAGGACCAGCCCGATGGGAGCCGCATCAAAAGCAATTTGAATGTCAGCGCTCTGCATGTTTTTTAGCTACCCGTATTTATACGGTATTGATACCGTGTTTTTTGCTGTCATACTCAAAGAATGGATCAGCAAAGCAAATCACTATCCCAACTTACCCAAGTTATCGAGGGCAAGCGTGACGATCTGATCCAGCTGACGGGCGATCTTATCCGTATCCCAACGCTAAACCCACCCGGTGAAAACTACCGCGATATTTGTGATTTTTTAGCAACCCGTCTACGCGCCTCGGGGTTTGACGTTGAGCTGATCCGCGCCCACGGCACCCCCGGCGACTGTGGGGCCTATCCGCGCTGGAACATAATTTCCCGAAGAAATGGAAAACACACAGGCGACTGCGTTCATTTCAACTCGCACACGGACGTGGTTGAGGTCGGCAAAGGATGGACCCAAGACCCCTTTGGCGGTGCGCATATCGACGGCAAAATCTATGGGCGGGGCGCCTGCGACATGAAAGGCGGACTAGCCGCTTCAATCATCGCAGCAGAAGCTTTCATCGAAGTATTTCCAGATTTTCACGGGGCGATTGAAATCTCTGGCACTGCAGATGAGGAATCTGGCGGCTATGGCGGCGTCGCGTATCTAGCCGAAAAAGGGTACTTCACCCCCGAGCGGGTGCAGCACGTCATCATCCCAGAACCGCTGAACAAAGACCGCGTATGCCTAGGGCACCGCGGCGGCTGGTGGGCCGAGATCGAAACGTTTGGCGAGATTGCCCATGGCGCGATGCCGTTCTTGGGCGATTGCGCCGTGCGCCACATGGGCGCTGTGCTCGACAAATTTGAAAGCGACCTGTTCCCCGCCATGGCTGCGCGCCGCACCGATATGCCCGTGGTGCCCGAAGGTGCCCGGTCATCAACGATGAACATCAACTCCATTCACGGTGGCCAAGCTGAAACACTGAAAGATAGCACCGCGCTGCCCAGCCACTGCGTGCCCGACAGTTGCCGCATCGTCATTGACCGCCGTTTTTTGGTTGAGGAGCCTCTGGATCAGGTGCGCGGTGAAGTGAAAGGGCTGCTGGAAGAGCTGCGCCGCGACCGGCCCGATTTTGACTACGCTATGCGCGAGCTGAACCATGTCCTACCCTCGATGACAGACCGTGATGCGCCCGTAGCCGCGACCGTGGCTGCTGAAATTGTGCATGTGATGGGCAAACCCGCCGAGTTTGTCGCCTCGCCCGGCACATACGACCAGAAGCACATCGACCGGATCGGCAAACTGAAAAACTGTGTCGCATACGGCCCCGGCATTTTGGATCTGGCGCACAAGCCGGACGAATACGTGGGCGTTGATGATATGATCGATAGTATTAACCCGCATTTCCCAAGTAACTTGACGTTTTCGCGCCTCCAACGGCCACTAATGTGTTATATTTCAGTATGTTAATTTGGCTGAAGGTGGTGGATTATGGATCACCCAGAGGGTGCACGCGAAACGGGTGATGGGCGGCTCAGTTTTGACCGCCGGGTCCGGCTGGAGTTTCATGGTTCCAAGATCAGCTCGGACGGTGGATTACTGTTGTTCAGGGAATTGGATGAAGTGCTCGGCCTGCACGACATTGCGGGCGGATTTCTGAGAGACACGCGAACTGGCCACAATCGCCTGCACTCACTGGTCGGCTTGTTGCGCCAGTCGGTCTTTGGGCGGCTGGCCGGATATGATGATGTTAATGACGCGGACCGTTTATCGCTTGATCCGGTGATGCGGCAGGTCGTTGGAGGGCGTGCCGTTGAGGCCAAGGCCGCGTCTGCGAGCCAGATGGGACGGTTCGAGACCGAGGTGTTGGCGGCAACCGACAATCGCACTGTGCTGGCGGATTTATCAGGACACTGGATCGACCGGGT
>NZ_CVPC01000014.1 GCF_001049735.1 Nereida ignava
CTGACACTAAATCATCGGCCGAAGCCTATTAGCGCGATATACAGACGTTGATCCATCGAATGAACCAAACCGCCCACATATCTCTTCAAATACCAGCAATTTCAAACAACGTGAGGAACAAAAGAGACCAGATGCGCCCTAAATCATACGGCGCGCCCCGCCTCAAATACCTCTAATTTCTTCTCTAACCTCAGAACCAAGTCAGCCTCTCAGCGTCTCCCTAGCCCCTCTGGCGACCCGCGCTGCATCTCTGCGCCGCCGGTGAAGTGGGGTTTAGGTCTAACAAACAAAACACGCAACCCCCTTTTTGAATTTCATGTGAAGTTTTTCGAACAAACGTAATTACCTCAATAAAACCTACATTTTCGACCTTTGGGCCAAGTACCAGTAGCTATTCAAACCGAAGTAAATGACCCGCTGTTCATGAAAAGTGCAGAATCTAAGCCAACACTAAGCTGAATAACGAGTGAATCAGAGTGAATCGCCCAAATGCCCCATGCACGAGTCAAAATTAATCCGAATTTTTTCCAAATTAAGGGGAATCGCCGCTCCAAAAACTTGTTTCACACCATAGCGCGCAGAATCGCGTTAACTACATCGCTCGCGATTCTTAACAACTGCGGCGCGCTGTACATCAGCCCAACGGTTCCATTGAACGATCCGGATGTGCAGATCGTCGAAGTGACACAAGGCGTTGTAAAAATTGCGAACGGCTCTGCTTACTCACCGCGCGCTCTACCAAGGCCTAGGTCCGCAGATATAACCGCAATAGATCTGCAGTCCGCTCAGCCAGTAGTACCACGCGTCGCCTCGCGACAACAAACCATCAGCGCCCCGCCAGTATTGAGGCTACCTCCGCAAACCAAAACAAAGCGGTACCGAATTGGAGTGGGTGATGTTGTCTCCCTGACGGGGCGGAGCAATCCCATTGCGATCTCGGGAGCTGAAGATCAGCAGCGATTAAACATCTACACAGTCCAAGACAGCGGCGCCATCGCGCTTCCAGACGTTGGTTCGATCAAGGTCGCCGGCCTCACAATTGAGGATGCCCATTCAGCGGTATTCAAAAGAAGGGCCGCGAACCAAATCACGGATGCCTTTGCCCTTGATATAAGTGGATTCAATTCACAGCAGATTATCGTCGGTGGCGCGGTCAAAACACACACCCGTATCCCCGTCACGTTTGCACCAAGCACATTGAGCGATGCGATAGCTGCGGCAGGAGGGATTGTTACCGAAGACGAGCGCTCCACTTCAATTAAGATATACAGACTGGGCGAGCTCTATCAGCTACCGTTTGCAGATTATCTAGAGACGTCAGACTTGCAGCGCCTGCCCTTAATGTCTGGTGACGCCATCTACGTACATGTTGGTTATGATTTAGCTACTGCGCAGGCATATTTTTCGGAACAGATTGCGCGAACCGAATTATCCATAGCCCTAAAAACCCAACGGACCGAACAAATCACAGCGCAGCTAAGCGCGCTCGATCTACAACAACGCACTGAACAAACTGCTATTCAGATGCGCATAGCAACGGACAGTTTGCAGCGTGAATACGTTTACTTGACGGGTGAAGCGAGTAAGCAAACGCGGTTCCCGCTACCGTTTGAGCACCATGCAAGTCTTGCTGATGCCCTCTTTGACAGCGGCGGCCTTCCAACAATCACCGCAAATATTAGCCAAATCTACATCCTACGGAAACGCAGTTCCGGTAGCCCGATTGCAGCATACAGGTTTGATTTTTCGAATGCTGCGAATTTGGTGCTAGCGACCGAATTTCAGTTACGCCCAAACGACGTTATCTTTGCGGCTGAACAACCCATTACAAAGTGGCACCGGGTTATCCAACAAATCACGCCTAGCTTAATTACCACCGGCGTCGGGGCCACAAACTAATTATGCCACGCTCGGCGCCCTAAAGTGAAAAAGCCCCCGCACGTTTCCATGCGGGGGCTTTTCTATTCTAAGTAAGCACTTTGCTTACCAGTCCTCGCGGACCACTACGCGTGTTTTGATCGGCAGCTTCATCGCTGCGAGGCGAAGTGCCTCACGCGCGATTGGCTCCGGTACGCCGTCAATTTCAAACATGATGCGGCCAGGTTTTACCTTAGCTGCCCAGAAATCCACGGAACCTTTACCTTTACCCATACGAACTTCGACAGGCTTAGAGGTAACAGGCAGATCCGGGAAGATCCGGATCCATACGCGACCCTGACGTTTCATCTGACGCGTCATCGCACGGCGAGCCGCTTCGATTTGACGTGCAGTGATACGCTCAGGCTGCAGTGCTTTCAGGCCGTATGTGCCAAAATTAAGATCCGAACCGCCTTTGGCGTCGCCGCGGATCCGGCCCTTGTGCATTTTACGGAACTTGGTGCGTTTTGGTTGAAGCATCTTTCAATCTCCCCCTTAGCGACGACCGCCTGCACCGCGAGGTGCTGGGCCGTCTTGGAGTTCTTGTGATCTACGGTCACGCGCAGCTGGATCATGTTCCATGATCTCGCCTTTGAAGATCCAGACTTTAACGCCAATGATCCCATAGGCAGTCATGCCCTCTGCGTGTGCGTAATCGATGTCGGCGCGAAGTGTGTGCAGCGGCACACGACCTTCACGGTACCATTCAGTACGCGCAATCTCTGCGCCGCCCAAACGACCAGCAACGTTTACACGAATGCCCAAAGCGCCCATGCGCATTGCGTTCTGTACCGAGCGCTTCATCGCGCGACGGAAAGAAACACGACGCTCAAGTTGCTGAGCAATGGATTCAGCAACGAGGGCTGCGTCCAACTCAGGCTTGCGCACTTCGACGACGTTCAGGTGAAGCTCAGACGCAGTCATTGAAGCCAACTTCTTACGAAGTGTTTCAATGTCAGCACCCTTTTTACCGATGATAACACCGGGGCGGGCTGTGTGGATCGTAACGCGGCACTTTTTGTGCGGACGCTCGATGATCACGCGGCTTACGCCAGCTTGCTTGCACTCTTCCTTGATAAATGCGCGCAGTTTTAGGTCCTCAAGCAGCAAGTCACCATAGTCTTTGGTGTCTGCATACCAGCGGCTGTCCCATGTGCGGTTCACCTGAAGGCGCATACCGATTGGATTGACTTTATTACCCATTACGATTGCTCCTCAACTTGGCGAACCTTGATGGTCAGTTCCGAGAACGGCTTTACGATCTTACCGAAACGGCCACGTGCACGAGGACGACCGCGCTTGAGTGTCAGGTTCTTACCAACGTAAGCCTCTGCAACTACCAGCTCGTCAACATCGAGGTTGTGGTTGTTTTCTGCGTTCGCAATCGCAGACTGAAGGCATTTCTTCACGTCTTCAGCGATGCGGCGCTTTGAGAACGACAGGTCAGTCAACGCTTTATCAACTTTCTTGCCGCGGATCATTGTCGCAACCAGGTTTAGTTTCTGCGGGCTTGTACGAAGCATGCGCAATTTCGCCATTGCTTCGTTTTCGGCCACGCGGCGGGGGTTTTTATCCTTGCCCATGACTTACTTCCGCTTCGCTTTTTTGTCAGCCGCGTGTCCGTAGTATGTACGGGTTGGTGAGAACTCACCAAACTTCTGGCCGATCATTTCTTCAGACACATTCACTGGAATGTGCTTTTTACCGTTGTAGACGCCGAACGTGAGGCCAACAAACTGTGGAAGAATCGTAGAACGACGCGACCAGATTTTGATGACTTCATTGCGGCCGCTTTCACGGGATGCTTCTGCCTTTTTGAGGACATACGAGTCGACAAAAGGACCTTTCCAAACAGAGCGAGTCATAGATTAACGCCCTTTCTTCTTGGCGTGCCGCGAGCGGATGATCAGCTTGCTGGACGCTTTGTTCTTGTTCCGGGTGCGGGCACCTTTTGTGGGCTTACCCCATGGCGTCACTGGGTGACGACCACCAGAAGTCCGGCCTTCACCACCACCGTGAGGGTGGTCGACGGGGTTCATAACAACACCACGCACAGATGGGCGGATGCCCTTGTGACGGTTGCGACCCGCTTTACCGAAGTTTTGGTTAGAGTTGTCTGGGTTAGACACAGCACCAACAGTCGCCATGCACTCCTGACGAACCAAACGAAGTTCACCAGAGCTGAGGCGGATTTGTGCGTAACCACCATCACGACCAACGAATTGAGCATACGTACCGGCAGCACGTGCGATTTGACCGCCCTTGCCTGGCTTCAGCTCGATGTTGTGGATGATTGTACCGATTGGCATACCAGAGAACGGCATTGCGTTGCCTGGCTTGATGTCTGCTTTAGCGGACGCGATGATTTTGTCACCGATGGCCAAACGCTGTGGTGCAAGTACATATGCTTGCTCGCCATCATCATATTTGATGAGTGCAATAAACGCTGTCCGGTTGGGGTCATATTCGATCCGCTCAACGGTGGCAGCGATGTCCAGCTTGTTACGTTTGAAATCAACGATACGGTAGAGGCGTTTTGCACCACCACCTTTACGACGCATTGTGATCCGTCCGGTATTGTTCCGGCCGCCGTTCTTCGTCAGACCCTCAACGAGTGCCTTGACTGGGCGTCCTTTCCAAAGCTCCGAACGGTCAATCAGAACCAACCCACGTTGGCCAGGCGTCGTCGGTTTGTACGACTTAAGTGCCATGCTTTCTGTCTTCCATTTGCTTTGCGGCTCATTCGGCTTTCGCCATCAGAACCGGAAGTTATAGGCCCCCGAAGGTGCCCGTAGAATGCGTTGCGCAGCAAGCTGCACAAAACAACAACAAAGCCCCAGACGAATCTGGGGCTGAGCCGATGGTGCTTACTAGGGGGCTGACCCATTCGGGTCAAGTGCCAAGCACATTTTACCTACGTACAATAAGCCAGCCGCTACCAAGCCAGACCACAAACGCTACTTCTTATCGCGCGCAGCTTTTTCTTCTTTGGTCAGCTTATTATTCCACTGGTTGTTACTCAGACCCAATTCAGCGGGTGCTGGTTTCGTCTTGCCCTTGGTGACAGTGCCGCCCTTATTAAGAAATTCCTGAATAAGAGCATCGTCAGTGGTTTGTTTGGGTACATGTTTCATGCCAGGAACACTGCCGCAAATCGATCAGCCCTACAAGCGTAGCAAACAAACAAAAAGCCCCGCTCGTCAAATGACGGCGGGGCTTTTCCAATTATACTGGTCTAATTACAGACCTGTGTTCACGTCGATCGTGTTGCCGTCTTCGAGCATAACATATGCCTTCTTGACGTCTTTACGTTTACCAAGCTGGCCGCGGAAACGCTTAGCCTTACCCTTGGTGATCGTTGTGTTAACCGCTTTAACCTTCACACCAAAGAGCGTCTCAACTGCTTCTTTGATCTGTGGTTTGTTTGCGTCGATCGCTACTTCGAAAACCACCGCGCCATTTTCTGACGCCATAGTTGCTTTCTCAGTGATGATCGGCTTGCGGATCACATCGTAGTGTTCAGCTTTCGCACTCATTTCAAACGAGCCTCCAGAGCTTCGACACCTGCTTTGGTGATCACAAGAGTGTCACGCTTGAGGATGTCATACACGTTTGCGCCCATTGTCGGCAGGATATCCAAACCTTCGATGTTGCGCGCGGCTTTCAAGAACCCTTCGTTCACAGAAGCACCGTCGATGACCAATGCACGCTTCCAACCGAGGTTTTTCACTTGCTTAGCCAACGCTGCAGTCTTGCCTTCTGCTTCCGCGTTCTCAATCACAACCAACTCACCCGCAGCTGCTTTTGCAGAAAGCGCGTGCTTCAGGCCAAGCTTGCGAAATTTCTTCGGCAGCTCGTGACCATGTGAACGTGGTGTTGGGCCTTTGTAGATACCACCCTTACGGAAGATCGGCGCGTTACGGTCACCGTGACGTGCGCCGCCGGTGCCTTTTTGGCGATAAATCTTCTTTGTTGAGTAGCTGGTTTCAGACCGTGTCTTCACCTTGTGAGTGCCGGCCTGCGCATTGTTACGCTGCCAACGAACCACACGGTGCAGAATGTCTGCGCGAGGCTCAAGTGCGAACAGCTCGTCTGAAAGCTCAACAGAGCCAGCAGTCTTGCCGTCAAGTTTGATCACATCAAGTTTCATTCTTCACCTCCAGTCGCAGGTGCTTCGGCCGGAGCTTCAGCTACAGCTGCGTCGGATTTTAGGCCTGCTGGCATCGGTGCGTTGTCAGGGAATGGTTTCTTAACCGCATCCTTAACAGTCACCCAACCACCTTTGGAGCCGGGAACAGCGCCTTTAACCATGATCAAGCCACGGGCGGCGTCAGTCTTAACAACCTGCAGGTTTTGCGTAGTAACACGAGCAGCACCCATGTGACCGGCCATTTTCTTACCTTTGAAAACGCGGCCAGGATCCTGACACTGGCCTGTAGAGCCGTGTGAACGGTGTGAGATAGACACACCGTGTGTCGCGCGAAGACCGCCAAAGTTCCAGCGCTTCATCGCACCTTGGAAACCTTTACCGATCGATGTGCCAGCAACGTCAACATACTGACCTTCGAGGTAGTGATCAGCAGAGATTTCTGCACCTACTTCGATCAGAGCGTCAGCGTTAACGCGGAACTCAGCAACTTTACGCTTTGGCTCGACTTTTGCCGCAGCAAAGTGGCCGCGCATCGCAGCAGATGTGCGCTTTGCTTTCGCAGAACCAGCACCAAGCTGAACAGCAGTATAGCCGTCTTTTTCTTCGGTACGCTGAGCAACAACCTGAAGGTTGTCTAGCTGAAGAACAGTAACAGGAATCTGCTTACCATCTTCCATGAACAAACGGGTCATGCCCATTTTCTTTGCAATAACTCCGGAACGGATCATTGTTTCAAATCCTCCGATTAAGATTGCAGTTTGATCTCGACATCCACACCAGCTGCAAGATCGAGCTTCATAAGCGCGTCAACAGTTTGGGGAGTCGGATCAACGATATCCAGCAAACGCTTGTGCGTGCGGATTTCAAATTGGTCGCGAGACTTCTTATCTACGTGTGGACCACGCAGAACAGTGAACTTCTCGATTTTGTTTGGAAGCGGAATGGGACCACGAACATTGGCACCAGTACGCTTGGCTGTGTTGACGATTTCCTGTGTACTGGCGTCCAGTACACGGTAGTCAAACGCTTTCAGCCGAATGCGAATATTTTGGCTTTGCATTTTCATTGCCTTTAATTGGCGTGAGGCGTTGAGAGGTGGATGGCTGGCTCGTCCAGTACCCACATCAAACCCGTAAGACGGGCCTAGAGGGCCCGCCTTAAATCTTGTCACGCAGTGACGCAAGCGTCATTGCGTATAAATCAATCAGCTTAGGCGATGATTTTTGCTACGACGCCCGCGCCTACTGTGCGGCCGCCTTCGCGGATCGCAAAGCGAAGACCGTCTTCCATAGCGATAGGTGCGATCAGCTCGACTTCGAACTTCAAGTTGTCGCCCGGCATAACCATCTCGGTACCCGCTGGAAGCTCAACTGTGCCTGTCACGTCAGTTGTACGGAAGTAGAACTGTGGACGGTAGTTCGCAAAGAATGGCGTGTGACGGCCACCTTCTTCTTTAGTCAGAATATAAGCTTCTGCCTCGAACTTTGTGTGAGGGGATACGGAACCTGGCTTACAAAGAACCTGGCCACGCTCAACACCTTCACGGTCAACGCCGCGAAGAAGCGCGCCGATGTTGTCGCCTGCTTCACCGCGATCAAGCAGCTTGCGGAACATTTCAACACCTGTGCAGGTTGTCTTCGTGGTGTCACGGATACCAACGATCTCGATCTCTTCACCAACGTTGATAACGCCACGCTCAACACGACCGGTTACAACTGTACCACGGCCAGAGATTGAGAACACGTCTTCGATCGGCATCAGGAACGGCTGGTCAACAGCACGTGCTGGTGTCGGGATGTAGCTGTCAACAGCTTCCATCAGCTTGTCGATAGACTCTTTACC
>NZ_CVPC01000015.1 GCF_001049735.1 Nereida ignava
GAACACGTGCACCAAAGCCAGGAAGGTTCCGTGACATTGCGAGACGCTGCTTATGAAATTGCCATCAAGCGTATTTCGGGAGCGTATCAAGCGATTGGCCTCTAAGTCTGATGAAATCAAACCAGACATTGGCGCGGCTGCAGCGAGCGACAGTAAAGTCCCGCACAGCGGACCTCTATCCAAACCGCAGCGAACTACCGCTTTCCGCCCAAGATGTAGCCCTTAGCTACTCGCTGGTTTCTGTATGTGCATCAAACTCATCCCGCGATAGCTCATACCGCTTGCCCGTGAGCATGTCCTTCTTCAAGCGCGGCGTGAGATGACTGTAGTGCCTCTCGATCATGCCAATCGACGTGCCCATCTGCACAGCCAGCGCATGTATGTCCATCCCGTCGTTGAGCAGGGCAAAGGTCGCGTAGGTGTGACGCAGGCTATACAGCGTCCTGTTCTGCCCTGTGCGCGGGCATATTATTAGCCCCGTGTCTGTGAGGAACTTGCGGAACGTCTGGTGGATGTTCTTGCTGACAGTGCCATCGGGCAATCTGAACACGGGCAGATCGACACGCTGTTTAAGTAAATCTTCGAATGGGATATGCCTAATGTCCTCTGATCGCTCATGGATGCGCTTGAGGTAGTTAATTGTGCCCGACCTGCAGATGATGTCCCTGCGCCCAGTCTTGCCTGACACGCTCATTTCTAGATACTGCAGGTCTTTCTCCTCAAACAGGGTCACATGCTTCCACTTGAGGTTCAGCGCCTCTGTGCCGTGCCTCATGCCCGTATTGGCCATGATCAACACATAGTCCCGCATTAGGTGCCGCATATCCGTGGGTTTGCCTGCCTTGCCTGCGTTGATCCAGCTGGGCAGCTTGCGGATGAGCGTGGCGTATTCTTCGCGGGTGAAGTCTGGGCGGCGTTCGCTCTTCTCACCACGGTTTACCAGCAGTGGCACATTCTTGTGCGCGATAAAGCCCCGCGCGACCGCTTCTTCAAACACTCGGTTCATGGCTGAGTTATGTGTGTTTAGCGTTGAGGCCTTTGGCTCACGACCCATCTTAGCCCGCCGCCACTCGTAGAACTGTTGCACCTTCTCATAATCAATGGTGGTCACAAACTGTGCCCCAAAGAAGGGGATCAGGTAACGCTCAATACACACGATGTAGTCTGCAAACACTTTACGCCCCAAGCCTGCATCCAGCTGCTTGCGCATATCGGCAATCGCCAGCTTAGCAACATCAGAGAACTTCTTGGTAACAACAGGCAGATCGTTCTTATGGCGGAATTTATACTCAAGGAACGTGTCTCGGGCATACTCCTTGGCCTCAGCCAAATCGCGCTTTCCGGTACTGATGCGAATAGTGTGCCCATCAATCACAAAGGCTGCTTGCCAGCGCTTGCTGCGCTCACGCCGATACACCCGCACCTCGCCGTCCAGTATCAGATGTGTATCGTCACGCAGCTGCCGCATGTCATGCTCCTCACCACAACACTACGGCAGGGCGCACCAACAAGTCTACGGAAGTGTGTGTTTAGGGGCGGACGTTCGCTGCGTTCTGCATTAAGGTCTGCTACGCGGACAGAGCGCCAGTTCGCTGCGCTTGCTCGAACGGCCGCTATGGGGTGAATCTAAATTCAAACAGCAAAGCGCCCGATGGGTTGCACCGGGCACTTCTTTCTCAATTCACCTCGAGACTACTTAGTAGCGAGGATGTCGAAATTGTGGACGTTTGCCAACACACCATCGTCCCATCCGCCAGAGACCAATTCTGGAGCCTTTTCATTCAGGAGTCCAGCTACTTGTCCGGCAAAGTGCGCTTCGCGGCCAGAGTTGTCGGCAAAGATGTCGAAGATGGCAAAGTTGTTCTCGTCAATCTGCAGCGCCGCCCAGAACAATGTCTTGGGTTCGGTATCTGCGACGATGGGGCCGGCGGCGGTCAGCAAGGCTGCCAATTCGGGGCCTTTACCTGGAGCAGCTTCGAGCTTGATGTAAGTTGCGGTCGTTGCCGTGTAGAGATCAACCGGCGCCTTTACCGACAGGACATCGGAGTTGTTGATATTCGCGACAACACCGTCGTCCCATCCTCCGTCGACCAGCGCGTCCGCGTTTTGGTTCAAAGCCGCAGCAACCGCTCCTGAGAAATGAGCGTCGCGTGCTTCTTCATCTGCGAAGATGTCAAAGATTGCGAGCGTATCGTCGGCTTGCAGAGCAAACCAAAGTACGGTGCCCGGCTCTGTTTCTCGCACGATAGGTGCGGCACCAGCCAGAAACTCCGCGAAGGCTCCGGTCTGGCCTTCGGCGGCGGGCATGGCAATGTAACTGGCAGTATGATTTTCCATTGGGTTGTCCTGTGCAGTTGCAGAAGTTGTGATCAGAGCCAGTGCGGCGAATGTCTGAAGGACTTGCGTTTTCATGGTCGTCTCCTGGTTTGAAGTGCATCGTGGTTGGTTTCGATGCACTCTTGTCCCATGCCGGATGCGTCGGACTCCAATTCCGAAATTCTATTCTTTGATAGACATGGGCTATCGTAGTTGGTTTGATGGCCTGAACCGGGATGTGACGGAGAATGCGGCGATGGAAATGAACCAGATCAGGTATTTTCTCGCTGTCTGCGAGCACCGAAACTTTACCCACGCAGCCAGTGCCGCCAATGTCTCCCAACCTTCCTTGACGACTGCGATCAAGAAACTTGAAGACGAGCTTGGAGGCGACCTGTTTGTCAGGGACCGTGCGGGATGCAGGCTTACCGCCCTCGGAAAACTCATGCAGCCAAGGTTGCGGAAGGTTCACGATGAGACGCGACTGGCTAAGGCAGAAGCGATCCGTCATATGCGCTTGGAGCGGGTTCCAATCTCTGTCGGTGTCGGTGAAACGATTGGCCACAACAGGATTTCGGCAGCTATGGAGCGTACTCGTACGCGATTGCCGCAAGCCGAAATCGAATTGATCGTTGCGTCATCCTCCGAGCTTCTTGCCGGGTTGCGGGATGGTGAGTTTGACGTTGTCGTCAGCGCAGAGAAGGTCGGTGAAGACCTCTATCGCATAGACCGTCTCTATGAAGAGGACTACAAGGTCGTGGTGTCAAAGTCGCACCCGTTGTCTGAACTAAATACGATTTCTCTGTCGACTCTTGCGAAAACTGACATGCTTGACCGACTAAATTGCGAAATGCGGGATGCTTTGTTTGGGACCTGCGCGGATCAGGGTCACGAACTCTACGCGGCCTATCGGTCAAATCGCGTGGATTGGCTGGTTGAGCTTGCTCGGCAAGGGTTAGGTGCGGTGATCCTGCCAGCCACCGCTATTCCTTCGGACATTGGCCTGGTGTCGAAACCCATCGATGGCCTTGAAATATCAAGAACTGTTGTGGCTCTTCGATATCGGCACCAAACGACGAGACCAGAGACAAATGATCTGATCCGTGAGATGACGCGCACGCCGGCGTAGTGAGGTCGGTAACCGACATTCGCCCATCGTGCAGCATTCGTCACTATGGGCTCGGAGCTGCCTTTCGCGGCGCCTTGCGCGAAAGGCAGCGTAGCAGACCTCCCGGGATTTCGCTGTCACAACGTTCTCTGAACGACCGTGCCTGTAGAACAGCCAAGCGGGGACGGCTCGCACCAAGTTTTCGAAGTCGTTGACCGGATCGCTTTCGGAGGAGTAACTCGGAATTAACGAATTGCCGAAACCACGACCTCAATCAGCACGTCCTTGCCGAGTTCGGCCACGCCGATGGTGGCACGCGTCGGTAGGTCACCGGCATCTAGCCATTCGAGCCACGCCTCGTTCATGCCTTCCTTCTGTTCGAAATCAGTAATGTAGAGCATGGCTGTCACAAGGCGGTCCTTGGATGAACCAACCTCGGCCAGCAGCTTGTCGATCTTGATGCAGATCTGTTGGGTCTGTCCCTTCATGTCCTGGCTCAAGTCATCTGCGACCAGACCGCCGAAATGCAGGATACCGCCTGCCTCGACAACACGGTGATTGATACGGGTGGGTATGTGGCGTTTTAGCATTTGCTATTCCTTCATGTTTGGGGCGCGTCAACAAAACGCGCAATGGAAAAGGGTTGAAGCGGCGCGTTACTGGCACCGGTGGCAATGAGGTTGCCCATGATCTCTCCGACGCCCGGCCCCAGTTGAAAGCCGTGTGCGGAAAAGCCGAATGCATGGTAGAGGTTTTCATGCTGGGCAGATGGTCCGATGACCGGAATATCGTCGGGCATCCGCCCCTCGACGCCGGACCAAGACCGAATGATCGTTGCATCGCGCATCGGCGGGAAGATGTCGATTGCGGTCTGGGCTGTTAGCATGAGTTCGGGAAATTTCATCTCCGATAGGTTCTTTGACTTATCCGCACGCCCTCTTCGACCGCCGCCAATAACCACCGTTCCGTTCGGCATCTGCTTGAACGACAGTGGTCGGCCCGATGCGCCGACCACGGCATCGCAAAAATGCGGCAGGCGCCCGGTGACAATCATCATGGGGGCAATCGCCTCGACTGGGGCCGGTTCACCCAAAGACTGAGCAAGCTCTCCTGCCCACGCGCCGGCCGCGTTCAACAGCGAGGGGGCAGCGAACCGCAGCGCGTCTGTCTCGACCCGCCAATCGCTTCCGTCCTTTCGCACCTCTCTCGCGCGGGTATGCTCGAAAAAACGCACGCCCAGGGACTCGGCCTTGCGCTGAATGGCGAATACCGTCTGGTAGGGTTGGGCAAATCCGTCATCCAAACAAGCCAAACCGCCGACCACGTGATCCGCGACTGCGGGCAGATGCGTGCGCACCTCCGATCGATCCAGCAGCACCTCATGGGTGAACCCCAGCTCGTTCAATTCGTTTCGGCGCGCCGCAAGCCGTGCAAGCTCGTCCTCGGTTTCGGCAACTATTATCTGCGGTGCGATCTGAAAGCCGCAGTCATCTTCGAGAAAATCGGCAATACTATACCACATCTCCATCGAGCGTTGCGAAATCGGCACCTCGGCGAAATGGCGGCCAAGGCGGCGCACCCCGCCCGCATTCACCCCCGAGGCATGACGTCCGACAGTGTCCTTTTCCAGCACAATCACCGACATCCCGCGCAAGGCGGCGTGGAGGGCGGCCGAGCAACCGTGGATGCCACCACCGATGACGATCAGATCGGCGCTGTGGTCCATCGCGCTCATCGGTTTTCGGGTCCGTCGGCGGCCGTGAATTGCGCAAGCTCCGACAGCGGGATCGGTTTCAGCGGCGGCCGAATGCGGTAATATCCGGTCGCCTCAGGCGTCTCGCCGCGTTGCTGGGCGATGATGGCACTGACAACCGGGCCGCAAACTCGGCCTTGGCACGGCCCCATCCCGGCCCGAAGATAGGATTTCACCTGGTTAGGGCCGGGCGCTCCCAGATCCACCGCTTGGCGAATTGCGCCCGCCGTCACCTCTTCACAGCGGCAGATAATCGTATCGTCAGCCGGCGCGGTGACATGCGGGGCGGGCGCATAAAGCGCTTCGAGAAAGGGGCGGACGGCCGCGTCACGGGCGCGCGCCGATTGCAGCACCTTCAGAAGGTTCGCATCGCCGCGTCCGTCGCACGCGGCAATGGCAAGTGCGATGATTTCGCCATGGAGCGCAGCGCTTCGCGCGCCGCCGATCCCCGCCCCATCGCCAGCGACGTAGACTCCTTTGACGGAGCTTTGCCCGCTGTCATCCGTCACCGGGCGGAAACACTGTTGCGAGGCATCCCAGACGTGATCACAGCGCAATAGCCGGGTAATCTGCTGGTTCGGCACGACCCCCTGATGCAGCGCGACGGTGGTCGCTTCGATCCCCTCGCTTCTGCCTTTACTGGTGAAACGGATCGCGCTGACGGAATCCTCTCCTTCAATCGCTAGGTTCTCTGCCCGCTCGACAATGCGCACCCCGGCGTTCCGCACCTTACGGATCAGCTGCCATCCTTTGGTCAGATAGCCAGGCGCGCGCAAGGCGGCAGGCAAATGCCGGAGGGCTGCGCGGTAATGCGCGCGTGGCGTCGTTTCGATCACCGCGCGAGGCGGTGCGCCCGCATCGACCAGTTGCGCAGCCACCAACCACAAAAGCGGTCCGGACCCGGCGATGACCGCGTCTTCCTGCACGACCCCCGACGACTTCATTAAGATCTGCAGCGCACCCGCTGTGGTTACGCCTGGCAAGGTCCACCCCGGCAGGGGCCACGGCCGCTCAACCGCTCCGGTGGCGACGATGATCCTTTTTGCAGCGATCTGCGACGACGCACCCGCGCGGCTGAAATCAATCACCCGGTCAGTCGAAATGTTCCAGACGAGCGCGCCGTCCATCCATGTCGCCTTAGAGGCGCGAAAGGCGTCGACGATGGCTCGGCCCTGGGCATAATCCGGCCCCAGAATATCGGTGCAGGCCTTACCGGCCGTCTCTATTGCACGATAGATTTGGCCGCCCGGCGACGGTTGTTCGTCCAACAGTATGGTGTCGTATCCCATCCTGGCGGCCGCCGTAGCCGCAGCCATTCCAGCCGGGCCGGCGCCGATCACAGCGATGTCACAGGTTTTTGTCACGGTTGCACCTCCACGCTGCCGCGCTGGCGGCGCACATCCAGCCCGTCCGCGGCTTTCGTCATGCAAGCTTGTCGGTTGGGAACCCCATCAACTTCGACTAAGCAGTCGAAGCAACTGCCCATCATGCAAAAGATGCCCCGCGGTTCACCGCTGACGACGCTGTCCCGCAAATGTCGGATACCGGCGGCGATCAGAGCTGCAGCGATGCTGTCGCCCGGTCGCGCTACGACGGTCTGGCCATCGAAGGTGAATTCGAACCTCTCGTCACCGGTTTCAATTCGTCTGACCATGGAACCTCCTTGAGGAAAATGCACCCATGTCCGGAGTCAGCTCTCCGGCCGCGATCATCGGCGCTAGGGCCAGCGCATGCGCGCCCGCCAGCGTCACGCCGGAATGGCAGTTGAGAGAGAAGATCCCCGGATGGGTTTGCGATTGCTGATAGATTGGCGCACCGTCCGGCGTGAGAATCCGCACCGCGGCCCAGGACCGGATGATACGGAGATCGGCCAAGGCGGGAAAACAGCGGATAGCGTTGCGGGCGATCTGCGCCATCACTGGGGTTCCCGACCAGGTGGAATAACCGGTATCCTCGTGGCTGTCGCCCATCATCACGGTGCCGTCGGCGGTCTGGCGTAAGAGATGCGTAGGCATCGGCAACAGCGGCGCGGCACGTTCCGTGACCAGGATCTGTCCCTTTTCGGGGCGCAAAGGAATGTCGAGACCCAACTGCGGCGCAAGCCGACTGTTGCCATGACCTGCGGCTAGCACCACCTTCGCCCCCCGAAAGACGCCTTTTGGCGTCGTCACGCAATAACCTGAACCGTCGGGTTCGACCGCTTCGGCGCGCGCGTCGCTGGCATAACGGCCGCCACGTTCAGCCAAGGCGGCATGCAGGCTCCTCAGCAGGGACAGTGGATTGGCGTGGCCGTCATGCTTACCATATGACCCTCCAACCACATCCGGTCCGAGCCCCGGCACTAGCTTATCCAATTGCTTACGGTCCAGCATCTCAGCGCCGTAGCCGAGCGCCCCGTTGACGTTATGCATACGCGTGTTGAGAGCGCGCACATTCTCCATCTCGTCCTCGGAGAGGCAGAAATGCAGTCCGCCGGGCTTATGATAATCGGGCGAGATGCCGGAGTCTTCGGCAAGACAATCTGCGAATTCCGGCCAGAGATCGGCCGAGCGCCGTGTCCAACGGGCGTAATCATGCATTCCGCTTCCTTTGGACTGCACCCAGACCAAGCCGAAATTCCCGCGCGACGCCCGCAACGCAACATCACCTTCATCGAGCAGGATCACTTTTTCGCCCTGCCGCGCCAACCCCCAGGCCACGGCAGCGCCGACCAACCCCCCTCCGATGACGAGGGTATCTGCGGTATTCTGCGTGTTCATCGCTTTCCCTCTCCGATCAGTAAGCGGTCCAAGCCATAGAGCCGATCGATTAGCAGCATCAGGGCGACTGTGAATAGAATTGCCACCGCTGACACCGAGGCTACCAGTGGATCGGTAGTCTGTGTGATATGCGAGAACAGCCGCACCGGCAGCGTCGTAGTCGAGGGGTTCACGATGAAGACCGTGACAGTCAACTCATCAAAGCTGGTAATGAATGCCAGCATCCAGCCGCCGATCATCCCGGGCATGATAGCGGGCAGCGTGACGCGCCGGAACACCGTTAGCGGTTTCGCCCCAAGGGAAATCGCGGCTTTCTCGACCGACCGGTCCAGCCCAGCTACCGAAGCCAACACCAGCCGCAGAATGAACGGCGTGATAATAATTGCGTGGCACAGCATGAGCCCGATAAAGGTGCCGTTCAACCCCAACAGGCTGAGGAACCTCAGAAAGGCGATGCCAAGCACTACCGTGGGCACCATGAGCGGCGACAAAAAGAGCGCTTGCAACGCGTCGCGACCCGCGAAGCGCCCGCGTCCGATGGCCAGCGCGGCGGGCACGGCCAGCACAGTCGCCAACGTTGCCGAGGCTATGCCCAGCTTTAGGCTGATCCATGCGGCAGTGATGAATTCCGGGTTGTCCAAGATGGCCCGGAACCAGCGCAGCGAAACGCCACTTGGCGGAAACTCCAGAAACCCCTCGGGAGTGAACGACACGCCAATAACCACAACAATTGGGGCCAACATGAAGCTCACAAAAACGAGACTAAAGAGGATGGAGAGCGGTCCGTTCTGTCTCATTCGAAAACCTCCCCGTATCGGCGTTCGACAAGGCTATTCCAGCTTAGCATCACAATGAGAACCGCAACCAGCAGCAGCATCGCGATCGCCGCACCCAGCGGCCAATTCAAAGTGTTTAGAAATTCATCGTAAACCGTCGTTGAAACAACCTTGACGCGTCGACCGCCCAAGATTGCAGGCGTTGCAAACGCCGACGCAGACAGTGAAAACACGATCAAGGATCCCGAAAGAACACCCGGAATGGCCTGCGGCAAGATGATCCGAAAAAAGATCGTGCGCGGCCGCGCACCTAGAGATTCAGCCGCAGCTTCGGTCGCAGGGTCTTGCCTTTGAAGCGCCGCCCATACGGCCAGCACCATAAACGGCACCATAACATGCACGAGCGCTAGAACGATCCCGCCCGACGTATACATCATGCGGATGGGTCGTTCGATCAGACCGATGTCCATCAACGCCGTATTGATCACGCCCTTGTTGCCCAGCAGGATCGCCCATCCCAATGTGCGCACGACGACCGAAATCAGCAGAGGGCCGATCACGATCAGCACGGTGATCGAGCGCCAGAATGGCGACATGCGATAGAGGATGTAGGCTTGAGGCACACCGATGGCGGCACAGATCGCCGTAGTGATCAGCGCGATCAGAAAGGTGCGCCCGAAAATTTCGTAGAAATAGCTATCGCCCAGAACTTCCGCATAGTTGGCGAGGCTCAGGTCCGTGCCGATACCGCCGTAAAAGTCGAAGCTGTTAAAGCTTAGCATGAAGGTCATCAGAAGCGGCACTAGCAGCAACACCGCGAACAGAACCAAGGCTGGCGCACTCAGCAGCCAAGCGCGGGAGGTTTGTGTCGTCATGCCGAAGTTTCCTCGACGGGAAGGATGCGAATGTCTTCGGGCTTCCAATCCAACCCAACAACCTCGCCCTCCTCGGCTTCGGCGCGACCGGTATTATATCGCATCACGAGCATGTCGCCGAGCTCGGTTTCTATCCGCAGAAGCCACTGGTTACCCATAAACACACGCTCGGCAACAGTGCCGCGCAGCTGCCCAGCTTCAGGGTCTACGAGCGCGATCCGTTCGGGGCGCAGCGCGATCTCGACCGGGCCGGGACGCAGATCGACTAGGGGGCCGTGCAGGCGGAGCGATCCGCAGACCAAGGCCGAGCCCTCGGATCCGGTGCTGTCCAGCCGCGCGGATAGGTTGTTGCTTTTGCCCAAGAAGCGAGAAACGAAAGAAGATTGTGGCGTCTCGTAAATATCGAAGGGGGTTGCATCTTGCCGCAGCCGGCCTTGATCCATCACCACAATACTGTCGCTCAACGCCAGCGCTTCGGATTGGTCGTGCGTAACCATTAGGGTCGTCACACCGGCTTCGCGCTGGATGCGGCGCAGTTCCAGCTGCATCTCCTCGCGCAGCTTCGCGTCAAGGTTCGACAGCGGCTCGTCGAGAAGCAGGAGCTGAGGCTCGATGACAAGTGCGCGGGCCAGTGCCACCCGCTGTCGCTGGCCGCCGGACATCGCCCTAGGATAGCGATCTCCGAGATGGCTTAAATGCACAAGATCTAGCGCAGCGGCGATCCGGCGCTTGCGCTCGGCCTTCGAAACTTTGCGCATTTCAAGGCCAAAGCCGACATTTTCTTCCACCGTCATGTGCGCGAACAGTGCGTAGGTCTGGAAGACGATGCCTAGTCCACGTTCGCGCGCCGGGATCCCAGCGAGGTTTTTCCCGTCAAGAACGATCTTACCTTCGGTGGGCGCTTCGAATCCGGCCACCATTTGCAGAGTCGTCGTCTTGCCGCAACCCGACGGACCGAGAAGGGAAACAAAGCTACCACGCTCGACAGCGAAGGACAGTTCCTCAACCGCCGTAAATGCGCCGAACCGCTTGGTCAGGCCGTGTAGTTCTAGAAAAGCCATGAAGAATTCCGGTGAATACGAGATGTTAGTGGGGCCTCAAAAGGCCCCACATTCGGGGATCAATTAGAAATTCAGCGCTCGACCTCGCGCGCCCACCGCTTGGTCCATTCCTCACGTTTCGGGTTGATCACGTCCCAATCCACCGCCATCAGATCGGCGATCTTGTCGCCATAGGGCAGCGTTTTGGCCAGGTCTTCAGGCAACTCTGCCTCCTTGTTCGAAGGACCGGTGCCCATCGCCTCGGCTAGCCGCACTTGAACCTCGGGATCGAGCAGGTAGTCAATAAACAGCTGCGCCTCTTCCGGCACATCGCTGTCGACCACCGGACATGCCGCGATCATAAGCGCGACCGCGCCTTCTTCCGGATAGGCGAACTTCGCTGAGAAGCCGGTATCGGCCAAGGATTTGGTGCGGCCCGAGCCCCAGATCGAAAGGGCAATTTCCTCGGACTGGAAGAGCTCCGACATCTTACCCGAAGACGGCTCGAATACCAAAATGTTCGGAGCGACTTCTTCGGTCATTGCTGTAAAGCCTGGGTCGATATCATTTTCCCCGCCACCGTTCATCCGCGCCATCATTACCAGCGTGTGCAAACCATAAGTGTTAGAGATCGGTGGCACCGAGAGGATGCCCTCGAACTTTGGATCGGTCAGGTCCATCCAACTGCTTGGCGGCTCCCAGCCTTCGCGTTCGAACCACTCGGTGTTGTAGGTGAACCCAGTCGCGACGAAACCGAGACCGATGGAGTTTTCGCCCAAGCGAGCAATATCGTAGACATTTTGCTTGATTTCGCTGTCCTTGATCGGCGCGCAAAAGCCCAATGCGTCGGCCTGATACATTGGACCGTCGTCAAGAATTACGACATCGAGTTCTTGCGCTGAACGCTGCGCCTGCAATCGTGCTAGGTTTTCCGTCGAGTTGCCCGGCACGAATGCAATCTCGACATCATGCGCTTTCTCAAATTGCGGAATAACCAACTCTTTCATAAGCGTCTCAAACGAGCCGCCATACCCGCCGACAGTCAGCGTTTTGTCCTGCGCGGCGGCCGTGCCTGCCACGGCCACGCCAAGTGCAGTGGCTAGGGTGATGGATGAATAATTCATGGCAGTTTCCCTGTTGTTTGTTTCTATATTGCGAGCAAAGGCTTTTTTTTGCTGCCATGCAATTGAATTTAGTTTAGAAGTCCATTCCAATTGGTTATAAGGCTGATATGGCGCGCGCAAATATCAAGCAGATCGAGGCATTCAACGCCGTAATGAAGGGTGGATCGGTCACGAACGCCGCCAAAAATCTTTTTATCAGCCAACCGGCCGTCAGTAAGATGATCAGGGCTTTCGAGGAAAGTTGCGGGTTTACGTTGTTCATGCGCGCATCGGGACGGCTGATGCCAACGCCCGAAGCGCGTCGGCTGTATCTGGAAACCGAGAAGCTGATTACCGGCGTGGCACGGGTCGAGAATACCGCTCGCGCGATCCGGGATTTGGAACGGGGCGAAATCTCGGTCGCGGCCTTTGCCGCAGTCAGTTTGCGGCTGCTTCCTATGTTGACCGCGCGTTTCCTGGCGGAACGCCCTGACGTGCGACTATCGATCGTGACACGTAGTTCACGCAACGTTGCAGATTCCATGCTGACGCAGGCGGCCGATTTTGGCATTTCCATGGTCCGCAGCGATCACCCCGGATTGCGATGCCAGATCTTCAGCGAATGCTCGATGATCTGCGCTTTGCCGGCCAATCATCCGCTGGCGCGGGAGAGAGTGATCGATCTGCGCATGCTGAAAGGAGAAAGGCTGATCTCGCTCGGGCGCGAAGACCAGTCAAGTGGCATCGTGCTAGATGCGTTCGACCGCGCTGGCGTTAGCCTAGATGCGTCCATTACGGTGCAGATGGCCGATACCGCCTGCATGTTCGTTCGGGAAGGTCAAGGTGTTAGCCTGGTTCCTTCGCTGACCACAATCGGCTGGGGATCTGAAGAACTCGTATTTCGCCCGATCCAGCCCTCGGCGACTATGCCCATCTGGATCTATACATCGGCATATGAGCCCATGCCTGAACTAGCGCGCAAACTGTTGGATACACTAAAAGCTGGGATCGCCTCCATCGAAGACGAATTTCGCACACAATGATTCTGGATAGTCGAAGTTCTCGAAGGACCCGCAGCCGCCTACCCCCTATAAGTGTTAGCATCCAAGTGATTTATAATGATATGCTTGTTCTAGAAAAGCTTAGGGCCGCCTATAAGGCGGCCCAGCTATAGCGTCGGGGGTCCGTCACGAACAAGCGTGCTGCCGACCGTATCCCGACGTTTCAAGAGCATACGTAGCGATAAGGACGGTAAATGTCAAGATATTTGGGGGCGTCTGACGTTCAGGCGATACAGAATTTATTATCGGCTGAACGACTAGCAACGTTCCAAGCACTCACGGCATCAGGGTCGCCCGAGGATGCAATTGAACTGCATCAAACGACGATGAGCTTAGGTGTATCGATTATGGCCGTGACAGGGTTGATAGAGGTCTCTCTACGTAACGCTGTTTGCCACGTCATGCACAACAATTTCGGCGGGAACCACTGGCTACGCACACCTCCACCAAACACATTCACGTGGGCCTACTTGGAAGAATCGTCCATCGCCAAAGCTACGACGCAGGCCCAGCGAGCAGCATATTCCAAGATGACTGGGGCGCAAAAGAGCGCGTTGGATGCTCAGGCATACCCCAATGGAGTGCCATCAAATGCAAAGCACCGAATGATCGCCAAAAAACGACAGTCCACGATCACCATTCCCGACAGTCAGGTAATCGCTCAGCTCACCATTCACTTTTGGAAGCGTATGTTTTCAGAGAACTATGAACAGACGCTTTGGAAGCCTGCTTTAAAAACTGTCTTTCCCAACAAGACGCTCGGTCGCTCGGATGTCGCGGACCATCTTGAAGTAATTTACGAAATGCGAAACCGGCTGGCCCACCATGAACCGGTATATGGGACACGTCTTGAAAAAATTCTGGAATCTATCGATTTCGTTACACTCAATCTTTACAGCAGAAGGCCAGCACTCGAAAATCCGTTTGCCAAACTAATCATGCCTCAGCGCGATCTATTGCATGGGCAAGTGGCAATTTTTGAAGCCACCTTTAGACGTCTTACCCCTTAAACTAAGCTGCATGGTGTGTCTGACGTCAGCGCCTGTGGGACAGATTTGAGGAATTGAACAACGGAGGATTTCTGGTTCATCGTAACCTTGATGGAGTGAAGATGAACAAGAAATCCGGAACGTCGAAGGACGCAGCTGACAAGCTGGTAAAGAACATCCGCCGCAAGACCCGTCAGACCTATTCGGCGGAGGAAAAGATCCGCATCGTCTTGGCGGGTCTGCGAGGCGAAGAGAGCATCTCAGTCCTCTGTCGTCGGGAAGGGATTGCCGAGAGCCTGTATTACAGCTGGTCGAAGGAATTCCTTGAGGCTGGCAAACGCCGCTTGTCCGGCGACACAGCTCGACAGGCAACCTCGCCAGAAGTCAAAGATCTGCGCTCGGAGTCACTTGCCTTGAAAGAATGCGTCGCAGATCTGACCCTTGAAAACCGTCTGCTCAAAAAAAGCATGACAGGGGCTGGGGAGGTCGAGGAATGAGATACCCTGCATCCGAGAAGCTGGAGATCATCCGCACTGTTGAAGGATCACACCTGCCCACCAAGATGACCCTCGACATGCTGGGCATTCCCCGCACAACTTTCTACCGCTGGTATGATCGCTACGTCGAGGGCGGGCTCGATGCCCTGGCCGACCGCTCTCCCCGGCCAAGGTCGGTCTGGAACCGGATTCCCCAAGACCGACGCGATGACCTGATCGAGTTTGCGCTGGAGCATGAAGCGCTGACGACACGGGAGTTGGCGGTCAAATATACGGATGAGAACCGATATTTTGTTTCTGAATCATCAGCCTATCGTATTTTGAAAGCAGCTGACCTCATCACGGCCCCAGATTATGTAGTGATCAAGGCTGCGGATGAGTTTACCGAGAAGACGACGGCCATCAACGAGATGTGGCAGACCGACTTCACCTACTTCAAGATCATTGGCTGGGGCTGGTATTACCTGTCCACCATCCTCGACGATTACAGCCGCTACATCATCGCTTGGAAGCTCTGCACAAACATGCGGGCCGAGGACGTGACGGACACGATTGAACTGGCTCTGACCGCATCGGGCTGTGACCAGGCGGTTGTGCGTCACAAGCCGCGTCTGCTCAGCGACAACGGCTCCTGCTACATCTCTGGCGACCTGGCGGCATGGCTGGGGGATCAGAAAATGGACCACGTCCGCGGGGCGCCATTCCACCCACAGACACAAGGCAAGATCGAACGCTGGCACCAAACGATGAAGAACCGGGTTCTGCTGGAAAACTACTACCTGCCCGGCGATCTCGAACACCAGATCGGGGCCTTCGTCGATTATTACAACAACGAGCGCTACCACGAGAGCCTGAGCAACGTCACACCCGCCGATGTCTACTTCGGTCGCGACAAAGCTATTCTGAGAGAAAGGGAAAAGATCAAGAAACAGACTATCCGACAACGCCGCTTGCAACACCAGAAACAAGCCGCATAATCAATCACACGAACGAGCCAGAGCCTCCAATGCTCAAGCCGCTCTGATGTCCCATTTTATATGACGACGGACACCGTTATCCTTCCCGAAACGTCGATCCCTGACCATGACAATCTCGTCTCACTTCCGGTAGCCGACATGGAAATTGCAAGAGATGTGGCAGCGCTTCGTTTCCGCCATCAGGCTTCTCGCTCAGAAACAAACGAACTGGTGCGGGAGTTTTCGCGGAACTGAGCTTTGTAAAGAGCGGACATTGGCGCTTCGTGCAGCATCGGTCAAAGTGGGCTCGAAGCCGCCATTCGCCGCGCCTAGCGTGAATGTCTGCTCTGGGCGGAAAACCAGCAATGACGTTTCTTGTGTTCCTCACCATGTTTGCCCAAAACTCTGCCAACACAGTGTCCGCAACACAGCATCAGCCAACACTGTGTTCAACACTGCGAATCCGCAGTCAAAATAGTCAGCAACACGGCAAAAAGTGTGTTTAAGGTGTGTTTTTGAATTACACAACTTTAGCGCGCATTGCGCTTGGCTAAGCCATTGTTTTTATTGGTAAAAGTGGTGCCCAGGGGCGGAATCGAACCACCGACACGAGGATTTTCAATGGAGGCGGTGTAAATTATACGTTTGCAAACAATGGCTTGCGTGGAGATATTTTTGGTGTGCGCGCAAGTGTGTTTTTGGCGTCTTTTTGAGGGTAGGGCGGAAACGCTGTGTTGGACACTGTGTCTGCAACATTGTTCGAAACACACACGTCCGAAGCTGTGCAGTAAGCTATACTTCACTGAAATTATGCAAAGATCCAAAGTAAAATCAAAAGCGTCAACGAAATTATAATTACTTTATTTATCGTAGGTGCAGTGCTCGGGGAGTCCGTTGGTGTATTGGGCTGCGCCGGTCTGACTATACCGGCACTGGCATTTAAACTGCTCTTGGTAATCTGGGCAGGTTTGCGTTTTTGTAGATACACGGCCTGGCCAGGCAGGGTGCCACCGAAGTAGCCTTTTCCATCAGCGGTCTTGTTTAACAGTTTAGTATTCATCAACAGCAAAGCCTCGATGTGGGAGGCTTCAATGGAAAGAGCGGCTTCTGCGCTTCGCGCAATTTTGACAACTTTAAATGTAAATCCTTCACCATTTGCGTTGTTGAACTTGCGCTGTAGGTCTGCGTTATGGTGCGAGCCTTTCTGAAGCATTTGAGAGTGTTGTTGGCACCTTTTTTGAAGGTCGGCAGTTGACCCAACGTAACAAGGTTCGTTTTTATAACGAATTTCGTATGCGCCAGCTTTATTGGGTGCTGTGTTGCAGCTTAGGCAATCATTGATTAAGTTTTGTTCAGCTTCGTAATGTATCGCTAAATGTAGGTTTAGAGAGGATCCTGAGTTGTTCAGGCTACACCTCGAAATTGTGATGCGGCTTACCTTATTTGACAACAGCAGTGCTTGATACTTGCTGGCAACCTCACGGCTCAAGTGCCCTATTTTGTGTGTTCGAAAGTAAACCGCAACTGCATTTTTGTCGTGTGGATTGTTAGGCTCAGGCATGAGTGTAAGACTTGAATTCTCGTTCATGAGGCCAGATTTAAAGAGCTTTGGCCCTTGGTAGTAATATGTTCCAGCGACTTTAATGTTTGTTGTTCTGTTCATGGATATCTGCAGCTATTGTTTACTTGTCGACACTATATTCTTGCTAATGACGTGCGATGCTTTTCAATCATCGAGGAAATAAAATTCAAGCCTGAGGCTGCTGTTACTTGACTGACTTTGAGCAATTTATTGCTAATCAAGTTTTCATCATCTGCGTGGTCTAAATTATGCAGAATACTTGCAGCTATGCTACCTCTCCTTGCGGCTCCTGCGATAGACTCTGATTGCGCGATTGAAGGGAAAAACTTTATGCGGTCAGTTCCGTATAGTAATTTTTGAGCGCGGGGATCTGATAGCTCAACATCCAATCCCTGCAGGGATTGGAATTCTTCAAGTTCAATATCTTCAATCCAAAAATTGCTGTTGAACGTTTGCCAACTGCTGTCTGCAAATGCGACTGGTCCCAGTACGGTGCCGTCAAATGCGCGATCATAAAATGTCTGGATAAAAACAAGATTATCTTGATTTTCAAAATCATATTCTCCGGTTAAGTCTGGCTGAAGTATACATTCTAAACCTACCGGGCCTGCTTCCTGTGTCAGGCAATAATTTTCAACCGCCTGCGTGGCTCCGTGAGAGTTACTTGATAAAAATGATAGTGTTTGACCTGTCATTTCAAATTCACCGTAAGGAATAGGCTCTAACTTCATTCCCAGACTTATTGTCCCATCACTTTTCTCTTTGGCGTTTATATAAACCTTGTAAACGAAACAAATATTGTAGTTTTGCCAGCTACCTACTTCTGCATCGTCATCTTCAGAAAGCAGGCTGTCCGCTTCACTATAGCCAATACTTTCGAGCCAAGAGTTCAGGCGTCGTAATGCCGGAAGGTCGGCCTCACCGCGGTACAGTTCCGATGTAAATAGCTCTCGCATGCTCTTGGGTATCGTGAAGAGCCTAACTTTATGTGAAATAGAAATATGGCCTAATTCTACCGCTGGCTCACTCCAAACTTCGTAATGCGCATACTCTGGGGCATCATTGGGGGAAAATAGGAACTGACGCCCCGCCGCCGTGATTATGTCTTCAGGTACGCATGCTGCTTTCCCCCACGGAGAAGGCGGAGTGTTTTTGTCTAAGTATTGACTTTCGATAGTTACAGGAGTGCTTCGCAATGACGTCCATAAATCTTGGATTTTGGACCTGTCACCAATAGCCTCCGCAACCCGCACGCAGTATTCGTCGATCACCGCTTGTAGCGCTTGATTTTCATGAGAATTGTGGGGCAATGCTGGAGCAAAGCTTGTGCCGTGAGCTAGTTTTTGTATTGCCTCGTAGCGAGCCTTTTTTTTGTAGTCGTCACGTTTTACGGAGCAGTTAAGTTCACCTGCAACTTCAGCCAGCTTTACAAATTTAAGGCCTTCAGTAGCGAAGCCCTCCTTTGGCTCTTTATCACCGTCAAGCTGAAAGTATCTTTTTGGTTTATCTTCCACGGCACCTTTGAGGCCGGACTGCGCAATAATTTGCTTTATCGCGGCTTTTGGGTTGGTTGGATTGATGGCCTCGGCAAGCGACCCTAAGTTACGTGATAAGATTTTTTTATCTTCAAGACTTACCCTTTTGCAGTCTGCCAAGTGGCGCCTTAACTCTTCTTGCGCTTTTGTTGGCTGGCTAATTATTTTCCGTAAAGTTTCTCTGTGCATAGTATGTCCCTTCATGTTGCCCGGCAAAAGCTTCAGCCTCAGTGTAGTTTGGCGCGATAGCATGTAACGATAGACTGGCCCGAGACGACTAGGGTAAGGCGCTTGCATGCTTCTGCGAGTTGACGGCTGATGTCCTCGGTTTTTACAAGGCCATCCAATAAATCTTTTGAAGCCTTAAGCTTGTAGCACCCGGAGCCTGCATCAATTTCAATGTCTCCGTGACTGCTTATGATCTCAATGGCATCGTGTTTTACTCCGCGTTGCTGGGCTCTACGAGTTGCATGCTTAGACATTTTCGCGGCAGTGGTGTGTTGTGGTGTGTTTTGCATAATCTGTCCTCCTGGGATAAATTTGTCAAAATATCTCAAGCTAAGCACGGATTTATTGTCTTTTTATTTGTCGGCTTGTGAGCGATAATTGTCCATGATTATGCCTATTATTGTCTACATTTTTGGCTTTTTATGTATTTCGACGAATTTTTGAGCATACTAGCTTCACGAGGCTAGCAGTGAGCGAGCTTCAGGAATGTTGTGCGCACTTCGGTTTCCGGAATATTGATCAATGGAACCAACAATCTTTTTGTCGATTTTACGCTGGCTAAAGCTTGGGCAACGATACAATCTCTACTTTAACGACAGCTACGCTTTCGTAAGTAGACCTAGGCCGGATCGTGGCCGCGAATAGTTGTTAGGTCGCCTGCTGGATAGAATTCACACTGCTTACTGATTGAATTGTAAGCATTCTTGAAACCTCTAGTTGGCAGATAAAGTTCATGCAGGCCGTGGTCTGGTGTCGAAATTTCCAGTTTAAAAGTGTTTGTTACGAGCAGTTCTCTCAATATGTTGAGCTCATTTTCCGCGTTTGGATATGCCGTATCCCCGTAGAGGCTAAAATCGTAAGAACGAGTTGGTGATTGAAGTATGAGTGAACCTGCATTTGAGTCGAGCACACTGAAAAATACAGAATTTTGGGGTCGAGGTTCGTTGTTGTGAAAAGTGACGTAGTAGAAGATGTTGGTGCTCGCATCCCCATTTTTATCTCTAGGGTTGCTTGCTAGCCAGCAATCATTGTCATCAATAAATAGCGACCATTCACCATAAGATTGAAGGTGATCAATCTCAGGCTCCTCTGCGACTCCCGGACCAGCGACTGTTATGAAGCCGAGGCAAAGTATCGTTAATTTTGTTATTTGAATGTCTCGAACTTTAAGTGGCTTTGGCATTTAAATAGAGTGTCCCTATAGTTTTAATCGAGTTTTGGCTTCAACCACTCCAGCGCCTAGTTCCATTTAACAACCGTGCCGACCGTTTTTGATTGCGTTTGTCGGCTCTTGCGTCGCCGTGTGCCTGAATTTTTAATTCCTTAATCGTAAGAAGTACTATTTTACGCAAAGTCTTGTCAGACCAAATAGTATGTGCGAGTTTACGTTCCACCGAGCGCCACGCTCTCCTCGGATCTTCACCATCAAGTTTCTTTTTCCGGTAGAGCGCACTAGCGTCTTGGACTAACTTCAATAGCACTTTTTTTGTTTCAGGGTGTGAGATTACACAACTTTCCCTGAGCAAGTATTCCACTGCATCTACAAATTTTCGGGTAATTAATCGACATGGCCCGCACTGCAAGGGTTGGGTCTGCCAATCTTTGTGTACGGGGAAGTCGCTCATGCATCCTGTACATTTTTTAGTATCCCAAGTTTGGATCAACGGTTTCACCATTTTGATGTAGTGGCCTCAGAATAGCCCAAGTATCATTTTAAGCGAAAGGCCATTTCATGTGCGTTCTGACGACAAACATGAAGTTAACTTTTGGTTAACCATCGAGATTGGTGGACGTTTTGCAATCACCATGATGAGTTTAAGAACTGAGAGGTAACATAGAGCTTCCGCTCATCAATTAAGTTTTGTTTAAAATGTGCAGGTACAGATGCATAACCGTACATCGCACCTGCAAGCTGCCCCACAACTGCCCCTACTGTGTCTGCATCATCTCCTAAGTTAACTGCTTTGATAACTGCTGTTTCAAAGTTGTCGGATTGTAATAACGACCATAGAGCTGAATGTAGGGTGTCTATGACATAACCACCCGCAAAAACGTTGTCAGAGTTTAGTTCGCTGTAGCTGTGCTCGAAAAGAGATCTCACTGCAGGACCCCAATTTCTTTCTGAGGCTACCTGCCAGAGTTCGTCAAACTTGTGGCCGTTAATTAGACCGCACAATAACTCAGCGACAAGCTGGCAGCTCTGATCGGCTGAGTGGGATGCATGTGTTGCTAAAGACTGTTGGCTTGCTAGGTGAATTGCTTGCGCAGGATCAGCGTGAGCATAGCAAGCTACAGGCGCTAGTCTCATCAGTGAACCGTTGCCGTCGTTTTTAGAGCCGAACGGTAAGGCTTCAAGGTATCCATTACGCTTGTAGTCACCGAGTACCCGTAGTGTGTTTTGGCCGATACCGACGGCAACGCCAGTACTCGTGTTCGATCCATGCTCAGCCCAATGACAAAAGCTCTCTAAAAGCTGCCCTGCATCTAAACCATTTTTGTTGATCAGTACTTGGGCCAAGCAAAGAGCCATGGCTGTATCATCCGTCCATGCACCAGCTGGTAACTTAAAGCGACCACCCTCGCGGTATCCACTTACTAGTTCAAAGGTACCTCTTGGCGAAAACTCTACGGGTGCACCTAATGCATCTCCAATAGCTAAACCGACAAAAGCCCCAGCTATCCTGTCGTGAATTGGGGAGGCGTAAGTGGACCAGTATTCATCAGAGGCCCCCATATTCTCAAAGCTGGAACCGGCTAACTCGACTACTTTGCTGTAAAACCAATTCGACAATTCCCAACTATGTAGAACCCTTAAGCTTTCGATCGCTCTGCTTATCCGTAGGTGGTTGTGATTGTAACGTGATTTCCAATGATCATTGGCTGCAAGAAACTCCAAAAACCTGACTGTCATTGCCTCAAGGAAATCGGTGACGTCCTGTCTTTCTGACAGCCAAATAGCTGAGGGTAGGTCTAATACAGGTGCGTTTGAAAACTGGCGAGTATTTTTAATCGTGGGGAACGCCCATTGAATAAAACCGTGCTTTCTTTCGAAGTCATCATCTGAAATTGAAAGTAAATCACTCCGACTGAAGCCGTCGGCAAGTTTGGCGTTTGCCTCATGGAACATTTTGAATTTCAGATCCATCACTGCCTAGCTACCAAGTCCATCAACTTGCTGTAGCTGTCCACAACGTCATAGCGGACATTGTTGGGCAAATCTGCCTTGCTAATCTCGGCAAAGAATTTACGAGCGCACTCGATCTTGGTTAGTTCGTCTGGACGCAACTTCATTGATGACATGCTGCCCTTCGTCTCTGCAACGAAGTAGATGTGACGCACCGAGCCCTCTTCAAAGGAAATGGCCCAGTCAGGATTATAGTCGCCAACTGGTGTAGGGATCAGGAAGCCACGTGGCAACTTGGCGTACACGACCACTTCAGAGCTGGTGTCCAGCTCAGCCACAAACTCACGCTCAACATTGCTGTCCACAATTGCATGATCAAACACATGCTTGGTCAATTTTTCGGTTGCTTTCGAAAAATCATTCCCAGTCTGTGCTGCTGTGAAAATGCCTACATCGTGCCGTTCTTCCACTGCATCGTAAGTAAGACGCTCGATGATCACGGTAGCTTTTTGCTCTTTGATCAGTCTGCTAGCCTCTGAGATGAACTGCTCAGGGTTCTTCTTAAACTGGTCAAAGACTGCTTTTTCCATGCTGGACAGAATTCTAGCGACGGTGTGCCGGGTTAGCTGAGCATTTTCAGACACTTCTTGTAGCAGGTCATACTTGACGCTGGAGAAGGCAGATTGGCCATACTCGATACGAGTATCTTTGACCTTGAAGCCCTTGCCGTCTGAAAGCTGTTCAGCAGTCAAGCTGTCGCCCTGTGATCCCACTTGTACTGTGTATTGCAGAGGCGTCACGTTCAGCTCTTTGTTCAAAGCAGCAACGCACTTCTCCACCAGCTCGTCACTATCGAAATCCACACGATAAACAGCTTTTTGGTTGATGCGCTCCCAAAGCTCTTTGAAGGCCTTTTTTTCGAAATTGTCATTCAGCGGGTTTGTTTTGGGTTTGCGCCCATCGTCTACAATGCGTGAAAGTGCATCTGCGCTGAAAACGCTGTCTACTAGCTCAAACACCTGCGGAGCGTACTGCATAAGTGTGTCAGGCAAGGGTGCAAGCGCTTCCTCTGCTTTTGCTGTATGGTACGCCTCGACTACCTGACGCTGGTGATCAACATAACCGTTTTGAATGAGGTAAAATTCAATCTGAGCAGCCATTTCAGAGGTAACAGGCACATCACCGTGCTCAGTGCGCAGTACCTTTTCCTTGAAATACGCTTCATTGGCCTTGCGTGGGCGGGCAACAAGGGCATCAGAAATCTCTTTCTGCAGGTTCGAGACAAAATCCTTGTAGCTTTCGCTGGCCACAACCGTCAGCACATTGATGTCGTGCACCACCGATGGATGGTCCATACGCTCACCAGTTTGGTTCACGCAAAGCCTAAGACCTCTCCCAACCTCTTGCCTGCGGCGTACGTTGCTGTTTGCACGGTTGAGCATACACATTGTAAAGACGTTTGGGTTGTCCCAGCCTTCGCGGAGCGCAGAGTGTGAGAAAATAAAGCGAACAGGCTCATTCTGCGACAGCAACCGTTCCTTGTTACGCAGGATTAGATCATAGGCGCTCTCATCATCAGAAAGCCCTTTTTCTTCGCCAGTTTTCTTGACGCTTGGATCAACTAGACGGTTTTTCTTGTCGATGGAGAAGTAGCCTTCATGCACCTTGCCTACTTCATCGCGTTCAAGAAACGCTCGATAATCCTGATACTCCAACGGTAGCGTTGAGAGGTACTCATCTCTAAGAATTTCATATTCTTCTTCAAACACTTGGGCGTAATGGCCCTTGGTGTCCTCTGCGTCATAATCACGGTACCGAGACACTGTGTCGATGAAGAACAGTGACAGAACCTTGATCCCCTTGGCAAAGAGCGTTTGCTCTTTTTCAAAGTGGGCGCGGATCGTTTCTCGAATTTGGATGCGCCGCATATGCTCTTCAGAAAGGTCTTGCGTCGCCTCTCCCGCGCGAAGTTCAAATCCATTTGTGAATTCAACAGTATCCTTGTTCGCGTCGATCTGTGAGATTGTGAAACCGTTGTAGGCTTGAAGGCCGTTTGAAACACTCAACAGGTCGCGACCGAATTCAAGACGCTTGAGCTGGCGCTTAATATCCCCGTTCGCCAATTTAACTTCCATCTCGATGCGAGCGATGGGCGCTTTCTTTGAGACTTCAATGCCTTCAAGGTACATATATGGCGCAGTCCCTGCCAGACCGCGTGTTTGAATGCCGCGCACAGCAATCTTCTTAACTAGCTTTTGGTTGAAAGCATCGAGCGCATCAAGACGGTGCACCTTGTTATGCTGGGTCGTATGGGTTGCCGAGTAGCGCAGGATCATCAGCGGATGGAATTCTTCGAGAGCTTTTGTAGTCGCCTTGCCTTCCATCTTTTGCGGCTCGTCAAGGATCAAGATCGGCCGGTTACGTGAAATCACATCGATAGGGCGGCGTGACTGGAAGTCGTCTAGCTCCATGTAGATGCGTCGCTGATCCTTACCCTTTGCCGCAAATGCTTGAGTGTTGATCACCATAACGTTGATACCTGCATCGCTGGAAAAGCTCTCCAGCTCGTGCAGCCGTTTGGAGTTGTAGGTGAAGAACCTTGCTTTCTTGCCGTAGGTTTCGGTGAAATGCTCTGCTGTGATTTGCAGCGACTTTTGCACACCCTCGCGGATGGCGATGCTCGGCACCATGATAATGAACTTGGACCAGCCGTATCGCTTGTGCATCTCGAACATGGTTTTGACATAGCAGTAGGTCTTGCCCGTGCCCGTCTCCATCTCGATGTCTAAGTTGTAATCGCAGCCTGCGCTTGAGATCAGCTTGTCGGATATTGGCAAGTTCTGATGGCGCTGCACGGCTTGGATGTTCTTCAATACCTCAGATTTTGGTATTTGAAGGTCAGCGTTCTTAAAGCCTGCTTCTTCTGCTTTGATCTGTTTTGAACGACCCGGGTCAATACGATAGCTGATGCCATCGCTACGCGGTTGCCCTGCGAAACAGTCTACGACAGCTTCAACTGCGTTCGTTTGATAGGCTTGAACCTTGAACTTCAGTTTCATACCTGCGCCCTCAAATTGCTTTGACGTCGGTCATGGGCGACAACTGCTTAAAGATTTGTTGGACGTTGATCTTCACCGCGTCTGATACAAAGCCAGTGTCACGAAAGACGACACGCAAGGGTTCGTGCCCTGCCAGCTCTTTGACTAACTCTTCTGTCACACCTGTATCGAAACAAGCCACGAGTGCGTTTTCGTCGACAAAGAACACGGTCTTGCCCTGAATATTATCACGCCTGATTGGCAAGGTCAGGTCAACGCCCCAGTCCACGAGTACTTGGAACAATAGGTCTTCTGATGTGCGGCCTTGCTTGATGCTGTCCACGTTTGCCAGCAGGTCCGCCTGAGAGGTCTGATCCGGCGTGTAGAACACATTGGCCATGTTGGAGCTGTCGATCTTGAGCACGCGGAAGCCGACGTCCTTGTTCCAATCGGGGTGACACTCCTCTTTGAGGATTTTCTGACCCGCGCGTCGTATGCGTTCTTTTGTTAGCTGGGGTAGAGTCTCAAAGCCAAGTTTCTTACGTGCAACCGCATTCTCTGACAGTTCTTCCGGAAGTTGAACCGCTATTGAAACGCGCCGAAGTCCATCATTGGCCGATTGTTTCAGTGTCGAATGGAAGGTGCTCCCGCTTCCTGCGAAGAAATCTAAAACGATGTCACCGTCACCAGAACCAATCTCAACGAGCCTTTTCACCATCTCGGTTGGCTTCGGATGATCGAATACTTTCGGCGCGAAGAGATCAGCCATTTCCGCTGTGCCGTCTTCGTTTAGACCATGCTTATCCCACCAACTCTCTGGCTTAAAGCGCATCGATGTTCTTTCTGACAGGTACTTCTTTTGGATTGGACCTGCTTTTCCGGTCTTGCCGAAGATTATCCTCCCGTCATCAATTCGACGTTGCACTTCGGTTTCGTTGAAAACCCAATACCTGCCCTCGGGGGGCCAGTACGTGACACCTGTGTTTGGGTTGGTGATTTCAAAGTAGGGGCCCTCATGGTTTGCTGAAAGATCGGATGTGGTCCATGGGCCGCGAGGATCACTATCCGGGTTCGAGTAGGTTTTCGCGAGATATTCGTCGGAAACATTGAATCCTAAGATTGACTTCTCTTGTGCAGTTTTGCCAAAGCAAACGATGTAGTCATGCACTGGTGGTATATAGCCGGTATTGTTGCCGTTAGTTTTTTTCTTCCAAAGGATTGTCCCAAGATAGTTTTTTTCACCGAAAACTTCGTTGCAAACTTTCAGAAGGTTATCGATTTCGCGGTCGTCTATCGAGATGAAGACGACTCCTTCATCAGTCAGAAGATTCCGAGCCAACTTGAGCCTTGGCAGGATCATGGACAGCCAAACTGAATGAAAACGACCGTTAGCCTCAGTATTCGCTACGAGTCTACTCCCCTGTTCATCTTCCTGACCCGATCGTTTGAGAAAATCAGAGTTGCTTTCTGCAAAGCTGTCTTTGTAAACAAAATCCTTCCCCGTGTTATACGGCGGGTCGATGTAGATCATCTTGACCTTGCCCAGATAGGTCTCCTGCAGCAGCTTCAGCGCCTCGAGGTTGTCGCCTTCGATAAACAGGTTCTGGGTGGTGTCGAAATCTACGCTTTCGTCCCGCGCAGGGCGCAGGGTTTTGGCAATGGGGGCGTTTGCGGTGATCAGCGCCTCGCGCTTGCCCGGCCAGTTCAGGTGATAGCGTTCCTGCGGCCCCTCGACGATGCTTTCCGACAGTTCATTTTTCAGCTGATCAAAGTCAATCGCCAGTCGCAGCTTTCCATTGTCGTCCGCAGCCTCGGTCACGCAACCTGGGAAGAGCTTACGAATTTTGGCAATGTTGTCTTGCGTCAAGTCAGGGCTGTGCATTTTCAATTTGTCCATTGCCGTAATCCTCTTAATCGTTCTGTAGGTCAGCTGCTTTCAGCTGAACCAATTCTTGTTTTGCCACACGCAAAGCTGCGTTGATGCTGACACGTTTGTTGTATTGTTTCTCACGTGACAGTTGGCCCTTGATACGCCCAACCTCAAGCTCTTTACTCTTGATTGCTTCCATTCGGTCCACGCGGGCTTGAATGTTCTCTTCAGCCAAGGGCTGCACGGGCATTAGAGCTGTCAATACCTTGTCGTACAGAGAGGCCAAGTCCAAGGCCACTGGCAAAGATGTGCGCGGGCTATCTGATGGTGTCCATTCAGACTTGAAGTAGTCACTAACTACCCACTTTGACCCATCAACCTCGCTGGGCCGTTTGAATGCAGCAATCGTCTGCCTGCGGCTTCCGTGTGCTACCTCAAAGATCAGTGGGAATGGAATAGCACGGTCTATGGCCCGCAAGACATCTGAGTGCAGCGGCGCCAGCTTCAAGCTTATGGCGAATACCTGAATTTCAGTGATGGACTTTGCCACATGCAGATTAGTCGTTTCTGGTGCCAGCTTGTACTTCCAAACAATCTGATCGACTTGAGCTACGAACAGCTCCTTCAAAGCTGTATTCGCACCTGCGTGTTCATAGATCTTTGACTTAGGGATTACACGTCCAAACTGGGCGGACTTGGGATAGGCAAACAGCACGTTTCAGCCTTCCGTATTTTGAACAATAAGGAAGGCAATAAGTTCAAAGTCATCAAGTCCTGCAATAGTATGTACAAGGGCAGATGTACGTCCTCCGCCGAACAGACTATCAATATCCTTTTCTTCCTTTACTTCGATCATGGAGCGAATAGCTGCGCTGAGCAATTCAGACTGGTGTTCCATATGCCGACCATCGTCAGTCTGTTCGTTAAACAACCTACACATGGCATCGATGGGTTGGTGTTGCCCTTTGCAGCTGCTACGGATCAAATCGAGCAATCGTTTCACCTCAGTGTGATCTGCAATCACTTCACCTTCATTGTCGATGTAGGTGATATAATATGGGTGTAAGCGGTTCTGTTGATTGACGTTGATGGTGTTGTGAACGTTCTTCAGCGCGAAGATCACTCCGGGCTCCAGTCCGCGTTCTGGCTGCGCTGCGACCACGGCATGTTGACCATTTGGCATTTTAGAAAGATCGCCATGCTCCTTCACGTAATTGAGCAGGTCCATACGAAAATCGTTTAAGCCAAGGTCTGTTATGGATACGCCTGTTTTCACATCTTCAAGCTCAATAACTTCTTCCTGAAGGCGCATCAGCTGATCCTTGCGGTACGCAATGTCGGTACTTTTAGCGCTGAGAACGTTGTCGTCGCCTGTTGCTGTGATGTCAGTAATCACCATGCGATTTTCGACACGTTCTTTCAGATTGATGTACTGATCAAGCGAGATATCTGGCCAATAGTTGACCAATTGGATTTGACTATTGGGAGATCCAATACGGTCAATCCGGCCAAAGCGCTGGATCACTCGAACAGGGTTCCAGTGAATGTCGTAGTTAATTAAGAAATCACAGTCTTGAAGGTTTTGGCCTTCTGAAATGCAATCAGTACCGATCAGAACGTCAATTTCAGAAGCTTCTTCGGGCAGTACAAGCTGTTTCTCTTTTGCTCTTGGAGCAAACAGCGTCAGCACCGATTGAAAGTCATAGTTTCTCTTAAGTGTCGTTTGCGGTGAGCTAGAACCCGTTACTCTACCAGTATGAAGGCTGCGTTCGCTTAGTAAGGCCGGGGCTAAATTTTCATATAGATAGTTTGCCGTATCAGCAAACGCCGTGAAAATGATTACTTTCTTGTTCCCAGGATTAAGTGGGTTGTCAATTTTGGCTTCGATCAACTCTTTCAAATGCTGAAGCTTTGCATCGTCTTTTGGTTCGACTAGCTCCATTGATGCGATCAGCTCGTCGATCAAGAACTTGTCAGCTGCTAGCTCATGTTTCCATGAAGGAAGGTCCATATCAGCAAGGCTAATCTTGACCTTCTTACCGACAGTGAACTCATCAAACCCTGTGAGTTCGTCATCTTCACTGGCAAGAACATCAAAGTCTGAACTCAAATCAGAAAAATCAGTGTCTCCACCTGCTTGCTCGAAGTCACTTATGGCCACCAAGGTCCGTTGAATATTTCCTGCAAGGGATTTTAGTGTTAATCGAAACGCCTCAACTGAGCTTTCAAGCCGCTTCAACAAATTCGTTGTCATTAGCGCTTGAAGGCTGCGCTCACGGTCGAGTTGCCTTAACTTTCCTCGACCACCCTCGACAGAAGTATCGTACATCTCTTCATATTTGGCCAAGCGACTGGGCAGTATGTAGCTGATCGGAGCGTAAACAGCGAGCTTCAGAACCGATAGTTGAGAAAAAATATCGTTGAAACCAATTACATCTTCACGGTGAGTGATAGGACTATGAAATGATTTCGGTTTGAGTCGCGTGGGAAACTGCCCAATGTCGGTGGTGTCGTAGAAAGTTTGGATATGTTTGCGAGATCGCGCAATCGTGACTGCATCCAGAAGTTCAAAAAAATCAAAATCGAGCGTCTTGAGAATTGAAGCTGATGTCCGCTCGTCAGGTGGCAAATCAGCCCAATTGTTGAATGCAGCCTGCGCACGTCTAAAAATCTCTTCGACGCTGTTTTTGCTTTTCAAATTTTTGCTCAGGGTTTCAGATTGACCTTCGTAAGCAAGAGCAAGTTGATTTCTAAGATCATTAAACCGGTTGTTGACTGGCGTAGCCGATAGCATCAGGACTTTTGTTTTTACACCGTCTCTAATGACCTTGTTCATTAGCTTCTGATAACGTGTTTCACGATCCTTAAAAACATCATTGTTTCGGAAGTTGTGGCTCTCGTCGATGACCACAAGATCATAGTTTCCCCAATTGATACGGTTCAACGGGATGCCAAAGCTTTCACCACTCGTTCGTGAAAGGTCGGTATGACAGAGCACATCATAGTTGAACCTGTCACCAGCAAAAATATTGGTCTTAAGGTTCGTATTATAGTTCCGCCAATTATCGGCTAGCTTCTTGGGGCACAGAACTAGCACGGCGCGATTGCGCAGTTCATAGTACTTGACGACAGCCAAGGCTGTAAAAGTTTTGCCTAGTCCGACGCTATCCGCAAGAATACAGCCGTTGTGTGTTTCTAGTTTATTGATGATCCCCGTTGCCGCATCTTTTTGATAGTTGAACAACTTGTTCCAAACCAAACTATCTTTGTAGCCAGTTAAATCGTTCGGCAGAACATCCTCGTCAACCTCATCAAGAAAATCGTGAAAAATGTTATAAAGCATTAAGAAGTAAATTCGTTCAGGGGAATTTTCCTGATAAACGCTCTCGATGTACGTACATATAGAGTCTGTTACATCCTGCACTTTGTCTTCATCGTTCCAGATTTCGTTAAAGAGCTGCAGGTACATTCCTGTATGCGTCAGCTCGTCAAACTCAGTGACAAAGTTAGAAACAGCGTCACCCTTTTGATAGCCAAGGTCAGGAGCCGTAAAGCCACTTATCGGCATATAGGCTTTTGAGCTACCGGCGTCTTCGAGGTGCATAAATTGCTGCATGGCAGACTTAGTCGTATTTGACTTGAACTTAGCCGTCTTGCGAACCCATGCAGCACACTCACGTGCGATAGCTTTCTGGTTCAATTTATTGCGGAGCTGAATTTCGAATTCTGTTCCATACACGCTACTCTCTTGAGCTGTTTTAGGAATGAAAAATTCTCGCCGCTCTTTTCGTATTTTGTCAGTTACTTCACTGGGCACAAATGTAGGGGTGGTGAAAATAAACTGAACACTTTCAACCTTTTTTAATTCAGCCTTGAGCGCCTCATACGCATAAATTGAAAAGCAAGACGCAGCGATGCGTAACTTTGAGCCACGGCCTAAGTTTTGGCGTATTTCGTCGCCAAGTATTGTAGTCGAGTTATCAATTATTTTCATGTTTACTCAAGAAAGCAAAATGCGCCGCCTCAAGAGCGCGAATAAAAGTAAGAGCTCCATAGCGCCAAACCTCTGCACCCATCCGAACTTCACTGTTGAGTGGTTCACTACTCGAAGTTTCGGTGCTGTTTGGAACCCCAAACAAACCTAGCTCTTCAGGTGAAAGAAACGTACGAGCGAATACAACTTGCTTGGATGTCTGCCAGTACATGGTTGCAAAGTTACGCAAGCGCCTTTGCCCCAAGACTTCGCCAGGCACAGCCAAACGCAGATCTCCACCATTCGTGTCGGTGAAATGCACCTTCACAGAGTTGCGCTTATCAAAGTGCTCAATCACACTTTCAAAGAACCCTCGTGCCGCTAAAGGGGCATCGACAAGCCTCGCTTCAAAGTTGTCTCTTGGAATTTCACCCAACTACTTCCCTCCTTTTTTTGAAAGGTTAGGGCATTTGAACTATGCCTTCCAGCAGTTTGAGCAATCAAGATGCTACTAGCATTGGTTTGCGGCAATCTGCACGGTTCCATTTGAAAACGCAGCGTAGCGCAGTAACTCTAGTTGCTCGCTACACGAGCTGTAGGGCGAGGCGCTCTGACCCCTACAGCCTGCGCACAGACGGCGACAAGTACCCCTAGCTAAGGTTGTCGGGCTTTGGCGTGTTAAACGGCTTGGGCTTGCGCTTCTTAGTCGTGCGTTTCTTTGGCTTTGCGGGTTTGGGGATTGGCAGCGGCGCAGGGCGTTTGCATGTCACTTCAGCTATGCGCATTTGACGCTGCCAATATGGGGTGATGCTAAACCACCAACCAACTTGTGTAAGTAGTTCCCCATAAAAAACCGCAGCGCAGATTTTTGAGGCTGCAGAACCCATTTCGGATGATTGCTCATACTGCCATCCGTTCCGGCGCACGCCACACGGCTTCTGCTTGCGTAGCTATGGCCCTGTCACAAAGAGCTTTAAGGTTTGCCAAGCGCTCCCCCCACGCTTGATGATCTTGCTGATCACTTGCCGCCAATCGCGCTGCATAATACCCAAGCTTGCTTGCACAAATGCTGAGCGTGCTCACACTTGGTTCCGTGTTGTGATAGCGCAGCACGCGGATATAGCCCTCACTGCGCCCCAGCCAGCTGTGACAGAACTCTGGTGTGTTCTGCACGATACCGGTTGCGATCAACTCATCGCGCATGTGTTCTAATAGTCTTATGCTCATCCAATTCTCCCAGTGTTTTGGTCTCGCAAGTATTTATCAAAACACGGTTGTGTTGGAGCAAACACGAGTGCGGATAGTGTCGCTCAGCAAACAAGCCAGAAGCTGTGTTGCGAAAATTTCTTGCGGCACTGTGGCGCGAGACTGTGTTGTGGAAACTTCTTGCGATGCTTTGGTGCAAGACTGTGTTGTGGGAATTTCTCAGGAGACTGTGGGATAACCACTATGTTGCAACCACAAACCTACAACACAGTGGTTGCGCCATAGTTGTGCGTGCCTGTGACGGAACCCAGTTCCTAGCTCTCGCTGCGTCCAAGCTTTTTCTTCCAACGGCGACGACTTGAGATCAGCGTCCAGCTGTCATTAAGGTTCGGCTCCAGCCCATGCTCCACTTTGTCATAACTGGGAAACCGTCCCCGTGCTGCATTCTCGGCCAGCGCAATACCTCTGCTCCAAGCACGGCTTGTGAGTGCAGACAGCACTGAGCGATCATATGTGAGTTCACCACGTGGTATGCGCACTTTGGGGTCTAGTTCACGGCTATAGGTATCGCTGACCTTTGCGCGAGCTCCAACACGCCACAGGGCTTGGCGGGGCATGGCACTGCGCACCCACACAACATATAAATACCGAAACAGCGTATCCTTGCGCTGGCGTGTGCCCAGTAAAGGATATTTTGCAACTGGTTCTGGTAAAACACGGCGCTCTTTTAGTGAGCCATCGATCAGTTTGCCCAACTGCCTTGTTATCTGCGCTTTGCTCAAACCAACGGGGATATTCACAACCATAGAATTGGGCTGACCTTGTTCTGTCCAATCATCTTCAATGAAGTCTTGTAGACGGGATGCAGCTTTACGGTGTCTGTCGCTGCGCAGCACATCGACTTTACGCACACGTGGCTTGCTGCCTTTGTACCCAAACACAGGCAACGCCCGCTCACTCCACCAGTCCAAGAAGCGAACCCGTTGAACGTCGCCTAAGTCGTCATAGACCGCTAGCACGTCCTCAAAGTCAGCAGGCAGTGTTGCGAGTTCTTGTTCACTTAAATCATTCGCGCGAAAGCGCCGCGCCAGTTCATAGCTTGGGCTGACGGCCAAATACTCCATCCAAAGCAGATAGAAACCGAGGTTTGCGGCCCATACGCCGTCCTTACGGAAGTCTGTGGAACGAGGGCTATCATAGTGTTTTCGTTCATTTTGCATAGATAAATTGGAATAACATTATCCGCTAATTGTCAATTATGCGTAGTAAATATCGATTCTAGTTGTCTGGTCGTAAAACTTGAACATCGACACGGCAATCAAGCCAGTCGCGGTCAACACAGGAGATATTCACATGACCAACACAACAAACAACACACTCATGGTGGCAAACACAGTAGATGCTCTGATCGAAAAGCGTCGTATTTGGGAAGAGGGTACTTATGCTGCCAGCAACGCGGAGCTTTATACTCTGCTGGGCAACACCTTGGATTTGTTCCTCAAGGTTCGCAAAGATCGTGGCCTTAGCAAAGCTGTCACTGACCTTCTGGATACTTACAATGTCACGTATAACTCGCAAACCAGTCTTGCTCTTCGCATAGTACGTTTGATCTTTGTGGGCAGTGGGCGTGAGACCAAAATAGCCAATCGCGCTTACACATATGCTCGCGTTCTTGTGGTAGCAGCAGATCAGCGGATCACAGGGGAAACGCTTCCAAAGTTCATCACTGACAACAACGGTATTGACGAAATCCGCCGCCAAGGCGCTGACGGAGAAAGCCCTGCCGCGCTCGCAAAAAAAAGTCGGGAATACGCTGAAAGCGTGTTGCACAATCAACCGTCACTGATGTCGGTAGATATGATGGACGATCTTCAACCTGTGGACGGGGCATTTTACAGCTTGGCGCTGGTCCGTAAAAACGCGGATGGTTCAGCAAGTGTTGTGTTCGGGACCAACAACGCAGCAGCTGTCAACACTGTACTGTCTATTGCAGGCAAAACGCTCAAGCAAAAAGCAGCGCAAACCGCTGAACACAATGTTGCCAAGCAAGACGCGGAGCAGCGTGCAGAAAATGTAGCACAGCTTGTTGCAGGTATCGCAGCTGCACAAATGCCGACTGATGTAAGCGTCACTGAAGCTGAGCTTACCCCAGCATAAACGGACAGAGCTTGCAGGCAGCGTCACCGTCGCCTGCAGCCTCTCATCTTACAAAGGAAAGACTATGACATTTGACAAAAAACATCGCCCTCAAGTGCTCAGCGACGTGGTCTTCGCAAGCAGTGATGTACAACAAACACTTGAGGATTACGCAAATAACAAGCGCGACAAGCATCTATTGCTCTACGGACCCAAAGGCACAGGTAAGTCGGTCTCTGCTGAGTTGATTATGAGAGAACGTTTGGGTTCGATTTGGCAGGCAGGTTTGGCAGAGCCCTTTAATGCAAAAGCCTATGCGGCACAGCATGACAGCTTTGGGCCTATTCTCAGTCAATGGAATTGGCAACTGTCTGCAGGAGCTCTTGCTGGCTGCTCTATTGTCGACGAGATTGATCAGTTCACACTTCCAATGCAACACAAGCTACGGGCGTTCATCGATCAATATGAAATGGGTGTGGTCATTGCGACGACAAACAACCTGCACTTGGTTGATGGCCCGCTGAAGGATCGTTTCCGTCCTGTGTTTGTGGATTACCCCAGCGTTGCCCAATGGGTATTACGAGTGGTTGCAGTGATGACAGCCGAAGGCATTCCAATCACGTCGTCACAGGCACAGGTGTTGTTGAGCGGATTTGAGGGTAGCGGTCGTACTCTTAACGATTGGATCGAAGACTATGTGTTGCGATTGCAGGGCGCTGTGCACAAGCTCACGAACCCTGCGGCATCAGGCGTCACGCCTGCTCAAATTCTGACAATTCACAACACAACGGAGGGCAAGTGATGGAGACGCTTGATTTTGAACTCTCCTGGCTCCCTCAGCTGGTTGACGAAGAAACCGAACGTATGATTGCCCAATGTTATTACTGGGACGACTTTGAGAGGATTGCGCCAATATACGGCTTAGATTTGAACGTATATGCGTTGCCTGAACAGCCCTACGAAACGCATGTACTGGAACGGGCCAAGCGAACACTTAAAAAGGCGCAATACACAGCCTTCAAACGTGTTTGGTGTGGGTTAGACGGCGCAGATCAGACTGCGCTTATCGACTATGCGCTGAACCACAGAAGGAAAGGTCATAGCAAATAAGGCGTTGCTTCTTGAGCTGTTGAATTTAAATCAGCTGGTCGACAAAAGAGTGATCGAGGCGTTGAAGCGTTTAGAGCAGATTGACGATTTAACGCCATGGTATGAGAGTTTGGACTCAATTCTACTGTTACAAGGGTTGCTGGTTCCCGGTTTGATAGACGCGATGTATTCGCAAGACATGTAATAGCAATTAGCACCGTCAGCATTTTTGTTGGCGGTGTTTTTTTGTCCCGCGCTTCATCGGTGACTGTGTTGTGGAAACTTCTTGCAACACTGTGTTGTAACCACAGTGTTGCAACCACAAACCTACAACACAGTGGTTCCAACACAATTGTGCGTGCCTGTTTTTGCGACACAGCATAATCTGTTTCTGCCCCGTTTTGTGCCTTCGTTGATAAATAAACATGGAGAACCACAATGGGATTTGAGCAACGCAAACAAGAACGACTGGCATTGGTGCAGCACCTAATGGCCCAAGACTGGGATGTGTTTGGCACGCTCAAGTTCGTGAATGGCAGAACGATTGGACGTAAGACTGCCAACAAACTCCTGCGCAGCTACTGGAACAAACTGGATCGCGTGATCTATGGCAAAGCCGCTGAGCGTCAGAACATGCGGGTGCCGCGCTGGTGCTTTGCTCATGAAGGCGCGGATCATGAGAACTTCCATGTTCACTTCGTAGTGCCAAGTCCACTGCAGGACACAGAACATATGTGCTGTTTACTCAACGCAATCTGGGCGCAGCATGACACTCAAACAGCACCGCTGGCTAAAAACTGGATCATGCCCGTACAAGACCGCGCGGCTGTGACAAGCTATGTCACCCACGAGTATTGGCGCTTGGGCAGTGACACGATTCTGGACAATCTCAGTTGGGACGCTAAGCAATCAACCCCGCCGCCACAGCTCGCATTGAATGAGCACTACGCCCAACAACAGGCACATCGCATTACACGGGCGGCCAGCCCACTCTGGCTACATCAGGCACAACAGGCATTACAGGCACAACAGGCACGACATGAGGCGAGCGGTGATTTGCAGATGATGGAGCGTGGCTAAGCCCCTTCGCGCAGCAAGCACTTGAGCAGTTTAGACAGGGTAAATGTCAAAGACGCAGGTCTTGGCACATCCTTGTTCACGAGCTGTTGTTCAAACTAACAAAGGTTCAAAAGAACACAGAACATCAACAAAGGCTCAAACGAACTTGATCAAACAGGCAAAGAACAAAGACACAGAGAAAAGCTAAACACAGCGTCAGCGGAGCAAACCGTTAGACGCTTTTTTTGTGGGCGCGGGGTCGGTGTGTGAGCGCTGCTTTTTATACACCAATCATTAAGCGCGAACACATATGATCAATGCCGCACTTATCTGAGCATTACCCCATAATATCATATTATCACATAAAATCAGTTACTTGAGCGTCTTTCCGGTAGCTCTACATTAAGTCTGACCATACGCTTTAGCTGTAACCAAACAGGTAGGAGCGCACATGACACATCTCGCAAAGCTTACATTCAAAACAGTTGATCGCAGCACCAAGCGCGATCCCATTATGGCGCGACGTGACAAACTCGTGGCAGGTCTCAAAGAGCAAAAGATGGTGCACGCGGCAGCACTCAAGAAGCAAGATCACCGAGTTGAGCGACACAAGTGGATCAAAGATAAGTTTGGAGAAGCACAGCTGATCAAAACGCATCGCCGTGTGCGTCCGTGGTTTTTTGAGCAAGACGGCGGCTGGTATGTTCAGTGTCGTTATGGGGCACGTGTGATTGCAGCCGATGGCACCAACAATGCGGTGTTTGTGAAGTCATTGGATGAAGTCGCTGGTGTTCTCGATGCATTTCTCAATGCAGTGGCTGCAGGGGAGTTGGACGCGGCCATCACCAAAGTAGCTGAGCGACAGAAACGCCTAAAGCCAGGGGCTGCCAAAGCTGCGGCAAATGCATAACGCAAACACAGCTAAAATAGCAGCACTTAATGATCGGGCGCGGCAGCGTCTTGATCATTGTCGCTGGATACTCACTCAAGGCGTGTTGTCTTGCGATCCACTCACAGTGGCAGAGCTGCTGATTGCCGTAGAGGACTTCGATGCCTTTACACCAGACAACGACCCATATGCGGAGCATGACTTTGGGGCCATCAAGCTGAACGGCAATACGTTCTTTTGGAAGTTTGACTACTTCGATCTAGACCTGCAGATGCACTCGCCTGATCCAAGTGATCCTGCTGTGACTGCACGGGTGCTCACTATTATGCTGGCAGAAGAATACTGAGCATAATTAAAACTGGCACAGTCATCATCGCCATGCCAATTATTCTGCATGATAGAGTTCCGCGTCCTACCCAATGATAATGCTGTGATGGCACATTCGCCTTTGCTGCGAGCTGCACAGCTGACCCTGCAATACACGCAAGATCATGGTTCAATCCCACTCACGCCTAGCAAGGCATTCAAGCGGGTGTTTGTGCATTGGGCTGCTGAACATTTTGATTGGCCCAACATGGGCTATGACGATTTATTCAGCGTGAACAAAGTCCTCAACGAATATGACTTCCCGCCGCTTGAGCTGGTTCATTTCCTGTTGATAGAGCTTAAACTAGCTCGGCATTACAAAGGGCAGTTCAAAATCACCAAACGCGGTTTAGAATTACTGGCCAATCCATCACAGCTACTGAACACGCTTCTGCCGTTTTATATCTTTAACATTGACCATAGCGCTTACAGTCGCAGCGGTGAACAAGCCTTAGGTACATGGGATGTTTGGTTCAATGTGCTCAACGTAGAAGCCGAGAATACGGCAACAGAACTTGAGCTGTACGAAGTGTTCTACGGCAAGCTCAGTGACGCACCGATGGCATGGCGGGCAACGTCTGCGTTTTACAGCTGCGTGTTACGTCCTATGCGTTGGGCTGGGCTACTGCTTGAACACAAGGATCAAGGCTCAAAGAGGTCTGAAGCTGTGTATCTCAAAACACCCTTATGGCCTGCTTGGTTGCAGTTGGACACTGACGACATTGTTGAGCTTGCACAGCGGCATTAAATGCTTCCTTAACTGCGCAGTTTTACCTGAGCGCAATCACACAGCTCAAAACCTCATAGAATTCGTATAGTATGAGATTTTTTCGTAACCTATTGAATTCATTGGAATATCATTTGACACCATTTCTGGTCGCCCAACCAATACCTCAGACTTTATACTTAAAGCACACAAAAGCTTAGGTTTTGAGGGGATAGCGCCATGCGCCAAGCACAGACACTCAATGATGCACAGCTGCGCAGGGTTATACAGTACTGCCGCAGTCGTCGTCATCCAACACGTGATGAAACGATTATACTCACTAGCTTTTACGCAGGTCTACGAGCTAAGGAGATTGCAGCGCTCACAGTTGGTAATGTGTTTGATGAAGCGGGCGACGTGCGTGAGCAGTTCATCCTCAGCGCAGCACAAAGCAAGGGCGGCAAGACCCGTACAGTGTACCTCAATCAGCGATTGCGGAAGGCATTGCTCGAGTACAGCGCATCTATACCCATCACAGACCCTCAGCGGCCACTGTTTCAAAGCCAAAAGGGCGGGCACTTCTCAGCCAATACTATGTGTCAGCTGTTTTTGGACATTTACAAAGCAGTGGGGCTTAAGGATGCATCAAGTCATTCGGGGCGCAGGACCTACATCACACGCTTAGCAAACAAGGGCGTCGGTGTTCGTTTGCTTGCAGAGCTAGCTGGGCACAGCCAGATTGGCACAACTCAACGATATATCGACATAAACATCGATCAGATAAAAAAAGTAGTAGAGCTTATTTGAAAGAAGGATAAGCATTTTATTGCGACATAAGGAGCTTGAAATGGAAAAACTCAATTTATTAACGATCCCTGAAGGCACTATGGGTCGCTGCAATTCCTTGGACCTTGAGGATTTCATCGACGAAATCACCGATAAAAGTACCCCGCTTCAAATAGGGGAAACAGTCTCGTTTGGAAACTTCGTCCAAATTAATCTCATTTCTAGGGAAGAGACTGATGCAGCAATAGCATTGAAGATCAAATTGATGTTCCAAGCAATGTCTGCGGAAGTAGTAATGGAATTTGAAAAGGAAAAAGATGAAGACATGGAAGTTATTAACGAAGCCCTTTACGGGTTCTACTTCCAAGGCGACGATTTTGAAAAATCGCAAAACCCTCTCGACACCGGATATTTTGATGAGTTCTTGGTTGATCTAGGCTTACGTGATGATCCCTACGAAGATGAAGACGAGGAAGATATGTGATCATCATACTCATCCCTGCTCAATTCAAACCTCCTGCCCGTGAGCATGTCCTTCTTCAAGCGCGGCGTCAAATGACTGTAATGCCGCTCAATCATGCCAATACTTGTACCCATCTGTATAGCCAGCGCATGTATATCCATCCCGTCGTTGAGCAGAGCGAAGGTCGCATAGGTGTGCCGTAGGCTATAAAGCGTTCTGTTTTGCCCTGTACGTGGGCATGTGATCAGCCCTGTATCGGTAAGGAACTTGCGGAACGTCTGGTGGATGTTCTTGGATACGGTGCCATCGGGCAGTCTGAACACAGGCAGATCAACACGCTGCTTGAGCAGGTCTTCAAAAGGGATGTGGCGTATGTCCTCTGACCGCTCGTGTATGCGTTTTAGGTAATTGATCGTACCGCTGCGGCAGATGATGTCCCTGCGTCCAGTCTTGCCTGACACGCTCATCTCTAGGTACTGCTGACCACCGTCTTCAAACAGCGTCACATGCTTCCACTTGAGGTTCAGCGCCTCTGTGCCGTGGCGCATGCCCGTATTGGCCATGATCAACACATAGTCCCGCATCAAATGCCGCATGTCTGTGGGCTTGCCTGCCTTGCCCGCATTGATCCAACTGGGCAGCTTGCGGATCAGTGTGGCGTATTCTTCCCGGGTGAAGTCAGGACGCCGCTCACTCTTCTCACCACGGTTTACCAGCAGTGGCACATTCTTGTGCGCGATAAAGCCCCGCGCCACTGCTTCTTCAAATACACGGTTCATGGCTGAGTTATGAGTATTAAGCGTACTAGCCTTTGGCTCACGCCCCATCTTAGCCCGCCGCCACTCGTAGAACTTCTGCACCTTCTCGTAATCAATGGTGGTCACATACTGTGCACCGAAGAACGGGATGAGGTAGCGCTCAATACATACGATGTAATCAGAAAACACCTTGCGCCCTAAGCCCGCATCCAGCTGCTTGTGCATATCGGCAATAGTCAGCTTGGCAACGTCAGAGAACTTCTTGGTCACAACAGGTAGGTCGTTCTTGTGGCGGAACTTGTACTCAAGAAACGTATCCCGCGCATACTCCTTGGCCTCAGCCAAATCACGCTTGCCCGTGCTTATGCGGATAGTGTGCCCGTCAATTACAAAGGCCGCCTGCCAACGCTTGCTACGCTCACGCCGATACACCCGTACCTCGCCGTCTAGTATCAGATGTGTGTCGTCACGCAGCTGCCGCATGTCATGCTCCTCAACCTAACACTATGGCAGGGCGCACCAACAAGTCTACCAAAGTGTGTGTTAAACCGTTAGGTAGGTCGCAAAGAGTTGGCGATGCGAGGACTACAAATGACCATAGAAATTTCATCAGTTGCTCGGAATATTCTTGTTGAAGAAATTCTTATCCAAGCTGATCTGACACTAGCTGCGCACGCCCGAGTGAGAAAACTGACACTAGATCTAGAAACTAAAGACAACAGACTTGTTTGGGGGGGCATTCAGTCTTTGCTAAACCATGCTGCTATGATTTCTAAAATTCTACTGCCAGATACTAGCAACAATAAGCATGTGAGATATGAACGCTCTCGGAAACTTAAAGAAACTCTGAACGTCAAAGATCAGTCGCTACTTTTGAGACGTACTGTTCGCAACAATGTCGAACATCTTGATGAACGATTAGACGCTTGGATCGAACAGGGTTCTAGCCGCTTACTAGAAGCTACGTTTGAAAATCGATCTGGCTATGATTTCTTGAACAAAAATGGCCGACGTTGGTTCGTTAAGCGAGTCTATTTGGTTGCTGAGGATGTGTTCTTGACTGAAGGTCAAAAAGGCTCAGGTATCGATGAAATATGCATTGCAGATTTAATAGTCGAAATTAGGCAAGTCAGAAAGCAAGCCCAAGACTGTTTGGATAGCGACGGATCAGTAGTTCGCCTGCCTTCGACTAGTTAGGGTAGTCATCGTCCCTCAAAACCCATGTTCCCCCCGAAACTTCGCCAACACAGTGTTCGCAACACAGCACTAGCCAACACAGTGTTCAACACAGCGAATCCGCAGTCAAAATAGTCAGCAACACGGCAAAAAGTGTGTTTAAGGTGTGTTTTTGAATTACACAACTTTAGCGCGCATTGCGCTAAGTTAAGTCATTGATATTGTTGGTAAAAATGGTGCCCAGGGGCGGAATCGAACCACCGACACGAGGATTTTCAATCCACTGCTCTACCCCTGAGCTACCCGGGCACGGGATGGGGTTGACCCCCTTGGGTGGCGTCGTTCTAGGTCAGGCATTAGGTGGTGTCCAGCGCCTTTTTGCCCAATTGTGTATTTCACCGTAATTCGCGCTAGTGAATGTTTTTCGCGGCCCGCTCGGCTTCTATTTCAAGTGCATCTACGATCTGATCCACGTCATCTGGATCCGTGCTGGCAATTGCATAATCACCACCAAGCCACTTTGCCAAATCGATGTCAGCGCAGCGTTTGCTGCAAAAAGGTTTGTAACTTTTATCCGCGTCGCGTTTGCAGATAGG
>NZ_CVPC01000016.1 GCF_001049735.1 Nereida ignava
CAAAAGCATACACAACTACACAAGTTACGAAAATCTGGATTAAAAATGTTTGTAATGGTTCTTTCTTTGGTTTGGTGATCATAGCGCAAGTGAAACACCCAGCCCCATCCCGAACCTGGCAGTTAAGCACTGTTGCGCCGATGGTACTGCGTCTTAAGGCGTGGGAGAGTAGGTCATCGCCAAACCTAACAAAGAACCAATACTCTATATTCGATTATCATACATTAGGCCGCTACGAGCTCAGCTCGTGGCGGCCTTTTTGTGTCTATACCACCTGAAATCTTAGTGCGCGGTGCGAGGCGTGGGGTCTGCTGCGCCGCAGCTACAGATAGCCCCCCTCTGAAACCGGCTATCCTGAGAGCCGCATCATAATCGCACCCCCTGAAATCTGCCCGTCCCAATTGACGCCATGGACCACAACGCAGCAGACCTCACCTACCTCCCCTAAACAAAATCAACCAAACCCCAAATCCGCCCTTGCAGACAACACAACCCCAAACTAAACAAACCAAGTTGGCGCGGGATGGAGCAGCCCGGTAGCTCGTCAGGCTCATAACCTGAAGGTCGTAGGTTCAAATCCTACTCCCGCAACCAAAATAATACGCTAAATCAAACGCTTAGAGCCCGACTTAATCAGTCGGGCTTTCTGCGTTTGTTTCATGTCAACGCCATGTCAACGTTTGGCGAGTCGCACCCCCCGATAAGCCGTAATCGTTGGTAATCAACCGCACCCAAGGACGGTCGATGATGTTCGGGCGTATTGGAACGAATTGGTTTGGCCGGGTGATGGCTGACAATTAGGTCTGCTCGCGTTACGGTACCAGCTCGTAGTTCGTGCTGCGACCGCCGGCTTCGCCCTTCCGCATCAGGCCAAGTTCAATCAAGCTCGCAATGTCGCGATTTGCACTATCCTGAGAGCACTTGGCAATTGTCGCCCATTTCGACGTGGTCATCTTACCTTCAAAGCCGTCAAGTAAACGGTTCAGAACCTTGATCTGTCGCTCGTTCAGCGGCATCGGAGCTGCGCGCTCCCAGAATTGAGCCTTAGCGACAACTGCAGCTAGTACGCTATCCGCTCCACGGATGGCGCGATCCAGGCACGCGAGGAACCACAGAACCCACTCTGTTACGTCCGTGTCGCCCTTCTGCGTTTGCTCCAGTTGATCATAGTATGCGCTCCGTTCTGTTCGGATCTGCGCTGACATGCTGTAGAACCTCTGTGAGCTCCTCTCTGACCGCGCCAGCGCAAGATCAGCGATGGCACGAGCAATCCGTCCGTTACCATCCTCGAAGGGGTGGATCGTCATAAACCACAGATGCGCCAGGGCCGCCTTGATTACCGGATCGGATGAAATCGGCGCGTTGAACCAGGCGAGAAATGCTTCCATCTCTGCTGCGACCCAAAAGGCAGGTGGCGCTGTGTAATGCACGCGTTCCCGTCCGTAGGGTCCTGACACCACCTGCATCGGCCCGGTACTGTCATCGCGCCAATCCCCGACGCGGATGCGTGTCATGCCGCTGCGCCCGGTCGGAAACAGGGCGGCATGCCAGCCGAATAGGCGTTCCGCTGTCAGTGGAGCGTCGTAGTTGCGCGTCGCATCAAGCATGACCTCGACGATGCCTTCGACGTTGCGATCTGTCGGGGGCAGGGCGCCAATGTCGATGCCAAGACGACGCGCCAGCGATGAGCGCACCTGAGTGACGTCGAGCTGTTCGCCTTCGATTTCGCTTGTCTTGACGACGTCCTGTGTCAGCGTCTGCAGCACTGCTTCCTCGCGCAGCTTGAAGCCCAGCACTTCCATCCTGCCGATCAGTCTGCCCTGGATATGGCGCACCTCAGCTAGGTAGGCTGCGACGCGCGCGTCTTGCCAAGTAAGGTTAGGCCAGGTGTCCCGTTCCCAGGTTTGCATCACATTCTCCGCAAAATTTGCAGGGATGATCCGACTTTTTCTCCGCACTGGCAAGAGTAAAAGCCGTAGTATTTGCGGAGAATAGGGGGGATCAATCTCCGCACAACAAGCTAGTTGTGCTCGTGATCAAGGCTAATAGTATAAAGTTTGCACACAGAGATATGCTTTTTGGCGACGCTGACGGTCAAACAGTCCGCAACTGATCCGCCCCAACTGCAACACGGGTCTGACCACCCATGATCTCCATCAGGACCCAAACCCGCCGATCTGGCGCGATTGTTTCCACCTCTGCCACAAAATTTGCAAAAGGTCCCTTGGTCAACATCACCTGGTCTCCAGGCTTCAAGAGCTTTGGCGGCAGCAATTTGCCCTTTGCGTCACAGCGCAACATCAGCTGCGAGACCAGGTCCAGCGGCACAGCCGTCGGCTCCTTGCCGAAACTCACAAGCCGCGTGATGCCATGGGTCGAGTTAACTGTGCGCCAGAACCCGCGGGTCACATCGAAGGCCACGAAGATGTAGCCCGGAAACAGTGGCCGCATGGCAGTGACGTACTTGCCGTTCCGCGGGCGCGTTTCCTCTTCCATCGGCAGGAAGGTGTTGAAGCCCTGGCGCTTGAGGTTCTTATCCGCGATGTTGGCGCAGTTCGGCTTAAGTTGCGCCAGAAACCAGTTTGTGCCGCGATCGTGAAATGTCATTTTGCAACCTAGTTAATGTAATTTCCACACCTATCGCTCAAATTCGAACGCATGCAAGTAAGGTTTTCCGGGTGCGATGCGATAATTTGATGAAGGAGACTGCGCACCTCGCCCTCAGAGCATTGATATAATGAGATAATCCAGCACTATCAGCTTGATACACTTTGCGACCCGAGCAAACGTCCGACCGACAGACACACAGATCGGAGGCTGAGTTGGACGGGAGTGGCGAGATTACCGAGTTTCGGGCGGCGCAATATGTGCGCATGTCGACGGAGCATCAGCAGTATTCAACCCACAACCAGTCCGACAAGATCCGCGAATATGCCGAAAAGCGCGGCATCGAAATCATCAAGACCTACGCCGATGACGGCAAGAGCGGCCTTTCTATCGGCGGACGCGCCGCCCTGCAGCAGCTGATCGCGGATGTGGAATCTGGCGCGGCCGACTTCAACGTGATCCTGGTATATGACGTCAGCCGCTGGGGCCGTTTCCAGGATGCGGATGAGAGCGCCTATTACGAATACATCTGCAAGCGCGCCGGCATCAACGTCGCCTATTGCGCCGAGCAGTTCGAGAACGACGGCTCGCCCGTCTCAACCATCGTCAAGGGCGTCAAACGTGCGATGGCCGGCGAATACAGCCGGGAGCTTTCGGTCAAGGTCTTCGCCGGCCAATGCCGCCTAATTGAGCTGGGCTTCCGTCAAGGTGGCGCGGCAGGCTTCGGGCTGCGCCGGGTTCTCGTAAACGAGCGCGGCCAGATCAAGGGCGAGCTGAAGCGCGGTGAGCACAAATCGCTGCAAACAGATCGCGTGATCCTGATGCCCGGGCCCGACGAGGAAGTGGCTTGGGTCAACAAGATGTATCGCTGGCTGATCGAGGAGGACCTTTCTTTCCGCGAGATTGCCGATCGCCTGAACGGAGAAGGTGTCAAAACCGATCTGGACCGCCCCTGGAATTCTGGCACGGTGCGCACGGTTCTGACCAACGAGAAATACATCGGCAACAACGTCTACAACCGCTCCTCCTTCAAGCTGAAGAAGCTGCATGTGGAAAACCCACCCGATATGTGGGTGCGCAAGGAAGGCGCCTTCGAGGGGATTGTACCGCTCGAGTTTTTCCTGACGGCGCAGGAGATCATCACGGCACGGTCGGCGCGCCTGTCAGACGAAGAGCTGCTGGATCATTTGAAACGGCTTTATGCAGACGCGGGCCAGCTTTCTGGCGTGTTGATCGATCAGACGCCCGACATGCCGTCCTCATCAGCCTATCGAAACCGCTTCGGGTCTCTGGCCCGGGCCTATGAGATGATTGGTTATCGCTCGGACCGGGATCAGGAACGCATCGCGCTCAACAAGCGCCTGCGCGGGATGCATCCGGAGATCATAGCGCGCACTGAGGCGGCAATTGCCGAGGTGGGTGGCACAGTTGCGCGTGATCCTAAGACCGATTTGCTGACCATAAATGACGAGATGGTCGTCAGCTTAGTGCTGGCGCGATGCCAGCCTCAGGGCGACGGACGGCTACGCTGGAGAATCCGCTTTGACCCGATGCGCTATCAGGCCGACGTCACGCTGGCGGTCCGGCTTGACCCCGACAACCGCGACGAGCTCGATTACTACCTGCTGCCCTGGCTCGATCTACCCCGGCAGGAAATCCGCCTTTGCAACCGCACCAGCATCGCCTTTGAGGCCTTCCGGTTTGAGGATCTCGGCTTTTTCTACGGAATGGCAGAACGGGTCGGCATTCGCCGGAAATGGGGATGAGGCCTTGATGATGGAAATCGGAAGGAGAACACAACATGAACAATTGCGCTAAAAGAGGAAGCGAACCCTATGATGACTGACACACCCGAGAGCGTCACGCTCGTCCCCATCGACCGGATCGAGGTCCTGAACTCCCGGGACCGCAATATGAAGGTCTTTGAAGAGATAGTTGAAAACATCCGTTCCATCGGCTTGAAAAAGCCGATCACCGTGACAGAGCGCGAAGGTGCCGATGGGGCGCCCGCCTATTTGCTGGTCTGTGGCGAAGGACGATTGAATGCCTTTCGGCTGCTGGGTGAAAGCCACATCCCGGCGCTGGTGGTCAATGTGACCGATGAAGACGCCTTCATCATGTCGCTCGCCGAAAACATTGCCCGGCGGGGCCATCGGCCGCTGGAGATCCTGGCCGACATCGAGCTGTTGCTGGCGCGGGATTACAGCATCGACGACATCATCACTCGAACGGGGCTTTCCGAGAAATACGTTCGGGACATCGTTTTCTTGCTGGAAAAGGGTGAGGAGCGCCTGATCGAGGCGGTGCAAAACGGGACCATTCCGCTGACCACCGCTCTCGAAATCGCCCGCGCCAAGCATGACGATGAAAACCTCGGCGACATGCTGGAAGAGGCCTATAAGACCGGCCAACTCAAAGGGCACCAGATCACGGATGCCAAGCGGCTTATTGAAAAGCGCCGGGAAAAGGGCCCGAAAACCGGTGGTGATCGCCCGAAACTGCCAAACTCGGCGCATTCGCTGGTGAAGACATACCAGCGCGAGGTCGCCCGCCAACACAAGCTGATGCTGAAGGCCGATCACGCGCATCAGCAACTGCTCTTGGTGGTCCAAGGACTGAAACGCCTCTTTGCCGATGAGCACTTCGTGACGCTCCTGCGCGCCGAGGGCCTCGACAGCCTGCCGAAATACCTCGCCGACCGCATTGAAACCGCCTGAAACCCGAAAAGGAACATACGATGAATGACCTCAGCACTGTGAAGCCACTTTACCCGGGCGCTTTCCCCCAGCCAGACAGCGATGAAAACGACGCGCCGTATCCCAAGGCCCCGTTGAACCTGACGCTCGGGTTTGATCTGGAAACCTTCCAGATCCCGCTTGAGGAGCTGATGCCCTCGAAAAAGGTTCCCGACGGCGTGATGACAACACGCAAGTTCAAGCAGATTGTCTCCTCGATCCGGGAAATTGGGTTGATTGAGCCGCTCTCGGTGATCAAGCCAGATCCGGATGCTGCGGGGTTTCTACTGCTTGATGGCAATCTGAGGGTGCTGGCGCTGAAGGAATTGGGCCAGGACACCGCGCCTTGCCTCATTGCCAAGGATTTTGAGACCTACACCTACAATCACCGGATCAACCGGCTCTCAACCGTGCAGGAGCACTACATGCTGCGGCGCGCGATCGACAAAGGTGTCAGCAAGGAACGACTTGCGCGGGCCTTCAATGTGAACCTCTCGACCATTAACAGCCGGATTAACCTGCTGCACGGGATCTGCCCCAAGGCGGTGGAACTGCTGCAGGACCACCAGTTCACTCCGGACGTGACGCGGCACCTACGCAAGATGAAGGCCGCCCGGCAGATCGAGGCGGTGGAATTGATGATAGCCGCAAATACGATCACCGCCGCCCACGCGGACGCCCTCCTGAAGGCCACGCCGCCGGAACAGCGCACCGACTACAAGCCACCACAGCCGGAACAACCGACAGGCGACCCGCTGGAGCAAATCGTCAAGCTTGAGAGAGAGATGAGCCAGGTGCAGGAAAAGTACAAGCATGCCGAAGAAAACTACGGGTCCGAGCTGCTGAACCTGGTCGTCGCCAAAGGCTACCTGAAAAAGCTGATGGAAAACGAGGCGGTGCGCTCCTACGTGGCGCGGCATGCATCCGAGATCCTCGAGCAGTTCGACCTGGTGCTGAACACGGTCAGTATGGAGGAGGCAGTCGAACAGGCCGAACGGGAGGAAGGACCAATCGCCGCCGAAGCGACAGCACACACCCAAATGGCGAAAGACGACAGTGACGCAGCGCCGGCCCCTGGAATGGATGGCCAACTCGGATGACGGGCTCGTCCCGGGGTCAGATTGTAGTAGATCTGCCAAAGTGACTTATTTCCGAGCGACATAAGGCCGAGTCTCATGGGTCAGCCGCCATGCACCGCTCGGTGCCGACGATCAGCGGCGGTGATGAACCAGCCTTGTGCTGACGGGGTCGTTCAGTTATGAGCTTGTCACATATTCAGGTTCTCTGATAGTGGCGCGGTTGAAGGTCCGCCGATGTCCTCAGAGTGAGTGAGGTCCGCCTCTAGTTGGGCCTGCACCTGTGGGTTAGTGGCTACTTCATCGTCCGAACTGACGAAAACATCTGAAATTGTGAAATTCCCTCTTGTTTGCGCATGCAGCATTTGTTACCGCTCAAAGATGAACGATGTGGAATCTATTTTCAACGTCATCTTTGCATCCAACAAGGCGCCCTGCGGGCAGTTCTTGTGCGGTAGCCTGAGAAAATCTCAAATATGACTAGCAAGCGCACCAAACTGCAGGAAGACACGCATTTTCGCGTGCTCCGCCTCCTGCAAGAAAACCCAGAAATGTCCCAGCGAGAGCTGGCTGAGGCGGTTGGTGTCAGTGTCGGTGGAATACATTACGTTTTGAACGCCCTGATCGAAAAAGGTCTGGTGAAACTGGGGAATTTCACGGCGGCGGAAGACAAACGCCGATATGCCTACGTTTTGACGCCGAGAGGTATCGCGCGGAAGGTAGCACTGACGCGAGCATTTCTGGTCAGGAAGATGGAAGAGTACGAGGGGCTCAAGGAAGAGATCGAGTCGCTTCAAGTCGAGCTCGATGCCAACGCTGAAAAGAAGCTGTCCTGATCGCATTCGCAACTCGCTTGGCGGGGCATCTCTCACGAGGAACGGCGAAGTACTGCTCGGGCAGAGTTTGATTGCAGGCAGCGTCCACAAAAAATAGAATTTGAGGATCCAATGAAAAAAGTATTGCTGGTCTTTGGGACGCGGCCAGAAGCCATCAAGATGGCGCCAGTTTATGAAGCACTCAGGGCAAATCCCGGCCTTGATGTGCGGGTGGCTGTCACTGCCCAGCACCGCGAGATGCTGGACCAGGTTCTGCGTCTGTTTGGGATCGAACCCGAATACGATCTGAACGTGATGAAACCTGGGCAGGGGCTCACCGAGATCACCGCGGCGGTGCTTGCTGGGCTCAAGCCGGTGCTGGAAGAGTTTTCGCCAGATTTGCTACTGGTCCACGGAGACACGACAACAACGTTGTCGGCCTCGCTCGCGGCCTATTATCAGCAGATTCCGGTGGGCCATGTCGAGGCGGGGCTGCGGACCGGCAACATCTATTCGCCCTGGCCTGAAGAGATAAACCGTAAGGTCACTGGCGCTATTGCTCGGCTCCACTTCGCTCCGACAGAAAAGGCCGCTGCGAACCTGAAATTCGAGGGCGTCGAAGAAGACCAGATTTCGATTACTGGAAATACCGTCATCGACGCATTGCTTGAGGTGGTTGAGAGACTCGAGAACGATCCACAGCAGAGCTCAGCATTCGACACTAAATTCGGGATTGATCCGACCAAGCGACTGATCCTTGTGACGGGGCATCGTCGGGAGAGCTTTGGGGGCGGCTTCGAGCGTATTTGCTCTGCACTTGCCACCATAGCGAAGAGGGAAGACGTCCAGATCATCTATCCGGTGCACCTGAACCCGAATGTTAAGGGCCCTGTCGAGATCAGCCTCGGTGAGCTTGAGCGTGTTAAACTCATTGCGCCGCAGGATTATCTGCCTTTTGTGCATCTGATGCGTCGCGCAGACATAATACTGACTGACTCAGGCGGAGTGCAGGAAGAAGCCCCGTCGCTCGGCAAACCTGTGCTCGTAATGCGAGACACCACAGAACGGCCGGAGGCAGTGGACGCCGGCACGGTCAAGTTGGTGGGTACTGATGCCGATCTGATCGTACGAGAAACGAGTAGGCTCCTCGACGATCAAGCCGCCTACGACGCGATGTCGCGCGCGCATAATCCCTACGGCGTCGGGTTGGCCTCTCAGAGGATCCGCGATGCCGCTTTGTCATTTCTTACGATCGACTAGGATTAGCAATAATGCCTAAGCTCCCTTTCAAACGCATTTCTGTCGTCGGACTAGGCTATATCGGCCTGCCCACCGCCGCCATGTTCGCCTCGCGAAAAGTCGATGTGGTGGGTGTCGATGTGAACCAGAAAACTGTCGACACGATCAATCGTGGCGAGGTTCACATTGTAGAACCTGACCTCGACTTGGTGGTACGCGCAGTGGTGAAAGAGGGCTATTTGCGGGCCACCACGGTACCTGAACCCGCCGAGGCCTTTCTGATCGCGGTACCGACCCCGTTTAAGGGGCAAAACCACCAGCCCGATCTTGGCTTCATCGAGGCCGCGGCCCGCGCCATCGCGCCGGTGCTGGAAGCTGGCAATCTGGTGATCCTGGAAAGCACATCGCCGGTCGGGGCTACTGAAGCCATGGAAGGCTGGCTTGCAGAAGCCCGCCCAGACCTTAGCTTTCCCCAAACTGCCGGTGAAGACTCTGACATCCGCATAGCGCATTGTCCCGAACGGGTTCTGCCCGGCAAGGTGATGCAGGAACTTATCACCAACGACCGCGTGATCGGCGGCATGACGCCAGCCTGCTCGGAAGCGGCAGCCAGCCTCTACCGCTCCTTCGTCACCGGCGAGTGCGTGGTCGCCTCCGGGCCTCGCGTTGCGGAAATGGCGAAACTCACCGAGAACAGCTTCCGCGATATCAACATCGCATTCGCCAACGAGCTTTCGCTGATTTGCGACGCGCTGGGCATGGATGTCTGGGAACTCATTCGACTGGCCAACCGCCACCCGCGGGTCAATATCCTGCAGCCGGGTCCCGGCGTTGGAGGCCATTGCATCGCCGTAGACCCGTGGTTCATTGTCTCGTCCGCTCCTGAGCAGGCACATCTGATCCGCACCGCGCGCGAAGTGAACGACAGAAAGCCGGAATGGGTGCTCAAAAAGGTGCAGGCCGCGATTGGATGCTATCTCTTGGCCAACCCCGCGAAGACCGCTGCCGAGGTGACCCTTGCCGTTTACGGCTTGGCGTTCAAACCGGACATCGACGATTTGCGGGAAAGTCCTGCAATGGAAATAGCACGTTCGCTTTCGGCCACGCATGCGGGGCCGCTGATGATAGTCGAACCTTTCATCGATAGCCTTCCGCGCGATCTGAAAGACGCCAGCCTCGTCACTTATGCCCAAGCCTCCGAGGCCGACATCAACGTGCTTCTCGTCGATCATACCGCGTTCAAGAACGCAGCGGCACCGGTCGGCCGGAAGGTCGATTGTCGTGGCGTGTGGTGATCGACAGTCCATCAGAGCTTAGCAGGGAATCAAGACATGCAAATCAATGACCGCAAGATCGGCCCCGAACATCCGCCCCTCGTGATCGCCGAAATCGGTATCAACCATGGCGGCAGTCTCGAGGTCGCAAAGTCCATGGTGACCCTCGCCGCGAGGGCCGGTGCCGAATGCGTCAAGCACCAGACCCATTTCGTCGATGATGAAATGACCGAAGAAGCCAAGTCGATCTTTCCGCCCAACGCCGATGTGTCGATCTGGGAAGTGATGGAACGCTGTGCGTTGTCCCCCGCCGATGAAATCGCGCTCAAGCAGCACGCCGAGAGTCTGGGCGTGATCTATATTTCGACGCCGTTTTCAAGGAAAGCGGCGGATTTCCTTGCAGAAATCGACGTCCCGGCTTTCAAGATCGGCTCAGGCGAAGCCGACAACTTGCCGCTGATCCGTCACATTGCGAAATTTGGCAAGCCGGTCATCATGTCGACCGGGATGCAGACGATCGACTCGATGTCGCGCTCGGTTCAGATCCTTCGCGATGCGGGCGTTCCATTTGCACTGCTAGAATGCACCAACCTGTATCCGTCCCCCCCCGAGATCGTGTCGCTTCGCGGTGTGACCGAGTTGCGGCAGGCCTTCCCGGACGCGGTGGTCGGTTTCTCGGATCATTCGATCGGGCCGGATATGGCCCTTGCTTCCGTCGCGCTGGGTGCCTGCATTCTCGAACGTCACTTTACCGATACGCGGTATCGCGCCGGACCGGACATTTCCTGTTCGATGGATCCGGCAGAGCTGCGATATCTTGTTGATCGGTCGCGCGAAATCCATATCGCGGCGCGCAATTCCAAGGAGCGCAGCGCCCCTGAAGAAGACGTGTATCGGTTTGCCCGCGGGTCGGTCGTGGCCGACCGCGACCTGAAAGCCGGGGAAACGATCGGCGAAAGCGACATCTGGGCACGCCGTCCTGGAAGCGGCGAGATACCGGCGGATCAATTCGATGCGCTGATCGGTCGTCGGGTGAACCGCGACATGAAACGTAACACTCAGCTTCGCTGGTCGGATTTGGACTGAGTGGTTACAATGTCTGGAAAACCCGAATTGAATGCCAAGGCCGGGCATAACCTGCTCTTCGTGACGGGTACGCGGGCCGATTATGGCAAACTGGAACCGCTTGCCTTGGCAGCACTCGATGCTGGTCACCGGGTGACTTTCTTTGTCACCGGCATGCACATGCTTGAAAAATATGGGCTGACCAAGGAAGAGGTTCATCAACAAAAGCGCTTTAAAGTTGTCGAGTTCATCAACCAGCGCGATGGCGACCCTCAGGACATCATCCTCGCCAAGACTGTCATGGGGTTTTCTGATTACCTGCAGGAACATCAACCGGATCTGGTGATCATACATGGCGACCGCGTTGAAGCGCTTGCATGTTCATTGGTTTGCACGACCAATTACGTCCGCTGCGCCCATGTCGAAGGCGGTGAGGTTTCGGGAACGATCGACGAACAATTCCGGCACTGCAATACCAAGCTGTCCTCGGTGCACCTTGTCAGTTCGGACGAAGCAAAGGCCCGCGTCGAGCGTCTGGGAGAGCCGCCCGAGACTATCAACGTGATCGGTTCACCGGAACTTGACATCCATGGCCGCCCGTCGGGCGTGACGCTGGAACAGGTGCGGACGCGCTACAACATCGCCCCCGTCGATTACGGGATCTGCGTTTTCCATCCGGTTACCTCGGAAGCTTCCGCGATGGGTAAACAGGCCGAAGCACTGTTCGGGGCGCTGATCGACTCGGGACATTATTATGTCGTCATCCTGCCCAACAACGACCCCGGGTCCGAGTTGATCCTTTCGGTCATCCGAGAGCTGCCAAAAGACCGGTTTCGGGTCCTTCCGTCCATGCGTTTTGCCTATTTCTCGGAACTGATGCGCAATGCCCAGGCGATTATCGGCAATTCCAGTATGGGTGTGCGCGAAGCGCCATTCCTTGGCGTGCCGTCGCTCGATATCGGCACGCGGCAGTCGAACCGCGGAAACGCGCCTTCGCTGCTGCGCAGCGACGCGCATGACCGAGGCACCATCGACCGTTTCCTGTCTGAGTTCTGGGGGCAGCGGTTTCCCAGTAGTCAGAGCTTTGGAAGCGGCGACTCGGCGAAGAGCTTCGTTGAATTGTTGAACCGCGCAGATTTCTGGGACCGGCCGTTGCAGAAGTATTTCGTGGAATGACGGCCCATCGCACAACACCGGAAGCGATTGCGGTCGTGCCGGTTCGAGCCGGTTCCAAGGGGTTGCCCGGAAAAAACCTCATGCCGCTCAACGGCGTGCCCCTGTACCTGCACGCCGTCCGGCAAGGACTTCGCACCGTCGGTCGTGCCCTGCTCAGCACGGATATCGTGGAAATCGACGAGGCCGATCTGCCGGAGGGCTGCACATTGTGCAGGCGCCCCGAGCATCTGGCAGCCGACGACACACCGATGGCCGCGGTTATCGAGCACCTGATCGTCGAACGTTCGTTGCAAGGTGCCACAATCGTGCTGTTGCAGGCCACCTCGCCCTTGCGCTCGGATCAGGACGTCCAAAAAGCCGTGACCCTGTTTCAAGAGGGCGGTCACGACATGGTTCTGAGTGTCGTCGAGCGCGATCGAGGGGTTCTGAAGTACGGGACATTGGAAAACAACACCTTTACGGCCATGAGGGACCAAGCGTTTTGCTTCTACAACCGCCAGCAATTGCCGCCGGTCTTCGGCCCGAACGGAGCGGTATATGTTTTTCAGGCCCAACGGTTTCTTGACGTGAACGGGTTTCCGTCGGAACGCATAGGAGCAATCGCCATGCCGGCCGATCGCTCGGCGGATATCGATACGCTGGATGATTTGCATCGTGTGGAGTGGGTGCTGCAGATGCAAAGCTCCGCAAATAAGGGGTGATGAAACAAAGATGAGACTTATTGCAAGGCTCGACATCAAGAACGAGCACGTCATCAAGGGAATCCATCTGGAGGGACTGCGCAAGGTCGGAGATCCAAACGTCTTGGCCCGCAACTACTACGACCAGGGTATCGACGAGATCGTGTTCATGGATGCTGTGGCCAGCCTCTATGACCGCAACAACCTGTTTCACATCATCGAAGCAGCCTGCCGCGATGTATTCGTGCCGATTGCCGTCGGCGGGGGCATGCGCAGCGTAGAGGACGTGTCCAAAGCGCTGGGGGCCGGGGCGGACAAGGTCGTGATCAACACTGGTGCCGTGCAGAACATCAGGCTGATCGAGCAAGTCGCCCACAAGTTTGGGTCGCAATGCCTTGTCGGCTCGATCGAAGCCAAGAGACGCGATAATGGCTGGAAGGCCTATATCGACAACGGTCGTGAACCGACGAATCTTGATGTCGTGGAGTGGGCCCGCACCCTGCAAAGCGCGGGATGCGGCGAGATCCTGTTGACCTCGGTCGACAAGGAAGGCACCAGCCGCGGCTTTGACATCGACCTTGTCCGGCAGGTAAACGATGCGGTTACTCGCCCGGTCATTGTATCGGGTGGATATGGAAAACCTCAGCATCTGCAAGATCTGTTGGCCGCGACGCAACCGTCTGCCGTTGCCTTTGCGGCTGTTCTTCACTACCAGCGCAGCAGCGTCGATGACCTGCGTGCCGCTTTGAACTTATGTCAGGCGTGATTGATATGACAAAGACCAATTTGACCGGTGTCATCGACTATGGGGTCGGGAATGTCCGAAGCGTTTGCAGTGCCGTCGAGGCTGTCGGCGGACGACCGATTCTGAGTTCGGACCCCATTGAACTACTTGGATGCGAACGTCTTATTCTGCCCGGTGTCGGTGCCTTTGCCCATGGAATGACCGAACTCACATCGCGCGGGCTTGATACAGCCCTGAAGTCTGCCGTGAGTGACGGCATGCCGTTGTTGGGAATTTGCCTCGGCATGCAGATGCTGGCCCAAAGCAGCCTCGAATTCGGCGAGTCCGAAGGCCTGGGTCTTGCGCAAGGCGTTGTATCGTTGATCCCTTCCTCGGACCCCGCACACACGCTGCGCTTGCCACACGTAGCGTGGAAGACACTTGAACGACGGAGCGACGCCGCCGCGTGGCTGTTCGACGGTGTCGACCCGGACGCCCGTTTCTATTTTATCCACTCCTACGCGGTGCCCGCAACCTCGCCGGACGTTGTCGCGGTGGCCGAGATTGATGGAAACGAGTTCGCCGCGGTTTTTGCCGTAGACAATGTTGTCGGAACCCAATTTCATCCCGAGAAAAGCGGGCCGGAAGGCCTTAAAATGTTGAAAAATTTCGTAATGAAAGGAGACATGATCCATGTCTGAGACGGAAGCCCTCGAAGCCTTTTATGGCCTTCCGAACGAGGTTCGTTTTTGCAAGAGCTGTGTGATCTCCAACCAACGTCCCAGCTCGACTGTCGAATTCAAGCACGAGAAGGAAGACAAGAAGAAAACCATCGGCTTCGCTGCGGATGGCATCTGCGACGCCTGTCATTATCATCAGGAAAAAGCGCACCGCATCGACTGGAAGAAACGCGAGGATCAGCTTGTAGCTACTTTGGACAAGTTTCGGCGCAACGACGGCAGCTATGACATGATCGTTCCCGGAAGCGGAGGCAAGGATAGTGCCTACACATCGCACATCCTGAAGTATCGATATGGTATGAACCCGTTGACCGTGACGTGGGCCCCGCACCTTTACACAGATATCGGCTGGCAGAACTTCACCAACTGGATCCATGAAGGTGGCCATGACAACATCCTGTTCACGCCCAACGGGCGCCTTCACAGGCTACTGACGCGTTTGGCCTTCAAGAACCTGCTGCACCCCTTTCAGCCGTTTATTGTCGGTCAACGGATCATCGGGCCGGCGATGGCGCAGAAATATGGCGTGCAATTGGTGATGTACGGCGAGAACCAGGCCGAGTACGGCAACGATCCCAATGAAAACTTCAAGCCGACGATGGACACCAAATTCTTCTCAGCTCAGGATCCGATGCAAATGCGCCTAGGCGGTGTGAAGATCGCGGATATCATCCGCGACTACGACTACACGCTCAACGACTTTGCGCCCTACATCCCGCCGACCGCAGAAAGTCTCGAAAAAGCGGGGGTCGAGGTGCACTATCTGGGCTTCTACCTGCCTTGGGACCCGCAAGAGTGCTATTACTACGCCGTCGAGAACACCGGTTTTCAGGCCAACTCCGAGCGGACGCCCGGCACCTATTCGAAGTATTCGAGCATCGACGACAAGATCGACATGTTCCATTACTTCACCACGCTGATCAAATTCGGCATCGGTCGCGCAACCTACGACTCAGCCCAGGAAGTCCGAAACGGCAAGATCAACCGCGAAGAGGCAGTGCATCTTGTCCGCAAGTACGATCAGGAATTCCCGCAGCGCTATTATGCGGACTTCCTTGATTACATCGGACTGTCCGACGCCGAATTCTGGGAAACGGTCGACCAGTTCCGTTCGCCGCATCTTTGGCAGCACTCGGACAACGGGTGGGCGTTGCGCCACGTCGTCGAATAGGGGGCATCGCGGCCCCTGTGGCTGCCGATGCTGAGCGTTGGGATATGAGCCTGATTGATCGTCTGCGACGGCCCTCCGGAAGCGGAGCGTTCGTCGCGGAAATCGACGGACTGAGGTTCTTTGCCATCTTGCCGGTGGTTCTGGACCACGCCTGGTGGACCTACAGAGCCAATGTAGGGGACCCGGGTTTTGCGCTCGAGTCCCCGCTCGGACGCGTGTTTTCAGCGGGCGAACTGGGTGTTCAACTCTTTTTCGTCATCAGTGGATACGTGCTCGGGCTGGGTTTCTTCCGCGCCGCGAAAGAGCGCCGCGGGGTTGGCCTGGGCCGGTATTTCGTGCGGCGTCTTCGCCGGCTGGAACCCCCGTTCATCTTGATCATGACGATCTTTTTCGTCTTGCTGGTTGCGAGCGGGCGTTTCGGCCTGTTCGATGGTCTTGGGCATTACCTGGCGTCGATCACTTACCTGCACGGGTTGATCTATCTCGAGCCCAGTCCGATCAACACCGTTACCTGGTCCCTCGAGGTCGAGTTGCAGTTCTATGTCCTGGCACCGGCTCTCTATGCGATCTATCGACTGGAGCCGAGGCTGGCGCAGACCCTTTTCGCGGGTGGGATGCTGGTTTTCATTGCGACTGCGTATCTGGTGGGTGACTTTTATCTGACGCTGCTGTCGCATGGGCATTTGTTCTTGCTCGGTGCCGCGTTCCCCCTGCTGGGCCGTTTCGAAATCCCGGCACGGCTGGCCTTTGTTTTCCCCACGGCGCTGTTGGTGTATTTCCTGATCGAAGCCGACTATGCGTCGGTGTGGGGAAATCTGGCCAAGATCGTGTTGCTGACCGCGATCTTCGCGACGACACTGGGCTGCGCGCCGGTGCGCCGGTTCCTGTCCATGCCTTTTCTCTTCGTGGTGGGCGGGGCCTGCTATTCGATTTACCTGATCCACTATCCGCTTTTGTCCGCCTTCTCGAAAATCTGGGCGGCGACATCGTTTCCTGGAGGTTTCGCTGTCTTTCTGGCGGTTGCTGTCGTCGTTGTTCTTGTCGTCAGCATGATCTTTTTCGTCTTTGCCGAACGCCCTTTCATGACCCGATCTGCCGCCAGAAAGATCGCATAGCCAGAGGATTTCATGGTGTCCGAACTGCGCCTACTTCACATCGCCAGCTTCAGCGGAAACATCGGCGATAACGCCAACCACATCGGATTTCGCGATTGGTTGCAGAACCTAAGCCTGCGTCCTATCGCCTGGACGGAACTTGAAATCCGCCAGTTCTTCTGGCGTGAGCGCGCCTGGGACGCGGACCTGGTCGATTACATCAACGGCTTTGACGGATTGGTGATCGGCGGCGGCAACTACTTCGAGCTTTGGGTTGAAAACTCGCCGACCGGAACATCGATCGGCATCGCGCCCGACCTGTGGGCGAAAATCAATGTGCCGGTATATTTCAACGCCCTGGGGGTCGATCCCGGCCAAGGCGTTCCCGATGCCTGTCGCACGCGGTTTACCGGGTTCCTCGACACATTGCTCGCGAACGACAAGGTCCTCGTCAGCGTGCGGAATGACGGGGCCAAAAGAAACCTGTCCGATCATATCGGAACACCTTATGCGAACGCCGTTCTGCACGCTCCAGACAATGGGTTCTTTGCCGATTTTCAGCCGGCCAAGGGCATCCCGCTTTTCAGCGACCCGAATGTCAGCCGCATCGTCACGATAAACCTGGCCAGCGACATGGCCGAAATTCGGTTTGCCGGGCTCGACGACGGTGTCGAGGGGTTTGCCAAGGAAATTGCCAACGCAATAGGCACCCTTTCCGAACGGGATCCGGCGACCGGATTCCTGTTCGCGCCGCACATCTTTCGTGATCTCGATGTCGTGAACAGGGTGATCGACCGCCTGCCGGACCGCATGCGCCGCACCCGGGTCGCGCAGGCACCCTATGGAACGGGGGATGCGGCCGCACGGCTGGTTTTTGGCCATTACGCGGCCTCGGATGTCTGTGTCGGAACCCGTTTCCATGCCAATGTCGTGCCGATTGGCAACAGGCGTCAAACTCTCGGTCTGGTGTGCTACCCGCAGATTTCGGCGCTTTATGACGAGGTCGGCCAGCCCGACCGCTGTATCGACGTTTCAGAGCCCGGGTTTTCGACGATCCTCGCCGATCGGATTTCCGATGCCCTGGACGAACCAGACAGCGCCTTTTTGGGAACGCCGCAGCAGGCCCTTGATACGGCACAGGCCCTACGCGATGGCATTACGCCCCGCGTCGTCACCTGGATCGAGGGGCTCTGACCCCATGCCGAGCACCGGAGTTGTCTTTTTTGTCTTCAATGCCAGGGGTGTTGCGCGCTTGGCAGGCAACTCGGCTTTGCTCGATGGCGTCGATTGCGTGATTTCTGGCGTTCCGGGTGTATCGCTGGATATTCTGGGCGAGCGGGTCGCACATCTCACGCTGGAACAGGCTCTGGAAGCTTTCGGGATTACCCAGCGTGCGATCTCGACCCCGGAAAGCGCATATTGCCTAGCCTTGATGGACCGCGACGTCATCGGGCAGGTCTTGCCAAAGCTTGGTGTGAACGCGGACGAAAGCATCCGCCTCGCATTGCTGAATCACATCGGCCTGTTGACCCACAACGCATTCGCCTTCGAACTTCTGTTTCGCGCCTTGGTCGGTAACGGGTTGCGCAAGGCGCGTTTTTTCCGTTTTCACGGTCGCTATCGGCTTATCGAGAGGCTCGAGATCCGCACGTTACTTCAGATCGAACTGGGGTTTGGGCCCCTGTTACTGCATTTGTGCAATGAAGCGGGCATCAAGAAGGAGCATGTGGGTCAGGGCGCCCGCCTCGCATCTTTCAAGAATGCGCTGCGCGACTTGCTTTTGCTTGGGTATAAGGGCAAGACGCTGTTCTTGCGCAGCCGCGCAGCGCGCAGGCCCCCAGAGGGACAGAGTGTTGACGCCGTGTTCATCACCCGGGCTAGAACCGAAGTTGTCGCTGCCGAACCGATCATGCGGCACCGGGCCGGGCAAGGTTACCGCGACATCATGCTCGTCGATGATCTTATCAAATCACCTGACGGAACCGCTGCCGCATCGCGGGGAACACGCCCCTGGAATCCCTTGCACGGCTATTCCACTCCCGGCGAAATTGCGCGGATCTTTCTCACCTGTATTTCGCGACGGCATAGCGCAGCACGGCGCGCACTGGCGTCGCGGCCAGAGCGCGTGGCCGACTGGGGATTTCTAGGGAAGAAGGACATTGCGACCCAGATTATGTATACGGCTTTTGCATCTGTGCCCGAACTTCTCGTTCACCGTTTGCAGCTTGGTCGCGCGTTCGGCGCCCTGACCCCTTCGGCCGTCGTATCGTTCGATACCGTCGATCGCTGGGGTGCCCTCCAGGGCGAACTCGCCCTTCAGCGGTCGATGCGCTCTGTGATGATACAGAACACCTCGGCAGACGACGTATTCTATCCATGGCCATTGGCGATGGATCATCTCGTTGTGGGGAACCAGCGCCTTCGGGAAATCTTTACGGCGTCGGGCGCGGATCCCGCACGCGTCCATGCTTTCGGACTGCCACTTCAGGACGATGTGCTGACGGCGGGAAATGCCCGTTTGGACGCGTTGATCAATCGCGCCGCGCAGGGTCATTCGCCATTACGCGTGCTCGTAGCGACTCAGCCGTTCGTGCAAGAGTTCGACTATAACGCGGCACTGGTTGAGTCCTTGGAAACCGCAGCTAGCGACCTGAATTTTCCGCTGGTCTGGATCCTGAAACCTCATCCGCGTGAGCCCCTCGGGAAATACGAAACGGTTCGTGACGAACTCGCGTCGCGGTCACAGTCTGTCACACTGTTCAACGGGCCTTTCGAGGATGCCTTGTCCGAGGCCGACGTGGTTCTTTCGAGAACATCGACGAGCCTCGAATTTGCGGCACTGGGCGGAGTGCCCGGCATTGCGCACCTGCATCGATACCCCCGCGACATCGTGGATCGGCTCGATTATCTGAGGTCATCCGTCAACGACAAGAGCTACGACACCTCCGGCCTCAGGGCGCTTTTGCGGGCTTATGCGCCGGAAAAACGGGTCGAAAGCCTCGAGGCGTATGCGAACCGGCGGGCGGAGTTTATCGACGAGTTCTTTCCTGGCAAAGGACGAGCGACCGACCGCGTGGCCGACTTGATCGCTTCTGGATCGTCTGGATGCTGACCAGAAACGCGATGCGCCTGGCGGTCGGCGAGTTGGGAAGCCGCTTGCCTCTTCTCCTGCTCGAGGTGACTCTGGCGCGGCTGCTTGGTCCGGCCGTTTACGGCATTTGGTCAATTATTCAGACATTTGCGACATACGGTAATTTCCTGCATTTCGGCGTGTCATCGTCAATGGCCCGGCGGGAACCCGGTTTGATCGAACTCGGTTCGCCGAACGAGGTGCTTGCCAATCGAGCGGCGGCTTACGGTTTTCAGATCATGGTAATCGTGGTGGTTGCTGGGCTGCTTGTGGCGATCTCCGGTGTCCGTGACGATGCATTCGATGAGATCGGCGGTTTGTCGACCGCGCTTGCGCTGCTTGTCGTGATCTTGGCCCAGCAGTTCACCATTTCGACACAGGCAAGCGCGCTGAACGAATACAAGGTTATCGCTTCGTCAATCGCAAGGTTGGTTTACGCCTTCGCCTTCCTTGCGATTGGACTGGTCGTCATTCGGTTCGAGCCGCCACTGCTCTGGTTGACGCTCGGTTGGGCCGTGGCACTGGCTTTGGCACTGATAATGTTGAATGTGATTGCGCGCGGGATCGTGGTGTTCCCGAGGCTGGACTATCCCAGGACCATATCGATGCTTCGGGATGGTTTCCCGATCATGGTGCAAGGGCTGCTGCGTTTCGGCTTGATGAGCGTGGACAAGATCGCGGTGTTCTGGGTTGCGCGTCCCGAGGCCGTGGGATTTTACGGGATCGGGGCGCTTGCGGCCAGCGTGACCGGGCTTCCTGGATCGATAATCGCGAGGGTCTCTTTGCCGACGCATCTGCGGCTGCGTGAACGAACCAACGGCCCCGCGCTGATGCAAGCCGAGTTCGACCGGATGCTGGTGCTGATTCAGCTCCTTACCTACGGCGCGCTGTTCACGGTTTGCGCATTTTCACCGCTGCTTATTCACTTTGTACTGCCAGAATACGAACCCGCAGTGCGCGTCATTGGTATTCTTGCCATTACGGGGGGGGTCACAGGCCTCGCACAGGCTATGAGCGATGTCACCATGTCCTTGGGCATCAAGGCAGCAGTCTTGGTCAACACGGTCATTACCCTACTCCTCGAAATCTTGTTCTTGGGTGTCGCGTGGAACATTGGCGGCGGGATCGAGGGCATGGCTGCGTCAGTTCTGGTCGCGATGATCCTGATGAGTGGCCGTAGTGTGTGGCTGTGCATGCGTGCCGTCGGATTCGCGTGCGACGTTGCCAGGCGCCGCCTGGTCACACTCGCAGGGCTTGCAACCGTGGTCATGGTCGTATCCCTTGGGGTTCTGGAGCTTCAGATGATATGCATGGCCTATCTCGAAAGCGATGCCCGACCGGCTATCGTCGTAAACGTTCTTTTGTCGCTCGTGACCGGTCTCGGCTTGATCATCGCGTCGAAACGGTTCAGCGAACGTTCACAGGAAGATGAGATCGCGCGATGAGTGACCAAGCTGCCCAGAGCTCCGACCTGCTGTCGATCCGCGGTGAACTTAAGGTTCTGAAGGTCGCCGTCTTTTTCATGATCGTGTTTGCCGCTTTGAACTTGGTGGCTCTTCTCAGGCTTTTGGGTGTTCCGGGGCTGCCGCCGCTTCTGTTGTTGCTGTATCGGGCGATGGATGCGCTGATCGTGATTTCGTTCCTTAAGTATTGCGGATCGCGGGTCAAGGTTCGCGGCATCGACCTTTTGCTGCTCATCTTCGCGACCTATCCATTCCTGATCGGTATTGCCCGTGGAAATCTTTCGATCACCTTTGCAAACGACACGGTAATATTCTTCATGTTCATCGCAAAGATCGTGATTTTCAGAACGATCTTGTCACGCATTCATGCAGTTACCGACCTTGATGCGGTTTTCACGAAACCGGCACGCAAACTCGTGCTTTGGTGCGGTCTCTTTGCCGTAATTGCCCTTGCGGTGGCCTCGGTCCTGCTGGGAACCTCATCAGGCCGCTATTATCAGGCACCGGCGGAATTGACCTTTGCTGCAGCCCTGGTGTTAGCTCAGGGAAAGATATTCGCGTATCTCGTTTTTCTCGCGATCGCGCTTGCGGCAGGCAAGCGGATGGTCATGTTAGGGCTGATCGTCATTGCAGCTGTCGCCGCTCTGGCGCATCCGAAGGTGCGAAAGGGGTTTATCCGGTTCCTGGTCGTCGGCGTGGTATTTCTTCCAGTCGCGTTCATTGCCAGCAGCAGTTTTCTGGGTTCCGACCTGGTATCCGTCAACAAGATCCTCGGAACCTTCCGCCAGATCGAGCGTGCGATGGAGCAATCGGACAATCTCCTTGAAATCCTGATGTACACGGATCCAGGGCGTTATGTGGAATACGTATCATTGTTGCCCCATCTCGTTGACTGGTCGCTTTGGTTCGGAAATGGATACGGTTTTCGATACGATCTTGATTCCGACTTCCTTTTCGAATTCGGCATGGCCGATCATCTGGAAGTGACGAACGCCCATTTTACGCCGCTGGCGATCACGGCCAAATTTGGTCTGTTTGGCTTGATGATATGGATCATTTTGATAGCGCAGGTCTTGAGTACCAGGATCAATCGTAAGTCCTTTGCCGAGTACGCGTGTCGACTCGCCTTTATCTCGATGCTTGCTCAGTCGCTTTTCGCATATAGCTTTTTCATCAATATGTTCGTCCCGTTTTATATCGCGATGTCGATGGTTGGCAGCCGCCGGACCAAAGCGTCGAAACTACCGGAGACCTTGGTCACTGGTCAACAAAGAGGATACGGCTGATATGTGCGGACTGGTTTTTGCAATCTCGGCGCGGCCGGTGCGCAGCTTCGTATTGGTCGCACACGCAAGGCAGCATTATCGCGGACCGGATGGCGAAGGCGTGCTGTTCGAAGAGACTGGCGGTGTGCACATGGGCATGGCGCACGAGCGTCTGGCCATTGTTGGGTTGAGCGAAAGCGGCGCGCAGCCGATGCTGTCGGCCTCCGGGCGGTTCAGGATACTTTTCAACGGAGAAGTCTATAATTTTCGCGAGCTGGCCCGGCAATTCGGTCTGCACGATTTGAAATCGGGTACCGATACCGAAGTGATTGTCGAGCTTGTCGAGCGGTTGGGCATCGACGAGGCTGTGGCGCATTTCAACGGCATGTGGGCGATGGTCATACATGACATCGCGGCCAACCGCTTCTATGTCTCGCGCGACCGGTTCGGCAAGAAGCCACTTTACGTGCATCGCGACAGCGGCGGCGTCTTCATGGCCTCCGAGATGCACAGCCTTCTGGGGCTGCCCGGTGTCGATTTAACGCCAGACGCGGTGACGGCCTCGAGATTTCTGGCGCAATCCTTGCAGAATGTGGATGACCGCAGTTGGCTGGCGTCCATCAAGGCATTCCCGCCCGCGTCGATCGGCGAGATCGACGGCACCGATCCCACCGCGGGGGTCTCGAATATCCGCACCTTCTGGAAGTCCGGATACGAAACCCCGCTGCGGGCGCAGAGCCCGGACGATTGCATCGAGGAACTCAGATCACTGGTCCAGGATGCCGTTCGACTGCGCTTACACGCCGATGTTCCAGTCGGCGTTGCCCTGTCAGGGGGCATCGATTCGTCGATAATCGCTGTGCAGGCGACGCAGACGACCGGAGCCCAAGGGCAACGGACCGAGCTTTTTTCAGCCGTGAACCCTGGGTCGAAAGACGACGAGAGTGTCCATATCGACGCTATGGCCCGCCATTTGGACGGCGATGTCCGGCGCGTCCGTCTTGATCCAGAGGAAGGCGACGGATTGTTCGGTCTCTTGCAGACCTGCATTCGCCACGCCGACGGACCGGTCACGTCATTCTCGAGTCTGCTTTTCTACAAGTTGATGGAAAGCGCGCGCTCGGCTGGGATCACCGTTGTGTTGACGGGACAGGGCGCGGACGAGGCCTTTTGCGGCTATCGTAAATACCCGATCCTGGAAATCAAACGTCTGCTCAGGGCGCGCCGTGTGGGTGAAGCGACAAAACTCGCGGCGGGGTTCATCGCAAACGGCACGATCCTTCCTCAATTCAACCTCAACGACGCCAAGCGGTATACTGGTGCTTCGAACAAGTCGATCTTGGGGGAAGCCGCAGCGAGCGCGCTGGATCTGCAACCTCTCGGCCGGATCACCTCGTTGGGAGAGCGGCAGTGGCTGGATGTTTCGAAATATTCGGTCCCTTACCTGTGCCATTATGAGGATCGCATGTCGATGGCGTGGTCGCGCGAGGTCCGCTCTCCGTTCCTCGACTATCGCGTGGTGGATATGGGGCTACGAATGCCCGAGCGGTTGAAATTGTCGCGCGGCTGGACGAAATACGCCTTGCGCAAGGCCTTCGAGTGCGACCTTCCGCCCTCGATCGCGTGGCGCAAGGACAAGAAAGGGTTTGCGAACCCACAGGACGACTGGCTGAAGGGCAACCTGCAACCCGTTGTCCGCGACTTGATGGGGCGAAACGACGCGCGGGTCTATCAAACCGGCTTGGTGGACAAGGCCGGTTACCTCGAACGCTTCGATGCCTATTGCGCCGGGCGGGGGCATGTCTGGTTCCGTGACGTGTTTGCGCCTTTTGCCCTTGAACTGTGGATGGGCACCGCTGCCGAGATCGAACAGGACCTGAAGAAGCAGATGCAATGTCACGTTACGGCCTGATCGCCAGAACCGCACCGAAACTCGGCTTGCGCAACGTCGCACGAGTGGCACTTTACCGTGCAAGGCTTAAGTCGGGGTGGCGGCCGAGGCCGCCCGACACACCTTGCCCCGAGGGTGCGGTCTACGGCCTCGGTGACAGTGACCGACAGGGCGGTTCAGTCACACTGAAGCTCTTTGGCTGGTATCCAGTCGAATTGGGGGCAGCACCAGATTGGCACGCCGATCCCTTTGGTGCGGGCACCCGGCAGGATCCCGATGTCGACTGGGTCGCCGCGCTGCAACGGATCGGCGACGGGGACGTCAAGAGGTATTGGGAGCTGTCGCGCTTCTACTGGTTGCCCCAATTTGCGCTGGCAGCGCGTAATGGGGACGCGGATGCCGCAACTCGAATGGAAAACTGGCTGCGAGACTGGGTTGACGCAAACCCGCCCTATCGTAGTATCAACTGGGCCTGCGGACAGGAGGCCTCCATTCGCCTGATGAACCTCGCACTGGCGGCGTTGATCCTGGACACCTGGTGCGATCCATCGCCGACAATGCGGTGGCTCGTTGAAGTCCATGCACGGCGGATCCGGCCGACATTGTCATATGCCCTTGGACAGGACAACAACCACGGCACCGCTGAAGCCTGCGGGATCTACGTCGCAGGTAGCTGGGGGAAACGCTGGTCGATGCCGAACGCCGACCGGTGTGCACGGACCGGGTTGCGATGGCTGAATGATCGTGCGCTGCGGATGATTCAGGCTGACGGCAGCCCGTGTCAGTATTCGACGACCTATCACCGAGCCAATCTCGAGGGGTTCTGCCTGGCCGGCCTGTGGGCGGAAAAGACCGGTGCACCGCGACTGGGAACCGAGGCGCGGTCACGTATCTTGGACGGGGCGCGCTGGTTGCAGGCTATCGTCGACCCGGCAACCGGGGATGCACCAAACTTGGGTCCGAACGACGGCTCGCACCTGTTTACCGTGTCGCAAGCAGACTACCGCGATTTTCGCCCGACTGTGGCGCTGGCGGCGGTACTGTTTGACAACGAGCGACCATGGCCGGATTACGATGATCCCAGAGTGTCCGCGCTCGGCTTGAAACAAGGCGATCATTTCTGGCCCTCACCTACGTCGCGCAGTTCCGATGTCGGCGGCTATCATGTGTTGCGCGTCGGACAGGCCATGGCGGTTTTGCGCTATCCCCGGTTCCGCTATCGACCTAGCCAAGCGGACGCCCTGCATGTCGACCTGTGGCACGCGGGGCGCAACCTTCTGCGCGACGGCGGAACCTTCAGCTACAATGCCGAGGGAGCCGAATGGTTCGCAGGCACGGCAGCACATAATACCATCGAGTTCGACGGGCGCGACCAGATGCCCCGACTTGGGCGTTTCCTTTTTGGAGACTGGCTCAAGGCCGAAGCTGTTGAGCCTGTTTTGGATAATGGTGTTAAGGCAAGTGCAGCGGCGGCATACACAGATGCCCGTGGTGCCCAGCATCATCGGGCGATAACCCTGAGCGCTGGATCCTTGGTTTGTTGGGATGCGATAACCGGCAATTTTGAAGAGGCATGCTTGCGTTGGCGTTTGGTACCTGGCGAATGGTACTTTGAAGGTGACATTGTCCGTAATGGAAACTACTCGGTTGCGATTGAATTCGATGGCATGCCGATCTCCCCGACACTCGGCACCACGATGGAATCACGCTACTATCTGCGGAAAACAGAGATTCCGGAAATCTCGGTCAAGGTGAGTCGGCCGGGAATACTCATCACGAAAGTCGGCTTCTGATCATGCATGTTCTTTATTTCCATCAGCATTTCTCAACCCCGCAGGGATCAGCCGGCACCCGATCATATGAGATGGCCCAGGCACTCATCCGAGCCGGGCACAGCGTCACGATGGTCTGTGGCAGCTACGCGCAGGGCAATACCGGGCTGAGCATGCCGTTTAAAAAAGGTAGGCGGCGCGGCGCGGTCGATGGGATCGACGTGATCGAGTTCGCTCTCAACTATGGCAATCACATGGGGTTTGTTCAGCGACTTGGCGTATTCTTGAAATTCGCGGTTGGTTCGATCGGTGTGGCGCTTCGGGAGCCTGCTGACGTAGTGTTCGCGACGACAACCCCGCTTACCGCTGGCATTCCGGGCATTTTCGCACGCTGGCTAACGCAAAAACCCTTTGTGTTCGAGGTTCGGGATCTTTGGCCGGAATTACCCAAAGCGATGGGCGTGATCACCAACCCGGTTATGCTGTGGCTTATGTCCCTGCTGGAATGGGCATCTTATCGTTCGGCAGACCGGTTGGTGGGCCTTTCGCCTGGCATCGTCGAGGGCATCGCAGCCCGCGGGGTCGACAAATCGCGGATCGCCATGGTGCCAAATGGTTGCGATATGGATCTCTTCTCAACGCCCGAAGCGGCTTGGCGGCCAGACGGCGTTCAGGATGATCAGTTGCTTGCGATTTTCACGGGAACCCATGGGAACGCCAATGGTCTGGAAAGTGTTCTCAATGCTGCAGCGGTTTTGAAAGACCGCGGGCGCGACGACGTAAGGATCGCCTTGGTCGGGCAAGGGCGCGAGAAGCCAAAACTCGTAGCCGATGCTAAAGAACGTGGCCTCGACAATGTTCTTTTCGTCGATCCGGTTCCCAAGACCAAGCTCACTGGATTGATGGCGGGTGCTGATTTAGGCCTGCAAGTTCTTAGGAATGTTCCTGCATTTTACTTCGGCACGTCTCCGAACAAGTTCTTCGACTACATCTCTGCAGGGTTGCCAGTCTTAAACAACTATCCGGGCTGGCTTGCGGGTTTGATCGGTGAAAACGATTGTGGTTTCGCTGTGCCGCCCGATGATCCATCGGCCTTCGCAGATGCACTGATCGAGGCTGCAGAGCATCGGGACGCGCTGCGACTGAAAGGGGTTAACGCACGAGAGCTTGCCCAAACTCGTTTTGCACGCTCGGAGCTTTCTGACGACTGGGTTCAGTGGGTGACAGGGGTCGCGCGCTAAGCTTTAAGCCAAATAGCTGACAATTTTGAACGATACGGTAAATGAAGCGGATCATTGATATTCTCGGAGCCAGCGTGGGGTTGCTCCTCTTTTCGCCGGTTCTGGCGATTGTGGCCTATAAAATCCGCCGCGAGATGGGAGCGCCAGTGCTCTTCACCCAAACTCGCCCCGGGCGCGATGGCAAGCCGTTTGAGATGATCAAATTCCGCACCATGCGAGATGCGATTGACGCAGATGGCCGCCAGCTTCCTGATGCGGAGCGGCTCACCAAATTGGGCCGGTTCCTGCGGTCCAGCTCAATCGACGAACTGCCGGAACTTTGGAACGTGCTGAAGGGCGACATGAGCCTCGTCGGCCCGCGACCGCTCTTGATAGAATACTTGCCGCTCTACTCCGCAGAACAGGCACGCCGCCACGAGGTGCGCCCCGGCGTGACAGGCTGGGCGCAGGTGAACGGGCGAAATGCGATATCATGGGATGAGAAGTTCGCGCTCGACCTCTGGTATGTCGACAACCGAAGCCTCTGGCTGGATCTGAAGATCATTTGGCAGACGATCCGCAAGGTGATCAAACGCGATGGTATTTCAGCGGCGGGAGAAGCTACCATGTCAAAGTTTACGGGGAACGGATCGTGAGCCGGTTGATCGGCGTATATGGCGCTGCCGGATGCGGGCGCGGAGTCATGCCCTTGCTTCGCTCACAATACCGCGCGCCCGAACTTGTTTTCATCGACGATGGCCAAGCCCCAGGCTACGTAAACGGCCACGATATTTTGACCTGGACCGATTTTCTCGAACGCCAAACCGACCAAAAGGCAGTCAGCATCGCCATAGCCGCCTCACATATCCGCCAGACCCTCGCGGAAAAATGCGCCGCTGCAAATATCCCACTGATCGAGGTACGCGCCGCTTCTGTCGTGCAGATGGATGAAGTCGTGATCGAAGAAGGTGCATGCCTGTCCCCTTTCGTGACCCTGAGCTCGAACATCCGCATTGGCCGCTGCTTCCACGCTAACCTTTATTCCTATGTCGAGCATGATTGCATCATCGGTGACTTCGTGACCTTCGCACCGGGCGCCAAGGTGAACGGGAATGTCACCATCGGCGATCACGCTTATATCGGCTCGGGCGCCATTATCCGCCAGGGTCTCACCATTGGCGCTGGCGTCATTGTCGGCATGGGTGCGGTCGTCACCCGCGATGTGCCACCGGGCGTCACCGTCGTCGGCAATCCGGCCAAACCACTTATCAAGGACTGATCCATGCGTATCTACCTCTCCCGCCCCCACATGTCCGGCAATGAGGAGCGACGCGTGGCCGAAGCTTTTGCGTCGAACTTCATCGCCCCGCTGGGACCCCAACTGGACGCCTTTGAGGCGTCCGTGCGCGACTACCTCGGGGCGGATGTGCATTGCGTCGGCCTGTCCTCGGGTTCGGCGGCGCTGCACCTCGCGCTGCGCATCGCGGGGGTGGGCCCGGGCGACGAGGTCTGGATCTCTTCCATGACCTTCGCGGGCGGCATCTTCCCGGTAAACTACCTCGGCGCAAGTCCGCGTTTTTTTGATCTCTCACCTGAAAGCTGGACGGTCGACACAGCGCTGCTGGCCAAAGAGCTCGCAAAGGCCGCTACCGAAAACCGCCTGCCCAAGGCCATCGTACCGACCGATCTTTACGGCCAGTCCGCCGATCTCGACACGCTGGAGAGCCTCGCGGCGCAATACGGCGTACGCCTCATCGTTGACAGTGCCGAAAGCCTGGGCGCGACCTACAAGAATGGCCGCAAGGCCGGCACCGGCGGAGATGCCGCGATCCTGTCGTTCAACGGCAACAAGATTATCACCACCTCTGGCGGCGGCATGCTGGTCACCCGTCACAAAGCTTGGGCCGATGAGGCCCGTTTCCTCGCCACCCAGGCGCGCGACCCCGCCCCGCATTACGAGCATTCCACCTTTGGCTACAACTACCGCCTGTCAAACATCTGCGCGGCAATTGGGCTGGGGCAAATGGAGGTGCTGGACGCCCGCGTGGCTCGCCGCCGCGAGATCTTCGCGCGCTACAAAGCCGCGCTAGCCCGCCCCGGCATCGCCTTCATGCCTGAGCCCGAAGGCCTGCACTCGACCCGCTGGCTGACAGCCCTGACCATCGACCCTAGTGAAACCGGCATCACGCGTGAAGACATCCGCCTGATGCTGCTGGAGCACCAAATCGAATCCCGCCCGCTGTGGAAACCGATGCACATGCAGCCGCTCTATGCTGGCGCGCCCTATCACGGAAATGGGTTCGACGAGCGCCTCTTCGCCAACGGTCTCTGTCTACCTTCGGGCAGTGACATGACTGATGAGCAGCAGGATGAGGTGATTGAGCGGGTCTCAGCGCTCCTTGATAAAGGTCGTTGAACTATCCCGGTCAGCCTGATGCGAATAGGTCAGATCGGCTTAAGCAGGCAATAGCCTCAGATAGCTCGGATCCTTGGCCTCTTTGGCGAGAATGATCGTGTGCATACCAGCTGCTGTGGCTTTTTAAGGCAGACTTGCCGGACCCTTCAATAGCTCTGAGCCACCAGCCCGTTCGACGTCACCGACCGAAACCAAACGGTAATCAGAGCCGTGCCGGGCAATTAGAACACTGTGCTTATCGTCTAGATCACGCCGGTAGCGCTACTACTGATGATCTTCTTCGGCGCAGTCGCCGTAGCGTGTTGTAGGCAAGCCTCTGTTCCATTAGCGTTTTCTCGCGGGTCGGCCGCGCTTTGAGTTTAGGATGTAACCTTTAATGCGTAATTACATCGAACATTTTTCAATACTGAGCCGGCGCAATAAAATTGCGCTGCAAATTGTTCTCGACTCCATGCTGCTGGCCATTTCATTTCTTGGCGCCATGCTGTTACGGCTCGAGAGTCTAGATTTTGCAGGGCAGCCAGGTATCTGGGGCGCGTTGCTGTCCTCCATCATGGCCACCCTGCTGGCCTTTTGGGGATTGGGCCTTTATCGGGTTGTAGTGCGTTTCATCACCGGAAGGGTCCTAATAATCATTGGCAAGGGGGCTGTGGTGGCAGCAATTTCCCTTTTTGCCGCAGGACTTGTTTTTGACGCCAGCATTCCTCGATCTGTTCCGATCATTTTTGCTGTTTTTGCCTTTCTTTCCGTTGGTGGGCTGCGTTTCGCAGCACGGACGTATTTCCGGAACCCAAATCATTTGAACAAACGACCCGTGATCATCTACGGCGCTGGGGAAGCCGGACTTCAACTGCTGAACGCACTATTCCACGGCCAAGAATTTGCTCCGGTCGCTCTGGTCGATGATGACCCCTCCTTGCAGAACTTGGGCATCGGAGGATTGCGCGTTTATTCACCCGATAGAATACCGCGCCTGGTCCATGAGACGGGTGCCCGGGTGATCTTGCTGGCCATACCCAGCCTGGGTCGTGTCCGCCGCCGCGAGATTGTGAGCGCGCTGGAAGACCTGCAGCTGGAGATCAAGACGATCCCAGGCATGTCCGACATTATCAGCGGAAAGGCCAAGATTTCAGAACTGCGGACAGTTTCAGCTGAAGACTTGCTTGGGCGCGATCCTGTCGCCCCGGACACCGAACTGCTTGGCAGGAACATCACCGGGCGTGTGGTTATGGTCTCTGGCGCTGGAGGATCGATCGGCAGTGAGCTCTGCAGGCAGATTCTGACCCAGAATCCGTCCGTCTTGGTCCTTTACGACGTGTCCGAGTTTGCGCTTTACGCGATCGAAGCTGAACTAAGCGCAACAGCCGTGCGCTTGCTGCATCAGACTAAGGTCGTGCCCATCCTAGGGTCTGTGCAGCATAGCCGGCGGCTAGAGGCCGCTATCAAGGGCTTTAAGGTTCAGACGATCTACCATGCGGCAGCCTATAAGCATGTGCCGCTGGTAGAGGAAAACGTAGTTGAGGGCATCCGAAACAACGTGTTTGGCACACTCGCAATCACGCTCGCCGCCCAGAAACTTGGCGTCGAAAACTTCATTCTGATTTCCACTGACAAAGCGGTGCGGCCGACAAACGTCATGGGCGCGACCAAGCGCATCGCAGAGTTGATCTGCCAGGCCCATGCGCAGGAGGCATCTTCCACAGTCTTCTCGATGGTCCGGTTCGGGAATGTTCTTGGCTCGTCCGGGTCGGTCATCCCGCGGTTTCGGGCCCAGATCGAGGCTGGGGGACCTGTCACAGTCACGCACAAGGACATCAATCGCTACTTCATGACGATCCCCGAAGCGGCCCAGCTGGTGATCCAGGCAGGTGCCTTGGGTCAGGGTGGGGATGTTTTCGTGCTCGACATGGGAGACCCTGTAAAGATCATGGACCTCGCCTTCAGCATGGTTAAGCTGCATGGTCTGATCCCTTACATGGTCGACCACCCGGATCAGGTATTGCCGGAAAAGGGTGACATCCCGGTCTGTGTCACTGGTCTGCGCAAGGGCGAGAAGCTTTTCGAGGAGCTTCTGATCGGCAACAACCCAGCTCCAACCAAGCACCCACGGATCATGACAGCATCCGAAGTCTCACTGCCACGCGACGCGTTGATGGCAGTTCTGGATCGGCTTCTACAGGCCTGTGAGGCGTTCGACTTGCCAGCAATCGTAATCATTTTACACGAATTACCGCTCGAGTACGCGCCGTCGAGCACAGAGATCTCAGACCTGCTTTGGAGGGCTGATCACGACACCGACGAGCAGCAGAGCATGGCGATCGAGGCAGGCATTCGCACATGACATTTGCCGCCGAGAAGAAACCTAGACTCGCGCGCGTGTTGTTCAGCCGCACCCTTCACACATATTTTCTAATGCGCCGCGGACTGACGATTGGGGTTCGCGCGATTGTGCGGTCAGATGATGGTAAGTTCCTGCTCGTCCGCCACACCTACACTCCCGGATGGCATTTTCCTGGGGGCGGAGTCGAAAAGGGCGAAACGACAGAACAGGCTTTAATCAACGAATTGCGACAGGAGACCGGCCTGCAACTTGCTCATAAACCTGTTTTACACGGCGTGTTTTTTAATAATGGCGTGAGCAAAAGGGATCACGTTCTGGCATACCTTTGTGATGCCAAAGGGGCTGTCGATGCCAAGCCAAAGAGCATAGAAATCGCCGAAATCGGATATTTCGATTTCGAAAACCTACCGCCGGATACTGATCCTGGAACAGTTCGCCGCATTCGTGAAATTGTATGCGGAGATGCTCAAACTGAAGGCTGGTAACCAGTTCGGTCACAACACTGTTCGATCGTTCAATGATGGGTTTCCACTCCGACCACAACCATCCCCGTCAAATGCCAGACGGCCGCCATCATGATCCCCATATTGAAGGCAAACTCGTTGGCGCAGCTCTGCTTGAAGAACTCCCCCTCGAGGAACATGCAGGACCCCTTGCAGAGCTGAACGACGGGGCATGACATGCATTCGGGCCGGAAGGCAAAATGCGTCGCGGTATTCAGCGCGATCCCATCGAAGTCAGCTACATGCCCAATCTTGTGCACGCCCTTCGCCCCGGTGTTCTGGCAGGTCATGACGTTGCCGCGCAGATCCACGGCGATAGTGTCTTCCCGGTCCATGCCGCACTTTTGTCCAAGGGCCTCAATGGGCCTCTGCCGCTGGAGTGAGGCGTAGAACTCATCAATGCGCTCGCCGAGACCAAAGGCGTTCGGGTCCTCAACCAGCGCCTCGAAGATCGACCGCGTCAGGCTATTGAGTTCCGCAGGTTCAAACCGCCCCGTGCCGATTGCGGTCGCCGCATCATAAACATTCACCACGCCTTCGAGCCCGACAAACACATCCGGCCCGACATTTTCGGCGAACCAGGCCTTGAGGGCCCGAAGGTCGTGATGCTGGCGCGTCAGCACCGCATTGAACCCGGTCTTTTCGGGGCGATCGGCCAGCAGGGTTTCGATCCATCGACGCTTATCTGGATCATCAAGTGGATCGGGCCCGCGCAAATGCTGCCCCGGGCCGTCATGGCTGATCCCGATGGCAATGTCGTATTGCGCGATGAACTCGAGCTTTTCCCGATCAAGCAAGGATCCGTTGGTGATGATTGAGAAAGCAACCCCTGGAAACAGCTCCGCCAGTGCGGGGATCAACCGTTTGATCTTGGCCCAGTACAGAAAAGGCTCGCCGCCCCAGAGCTCAATCTGTTCTGGGGCTTGCGCGATCCATCCGTCAAGCTGGGTCAGAAACTGCGCGACATCTGCCAATTTGGAGACGGTTGCATCACCGATCTGGACAGCTTGATTGCAATAACTACAGGCGTAGTTACACGAGAGCCCAAGTTGGATTTTCAGGATGCGGGGTGCGCGGGATTTTCCGAGGGGTTTGTCTTTGGCCACGCGCGGTACCGCCGCGAAGATTCCCGGTTCTACCAGCAGCGGCAGCCCCTCGCATTCGGATGTGTGCGGGTTGTAGCGCACGTGATGACGGCTGCCGTCACGCGCTTCCAGTTTCAGATCGAACCACATCAGTCGAATAGCCTTTCCTCGATCGCCACGGGGAGATTGACGCGGAAGTTCGCGACGACCTGCACATGCGGCGCGCTCCCCTCGTAGGGGTGCTGGTTGTGGGGAATATGAGAGGGGAAGAAGACCGAGAGCCCCGGCCGCGGGTTAACCGAGTAGCCATGGCGGCTCTCATAAGGCAGCCGCCCCTCGTCAAAGTAGCGCGACGGGTCCTCGATTACGAACCGAGGGTTCCCCACGCTGTTCACCGGCTGGCCCGACCCACTGCCGGTCAGGAAGTGGACGCAGGTCAGGTCGCCCTCGCGGCTGTCTTTGTGGGTCGAGATGAAGCCGCCTTTGGTGATCACCAGCGCACGGTTTTCGCAATGATCGGGGTCGAGATATTTGGCCCAAGGGCCGAGCACGGCGCGCGCGCAAGCGAAGAGATGGGCTTTCAAGGTCTGACCTGCGTCGCATTGCTCAAGTATGCCGCGCACACGGCGCTTGGCTGCATTGGCCATCGACCCGCTGCCATTTGCTTCGACTGTGGCGATGGCCTCGTCGGCCAGTTGCCTATTCACCACCCAGTCGACTGGCGTCTCTACGAACGTGACCCGCGTCGGCCAGAGGTCGATACTCGTGCTTCGGATTTCCATCGTCAGCACCGGCAATTACAGTTGCAGTTGAAGCTATAGCGGTTGGCTGTAATGGTCACAGCACCGGAACTGCCGCCGCCTGAGAGGCTGTGAACCGTGCAGTTTGCCACGCAGTTACAGTTGCCGCCGGAAGTGTTGTAACTGCGCGGCCAAAAAGACCCTCCAGACGTCGGGGAGCCATTGCTGAGAGATACGCCCGTGATTGTGCCTGCACCAATTGCCGGCTTGTTGGTGATCCGCGACCAGTCCACGTTGCCGCTGTCGTCGATCACGATAGTTGTTCCGACCTTATAGGCCATGGCTGCCTCCTTGCGCCTGATGGGCCAGGATCTCGGAGAGCCCGGCCTTGCAGTGGGAATTTGGGAGTTCGAGCGAACAGAGGACGGGGATGCACATTCGCTCCTCGCCCTCGAAATAGGTGCTGTCATGGGGCACATGGCCCTCGAAGACGAACATGGAGCCCGTGCGTGGCTCGACCGCATACCAGCCGCCGACATAGGCGTCTGGGTTGTTGCAGGGCCAGAGCCGCTTACCGACATTCGCCGGATCGTAGAAGCGCACCGCGCCGCGATGGAGCGAGGTCTCGGGGCAATCGGCGTCCAGCACCACACGCGGGTAATAGGTGCAGACGATGTCGGTCTGAAAATGGGTGTGGGCGTTTATACCGACATTTTCGCGCAGGGCGCGGCGCTGCCAGAAGGTGTCCGACATCATGGCGATCTCGCCTGTGTGGTCGTAGCCATAGGCAAGCTGCAGATATTCCCTGACAGCTGCCGCCACCATCTGCGCCAGCACCGCAATCGCAGGGTCCTGTCGGTCCATCAGGAAATTGTGCCGCAGATGTCCAAGATGGTTGGTCTGGTCGCCAACATTACGGCCGTCGCCCGCGTCTTGAATGCGGTTCGCCACCGCGTCGTCGGCCGCTAACGCGTGTAGGTGGTCGTTAAAGCCCTCCGGCAACTCCCAGTGCTTGTGCAAAACGAAGGTGGGATAGATCAGCTGTAACTCGGTCGTGGTGGCAATCTCCATCACACCACCTCCAGGATGATTTTGCCGATCGCGGTATAGTGCTCGGTGTTAATCTTGACCGCGATCCGCTCGCCTGGGCTGAGCCCAAGCGCCTCGGCAACAAAGCTGCCCGCACCATTCATGTCCGTCGTCAGCCGCCGTTTCGGCAGATAGCCGGCGTCACTGTCGAGCTTGAGCGCCAGCGCATGTGCGCATGGCGCGCCATCGCCATTCCAGCGCAGCGCGATCGGCACATGAGCCCGCCCTCCCGCGGGCACGGTCACCGTCTCGGTCGCCACCGTGTGGAAATAGAACTGCTTGAACCACTGCCCGTCATTCGGGATCGTCGCGTCATCGATCCGGCCCGCGACGGTCGTACCATTCAGTAGGATTGGCTCTTGCTCACAGAGGACTTCGATGCGCGCACTGGACAGGGCCCCCGCGATCGGCATGAAGATCACCAACGCGTTGGAGCACTGCGTTCGGGCCCTGTGCCGAAAGGAAAAGTCAACTTTTTCACGCGCAGACTGCGCAAAACGGTTGCGCCAAGGAAGCGGGAATCCCGCTTCGTTGGTCATGATATCAATCAGTGCGTAATCAGTGATTTCATCATGGCCGATCATCCCGTCGAGAAACACATAAGAACGCCCTCTATAGATCGCCCCATGGGTCAATCCGGGCAAATCTGGAATGAACACGCCGTTGCCACGCATATCGACAAAGCCTGCCGCATTCGAGCGGTCATGAGGTGTCTCAAGCGCTGCCGCTAAGTCTGCCCATGGCAGTGGCTCGATGCCATCGCGCAGCCCTTGGCCGATCTCACAGGGATCGAAGACGGCAATCCCGGCATAGGTGTCTTGGACATCGACGGCGTAATGCAGCCGCGAGCCCGTGTTGTAGATGACATGTAGTCCGGTCTCGATCATGGCGCGCTCCTTTTCAGCTGATCGACCTCTTGGGCGAGGTCTTTGATGGCCTCGACAAGGAGGCCGACGAGATTGCCATAAGCGAGGCGCAGCACTCCCTCCGTCTCGACAACCGCTTCCGGTGCGACCGCCTGCACGTCCTGGGCAATGAGGCCCATCTGCCGTGCATCACTGCCCGCCATGGAAAAGGTGACGCCGCTCAGCGCCTGCACTTTGGCCAGCGCCGCGTGGATCGGGGCGATGTCGGATTTGAGGCGCGCGTCTGAGGAGGAGACGAAGTTCGGGGCGGTCACGGCACCGCTGAAGGTCGCTCCCGACAGGCGGGCAAAGGCGCTGGCGTGGTTGCCATCGAGAAGGTCGGCATCAATGCCAGAGCCAGACCCATCCACGGTCACCAGCTTGGCGCGGACCTGCGCGGCCGTGTCGGGAGACCCATCCGCCCCTGCGGGGCCTTGTGGACCCGTAGCCCCGGTGGCACCCGTGGGACCTGCAGGTCCCGTCGCACCTGTTGCCCCTGTCGCACCGGTTGAGCCTTTCAGGTTGACGTAAGCACCCCAGGTCGATCCGTTGAAAAAGCGAAGGCTGGTTCCGGACCACTGATGGGCAGGCGTTGGTCCTGTTGGCCCTGTCTGACCCTGCGGACCGGTCGCGCCTGTGTCACCTTTTGGGCCTGTTGCCCCGGTCGGACCTGCTGGACCTTGCGGTCCAGTTGGGCCGGTGTCGCCCTGAGGCCCAGTTGCACCGGTTGCCCCTGTGGCACCAATTGCACCCTTGAGATTGACGTAAGTGCCCCAGGCGGTGCCGGTATTGAACCGAAGGCTCGTACCAGACCATTGATGCGCCGGCGTTGGACCCGTGGCACCCGTTGAGCCCTGCGGACCCGTTGCACCTGTCGCGCCAGTATCCCCCTTTGGTCCTGTTGGCCCGGTCGCACCTTGGGGACCGGCCGGTCCGGTGGGGCCTTGCGGTCCAGTCTGTCCGAGTTCGATCACGGTTTCGGCGCCGGAGACACGTTTCAGGAAGAGCTTTCCGTCAGTAACATTTACGGCGAGTTCTCCGGCAGCGAGTTGCGCCGTGCTGGGTACCCGGCCGGCCACGGTCGTTCGTTTTACCAGAACGGTATTTGCCATGATCAGAATGTCCCACCGTCAAGGGTGATCCCGTTGATCGACCCACCGGTGATCGCGACATTGCTGGAGGCTTGCGTGGCCATGGACCCCAGTCCGAGGTTCGACCGCGATGTTGTCTTGTTCGGTAGGTCTGAGAGGTTCGAGGCTGCCGATAGCTTGCCCGCCAGCGCGTTCGTGACCGTGGTCGCAAAGTTGGGATCATCGCCCAGCGCGGCCGCCAATTCGTTCAGCGTGTCCATCGCTCCGGGCGCGGCATCAATAAGCGCACCGATGGCGGCAGCCACAAAGGCTGTTGTCGCAATCTGCGTTGTGTTCGTACCGGCCGTTGCCGTGGGGGCCGTCGGCGAACCTGTAAGGGCAGGTGATGCGTGAGCGGCCTTTGCATCCAGCGCCGTCTGGAGTCCCGTGACTTGCGCGATCGAATGGCTGTGGCTGGAGGGCGTGAAGCTTGTGGGCTTGCCCGTGATCCCAGACCAAGGAACGGCATCTGCAATTTCCGCGGCATCCACCTTGCCATCATTGTCCGTGTCATAGGTGGATTTTGCCATGTCGCCGGCGCCAAAGCCGGCAATGGCGTCATTGACGAAGGCCGTCGTTGCAATCTGCGTCGAGTTCGTGCCCGCGACCGCCGTCGGCGCCGTGGGTGATCCCGTGAAGGTGGGTGACGCCAAGGGCGCTTTCGCCGATAGCAGACTGTCTACCTGCGACTTGCGAACAAGGTCGGTCCCGCCGCTGGCATCTTGTCCAGATTTTGGCACGAGAGAGAAGGTTTTGGCCCCACCAACTGTCTGCGTGCCCACCAGCGCCAGAAAGCCACCACTCCCTGCTATGGGGACGATGGAGGTCGCATTGCCGTTGCCGTCATCGCCCTTTCCGACATAGACCGTATTGTCGACCTCGTTATGGGCAAGCTCGCCGGATTTTAGTGCAGCGGGCGCACCCGCCACGCCCGAGACACGGCGTTTGAGTTGGATGGTATTGGCCATCAGAAGAAGCCTCCGTTGATGGGTGTATCAGTGGGCAGGATCGTGATGCCCGGATCACCTTGATCGCCCTTGTCGCCTTGTGGGCCTGTCGCGCCCTGCGGACCTGGCTGGCCGCCGAGGCGTATGCGGAAAGGCCCGGAGACAACGCGCACCTTGATCGGCGCTGTGATGGTGATCGGGCCCGTTTGCAGCGTTGTTGCGCTCATGGGCTTAGCCCTCGCGTCACCGGCATCATCACGGGGATTTCGAGAAGGAAGCCCAAGTGTAGGTCTGGCTCGAGATCGGTGCGCACCAAATCCAACACCACGCGCCCAGGTGGGAGCACCGCGGTTTGGGACGGTGTCAAAGACAGTTCCAGCACAGTCTCAGTGACGTGCTGTATCCCGCCATTGGCGCTGGACAGTTCTGCCAGCAGCGCTGGATCACTGGGTTTGATGCGCAGATGACCGGTATAGCTTGCACCGTCCGCAAAAACCGATGCCTCGGCCTCAATCTGCAGACGCCAAGCGTAGCCGATGAGAATGGCCGGGCCCTCGCTCAAAGTGGCCACCGTCATGGTTGCCACCCGCAGAGCCGCGCGCCGACTTCGTTATGGGCAACGATCTGGGCCAGAGTGCCGTCGCTCATCAGGTCCTGGCGCGAGGGGCGAATAGGCTCGGCCCAATCGCAATCGTCCCGCAAAACTCGCGGGTCAATCGCGCATCCAGCGGTCAGCCCGACGCTCAAGATCAGTACGATCAGTGTTTTGAAGGTCATGACGGATGTCCTTGGACTTTTGCAGCGCGCGGACACGGGCATCGGCGCGGCGGATGGCGAGGTCGGCCTCTGCGGCGTGCTTGCCCTGGCGGATCAGGAGCCAGATGGCGACGCCAACTGCCGCAACAATCGCGCCCCAATAGGCAAAGCGTCGACCAAGGCCGGAGAACAGCGTGGTCAGGATGGCAATCATGCGGGTGCCCCCGGTGAGAGGGCCAAACAGCGCGTATCGAGCAGCAGCACGGTTTGCCCGCGCGCATCGGCGCCGGCCCGCATGTGTTCATACGTACGGACAGCGGCATCTTCGCAGGCGATAAAGTCAGGAAAGCGAACTGGGCTGATCCCACTGCCGCAGTCAGGCAGGCTGTCGCCCGCGATGCAGGAGACAACGATCAAGACCCAGGTCATGGCGTTTTCCCCGTGCGATGGTCGTCGATCCGGGCCGCCTTGGCGCGTAGGGCATAGATCACCACGCCAATGAACACCGCCGCGCCGATCCATGGCAGGACATTGGAAAGCGCGTTCTCCAGCCCGATTAGCGTCAAGACGCGCCCGGCCATGTCTCGGACCTCTTCTGCCTCCATAAGCGCAGGGGCAATCTGACTGCCGATCGAGCCCGCTGCACCAATGACACCGAGACCGATCTGCGCATTGGAGGCTGTTACGATCCGGCTTTCCGCGGGCGCACCAGAAGCCCTATCGGGTGTGATCTCCCGAGGCGTGGCATCTTCCAGCGCTTCGGTCAGCGCAACGTCGATGATGGGCACGAGGGCCAGGTCGTTGTCCTGCCGAAAGGCCAGGATGGCAGCGCGGGTGCGCGGCCCGATCTTTCCATCGATCTGACCCACCTCGTGATAGCCGAGTTCCTTTAGACGTCCTTGCACCTCCTCGACGGACATCGTCACGCTTGGCGCGACATTGCCCGCGCGCCGTACCCCGAGGAGCTTTGAGACCGGGTAGCGCTTCACATTGACGGCGTCGTCCTGGTTGCCGCCAAGGCCCCAAACCCAAGCGCCCTCGATCCGGTCGATAAAGAACACATGGCCCTGCCAGCTGGAGGAGCCGCGCGGGATCACACCGATGTCGCCCTGCTGGGCGTCTGCCACCTCGATCGGGATGCCCCAGTCGAGATAGGAGCGCGCCGTCAGCTTGCGGGTGGATTTGATCCCGGCCTTCTCGAGGCAATGTCCGACGAAGGCCGCGCACCAGGCCACAGAGTCGTGTTCGACCCAGTCGTGCCCCACCGAGGCATACATCTCCATGATGACGGGATTGTCGGCGGGCCCCGGCCCCTCGGTTGTGCCGATGTAGCTGCGGGCGATGTCGAATGGTGTCATGGTTCTCTCCCATGCAATGCAAAACGCCGCCCCAGACGGGGCGGCGCGTAGGATTTCCGTAAGTGGTGGGCGGGTTATTTCTTGCGGCAGAGCCAGGCCGCCAGCAGAGCTTCCGCCCCACGCGGGCCCAGATAAGCGAGAGTTGCCACGAACCCGGTCGAGACCGGCTGTGATAGGCCGATGTAACGCGCCGCCGCCTCCCCGATCAGCGCCATGCCGACGGCGACGGGGATTTCCCAGAGGAGTTCCTTGCCGAAGAAGCGGCGGTTGCCGAGCTTTACCTCCCCCGAATGCCACATCAGCCGTCCGGTGAAGGCACCAATCAGCGTGGTAACCGCCCCGCCGAAGAACGAGTTGATCATGTCGATGAACCCACCGTCATTCATGGGCGTGCCTCCTCAAGCGCCGCCACACGGGCGGCCAGTTCCTTGACGGCCTCGATCAAAAGGCCGGTGATATTGCCGTAGGCGACGGAGAGCTGGCCCGCCTCGTTGTCTCTGACGACTTCGGGCAGCACGGTCTCGACCTCCTGAGCGATGACGCCGATCTGGCGGCTTCCATCCATGGTGAAGCGCACCCCGCGCATGGCGGAGACCAGAGCCAGCGCATCGGCGATGGTCTCGATCTCGGACTTCAACCGCGCATCTGACGAGGAGACAAAGTTCGGGGCCGTGACGACGCCGGTGAAGGTTGCTCCGGACAGTGCCGCTTTTGCCGCGATCGCCGCGTCATAATCGGCTGCGGATTTCGTGGCCATTGTGCCGAGCCCAAGGTTGGTGCGAGCTACGGCCGTGTTCGCGAGCCCCGCCAGATTGCCTGCCGCATCCAGCAACGCATCCCAGCCCGTGTTCGTGGCGTTCCGGCGGCGCAGAACCGGCGGAGAGACCGAGGTGTCGACCCAGAGCATACCTGCCGTCGTCGCTGTTGGCGCCGAGGCCCCTGCGCTCGTCGATTGCAGGGCGGCGATCACCTCGTTGATCCGCGCCCGAACGGCTGCGCCCGCGTCGTTCGCGATCACAAAGCTGGATGTCTGGGGCATTTCAGCGTTTTCCGTTCTCAATCAAAAAGGCGTGCAGGCATTCGCGCTCAAAGCGCAGCCGAGAGGCAGCGAATGCGTGTGCCTGAGGGGCGCAAAGCGCGTTCACGCGACCTCATCGGCATAGAGCCGTAATTGGCTGACGATGGGCGTGTAGGACGCGTCCTTCGTCGTGAGATGCGCCCGCGCTTCCACCGCGCGGGCCTCGATTTCGTGGTTGTCTAGGCGACCCCAAGGACCCCAAACGGGGGCACCCGCTGGATCGTCATCGGTCTCGCGGATCTCGAATAGCACGTCGATCTCTGCCCCAGCCGATCCGTCAAAGTCGGCCCATGTGTCCATGAGTGCCGTTCGCGCATCGATCCGGTCATTGAGCGCGAGCGCCGCCACGCCGATTTCGGATCGGAGGCGGACACGTTTCACCGCGCCGAGATCGAGCCCGGCGGCAAAGCCGTATTGCCCCTCCATCGTGCTGACCTGCGTCACGCCATTTGCCGTCGCTGTAGCGAGCGTCAGGGTCGAACCCGTAACCTGTAGCCCAGATTTTGGACCGACAAAGCCGGGATCGGCCTGCAGGAAGTCTAAGGTCGAGAAGGCCAGCACCTGCGCGCCCTTGGTCGAGACGCGTGTTTCGGGGCCAGCGCGCCCGCCGCTGTCTTCAGCCCGCACCAGATACGTGCCGGGTTTCAGCGGTACGACGGCGATGGCCTCGCCGCCCGAGACCCGGTCCATCGAATAGCTGTCGGCCCAGGTTGCCGTCGCTTCCTTTGAGTGCCGGATCACGATGTTGCCGCCCACGCGGACGTCGGGATCGGCCGAACGCGTCCACTTCAGGATCGCAAGGCCACCTGCCGTTTGCAGGGTCACATTCTCGAGTTGGGCCGGAGGGGCGGTGAGCCCGAGGATTTCGGCTTGTGTTTCCTGCCAGGGCGAGGAGACGCCCAGAACCGAGATCGCTTTTACCCGGAAAGCCCAAGCCCCCGGTGCGATGTCGCGAATTTCAAGCGCAGTTCCGTCGGTGCGGCCATAGTCGATCCAGTCGGCCCCGCCAGAAAGTTTGCCCTGCAGCTGATAGGCCGCGACAAACCCAGACGGTGCTGCCTCCCACGCAATGCGTGCCAGAACCTTCAGCCCGCCGCCGTCTCGAGTGACATAGAGGTCCTCGGTGACCTGCGGCGCGCCGGGGGCCGGGATGTCATACGCATTGGGCAGCGCCGTGCGCGGGGCGGCGGCGTAGATCTGCTGCTCGGATGCCGACCAGTCATAGACCAAGGGCGAGGTCTCGCGCAGGACCAGCTCTGGGAGGAGCAGCGCGCCATCGCCCGATGCCGTCAAATCGAGGCTCACCCCATGCACCTCGAAGGGTTTGGCGGCAAAGCCCCAGCGGGCATAGGAGAGCGTCACCACATCGCCCACTGTGGCTGCCCAGGCTGAGAGCTTGCCCGACAGCCGCACCGTCATCTGCCGACGCGCGCGTTCGAGCTCAATCTTGGCCAGCCGCTGCGCCATAGACGCCGAGATCGTGAACGGCAGCGAGATGTCGCGCCATTTCTGTTCGCCCCCATCCTCGGCGAGGTAGACATCCGAGGCATAGGCCGGGAAGTCGTCAGGCTGCCAGTCGTTTTCGGGACTGACGAACTGCCCGCGCACGCCGTTGAAGTTGGACGACATCGTCACACGCGTCGCAAGGGTGAGCCCGCCCTCGCGGACATGGTCGGAGGTGAGCGCCACATCAGGCGCGCGCCACGCGCCCGCGTGGATACGCCAGGATCCACCCGAGAAAGCGCAGCGACCGGCGAAGGACGACAGCATCCCCTCGATGATGGTCTTCGGGACCTCGGAGAGGGTGATCACGCCGTTGCAGGCATAGCGCGGCTCAGACCCACCACCGGCCAGCGGGACGGTCTCATCGCAGATGTTCGCGGCCTCGACCAAGGACATCTCGTCAATCCCGTCGGGCTGGCCGATGCGCGCGCCAATGCCCCAAGTCGGATTGGCCATGTAATCTGCTAGGCAGAGGGCGGGGTTTTCTGAGTAACCTGCCGTTTGTGTTCGAGGGTCCCAGATGTCGTCCTTACCCTCGAGATCGACCGTGATGTTCGGGATCCCGCCCGGGAAGGCGTCCTGGTCATAGGTGAGGCGCAACCGGATCGCGGCACAGCCGCGCAGCCGGTGGTTCTCGGTCCATTTGTCCGGCAACGCTGCCTTGAGGCCCGCGAATGCGGTCTGATTGGCGGCGCCCAGTTTCTTCTCGACGACAACCTTTCCGGCCCAGCGGCCCTGCGCGGTCCCGGCGGCATTTATCGCCACTTCGCCTTCGAAATAGATGGCCCCAATCGATTTGACCCGATGCGTGGCCAGCACGATGACCAGATCGAGGAACTTATTGTCCGACCCCGAGGAGTGCAGGAAGACGATCACCCCACCTTTGCGGGTGCGGCCGTAGACGAGGTCGCGCGGCACCACCGGCTCGCGGATCGTGACCGTCCGCGGCTGCATCGTTGTCTGCGGTTTCGGCATCAATGCCTGCGCCGCGTAGGATAGAAGCAGCGTGCCGCCGATGCGCAGAAGGGCTGCGCCAATCCCGCCTGCAGCCAAAACGCCGCTGATCGCCCCCGCGATCGCGGTGACGGCTGTCACGATGAAGGGCATGAAACGGGTCCGGGTTCAGATGGGCCAGGCAAGCCGGCAGGAGGGCAGCGGTACGGTCACGAGGCCTTCAGGTGCCATGCCAACCGCTTGGGCCCCGGTACAGACGCCAAAGCCGAGGCCGGTATCGGCCAAAACGATATCGCCGCGCCCAGCCAAAAGAACGGCCGAGCGTGGCTCACCCAAAAGAGCTCGACCCATCTCCTCGAGCGAGGCCCAGCCCAAGCGGCGCATTACCCGCTCGCCGCCGAGCGCTGTGGTGTAGCGCCCGCGCCAGAGGGACGCGACATCCTCACCGCCGGTCAGGATCATGCGCGTCTCGAAGGCAAAGGTCGGGCAGTCATGCACGCCCCAAACGAAAGGACGCGCGCGGGCGGTATCGATCGCTGCTGCAAGCAGGCGTTCCCAGTGGTGAACGCGGGGGAGCATCATCCGCGCCCCCAGGTAATTTCGCGATCCTGGATCGCGGTGACGTATTCGAACCCGAGATCGCCCGGGAACAGCACCTGCTGGCTTTCATGGGTGTAGCGCCAGGTCCGCGCCACGGTGAGATCGATCAGACGGCTTTCATAGCTAATGGTGATCGTACAGGTATCGGCATCGTCCTTGATTTCTGGCACATCGAGCCGGCCCGAGAAGGCCTGAACCGGATCGGCGATGATGCTGCCATCCTCGGCCAGAAGCCCCAGCCAGATCCTGCCCGGCAGGCCCTGACGCGCTTCATCGATCGCCATCTGCACGAGATCCAGTGGCACGCCGGAAAGCGAGACGGCCGTGCCGCCGGCCACGACCTCTCCGGTTTCGTCGATGGCCCCGAGCCCGAGCAAAGACCCAGCCCCCGCCCAAGCCTGGCCGTTCCAACTGACCTCTCCCAATCCCGACCAGATCCGGACCCAGCCCGTGGCGAACTGACCCTCGAAGAAGATGACGGGCCTGAGGCTTTGATCGGCCAATGCCGTGGCGAAGGCGACGGTGAGATCGCGGCTCATCAGAGCGCCTCCCGTGCCGAGATCGTGAAGCGATGCTGATCCGCTCGGCCGATGACCGAGGGGACGGGTGCCGTCAGCCGCAACAGAACCGACGGGGCATCGAGGCCGAGCAGCGTGCCGACCGGCACGGAAGCCCGAAGCGGCGGCACGAGGGTGAGCGTCGCCTCGCTGCCCACGGGCACCACATCCGCCGTTAGCTGATAAAGCCGTGTGGTGGCATCTCCGCCCAACTGGAAGAAATCCCCCGCGCGAAGGCCAAGTCCCCAACCAGCCGTGCGCAGGGTGGAGGCTCCCGCAGCTTGCGCCTCGGTCACGTAAGGATTGCCCGCCGCCACCGGCACCTCGATCGAGGGATCGGGGAAGAGGAACCGGCCGCGCAATCCACCAAGGGCGGTGAAGAAGGCAGAAAGCCGACGGGCCTTAGCCCCTTGGGTCACCGCCATCTCGATCTGGTATTCCCACCACGACGCACCCCAGTCCTGGATCTGGGATGTGCCGGTGAACGGCGAGCGCGCCTCGGCCACAGATGTCACCAAGCGCCGCTCGAGCGAGGACACGAGCGTCAGGGGCAAGACAGGAATGGCCATCTCAGATCACCTGACCCCGCCGCCGCCCATCGGCCACGCTTTCTTTCGCTATGCGGGCGATCTCCGGGATCGCAGCGCGAAGGCGCGCGTCGATCTGCTCGGCCACACCCATCTGCGCCCCGCGCGCGTCGATGTTCACGGTCACGCCTGTGTCAGCACTGACTCGGCCGTAGCTCGCCGCCTCGCGGCGGTTCAGCACCCGTTCCCCACGCTGCAGGATCGTCGGGACTTCGTCGGGGCGGAGACCTGCCCAACCGCCGGAGTGCATCCGCGGCGCAGCAGCGAAGGCCAATGCTGGCACCGAGCGGCTATGTCCGGACAGTCCGACAATACCACCCGCATGCGAGACGGCCGCCGCAACGGACCCGCCGCCAAAGATGCCGGAGAGCGCCGAGGCGATGGGCCCCAGCACCGCACGCTTGAAGGACAGAACTGCAAGGTCCGCCAGGATCGAGCGAACGAGGCCCTTGAAGTCGAACTTGCCGGTCTCGACGAAGCTTCGGAACGCGCTTTCCGCGCCACTGAAAGCGCCGGTCAGGGTTTCACCGAGGCCTTTGCCCCAGTTCAGCGCATCTGCGGCATAGGCTTGAAGGGACTCCGAGACTGCACGCCAACCGGTGGCGATCCGATCCCCGGCGCTGCCCGCAGCCCCTCCCGCGCGCCCCATGGCATCCGACAGCCGATCTGCTGAGACAGTCGCCTCATCCAGCGCCGCCGCGCCTTCTTCGCCGGTGCCCGCAACGGCGTCACGAAGCGCGCCCCAGGATGTGAGCGGGGCTGTCGCGCCATTGGCGAGATCGGTTGCCGCCTGACGGTAGGTGTTCGCAGTGGCCAGCGCCTCGGCGGCAATCCCATCAAGACCAAGGTCAGGGGCCGTGAGCGGGTTGTCCTCGAAGGCTCGGCGAAATGCCTCTGCCGCAGCCGTTCCGGCATCTGCGGAGGCGCCTGCGAAGGGGTTGGGGATGTCACCGAGATTGATTTCACCGATCTGACCAAAGGTGGTCTCGATGCCCACTGCGGCAAGCGCATCGCGGATGCGTCCCGTAAAGGCATCGATCCGGGCGATGGCGCCGTTCAGCATAGCCTCGATCCCATCGAGCATGCGGTTGGCGGCCGAGAAGACGAGATCCCCGATCACGTCTGGCAGACGCGACCAGATCTCGCGGACAGCCAGTAGGGCACCCTCGAAGGCGTTGGCTGTGGTGTTGCCAAAAGCCACGACACTCTCGATGGCCCCAGCCATGCCGGAAGCGGCATCGGCCTTCAGATCGTAGAACATGGCGGTGGCCGCAGCCCCAGCGCTTGATGCCCCCATCTTGATCCGGTCCCAGACCTCGACCGCGACGTCTTTCAAGAGGCCCATGGCCTCGCCGAAGCCGCCCGCGCCGGAGGCCAACCGCGTGAACCAATAAACCAGCTCGCCCGCCCCGACGATGAGAGCACCGATGCCGGTGCGAATGAGCGCCCCGCGAAGGATGACGAGCGTCATTGCCAATCCCCGCACCGACAGTGCGGCCACCGCCATGGCGGCCACCCAGCGGCCTGCGAGGAAGGTGGCAAAGGTCCCGGCGTAGATCGCGAACCGATCAAGGTTGCTCAGCACCGCGTCAAAAGCCCGGCTGATCGGGCTGGTGCTGGACGCAAGGGCGACAAACGCATTGGCCACTGCCTCCAGCGACGGGGCGAGCGCCACGGCAATCCGGTTGCGAACGCCGGTGAAGACCTGGCCGATGCTGACCAGCGCGAGCTCCGAGCGGCGCATGGCAGCGATGGCATCCGCGTCCAGCACTGCGCCAAGCGCCTGTGCCTGTGCCCCGAGCCGGGTCATCTCTGCCCCGCCGTTTTGCAGCAGCGGGATCAGCCGGGTCGCATCCGAGGCCATCGCCTCGAGATAAAAGGTCATCTCCTGTTGGCTGACGCCCGCGCGTTCGAGGCTGTCGATATAGAGCTGCAGCGCCTCTGGCCCCGAGAGCCGTGCGAACTGGTCGGCCGTCACCCCCACCCGAGGCGCGATGTTCTCGAAGAAATCTGCCATCGGGCCGCCGCCCGTCTGCAGGAAATCACCCACCCGGTCATTCACGTCCTTCAGGATATCCGCGAGCTTCTCCTGTTCGATCCCCACCGTAGCCGAGGCCGCCGACCAGCGCTGGAACACCTCGGGGTTGGCATTGGCAACCTGGGAGAGCTGGCCGATCTCGTTGGCGGCCGCAACGGTCGAGCGGGTCATCGACACGACGGCAGCAGCGAGCGCCGTGGCAGCAGCAGTCGCAGCGATCCGGGCCCGACGCGCGAAGGCCGCCATGCGCGCATTGGCCTGGTCCATCTCGTGCGAGAGACGCCCCATGCCGCGCGCCCCCGCCTCGCCGACACCTTCCAGCTCGGCACGCACCTGGCGGCCGCCGGTCGCGGAGAGGCGGACGGAGACTTTTTTCTCAGCCATGTCGGTGTTCGATCTCTTCGTTTGTCTTGCGCACCATCACCGCCTCAATGGGTGGCAAGAGTTCCGCGATGATGAGGGGCGAGAGCCCGAGGGCTGCGCCGAGTTGCAGGGCTGCGCCCATGTCCCAGCCGAGGACAGCGCCGCCGCTCATGCCCCCCACGGCGCGCACCTGTCCGCCGAGGCGCTGGACCAGATCCCAGACCTGCCAGCCTTCCAGGGTGAGAGGTTTGTGCTGGGTCCGTGGGCATTCCGCGCACATAGAGGGGCACACCGCGCAATAGTCACCGCCCCCGCCGAACTCCCAGTCGGCGAGAGCGGTCAGGCGTTTTTTTCCGCATCCAGGATCAGCGCGCCCGCGATGTATTTCGTTTGAAACGCCTCGAAGATCGGCCAAAGCTCCAGCAGGGCATCGATGCCGTCATGTGAGATAGCCATTGGCTCGCCGTCCTCGTCTCCGACGCCCTCCCAATCCTTCACTACGATGCGCGCGACGGCCTTGGCGACGATGCGCGCGAGGTCGTCGTTGGAATCGCTGCTTTCAGCTCCAGCGGCAGCTGCGACAATCGCCGGATCGCTGCGTGCGGCGAGCATGATGGCTGTGGTCAGCGGCTCCACCAGCAGCCGCACGCCATGGCCGAGGTCGAGCCAGCGGGGTTCATTCGAAAGGTTCAAGCGCAGCATGGTCAGTAAACCTCGCGGTCGTTGGTCAGGGTAACGGTGCACATACGACCCACCACTGCATCGCTGGCCGCCTGCCAATCAAAGGTGGCCTGTACACCTTGCGGGCCCGAGATCTCGATCCGCGGGCGTGGAAGGTAAACAGCGTGGGCCGTAACGGTCAGGCTCTCGCCCGTTGGCAGCGTGTAGGAGAACTCCAACTCACAGGCCTCGCCGTTGATCGCCTGGGTCACGAGCGTCTGGTCCGCAAATCGGACAACGACATTGCCGGTCAGCGCCGCGATGGACGGATCAGCACCGTCGATTTTTCCATCGGAACGGATCGTCTCGATGCGATCGAGGTTGTTGGCATAGGTCAGGTCGGTGGAGACAACGTTGCCGATATTTGCCCCGTTCCGTGTGATCGAGCCGTTGAAGTGGCCGAAACGTTTCAGCGCGATATTGGCGGGCGTTCCCGCCGCCGTAGTCGTGGCGATGGCCTCGCCCTGTGCCACGATGCTGGCCGTTGAAGTCAGCAGCCCGGAACGCGCCATCTGCCAGTTTAGGCTATCCACCATGCAGCCGGAATACATGGCAAAGCGCGGTACCTCGGGCATGCCGGTCTCGACCGAGAATGATGGAAGCGCCCAACTGCCGGAACGGAACTCGTGGGTATAGGGGGCGTCGGCGCCTATGGTAGTGGGTGCCCCAAATGCTGCCTTCAACCAGAAGCCGAAGGCCTCGGCGTCAATCGGGATGACCACATCGCCATCGGCCGTCACCGCATCCTTGATTGGGGCCTGCGGATCGCGTCCGTAGCCCAGCAGTTCCGATGTCTGCAGCGGTTGCTCAGCCCCCAGCGTCGTGCTGGCAAATGGCATCTTGGTGTAGCCGCTCGCGGGCGGCGTTCCATAGGTCGTTTCGAACGCCAGCGCCATCTGCGCCCGCGCCCCTTGGGCTCGTGCCATGGTGTTTCTCCTCGAATTGGTCTGCTCAGCCCAGCGCGTCACTGGTCGCGTAGTGAAGGGTGATCGGAATGATCCCGGCTTTCAGAGAGGCGGCCCCCTCCACCGGAAGATCGACAGGTTCAGCAGCCTCCGGCTCGACCCAGTCGCACAACCCCCTCAATGTCCGATCGGCGGTGATCACCGCGCCGATCTGAGCGACAAGCGCGTCGAAAAGGGCGTCCCGATCCGTTGCTGATCGCACGATCATCTCGAGTTCGGCGCGATGCTGGAAATGATAGGTCAGCGGCGACAACGTCACGCCTGGCTCGCCCGGGGTGCCGTCGCGCAGGATCATGAGACCTGCAGGCGGGATGCGTTCCGGTAGAACTTCTCCGCGTAGAACCGGCACATGCGGGATCGTCCTGAGCAGGTCCGCCAGGGCGGTCAGGATGGTTTCGCGGGTGGTGGGCATTTACTTGTTTCCCAGCGCAGAATCCGGCATCTAGCCTGATAGCGGGCCTGTAGCTCAATTGGTTAGAGCAGAGCGCTCATAACGCTTTGGTTGCGGGTTCAAGTCCTGCCGGGCCTACCAAAGCCCCCTTGGCGGAATGGTAGACGCTGAAGACTTAAAATCTTTTGCCTTCGGGCGTGCCGGTTCGAGTCCGGCAGGGGGCACCAAAAGGAAGTGTGGCCGAGTGGTTTAAGGCTCTGGTCTTGAAAACCAGCGTAGGTGAGAGCCTACCGTGGGTTCGAATCCCACCGCTTCCGCCAGCCCTTTCATGACGCCCGTGCATCGAGCCAATTCGCCACGATCAGCCCCGGTATCGCCGCCTGTGCCCGCTCAGCATCCCGCGCCAGCGAAAGCCGTTTGGCGAGTTTCACCTGTGGTACCAGCAGGAAGATCGGCACAGTGCTCTGTCCACGCCCAGTCTTGGAGCGCGAGGCCACGCCCAGCCCGCGACTGTTCAGCCGCCCGTCGGCCACGAGCAAACTTGGTCCTCTCCGCCGATAGACAAAGCGCAGGGGCAGACCGCGCCGCCTTTCCCATTCGCCGGGCGTGAGCGCCTTGCCGCGGCTGCCCTTACCGGCCGCAGGCGTTGGGATGGCAAGCCAGAACCCATCTTTTGACCGGATCAATGGTCCGGTGTCATGCGCCCCGATGATCTGGGGTGCGTTTGACCAGACGAGCGCGGCCGCTTCCAGGCTTTCGCCCGCCGCAGGATAGGTTTTGGACCTGATCGTGTTGGCGAGCCGCTGACCGAGGCGCGCGCGCGTGATCTGGGCGCGCCAGTCGGATTTGAGACCAGCGCCTGCAACGCGCATGGCCGTGGTCACGGCCTTTTCGCCAGCGAGAATTTCGGCGCGCATCGCGTTGACAATGTCGCCGGTCACGGAGAGGTCGAGTTTCACGCGGCCGTTGCCTCGATTGTCCAGATCAAGCGCTCCCGATCACGGATCGGCTCGCCCTGTATTAGGAAGGTTTCGTCACCGATGAGGATCTGCTCATCGGGGCGAGGCGCGGGGAGCTCCGAGACGCGCACATCGAAGCGCATGGTCTCTGAGAGCAGACGCGCGGCCCCGAATGCGGTCACATCATCATTGCGCCGCATGATGATGCGGATGCGGGTGAACTGCCCTTCGCTGTCACGATGCCAGGCCTCGTGGGCGAGGTTCGGATCAGCGAAGAGCAGATCGAGGGCCAGGGCAAAGGCCGTCATGTCTCAGCGGCCTCAGTTAGAGCTGAAGATCCGGATGGCCAGCCGCGGGCGCTTGTTGACCGGCAGGATCGAGGCCTCGGTCATGAGATCGATCCAGCGCCCCTTGGTGTCCATCATCTGCCGCGCGTAAAGCGGCAGGCCGACGGTGTTGGCGGTCTCGAGCAGGTTGGCTGGCCCGCCATAGGTGGTGAAGGTGTCGAAGGTGCCAAGCGGGAAGGCGATGCCTTCGCCCGCGGGGATCAGGCGTTCCGAGGTGCCATTCGACAGGGTGACCGAGCCGTTGTATTCCTCGAAGAGGATGCCTGCGAACGGGAAGGCCCGGCGCATGTCTTCGCGCAGGGGCTGGCCGCCGGTCGCCGAGAAGAACTTGTAGGCTTCTTCGGTCTTGGGGTGGCTGATCAGCTTGTCGAAGAACTCCGAGCTCACAAGCGCATGCGCCGTGGTCATCGTCTCGCCGAGGAGGTTGTCCTCGATCCCGCGCAGGACCGTACGGACCTTGCCTTGCACATTGGTGCCGGCCGTGCCGAAGACGAAATCGACCGAGATCATCTCCAGCCCAAACTCGGTGAAGTAGTTGTAGAGGGTCGTGCCCGCACCATCCTTCACGATGCCGCGGAGCGCGTTCATCTCCATGTATTCGCGGGTCTGGGCATGCTTGCGGCGCATCAGCGTCAGCTTGCGGTTCATCACTTCGACCAGCGGATCAGCCGCGTCTGACAGGCCCAGCGCCGGCATGCCCTGGATATCGGCGGGCAGGATCACATCGTCATGTGGGATCCAAGGCAGGGCGAAGCTGCGCATCGAGCGCTGCTCGCGGGTGCCGACAGTGGCCGGCGCGCCCAGCGGGACCGAGGGCAGGAGGCTGAGGACACCTTCGCGCTGTTCGATGACAATGGAACGTTGCGTGACGCCTTCAAAGCGAAACAGGCCGATTTGGCCGAGGCGGGTGTAGAGGTTGGGCAGGATGTTGATGGCCTGCGTCATCTCGGCGAGCGAATAGCCGCCCGCATCAAACGGGTTGCGCGTGATGGTCATGAGGAACTCCGGGGAATAAGGGGTGACGCGCGAAAGCGCGACGGGAAGAACTGGCGATGCGCCTGATCAGGCAGCGTCGCGCGGGATGATGCCGAGCGCTGCCAGCTGGGCGTGCTTGGCCGCCGTCTTGGCCGCGTCATCGACACTGGCGTCGAACACGAGCGCGGCTTTCGAGACGATGGCTGGGCCGCGCAAGACGGCGATGCCGGCTACATCAGCCGCAGTTGCATCCACGTCGTAAAGCAGGACAGCGGCCGCGTTCTGAGCTCCGTCGGTGCCTGTGGCGGTGCTGAGTTTCATCTTGCCGCTCGCGGTGATGCGGCCCAGCACAGCGCCAACGGGGTAGCTGGTGCCGGCCAGCAGCGTGACGGTCTCTCGGGTGAAGTTGGGGTTCAGCTCGTATTTGAGGACATCGCCCATGGTGGGCGGTTGGGTCAGCATGGACATGGGCAATCTCCGAAGATGTGAGGGTCAAAAAGAAATCCCCCGCCGGGGAGGAGCGGCGGGGGATCAGGTGGGCGGCAGCTTTTGGGGAGAGCGGTTCAGCCCCTGCTGCCCGCCGAGGCAGCCTTCTTCGCGGCAGCCACAATCGGGCTTTCTGCGGATTTGGGGAGAACGGGTGAGGGTGGAGCGGCAACGATGTCGCGTGCATCTGCGGCTGCAGAGGCGCGCTGAAGGACCAGTTTGCGGAGGGCTTCCGGGGCCGTGCCCTCGCGCAGCGCCTTCGCGGCATCGATTGCGATGCCGAGGCGACCTGCTTGCGCCGCGATCTCGGCGATCTCCGCTGCCGCCTCGCGAAGCTGCGCCGACAGGTCCGCCAGATTGCTGGGTTGCGCAGCCGCCGGGGCGGGCAAAGGCGCGGCAGCTGCGACGGGCGCGGGGTCTTCTTCCTGCACGCTTTGTTCAGCTTCCTGCTCATCTTGTTCAGTCGCGCTCTCCAGCACGGTGTCCTCGGCATCTCTGATTTCCGTATTTGCCTCAGTGGCGTCAGTTGTGGCGCTCATGGCGGCCTCCTTTGCTCGGGGATGACTGGCGCGGGGCAGCCGCGCGGTAGGTGATGGGGCAGACAGGCTTTCGCGAAAGCGGGCAAAGCCACGGGTGAGGTCGATCACCTCATCGGCGAGGCCTGCGGCGATGGCATCCGTCCCGCGGAAGGTCGCAGCCTCGGTCGCCAGCGCTGCGTCCTGGCTCAGCCGCCCAGCGCGGCCCACGGCGACAGTCTCGGCGAAGAGGAACCGCAAAACATCGATCTCGCGCTGGATGTCATCGCGGACCGCTTCGGGCAGCGGCTCGTAGGGATTGCCATCGACCTTGTGCTGGCCTGAATGGATCAGCGTGACGCGAACGCCGTCCTGATCCAACTGGCTGCTAAGATCGGCATGCATCACCACCACGCCGATACTGCCAACGGCGCCGGTGCGCGGCAGCAGGATGCGGTCGGCCTGAGAGGCCAGCGCATAGCCTGCAGAGAAGGCATGTTCGGCGACGAAAGCCCAAACGGGCTTGTTACGGCGTAGGGCGCGGATCTGGTCAGCCAGGTCGAAGACGCCCGCCACCTCTCCGCCAAAGCTGTCGATCTCAAGCGCCACCGCGCGCACGGATGGATCGCGCGCCGCCGCATCGATCTGCGCGGCAATTCCCTCGTAACTGGTTTGGCCAGAGGACTGTCCGATCCAGCCACCGCGGTGGATAAGCACGCCGGAAATCTCGATCACCGCGATGCCGTCAACGACTGGATAGGGGGCATCGCCGTGATTGCGGAGACGCTCGCTAAGGTTTCCGGCGAGGATACTGGCGCGGGCGGGCAGGGGTGCCGCGCCTTCGTTCTCGTCATCCGGTCCTGGAAGTTCCACCCGGCGCCCGAGGATGCGTGGCCCGAGACCTGACAGAAACGCCATGGCCTTGGAGGGTTCCACCAGCAGCGGCGTATTGAAGGCGCGCGCGGCAATACGGGCATGGAGCATCAGGCTTGGTCCTCGTCAGGGCGTGGGCGGTCTTCCGCGTCATCGGTCTCATTGTTTGGCTCAGCCCCATCGCCCTCGGCCGGCAGGGCCTGTACGCCCTGCGCGGGCGAGCCCGGACGGCGGAAGTCGAGGCCCAGCGCTCGCTCGCGTTCCCGTTCAGCGGCGATTTCACGGTCGACTTGTTCGGCGTCATAGCCACGCTCGGCGATGGCCTGGGTGCGAGATTTCAGCCCTGCCTCGATCTGGGCGATCTCGGCATTGGCGTCTTTGAGCGGATCGACCCAGTCCCATTTCGTGGGGAGCCAATCGGCGGCCAGCATGCGCGGGCGCTCGGCCTCATAGCCTGGCAGGGCCAGCGCGCCTGATAGCACGGCTAGATCCAGCCAGCGCGCATAGACCGGCCGACAGAGCTGATAGACCATGACTGAATGCTGCCAGGCCGAGACACGACGGCGGAACTCGATTAGGGCAAGGCGCGAGTTCGAGAAGTTCCCCTTCACCATGTCATTGGCGAGGTAGGGGTAGGGGATCCCGAGCGCGGCCGAGATCTGCAGGAGCGTCCGGTATTGGAAGGGCTCATACGTCGCCCCGCTGTCAGCGGGCTGGCCGACAGTGACATCCTCGCCGGGATCGAGCCGCACAATCTGGCCCGGGCTGATCTCGACACCTGCGGGCATCTCCTCATCGTCCAAGGGGGCGAGCGGGTTCTCCGGGGCGGGCGAGGTCACGAACATCGCGTACATCGCGGCGACCTTTTTCCGGTCCAACTCCGCGTCGTCGTATTGATCCAAAAGGAACAACTTCACGATCGCCGGGGCCAATTTCGACACGCCACGCAGCTGACCACCCTCGACTGGGTCGATGACGTGGATCACCTCCGAGGCGGGCACGCGGACAATTTCTCCAGACATTACAGGATCGGTGCTGTCGCCCGGATGACGGCGGAAGAAGTGATAGGCGACGCGCCGTCCAATCCGGTCGAACTCAATCCCTTGGCGGATCGCGTTGCCGTTGCGCGCCACGCCGGTTTCATGGAGTGGCAGCATTTCCGAGGGCAGCATTTGCAGTTGGAGCGGAACCGTGAGGCCGTCCTCCACCCGCCGCGGCCGGATACGAACAAAGACCTCACCCGCCAGAAACACCTCGCGCGCCGCCCGGCGCTGTAGCCCGTAGAAATCCGTCAAGCCCTCGGCATCGGCCTCATCGGTCCAGGCGAGCCAAAGCCGCTGCAGCTCTTCCTTCCGCGCGGCATCGGCGAGTTTCGAGATCGGCTTGATCCCGTCGCCCACGGTATTCGCCGCCCAGCTTTCGACTGCATTCGCGGCATAGCCGTTGTTGCGCACGAGCCAGCGGGCGCGAGCGGTGATGTCAGGCCCCGAGGCGGCGATCAGCGCATTCACATGCGCGCGGGTCGCTTGGAACCCGCGCAGTCGCCGATGTTGCTGTCCAGCATCAAACCCGCCGATGAAGGCGCCGAGGCGCTGCCGCCAGTTCATCAGAGGTCTTTCACAGCAAAGGGGCGTAGCACACGCCCAGCGCCGCGCTCGAGTTTGGCGATGCGCCGTTCGACATCGCCTATGGCCGCGGCAAGCTCGGCGTCGGTCCCGTAGTTTACGGTCTTGCCGTCATAGCTGACCGACCGCGTGCCGCTGTAGCGCGCGGCCAAAAGCGCGCTGTGGCGGAGTTTTAGCTCGTCGAGGGTCATTCATCATTCCATGTATTTTGGCGTGCTGATCTTCCAGCCGCGCCGCCGGGGCGATGCGATCCGCCCCGCTTGCGGTTCGGTCGATTTATCGGGCTCGGCACCCTGCGCTGGGACAGCCGTCTCCACGCCGGCCTGTTTCTCCAACTGACGCCACATGCGTTCGTCGAAACGGTCGGCACCGAGGATCCACGCGGCCGCCCGGGCATAGACCCGTGTGTCCAGCGCCTCGTTGCGCTCACGCATCTTTTGCCATTCTTGGCGGGCGTAGCCGCGCCGGTTGCGGATTGTGACCAGCTGCTCTGCCACGAGCTGCTTGAGCCATTCGCTGTCTGCCCAGTCCGGCAGGTGGATCATACCCGCCGGATTGGTCATGCCCAGCGCACGATCTTCATCAGAGAGCCGCTCTAGCCGCAGATACCGATAGGTCTCTGCCTTGAAGGTGGCGGTGGCCACCGTCCATAGCCGCGCCCCACGCTTTAGTTTCCGACCATTGACGGTCGCATCGACAAAGGTTGGCCCCGACACGGGCGTCGCGCGGTTGAACCCCTCCAAACCTTTCACAGGTGCAACTTGCGCAATGCCTTGCGCACGTGCCCAGGCGTAGACGGCAGAGGTTTCATACCCAGTGTCGATTGCCAGCTTGGCCAGAGGCATTACCGCGCCGTTCTCATGCACCCAGGTTTGACCGAGCAGTTCTGTCAGTGCTTGCCAGCAGGCCGGATCACCAGGACCGCCTGGAATGACGATGTGATCGACGAGCCAGCTTTCGAGGCCACGGCCCCAAGCCCAGACATCGACCTCTATCCGGTCCTTCTGCACATCGGCTCCGGCGGTCAGGAACAACCCGCCCATGGGCACCTGCGCGGCGAATGCCTCACGGCGGTCCGCCAGCCGCTGCCATTCCGGCGCGTCCCCGCTTTCAACCCAGGTCTCGCCAAGGAGCGTGTTGCGCGCCGCACGCAGCATCTCGTCTGAACCCTGGGCCGCCAGCCAGTCGCGTGCGATCTGCTCCCAGCTTTTCCAGCCGATCGGCGAATAAAGCGCCGAGAGGTGAAACCCGATTGCGTTCGGGTCGGAACTGGTCGCCGTTGCCCGCCATTCGCCGCGCTCGAGCATCTGCGTCTTGTGGTGCTCGGCGATAGGGCGCTCGCACCCTTCGCAGGCATAGGCCGCTGTTTCCGGCCGGCCCTTGTCCCAGCGCAGCCGCTCGAACTGCAGCCATTGCATATGGCCGCAATGCGGACACGGCACGAAATACCGCCGCTGATCACTGGCCTCGAACTCGCGCTCGATGCGCGAGAGCCCCCGGATGGTCGGGGTCGAGACCATGAACACCTTACGCCGATGCGCAAAGGTCGTAGTCCGCGCCTCGGCGAGGCTCACAGGATCGCCTTCCTCGTCGGCGGAGGCCGGATAGGCATCGACCTCATCCAGAAACACATATCGGGCCGGCATGGACCGCAGGCCCGTCGCCGAATTAGCACCGGTCAGCACGAGAATGCCGCCTGGGAACTCCTTCGACAGCATCGAATTGCCCGCATCCCTAGACCGCGCCGGCTGGACGCGCTCCTTCAGCGCCGGGCTGTCTTCGATAAGCGGATCGATGCGGCCCCGTGAGGTGCGCTTGGCCATTTCCACTGTGGGCAGCACCGCCAGCATCGGGCCAGGCGCGTGATGGATCACAAAGCCGATCCAGTTGTTGCCAGCTTCCGTTGCGCCGACCTGGGCGGCCTTCATGAAGCTGATCCGCTGGGCTGGGTGGCCGGGGCTCAGCGCATCCATAATGGCGCGCAAATAGGGCGTGCGGGCTGTTCGGTATTGCCCTGGTTCAGCAGAGGCGCGCGAGGACAGCTTGCGATGCTTGTCGGCCCATTCGGAGACTGTGAGGTCAGGGTCAGGCCGCATGCCTCGACGCCAGGCACGCAGGATATCCTCGGCGCCGTCAAAGGCGAGATCGAGGCCCTCGGTCAGATCAGATGTGTTCTCCTCATCATTCAAGCGAGACCCTGAGGTCGGCCAGGGCATCGAGCTGCTCTCGGACATGGGTTTCCAACACCCTCTGCAAGATCGCAGTCTCGATCGTCACCGCCTTGCCGGATGCCTTCTCCATGTCTGCGGACAATTGTGCGGCCATGAGGGCCGCCACGCGTGTGGGCCAGGTGACCCAAAGATCCCGCTCCTGACGGGCCAGACGAAACACCAAGGTCTCGGCCCGCGCGCGATCCATTAGCACGCCCTTTTTCTTCTGGATCGAAAGCTGGCGCTCTTGCGCCTGATATACGGTCAGCGCCGTACGTGCTTTGATATAGGATGTGCTGTCACCGGGACCTGAGACTACAGGCCCTTCACCATTCGCGCCAAGCCCTCCCCGCGAGCGCATCTGTTGATCCGGATCGGTCGCTGAACCGCGCCGCACATCCGAGGCCGCGGCGTTGATCGAGCCATCGTCGAAGAGCACTAGGCGACCGGTCTTGCGGGCCTTCTGAACAGCCCCGCGGGAGATCCTGGCATGCTCGGCATAGGCGCGTTCTGACATACCTTCCATGGCGGTTGGATTGACCTCAAAACATTGAAAATAAACAGAAAAAACTGTATATTTGAGTTGATTACACTTCGGTGTCGAGCGATTCTCACATCAAGCAAATTGCCTGATTGGAGAAACACAGATGACCCTTGCCACCCGCTACAACGCCCAAGCCAAACGCCTGATGCCGCACATGGCAGACGATCTCGCGGTTGACCCCGCGATCGACAACGCCGGCCACATCGACGAGATCGTGTTCCGCCGCAGCGAATACCTGGGCGGCATGGCGGCGGTCCTCCTCGCCCTGATTGCGCAGCAGAAGTGAGGGCGATCCTATGAGCACCCGCGCACAGATCGCTATCCAGACCGGGCCCGAAGAGTGGGCGCATGTATATGTCCATTACGATGGCTACCCCGAGCACATGCTTCCCGCGCTAGCCGCGTGGGCGCCTGAGGACATCCTCGCCGCCCGCGAAATCCGGCAGGTCCGGGCTGATGCGCTGGACTGTTTTGATCCGCCCCGAGTGCCCCGCATCCTGCCGCGCCCAACTTGCGAACTGTCCCATCTCTATGTCTGGCAGGACGAGGCATGGGTCGATGCGACAGGCAACAGTTCCTGATCATAAAGCAATGATATTGCTTCTATTTTGCTACGTTAATCGGCTCTTCAGAGCGATTGTTATTGCACCAAAACGATGCAACTCACCTGAAAGGCCCATGCCATGACCACCTCCACCCTGATCGCCAACTTCCGCGCCGCCGCTGAAGAGATCGAAGCACGCCTCGCGCCCAGCGCCTGCGCCATGATCGCCGCGCACAACTGGATCGTGATCGACGACTTTGGACCCCTGACCTTCACGCTGACGCCTGAGGGCAAGAAACACCGCGCCACCTGCACGGGCCATGGCAGCGCCCACAAGGTCAACCGCTTCACGAAGGCAGATGCCGAGCGCCTTGCAGCTGCTTGTGACGCCCGCGCCGCTTTCTGGGCCGACGCTGCGCGCGAGGAAGCCGCCACGCTGCGCCGCCACATTGCCACGCTCGAAGCCCTCAGCGCCGCCTGATCGTACACCGGCGGGGCCAAGCGCCCCGCCACCCTCCATGAAAAGGATCCCACCATGACCAAGCACCCCATCCTGCCCAGCCGCAACGAAGATTACGGCTTCTTCCGCACCCTGACCGTCTGCCCACAGCGCGACCGCCGCAGCTCGGAGGTCTGGAGCCTTGCCTCGCGCCTGATCGCCGAAGCCATCCACGCCGACAGCGAAGACGAGATGATTGGCATCCGCGACTTTCTGGACAGCCGCATCGGTCGGCATTTCGCCGACGATGTCGTCGGCAACATGACCGGCGGCGGTATTGGGCTCGAGGCTGCTATCGGCTCCGCGATCCGCCGCTGGCAGGGCTGGCGCATCGACCGCCAGACTGAGCGTGAGCACGGCATCCCTGCTGGGCTGCCTTACCTAACCGGTTGGGTGCAGCACTTCGCGGTCACTGCCGCGATGGATGATGCCCACTGACCTGCTTCACGACACCTTTTGAAAAGGCGCAAACGATGCCCAAACTCACCGATACACAAACCATTATTCTCACCCGCGCTGCATCCCGCCCTGGCAATTTGGCTATGCCTCTGCCCGACGGGCTGGCTGGGGCTGCGGCCAAGATGACCGTCACCAAGATGATCGAGCGCGGTTGGCTTGAAGAGGTCGATGCCAATCTTCGTCGTCACGAACCGCTCTGGCGTGAGACCGGCGATGGTCATGGCACAACCTTGATTGCAACTGAGGCCGGACTTGATGCCATCGGCATTGATCCGGTTGTCGCGAGCACGGTCAGCACTATCCGCAAGGCTCGACCGGCGGCTAAATCTACAGAAGTGGCCGCAGACGCAAGTGAAGGCCCTAAGCTGGTCTCTATCCGGCAAGGTACCAAGCAGGCCATGTTGATCGAAATGCTGCAGCGCCCCGAAGGTGCCTCGATCACCGAGATTGTTGAAGCGACATCTTGGCAAGCACATACGGCGAGAGGTGCAATCTCTGGTGCGCTCAAGAAGAAGCTTGGCCTGACAATCACTTCCGAGAAACACCCTGAGCGTGGCACTGTTTACAAATTGGACGCGGCCTGATTCCGCCAGTCATCGCCAGCGCTCGAACAGCCGGCGCAGCGCATAGCTGCGCAGAAGCGAGATAATCACGAACATCGCGCCGATCGCGAGGTTGTCGTTCAGGCTTACTTTCAACCCGAACCACGGAAACACCACGATCTGCGTCAGCACCGCCAGCGCATAGCCCACCACGACATTGGTGATCGCTTCGATCAGCGATTGGCGCCGCGACTGCATCAAGCGGCCAACCTCTTGGATTTGAGTGCCGCGAAACTTTCGCCGCTGTCTTCCAGAACAGCCTCTTCGCCGGTGAAGGCCTGCCAGCGCTCGATGGCGACGTCGACGTAAACGGGGTTCAGCTCGACGCCGTAACAGATGCGCCCCGTGGTTTCCGCTGCAATGAGCGTCGTGCCGGATCCCATGAAGGGCTCGAAAACTGCTTGGCCGGGGCTGGAGTTGTTCAGGATCGGGCGGCGCATGCATTCGACCGGTTTTTGCGTGCCGTGTACGGTTTCGGCATCTTGGTCCTTGTTCGCGATTTGCCAGAGCGTGGTCTGTTTGCGATCACCGGCCCAGTGGCCTTTGCCCTTGGCGCGCACGGCATACCAGCAGGGCTCGTGCTGCCAGTGGTAATCGCCGCGGCTGAGCACTAGCCGATCCTTTGCCCAGATGATCTGGGAGCGGATGGCGAAGCCCGCGGCGATCAGGCTGTCGGCCACAGTCGCTGCATGAAGTGCGCCATGCCAGATATAGGCCACATCGCCGGGAAAGAGGGACCAGGCCTCGCGCCAGTCAGCGCGGTCGTCATTCAGCACCTTGCCGGTACGTTTGGTTTTTGCAGCTCCTGCCTGGTTGCGCCAGGACGGGTCGTATTCCACGCCGTAGGGTGGGTCAGTCACCATCAGCAACGGTCTGACGCTGCCCAGGAGGCGTCCAACCACATCGGCGCTGGTGCTGTCACCGCAGATCAGCCGGTGCGACCCAAGCTGCCAAAGGTCGCCTGCCACCGACACCGGGTTAACCGGCGGCTCCGGGATGTCATCCTCGCCCTCTACGGCCCCATCGTCGCCCACCGTCTCTGGATCCTGCAGTAGGGCATCCAGATCCTCATCCGAGAAGCCCAGCAGATCGAGGTCGAAGTCTTCCGCCAAGAGCCCTGCGATCTCGTCGCGCAGCATCGCCTCGTCCCATTCGCCAAGCTCGGTCAGCTTGTTATCGGCAATGCGGTAGGCGCGACGCTCCGCTTCATCTAGATGGCCAAGCCTGATGACAGGGGCCTCGGTCAGGCCCAGCGCGCCGGCTGCCAGCACGCGCCCATGGCCCGCAATCAACTCGCCGTCGTCCGCGACCAAGCAGGGAACGGTCCAGCCGAACTTCGCCATGCTGGCCGCAATCTTCGCAACCTGGGCCTCACCATGGATCTTCGCGTTCTTGGCATAAGGGCGCAGCTTCTCGATCGGCCAGAGCTCGATCTGGCGCGGTGCAAAGACAAGATCCATGGGGCGGGACGCTCACTGGCTGCAGGCAAGGCATGCTGAAGCCAGCTCCAAATGCATGGGCGTGTCAGCGATCGCGGTGCCGGAAAAACAAAAGCGCCCACGAGGGTGTCCTCTGGGCGCAATTCTTCGATGGTTCGTTGATAGGTCAAGGGGGCTAGAAATGTCAATCCGTTTTCTGTTTTGAATCAACGGCTTCTTAAAGTCGTGTGGTGGATTCCAACAAAGGTGGCTTCCTGGATTCCTCGATGGAATCCACTTGCACGGATGCAGGAAAGCGTAACCCTTTATAATGATTCAGGTTTTTGCGCGTCGTCCGCGTGCTGGCTTCCAGGTGGATTCCCCGGTGAAAAGGCCAGACGCTAGGAAACTTGCGCGCTGAGTACGCCCGTATACGCAAAGGCCCGAGGAGGAACCATGGGAGGGGGGGGGGGCGGACGCACACGGCCCTCTTCGGAAATTCATGCGGCTGGCCATCGCTGGGCCGTAACTTCCCCGAACCGGCCTTTTGAGACATCGTGCAGCAATTTTGGATGGGTGAGGGTTGGCGCGTCAGTTCCAGATGGCCTCCTGCTCCCAATTCTCCGGGAACCCAGCGGTCTGCGGGCGGATCTCGTACGGGAGGTCTTGGGTCAGGATCATGTCACGAAGACGGATGTGCCACTTGGTGCGCGGATAGTACTGCCGCATAATGAAGGTCATGATGACGATCGCGCTGTAGATCTTTTTCGTGGGCGCATCGTCGCCCATCCTGGGCTGTCGGAGGTGGTCAAGCTGTCCGAATGTCTTTTTCGGGGGGACGCCTGGGCTGTTTACCAAGGGCTTATTCCACGTCCGGGCGTGATGTGCGCAGCTGTTGCGGACGTCGTTGAGCGCTGTGATCCATGAAGCGAATGTCTTCATGGGGAGGTCTGGGTGAATGCGCGCCGCGATTGCCATTTTGTTTTTGTCGGAGAGGTGGGCGATAATGTGGGTCAGGTTGCCCCAGGTCCATGTCCCAGCCTCGATCCAGATCGGTGGGGGACCAAAGTAATTTCGTGCAAAATGCTTCGCGAAGTCCTCTTTCGAGCTTTTGAAGTGCTGATCCAGGCCGGCTATGAAACGCTCGAGAGGCGTGCTTTCATCTTCGTCCTTTTCGCTGAAGCGATCCTTGTATGAGCGCCTGTCGCGGTGGGCATGTGGTCCCAGCTCCCCGAGGACTTCAATCATCGCGGTTCTAACCGCGATCTCGATACGCTCGATCGCGTCCAGAAGTTCTATACGCAAGGCTTTGTCGAAGAGATAGAAGTTGATCGCATGATCGAAGGTCGTACCCACTTTGAACTTGTCGCATCGAACTTTCTGGTCCTCCTCACCGTTTGCCGCTGGGATCGTGCAGAAGTCACGGTACGGATACCCAAACGCGCTGAGTCGGTAGTATCCTATGCGGTGCAGGGAGCGCTCGGCATGGCCTCGGTCACGAATTTCCATGCCCCTCATCAACATTATGTCGATACATTCATCGGTCGACTTGTGCTGCTTGAGGTACTTCAATGTTGATACGGCTACATCCAGAAATTAGAAGACCGGGCTGTAACGAGGCGACTGAGGCCAGGTCAGGGAGCACCGGTCATAAGGCAAGAAAGGATAATAGCGTCGGCGCTGACGATGTCAACATTGTAGATGGAGCACCGAACGGTGAGGCAGTGCGGGATATCGGTTCGCTGCGCCCGGACTTAATCGTGACTGCGCTTTGCAGCCATTGGTGCCAGTGCAACGAAGTTCTGTTTCTCACCCGTATTGACCGTCTTTAACATAACTCCCACGGCTTGGCCTTTGGCATCTCGTTTGTCACCTGCACTTCGGTCAACATTCCACCTGCGATAAGCCCATCTCCAACCCAAACCAGCGCCTTCCACCAGGCGTCATACGCCCGCCTCGCTGCCTCAATCTGCCTTGCATCTGGCCGAAACATCACCGGACAGGCCCGCACCTCTACGGTCCGCCACTTGCCGCGCGACAGCACACGCTCGGTGCCGACTACCACGGTCGTTGCATGATCCCCGTGCCGATTGCGCTTCATCTCGACCGGCAAGCAGCGCGGCACAGCCCCTGGCATCCAATCAGGGGTGAGCCCAGCGCGCGCGAGCTCTGCCACTCGAATGGCCATACGCTTGCCGCCTAAGCTATCTGGCATTCCAGAAACAGTCGCAGCAATGACCTCGGCATCCTCGTGGGTGTAATCGCCCAGCTTGTAGCGACCGCCATCGATTTTGCAGCCCAGCGCGGCGCGTTGCATAAGCACGTGTTCGAGACCGAAGCCAAATCCCTGGCCACGCTCCGGATCAGGCGGTTCGGGCAGCTCCAGCTGTGCACATTCGGTGCGGAAGGCCCATTCCAGCGCCTGCTGCACTGTCATGATGCGCTTCGGGCGTCCATGACCAGCTTGCCGTGACGCCCTGTGCAAATTGCGATCGTGTTTCATTGGACGCCTCGCTCACGAAGTTGCTGTGATGTGACAAGGCCGCGGGCGAGCATCTGGTCGCGCATGCTGTTGCTGATTGCACTGGAGGGTAGGTATTTCTCCGAGTTCACCCAATCGGCGTAGAAGGCGGGAAGATCGGAGATCGGCTGGCGTTCCGGTTTTGTTGGCTTCTGTGTTTTGCGCCGACCTCGAGATTTTTCATCCGCCTTGCGCTGGGCGGTGCGCTGCATGACGCGATCCAGAGCCTTTGGCCCGTCAGGTGGCTCAGGATGCTCCTGCCGCGACGCTTCTGCCGCCTCGAGGATCTCGGCCTCGCTCAGCCCGAGGTCAGTCTGCCAGCGCCGAACATGCTCTCGGGGTGGCCAGCCTTGCCACCAGCCAGGAAGCGACCCGTCAGGATCGACGCCCAGCGCCGCGAGCAGCTTTCCAAAAAAATCATCAAAAGCGGTTTCGCGCGCTCGCGCGTCCTCCTCCTCCTTTACTGGTTTACTTAAAGGTTCCCTTACAAGGTTAGTCTCCGAATTTCGGAGATGGCTTTGGCTATTTTCCGGAAATGGAACTGCCCCAAATTCGGAGTTGGCTCCGTCTCCGAATTCCGGACACGGTTCGGCGTCATTTTCTTGGGTTATGCCTTGCTGGCCGTCTCCGATTTCTGGAGATGGCTCTTGTGGGTCGACCATTTCGAACCCCAAGATATAGCGTGTGGCTTGGCGGCGTTTGGTCCGATGATCCTGACATTGAATGCGTTGAATGAGCCCGAGCCCTTCCAGCTTCTTGAGGTGATCGTTGAGCGAAGAGATCGACATTTCAGCATCCTCGGCCAGACGGACCTGTGTCGGGAAACAGCCAAAGTCTGGGTTGTGACGATCGCAAAGATGCCAGAGGACGATCTTCGTCGCAGGCTTTAAACCCCTCTGCTGGATGGCCCAGTTGGTGGCGGCATGGCTCATGGCGCGCCCCTCCCGGTTGGGGAGGCAACACGCGTTGTGAACCCGTGGTCTGCCAAGGCGCCCAGCGCGTCATCAAGCGAGCGGACCAGCGCCCAGCCGAAGCCCTGCGCCAGCACTGCGTCGCGGAACGCCTCCTGCGCTGGGCTCAGCCGCCCCTTGAGGGATTTCAGCTCCAGGAACAGCACGCGGCCAGCGCAGAGAATGATTAGGTCAGCAAAGCCGGGATGGACGCCCATGCCGACGAGGATCGCCTGTCGCTTGGCTCCCCGCGGGCCTGCCTCCCTTACCTCGTTGGCGCAGTGATGAATGATGGCATCCTTGGGGAGAGCAAAGCGCAGCGCGGTCACGACAGCGCGCTGCAGATCAGCTTCTGGAGTTCCGCGTCGCTTCATGAGCGGCCCTCCCGATCTGGCGCGGGCAGCCGCCCAGGCGTTTTGGCATCGAGGACGACAAGCAGGAGGCGGGCATCCTCGCGCTCCTCGGGGGTTTCACCATGCTGGACCAACACATTGCAGGCGAGCCGAACGAGATAGTCGGAATGGTGCACCATATCGGCGACCACCATGCGCGCCTCGCGGCGGCGCTCTTCAATCCACTCATGGCGGACACGGTCCCGGGCGCTGGGCTTGCGGAAGGGAAGGGGGAGGCTCATCGGCGTGACCCCGCACGACGTGGCGCAGGGGCTTCCTGCAGCATCAGCCATTCCTGCACTGCATCTCGGCGATAGTAGATCTTCCGACCGGCGCGAACACAGGGCGGGCCGAAACGGATCTTCTCCCAGCGGTGCAGGGTTTCGACGGTGACCCCGAGTTCAAGGGCGAGGTCGAGGCGGCTGATCCAGCCGCTCATCAGGCGCTGAGGGCTACTGGATCGGGGGGCAGTTCCAAGGTCTGGCATCTGGTTTCTCCTGAGTTTGGCCCGACGAGGGCAGGGTTCAGGAGTTCAGAAGCGCAGAGCGGAAAGGGTGGCGGAAAGGCAGAGACCGGCGGTGATGCGCCAAATGGCTGCCGGTCATTGATATCATTGAGCTTTTGCGGCTTTGGCGCGGGTCGAGGTTGCGGCGCAGGACGGCGCAGAACCCTCGCAAATTGACCGATACAGAGTCGCAGCCGTCCAAAACTGGCTAATTTACAAGATTTCGCCGTGTTTCGTGGGCTTTCGCAGGCGTTCAAGGGGTATTCGCCCAACCGGCAAGGGGTCGGGACCCTTGCCGGTCATTGATTTTAAACGGAATTTGCAAAATCAGGGCATGGTCTGGGAGCAAAATGGCCTGAGGAGCACGCTTTAGGCGGCGAAACATACTCCGCTGGCCCACAGATTCGCCCAGCGCCATTAACACCGCCTTTATTTTTTTCCATGTTTTCAATGACCGGCAGGGTTTTGGCGCATCACCGCCGGTCACCGCCTATATGCCGCCCAGATCCCCATGCTTCGCTTGATAAGCCTGCGCATCTACGCCTGTGTCATGCGCACCAAGGAGGTATGAATATGGTCAACCGATTGCGATTAAATGATAAAACCGTGCGTGAGCAGATCCCGGAAGAGGATCGAGCCTACCAGGTCTTCGACACCGAGATACGGGGGCTGTCCATCCGCGTGATGCCCTCGGGCGAGCGGTCTTTTGTGATGGATTACCGCTTTGCAGGACGGCAGCGCCGCATGGCGATCGGGCGCTGGCCAGAATGGAGTGTCACTGCTGCTCGTGAGCGCGCGCGAGAACTGCGCCGCCTGATCGACGAGGGCACAGATCCTCTGGAAGAACGCGACACGTTGCGAGAAGCCCCTCGTTTCAACGACATGATCGAGCGGTATTTGATCGAGCATGCCTCGACGCTGACGCCTTTGAGCGCGTCCGATCATAAATCCTTCCTGACCAAGCTGGTCGCACCGCTCTGGGGCAACAAGCTGGTCACAGAGATCACGCCACATGATGTGACAAAGCTTTTGAACCTGATTGCAGAGGGCAGGGCGCGGCCGTCTAAGGCAAAGCCCAACAACCGCGCGCGTAAACTGCAAGGGCGCAAGCCCACACCGGTGCGTGCCAACCGCGTTGGCGAAGTTCTGCGTAAGATGTTCAACCTTGCCATCCAATGGGGCTGGCGCACGGACAATCCTGCTGCCGGCTTCAAAAAGCGCGTCGAGACGGCGCGCGAGCGCTTCCTCTCCCATGAAGAAATCGGCCGGCTGGCCGAAGTGCTGGATGCGGCCGAGGATCAGCGCGCCGCCGGCATCATCCGCATCTGCATGCTCACTGGGTCGCGGGTGGGTGAGGTGCGGCAGGCGCAGTTCGAGCAATTCAATCTGGAGCTGGGGATCTGGTCAAAGCCCGCAGCCACCACCAAGCAGCGCAAAATTCACCGGGTGCCGATCTCGGCCGATGTTGCGGCGATCGTGCGCCAGCGGGCGCTTGTGGTGCCCAAGGGCAATCCTTGGCTCTTTCCCGGTGACGTGCCGGGCCAGCCCGTCAAAGAAATTCGCCGGTTCTGGGTTATGGTGCAGCGCGAGGCCGACCTACCGGATGTGCGCATCCATGACCTGCGTCATACATTCGCCTCGCTCTTGGTCAGCGGCGGCGCTTCGCTGGAAATGATCGGTAAGCTTCTTGGCCATAGCCAAATGCAGACGACCCTGCGCTATGCGCATTTGATGGACTCGCCTCTGCGCGCCGGGGTCGATGCCGTGGCCGGCATGTTCCGGCCACGCCCGAAGATTGTGCATGACGCGGATGCCGAGAAAGAGGCAAAGCGGGCCTAAAAGCCAGGGCCTGTTTATTTCTCGCCGCGCATGGCGCGCCAGAAGGGCCGCAGACGGCGCCGAATGGTGCTCTCATCGGGGATCTCGCCGTTCTCGGCAACATCGGCAAACCAGTCCTGAAGATAACCGATCAGTTCGGCCTGGGTCTCGGGAATGCCATGTTCGTGGACGCGCTTCAGAAGCGCCACATACATGCCCTCCCAGTCATAGGGTGAGAGCGCGCCCGTGCCGCCGCCAATGCGGCGCAGCAGGTCATATTCGTCTTCGAACCTCAGGACGTCCTGACCGGTGATCAGGAGGTCTGCGATCGAGACTTCGACCCCGTCGGCAGGTTCGGTGACATAGCACCAGTCTTGCGCATTCTCCGGCTTGATCCTTTGCAGCTTGATGACCGTGGGGCCGGTGCCCGCGCGGCGAAAGAGGGGCAGCATGTCCATCGGCGAGATCGTGATCTTGCCGGAGACTTTCTCGTCGCCGCAGATCGCGAGAGAAACCCCTGTGACGATGTCCAGCTTGCCTTCGGTGGCCCAGCCGCCAATGTCGGCGATTGTGCAGCCCCATCGGGACGCGGTTTCGTGCAGGGTGAAGAATGCTCTTTGAGGTAGTGCCATGCGGGCTCCAGTTCTGATGTCGAGGTAAGACGGTGGGCGGCCTCGCAACTTGCTGACGCCGCCCAAGTGGCAGCGAGGCAGAAACTCCAGGGAGCAGGCCGCATGAAGCTGCACCGCCGCATTCATGGTCGTGCGGTGACTGCCAAATTCTTCAATCGATCGGCATCCTTAGGACGAATCGTCCTCTCTCGGGTTATAACCCAGGCACTACGTCAAGAACTGTCGGGGATAAGCGCCATGTCGTTCCAAAAGGCACAAGACCTGTTGAAGCTCGCTGGTATGTCTGCCAGCCGGCATGGCGGCATCACTGTGAAAGAAGTTGCCGAAGAGTTCAGCGTCAACGAGCGGACCGCCCAGCGCATGATTGCGGCCTTGAAAGATGTCTTTCCAAGCATCTCCCATCAGACGGACAATGAGCGCCGCCGACGGTGGAAGCTGCGCGACACCAGCATGCTCGGCATGCAAGGGCTCTACCGCCGGGAACTCGTCGCGCTCGAGGCCAGCATCACGCGGGCTGAGCGGGAGGGCGCTCATATGGAAGTGGAGGCGCTTCGGTCCCTGCGAGATCGCTTGGTGGCAACCTTGCCGTCAGCACAGGCCCGAAGCATGGAGGTGGATGCCGAGGCGATCCTCGAGGCCAAAGGCTATGCCTGCCGCCCAGGTCCAAAGGTCAAAACCTCTCCGGCTGTGCTGAACGTCGTTTCGGCTGCCCTCAGAGGGCCCTTCCGGCTCATCATCCGATACCAGGGGGCGCAGGATGCCAAACCGCGCAAACGCGTGATTGAGCCCTATGGAATTCTGCTCGGCACGCGACACTACCTGATTGCACTTGATATCGCCAAAGATGAAAATCTGCGGCGCTTCCGCATAGATCGCATTGAAAAGGCAGAGATAACAAATGAATGGTTCGAGAAGGACAAGGACTTCGATCTTGAGGCCTATGCGGCGCGGTCATTCGGGTCGTTTCACTCGGACGACGAGTTCAGCCGGGTAGCCTGGCGGTTCAGCCCAGCTGCCGCGCCGACGGCCTGGGAGTTTGAGTTTCATCCAAAGCAGGAAATGTCGGACTTGGAGGATGGTGGGCTACTGGTCAGCTTCAAAGCCAGTGGGTTGGTCGAGATGGCCTGGCATCTGGCTAAGTGGGGGAGCGAGGTTGAGGTGGTTGAGCCTGTGGCGTTGCGTGAGATTGTGACGGGATGTCGTGGTAGAACCATCCGCGTGCTGTCGTGATGTGGGATCCACCAAGACCTCCAAAGGGGCTTGTACACTCGTTGATGAAGGGGGGCTAAGTATGAATTCTTGGCGTCTGCGAGAGCGCCGCGCCAAAAGGTCAAGGCTGCCTTTCTAGCAGATTTTCGGCGCATTGGATCCCTGTATTGCTCTTCGGAGCATTTCGTCAGGTGACTCGATTTTCGAGTGTTCAAACATTAGCGAGAAACGCATGGGATCACCAATTGGATTTAGTCTGAAACCAATCGGCGACTTGTCTGTTACCGTTTTCAATTTTTCGCCTAATGGGCGTGACTCGGAAAGTGCGTAGGGCCAGCCCCTCAACTGGCAGTGAAAAACTTGTTTCAAAGTAAGCCGGTTGGCCGCCACAGCCTCCGGTAAGGCTATATTGATCATGTCAGCATCCTGTACCGACGGATAAAGTAGACTGTCCTTGTATGGTAAATTGAAAAGATTTTGAGCCATTGCGCAGCTCTTTTTGTAATGATGATCGTTTTCACGATTTATGGTTTTCGTGAACTCAGATTCGACAAATTCGCTAAGCTCGTGGCCCAATTGCTCTAGTGGACGCGCCATAGGGTTTGGCTTTGGTGGAGTCTTTATGACAACACTTGGCATATCGCCTTCATTCATCGCGCGAAGATGGTACACTCCCAACGTAAAATATTGACTTTCAGTGATAGCGGCTTCTTTGATTGCCGTCATTGGGTGGAGCGCGCCATAAAAAATGCGTTCGCCAATGTCGTTTGCTCTTGCTACCCTTACCAGAACTTCGGAAGGCGGCACCCAAATATCTGATGTTTCGAGGTGAGGCCGATCTTCGTCGCAGCTGCGCACCCGATAAACATAGCAGTTGCCAAGATTTGCCGTCATAATGCTGTAGACATGAAAAAATTTGTCTAGTTTTTGTCGGACCTCAGCAACAGACTCAGTCAAGAACTCCTTCTCTCTGAACCAGTCTAATTCGCGTCGAACATTCCGAAGGTACTCTTGCATTTAGTGTCTACCTCTTGAAAATGCAGCAATCATCAACCGATGCTCGAATGGCCGTTTCAGGTAAGCTGCACTGTGCTGACACCAACAATAATAATGACGTCAGCCTGCCTTTCCACGAAATTCATTCTGCAACTACAACGGATGCGCCCGCCTGTAGGTCCGACGGAGAGCTGCCGTTCGCCGCGGTCGCAAACCGATCTGATCACAATGACAGGAGCGGACTTTTACATCCCACGCGTCAGGCCGAGGACAAGACTGCAGAACCCCCTCAATTCGTCGGGATTTGTATCGCCGTATGGATCGCCATTGATCTCGGCATGGTTCTCGACCCTCGAATAGGCGTTGATATCCCTAAGGCCCTCGAGTGCACCTTTGAACGGGTGATCTTCGTTCGCAGTATTTAGCGCTCGAATGATTTGGTCGAGCGTTGCAGCTTCGCCAAAGAGTCCGGAGTCAGCTTTGCGGTAGAAGTCCTCGCAGACGGTTCGCAGGCGCGACCTTATGTATGATAATTCGTGGGGCTCGCCCTCGATGAACTCTTCTATTTTCATGCGCTCCGTAACATAGCGCGGTTGCGTTGAGCCAGGAATGTCGTAGGGCGCGATGGTCGTCACGCCGGGAGCGCCTGTTTGTAGCGCGAATGACCTGATGAGTTTCTGGTCGATTTTATCCCATAGAAGGCGGAGGAATCCCTTGTCGTGCGACAGAACGATCGTCTGTTTGGACCGGTCACAAATCCTTCTTATCTCAATGGCCGTGAACTGCCGCCTAAAATTGTCCAAACTCGTGAACGGGTCATCGAAAACGATGATTGTTTCGCTGAGATCCGGGTCCGCGTTGCATTGCGCCAAAAACAGCGCCAGTGCGAGAACCGACTTGTCTCCGGCGCTGAGTGTGTTTCGGAAGCTCGGCGCACCAGTTGTATCCCCGCTCACTCGGGGTGGAACCGGAACCTCGTTGATGAGAATCTGGTAGCTGGCGGTAGGCTCCTTGCCGCGATAGTCAGGTTCTTTGTAATCGATCCGAAAGCCCGCATTCAGACGCTTGAGATAGGAATTGATCGTCTTGCCGAGACTTTCGGTGATGGTCTTGCCGTGGGCGGTCAGCTCATCGCGAAGCTTGGCTTTCTCTTTTGCAATGTCGCCTTTGCGCTGCCTCTTCATTAGCAGGTCCGTGACTTTGGTAATGACCTCCGCTTCGAAGCGATGCTTTCGAGCCTGAAGGCTCTTAAGCTCGTTTGTGAGGCAATCAAGCTGCCCAGCGTCAACCGTGTCCTTAACGGCATCGACCTTCCGGTTGTACTCACCAAGCGCTGCATTGGCAGTTTCGATGGCCGCCCTCGCGCTCGTCCAGGCATCGATTGCAGCGCCAAGTTGCTCCATGCCTAACGCCACAGTGAGGTTTGCGGCTTTCGTCTGCAAAGCTGAATCCATTTCCGCAGCAGCGCGCTCTATCCCTAAAATCATTGCGTCAAGATCGATGGTCGCGGGGGCATCGACGCCAGCCGCCTCGCGCCAATACTCGAATTGTTTCTCGTTGGATTTGGAGCCTTGTTCCGCTGCGTTTCGGAAGTCGCCATTTGAGTAGCGCTGACAGGTTCGACGGAGCTTCTGAACATCTTCGGCCAGCTGTCGATACGATTCACTGAAAAAACGGCTATACGCTTCCAGCAGGCTCCGATCTCTAAGTTCCTGGCCGCAGAATGGACAATTGTCCTCCGCTTTGAATGGCAGACCCTGTTCCACCCACGTTTCCAGCCCCGGTTCGGTCGGCTCCTCGCATTCATGCGCTGCGACATGGGACCTTACGGCTTCCACGGCATCTGCGGCAATTCCTTCGACCGTCTTGTTTAGGACTGCCTCGAAGGTCGCCGGTTCGGATGGAAGCGGAAATGCGCTCGCACCGGCAGCGGCTTTAAGCTCTTTCGATTTCGCTGCGCGGGAAACCTCTGCCTGCTTTTTAGCGATTGCTGTATCGATGTCCGGATCCTGTTCCAGAGCTTCGAAGTCTGGCAGGCTCATGGTTGCTGGGCCTATCCCTCGAATACCGGCTGTCAGCTCCGCTTCGAGGGCGCGAATGGTCTTGTTGTTCTCGGTGTTTTCCTCATCCAGCGCCACGATCTGGCGAACGAGTCGCACGCCCTTTTCGCCGACAACGAGACCATACTGCCGACGCAGATGGTCAGCTGATACCGTGTCGCCGGAATAGACATTCTCATTCACAAAGAGGCTGTCGAACACTGCCACGCGGTTCTGGGTTCCGCTCCAACTGCCTCGCTCGAAATTCGCCCGACCTGAATCAAGCTGAAGAGAAATCTTCTGGTCCGGCCCCCCAGCGAGTGTCTTGCGGCCGATGATGATTTCCGGATCTCTGCGTGACAGAGATCGTAGAATATCTGCAATCGTCGATTTGCCCCAACCGTTCTCTCCATAGAAAAGCGTGCACTTTTCGAAGCGGACATTTTGGGTCGAGAGCGCCTTAGCAAATCGACCGACATTCTCTATGACGGTTATATTCCGTAACATGATACTCCCTCAAAGTCCGCTATGGGTCGATAACGATTACTGCCCGTTTGTCTAACGATCATCCATGTCAACGCCATGTCAACGAGCGTACGTCATTTTTTGAGTGTGGGGCACGACGAAAGCGTCCCAATGTCAGCGATTTTTAGGGCTGTAATTTTGTGAATTCAAAGGCTTGTTGCCTATGTATTTGAAATCGTTAAATTATTGAATTCATTCAATAATGGGCTCATAACCTGAAGGTCGTAGGTTCAAATCCTACTCCCGCAACCAACACTAATTCACCAACATTATCAAAGGCTTGATTTTTTAAACTCAGGCCCTTTCTGCGTTTAACGCCCAAAGCAAGCGTTAGAAGACCAGATAGAGCACCTTCAAGAACGATATCGAGCTTGGCTCTCTCAGGTGAGGGCTGCAGGACGATTTTGTCGACGAGTGAACGCAATGCCTCCTGAGCCTCTTGCATCTCACCCGTTTTGCTCAACCCTGAAATCAATGATCGCACACGCGTTTGATATGTTGCCGCCATATTTGGATGAATGCGAATGGGGTCCGAGGGAGCTGTGTGTGAAAGCTGTGCCTCAAGGGCTTTACGTCGCTCTGTAAGAGCTTGCATCTTGTCCTTCACTTGATCAGCGGGAATGCCAGCGATAATGGCATCTACGAGTTTTGCATGGTCGCGGTTTACGGTGGCCAGTTCTTTCTCGAGTGCGCCGCGTCCATGTTCGGCTTCTGCATTCAGGCGGTTCCGCTCCTTGGCGTATTCCTTGCAAAAGACTTCTAACAGGTCTTGATCCATCAGGTTGTCCTGCAGGGCGCCCAATACGCGCTCTTCGAGATCTGTTTTTGAGATCGTGAGGCGGTTGGTGCAGAGCGACTTGCCCTTGTTGCGCGCTGTGGAGCAGCCGAACTGGGTTTGAGAAACCTTCGAGAACCCACCCCCACAGAAGCCACACTTCAACAAACCTGAAAACAATGTGCGCGGGCGGCGTCGATCCCAGATGTTGTCGATTGTGCCTTTGGTCTTTAGGGCTCCTTGGCGGGCCTTTGCTTCGTCCCAGAGCGGTTGCTCAATAATGCGCAACTCGGGAACTTCGGTGATGACCCAATGGAGGTGGTGTAATTTAGGCATTTGTTATCAATGACTTGTGCATCAATATTTTTAGTGTGCGCGTAAGTGTGTTTTTAGTGTCATTTTGAGGGCAGGGCGGAAACGCCGTGTTGGACTCGGTAATCGAAGGATTTCAACGCTAACACACTGTTCAACACTCCAAAAGACGCAAGACTGTACACGGACTAAATGAAGTGGAAGTTCGCTTGGACTATTGTTTATGGCCGAAGTGCGGGACAAAGCGGACCTTGATGGTTCTATTGCGAACGGCGGCTTTTCCAAGCCTTCAAGAGCTCAGACTTGAGTTTGAATGGCCTACACAAGCCAACTTGGTAAGCGCTAGTATCCGATGTTTGGCTACTCCTTTTCTAATCCGAACTGTGAGAGGAATGGAAGGATTCCGCTACCTATTGCGCGGGCCGCTATTCCGATTTCGCCTGCTTCAATGTTGATCTTTGCCAAGCCGCGTTTATCGTAGTTGCGTCCCATAGCATCCTTAACAGCCTCGACCATCTCTTGCGTAAGCTCCGGCGACAGACTGCTGTCTATGACAATCATTTCTGGGTCTAGGAAGGCCCGCCCCGCGACTGCAGCAAAAGCAATTTGCGGAGCCGCAATTTTCAACCAATCTTCAAACAATCCCCGTTCAGTTATGTTCAGGGGCCTGTTCTCATAAAAGCCATTCGGGCTTAGTCCAGCGGCTTCTGCCGCTGCTTCAAGATAATGCAAGGAAGCGCCTTCAAGCAGTTGGCTAGCCACCCCAGACGACACAGCGCCAGTAGGTAGCGAAGCAATAGCACCTGCCAGGTTGTTTTGCCCTGTGTAGAGCTGCCCACCCAGAGAAATGCCTCCGCCAATAAAAGTTCCAACATAGAAATAGACGAAGCTTTTGTTTCGCTGACGGGCGCCCACAGCGATTTCAGCCAGACAGGCAGCTGAAGCGTCGTTTAAGTCAGTCGTAGGGAGGCCGAAGGCGGCTTCCATATCTTTAGAAAGGTCCGATGACGCCCAGTCGGCCATCGCACCCTTCGGTGCTCCAACCGTCGATTCCCAAGCGCTCAATTCGTCTGGAAGCGCGATACCGATGCCCACAACCCGTTCTTTTTGGGCCGCGGTCATTTTGTCAAAGAGTCCGGCCGTACAAGCCAGCATATCCTGACGGATCGCGTCGAGATTAGGGAATGAATATCGTCGCACAATGCGTTCAAGTATGGAGTAATCGAATGACATACTGACCACTTCGAGCGAGCGGCGGCCCACTTTGATGCCTATCGAAACCGCACCTGTGGGGTCCAATGAAAATGGGACCGAGGGCTGGCCAACCTTGCCCTTAACGGCTTTACCTGGCTGTAGTAAACCGTCTTTCACAAGCCGGTTAACTATTACTGTTGCCGATTGTGCGCTAAGTTCTGACGCGCGCGTCAACTCTGCTTTGCTCATGGGGCCGTTGTCACGGATTAAGTCTAAGAACAGCCTCTCGTTTTGGGGTCGTGCAACGCTCCTCTGTTTTGGAGATATTGCGATAGGTGCGTCTTTAAGCATTAAACTTTAGTCCTGTTTTTCGCGCGTTTGCCCAAGCGAGCAAACTATTCTCAAAACTGAAACTCGATTTTCTAAATATAGCTGGCATCTTCATGCACACCCTGATCCACGCCGGTAATCATCGCTACCACGTCGTTTCCGCTTGCGGTCTTGGCATTCAGAACACCGGCGATCCGCCCTTGACGAAAGACGACAATCCGGTCCACCAGATTGAAGACCTGGCGTAAGTTATGAGACACAATAATCACGGGTACCCCGCGTTCTTTAAGGCCTCTGATGATGTTTTCGACTCGTGTTGTTTCTTGAATTCCCAAGGCCGCTGTGGGTTCGTCCATGATAATCAGTTTGGATCCCCAGCCCGCCGCACGACTAATCGCGACGCATTGGCGTTGGCCGCCAGACATACCAGCGACCGATTGGGTTGTATCTGGAATCTTAATGCCAGTTTCTTCCAACAGCTCTTCAGCGCGCTTGGCCATCGCCTTTTTCTTAAGCCATGAAAGTGGTCCGAATTCGAAATAAACATCTTCGCGGCCCAAGAAGATATTCTGCGGGACATTTAGGTGATCAGCGAGAGCGAGATTTTGATAAACAGTTTCAATACCATGTTCGCGCGCGTCATTGGGCGCTTTGAAATTCACGGGAACTCCGTCGATCAAAACTTCGCCCGCGGTGCGTTGTTCCACGCCGGTGATGTTACGCACAAAGGTTGATTTGCCCGCGCCGTTGTCGCCCACGATCGCGATGTGTTCATCGGCAAACATTTTGAAGTCAGCGTTGTTGAGCGCCTGAACACCCCCGTAGTGCTTTGTTAACCCACGTGTTTCTAGAATGACCTTGCGGACATCATCCATCTTTATTTCCTCCCGACGGCGTCTCTGTTGGGTCCAAAAGCAACATTTCAGACCGGAATGTCAATAATTAAATCAAGTTGAATTAATTATTGACATTGAATCGATTATTTCCTCTTTTAGGGACACACGAAGCTGGGCGTTGGAGGCTCAGCAACTTCTGGGAGGAATAAACGTGAAAATGAATATGACATTCGCAGGTGTAGCTGTTGCTGCGCTTATTGCCGGGTCCACTGCAAGCGCGCAGGACGTAATCGGCTATATCACAAAGTCCGCGACAAACGCTGGCTGGATGATGATTAACCAAGGTGCAGCTGATGCTGCGGAAGAAGAGGGTGTAAACCTTGTTTCTGTTGGCCCAGCATTCCAAGGTGACCTTTCAAGCCAGCTCGAAGTTTTTGAAAACCTTGTTGCTCAGGGCGCGGCCGCAATTGCCGTGGCGCCAGTTGACAGCGCGGGTATCGCGCCTGCCGTAAATGACGCCATGGGCGCAGGCATTCCAGTTGTCGCAATTGACACCGGTGTCGCTGGAGCAGAGGTGACGTCCTTTGTTGCGACAGACAACTACGCAGTGGCCAAAGTTCAAGGCGCTGTTGCTGCGACCTTGGTCGAAGATGGCCAGCCGATCATCTATGTGACAGGCAATCAAGCACAATCCACAGGACAAGAGCGCCGCAACGGTTTCGTTGAATCCTTCTCTGCCGCGCGTCCAAACTCTGAAATCCTTGAAGTTCCAACCGAATGGAACAGCCAGGAAGCGCAAGAAGGCGTTGAGGCGATCCTCAACAGCCGTCAGGATGTTGCAATGGTTGCAAACGCATGGGATGGCGGCACAATGGGTGCCAAAGCAGCCCTTGAAAACCTTGGCTTCTCTGCGGGCGACGTAAAGCTGGTTGGCTTCGACGGTGCTGGCGATGCGATTGCTGCTATGGATGAAGGCTGGGTACACGCCAACACAGCGCAGATGCTGTACCAGATGGGTTACCAAGGCATCAAAGCGGCTTCCGCTGCGGCGCGCGGTGAAGACGTATCCGCACGCATCGACACAGGGTTTTTCCTTGTGACGCCGATGACTTCGGGCACTTATAAAGCAATGGTTGGCATCGAATAATCGACCGACTTTTTAATGAGGGCGCGTCGTTCGACGCGTCCTTTTTCATACAAACTTCAAATTTTTCCGGCGGAAGAAAAAAATGACAGACATCTCGCGTGCCAAAGCCACTACTTCACTTCAAGACCGCATCGTGCTCGGCTTGGTCAAGTTCTTTAAGGCGGAATGGTCCGGCGCTTTTCTTGCGATCGTAATCCTTGGCATATCCATCGAGCTTGCCACGTCAGGCCGCCCGTTCTTTCACCCATCAAACTTGATGACAATCCTCAACAACTCGGCCGCGATCGGCATCGTGGCGGGGGGGATGACGCTTGTCATTATCACCGCAGGCATCGACCTATCGGTTGGATCAGTAATGGGGATGACCGCCGCGCTGACGGGGTATGTCGCCAGTTTCTGGGGGTTTCCGCCTTACCTTGCTATCATGACCGGCCTTGGGATCGGCCTTGCAATTGGGGCCTTCAACGGCTCACTCGTGGCCTATTTTGGGATGCCCGCGTTTATTGTCACGCTGGCTGGTCTTTCGATCTGGCGGGGCACTGGTCACCTTTCTACAGGCGCGCAGGCTACGCCAAAGTTGCCTGAAACCTTCGACATGTTTGGACGCTACAACCCGTTTTCAGGTCTGCGCGACGCCTATAAAGAGGGGGAATTGTCGGGCTTTTGGGAAAGTGTGGGTGGCTTTATTGATGACAATTGGATAAACTTTTTTCGCACCTTTCAAATGTCGATGCTGATCTTTATTGGCTTCTTCATCGTCCTGACCATTATTATTTCGAACACGCGCTATGGTCGCTGGGTCTACGCGATTGGATCGAATGAGCCGGGCGCACGTCAGGCAGGTATCAATACGCCGCGCTATACGCTGCTGACCTATATGTTCTGTTCGTTCTCGGCGGCATTGGGGGCCTTGCTGTTCCTTGGCCGCGCTCCTTATGCAAAATCAGACTACGGGCAGATGTGGGAACTCGACGCAATTGCCGCTGTGGTTATTGGCGGCACGTCCCTTTTCGGCGGACGTGGGTCGCTTTGGGGGACCTTTATGGGGGTGATCCTGCTCAAGCTGATCAACAACGGCCTGACATTGGCCCAGCTTGATACCTTCTGGCAGATGGTTGTCACCGGTCTGATTATTCTGGTCGCCGTCGGCTTGGACATCGTGCGTCAATCCAAGAACCCTGAAAGCGTGCGCAAGCTGTTGGGGGCGATTGCGGCTGTCATGGCCTTCCTTGCCCTGATGACACCCGGAGCTATCTTTCTTCGCGCCAAGATCGCATTGTTGGAGCATGGTGCTGCAACCACACTACGCGAAGCAGGAACATCACTTGCCGCGGGCCAAAATGCACGCCTCTTGTCGCCGGATGAAATTACACAGTTGCAATCCGCTGCATCGGCGAACCTTACTGCAACGCTCTTGTTGCTGGTTCTGGTACTTGCGACCGCATTTGTGGTGCTGAAAACATCGCGCCTGATCAGTTTTGGTTTGGCGGCCGTGTTCATTGTGATGATCCTTCCGGTGTCCTTGTTGGGCTATGAAATCACCGTGCCATTCCTTGTCCTAGGTGCCGCTGCTTTATTGGGAAGCACCTATGTGCATGCGATGTTTGCGAAGGCTCGCATGTTGGACGTAAATGCGCGGTAATTTTGACATAGCGATCGGTGGCGAAAACCTGATCGACACCGTGAACAGGTCTTTGACAAGTGGGCGAAGTTGCGCAAAATCATAACCTTGGAGGGTCACCGTATAATGTTGCGGTGGCCCTTGCGCGTCAGGGGATGACGCCACATTACCTTACCCCGATTTCGATCGATGATTTTGGTGAACAGCTGGCAGATCACTTACAGCGCGAAGGCGTCGTATTGGCAGGTGAACGCCGGTCCGAACCGACGACCCAAGCCATTGTCACGCTCGAAAATGGCATACCGAGCGATGTGTTCCATCGGGAAGGGACGGCCGAGCAGGCCATCAGCTAACTCACTTCTCTTGAACAATAGCATCCTCCCATTCCCGGATAAATGCTGCTCGTTTCATTTGATCCAGATATGTCATCAAAGCCGGGTCTAGATTGATGGTCCGTAGGTTTTGAAAATCTTGGGACCGCGAAAGCGGCGGTAGAGGGAAGGTTAACGGATCGCCGATCGATTGAAGTTTCAGGAGGTGGCGGACAAAATTATTAGCGTGCTGAGGGGCTGGAGCGGCCGCGGATACTAAAATCGTCCGCATCATAGTTGTTGGAAATTCTGATGGCAGAATGATTATCAAATCGTCCGAATTCTCTGCCTGCGCCTTTGCGTAGCTTCCCAAGACGTTATAAGCTATTATCAATTTACCAGTCCGTAGATCGTTAATCATCTGACCGGAACAGCAATAGAGCCTTGCTCCTACGCGCCCCATGACTTCAGTCAAGCGCCAATAGGTTTCGGTAGCACGGGCGTCTTGTGTGGCAAAAAGGTAGCCTAAGCCAGATTGCCTCACGTCATAAGTCCCAACCCGTCCCTGAAAATGGTCTGGGTGGTCTCGCATCAACTGAATCAAATCTTGCCGACTGCTTGGGACGTGAATCTGCTTAAAGGCTTGGCGGTTAAGGACAATAGCAGCAGGTTCCGATGTAAATGCAAAAAGGCTGTTATTCCATTGAGCCCATTCAGGGTGGTCAATATTCATGACTGGCGCAGAAAATCCATCGTTTACCAACTTAAGCTGGAGGTCCATTGCGCTGGAAATGACCACATCAAACTCATCGGGTGCAGCGCGGTACAGACGATCGATATCAGCCGTGCCAGTGACAAGGTATTCCACCGAAATGTCCGGGGATGACGCGAGAAAGTCTTCAATAATCGGGGCGAAAAACGAGGTGTCGGTGCTGGACAGAATACGCAATTGTGCTTGATTGGGTTCACCGAAAGACTGTTGGTCTTCCCAGCCTTGGGCGAAGCTGGACACTGGCAACCAAAGAGCAATCAGAAAGATAATGTAACGCATGCGCCGCCCTCTTCTCTGTTGGTCAAGGCCATTGAACCGTTATGGGCGACGATAACCTCTTGCGCGATCGTCAGGCCGAGCCCCGACCCGATCGTGTTGCCCATATCTTTGCCACGCACAAAACGTCCGGACAGTGTTTCGATTTCGTCCACCGCAAACCCCGGTCCGTCATCATAGATGCTAACTGATAAGGTTGGCGAGTTAGAGGCTTTTATAATCACGCCCGTTTCTGCGGGCGCATATTTTAGCGCATTATCTATCAGGTTGCGCAGCGCATTCTGGAGCAAAATCGCATCCCCTTGCAGCGTTGCAGGGCGCTCCAGTTCCATTGTCATCGTGATGTCCTTCATTTCTGCCACGGGCGTCATGCTTTGGACCAGTTCATGCAATAAATCAGCCAGATCGACCTGGACCATTTCAAGGTTCCCGGCTCGAAAAGTCACCATCGCATGGTCCAGCAACTGTCCAGCGGCGCGGCTGCTTTCGTCAATCGCGCGTACCATCGCTTGTAGCGATGTACGATTTTCGTCACGGTCCACACGCTGCAACGTCGCCTCGGCATGTGACCTTACTGTCGCAAGTGGGGTGCGAATGCGATGCGCAGCCTCGGCGATGAACTCTTCGGATTGTGTCAGCGAGTGATCCAGCCGCAACATAAATGTGTTTAGAGATGCCACCAAAGGGGCCATTTCTGATGGGACAGGTTTGGTAAAGCGGCTTAGGTCTTGTGGACCACGGCGGGTCACGGACGATGTCAGTCGGCGCATCTGACGGCTTGTTGTGGATGCAGCCCAAATTGCAAGTGCCGATGACATTGCAAAGAACCCAAGCCCCAGAAACGCGACATTGCGTGAAATTGCGTTAAGTGTGTTTGATAGGGCGTCCTGTGTTTGGGCCACCGACACAAAAACGTTTCTAGGGCCGTTTGATCCGATCAAGGTTCGCGCCCCTGAGGCAACGCGCAAAACCTCCCCTTTGAGGGTCGTGTTTTTAAAAATTGTGTTTTCGGGCGCCACATCACGCGGTGATGTCAGCCAATCATACCCCGATAACAGAGTGTTATCTTCGTAGATTGCGTAGAATACGCGATCATCGGCCTCCGTGTTCAACATAGACAGTGACGAATACGGGAAATCGAGCGTTACCCGGCCATCGCGTATGGCTGCTGTATCCAGCACCGACGACATCGATGCCTTTAATATGTTGTCTTGGCCTTGTTGTGCCACCTGCGCTGCTAACACCCGAACCACAATAAACAAGACGACGGCCAACAACGCAGCACCGCCCGTCAAGATCAACGCCAACCGGTTGCGCAATGATCCTGAGACAACAACATCAGGCGTCATGATTTAACCTATAGCCCAGTCCGCGCAGCGTCACGATCCGCAGCTGTGACCCCTCAAGATGTTTGCGCAATCGCCCAATATAAACCTCGATAGCATTTTCCGACACATCGTCGTTATAGGAAAATAAACGATCCACGAGCTTTTGTTTCGAGAAAACCTGCCCCTTATTGGCGATCAAAAGTTCTAGCAGCCGAAGTTCACGGTTGCGCAAATTGATACTGTTGCCGTTGACGCGCAACAGACCGGATACGGCATCAAAATCTACATCCCCGATTGTCTGAACCGATTGGGCAGAACCTGCGTTTCGCCGCAAAACGGCACGGCACCGCGCCTGCAGTTCGGCATGATCAAATGGCTTGGTGAGGTAATCATCGGCTCCCAAATCCAACAAACCGATTCTGTCTGACACCTGACTTCGGGCCGTCAAAACAATCACCGATGTCAGGTTTTTAGCGGCACGGTGTTGTTTTAGAAAAGTCCGACCATCCCCATCAGGGAGCATAATATCAAGCAAAATCAGATCGTATTCACCGGTGTTCACAAATGCACGCGCATCAGCAATTGTAGCAGCATGATCAACGGCATGCCCATCCAGACGGATACGCGAGGCAATCGCCTCGGCTAGCTCCAAATTGTCTTCGACCAGAAGGTATTTCATCTAGGCATCTAACCTTTCAAGTACGTGACAGGTTTGTGTCAGGTTGCCATGGTTTACATACACCATCTAGCCGTCTGAAGAATGGCTATCAAATGGGAGAGTAAAATGACAACTTTGAAAATGGGCCGCCGTGCCTTAATCGCTGCAGCTACGGCGACGCTTAGCTTTGGCGCGCCAGTATTTGCCGACGGCCACCAGATTATTGACGAAATTCACTTCATCATCCCAGGTGGTGCTGGCGGTGGATGGGATGGCACTGCGCGTGGCACAGGCGAAGCGTTGACCGAAGCAGGACTTGTTGGCACAGCGACTTATGAAAACATGTCTGGCGGCGGCGGTGGTGTGGCAATCGGTTACATGATCGAAAACGCCGAAAGCCTTGAGGGCACTTTGATGGTTAACTCTACGCCCATCGTGATCCGTTCCTTGACCGGTGTGTTTCCTTACAACTTCAACGATTTGACTTTGGTGGCCGGCACCATCGGCGACTATGCGGCAATCGTTGTCGGCAAAGACAGCCCGATTAATTCTATGGATGACCTTCTGGCGGCATGGGATGCAGACCAGAGCGGTACACCAATTGGTGGCGGTTCAGTTCCTGGTGGCATGGACCACCTAGTTGCAGCGATGGTCATGGAAGCATCTGGTCGTGATGCACTTGCAGTGAATTATATCCCCTACGACGCTGGTGGCACAGCAATGGCGGCATTGCTGTCAGGTGAAATCGCAGCACTGTCCACCGGTTTCTCCGAAGCAGTTGATCTATCGAACGCGGGCGAAGTCAAAATCATCGGTGTCACATCTGATGCACGCGTTGCTGCCGCTTCAGATGCGAAGACCATGGTGGAACAAGGCATTGATACAACATTCGTCAACTGGCGCGGCTTCTTTGGTGCACCTGGTATGTCGGACGAAAAGCTGGCCCAATACCAAGCCGCAATCGAAGCCATGTATGACACACCCGAATGGGAAGCCGTGCGTGCGCGCAATGGTTGGGTCAACATCCACAATTCAGGCGAGGATTTCCGCACATTTCTTGAGGCGCAAGAAACTGTCATTGGCGATCTGATGAAAAAGCTGGGCTTCCTCTAAAAGCTTGCGGCATTCGATATCAATGGGCGGAGCGTACAGACGCTCCGCCTCTTTCTATTTCGGGAATTTGAGGGAACAAAATGGCCTTGGATCGTTGGATCGCACTCTGTCTTCTTGGGCTCTGTATCTTGTACGGGTACACGGCATGGTTCACCATGGATGCAAGCCTTGCGCCATTTATGCGCCGCAACCCCATTTGGCCCAGCACATTCCCCAAAGTTTTATCCGTTTTGGGTATTAGCGCCTCATTTATTATTCTGATTGGACTTGAAAAGGGCGAAGAGAAAATCGGCGAGATAGACCACCGTCGCTTAGGCGATTACTTCCTTGGTCAGGCCTTGGTGTTGCTTGGCCTTATGGTTGTCTACGCGCTGTGTCTGCGCCCGCTTGGTTTCTTGTTTTCAACCTCGGCATTCCTGATTGTTGGCTCGTTTATCTTGGGCGAACGTAAATTGCATGTGATGATCCCAGTCGCCTTCATCGCTACTGGAGCTGTTTGGTATCTGGTGCAAGAAGTGCTTGGGATATTCCTGCGTCCCCTGCCAATTTTCGTGGGGGTCTGATATGTTAGAAGGTATTCTGATCGGTCTGCAAACGGCCCTATCCATGCAAAACTTATTGGTCGTTATTGGTGGCTGTTTGATCGGCACATTCATTGGCATGTTGCCGGGCCTTGGCCCCATGTCGATCATTGCTATTATGATACCCGTGGCGATCACTATGGGCGATCCTTCGGCAGCGCTAATTCTACTGGCAGGTGTTTATTACGGGGCAATTTTTGGCGGCTCGACATCGTCAATCCTGCTAAATGCACCCGGGGTGGCGGGCACCGTTGCGTCCTCCTTCGATGGTTACCCCATGTCGCGACAGGGCAAAGCCGGCAAGGCTCTGACAATTGCCGCCATTGCTAGCTTTGCAGGTGGTACGATCGGCGCTTTGTTGTTGATGATCTTTGCGCCGATGTTGTCGAGCGTCGCCTTGTTGTTCCACTCACCGGAATATTTCGCGTTAATGGTCGTCGGCCTGTCGGCCATCGCGGCATTTGCGGGGCCTGGTCAAGTGACCAAAGCTCTGATGATGACCGTTCTTGGCCTGATCATGGCAACTGTAGGCGAAGGCGCATTGTTTAATCTGCCACGTTTTACGGGCGGCATCATGGATCTTCAATCGGGCTTTGGCTTCATCACCTTGGCTATGGCCATGTTCGCGTTGCCGGAAGCTATTTTTCTTGTTCTTAAACCAAAAAACCTTGGTGCTGATGGCGGTGAAATCAAAGACCTGCGCATCACACGCGCCGAAGCTCGGGCTATCGCTCCGGTCATTGGCCGCCAGTCTGTTCAAGGGTTTTTTATTGGTGTGCTGCCCGGCGCGGGTGCAACAATCGCGTCTTTTCTTGGCTACGCAGTTGAGCGCAATATTGCCCCGAAACATGAACAAGATGAATTCGGCAAAGGTTCTATCAAAGGCCTTGCCGCACCTGAAACTGCTAACAACGCGGCTTGCACTGGCTCGTTTGTGCCGCTGCTGACGCTTGGTATTCCCGGGTCTGGCACAACTGCTATTTTGCTGGGCGCATTGATCGCGCTGAACGTTACGCCAGGTCCGCGCCTAATGATTGACGAACCACAGATTTTCTGGGCTGTTATCATGTCGATGTTTATTGGCAATCTGGTGCTTTTGGTTTTGAACCTACCCCTGATCCCCTACATTGCCAAATTGCTGGCAATCCCGCGCAACTACCTGATCCCCTTCATCCTGTTTTTCACATTGATGGGCGCCTACATCGGACAAAATAACGCGACGGAATTGCTGATGCTTGTTGGGTTTGGCATTTGTGGCATTGCGTTGAAATTCGCTAACTACCCTCTGCCACCTCTTTTAATTGGATTTATCCTCGGTGGCATGATGGAGGATAACTTTTCTCGTTCAATGCAACTCTATGGCGGCGTGTCTTTTGTTTTGGAACGCCCCATGACGCTTGGCCTGTTGGTCATTGCGGCAGGTCTGATCATTGTTCCGATCTTGAGGACCCGCTTGGCCAAGTGACTTCGGAGACTGAGGGGCTGTCTGAGGGTAGCAACAGTGCGGCGTATTCACCTCAACACCGATAGCCCGCACAACTTATTATGGTATTGCCCATGTGCACCGGAAGCCATCATAATCATGAACCAGAAGTCAATCATGTACTTACAATCAACGTGGCTCAGTCGGATTAGGCTGCTCAGGCTCGAAGTCGCTGTTCGCTTCACTTTGCATCAATGTCGGATTTGCAAACGTTGGCCTTTCATCTTCTTAACTATGCTTCTCGCGCCTTCTCACAACCAAAACCTACAAGCCCTACGAATTCCAACATCTGCATATATTCTGCCCAAAAGCGCACGTAACACATCAACCCGCGTAAACACTCACACTTAGCGATCCCAGCAAACTCACCGCCTTACACCTGCTTACACAGCGCACTAGGTACCACTGCACTACAAGCCACCCACAGTTCCCTGTGTGCCTTGCGGCTTAAGCCTGTCATAGTCTGCCTGTGACGTTGCCGTACTGGTCGCCTGTGGCATGCCTGACGGGGATTGCTGTGGCGTTGGAGTGTCTTGGCCCCCTAAAACTGTGCCACTATTTGTTGACTAAGGGAGTGACAGAGAATGGCACGGAAACGGTATTCACATGAGGATGCACTGAAGTTATTGCGCGAGATTGATGTTCATTTGCATGATGGGTTGGATGTTGTGGGCGCGTGTCGCAAGGCGGGTATTTCGGACAAGACCTATTACTATTGGCGCAAGAAGTTCGGTGGTCTAGGGCGACCGCAGCTCTCAGAAATGAAAGCACTGAAGAAGGAAAACGAGCGGCTGAAGAAAATCGTTGCGGACCTCCAACTGGACAAGCTGATCTTGAAAGAGAGCCTCGATTATTTAAAGCCGAAGGCCTGACGGTTGATGGGTTGCGTCAGGCCGTAATCCATACCCGCCAAAGACTTGATACGTCAGAACGGCGCACATGTGCGGTTCTCGGCGTCTCGCGTTCTGGCTTGCATTACAAAACGAAGGTTCAAGGTGATGACGCATTGCGCTTGGCCATGATCCGCCTTGCCAAGCAGTATGGTCGGTACGGATATCGAAAGATCGCTGAGTTGCTGCGGATCGAAGGTTGGCACGTCAATCACAAGAAAGTTGAGCGTTTATGGCGCGAAGAAGGGCTGAAGCTGCCAGAGCGGCATAAGAAACGAAGGCGGCTGTATCACAAAGACAGTTCGGTCATCCGTTTGCGCCCAATGCATCCCAATCATGTTTGGGCAATTGATTTTGTTCACGACAAGCTGAGTAACGGGCGCAGCTACAAGATGCTG
>NZ_CVPC01000017.1 GCF_001049735.1 Nereida ignava
GGAACGGATGGCGGTATAATGCGGTTTAATCATTGCAGCGTCATTTATGACGTGTCTCATCCGAAATTCCCCCTGCAGCCGCAAAAATCTGCGCTGCGGATTTTTCTAGGGAAGTACTTATCAAGTCTGGGTGGTCTTTTACTAACCCCACTCTCTTCAACTGGGTGCGCACATGACTGACCGCGAGGAACTACGCCGACTGATAGATGTGATTGAGAAGGCTTCAGCTAGCGTTCAGCTGGATCAAGCCATTGAAGACATTAAGACTTTTGCAAACACCACAAGCTTCTTGGCCAACAAGCTTGAGACGCGCCTCAAGGGTGGACAGGTAAAGCCAAAGAAACAGCCAAAGTCACGTATTGGCAAAGCCATTGCAGCTCCACCTGTTCCAAAGTCGAATGTGCCAAGTCAACAACAGGCGGGGCCAGACGCTGCAAGTGGCGGCATGCCCACAGCCCTATCAACTGCAACATCACAGGCAGACTACGACAAGCTCAAGCCGCAAGGCGCGCAGGGACCAATATCTGGCAACTGAGTATTGTGGCGTCACACAGCGTCTGTGCGCAGGCTGTAGGGCCAAGGGTATGCTGCTTTCATGTCAGTGTAGCGAGCAACTAGGGTTATTGCGCTACGCTGCTTTTTGGATGGAAACAAACATATATTGAGTTCATGAAGACTTGTAATTTTTGGTTGAAGGTCTGGCAGAGAGGTATGCCTTAGAAGGTGACTTCTTAAACTTTTGCAAAGCGGTCGTTGGTCCAAGACGCAGCGAACGGCGAGAAAGAGTCCATTTTGACCGATGCTGCCTCAAGGACAAACGACTGTTTTGATAGAATTGTGATCAGACGGTTGTCCCAACGCGTTGCACCCGAAACAGAACCAAAGAAGTCGCCGAGCCACGCGGATCAAAAGGCATATGGCCTAAATGACACGGCTTTATCCCCAAAGCCCAAATCCATGGTTGCTGAGCTGGATTGAACTGATTAGTTTAGTTTTTGAACTCGGGAACCAAGCCCAGTCATCTGTTGCGGTATGAAAGGGTCAAAATGAAACGGTTGAAGCTGGTGGTGCAAGGTATTGCGACCGCTTTTGTCTTGGCGTTGCCACATCAAAGCGAAGCGCAGACATCCATTGTGAAAATTGAAACCGTTGAAGCCTCGGGGTCTGGTCTCAGCCGTACTTTCTTCGGCCATGTCGTCGCACGGGAAACCGTGGATTTGGCCTTTCAGGTTTCGGGGCAAATCATTGATTTCCCGGTGGATGAAGGCGCTGATGTGCCCAAAGGCGGTTTGGTTGCCAGCCTTGATCTTGTCCCGTTCGAGCTGGCCCTGGAAGAGGCCCGCCTTAATAGCGATCAGGCCAATCGCACATTGGACCGGTATCGCCAACTGGAAGGCAGCGCCGTGAGCCAGACCGCAGTTCAGGACGCCGAAACGCAAGTCGAACTAGCCAGCGTTGCGATGCGCAATGCTGAACGCGCGCTGGAACAAGCCACCTTGCACGCGCCTTTCGAGGCACTGGTCGCTTCACGTCTGGTGCCGAATTTTTCAACCACGAGCGCCGGAATGCCGGTTGTGCGGTTGCATGACATGTCCGATCTGCGGATCGAAATCGAAGTGCCCGAGACCTTGTTTCAACAAGCGGGCCGCGACCCAAACATCGAGATTTACGCCGAGTTTACGGGTAATCCGAACCGGTACCCCCTCGCGGTAAAGGAAGTGAACGCAGAAACGGCTGCGGTCGGCCAAACCTATTCAATCACGCTTGGCATGGCGCCAAAGAATGATTTGACCGTCTGGCCCGGATCGTCAGTCAAGGTCACGGCTAGCTTGTTCGCCGACGATGCCCCGATACTCGTTCCGGCGTCCGCGATTGTCATCGGCAATGACGGTAGCACCAGCGTTATGGTGTTCATTCCGACGGGCGGCATCGAGGGCACAGTCACACATACGCCCGTTGAGATTGCTGCCACCGAGAGTGGTGAGGTCGAAATCCTGTCCGGACTAGAGGTCGGGCAAGAGATTGTCGCCGTTGGCGCATCTACACTTGTCGATGGCCAAGACGTACGCCGTTTCACCGGTTTCGGGGGCTAAGGGCCGATCATGGATGTTGCTCGTTTCTCTATTGTTAATCCGATCTACACTTGGATCGTAATCCTGATGTGTCTGTTGGGTGGCATCTGGGGGTTCTCATCGCTCGGGCGGCTCGAAGACCCTGCGTTTACGATCAAAGTGGCTATTGTTGTCACACAATATCCCGGCGCCTCTGCAGAAGAAGTCGCGACGGAAGTGTCCGAGCCTATTGAATCAGCCATTCAAAAGATGGGTGAGGTCAAGCTGATCGAAACCATGAACCAACCGGCGCTGTCGTGGATCACCGTGGAGATGGAAGATCATTACGACGGCAGCGAGCTGCCAAGTATTTGGACAAAACTTCGCAATCGGGTCAGTGAGGCCGCGTTACCAAGCGGGGCAACCGCGCCCTATGTCAATGACAGTTTCGGCGATGTTTATGGACTCTACTATGCGATCACCGCGCCCGGCTTCAGTGATCGTGAAATCAATAATCTGGCTGATTTCTTACGGCGAGAGGTGCTCTCGGTTGAGGGCGTCGCCGATGCGGTGATTTCCGGCGCACCAAACGAACGCATCTATGTTGAGCCCGATCTGGCGCTGTCCACATCGCTAGGCATTCCGCCTGCCATGATGCAGGCCGCGCTGGCCAACGCCGATGAAATTGTCGAAGGCGGGTCTATTCAGGACGCCGAAGGCCGCACACTTATTCAACGCCCTGACGGGTCTGACAGTGTTTCAGCCATTGCGGCGCTTTCCGTTGGTGTTGGCGGGCAGATCGTGAACCTGTCAGATTTCGCAGATGTTTACCGTGGACGCGAAGACAACCCCGATCTGATTCTCCGCCACAATGGAGTTGAAGCGTTCAGTCTTGGCGTTGCGGGCCTTTCGACAGAAAACATCGTCGAAGTTGGCCATGCCGTCGACGCAAGACTGGAACTGCTAAAACAATCCATCCCCGTCGGTATTACGATCGAACCCATCTACCAACAACACGTCGTCGTCGAGGAAGCCTCGAACTCCTTTCTTGTGAACCTCGCCATGTCGGTAGCCATCGTGATCATCGTGCTCGCCGTTTTCATGGGTTGGCGGGCGGCTGTGGTTGTCGGGGTAACACTATTACTCACCGTCGTCGGCACTTTGTTCTTCATGGCGCTTGGCTCCATTGAAATGGAACGCATCTCGCTTGGCGCGTTGATCATCGCGATGGGGATGCTGGTGGATAACGCCATCGTCGTCGCAGAAGGCATGCAGATCAATATGCAGCGCGGCCAGACATCCCGTGAAGCCTCGACCGAGGCAGCCAGCAAGACGCAAATCCCACTTCTCGGGGCCACGGTCATCGGCATCATGGCCTTTGCCGGGATCGGCCTGAGTCCCGATGCGACGGGCGAATTCCTGTTCTCTTTATTTGCCGTCATTGCCATTTCGCTGATGTCGTCGTGGGTTCTGGCAATCACCGTTACCCCGCTGCTGGGCCACTACTTTTTCCGCCAAGGTGAAAAGGGCGCGAGCGGCGGCTACGATGGTGCCATCTTCCGCGGCTATGCCAGTCTGCTGCGTGCCAGCCTCAAACTGCGCTGGCTGGTTCTTGTCGGACTTATCGGCACGACGGTGGTTTGTTATGCCATGTTTGGCCAAATCAAGCAGCAGTTCTTTCCTGACAGCAACACGCCGCTCTATTTCGTGAACTATAAACTGCCCCAAGGCGCCGGCATCGATCAGACGTCCAGCGACATGCAAACGCTGGAGAATTGGCTGGTTGAACGCGACGACGTGATCGCCGTGACGTCCTATTCCGGTATGGGCGCGTCGCGTTTCATGCTGACTTACGACAGCGAAGACCCCAACCCCAGCTATGGCCACCTGATCGTCCGCGTCACCACGCTGGACGTGATCCAGTCCGAAATGGACGAGCTGGAGGCCTTTGCAGTGGAAGCAGTTCCGCAGGGTGAATTCCGCGTCAAACGTCTGGCATTCGGCCCCGGTGGCGGTGCCCCGATCGAAGTGCGGTTTTCCGGCGCTGATCCGGCGGTCCTGCGTGATCTGGCGGACGAAGCCGTTGAGCGGCTGAGTGCCGCGTCCCCCAACATTATATCCCCCCGTTATGACTGGCGTGAAAAAGAACTGGTGCTGCGCCCGATCTATGCCGGAGACCGTGCTCAGGAGTCCGGCATTTCACGCTCCGACATCACCAGCATCTTGCAGTTCGCCACCGAAGGCACCGCGGCTGGCGTGTTTCGTGAGGGCGACCGCCAAATCCCGATCATTCTGCGCACCGCGCCGGATGCGGGCCTGTCGCTGATGGACCACGTCATCTATTCCGAAAGCAACGATACTTTGGTGCCGATGGCGCAGGCGATCGACGGGTTCAGGTTCGAGCCGCAGGATACGTTGGTATTTCGCCGTGACCGCGCGAATGTCATCACTGTTGGTGCCGATATCCCCCGCAACCTGACGGCAGCCGGAGTTCTGGCCGAAGTGCGCGCCACCATTGAAGATATGTCCATTCCGGATGGGTATACGATGGAATGGGGGGGCGAATACGAAAGCTCAACTGATGCGCAGGCCTCTCTCGGCTCCCAGCTCCCGATGAGCATTATCATTATGGTGCTCATCACCGTTCTTCTGTTCAACGCTCTGCGTCAGCCGCTTATCATCTGGCTATTGGTGCCAATGTCGGTCAACGGGGTTAGCCTTGCACTGTTGGGCACTGGTTTGCCATTCACCTTCACCGCGCTTCTTGGCCTCTTGTCGCTGTCCGGCATGTTGATCAAAAATGGGATCGTGCTGGTCGAAGAGATCGACCTCACACGAAAGGCCGACCCCGACATGCCACTGGAAGACGCCATTGTAACCGCTTCGACATCGCGCTTGCGGCCGGTGTTTCTTGCGGCGGCAACGACGATCCTCGGCATGTTGCCGCTTCTTTGGGATGCTTTTTTCCAGTCCATGGCCGCAACCATTATGGGCGGACTAGCCTTCGCATCCCTGCTGACGATGGTTGCCGCACCGGTGCTGTATTACGTGTTCTTTAAGCGATCAAAGGGGCCCGTAGACAATTCCGCAAAAATGGTTGCGTGAACGGGTCCGGTGGTTCAGAGCAAGCGGGAGTTTGCGTGGTCGGCGGCAGGTTTATGTTTCATTTCATGACCCGGCGGCATGAGCGGTGCCAACGGCGAAAGCCAGCTTTTGCGCACCGAACGGCCGGAAAAGACAAACTTGTAATCATGCAAGGGAGCCATCGTTTTTTTGTGGACTACAGATACGACAGCTGTGGCCTGTTCGCCGAAGGTGTTATTCCGAAAACGGCCATTGGCGTACCTGCAGCGAAAGAGCGCTTTGTCCGCACTTCGGCCATAAACAATAGTCCGAGTGAACGTCCATTTTATTTAGTCCGTGTCCAGTCTTGCGTCTTTTTGAATGTTGAACAGTGTGTTAGAATCAAACTCTTAAGACTACCGTGTCCAACACAGCATTTCCGCCCTACACTTAAAATGACACCAAAAACACACTTGCGCACACACCAAAAATTTCGCCACGTAAATTATTGATTTTAAACATACAATTTACACCGCCTCCATTGAAAATCCTCGTGTCGGTGGTTCGATTCCGCCCCCGGGCACCATTTATCAAGCAATAACAATGACTTAGTCGAGCGCCATACACGCTTAAGTTGTGTTTTTCAAAAACACACCATAAACACACTTTTTGCCGTGTTGCTGAGTATTTTAGACGCTGAATCACGGTGTTGAACACAGTGTTGGCTCGTGCTGTGTTGCGGACACTGTGTTGGCGGATTTTTGGTTGAACATGGCTGGGAACACAAGGAACGTAACAGCGGGCTTTTGTGTGTATGGGTCAATACTTATTCTACCACTAAACTCTGAAATCCAAACGTCTATTTCAAAGCAGTCGTTCGCAATTTTCAGGGTAGGTCGACTGAAACAGTTGCAAATACCGCGTCGTGGTCAGATAACGGCCTCTCTGCGAGATCAGTTGACGGGAGTATACCTGTTAAGCCGCAACTTACCCCGCGACCGCAAATCCAATCCAGTTTCATCTGGCGAGTTGGGTGCGGCGTGATAAGACTTGGCCGGGTTGTCATCCCTTCAGCAGTGAAGGACCAATCGTAGCCTTGCGACACAGCGTTAGCGAAAAGCGCCTCACGGCGCCAATCGAAATCGGGCGGCATGTGGTTGCCGGTGTTCAGATCGCCACCGATCACTATGGGCAGGCCAGGGGCAAACTCATCGACGGCTGCCATCAGAATGTCAAACTGCTTCGCGCGGTGGGGACCATCTGCGTTGCTTTCAAGATGGGTGGAAACGACGCACAGCGATCCATTTGCTGTTTGAACCACGCCCGCGATTGCATTGCGTCCTCCGACACGGGGTTGGCCCGCGTCAACATCGGCGTTTTGCGTAAACCAATGGCCATGATCGTCAAGACGGATCATCGTTACCCTCTCAAATGGCACCGCACTGAGGATCGCATTGCCGTGCCAGCCGCAGGTGTTAAATTCATCTGCACAAAAGGCGCGCTCAGTCTCACCGCCAAGATCCATCTCGAAAAATTCGACCCCAAAGGCGTAGGTCATACCCAGGGCTTGCGCCATATCTGCAGTGGTGTGGCGCTGCTTTGTCCGCGCCATGCCATGGTCCATTTCGGACAAGAGAACGATTTGAGGCCCGATGTCCGATAGGTGGGCGGCGCTGTCTTCGGGGAAAAGGCATCGTTCGAGATTCCAGGCCAGGATTGGAAATGTCTCGGGGAGCTGCTCTGCGTAGGCGGCACCGCCACATTGCACAGCATTCATACCTGGCAAGCTAGCCAGCAACCCACGATGCGCAGCGCTGGTGCGCGGCGCAGCGAGGATGCGGGCGCGGTCATCGGGGCTCACCGGTTCCAATTCGCTTACGGCGAGCATGATAAACGCTGACCGTCCATTACGTTGAAAAGACAAACTGCCTCAGGCCTCACCGATAGCCTTTGCGGACCCGCTACAGCCGTGACCTCGTTGTCGATATGCACTGTCACGTTTTCATCGTTTAATGTGCCGTGCAGCAAACGATGCGCGCCAAGTTCCTCGACAATTTGAACATCCATGATAAACGGACCTGTCGCGTCGAGAACGAATGCCTCGGGGCGAATTCCCGCGGTCACAGGGCCTTGGTGCTGCGTTTGACAGATCGTCTGATCGCCGAGCTTGACCGCACCATCCACAGCCGATGCAGAAAGCAGATTCATCGGTGGTGCCCCCATAAAAGAAGCCACAAAGATTGACGCAGGGTTGTGGTACACCTCTGCTGGCGTGCCGATCTGTTCAATCCTGCCTGCATTCATGACGATGATCCTGTCGGCCATCGTCATCGCCTCAACCTGATCATGGGTCACGTAGATAGATGTGACGCCGAGGCGGCGTTGCAGGGCCTTGATTTCAATCCGCATCTGGTTGCGCAGTTTAGCGTCAAGGTTCGACAGCGGCTCATCAAACAAGAACAGTGCCGGGTCACGCACAATAGCGCGGCCCATCGCTACACGCTGGCGTTGACCGCCAGAAAGTTGGCTCGGCTTACGATCAAGGTAGTCGCCAAGGTTCAGCATCGCGGTGGCCTCATCCACTTTACGCGCGATCTCATCCTTTGAAATGCCACGGTTCTTTAAGCCGTAACCGATGTTCTTGCGTACGGTCATATGTGGGTAAAGCGCGTAGTTCTGAAACACCATCGCGATGTCACGGTCTGCTGGGTCGATGTGATTGACGACACGGCCCGCTATCTGCAACTCGCCGGCGGTGATGTCCTCTAGCCCCGCGACCATGCGCAACAGCGTGGATTTGCCACAGCCCGACGGACCGACAAGAACACAAAACTCGCCCTCCGCAATTTCAAATGTGGTGGGATGCAGCGCCTCGAACCCGTTTGGGTAGGTCTTGCCGATGTTGTTGAGTTGCACCTGTGCCATATCTTTTGCCTATTTGTCGGATTCAGTCAGGCCCTTGACGAACCAGCTTTGGAAAAAAACGACCACGAGGACGGGTGGAATGACTGCCACAAGGGCCAGAACATTGGAGCGTCCGAATTCCGGCACAACCGCACCCTCCAAGACTTGGACAATCTGCTTGATACCGCGCACCAGCGTGTACATGTCTTCATCCGTGGTGATCATGGTCGGCCAGAGGTATTGGTTCCAGCCGTAAACGAACATGATGATAAACATCGCGGCAATCATCGTTTGGCTAAGCGGCACAAGAATATCGATGAAGAATTTGACGGGGCCTGCCCCATCAATCCGCGCGGCCTCCACCAGTTCCTCGGGGACAGACCGAAAGAACTGCCGGAAGAAAAAGGTCGCGGTGGCTGACGCAATCAACGGTATGATCAGACCTTGATAGGTGTTCAGCATTCCAAGCCACTGCACCACCTCGTAGGAAGGCAGAATGCGCACCTCTAGCGGTAACAAAAGCGTTGTGAATATCAGCCAGAACGCCAGCGTGGCAAAGCGCAGACGGAAATAGACAATCGCATAGGCCGCCATCATGCCAATCACGATCTTGCCGACGGCGAAACCCATGCCAAGGATCATGCTGTTCTTTAGCATCGAAAGGCCGGTGTTCTCGCCAGAAAAACCAGAGGCCTCAAACATGGCTTTCGTGAAGTTATCATCGAACTGATCGCCGATGGTCAGCGAGGGGCCGGTCCGGATGATTTCTGTATCCGGAATCGTCGTCATCTGTAGAACCATCAACAGTGGAAGCATCATAAACAGGCTGCCCGCAATCAGGACTGCGTGATCGATTAAGGTCGAGAGCTTGGGTTTGCGCATCTTCCGTGTTCCTCAGGTGTAGTGAATGCGGCGTTCGATCAGCCGGAACTGGAATATGGTTAACGCAAGCACGAGGACCATCAAAATCACCGACTGTGCCGACGATCCACCAAGGTCATTGCCCCGAAACCCGTCCACATAGACTTTGTATACCAGCGTCATGGGGTTGTTGCCCGGCTCACCTTTCACCACCGTGTCGACGATACCGAACGTGTCGAAGAGCGAATAGGTGATATTGATAATCAACAAAAAGAAACCTGTTGGCGCGAGCAGTGGAAATGTGACGTCCCAAAACCGGCCCGAGGCGGAGCGGTTATCGATCAATGCAGCCTCTCGCACAGAGCGTGGGATCGACTGCAAACCGGAAAGGAAAAAGATGAAATTGACCGGCACTTGCTTCCAGACCGACGCGAGGACCATCGAAAAGGCTGTATCATTGAAATTCACGCCGACCATAAACCGATGACCAAAAAGGCCAAAGAATTCCGTAAGTGGCCCCCAGCTTTGGTTGAACATGATCACCGCGATAAAGCCAGCGACAGGCGGCGCAACCGCATAGACCCACATTAACAAGGTGCGGTATGTTTTCGCGCCCCGCAGGACCTTATCCGCCTTGACCGCGAGAACCAGGGCGATGGCAAGCGAGAAGAACGTCACCAACCCGGAGAAGACCACCGTGAACCAGGCAATCTTGCGGTATTCTCGACTTGAAAGGAGGTCGGCATAGTTTTCCAGACCCACAAATGTGGATCCGAAACCAAATGGATCTTGCAGGTAAAAAGAGGAGTGAATCGCAACAACCGTCGGCCAGTAAAAAAACACCGCGATGATCACAAGCTGTGGCAGCAACAATAACACAGGCAGTGATATGGTTGTGAATCCGGCGCGTTTCATCAGTGTTCCTTTTACCACAAAAGACCGGCCGCCCCTAAAGGCGACCGCTTGTTTACTTTAGAAGAGGCCTTAGCCCTGTGTCTTTGCGAAGCGCGCCAGCAGCTGGTTGGCTTCTTCTTCGATGGTTGAGAACGCGTCTTCGACAGAGGTTTCACCGGTCAGGATACGGCCATATTCACGGTTCATCACGTCGCGGATCTGGACATAAAAGCCCATGCGGTAGCCGCGCGTGTTTTCACCAGCGTCGAGCGACAGCTGCTTGATGCCAATTTCTGCCGCTGGCTGTTCCTGGTAATACCCTTCGGCAGCAGCCAATTCATACGCCGCTTCGGTGATCGGCACATAGCCTGTTTCTTTGTGCCAGAAGACCTGCGTTTCGGGTGCTGTCAGATACTCAAAGAACTTTGCGGTGGCTGCATTCTCTGCGTCGGATTTACCGGACATCGCAAACAGGGCGGCGCCGCCAATGAATGTCTGCTTTGGCTCTGTTGTGACGGCTTCCCAATACGGCAGATACGTCGCTGAAAAATCAAATCCGAGGTCCTTTTTAGATAGGCCGCCGAATGATCCCGAAGAACCAAGCCAGATCGCGACTTTGCCTTCTTCGAAAGGTGTCTGGTTGTCGCCCCAGCCAGTGCCATACCATTCGAAAAAGCCGCTTTCCTGCCACTCTGTCAGCGCTGTGAAATGCGCCTTGATCGAGTCATTGTTGACGAGGATCTCAGTTTCTAAACCGTCATATCCATTGTCGTTTGTTGCGAACGGTAGGTTGTGACGAGACATGAAGTTCTCTGTGAAGATCCATGGCAAGTGAGACTGTGCAAGCGGGATGTAGCCTGCGTTAGCAAGCGCGGGTGCCGTTGTTTCCTGGAATTCTTCCCAGGTTGCAGGCGGTGTCACGCCAGCCGCTTCCAGAGCGTCTACGTTGTAGTACATGATAGGCGAGGACGAGTTGAACGGCATGCCGATCATCTTGCCGTCACTGTCTGCAAAGAAGTAGCGGACACCCGAGATGTAGTCTTCGATCTTGAAGTCTACGCCGTTATCAGCCAGCAAATCCTGAACTGGGACTGTTGCACCTTTTGCGCCAATTACCGTCGCCGCACCAGCGTCGAAAACCTGCATGATGTGAGGCTGCTCGCCCGCGCGGAAGGCCGCGATGCCAGCCGTGAGTGTCTCCTCGTAGCTGCCCTTGAAAACGGGTGTCAACTGCACCTCGTCCTGGGACGCGTTGAAGTTTTCGGCAATCTGGTTGACCGTCTCGCCGAGGGCGCCGCCCATGGCGTGCCAAAGTTCGATTTTTGTTTCCGCAGTGGCTGCAGTCGTCAGTGCCAGCGAAGCAATGACGCTGCTCAGTGTGATACGGGGCATTCCTGTTCCTTTCAAAGATGATTGCCAATTAGGCAAAAAAACCTGGTTGGGCGGTGAAGGGGCAAGAAAACCTTATAAAACGCAGCCAGTCAGGTGGCTGAAAAGGCACCTGCAGCTAGGCCCTTGAGCCCGCCATCCCGTGTCCTCGATACGTGAAGAAGACAAAACTTACTTGACAGTTTTGTAAAGGTTCCATGACGTCGTGCATGCAAACAGATGCTGCTTTCGCGAAGCCCGAAAAGTGAACAGCCGGAAAGTCCGCGTAGCAGACCTTGATGCAGAACGCAGCGAACGTCCGCCACCAAAGAAACACACACTTTCGTAGACTTGTTGGTGCGCCCTGCCTTAGTGTTATGGCAAGGAGCGGGACATGCGGCAGCTGCGTGACGATACACATCTGATACTGGACGGCGAGGTGCGGGTGTATCGGCGCGAGCGCAGCAAGCGTTGGCAGGCTGCCTTTGTAATTGACGGCCACACAATCCGCATCAGCACGGGCAAGCGTGACTTAGCTGAGGCCAAGGAATATGCCCGCGACACGTTTTTGGAATACAAGTTCCGCCACAAAAACGATCTGCCTGTAGTCACCAAGAAGTTCTCTGATGTAGCCAAGCTGGCCATTGCAGATATGCGCAAGCAGCTGGATGCGGGTTTAGGGCGCAAAGTGTTTGCAGACTACATCGTGTGTATTGAGCGTTACCTGATCCCGTTCTTTGGTGCACAGTATGTGACCACAATTGATTATGAGAAGGTGCAGCAGTTCTACGATTGGCGGCGGGCTAAGATGGGCCGTGAGCCAAAGGCTAGTACGCTTAACACCCACAACTCGGCCATGAACCGTGTATTTGAAGAAGCAGTGGCGCGGGGATTTATCGCGCACAAGAATGTGCCACTGCTGGTGAACCGTGGCGAGAAGAGCGAGCGCCGCCCAGACTTCACCCGTGAAGAATACGCCACTCTGATCCGCAAGCTGCCCAGCTGGATTAACGCAGGCAAGTCAGGCAAACCCACAGACATGCGGCACCTTATGCGGGACTACGTGTTGATCATGGCCAATACGGGCATGCGGCATGGCACAGAGGCGCTGAACCTCAAGTGGAAGCATGTGACGCTGTTTGAGGACGGTGGTCAGCAGTACCTAGAGATGAGCGTGTCAGGCAAAACTGGGCGAAGGGATATCATCTGCAGGTCAGGCACGATCAACTATCTCAAGCGCATACACGAGCGCTCAGAGGACATACGGCACCTACCCTTTGAAGATCTACTCAAGCAGCGAGTAGATTTGCCAGTGTTCAGATTGCCCGATGGTACTGTGTCAAAGAACATCCACCAGACCTTCCGCAAGTTCCTCACAGACACAGGGCTGATCACATGCCCACGCACAGGGCAGAACAGAACCCTGTATAGCCTGCGCCACACCTATGCGACCTTTGCCCTACTCAACGATGGGATGGATATACATGCGCTTGCCGTACAGATGGGCACATCAATCGGTATGATTGAGCGGCACTACAGCCATCTTACGCCGCGCTTGAAGAAGGACATGCTTACGGGCAGGAGGTATGAGCTATCGCGGGATGAGCTTGATGCTCACACCGAAACCCGCGATTAATTAAAGGCTATAACGTTGATGGAGGCCGAGCATTTCTTGCATTGCATTGTGTGGCGAGGTCCTCTGTTCGTCAATGAAAGGTTGTTCGCAATTCCATTATGAACGACCACTTTCATTCTCAACCAATTAGGGCTGATTACTCAGCAGCAATAGCCTCTTCAGCCTCGCCAAATCCTTTGGGCACTTTTAAATCTGGCAAGCTTGCTGCACGCTTTTGCAAAGCGCGACCAATCACGACGCGACTGATCTCAGTCGTGCCATCAACAATCCGAAGCATTTGTGCTAGCCGAGACAAACGATCCAACCCATAAGGCTGCAAAAGCCCCATGCCACCTAACACTTGCGTGCATGTATTGGCAGCCTTCACCGCAGCATCGGGGATAAAGCGTTTGGCATGAGCAGCCATCAAAGGGCCCTCCGGTGTGCCAAGCGCTTCAGCGGCTTTACGATAAAGCAGCTTGGATGCCTCCAAGTCAGTTGCCACCTCGCCCAGCATCCACTGAATCCCATCAAGGTCGAGGTTGTTACCACCAAACATCTTGCGGTTCTTGGCATAGGATAGAGCAGTATCAAGAGCGGCCTGCATTAATCCACAGCACCCAGACGCAATAGACACTCGCGCAATGTCGATAGCCATAAGCGAGCCTTGTAGGCCCTGACCGATAGGAAGGATGATGTTCTCCTCGCTAACCACTACTTTGTCGAGATACATCTCAGACATGGGAAGGAAATTATAGGATGGGGTTTCATATAGAGGACCAAAGCTGATCCCTGGCGCATCTGCAGGTATAGCGATCATCGCCATGTCTTTATGGCCCGGAGCATCACTGGTTTTGACGACGGTAAAATAAATGTCCGCCTCAGTCGCCAAGCTGACCCACGCTTTTGATCCGCTAATTGTCCATGTGCCGTCACCGTTGACTGTGGCACGTGTGTACATTTTCATCGGGTCTGAGCCAGACTGAGGTTCTGTCAGTGCAAAGTTCGCCAGTTTGCGGCCCGAGGTCAAATCACGTGCCCAATTCTCCTTAAAAGCATCCGTTCCATAACCGCACCCCGCGAAGGTACAGATATTGTGCATCGACAAAGCAAAGGAATAGGCTCCGTCTCCCAGGCCAAGCTGCTCGTACACCTGAATGCCATCAGATAATGGTAAACCCTGCCCCCCAAACTCTTCAGGGGCGTAGAGTCCTGTCAGACCTGCAGCACCCGCCTTATCCGATGCGTCGCGAGGCCATGACTTTGAAGCATTCCAAGCGTCTACGTTTGGGGCGATGACATCAATGGCGTGCGTGCGCGCCGCGGCGAGAATAGCATCCAGTTTTTCTGACATATTCTTTGTCCTTTTGATAACGCGCATTGTCACAACTTGCCGGATTAGGGCAAACTCACGCAAAGTAAGAAAGTGCTACGAATGTTTCATCTTAGCCATTATTTAATAATATATTTTCCTTCAAAGAGATGTAGCCACCATCTTATGAGATGACAGAAGATTGTCAAAAAGTGACAATCTTAGTGATCTGCAGGCTTTCTGCGCCGATAAGAGCTGGGCGTGTTACCAGTCCACCTCTGGAACGCTTTGTGGAAATTGGCGGCTGATGAAAGCCCTACCTCGTGCGCAATCGCCTCAACAGAATACTGGCCCGCTTGTAAATGACGGATTGCTATGTCGCGGCGCAGGGCATCTTTGATCGCCTGAAACGTAGTACCATCAGCCTCCAATTTGCGGATCAACGTGCGTGGCGCCATGTGCATTGCACGTGATGCAGCCGTTAGGTTCGCGCTATCCCAATCAGTTTGGCTCAGATATGTACGGACACGCAAAGACTGTGTGTGCTGCTGTGACCGTGTGAAAATCCAATCACGCGGTGCATTTTCCAGAAATCGATCCAAATCTGATGAAGAGCGCGGCTGAACCGTTTCCAAAACATCCAAAGAAAAGGCAATCGAGGTCGCTGTTTGACCGAATTGCACCGCCACAGGAAAGATCACGGCGTAATCTTCTTCGAACGCTGGCCGGTCAAAAGCAAAACTAACGCGTGCAACCGGAACCTCATATCGAGCCAGCCAAGATAGCAAGCCATGGGCCAGTTTTAGGATCAACATATGGCCAAACCTTTGGGCTGCCTTTTCACCCTGGGGTTCCAACCGTAGCGTCAATGCGCCCTCAGCTTCAATCAATGCGAATTGATAGTCATCAAGTAGCAAGTTCCAGAACGTCGAAAAACGAAAAAGCGCTGAAGCCAAAGATGTCGCTTCGCGGACGGACGTCAGTAGATGTTGCAAGGCGCGTGGACGGACTGGGCGCAACCAAAGCCCCATCATTTCATCGCCAGTTTCTACTGCTGCAAGTTGGTACAGCGTCACGATTTGATCCAAAGTCGCCCGCCCTTGCGACGGCATTTGATCGTTTAGTAAGTCAGCACGCTTCAGAAGCGAGCTGTATTCAGCCTCCGTGCACAGTGAACGCAACGCTACAAGCCAATCCTCGACGAATTGACGGGATACTGTTGAATAGATGGTTGATGCTAATTCAGTGGCCATAAAAACAGGGTATCACCGAACAGTCTGGTATTGAAGATTCAGCCCTACTGGGGCTGAGGACACTTGTTTGCGTTGCATTTTTATACATTTTGGGATCACAGATGCCATTCGCCGCGAGCTGCGAAAATGCCTAACAAGAGCCGAAGGGATCTACAACAATTCCACTGCTTCACTCAACTGTTCAGCATTCACGTCAATATACCTCTGGGTAGTGCTTATATGACTATGCCCCGCCAGCTCAGCCAGTAGTCGTACTCCCACGCCTTTGTTAGCCAGTCGTGTGATGTATGTGCGTCTTCCCGAATGGCTTGAGGCATCCTTGAGCCCTACCGCTTTGTAAATGTCTAAAAACAGCTGACACATGGTGTTGGCTGAGAAGTGCCCGCCTTTTTGACTCTCAAACAATGCATGATGCGGCTTGGCTGTGCGGATTGATGCGCTGTACTCCAGCAGCGCTTTGCGTAGACGCTGGTTGAGATACACCGTACGTGTATGCCCACCTTTGCTTTGTGCTGCGCTGAGGATGAACTGTGTACGTACGTTACCTGCTTCATCAAACACATTGCCAACTGTGAGCGCTGCGATCTCCTTGGCCCGCAGCCCTGCGTAAAAGCTGACCAGTATGATCGTTTCATCACGAGTTGGATGACGCCTGCTGCGGCAGTACTGGATCACACGGCGCAGCTGCGCATCGTTCAGTGTCTGTGCTTGGCGCATGGCCCTATCTCCTCAAAACCTAATCATTTGTTAGCTTTGAGCATAAAGTCTGAGATATTGGCCTTCCTACCGGAAAGACGTCTTTCCTGAAGTCTATRYTTTACAATGACTTACGCAATAATCTCATACTATRTAWGTTCTATGAGGTTTTRRGCTSTGTSATTACGCTCAGTACAAGCCTTGCTGCTATGCTCCGCTGTCTACAACACATCCCTCCCAAAACATGGAGACAGCGGAGCTTAGCAGCGCCATTAGCACTGCGAAGCCAATAATCTGGCATTTAAATCACTTCATGCC
>NZ_CVPC01000018.1 GCF_001049735.1 Nereida ignava
GCGCTTTGAGGTGTGATACACCGCTGTCACGAGGTGCGAACAACGCAAACACAAGATCAACAGGCTGACGATCAACCGCCTCAAAATCTACGGGGCGTTCAAGGCGAAGAAATACACCTTTTACAGTGTCGATATCATCAAGCCGCGCGTGAGGTAGGGCAACACCGTGCCCTACTCCCGTTGGCCCAAGCGCTTCGCGTTCCATAAGGGCCTCAATCAATCGCGCACCTTGAAGGTCGTAGCACGCATTCGCGATATCACCCACATCGTGCAGCAGTCGTTTTTTACTGCTAACGTTGCCCAAGACGCGGACGGCGTTTGGTGTAAGAATATCGCTTAGGTTCATTATGCTACTACTCTTCTGGCACAATAGGCCGAAGCCGTGCTAATTAGGCGAAGCGCATAATCTGCATATATCAATTGTTCAATCGCTTATTTACGCTGGGTACAATGGCTGGCTACACATTACGTCTATGATGCTATTGTCTTGACGTTTACCAATGGCATCATCTGTGTTCCCAGCCATGTTCGCCCAAAACTCCGCCAACACAGTGTCCGCAACACAGCACTAGCCAACACTGTGTTCAACACCGTGATTCAGCGCCTAAAATACTCAGCAACACGGCAAAAAGTGTGTGTTCGGTGTGTTTTTGAAAAACACAACTTAAGCGTGTATGGCGCTCGATTAAGTCATTGATATTGTTTGGTAAATGGTGCCCGGGGGGCGGAATCGAACCACCGACACGAGGATTTTCAATGGATGCAGTGTAATTTAGGCATTTGTTATCAATGGCTTGCGCAGCAATATTTTTGGTGTGCGTGCATGTGTGTTTATCGCGTCATTTTGAGGGCAGGGCGGAAACGCTGTGTTCAACACCGTTTCGTATTGCGACCTGCAGCATACCGATATGTTGTTGGTTAATCAATCGTCACGCTGCTTTTGGAAAATGTTGGAGAAGATGAGTAAACGACCTCGGTCCCGGCAGCTTCACATCTTAATTTGCAGTCAGGTGGCAAGTCTGCATCTGTAATTAAAGTAGAAATATGTTCTATTGGCGCGACAAAAGCTGGTGCTTTGCGGTCAAATTTAGAGCTGTCAGCAACTAAGATCACATGTTCGGTATGTTGAATTATCGCCTTGCTAACGCTTACCTCTTGCATGTCGAAGTCCATAAGGTCACCGTTATTGCGTAGGGCGGAGCATCCAATTATCGCATAGTCAAATTGGAACTGGTTAATAGTGTTTTGCGCGAGGTTGCCAACAAGTCCACCATCTGACGGGCGCAGCTGACCACCTGTCACGATGACATCCACTTTGTCGTTCGCTGACAAAATGGTCGCAATGTTGATGTTGTTAGTTATGACTAGCAACCCTTCATGGCTCAGCAGTTCGGTCGCTACGGCTTCGGTTGTAGTGCCAATGCTAAGAAAAATTGCGCAATCGTTTGGAATTCGTGCAGCGCAGGCACGGGCTATATCGACTTTGGAGGGCTGATTGAGCATGCGGCGTTCATTGTAGGCAATGTTAACTGTAGTTGATGGTAGTATTGCCCCTCCATGCACTCGCTCAAGTTCGCCTGTTTCAGCTAAGTCAGTTAAATCACGCCTTATTGTTTGTGGAGTAACGCCAAAGTATTCAACAAGGCCGTCAACAGTGACTTTACCTTCGCGGCGGGCGATCGCAATGATCTCTGGTTTTCGTATTGTTAATGCCAAGTGCTCGCCCCTCTTTCTGTAATGTTCGTTTTAATGCGGTTTAAAGTTAAGTCACGATTCTTTCATTTATATTGCAGTACTTTTTACGCTGCGTGTGCAGCATTTTAGTGCTGCGGGCGCTAAGTGTTACAAAATTATGCTTTAATAACAGTGATTTACAAAATACGCGTAAATTCGAACATTTTTTACTTCCTTTTGTATTCGAATTTTGTCACCAATTAGTGACGCTGCTTGGTAGTCGCGGAAAGGGTGGGAGTATGAACACAGATTTTGATCTGCTTATCATTGGTGGCGGCATCAATGGATGTGGTATCGCCAGAGATGCCGCGGGTCGTGGTTTGAGTGTGTGTTTGTCAGAAATGAATGATTTAGCCTCGGCGACGTCGGCTTCCTCAACTAAATTATTCCATGGCGGTCTTCGCTACCTTGAGTATTTTGAGTTCCGTTTGGTGCGCGAGGCGTTGATCGAGCGAGAGAACTTGTTACGCGCCATGCCACACATTTCGTGGCCGCTACGTTTCGTATTGCCCTACCATGAGAGCATGCGTTTTGACACGACAACGCCAACCTCCAAGTTGATGAACTTAGCCATGCCATGGATGAAAGGGCAGCGGCCCGCTTGGTTGATCCGTCTAGGTTTGTTTATTTATGATCACCTTGGGGGCCGTAAGATTTTGCCGGCCACATCGAGTCTTGCATTGACTGCCGCGCCCGAAGGTAAAGGTTTGAAGTCCAAGTTTGTTAAGGCCTACGAATATTCTGATTGTTGGGTCGAAGATGCACGTTTGGTGGTTTTGAATGCACGAGATGCTGAAATGCGTGGTGCTGATATTAGGGTGCGGTCCAAAGTAATTAGTGCTGAGGTTAAAAGTGGCATTTGGTACGTGAAAATGGAATGCTCCCGTACAAAGGCGATCTCAACAGTCACCGCTAAAATGGTTGTAAATGCAGGTGGTCCTTGGGTTGGTGATGTGCTGCGGACGGCAATGCGCAGTAATTCTCAATCAGACGTTCGCTTGGTGCGTGGTAGTCATATTGTGACTAAACGGCTATTTGATCACGACAAATGCTATTTCTTTCAGGGGACTGATGGCCGTATCATTTTTGCGATTCCATACGAGACAGACTATACATTAATTGGAACCACGGATCAGGATCACGAAGACTTCTCGATCAAACCTGTCTGCACCCCGGAAGAGCAAGAATATCTTATAAATTTCATTAATTCGTATCTCGCTGAACCAATAACAGTCGACGACATCATTTGGGCATTTTCTGGTGTGCGTCCGCTTTATGATGATGGAGCAAGCTCAGCCTCTGCAGCGACGCGTGACTACGTACTGAAACTTGATGAAAGCCTCGGTGCACCCTCTTTAAATGTTTTTGGCGGCAAGATTACAACATATCGCTGCCTCGCTGAAAGCGCGCTAGAAGAAATCAAAAAAGTATTGCCAGTTAGTGCAAAACCCTGGACCGCCGGAGTTGCGCTGCCCGGCGGAGATTTCGCGGTCGACGGGGTTGAAGCGCTTTTGGCGCATGTAAAGCAACGCTTTCCGTTTTTAGCAGAGCGGACTGCGCTGCGATTAGTGCGTGGGTATGGCACCGAAGTTTCAGCAGTGTTGGGGCACGCTAAGACTAGAGACGACCTGGGTCAGGATTTTGGCGCTGAGCTTTTTGCTGCTGAAGTTGAGTGGTTGATGGATAAAGAATATGCGCAGTCCGCAGAAGATGTGGTTTGGCGCAGGAGCAAACTTGGCCTGAGAATGGAACAAAAACAGATAGCTGTATTAGACCAATGGATAAAAGATCGGCTGACAGCGGGAAACATCGCGGCAGCGGAGTGAGGGGATTGTAATGACTTTAGAACTAAGGGGTGTCTCGAAGTCGGTTGAGGGTGCTGTGCATATTCATCCTACTGATTTGACGCTAAAGAAGGGCACGATGAATGTGCTGCTTGGCCCAACCTTGTCAGGCAAAACGTCTTTGATGCGCTTGATGGCTGGTCTTGATGTTCCCACCGAGGGCACCATCCATTGGGAAGGCAAAGACGTCACGGGTATGCGTGTGCAAGAGCGCAAGGTGGCTATGGTGTACCAACAGTTCATCAATTACCCGTCTATGACAGTCTATGAGAACATTGCCTCACCTTTGAAACTGATAGGTAAATCAGCGTCCGAGATTGATGCCGCTGTAAAAAAATCTGCTGATCTAATGCAACTTACGCCAATGCTGGATCGTAAGCCGCTTGAGCTGTCTGGCGGCCAGCAGCAGCGCTGCGCTTTGGCGCGTGCCTTGGTTAAGGATGCAGGGCTGGTGCTCTTAGACGAACCTTTGGCGAACCTCGATTACAAGTTGCGCGAAGAGCTGCGCGTAGAGATCCCCAAAATCTTTGAGGAAGCCGGGTCGATATTTGTTTATGCGACCACAGAGCCGGAAGAAGCTCTTCTGCTCGGCGGCAACACTGCTGCTCTTTGGGAAGGGCGCGTACGCCAGTTTGATCTTACTCCGACGGTCTACCGCCGGCCAACTGATGCCACAACGGCGCGTGTGTTCAGTGATCCCCCCATGAATTTCCTGAACGTCAGCAAAACCGGGCCCAAGATCATGTTTGGTGGTGGACAAAGTTCGATTGCAACAGGTCTGATAGCTGATTTGACTGACGGGCGTTATATCGCGGGGTTCAGGGCTAACCATATTGAAATCACTGCTCAAACTTCCGGGGCTATGTCGTTTGATACCAAGCTTATCGTGACAGAGTTGACGGGTTCAGAGACGTTTGTGCATTTGGACCACGGTGGCGAAAAGTGGGTGGGTCTGATCCATGGGGTGCACAACTTGCAGTTGGGGGCATCGTTACCCATCTATATCGATCCTAGTCATGTCTACCTATTTAACGAAAATGGCGACCTGGTTGCGCCTGCGTCTTACGCGCTCGCGGCATAGGGAGAGAGAGACCATGGCAAAAATTACACTCGATAATCTCGCGCATTCTTACTATCCAAAACCCAAGGATGAAGACGACTTCGCTTTGAAAGAGCTGAACCATGATTGGGCTGACGGCGAGGCCTATGCTTTGCTGGGTTCGTCTGGCTGTGGAAAATCCACGCTCCTCAACATCATCTCGGGCCTGCTGCATCCCTCCCAGGGCCGTATTTTGTTTGATGGTATTGATGTGACCCATGCTTCAACGGCGGACCGCAACATCGCACAGGTGTTCCAGTTTCCAGTAGTCTACGACACCATGACTGTTCGTAACAATTTGGCCTTCCCGCTGAAGAACCGAGGCGCGGACCCAAAGTACATTGCGGAGCGTGTGCAGCAAATTGGTCAGATGATCGGCATGGAAGCCGAGTTGGACAAGCGTGCGAGTGGTTTGACAGCTGACGCCAAGCAAAAGATTAGCCTGGGCCGCGGGATGGTCCGCGAAGATGTTAACGCCCTATTGTTCGATGAGCCTCTTACCGTAATTGACCCTCACATGAAGTGGGAATTGCGTACTCAGTTAAAATCGTTGCACCACGAATTTGGTCATACGATGATTTACGTTACGCACGACCAAACAGAAGCGCTAACGTTCGCGGATAAAGTGGTGGTAATGTATGATGGCCGCGTTGTGCAGATTGGTACGCCGCAGGAATTATTTGAACGACCCCAACATACGTTTGTTGGCTACTTTATCGGATCGCCTGGCATGAATGTCATTTCAGCGGACATCACGGGCAAAGTTGCAAATCTACATGGTACTTCTTTGGCGCTGAACCGCGGTTACAACGACCTTAATGGCAAAGTTGAGATAGGGGTTCGCCCCGAATTTGTAGCGCTGACAAAGAGCGATGGCTTACCGGTGAATGTTCGACGTGTCGAAGACGTTGGTCGACACAAGATTGTACGCGCAGATCTTTTTGGAAATGAGATCAATATTTTAGCTAGGGAGGGTATGGAAATCTCTCCAGACATGAACCGTGTGACGTTCGACCCCGAGCACGTGAACGTATATGTCAATGACTGGCTCAAAGCAGGAGAAGTAGCCTGATGGAAAAGACAGTTAACCAAAAGGCGTGGTTCCTAATCTTACCAGTTTTGTTACTCGTTGCATTCTCAGCTGTGATTCCTTTGATGACAGTTGTGAACTACTCAGTTCAGGACACCTTTGGTAACAACCAGTTCTTCTGGGCTGGCCTTGAATGGTTTGAGGAAATGCTTCGCTCTGAGCGGATGTGGGACGCGCTTGGGCGCCAGTTGATGTTCTCTGCTATCATTTTGGCGATACAAGTACCGCTTGGCGTATTTATCGCATTGAATATGCCTAAGAGCGGTTTCTGGTCGAGTTTTTGTCTCGTCATGATGTCGTTGCCTTTGCTAATCCCATGGAACGTTGTGGGAACGATTTGGCAGATCTTTGGTCGCGTTGATATTGGACTGTTGGGATACACGCTTGATGCGCTTGGCATTCCCTACAACTACACGCAAAATACCTTTGCTGCCTGGGTGACGATTATTGTGATGGACGTTTGGCACTGGACGTCTCTGGTCGCACTGCTTGCTTTTGCTGGGCTCAAGTCTATCCCAGATGCATATTATCAAGCAGCCAAGATCGACCAAGCTTCCCGTTGGGCTATCTTCCGTTACATCGAGCTCCCGAAGATGATGGGTGTTCTGATGATCGCAATCCTGCTGCGGTTTATGGACAGCTTCATGATTTACACTGAGCCGTTTGTTGTCACTGGCGGTGGTCCAGGTAACGCCACGACATTGCTGTCAATTGATCTTGTGAAGATGGCTTTGGGGCAGTTCGACCTTGGACCGGCGGCCGCGTTCTCGATCATGTATTATCTTGTAATCCTGCTCATCTCTTACGTGTTCTACACTGTGATGACCAATCTCGATAAGAAGGGGGGATGAGTTATGTCTGACGCAACCGCAACCTCAAATCCGGTCATTGCGACCGCACCAACTAAACGGTTCAAAGTCAAAGGCTCCGTCATCGTAATGACGCTTTACCTCTTGTTCTTGATGCTGCCGATCTATTGGCTGCTGAACATGAGCCTTAAGACCAACACCGAGGTCTTGAACGAATTCACCTTGTGGCCGCGCAATCTGACGTTTGACAACTACATCAAAATCCTGACGGACCCGTCTTGGTATTCGGGCTACATCAACTCGATTATTTATGTTGTGATGAATACGGCCATCAGTTTGACTGTTGCTCTGCCTGCTGCCTATGCGTTTAGCCGCTACCACTTTATGGGCGACAAGCACCTATTCTTCTGGTTGCTAACCAACCGTATGGCACCACCCGCTGTGTTCGCACTGCCGTTCTTTCAACTGTACTCATCAGTTGGACTATTCGACACGCACATCGCGGTTGCCTTGGCTCACTGCTTGTTCAACGTACCACTGGCAGTCTGGATCCTTGAAGGTTTCATGCGCGGCGTGCCCAAAGAAATCGACGAAACAGCCTATATTGACGGTTACAGCTTTGGCAGGTTTTTCGTGAAGATTTTCATGCCGTTGATTGCCTCCGGTATCGGCGTCGCAGCGTTCTTTTGCTTCATGTTTTCATGGGTGGAGTTGCTGCTGACACGAACGCTTACTTCTGTAGATGCAAAGCCAATCTCGGCGATCATGACCAGGACACAAGGTGCTGCTGGGATAGACTGGGGTGTGCTGGCCGCTGCGGGTGTTCTGACCATCATTCCCGGGGCCTTGGTGATCTACTTTGTCCGCAACTATATCGCCAAGGGTTTTGCCCTTGGCCGCGTTTAACTGCGCGAATTTCAGGAAGGATATGAAAATGGAATGGATGGCTTGGACGACGCCCACGGCAATATTTTTCATTGTCATAGCATGCACACTGACAGTGTTCACTGTGCTCGCGATCAAGTTTCCAGAGGCACCTCGTATGGGGATCCTTAGGACAGAGACGACACGTGGAGATCGTCTCTTTATCACACTTCTTGGCTCGGCCTTTATCAATCTGGCTTGGTTGGGAGTGGTAGGTGCAAATCAACCATATGCACTGATGGTCTGTCTTGCTTATGCTGTAGCGGTTTTCCGTTGGGTATGAGTGGGGGAGGAAAAGCACGCGCTGAGATTAACGGTCCCAGCACGCGAACTAAACTAAACCAATTTCCGTAAGGGAGGAAATGATGACTATTTCGTTAAAATCAAGCTCAGCCATTGTGCTTGCGCTTGGAGTTCTGGCGTCGCCAGCACTCGCTGACATGGATGCCGCTAAAGCATTCCTTGATAATGAAATTGCCGGCGTATCGACACTGTCCCGCGCTGATCAAGAAGCCGAGATGAAGTTCTTTGTAGATGCATCAGCACCTTATCAAGGGATGGAAATCAAAGTTGTTTCAGAAACAATTGCAACGCACGAATATGAAGCAAATGTGTTGGCACCAGCCTTTGAAGCAATCACCGGCATCAAGGTTACACACGACTTGATCGGTGAAGGTGACGTTGTCGAAAAGCTGCAAACACAGATGCAGTCCGGTGAAAACATTTATGACGCTTACGTCAATGACTCTGATCTAATCGGTACGCACTGGCGCTACAAGCAAGTACGCAACTTGACTGATTGGATGGCGGGCGAAGGTGCAGATGTTACTTTGCCAACGCTTGATGTTGAAGATTTTATTGGTACGTCATTCACAACTGGCCCCGATGGAAAGCTCTATCAGCTTCCGACGCAGCAGTTCGCGAACTTGTATTGGTTCCGGTACGATTGGTTTAACGACGAACAGAACAAAGCTGACTTCAAGGCAAAGTTTGGCTATGATCTCGGTGTTCCGGTGAACTGGTCCGCATACGAAGACATTGCCGAGTTTTTCACAGGCCGCGATCTTTCGCGGTTGGGCGTAGAGGGCGAAGTCTTTGGCAACATGGACTATGGTAAGAAAGACCCTTCCCTGGGTTGGCGCTATACTGACGCGTGGATGTCCATGGCTGGTATGGGAGACGTTGGTGAGCCAAATGGTCTGCCGGTTGATGAATGGGGTATCCGTGTAAACGAGAACTCTCAGCCTACTGGTTCCTGCGTAGCACGAGGTGGCGCAACAAATGCACCTGCAGCTGTTTATGCGGTAACTAAAGCAATTGAGTGGCTCGATAAGTATTCTCCTCCTGCTGCTGCTGGTATGACTTTCGGCGAAGCTGGTCCGATCCCTGCACAAGGCAACGTTGCTCAGCAGATGTTCTGGTACACAGCCTTTACGGCGGCCACAGTAGAGCCAGATCTCCCCGTCATGAATGCGGACGGTACGCCAAAATGGCGTATGGCTCCATCGCCACACGGCGCATATTGGAAAGATGGCCAGAAGATCGGTTACCAAGACGCAGGTTCCTGGACGTTGATGGAATCAACACCTGTTGACCGTGCTCAGGCAGCTTGGCTCTATGCCCAGTTTGTTGTGTCAAAAACAGTTGACCTAAAGAAGTCTGACGTAGGTCTAACCTTTATTCGCGAGTCTACCATTGACTCTGAGCACTTCACAGAGCGCGCACCACGTCTTGGTGGTCTGGTCGAATTCTACCGCTCGCCAGCTCGCGTTCAGTGGTCACCAACAGGCACAAACGTGCCTGATTATCCAAAGCTAGCTCAGCTGTGGTGGCAGAACATCGGTGACGCAATGTCTGGTGCAAAAACGCCACAAGAGGCACTTGATGCACTTTGTGCAGATCAGGAAAAAGTACTATCCCGTCTTGAGCGAGCAGGTGTCCAGGGTGATCTGGGTCCGAAGCTCAATGATGAGATGAGTGCTGATCACTGGTTCGCTCAGCCAGGTGCACCATACGCCAAGCTTGCAAACGAAGATGAAGAACCAAAGACTATCGCTTATGATGAGCTGATTAAGTCCTGGAACTAAGGGAATTATCCCTGAGTGTGGGGCGCATAAGCGCCCCACACTTCCCCAAACTTTTCTAAAAGTGCCATCGAAAGCATATTTGCACAGCGTCTTGACTCGCTGTTACCTTTTTGCGGCTAAATGAGACCAAACATGAAATACGTACTCGCAATAGATCAAGGCACCACTTCCACTCGTGCAATATTGTTTGATGAAAAACTGACCATCGTTGCTCAAGCGCAAGAAGAATTTCCCCAAATTTTCCCTCAATCAGGTTGGGTTGAACATGACCCAAATGATTTATGGGGTACTACCGCTGGCACATGCCGCGAGGTAATTGAACGCGCTAACATCAACATCGCTGACGTGGTATCTATTGGGATCACAAACCAGCGCGAGACCACCATCGTCTGGGACCGCAAAACAGGCGAGCCGATCCACAATGCGGTCGTCTGGCAGGACCGCCGCACCGCTGACTTTTGCAAGGAGTTGCGGGGTTCTGGTCATTCTGACATGTTCACTGACCGCACAGGGCTGCTGGTCGATCCATATTTTTCCGCCACAAAACTTAAGTGGATTTTGGACCATGTGGACGGCGCACGGGCGCGGGCGCTCAACGGTGATCTGCTTTTTGGGACAGTCGACACCTTCTTGATCTGGAAGCTGACCGGCGGCCAATCGCATGTCACAGATGCGACCAACGCGGCGCGCACAATGCTTTATGACATCCGCAAAGGCTGCTGGAGCCAGACCATTTGCGGGCTGTTTGATATCCCCATGAACATGCTGCCGCAGGTCAAAGATAGCGCCGCTGACTTTGGCCAAAGTCGTCCCGATTTGTTCGGTCGTCACATCCCTATTTGCGGCGTGGCGGGCGACCAGCAGGCGGCGACAATCGGGCAGGCGTGTTTTGAGCCGGGTATGTTGAAATCCACCTATGGAACGGGCTGTTTTGCGCTGCTTAATACTGGCGATACGCCCGTTATGTCCAAAAACCGCCTACTGACAACGATTGCGTATCAACTGGATGGCAAGCCGACCTATGCCCTTGAGGGGTCGATCTTCATCGCTGGCGCGGTTGTGCAATGGCTGCGGGACGGTCTCAAGATTATCCGTGAAGCATCTGAGACACAGCCGCGTGCGGAAGGCGCTGATAAAACGCAATCGGTTGTCCTTGTTCCTGCCTTCACAGGCCTTGGCGCGCCCTATTGGAACCCCGAATGTCGTGGTGCGGTGTTTGGCCTCACGCGCAATTCCGGCCCGAATGAGCTGGCCCGCGCGGCCCTTGAAAGTGTCGGCTATCAAACCCGCGATCTTCTGGACGCCATGCGCGCCGATTGGACGCCCGATGGTGCATCTAGTGTTCTGCGTGTCGATGGCGGGATGAGCGCCTCCAACTGGGCGATGCAGTTTCTTGCTGATATCACTGACGCTCCCGTGGACCGACCGAAGGTGCTTGAAACCACTGCACTTGGTGTTGCATGGCTAGCCGGCATGAAGGTCGGGGTGATGCCTGCTCAAGAGGAATTTTCCAAACAATGGGAACTGGATTGCCAGTTCCAATCGCAGATGGCGGAGGAAGAACGGCACCAGAAATTCGCGAATTGGCAACGGGCTGTCCAGGCCACGCTGGCGTACTAAACAGATGGCTGATTTTTCCTTTTCTTGCAAAACCCAAGTACACTTTGGGGCAGGGGTTCACCGCAAGCTGTTGGACCTTTTGCCAGAAGGTGCGCGGTTTGTGGTGCTGGTGACGGGTGTGTCTGGCACAGCATCGGCCCCTGTGCGTGCTTTGCTTGCCGAAACTGGGCTAAACGTAACGTTTGTCGTCTGCGCGGGTGAGCCGACCCTGCAAGCAATCAATGATGCGCGTGGCATAGACCACTGCGACTGCATTGTGGTTTGCGGCGGAGGCTCTGCGATTGATACGGGCAAGGCACTTCGGGTCGCGCTGCAAAAAGAGGCCGCATTGACGGACGATGACTTTGGCCTGACGCATGATGCGGCTGGTTGCGTGCCGCTGATCGTTTTGCCCACAACCGCAGGCACGGGCGCAGAGGTCACATCGAACGCCGTCCTGGGCGCATTGAACAGTGCCGCCAAAGTCAGCTTTCGGGGCCCTGCATTGCAGCCAGATGTCGCATTGGTAGACCCAGATCTGATGAAAACGGCGCCAAAGTCGGTTGTACTTTACGCTGGTCTGGATGCTGTTGTTCAGAACATTGAGGCATATACCTCGGCCTTTTCAACTCCGTTAACACGCGCGCTGGCTGGTCCTGCGATCGGATCGACGCTCGCGGCGTTGCGGGATGTTATTGAAACCGGCAGCTCTGATGCGTGGTCTGGGCTGGCATGTGGAAGTCTTTCAAGTGGGCTTGCTCTTGCCAATGGGGGCTTGGGTGCAGCGCATGGTCTTGCCTCTGTTTTGGGCGGGGCGTATCCGGCGCCGCACGGTGCACTTTGTGGTCGCTTGCTGATGCCCGTGATGCGCGCCACCCTTCAATCGCCTTTTTGTACTGAAGCTATTCGGTCGGATATTGCGTTTTGCCAAGATGCAATTGCGCAGGCATTCGCACCTACTGAACCGACCGATCCCTGTTCCGGCTTTGAGCGCTGGGTTGATGCCCAAGACTTGCCGCGCCTCTCAAGCTGGGGAGTGCGTATTGATCAGATTAAGGGGGTGGCGCAGACGGCAGTTACGGCCTCTTCCTCACTCAAAAACTCCGTTAAATTAGAAATCAACGAATTGGCGCAGGTCCTTCGAGACGCGCTCTAGGAGAAACTTCGTGCCCCCTCCCCATAGAAATATCAAGATCGTGGCCACGCTCGGTCCGGCTTCAAATAATAGCGCTATCATATTGCAACTGGCGGAAGCCGGCGTGAATGTGTTCCGCCTGAACATGAGCCACGGCTCTCATGACATGGTCGCAAAGTTGCACAAGGCAGTGCGGGATGCGGAAATCACGTTGCAGCGGCCCATCGGTATTCTGGCTGATTTGCAAGGCCCCAAAATCCGCTGTGGTGTGTTTGGCGGAGGACCCCAAGTGTTGGAAACTGGCGCTGCGTTTCGGTTTGATCTGGATGATGCGCAAGGTGACTACACGCGCGTTACCTTGCCACACCCGGAGATTTTCCAAGCCCTGCGTCCTGGCGCGTCTGTTTTGGTGAATGACGGTAAAATTCGGCTGAAAGTGAACGAAAGTAGTGCTAACCACGCAAACTGCGAAGTTATCGTTGGCGGCGAAATTTCTGACCGCAAGGGGGTAAACCTGCCGGATGTCGTGCTACCGCTGAGCGCGCTGAGCGACAAGGACCGTAGTGATCTGGAATTCGTCTGTGACTTGGGTGTCGATTGGTTGGCACTGTCCTTTGTCCAAGTCGCCCAAGATGTCGAAGAGGCGCGCGCGCTGGTCAAAGGCCGTGCCGCGATCTTGTCGAAGATCGAGAAACCTGCCGCAGTGGAAAACTATGACGCCATTCTAGAGGCTTCGGACGGGGTCATGGTGGCGCGTGGTGATTTGGGTGTTGAGCTGCCCGTGCAAGAGGTGCCACGTGTGCAGAAAATGCTGGTGGAGCAGGCGCGCAAAGCTGGCAAACCTGTGATTGTCGCGACCCAAATGCTTGAGAGCATGATTGAGGCACCGGTGCCTACACGGGCCGAAGTTTCAGATGTGGCAACAGCGATCTATGATGGTGCGGATGCGGTGATGTTGTCGGCAGAAACCGCTGCCGGTCAGTTCCCGATTAAGGCGGTCGAAGTAATGACCGCAGTCGCAACCGAGACTGAATCCGACCCCAAATATGCCGAGCTTATGGCTGTCCGCCTCAATGATACGCGGGAGATTGACACGTCTCACGCTATTGCGGCGGCGGCGCGTGAAATCTCGGATCGGGCGCGAATTGAGGCGATCTGTTGCTTCACACAATCGGGCACCACGGCGCAACTGGTCGCACGCGAAAAGCCGTCAAAGCCGATCTTGGCCATGACGCCCGATGTGGGCACGTCGCGGCGGCTGTGCCTTGTTTGGGGGTTGCAAAGCGTTGTAGTCCCGCAGGCCGAACGCTTCAAAGACGCGACAGTGGTGGCCTCACAGCAATGCCGCAGGTTCGGTCTGGCCGATACAGGCCAAGAGATTGTGATCACGGCTGGTGTCCCCATCGAAGAAACCGGCACCACTAATATTCTACGCGTGTCCAAGGTTTGATCCTCCCCGAACCTGCGCGCTTAACCCCCCAAGGAGTTGCCATGATAAAAGTAGCAATTAACGGCTTTGGCCGCATCGGGCGCAATGTATTGCGCGCCATCATTGAAAGCGGTCGTACCGATATTGAGGTCATCGCAATCAACGATCTCGGACCTGTAGAGACCAACGCCCATCTGTTGCGCTATGACAGTGTGCATGGCCGCTTTCCCGTGTCTGTGACAACAACCGAGACCTCTATTGATGTGGGTCGCGGCCCGATCCGTGTGACTGCACTGCGAAATCCTGCAGAGCTGCCGTGGTCCGATGTGGACGTGGTGCTGGAATGCACAGGCATCTTTACCAGCAAAGAGGCCTGTCAGGCGCATCATGAAAACGGCGCCAGCCGCGTGCTGATCTCTGCTCCCGGAAAGGACGCGGACAAAACGATTGTGTTCGGCGTCAACGAACACACTCTGACAGCAAACGATCTAGTTGTATCGAATGCGTCTTGCACCACCAACTGTTTATCCCCCATTGCGAAGGTGCTGCACGAAACTGTTGGCATCACAAAAGGTTTCATGACTACGATCCACAGCTATACTGGTGACCAACCTACGCTTGATACGATGCACAGCGATCTCTACCGTGCGCGTGCGGCGGCGCTGTCGATGATCCCCACTTCTACCGGTGCGGCCAAAGCTGTCGGGCTGGTCTTACCCGAACTGTGTGGTAAGCTTGACGGTGTTGCGATCCGAGTGCCGACACCAAATGTATCGGTCGTTGATTTAACCTTTGAGGCAAGCAAGGCAACCAGCGTGGCAGAGATAAACGCGGCGATCAAAGTGGCCGCAGACGGCCCACTTAAGGGCGTGTTGGGATACACAGATGCCTGCTTAGTCAGTACGGATTTCAACCATGACCCGCATTCGTCGATATTCCACATGGACCAGACCAAAGTGCTGGACGGTAACATGGTCCGCATTTTGAGCTGGTATGACAATGAATGGGGCTTCTCGAACCGGATGGCGGATACGGCAGTGGCAATGGGTAAATTGATCTGATGTCGTTGATTATTGATCTTTATGCCCGTGAAATTCTGGACAGCCGTGGCAATCCGACTGTCGAGGTGGATGTGACCCTCGATGATGGCACGATAGGCCGTGCGGCTGTGCCTTCAGGCGTGTCAACCGGTGCCCATGAGGCGGTTGAAAAGCGCGATGGCGACATGGCGCGCTATCTGGGCAAAGGCGTTCAAGATGCGGTCGCTGCTGTGAATAGCGAGCTGGCGGGCGCCCTTGTGGGTGTCGACGCGACCGAACAAGTGGCCATTGATGCTGCAATGATCGCGCTAGACGGAACCCCGAACAAGGGACGTCTGGGCGCAAATGCGATCCTGGGTGTGTCACTGGCGGTGGCCAAGGCCGCAGCGGAGTGTATTGGCCAGCCCTTGTTTCGCTATATCGGTGGGACATCTGCGCGGATACTACCCGTCCCGATGATGAACATCATCAACGGCGGAGAGCATGCGGACAACCCGATCGATATTCAGGAATTTATGATCATGCCTGTCGCGGCTACCAACATCCGCGAGGCTGTGCGCATGGGGGCAGAGGTCTTTCAGACGCTCAAAAAGGAACTGACCGCCGCTGGCCACAACACCGGGATTGGCGACGAGGGTGGCTTTGCCCCGAACCTCGCATCGACCCGTGGTGCGCTTGATTTCATTATGAGGTCAATCGAAAAAGCGGGCTACGTACCGGGCGAGGACATCTACCTCGCGTTGGACTGTGCAGCGACCGAATATTACCGCGATGGCAGGTACGAGATGAAAAGCGAGGGGCTCTCGCTTAGCTCTGAGCAAAATGCTGCGTTTCTGGCAAAGCTGGCAAGCGACTATCCAATCATCTCCATCGAAGACGGAATGGCTGAGGATGATTGGGACGGCTGGAAAATGCTGACGGACATGATCGGGAACAAGGTGCAATTGGTCGGTGACGATCTGTTTGTGACCAACCCCGTACGCCTGGCCGAAGGGATCGCCCGAGGGTCTGCCAATTCCATGCTCGTGAAAGTCAATCAAATCGGAACGCTGACCGAGACATTGCAGGCCGTTGAAATGGGCCACCGCGCAGGCTTCACCAATGTCATGTCGCATCGGTCAGGCGAGACGGAGGATGTGACGATTGCTGATCTTGCTGTGGCGACAAATTGTGGCCAGATCAAAACAGGTTCTTTGTCACGGTCGGACCGGCTGGCGAAATACAACCAGTTGATCCGCATTGAAGAGACGCTGGGCGAGGCGGCAACCTATGCGGGAAGATCGGTATTAAAATGAAGAAGCTGATCATTGCAAACTGGAAAATGAACGGCAGCCTGCGCTTGTTGGACGAAATTGCAGCGGCGACACAAGGCCAGTTCTTCGCGAATGCGGAGGCCGTTGTCTGCACGCCCGCGCCCTATCTCCACGCCTTGGGTCAACACAAATCCTTTACCCCAAAGACAGGGGCACAGAACTGCGCCAGCACAGCCAACGGCGCACACACCGGCGAGATTTCGGCGGCCATGTTGGCGGAGTTCGGGGTGTCATATTGTTTGATTGGGCATTCGGAAAGACGGCAAAGCCAGTTAGAGACAAACGCCATGATTGGCGGCAAGCTACAGCAGTTGAAGGACCACAGCATCATACCCGTTTTATGCATTGGCGAGACGCAGGCCGAACGGGACCATGCTACATGGTGTGCCGTCCTCGGTGAGCAGCTTGCGATCTTGGCCAACCAGAATCCAACGCCGATCGTTATCGCCTATGAGCCGATTTGGGCCATTGGCACAGGGCGCATCCCAACCCCGGATGATATCTACGAAGCTCTCGCATTCATTCGCACTTGCGTGACTACCATGGGCTATCCCGCTGGATATCTGCGGATCTTGTATGGCGGGTCCGCAAATGCTGAAAATGCGGCACGCTTGTTGTCTTTGGCCAGTGTTGACGGTCTATTAGTCGGAGGTGCGTCATTGAACCCCTCACAATTCGCGCAGATAGTCGCGAATGCAGGCGATACAAACTGGCGCACGATGCGGGCATGAGCGTGCCACAGACCAGACCCAGATCAAGAGAGTAAGACCGAGATGAAACAACAGAGCAATGCGGCTTGGTGGCTTGCTTTACCTGCGATTGCGCTGTTGGGTTTGGTTGGATTCGTCCCGCTTGTGGCGGTGATAAACTATTCTTTCTTTGACATTTTTACATTGGACAGCCGGTTTTGGGTTGGCGCGGAATGGTACGCGGCACTTGTTGGGACGCCCGATCTGTATGCAGCCCTTGGACGCAGCCTGTTGTTCACAACACTGGTGCTGTTAATCCAGTTCCCTTTGGGTGTCGCGATTGCCCTGTTGATCCCGCAAAACACCATTGCAAAAGGTGCGGTGCTAATGATTTTGGCCCTGCCGCTGGTGGTGCCATAGAACATGATCCCCGCCATTTGGCTTGGGTTCATCAACACCGATTATGGTTTTTTGGGCCAGATGTTTGAGGCAATCGGTTGGGATTTTGACTATAAGTTCACAGCGATGCACACTTGGATGTTGATCCTTGCGATGGACACATGGCATTGGGTTGGCCTTGTGGCGATCCTTGCACATTCGGGCCTGTCTACCGTTCCACAGACCTACTACCTCGCTGCCAAAATTGACGGTGCCGGACGTTGGGCGGTCTTTCGACATATCCAATTGCCCAAATTGCACGGTGTCCTAACGATGGCGCTGATCCTGCGCGTTATGGACAGCATGATGATCTATACCGAAGCTTTCGGGATCAATGCCGGAGGGCCCGACGATGCCACATCTTTTTTGTCCTTGGAGCTGGGCGAAGACATCGCAGCCTTTAACTATGGGCCGGCAGCGGCGCGGTCCGTTGTGTATTTGTTGATTGTTATGGTGGTGGCATGGGCCTTGCAAATCTTGTCACGCCGGCAAAGTCGGGGGGCGTTATAATCTTGCTAGGTTTGAAAATACTTGCCCTGATTGGCCTTGCAATAGTGATGGTTGCCCCCTTGGCTCAGTCTGTTCTGCTGAGCTTTATGTCGACATTACCGCGCGATGACATGGCAGTCGGGACATTTACGTTGCTGAACTACCGCAACCTTTTTGCCGATCCAGCCCTGATCGGCTCTTTTGGGAACTCGCTGACGTATGTCACGTTCAATATCGTGATCTGCCTAGCTGCAGGCTTGCCTGCAGCCTACGCGATTTCGCGGTTCTCGTTTGTGGGGGACCGCCATTTTTTGCTGATGTTGCTGGCGCTTCGCATCACGCCGCCTGTCGTATTGTCGTTGCCTGTGTTTTTGCTGTTTGCGAAGCTGAACTTATTGAACAACCCAATTGGCATCGCTTTGGTGCATTGCCTGTTCAATATTCCAGTCACAATCTGGATTTTGGAAAGCTTTATCTCGACTGTGCCAAAAGAATTCGACGAAACCGCATTCTTAGATGGCTACTCGACACCTGAATTTTTCGTTAAATTCCTGCTGCCGATCATCGCACCGGGCATCGCAGTTGCAGCGTTTTTCTGCTTTATCTTTTCATGGGTCGAAGTCGTTCTGGCGCGAATTTTGACTTCAACAGGTAGCAAACCGATACCGATGGCTATCGAAAGCCTGTTCGGTTTTCAGACGGATGTTGGGCTGGTGATGGCCGTCACGATACTGTCGCTATTGCCGGGGATTCTTTTGATTTTCTTCGTTCGAAACCATGTTGCCAAAGGATTTCAGCTGCGTATTTGATTATGTCGATAGCTCCTCTTGCAAGGGCAGATAATTCCAACACAATTTCACATCACGCTTTGTGTGTGAATATGACTTTTGAGGAACGTCATCGGCCGAAGGTTGTGCAGGATCTTGTGTTTGCAGATCCCACAGTTGCCGCCACAATCATGCGCTATGCAACAGCGCGTCCTTCAAAACCATTGCTGCTTTATGGAGAACCGGGAACGGGTAAATCAGAAGCTCTGCGACTGGTCGTTGAAGCGCAGTTCGCACAAGCTGGTATCGCGAGCGATGATTTTACAGTTAACGGTGCAGATGCGGGCAAGGGGCTCTTTGATAGGATCCTGAACATGGCGCAGATGCAGATGTGGGCGCCCGGAACACCTGCATTAATCATCATTGATGAGATCGATGAAGTTGAGGATGCGGTGCCGAGCAAGACCCGTACGTTCATTGAACAGCATAAAAGCGTACAGCTCTTGGCCAGCACCAATTACATCAAGAAGCTTAAGCCTGCTCTGCAAAGCCGGATGCGCTGTGTTGAGGTCCAAAGACCGCTAAACACAGACTGGGTGCCACGTGCTCAAGCGATCCTTGCTGCAGAAGGTGCGCGGGTGACGCAAAGTGGTATTGCGCAACTGCTGCAAAACTTCAGTGGGGATGCGCGTGACTTCATCGACTACATGGAAGAGCAAGTTGACGCTGCAAAGCAATTTGCGGTTGGCCAATGAAGTGTGGACCTGAGGATTGTATGATGCGTAAGCGGCGCAAAGAAGCGATCACTCACTCAGGCGGATCTAAGCTTAATTAAATAAAATCAGTCACTTGACTGTCTTTCCTGTCGTCCAATGTTTCCTTTGAACATACGCTTTAGCTGTAACCAAACAGCAAGGAGCGGATATGACACATCTGGCAAAGCTTACATTCAAGACAGTAGATCGCAGTGCAAAACGCGATCCCATTATTGCGCGACGTGATAAACTCGTAGCAGGGCTCAAAGAGCAAAAGCTGGTGCATGCGGCAGCACTCAAGAAAGAAGATCACCGGGTTGAGCGGCACAAATGGATGACCAATGACATGGGAGAGCGTGTGATGGTCAAAACCCACCGCCGAGTGCGCCCATGGTTTTTTGAACAAGACGGTGGCTGGTACGTGCAGTGCAGATACGGAGCACGTGTGATTGCTGCAGATGGCACCAACAACGCGGTACTGGTCAAAGCACTAGAAGATGTGGCAGCTGTTCTAGACGCTTTCCTAAATGCAGCGGCGGCAGGAGAGCTGGACACAGCCATCACCAAAGTAGCTGAGCGACAGCCACGCCTAAAGCCAGGGGCTGCCAAAGCTGCGGCAAATGCATGAGGTAGACACAGCCAAAATAGCAGCACTTAATGATCACGCACGGCGCTCGTTCACAGGCTGTCGTGTTGTGATCACTCAGGGGGTGCAGACATTAGATGACGTGCCATCAGTGCTGGACCAAGTGCGCAGGTACAGCGCCTTCACACGCGACAATGACCCTTACGGAGAACATGACTTCGGATCATTCCTTCACGGGGATATAACCATCTTCTGGAAGATTGATGGGGTGGATGCTCCCTCCCACAACGGCATCGCAATGTGCCAGACTGGCTTTGTTGGAAGTCAGTTCAAAAGAAAGGAAACATCCATGTCAGATATTAGCATTCTGGCCATCGACCTTGCAAAGCACTCGTTTCAGGTTTGCGCTRCGACGGCAGAAGGCGTCGTCAAATTCAATCGCAAGTATTCGCGTGGAAAGCTGAGCCAGCTCTTGGCGGAACACTCGAGTTGCCTCGTTGCGATGGAAGCCTGTGCGACCAGCCATTGGTGGGGCCGATATGCACAAGAAGCCGGTCATGAGGTGAGGCTCAT
>NZ_CVPC01000019.1 GCF_001049735.1 Nereida ignava
GAAGGGCTGAAGCTGCCAGAGCGGCATAAGAAACGAAGGCGGCTGTATCACAAAGACAGTTCGGTCATCCGTTTGCGCCCAATGCATCCCAATCATGTTTGGGCAATTGATTTTGTTCACGACAAGCTGAGTAACGGGCGCAGCTACAAGATGCTGACCGTCTTAGATGAGTTTACCCGCCAAGCTCTTTGCGTTGAGGTGCAAGACAAGATGAACTCAGATGATGTTTTGCGTGTCATACATCGTTTGCTGATGAAATACGGAAAGCCTGAATGCATTCGATCTGACAATGGCGGGGAGTTCGTAGCTGAACACCTTCAAAAATGGCTCAGAAAGGTTGGCGTCAAACCAATCCAAATCTACCCAGGCAGTCCTTGGGAAAACGGTTACAATGAACGGTTCAACGGTATTCTTCGCCAAGAAGTCCTAAACGCTGAATGGTTCCACAGCATCAAACAGGCTCAGGTCGCAATCAATATTTGGCTCAAAGAATACAATCACATCAGGCCCCATCATGCACTCGGAATGCGACCTCCCATGCCAGAAACCTTATTAGAGAAATCCAAAATTAGTGGCACTGAAATTGGGGCTAGACACTTATATATTACGGGAATTTTAGATTTGCTGTGTGGAATGCGTCTCAAATTAGCTTCTGTGAACTTTATATTAGACATTAGGTCTCCATAAATAGCTATGAAGACTAATATATTGTCGTGATGGACTATGAGCAAGGGTATTTGTAATAGTTAGGAAAAGTTACAGAGGTTGATTCATGCTCTCTATTACGCCCAGACAGCTTGCCGCCGCGCGGGCTTTAGCTGGCCTTTCTCAGTTGCAGTTGGCGGAGCTAACAAGTGTCAGCTTGGGTACAATCAAGCGCATTGAAGCTGCTGCAAGCCAAACGGGCAGCTTCGATGGATTGCGAGTTGCTACCCTTCAGAAGCTGGTTGATGGTTTTGCGACTGTCGGGGTCACCTTCGACATGGCAGACGGGCGGCTGGGAGTCTCTATCTGCCAAGAATGACGTTTGAGCGTTATATTTCTAGCTTAAGAAATCTCTCAATTCTTCGTGTATTGTTTTAAATCAACAGCTTATGTGCAGTTCTGTTTAGGTGAATCCGCGCAATACAAATACCGCGTCCATCAACGCTCAGTATAACTTGAGCAAAGTGAACAAAGAGATGGAATCTGCCATGGAGCAGCTTTCCTCTGGTAAGCGGATCAATTCAGCGGCTGACGATGCTGCGGGTCTAAGCATTGCCACGCGTATGGAGAGCCAAGTAAAAGGCATCGGAATGGCCATTAAGAATGCCGCAGATGCACAATCTCTGGTGGACACAACAGACGGTGCTCATCAAGAAATTACGAATATTTTGCAGCGCATGCGTGAGCTATCAATTCAAGCGTCCAATGATACAAATGTGGCGTCTGACCGCGTGTCAATGCAGTTCGAAGTTACACAACTGCAAGCGGAAATTAACCGCATTTCGTCCCAAACCACTTGGAACGGCATGGCTTTGCTGGACGGTACCTTCGCTTCCAAGCAATTTCAGATTGGTGCTGAAGCCAACCAAACCATCTCAATGTCGATCGGCACCGTCAATACAGCTAATATTGGCGCCCATCAGGTTGACTCGGTTGTAAACATTGCGAGTGGTACCACAAACGGCATGGACGACGCTGGCGATGTAGTAATTACAGGATCGTTTGGTACATCCACTATTGACGTTAGTGCCACTGATAAATCCGCAAAAGGTTTCGCTGCGGCGGTTAACGCAGTCACTTCTGAAACAGGCGTAAGTGCAACGGCAATTACAAAGGTCAAGCTTTCAGATTTCAGCGAGGCAAATTGCGATTGCAAGTGCATCTGATCTACGTGACTTGAGGGACGCTATTAACGCTATCGCAGGAGAAACTGGTGTAACCGCAGCTCTGAGTGGCGGACAGAATTCTGCTCTCGAGTTAACGGATATTGATGGAGACGATATCAGCATTGGGTCGTTCTCAACGACAAGCACTGCGAATATGCGCCTGACAGCATTAGACAGGAATGGAGACACAGCAACCGACAATGATGGTGGTGTGGACCTAGTTGTTTTGCTGGAGGATACCGCAACCGATCAGACTACTTATGTTGATGCCGCAGCTTACACTGTGACCGGTCAGGTCACAATGAGCTCTGATGAATCTTATACGCTTGCAACAACACACGATGTGGCGGTGGCCGGTACCGCCATAACCCAGACTACCACAGGTGCCTTAGAGACCCTTACAACTGATGGTGAATTTTTTGGTGCAACTCCTGCCGCAGCTGGTATCGTCACCACCTCGTCTACTCTATCGTCTGTAGGATCGGTGGACATTTCCACCACAGCAGGTGCTGCAAACGCCCTAAATATCATTGATGGAGCGTTGGCACGTGTGTCTAATGCACGGCCTGATCTTGGTGCGGTTTCCAACCGACTTGATCACACAATGTCTAACTTGGGGACCATTCAGATCAATATTGGAACCTCCCAGTCTCGTATCGAAGATGCTGATTTTGCTAAGGTGACTGGAGATCTCACCAAGGCACAGATCATGAGCCAAGCGGCAACAGCGATGCTGGCGCAGGCAAATGCTTCGAAGCAAGGTGTACTCAGCTTGCTGCAAGGCTAAGAGCCTCTCTAAGAGTAGAAAAGGCCCTCGCTTGCGGGGGCCTTTTCGCTGTCTTGAAGGTATACTTTGCAGTGCTATACAGGTTGGTAATCCTCAAGATATATGACATTTGCACTCTCAGAAATGTGGAGATGATGGAATGACGCTAAAGACTGGAGATCTGCTTGCTATACTCGTGGTTGGGATAGTTGGAGCGTATACGTTCATCACAAAAGCGCAGTTTTTCGAGGTTTCTCCTAAACCTATTGTTGCGCAGGTGCAGTTGGTGAACAACTGTCCACTGCGCGAAAGCGCCTTTAGGGTCCAGGATTTGACAACGGGCAAGATCGCGGTTTTTTCTGGCGGCAATGCTCGTATAAAAACAGTGACCACTCATAATTTAACGCTCTCTTTAGCTAAAAAATATGATGATGTGGTGTTTTCGGGTACCCCTGTGCGCGCCAAAGAACACATTAAGCTCACGGCTGACTGTCAGACTTCGAAAAAAGAAAACGCAACATTCCAGTCATTGCGTAAATCACTTGGTAGGCAATAAGTTGATAATTGGGCCTGGCGCGTGGCTGTGGTCCGTCCTTGCAGGGATCTTTTGCGCGAATGATTGACTTGTATGGGCTGCTCAGGGGAGTGCTGCTCATTAAGCGGTATCTCGACTATGCCTTTCGGCTCTACTCACAACCTTAACTCACATGTCCCTACAAATTCCAACATCCGCATATATCCTGCGCAAAAGCCCACGTAACGCCCCAACCCGCGTTAACTACCACACATAGCGATCCCACCAAACTCACCGCCTTACGCCTGCTTATAGACGGTGACAGCTACCACTGCACTACACGCCACCCACAGTTCCTTGCGTCCCTTGTGGCTTGAGCTTGTCGTAGTCTGCCTGTGACGTTACTGTACTGGTGGCCTGAGGCATGCCCGACGAAGACTGCTCTGGCGCTTGAGCAGGGGGCTTAGATGCACTTGGCTTTGGTACAGCTGCAATAGCCTTACCCATCCGCGACTTTGGCTGCTTCTTTGATTTGACGTCGCCACCCTTTAGCCGTGTGTCCAGCTTGTTGGCGAGAAAGCTTGCGGTATTGGCAAAGGTCTTGATGTCATCAACGGCTTGCTCAAGACTGCCCGTGCCAGAGCCTTTCTCAATCATATCGATTAGTCTGCGCAGTTCGTCGCGGTCATCCATGTGCAACACCCACCTGTACAAAATGGGGTGATGCAAAATCACCAGCCAACTTCTGTAAGTACTTCCCGCTAAAAAACCGCAGCGCAGATTTTTTGGGCTGCAGAACCCATTTCAGATAAAAGCTCACGCGCCCATCCTCGCAGGCTCGCGCCACACCGCTTCTGCTTGGCGGGCTATGGCCTGATCGCAGAGGGCTTTAAGACGATCAAAGCGCTTTACCCATTGTTGGTGGGACTGGGCGTCACTGTTGCGTAAACTGTCTGCATAATGTCCTAACTTATGTGCGCAGACAGTCAGTGTTTCCACACTTGGCTCAATGCGGTTGTAGCGCAACACACGGATGTAGCCCTCACTGCGCCCCAGCCAGGCTTGGCAAAACTCAGGGGTATTAGCAGCAGCCCCTGAGCTGATTAACTCATCTCTAATATGTTCAAGAAGTTTGATACTCATGACATCTCCTCGTTAACTGATGTTCACTGTTATTTAGTTAAAATGAGCCGGCCCATGGCCATACTTGGGGTTGCGGTGTCTGTGCGCTGTACACATGCGCCCTGTGCTGTTCGAAGTCCGTAAGTGCCTAACTTCTCATTACCACTGGGCTGTGTTGTGTGACGTGGCCGTTGATGATGGGCTGAGGATTTACCCGTGCAAAACAAATAAAACACTGCTCTTTTTTTTTGTGTTTTGGGCAAAAGTTGCTGTCAAACACCGCAAACTAGTTTGCTGGTTTAAACCAGTGAAGTTTTTGAGGCAGTTAGATTAAGCACTGACTACAAGGCATTGTAACTAAGCGCGAAACTTCCAAAATCAGGAGGTAAGGTTGATATCCTTAAGGTTGTGTTGGGTGTCAATAAGCTAGCGCTATGGGTTATCAACCTTACAAACCATGTTAGCCGCTTGTGCGAATAGGGAACTGACCTTTGCCAACGCCGTCGATAAGGTGCTGAGCGCAGCGTAAATCATGTTGAATGGCTTTACGCTTGGCGCGGCGCAGTTCAACGTCGATGTCTTTGGTCGAGTAGCCGAGACGCTCCATGTAGGTTTTGGAAATGCCGCTTGCTTGTTGTGCTGCATGTAGACCCACGCGATCAGCGATTTGCTCATCGGGCAGTGTTGGATTGGCTTTACGTAATTTGAACACAGCTAGGTGCCGGTGCAGGTTCATCAGCACGGGTCGTCTGGCGACTGGATACTGTGCAGCCGAGCGGTAGAGCGCTGTGTTTTTGGGGAAGAGTAATTGGCTGTGTAGGTCTTTGAGGCCACGCTCGACGGCCTCAGACCCTAACGACAGATCTATTTGCACGTCTACGATGTCAGCGTTGGCATCGAACACCTGGGCATCTTTTGTGAAGGTCACTGCCTGTGGCTCCGCAAAGAGTGTGCAGTGGGTGGACCACCAGATTTTGAAGCTTTGGGCGAAGATGTCCCCAAAATCAGCATAGAGCTGCGAGCAGGGGCCATCACCATTATGAATGCACGTGGATCGATAATCGTTGTTGTAGCGCAAATATAGCCACCAATAATAATAGACGGAACACTTCCAGCCAGGAGCGCCTTTATAGGGTGGGTTTGGGCTTTTACTGTGAGGCTGTTTTTGGCTGAAAGTGGGCTGAGCGTGTTTGTAAGTCGGCGCTATGCGTGACTGGCGGCAGTGGGTTTGATTACGTGACTCAACGAGTTCCAACATGTTCGTTAGGTAAGCCAAAGTGCTTGGCTGTCCAGCAAAGTGGGTGTGCGCTGTTGATTCTCAGCAGTGTGAAGCGGTCGTTAGAGCCGTTTGTTATCAACCAACTGAGAGGACAGATTATGTCTGCTACAACTTACAAAACCCAACTTGAGAACACCCTCGATCAAATCTCCAAAGCACGTGCTGTTTGGGAAGAAGGTACGCTCAAATCTGCGAATGATGAGCTCTATGCTATTTTGGAGCGTTGCTTTGCAGTGTTCACTGAAATGAAGGACGATACTGCTAAGCGCCGTGCTTTAAATTCTTTGCTGACGGATCGTTCTATGAAGCCTCGGACCAGCACGAGCCTTGGCTTAAAGGTGATCCGGTATGTCTTTGGCAAAGAAGGCAATCGAGAAATCGCTTATGGTCGACTGTTGACGATTGCCTATGATCTTAAAGCTCCTGAGCAGACACTGACGAGTTACATCGAGCAGTGCGGCGGTGTTGAAGAAGTGCGCCGGGTGTCGAAGATCAAAGACGGCAAGAAGATGACGGCGGATGACTATAAGCAGATCGCTGTTACGGGTCTGAACATGGCGCGCATTCCTGTGGCGTCTTTTGCGCTGCCGGAATTTATCCAGCCCAATAGTGAGTATGATGAGGATTACGTTGTGGGGCTTATTCGCTGCAATCCCAACGGGACTGGTGATCTATTGTTTGGCAACAATGAAGCCAAAGTGATCGACACTGTGTTGGTCGCATCAGGCAAGTACCTCGATCAGAAAGCCCAAGATGACCAAAAAGGGCTTGAGGCTGTGGATGTGGCCAAGCGCCGTGCTGAGGATGTCAAAACTTTTGCCCCTAAGCTGTTTGCTGCCATGGGTGCCCAAGTGCGCATCACCGATAGCCAGCAAGTACCGGCTGAGTGATCCAATTGACGCTGCGGGACGATTGTTCCCGCAGCTCATGCCTTAGTCAATTAAGGAGAGTTTATATGACTTTTGAGGAACGTCATCGGCCGAAGGCTGTGCAGGATCTTGTGTTTGCAGATCCCACAGTTGCAGCCACAATCATGCGCTATGCAACAGCGCGCCCATCAAAGCCCTTGCTGCTCTATGGGGAACCAGGAACGGGTAAATCAGAAGCTCTGCGACTGATTGTTGAAGCGCAGTTCGCACAAGCTGGTATCGCGAGCGATGATTTTACAGTTAACGGTGCAGATGCGGGCAAGGGGCTCTTTGATAAGATCTTGAACATGGCGCAGATGCAGATGTGGGCGCCAGGATTGCCTGCACTAATCATCATTGATGAGATCGATGAAGTTGAGGATGCGCTGCCGGGCAAGACCCGTACGTTTATTGAACAGCATAAAAGCGTACAGCTCTTGGCCAGCACCAATTACGTCAAGAAGCTTAAGCCTGCTCTGCAGAGCCGAATGCGCTGTGTTGAAGTTCAAAGGCCGCTCAACACAGACTGGGTGCCACGCGCTCAAGCGATACTTGCTGCAGAAGGTGCGCGGGTAACCCAAAGTGGTGTTGCGCAGCTGCTGCAAAACTT
>NZ_CVPC01000020.1 GCF_001049735.1 Nereida ignava
AAGCCCGCTTTGCTGAGTTTGCGGCGCTACTGCCTTGGCTTGAGCATTTTTGGACACGGCTGAGTGCTTTAAAGGCGGAACCTGAGTTTAACCATTTGGTAAAGCAGCTGCAGGTGATTTTGCCCGCCATCGATCAAGTGCACTTGTATGACTTCGCCAAGTACAGAGTACTGCTCAAGATGGCGGGGGATTTCTCGCCCTTGGTCAATCATCTGCAATTGGCAAAGCAGCAAGTCGCTATGAGCACGCCCTGAAGGCTTTAACTGCGCAGTTTTGCTTGAGCTGAACCGCACTGCTTAAAACCTCATAGAATGTGTATTGTATGAGGTTTTTGCTTAACTTATTGAATTCATTGACGGACCATTCACGGCCATTTCCGGTCGTCCAACCAATACCTCAGACTTTATACTCAAAGCACACAAAAGCTTAGGTTTTGAGGGGATCAGCACATGCGCCAAGCACAGACATTGAACGAGGCGCAACTGCGCAGGGTTATACAGTACTGCCGCAGTCGTCGTCATCCAACACGTGACGAGACAATCATACTCACCAGCTTTTACGCAGGGCTGAGGGCCAAGGAGATCGCAGCGCTCACAGTCGGCAACGTGTTTGATGAAGCAGGCAACGTGCGTGAGCAGTTCATCCTAAGCGCAGCACAGAGCAAAGGTGGGCACACACGCACGGTGTATTTGAACCAGCGCCTACGCAAAGCACTTGGAGACTATGGTGCGAGTAAATACTTGGGCGATCCACAGCGCCCGCTGTTTGAAAGCCAAAAGGGCGGGCACTTCTCAGCCAACACAATGTGTCAGCTGTTCCTCGACATTTACAAAGCTGTGGGGCTCAAAGATGCTTCAAGCCATTCGGGGCGCAGGACTTACATCACACGACTGGCCAATAAAGGCGTGGGCGTGCGTTTGCTGGCTGAACTGGCGGGGCATAGTCACATAAGCACTACCCAGAGATATATCGATGTGAATTCTGAGCAGCTTAGCGAGGCTGTGGAGCTGCTGTAGGCGCTTTCGGCCCTTAGCGGACCTTGGTGGGTCGCGCAGCTAAGGTCGGGTCTGAGCCCATTTTACCAAATGCTGCAGTGTGCTCGAACGTCCACTTTCACGCCGAGCCTTTCGGTCATGTGATCATTTCTCAAAAGAAAAATTGAATTCCCCAAGTGCAAAACATACATTTATCACAAGCAAAACGTTGAGGAATTGTAAGTATGAGCGAGCATGACATCCCGAAAAGACGGATCGTTTCTTCCCGCCATTTGGCGGACGGCGAGAACTGGGAGGCCTCCGAGATCGAGTATGGCATGATCATCGCCTACAATGCTTTTTCACGTTGGATGACCCGCTGCATGTCGGCGGCAGGTAATACTGATCTGACACCGCTGGAAATCCTTGTCCTGCACAACACAAATCATCGCGGTCGCGATAAGCGGCTGACTGACATTTGTTTCCTCTTGAATATCGAGGACACGCACACTGTTAATTATGTGCTACGCAAGCTCATCAAGATGGAGCTCCTTGTGTCGGAAAAACGCGGCAAGGAGGTGTTCTACCGCGCCTCACCTACGGGAGAGGAATTGTGCGAAGCGTACCGTGTAGTACGGGATCGCTGTTTCCTGGACGGGCTTTCGCGTTTGGATATGACGGGCGAAGAAATGCGCGAGATCGCAGCGAGCTTGCGCGCCCTGTCTGGCCAGTATGATCAGGCCAGCAGGGCGGCAGCATCGCTTTAACTTGCCATGTAGGTCGGCAGGAACGTCACGATCTGCGGGAACAGACAGATAAGCAGGACGCCCAGCAACAGCAACAGGAAGAATGGGAACGCCGCTTTGGCGATCCTGAGGATGTCGATACCTGTCAGCCCTTGGATGACGAACAGATTGAACCCGACGGGAGGCGTGATCTGGCTCATCTCGACGACGATCACAAGATAAATACCGAACCAGATTGGGTCGATCCCCACGGCGCTGACCATGGGCATGATGATCGATGTTGTCAGCACGATGACCGAAATCCCGTCCAGAAAACACCCAAGGATGATGAAGAAGATCGTCAAAGCCACAAGCAAGGCAGTGATCGACAAGTTCATGTCAGATATCCAAGCGGCAAGGTTCCGTGGCAAACCCGTGAACCCCATAGAAACCGACAAGAACGCCGCGCCAAGCAGGATCAGGGCGATCATGCAGGATGTGCGGGTCGCCGACATGACCGCTGCGCCAAACAATTTCCAGCTAAATGCGCCAGAGGTCCACGCAAGGATCGTCGCCAAAACGACACCAAGTGCCGCCGCATCCGTCGGAGAGGCAAGGCCCCCGTAGATGGACCCAATGACGCCTCCGATCAAAAGTGCTACCGGGATCAACCGGCGCGAAGCACGGAACTTTTCACGCAAGCTAAATGTCTCGTCGATTGCGGGGATCAAATCCGGGTTCATCCAAGCACGCACCGCAACATAGCTCGCGAACAATGTCATCAGCATGATGCCGGGAATGATGGCGGCGATGAACAGGCGGGCGATAGATTGCTCTGTCGCGACACCGTAGACGATCAGGATGATCGAGGGCGGAATGAGAAGTCCAAGCGTGGCTGATCCCGCAAGCGTGCCCAAAATCAGGCTTTCGGGGTAGCCGCGTTTAGTCAGCTCTGGCACCGACATACGGCCGATGGTGGCTGCGGTCGCGGCAGATGATCCAGACACCGCCGCAAAGATCGCACAGCCAAAGACATTCACATGCAGCAAGCGGCCCGGTGCGCGGCTTAGCCATGGAACGAGGCCTGAAAACATATCATCGCTCATGCGGGACCGCAGCAGGATTTCGCCCATAAGAATAAACAGCGGCAAAGCCGTAAGCGCCCAAGAGTGCGAGTGTCCCCAGAACGTAGAGGCCAAAACCAACCCCGATGGGGCGTTCGAGAAAAACACAAGACCCGCGAGACCGACGAGTGAAAGCGAAATGGCAACCCACACTCCACTGGCGAGCAAGGCCATCAAAAGCCCAAGAAGGATGAGGCCAATCATTGGATCAGACATGACTATACCTCGCCCGGGCTAGACAGGATGGGCGCGCGCGCTGAAAGCAGATCAAACAATGTATGAACAACGGCCACCAGCAAAAGCCCAATCCCAAAGGCTGCAACACCTTGCGGGATCCAGAGCGGCACAGGGACAATCCCTGTCGAGACATCCCCGTAGTGGACGCTTTCGACGACCAGTGCGCCCATGAAGTAAGTGGCGTATCCGATCAAACCCGTGGCTGCGATCAGCACGAAAAGTTCTGCGACAAACTGCGTTGTTTGCGATAAACGAGAAACCACTAGGTTAACCCGAATATGTCCGCCCGAGCGCAGTGTGTGGGCCATGGCCAGGAACGTGGCACCTGCCAGCATGAAGCCAGAGAAATCGGCATAGGATGGAATGGTTGAGGGTAAGATGCCCGGCGCGAAACGCCCGAAGGCATTGAGGCAAATCTGAGCAGAGATCAGCAGACAGATGCACAAGATCAGCCCGCCAGCAATCATACCGCATACGTCATATAGTTTTTGGAGTAAGCGCGACATCGCAAAGCCGTCCTTGTTACAAGCAAACTGGCCGACAGCTTACATGCTGCCGACCAGTTCAGGGAGGATTTAGTTATTGTAGGCGTTCAGTACCGCACGTGCGCTGTCTGATGCGGCCGCATCCCAAGTGCCAAGCATTGTTTCACCGATGGCTTGCAAGCCTTCGATCAAAGTCGCGCTTGGTTCGTAGACGGTGATGCCGTTGTCTGCGAGGGTGGCTGTCATGCTTTCGGCTTCGGCTGCGGACATTTCCCAACCACGGGTTTCGGCGGCTTCGGCAGCAGCCAAAACGGCGGCCTGCGTGTCGGCATCTAGGCCGTCAAACATGCGCTGGTTCACAACGACGATGTTCTTAGGCACCCAAGCGTTGATCGGTGTGTAGTGGGTCACAAAATCCCATGCGGTTGAGTTCACGCCAGTCGAAGGCGACGTAATCATCGCTTCAACTTGACCTGTCGCAAAGGCCTGCGGGATGTTGGATGCCTCAATCTGAACTGGTGCTGCACCTGCAAGCGTTGCGAATTCTTCCAACGCGGCATTGTAAGCGCGAAAGCGCAGGCCGTTCAGATCATCGATGGTGGCGATTTCACCGTTTGTGTAAAGTCCTTGGGCAGGCCACGGCACAGAAAACAGCGGGATCAAGCCTTGTTCGGCCAACAACTCGGTGATGACGGGTTCTTGAGCGGCCCAAAGGCGCGCTGCATCTTCATAGCTGGTGGCGACAAACGGCTGGCTGTCTACGCCGAACGCCAAATCTTCGTTGGACAGACGCGACAAAAAGAATTCGCCCAGTGGCACGGAGCGATTGCGTACGGCCCCTTTGATTTCCGCGTGTGGGAACAATGACCCCGCAGAGTGCAGCGTGATATCCAGCGCACCGTCTGTCGCTTCGCGGACGTCATCGGCAAACTGGGCAATGTTCTGCGTGTGGAACGTGCTGTCGCCATAGGGTGTTGGCATGTCCCAGCTTTGCGCATGGGTGGCGGTTGCACAGACAAGCGCAGCTGCGCCAAGAATAAAGTGTTTCATGTGGTCTCTCCTGTTTAGGTCAAGATGGCACGAATAAATTCGAATCCATTACGTTGACAATTTGTCAGCGTTATATCCATAAAGCAACAACTAATCGATTCTTGGAGTGCGATGTGGATCACGTAGATAATAAGAAATGGCAATTTTGGGTCGATCGTGGCGGCACCTTTACTGATATCGTAGCGCGCAAACCCGATGGTACGCTAAAAACCCACAAGCTTTTGTCTGAAAACCCAGAAGTTTACCCCGACGCTGCCGTGCATGGCATCAAGTCGCTCCTAAATCTTGCACCCGGTGAAGATATCCCGCCCGGTCACATCGCGGCCCTGAAGATGGGTACGACCGTTGCAACCAATGCTTTGTTAGAACGCAAAGGTGAGCGCACAGTTTTGCTCATTACCAAAGGGCTGCGCGATCTGTTGCGCATCGGATACCAGAACCGCCCTGATCTATTTGCGCTGAACATCCAACTGCCGGAACTGCTCTATGAAGAGGTGATTGAGATCGATGAGCGCGTCGCTGCTGACGGTGAAATCATCAGAGCCCTTGATACAACCAAAGCCCGCGAAGCGCTGTCACGCGCCTACGGCAAAGGCTACCGGTCTGTCGCGATCGCATTAATGCATGGCTATAAATACACCGACCATGAGGTGCGTTTGGGTGAAATGGCACGACAATCAGGCTTTACGCAGGTCTCTCTGAGCCATGAAGCCAGCCCGTTGATCAAGCTGGTTTCGCGCGGGGATACAGCTGTGGTGGATGCTTACCTGTCCCCAATTTTACGTCGTTATATTCATCAGGTCGCGTCTGCGTTGAATGCAAAGGACGGGGGCTGTGACAGTCTGATGTTTATGCAATCCAACGGCGGATTGACCGACGCAGACCGGTTCCAAGGCAAGGATGCGATCCTGTCGGGCCCTGCGGGGGGCGTTGTCGGGATGGTGCGGACCGCTGCCGATCTTGGGTTTGATCGGCTGATCGGGTTCGACATGGGCGGCACATCGACGGATGTCTGCCACCACGCAGGTGAATTTGAACGCTCTTTCGAGACCGAAGTGGCCGGTGTGCGGATGCGCGCGCCGATGATGTCGATCCACACGGTCGCTGCAGGGGGCGGATCGATCCTGTCTTACAGTGATGGGCGGATGCAGGTTGGACCGGAAAGCGCAGGTGCCAATCCTGGCCCTGCGGCTTACCGCCGTGGTGGTCCTTTAACAGTGACCGATTGCAACGTGCTGCTTGGCAAATTGCAGCCCAGCCAATTCCCTTCGGTTTTTGGACCGGATGCAGATCAACCGCTGGACGCAGATGTCGTGCGTGAAAAGTTCACTGCGTTGAAAGTCGAGATAGGCACCGACAAACCTATCGAAGAAATCGCCGAAGGGTACTTGCGCATTGCGGTTGAAAACATGGCCAATGCGATCAAACAGATCAGCGTGCAACGTGGCTATGATGTGACCCAATACACCATGAATTGTTTTGGTGGCGCGGGCGGGCAACACGCCTGTCTTGTGGCTGACACCTTGGGTATGGAAAGCATCTTTATCCATCCATTTGCGGGCGTTCTGTCCGCATTCGGAATGGGATTGGCGGATGTCAGGTCTATCCATGAACACCAATTTGCAGGGCCCATAGACGACACAGTGCAGGCTGAAATCGCCCTTGGCGATTTGATTGCAGCCGCCCAAGCGGAGGTGCGGTCCCAAGGCATTGCCGACAAAGATATCTCTACGGTGGTTGCCGCGCATATCCGCACCGATGGCGCACATCAGACGTTGGAAGTGCCCTTTGGCACCCCGCGTGACATGACCGAAAGCTTCAACAAGGCACATAAAACGCGCTTTGGGTTTGTGCCTGAGAATGCGACGCTGATAATTGATCTGCTGACGGCGGAGGCGATTGGATCGACCGGTGAAACAGTGACTTTGCCCGATACAACCCAGATCGATGAAGGTGGCAAGACTGCCCAAATGTATGTGAATGGGACGTGGACAGATGTGCCCTTGGTTAATCGCGCGGGCCTTGCGACGGGGGACACCGTCACAGGACCTGCAATTTTGACCGAACCCACCGGCACGAATATCATCGAGGACGGATGGCAGTCTGAATGCGCGGCGGGCGGCAACCTTGTGCTACGCCGCGTCGTACCGCTGGAGCGGGTTGAGGCGATCGGCACGTCGGTTGATCCGGTCATGCTTGAGGTGTTCAACAACCTTTATATGTCCATTGCCGAACAGATGGGCGCGACGCTGGCGAACACCGCGTTTTCAGTGAACATCAAAGAACGCTTGGACTTTTCTTGTGCGATTTTCGACCATAACGGTGATTTGGTCGCCAACGCACCCCATGTGCCGGTACATTTGGGATCTATGTCGGGCAGTGTTCGTTCGATCCTTCATCAAAACGCGGGTAAAATCCGCCCTGGTGATGTGTTCATGATGAACAACCCGTTCAATGGCGGCACCCACCTGCCGGACGTGACCGTCATCACACCGGTTTTTGATGCCGCTGGCGAAAATATCATCTACACCGTCGCCTCACGCGGGCACCACGCCGACATTGGTGGCACGACGCCAGGATCAGCTCCCCCAGACAGTCGCCATATTGACGAAGAAGGCGTGTTGATCGACAATTTCCTGCTGGTCAAACAAGGCGTCCTGCAAGAGGCGCAAACCCGTGAATTACTGTCATCGGCAAAATATCCGTGCCGCAATGTGGATCAGAACATGGCCGATCTGGCCGCGCAAATTGCCGCCAACGCGACGGGCGAACGGGAATTGCAAAAGATCACCCGCCAGTTCGGTTTGGATGTTGTGCATGCCTATATGGGTCATGTGCAAGACAACGCCGAAGAAAGCGTGCGCCGTGTTTTGGAGGTGCTGCATGATTGCGATTTCACCTATCCGCTGGACAGCGGTGCTCAAATCAAAGTGAAGATTTCAGTCGACAAAAAAGCGCGCACAGCTGACATTGATTTTACGGGTACGTCCAAACAAGACGAACTTAACTACAATGCACCTTTATCCATCTGTCGGGCCGTGGTTTTGTATGTCTTCCGCACGCTCGTCGGGGCTAACATCCCGATGAACGAAGGTTGCATGAAACCCCTGCATCTTACGGTTCCCAAAGGATCAATGATCAACCCTGATGCGCCTGCTGCAGTGATTTCGGGCAATACTGAAGTCAGCCAAGCCATCGCAGATACACTTTATGGCGCGCTTGGTGTCGTCGCGGGCAGCCAGGGGACGATGAACAACTTCGTCTATGGCAATGACGACGTCCAAAACTATGAAACCATTTGCGGCGGCACTGGTGCGGGCGACGGGTTTGACGGGGCCAGTGCGGTGCACAGCCACATGACCAACACCCGCATGACCGACCCAGAAGTTCTGGAAACGCGCTTTCCCGTGCGCGTGGAAGAATTTTCAATCCGGCGCGGCTCGGGTGGTGATGGCGCGTTCAAGGGCGGTGATGGCATCATCCGCAAATTGCGGTTTATGGAACCGATGACCGTCACGACCCTGACATCACATCGCAAAACTGCGCCGCATGGGGCATCAGGCGGGGCACCCGGCGCTATGGGCGAAAACGCGGTCGTTCGTGTGGATGGAACTCAGATCGCAATGCAGGGCAATGATGTCGCGCAGATGGATGTAGGTGATGTTTTTGTCCTCAAATCCCCCGGCGGTGGTGGTTATGGGAAGGCACAATCATGAGCGCGGGGTTCCTGTCTGACGTAGAGGCGATGTACGACCGCGCGGCCGTAAATGTGGATATGCCAGACGGCTTGTCTGACAAAATCAAGGCCTGCAATGCAACCTATGTCACCCGTTTTGGTGTACGTCTGCGTGGGCGGATGTTCACCTTTCGCGGATGGCGCGCCACGCATTCCACCCATAGCGGCCCTGCAAAGGGCGGGATCAGATACGCGCCCAACGTTGATCAAGATGAGGTCGAAGCATTGGCCGCGCTGATGAGTTATAAATGCGCCTTGCTGAACCTGCCTTTTGGCGGATCAAAGGGCGCGTTGGAAATCACACCATCCGATTGGGAACCATTCGAGCTTGAGAAAATCACCCGCCGCTTCGCGCAAGAGCTTATGCGTCACGGGTTTTTGGCCTCGGCCACCAATGTTCCGGCCCCTGACGTTGGCACCAACCAGCAAATGATGATGTGGATTGCCGATGAATATCGCCGCTACAAACCCGATGATATCAACGCCGTGGGATGTGTCACCGGCAAACCTGTAACCGGTGGCGGGATCGCTGGGAGAACGGAGGCCACAGGGCGCGGTGTGCAATACGCAATCCATGCGTTCTTTAAGTCTGAAAGGGACCGACACGCCGCAGGATTTGAGAGCGACAAGCTGGAGGGGCAGCGCGTTATCATACAAGGGTTGGGAAACGTCGGCAGCCACGCCGCGCAGTTTCTCAGCAATGACGACGGGTGCAAGGTTATCGCCGTGATTGAACATGACGGTGTGGTGCGAAATGTCGATGGCTTGGACATAGCCGCCCTCAAGGCGCATCAAATCGAAACCGGGAGCATCATGGGGTTTGATGGAGGAGCCTCTGACAGCAATGGCGCTGTGGCTTTGGAAGATGCCTGCGATATCTTGATCCCTGCGGCATTGGAGAGCGTCATTCACGCGGACAACGCTGCAAGAATACAGGCGCGGCTGGTGGTTGAGGCCGCGAACGGCCCCGTCACATACGCAGCTGATGAAATTCTCAGACAACGCGGCATCACGATCATACCCGATATGTTGGCCAACGCGGGTGGCGTGGTTGTCAGCTATTTTGAATGGGTCAAAAACATTACCCACATGCCCTTTGGTTTAATGGAGCGTCGCCAAACCGACCGTGAGCATCGCATTCTCGCCCATTCAATGGAGAAAATGACGGGGCAATCTTTCCCATCAGAACATAAGGGCGAATTTCTGGCCGAACGCGGTGAGATCGACCTTGTACGGTCTGGTTTGGCAGAGATGATGCATCGGGCGTTTGGCGAAGTGTCCGAACACGTGCACCAAAGCCAGGAAGGTTCCGTGACATTGCGAGACGCTGCTTATGAAATTGCCATCAAGCGTATTTCGGGAGCGTATCAAGCGATTGGCCTCTAAGTCTGATGAAATCAAACCAGACATTGGCGCGGCTGCAGCGAGCGACAGTAAAGTCCCGCACAGCGGACCTCTATCCAAACCGCAGCGAACTACCGCTTTCCGCCCAAGATGTAGCCCTTAGCTACTCGCTGGTTTCTGTATGTGCATCAAACTCATCCCGCGATAGCTCATACCTCTTCCCCGTGAGCATGTCCTTCTTCAAGCGCGGCGTCAAATGACTGTAGTGCCGCTCAATCATGCCGATTGAAGTACCCATCTGCACAGCAAGGGCATGTATGTCCATCCCGTCGTTGAGTAGGGCAAAAGTCGCATAAGTGTGGCGTAGGCTGTAGAGGGTGCGGTTCTGCCCTGTGCGTGGACATGTGATCAGCCCTGTGTCTGTGAGGAACTTGCGGAACGTCTGGTGGATGTTCTTTGAGACAGTGCCATCCGGCAATCTGAACACGGGCAGATCAATGCGTTGCTTGAGTAGGTCCTCAAACGGTATATGCCGTATGTCTTCGCTACGCTCATGTATGCGCTTGAGGTAATTGATCGTTCCACTGCGGCAGATGATGTCCCTGCGACCAGTCTTGCCGGTGACGCTCATCTCTAGGTACTGCAGATCTTTTTCTTCAAACAGGGTCACATGCTTCCACTTGAGGTTCAGCGCCTCTGTGCCGTGCCGCATGCCCGTATTGGCCATGATCAAGACATAGTCCCGCATCAAATGCCGCATGTCTGTGGGTTTGCCTGACTTGCCTGCGTTAATCCAGCTGGGCAGTTTGCGGATCAGTGTGGCGTATTCTTCACGGGTAAAGTCTGGGCGGCGCTCGCTCTTTTCCCCACGGTTTACCAGCAGTGGCACATTCTTGTGCGCGATAAAGCCACGGGCCACAGCTTCTTCAAACACACGGTTCATGGCTGAGTTATGTGTGTTCAGTGTTGAGGCCTTTGGCTCACGGCCCATCTTTGCCCGCCGCCACTCGTAGAACTGCTGCACCTTCTCGTAATCAATGGTGGTCACATACTGTGCACCGAAGAACGGGATGAGGTAACGCTCAATACAAACGATGTAATCAGCAAAGACCTTGCGCCCCAAGCCTGCGTCCAGCTGTTTGCGCATATCTGCAATGGCCAGCTTAGCCACATCAGAGAACTTCTTAGTCACAACAGGCAGATCGTTTTTGTGGCGGAACTTGTATTCCAAATAAGTGTCGCGGGCATACTCTTTGGCCTCAGCCAGATCACGCTTGCCGGTACTGATGCGAATAGTGTGCCCATCAATCACAAAGGCAGCTTGCCAGCGCTTGCTGCGCTCACGCCGATACACACGCACCTCGCCGTCCAGTATCAGATGTGTATCGTCACGCAGCTGCCGCATGTCCCGCTCCTCAGCACAACACTACGGCAGGGCGTACCGACAAGTCTACGGAAGTGTGTGTTTGATCGAGCTAGGTGTTCTCGTTGGCATTTACAGCTAAAACCTCAAGCTCTTCTTTTGTTAAAAGACGAGACCGAGTCAGGAAACGCTTTTCGCGGCCGTTATCCAAACTAAACATCCCTCCACGGCCAGGTACAACGTCGATAATTAGCTGTGTGTGCTGCCAGACTTGGAATTGAGATCCAGATATATAAACCGCCGATCCGTCAATCTCTCCGAGCTTTACGTCTGATAGCCCAATTTTGAAATCATCCTTAGGGTAGCACATAGGAGAGGATCCATCACAGCAACCGCCTGATTGATGGAACAGTACAGGTCCGTGATCCTCGATAATTTCTGATAGTAGCACGCGAGCAGCATCAGTTGCTGTCACTCTTGTGCCGGCTGAAGTGCCTGCAGGAAGATCTGTATCGGTTACGCAGTGTACTTCGCGGTTTGGTTTACTGTCGTTCACAATATTTCTCCGATCAATTCCCCAGCATACCAAGAGTACGCTGGGGAGACTTGGGTTTTCTAGAAGAAGCCTAGTTTGTTCGGGCTATAACTAACCAGCATATTCTTAGTTTGCTGATAGTGATCTAGCATCATTTTGTGAGTTTCACGGCCAATCCCTGATTGTTTGTATCCACCAAATGCAGAGTGCGCAGGGTAGGCATGATAACAGTTGGTCCAGACACGACCCGCTTGAATGGCCCGTCCAAAACGGTAACAAGTGTTAGCGTCACGGCTCCAAACGCCTGCACCTAGACCGTACAAAGTATCGTTGGCAATTTCGAGCGCCTGGTCTTCATCCTTAAATGTCGTAACTGATACTACCGGTCCAAAAATCTCTTCTTGGAACACCCGCATTTTGTTGTGACCCTTGAGAATGGTTGGTTGTATGTAATAACCAGAAGACAGTTCGCCGCCATAGTCAGCCGCATTACCTCCTGTAAGAACTTCTGCGCCTTCTTGCCGTCCGATATCAAAGTAAGAGAGGATTTTCTCTTGCTGCTCTGAAGACGCTTGTGCCCCCATCATGACACCTGCTGCACGAGGGTCGCCGGTGACGATTGCCTCTGTGCGTGCAATACATCTTTCGATGAATTCATCATAGATATCTTCATGAATAATGGCGCGACTGGGGCAAGTACACACCTCACCCTGATTAAGCGCGAACATCACAAAACCTTCAATAGCCTTATCAAGGAACGCATCGTCTTCGCGCATGATGTCTTTATGGAAAACGTTTGGAGATTTACCGCCCAGCTCCAGAGTTACTGGAATTAGATTTTCAGTCGCGTACTGCATAATGAGGCGACCAGTGGTTGTTTCCCCCGTGAATGCAATCTTCGCTATTCGGTTCGACTGTGCGAGTGGCTTGCCTGCTTCCAGACCAAAACCATTAACAATGTTCAAAACACCAGCAGGAAGGACATCAGCAATCAGCTCTGCCCAAACCATTATTGTGGCAGGTGTCTGCTCAGCCGGTTTGATGACAACTGCATTACCTGCAGCGAGAGCTGGTGCAAGCTTCCAGGCTGCCATGAGCAATGGGAAGTTCCATGGAATAATTTGACCAACAACGCCTAGCGGCTCATGGAAGTGGTATGCCACAGTATCGTTGTCTAGTTCGCCAAGGCTACCTTCTTGTGAACGTATGCACGATGCAAAGTAACGGAAGTGATCTACAGCTAGCGGTAGATCAGCAGCCATAGTTTCACGGATAGCTTTGCCGTTATCCCAAGTTTCACACGTCGCCAACAAGTCGAGGTTGGCCTCCATAATATCTGCAATCTTCAAAAGTGCGTTTGCACGCTCTGTCACTGAAGTCTGCCCCCAAGCAGTCTTTGCAGCATGTGCAGCATCAAGAGCTTTCTCAATATCAGATGCATCAGAGCGAGCTATTTGGTTTATAACTGCGCCTGTAATTGGCGTTGTATTATCGAAATAGCGCCCATTAACTGGTGGGACGAATTGACCACCAATGAAGTTGTCGTATTTTGTTTTGAAAGGCGATGTAAACGCAGATTTTTGATCAGCCATATTGCTCATATTATCCTCCATAATGAACGCCCTTACTAAGAAGGCGAACAGCGGCGCATGATAGGTGTATGATGCTGTAAACTGCAGGCCATGTCTCAATAGTGATACACTTCGACTAATAGTCCATGTGTCAAACGACTATTTTGGGAGATGAATACCTAGACGATTAATTCGACGATACAGTGTAGCTCGAGCTATTCCTAAGTTCAAAGCGGCCTGTGATAAGTTACCGTTTGTACGTGTGATTGCCTTCACAATTGCGGTTTTTTCACCTCTACGGAGACCAGTAGCACACTGGTTATCGTTGAAAATATCGGTTGCAGCTACTGGCTTGAGCTCTTCATTCACAGCCCAGCCAAATAACTTTCTTGCTGTGTGCGTAGCTCCAATTATGCAGTCATCTGAGTTAATTGCTACTAGCGCGCTAGGGTCTGCACTATTCTGTGCAGCAAGCACGATGCGTTCTTTTGAAAAATGTGCTCGAAAATTTTGCGTTTCGATATGGCAAGCAGCGTTTTTCACCGTTGCTGCGATAAGTGAGCTTGTTGTGGGCGCGTGATCAAGCCTAGCGGAACTGACATCGAGTACACCAACTATTTCACCATTTGCTCCATGTATTGGGACGCCAATGCAGGTCATCCCGATGTTCTTTGCTAAAAAATGCTGGTTGCGTTCAATTATGACTGGGCGCTGCTCCGCTAGGCAAGTTCCTATGCCGTTTGTGCCTTCTGTACTCTCACTCCAAATTGCACCTGGGCAAAGTCCCCACTCTTCGAAGCTATCTTTATCCGCGGAACTGGTACGTTGGTCTAAGATTAATCCATTCTGATCGGTCAAAATGACGGAGCATCCGGCGTTACAGATTAAGCCAAACAACTCATCTAGCTGAGGCTCGGCAAGAGAGATCAGTTGTTCAAGGTTTTGCCTTCTGAGTACGAGTTCTTTTTGACTAATTCGGTTTGTTGGTGCTGAGTTTGTCGGGTCTATACCATGATGCTCATAGGACCTGCGCCAAGAAGCTGCTAACCTACTTTTGGCGGCAAAGCTTTTACTTTCTAAGGATGTCAGTACATAGGATGCGTGGTTCATATAGACCTCTCGCAACTAGTTTAACGCAATTGATCTTTCTGGCAAGTTGAGGCTGTAAGCAGACTTCCAGCCCTGACGTTGTTAGGTAATGTATTGAGCAGCCGCACTTGAGTGGTCCATGTAAAAAGTTAGTGCATGATTGGCCGTTGGTCCATCGGGATGATGGCCTCTGGCGCAGGTGGGCGGTAGCCCAATGCACTATGGGGTCGTTTGGTGTTGTAATGTGTCCTCCAGCTTTCGATAATGATTTGAGCTTCACGTAGCGAGTAGAAGATTTCACCGTTTAACAGCTCGTCTCTCATCCGCCCGTTGAAGCTCTCGCAATATCCGTTTTCCCAAGGCGAGCCAGGCTCGATGTAGGCTGTCTTGGCCCCAACCGCTTTGATCCAGTCCCTGACGGCCTCCGCGATGAACTCTGGGCCATTGTCCGACCTGATATAAGCTGGCACGCCGCGCAAGATGAACAGGTCCGTCAGAGCGTCAATGACTTCAGTGGAGTTCAGCTTGCGTTTTACAAGGATCGCAAGACATTCTCGGCTGTTTTCATCCAAAATATTGAGTGTTCGGAATGCCCTGCCATTCGCCGTGCCTAGCGTGAATGTCTGCTCTGGCCGGAAAGCCAGCAATCACGTTTCATATGTTCCCACCCATCAATCACGTTTCATATGTTCCCACCCATGTTGTTCCAAAATCCCGCGAACACAATGTTAGCAACACAGCACGAGCCAACACTGTGTTCAACACCGTGATTCAGCGTCTAAAATACTCGGCAACACGGCAAAAAGTGTGTTTATGGTGTGTTTTTGAAAAACACAACTTAAGCGTGCATGGCGCTAGTCTAAGTCATTGATATTGATTGGTAAATGGTGCCCGGGGGCGGAATCGAACCACCGACACGAGGATTTTCAATGGAGGGGGTCTAGGTTATACATTTATTATCAATGGCTTACGTGGCGATATTTTTGGTGTGCGTGCGAGTGTGTTTTTGATGTCATTTTGAGAGTAGGGCGGAAACGCTATGTTGAACACGGTAATCTTAAGAGTTTGATTCTAACACACTGTTCAACATTCAAAAAGACGCAAGACTGGACACAGACTAAATGAAGTGGACGTTCGCTTGGACTATTGTTTATGGCCGGAGTGCGGGACTTTCCCGCCATTCGCTGCGGTTGCGGAAGTTTCGGTGGTGATGGCGCAGCAAACGTCATCTTCGGCAGAAGAGC
>NZ_CVPC01000021.1 GCF_001049735.1 Nereida ignava
CAGCACGTGCTGTTGACCAGCCGTTCCTGATGCCGATCGAAGACGTGTTCTCAATCTCTGGCCGTGGTACAGTTGTAACCGGTCGTGTTGAGCGTGGCGTTATCAACGTTGGTGAAGAGATCGAGATCGTTGGTATCCGTGACACCACGAAGACAACCTGCACAGGTGTTGAAATGTTCCGCAAGCTGCTTGATCGCGGTGAAGCAGGCGACAACATCGGCGCGCTTCTTCGCGGCGTTGACCGTGAAGGTGTTGAGCGTGGCCAGGTTCTTTGTAAGCCAGGTTCCGTATCCCCTCACACAAAGTTCGAGGCAGAAGCTTATATTCTGACTAAAGAAGAAGGTGGCCGTCACACGCCATTCTTTGCGAACTACCGTCCACAGTTCTACTTCCGTACAACTGACGTGACAGGCACAGTTGAGCTTCCAGCGGGTACCGAGATGGTTATGCCGGGCGACAACTTGAAGTTCGAAGTCGAGCTGATCGCACCTATCGCTATGGAAGACGGTCTTCGCTTTGCGATCCGCGAAGGCGGCCGCACAGTAGGCGCGGGCGTCGTAGCAAAAATCATCGCCTAAGCTGATTGCGCCTTTTGGGCGCATTCAAAACGATACAACGGCCGCTTCATTCATTTGGGGCGGCCGTTTTCCATAGTTTTGCCCAGATTGTGTCATAGCCCGCTCTCGTAACTTTTGCGGAGACGCTATGACCCTGATCCACCATGACAAAGCTGAGCTTGCTTGCGTCTTTATGGTCGAACCGGGCCATTATGAGTGGCCAGCTATTCTTCTTGCGTCCTCATTGATGGCGTTCGCGGCGGATGATGTAGCCCTCCACGCCTATTGCCGTTCGCACCTGATTGATCAGTTACACCCCGAAACGTTGCGCTTTTTTTGAGCGGCACGGCGTACAGCTTGCTCCGATATCGCCCGAGTTTGAGGTGCCCTATCCCCAGGGCAACAAACTTTATGCCTGTGCCGCGAGCCGCTCAGCGCCCACCACAATTTTATTTGATACAGACATGTTCATGTTGCAGCCCGCTTTCCTTGGCGATGCTTTGCGCGTTGGTGCAGTGTCTGGCAGGCCAACTGGCGATTGGATGTGGGGCAAAACTGTGGATACGTGGCGCGCGGCTTATGCTTCAGTTGATATGGAACTGCCTCGTGGCAGGCTTGCGCGCCCCAGCGGGTCCTATGTTGCTCCAAGTATGTCGGCCGGCTTTGTGGCGTACCAGGGGGATCAATTCGGCAAAATTTGGCGCGATACGGCGCTTGCGATTGAAGCGCGACGATTGGCGAAAGGGATCTATCCCACGCTCGATCAGATAAGTCTGCCTGTTGCAACGCATCTGGCGGGGCTCAAGATGAATATGATCGATGTGAAATGGAACAAAGCTGGTGCAATCAAGCCGCAAGCGCTGCGCAATGTGATTTGTTACCATTACCAAAAGGCACAGACGCTGTTGGAGTTGCCGATCAAATGGGTGGCTGATGAGCTACTGCGGGACTTCACCAAATTTGACGGGCTTGAAAGCATGATTGCTTTTTACGACCGGCACAGCGCCAAACCCGCTGATGTCATCCACAACGCTGGATTTCAGCGTGCGGTGATTGCTAAACAGCGGGCTGTTGATATCCCGCATGAGCGGTAATTGAGCCACGAGATGAATTGCTGTCTTGATCTTACTCCAGACCTCGCTTATTCGCATTCCTGCCTGCAGGGGTGTAGCTCAGCGGTAGAGCATCGGTTTCCAAAACCGACGGCCGGGGGTTCGATCCCCTCCGCCCCTGCCAGGCGAATTTTCCCATGACACATATTATGCTTCACGTTGGCGTGCACAAAACGGCCACGACGCATATGCAGGCCAGTTTGCGCCTGTCACGGGCACGGCTCAACGCGGCGAGCGTAAGTTACTGGGACCCAAAGACGCTTCGCGCAGGTGGCAGTGACGTTGCGGATTATTTGCGCCTTGCTGAGGGGCGTTTTGCAAGTGGTGTGCAGCAAATGTTGGGCGGGCATGATCGGTTGCTCATTTCCGAGGAGAATATGCTGCGGCTGCCCTACAAAATGGGCGAGGGTCCGAACCCTGTTCTCTATGAACGCGGTCATGAGTTGATTGCACAGATGGGGCAGGGTGCGCCTGAGCAGCAGGTTGATGTAGCGATTTCGCTGAGGGATTACGCGGGCTACTTCCGATCGCTCTACACCCAAACGCTGATGGGGGGGTATTTTCCGTCGTTTGAGCGTTTTATCACGCGCTCAAGTTATGATGTTTGCACGTGGGTGGACTTGGTTGATCGCATTCATGCTTTACCAAACGTCCGCCGGATCATGGTCTGGCGCTATGAAGACTATGGCGTGTTGGCTCAAAGAATATTTGCAGGGCTGATTGGTCAAGATTTGGGCGCCATTCCGTTGGTACCTGAGCGGTCCCACCCCGGGTTGTCTGAGCAGGCTGTTACGGCCCTGCGGGAGCATCAAGCACGTGACCCCGGTCATAATCGCCGCCTGCATAAAATCCCGCGCCGCCCTATTGCACAGGCAGCGCGGGATGCATTTCCGACAGGGGCGCAATATCCAAAGTTTGACCCTTGGCAGGCCGCCGATCTGGAACTGTCAGCGCAAAGATATGCGGCTGACATGGCGGAAATTGCAGCAATGCCCAAGGTTCATCTGCTCAAGGCTTGAAAAACCAGTCTGGCCCAAGTATCTGCCAATGAAATCTATAGGAAAACGACACATGGCGAATCCGCTTCAGTTTATTCAACAAGTCCGCACCGAAGTTGGTCGCGTCACATGGCCAACGCGCCGTGAAGTAGTTTTGACGACAATCATGGTGTTCATGATGGCTGTTTTGACGGCTATCTTCTTCTTTTTCGTCGATTGGATTATTCGCTCGGGACTATCGTTTATCCTGAACGGCTAACGCGTAGCTGCTTTCTAAATTGCGTATAACACCTTGAAACAACATGTTTTCGGCGGTATTGCGCAACAACTTGGGACAGATGGGCGTGCTTCGATTCGTGTAGCGCGCCGCTTTTTGTTTTGAGAAGGCAGTGTAACTGTTTGAATTAACATAAGATTTTGCGCGCTTTCGCGTGCGGCACAAAAGGACCGACAGCAATGGCAAAACGGTGGTATTCAGTAAGCGTACTCTCGAACTTCGAGAAAAAGATCGCTGAAGGCATCAGAGTCGCTGCGGCTGAGGCTGAGTTGGAAGACCAGATCGACGAAGTTCTGGTTCCAACCGAAGAAGTCATCGAAATTCGCCGCGGCAAAAAAGTTCCGACCGAGCGCCGCTTTATGCCTGGCTACGTTTTGGTTCACATGGAAATGACGGATGAAGGTTATCACTTGATCAATTCCATGAACCGCGTCACAGGATTTTTGGGCCCGCAAGGCCGCCCGATGCCGATGCGTGATGCGGAGGTGAATCAAATTCTTAACCGCGTTCAAGAAGGTGAAGAAGCGCCGCGTACGCTCATTCACTTTGAAGTCGGTGAGAAAGTTAAAGTTAACGATGGTCCGTTTGAAGATTTCGACGGCATGGTTGAAGAAGTCGACGACGACAACCAGCGTCTCAAGGTTACAGTATCAATCTTTGGTCGCGAAACGCCGGTCGAATTGGAATACACGCAGGTCACTAAACAGGCCTGATCGTGCAAATCGTGGGAGGTTTTGGCAGCGCGCTGTCAGACCGGACCACGGCAACCCATCCCGCCAGACGCGTCTGGAGTGGGAGTTGAGCAAGGAGAAGTCCAATGGCTAAAAAAGTCGCTGGCACAATGAAGCTGCAGGTTCCTGCAGGTCAAGCTAACCCATCACCGCCCGTAGGCCCTGCGCTTGGTCAACGTGGTATCAACATCATGGAATTCTGTAAGGCGTTTAACGCCAAGACACAGGATATGGAGCCAGGTGCACCCTGCCCAACGGTTATCACGTATTACGTTGATAAGTCGTTCAGCATGGACATCAAAACGCCACCAGCGTCATACTACCTGAAGAAAGCTGCCAAGGTTAAATCTGGCGCGAACAACCCAAGCCGTGAGACGGTTGGTCAGGTAACTGCTGCGCAGGTACGTGAGATCGCTGAAGCGAAAATGAAAGATCTGAACGCGAACGATATCGAAGCCGCGATGCAGATTATTCTGGGCTCTGCCCGCTCTATGGGCATTGAGGTGAAGTAAGATGGCAAAACTTGGAAAACGCACAACTGCGGCACGCGAGGCATTCGCGGGCAAATCCAACGTCACCGTTGGTGAGGCGGTCGCACTGGTAAAAGCCAACGCCACAGCAAAGTTCGACGAAACTGTCGAAATCTCCATGCAGCTCGGTGTTGATCCGCGTCACGCAGACCAAATGGTTCGTGGTGTTGTATCTTTGCCAAACGGCACTGGTAAATCAGTTCGTGTTGCTGTCTTCGCACGTGATGCAAAAGCAGACGAAGCGAAGGCGGCTGGCGCAGACATCGTTGGTGCAGAAGATCTGATGGAAATCGTCCAAGGCGGCACCATCGATTTTGATCGCTGCATTGCGACACCTGACATGATGCCAATCGTTGGTCGGTTGGGTAAAGTACTCGGCCCACGCAACCTGATGCCAAACCCAAAAGTTGGCACAGTGACCATGGACGTCAAAGCCGCTGTCGAAGCTGCCAAAGGCGGCGAAGTGCAGTTCAAAGCTGAAAAAGCTGGTGTTGTACATGCAGGTCTTGGCAAGTCATCATTCGGTGAAAAAGAGTTGATCGAAAACGTTCGCTCTTTCATCGGTGCGGTTCAGAAGGCTCGTCCTTCCGGTGCCAAAGGCGCTTACATGAAAAAGATCACACTGAGCTCAACAATGGGCCCAAGTGTAACGGTATCTATCGACGACGCAGCGCAAGAGTAATCTTACGCGCTCAATTGTTGAGTATTTTGAGGCGGGCCTTTCGGGGCTCGCCTTTTTCTTTTTGTGGATGTTGTTTGGTCGCACACCTTAGCGAACCCTAGCGTTTGTTGCGCGGCCACTAACAATCCTTTTCTCCGACATGAATTGATGCAGATTGAGGCCAAATTCGGCCATATTCCCTTGGTTAACAATTCCTTACTAAAGAGTGTTTTGTTTCCATGAAGGGTTGGCGCCGCGCGCCTCAGTCACTGTATGCCTACAACGTTTAATGTTATTTCCCTTGGTAATCAGTCAATCATCGACCCTATTGAGGGTAATTTTTTCGCTGAGAACGCCAACCTTCTGGAGCAGCAAACTTTTGGGGGAGTGGGCAATGCACTTGTGAACGATATTCGTTCGTTCTCAACCGTTGGTAACGGGTTCAATTTTGGTTTTGGCGGAATTTACGATCAAAATAACTTCTTTTCCAATGATCAGTTTTCAATTGATGGGGGTCCTGTTCGGACCTTTGATGCGCTTGCCGTATACAACGCGACGCTCACATATGTTGACGGTACAAGCGCGCAAATTACCGCTGTGGTCTTTCAGGATACCAACGGTGACACGTTCCTCGCGCCGGATTTCGGCCCAAGTGCTAACCAAACAGCACTTGAAGCGGGCGCCATCCGTTCTCTTACTTTGGGAACGTTGGACACCAACGCTTCCGTGGGTTTGTTCGGGGATCGTGAGGCGTTCAATTTTGTCACGTGCTTTGTAAAAGGGATGGAAATCCTTACGCCTCAGGGGAACCGCAGAGTTGAGGATTTACATGTGGGTGATCTGGTGGTCACACGTGACGGTGCCCCGCAGCCCATCCGGTGGATTGGCAAGGCAAGCCGCCCTGCCCGCGATAATTTTCGACCTGTTTGCATTAAGGCTGGTGCACTTGGTGCAGGGATTCCGAGCAAGGACCTTATCGTCTCACAGCAGCATCGGATGTTGTTTGTATCGCCAATCGCTGAAAGGATGACAGGCACAGACGAAGTTTTGGTCCCCGCTATCAAGCTGCTGGATTTGCCGGACGTTCAGCTTGTCGAGGATTGGGATACGGTGACCTACTTTCACCTACTTCTTGATGAGCATCAGATTATCTATGCCCATGATGCACCTACTGAGTCATTGCTTACCGGCGCGCAGGCGTGCAAAGCGATTGGCCCTGATGCAGTTACAGAGATTGCAGACTTCTTTCCTGAATTGTTGCAAACCGCAGCGCGGCCAGCACGCCTCATTCCTAAGGGAAGGCAGATCAGGCAACTTGTTGCGCGGCATTTGAAAAACAACAAACCTGTAGTCGGTGGGTTTTCGCCGGCTTTGTGCGCGTAGCAATCGTGGCAGTGAAACGGGGCTTGGCAAGACACTAACAATTGTCTAACCACGTTCTTGCAGTTGAGCGCGCGATTCGTCACGCGCTCTTTTGCGTTTCGTCCGAGATGGTGGGTTTGGGCTTTAGTCCTTTAATTCCTGCCTGAGGCGGGATCAGACCAGTTTCTTCAGCGGCCGTTTTGGTCACTGGCGGTTCGGGCGTCCCGTTTGAAGGACCCAACCGCCGGAGCAATCCGGTACACTGAGCCGGCGGGGTAACCCGCCATATTTGGAGAAAAACTGTGGATAGAGCACAAAAAGAAAAAGTCGTCGACGAACTCGGCCAAATCTTTGAAAGCTCTGGCGTCGTAGTGGTTAGCCACTACGAGGGAATGACAGTTGCTGAAATGCAGGACTTGCGCGCTAAAATGAGCGAAGCGGGTGGGTCTGTGCGTGTTGCCAAAAACAGGCTCGCCAAAATCGCCCTGAACGGTCAGCCATGCGAAAGCGTGTCTGAGTACCTGACAGGGATGACAGTTCTCGCCTATTCAGAAGACCCTGTCGCTGCAGCGAAAGTGGTTGATGCATACGCAAAGGAAAACGACAAGCTCGTTATCCTTGGTGGTGCAATGGGTGATACTGCTCTGGATGTTGCTGGCGTGAAAGCCGTTGCATCGATGCCAAGCCGCGAGGAGCTTATTGCTTCTATCGTGGGTTGTATCGGCGCACCTGCTTCCAACATCGCTGGAGCAATTGGCGCACCTGCTTCGAACATCGCGAGCATTCTTTCGACCATCGAAGAGAAAGCTGCATAAGCACAACTGGAAACCCTCGTGGGCAACATCGCTACACGTTGGAACACAACCTTAGGAAACGGAAACAGTATAATGGCTGATCTGAAAAAACTTGCTGAAGAGATCGTTGGTCTTACCCTTCTCGAAGCACAAGAACTGAAAACCATCCTCAAAGATGAGTATGGCATCGAGCCAGCAGCTGGCGGCGCAGTCATGATGGCTGGCCCAGGTGGCGACGCTGGTGGAGCTGCTGAAGAAAAATCTGAGTTCGACGTTGTTCTGAAGAACGCCGGCGCGCAAAAAATCGCAGTCATCAAAGAAGTCCGCGGCATCACAGGTCTTGGCCTGAAAGAAGCTAAAGACCTCGTCGAAGCTGGCGGTAAAGTCAAAGAAGGTGTCGACAAAGCAGAAGCTGAAGACATCAAAGCTAAGCTGGAAGCAGCTGGCGCAGAGATCGAACTGGCCTAATTGGCTGGGTGTGGGGCTTAGTCCCGCGCACAATATTGGCTGGGCATGGTTAATTCCGTGCCCAGCTTAACCTGTCTTAGAAGCTGCTTTCAAATGCAGAGCCGCTTCTAAGGAAGGTCCAAGCGGGAGCGTGTCGGTGGGATGATACGCAGGTATTGGCTTGGTTTTCCTGTCTCAAAAGGGCCGCGCACCGATGCCCGACGGTGTAGCGATCCAGTGAGAACACATGAAAGGTGACAACGCACATGGCTCAATCCTTCCTCGGCCAGAAACGCTTGCGCAAATACTACGGTAAAATCCGCGAAGTCCTAGAAATGCCGAACCTTATTGAGGTTCAGAAGTCATCATATGACCTCTTTTTGAAGTCAGGCGACCAGCTTCAGCCGCTCGACGGCGAGGGCATCAAAGGCGTCTTCCAGTCGGTTTTCCCGATCAAAGATTTTAACGAAACTGCGATCCTTGAGTTCGTCAACTACGAGCTGGAAAAGCCGAAGTATGACGTTGAGGAGTGTCAGCAACGTGACATGACATACAGCGCGCCACTGAAAGTGACGCTGCGCTTGATCGTGTTTGAAATTGACGAAGATACAGGCGCGAAATCTGTCAAAGACATCAAAGAGCAAGATGTCTTTATGGGCGACATGCCTTTGATGACGCCAAACGGTACGTTCGTTGTGAACGGCACCGAGCGTGTTATCGTGAGTCAGATGCACCGTTCACCGGGTGTTTTCTTCGATCACGATAAAGGCAAGACCCACTCATCAGGCAAACTCCTGTTTGCATGCCGGATCATCCCCTACCGCGGTAGCTGGCTGGACTTTGAGTTCGACGCTAAAGACATCGTCTTTGCGCGCATTGACCGTCGCCGCAAGCTGCCTGTAACGACGCTTTTGTATTCTTTGGGTCTGACCCAAGAAGACATCATGGACGCATACTACGACACAGTGTCTTACCGTTATGAAGCGGGTAAAGGCTGGGTCACGAAGTTCTTCCCGGAGCGCGTTCGCGGCACACGTCCAACATATGACCTCATCGATGCAGCTTCGGGCGAAGTAATTGCTGAGGCGGGCAAGAAGGTAACGCCACGTGCGGTCAAGAAATTGATCGACGAAGGCCAAGTGACTGAATTGCTGCTTCCGTTCGATCAGATCATGGGCAAGTTTGTTGCTAAAGACATCATCAACGAAGACAACGGCGCGATTTACGTTGAAGCCGGTGATGAGCTGACATGGGAAGTCGACAAAGACGGCGATGCAATCGGCGGTTCTGTGAAAGAATTGCTGGACGCTGGTATCACTGAAATTCCTGTCCTCGACATCGATAATGTCAACGTTGGCCCTTACATGCGTAACACCATGGCGGCAGACAAAAACATGAACCGCGAAACTGCGCTCATGGACATCTACCGTGTGATGCGTCCGGGTGAGCCACCCACCGTAGATTCTGCTTCTGCTTTGTTTGACACGCTCTTCTTCGATAGTGAGCGTTATGATCTGTCTGCAGTAGGCCGTGTTAAGATGAACATGCGCCTTGCGCTTGATGCAGAAGACACACAGCGCACATTGCGTAAAGAAGACATCGTTTCATGTATCAAAGCGCTGGTTGATCTGCGCGATGGTCGTGGCGACATCGACGACATTGACCACCTCGGCAACCGCCGCGTGCGTTCCGTTGGTGAGTTGATGGAGAACCAGTACCGCGTTGGTCTGCTCCGCATGGAGCGTGCGATCAAAGAGCGTATGTCCTCTGTCGAAATCGACACAGTGATGCCGCAAGATCTGATCAATGCGAAACCTGCGGCCGCCGCAGTTCGTGAATTCTTCGGCTCATCGCAGCTGTCACAGTTTATGGACCAAACAAACCCGCTTTCCGAAGTGACGCACAAGCGTCGCCTCTCAGCGCTTGGACCAGGCGGTCTAACACGCGAGCGTGCGGGCTTTGAGGTGCGCGACGTGCACCCAACGCACTACGGTCGGATGTGTCCGATTGAAACGCCGGAAGGTCCAAACATTGGTTTGATCAACTCGCTGGCAACTTTTGCACGCGTTAACAAATACGGCTTCATCGAAACACCATACCGCAAAGTTGTTGACGGTCAGGTGACTGACGAAGTTCAGTACATGTCCGCGACGGAAGAAATGCGCCACACTGTTGCGCAGGCCAACGCAAACCTTGATGAAGGCGGCAAGTTCGTCAACGATCTGGTTTCGACACGTAAGTCTGGTGATTACACATTGTCACCGTCCGACAGCGTGAACCTGATCGACGTTTCACCAAAGCAGCTGGTCTCTGTCGCAGCCTCGCTTATCCCGTTCCTTGAAAACGACGATGCTAACCGCGCCCTAATGGGATCGAACATGCAACGTCAGGCGGTTCCACTTCTGCAAGCCGAGGCACCACTTGTTGGTACTGGTATCGAAGAAGTTGTGGCCCGCGATTCCGGTGCGGCGATCATGGCGAAACGCGCGGGTATCATCGATCAAGTCGATGCGACACGTATCGTTATTCGTGCAACCGAAGACCTCGAGCTGGGTGATGCTGGTGTTGATATTTACCGCATGCGTAAATTCCAACGCTCAAACCAGAACACTTGTATCAACCAACGTCCGTTGGTGAAGGTTGGTGATTTGGTGACCAAAGGTGAAGTTATTGCCGACGGTCCGTCAACTGACATGGGTGAGCTGGCCCTTGGTAAAAACGTGGTTGTCGCGTTTATGCCTTGGAATGGCTACAACTATGAGGACTCCATCCTGATCTCCGAGCGCATCACGCGTGATGACGTGTTTACTTCCGTGCACATCGAAGAGTTCGAAGTAGCGGCACGTGACACCAAGCTTGGGCCAGAGGAAATCACACGCGATATTCCAAACGTCGGTGAGGAAGCTCTGCGTAACCTCGATGAGGCGGGTATCGTGTACATCGGTGCGGAAGTTGGTCCGGCTGACATTCTTGTTGGTAAGATCACGCCAAAAGGCGAAAGCCCAATGACACCCGAAGAGAAGCTTTTGCGAGCGATCTTTGGCGAAAAAGCATCCGACGTGCGTGATACATCACTCCGTCTGCCGCCAGGTGATTTCGGTACAATCGTAGAAGTCCGCGTTTTCAACCGCCACGGCGTTGAAAAAGACGAGCGTGCACTTCAGATCGAGCGTGAAGAAGTTGAGCGTTTGGCCCGTGACCGTGATGACGAATTGGTCATCCTCGATCGCAACATCTACGCCCGTCTCCGCGACATGATCGAAGGCAAAATTGCTGTCAAAGGACCAAAAGGCGTTAAGGCCGGTTCTAAAATTGACGCAGATTTGCTCGACAGCATTAGCCGTGGTCAGTGGTGGCAGCTTGCTCTTGAGGACGAAGACGATGCGAAAATCGTTGAGGCCCTGAATGAGCAGTACGAGATCCAGAAACGGACCCTCGATGCGCGCTTTGAGGACAAGGTAGAGAAAGTTCGCCGCGGCGACGATCTGCCCCCAGGTGTTATGAAGATGGTTAAAGTCTTTGTCGCTGTTAAGCGTAAGCTGCAGCCCGGTGATAAGATGGCGGGTCGTCACGGTAACAAAGGTGTTATTTCCAAGGTTGTCCCTATGGAAGACATGCCGTTCCTCGCAGATGGTACGCCGGTTGATTTCGTTCTGAACCCACTTGGTGTTCCTTCACGTATGAACGTTGGTCAGATCCTTGAAACCCATATGGGCTGGGCTGCACGTGGCCTTGGTATTCAGATCGATGAGGCGCTTGGCGAGTACAAGCGTTCTGGCGATCTGACACCTGTCCGTGATGCGTTGAAAATTGCTTATGGTGACGACGTCTATGACGAAGGCATTAAGGGCATGGATGAGCAGTCTGTTGTTGAAGCAGCGGGCAACGTCACACGCGGTGTGCCAATTGCGACGCCAGTATTCGACGGTGCCAAGGAAGCTGACGTCAATGATGCGTTGGTTCGCGCAGGCTTCAGCCAGAGCGGTCAGTCAATCTTGTTTGACGGTCGTACTGGTGAGCAGTTTGCCCGTCCTGTCACAGTCGGCATCAAGCATCTGCTGAAACTACACCACCTCGTGGACGACAAAATCCACGCGCGTTCAACGGGTCCATACTCGCTGGTCACACAGCAGCCATTGGGCGGTAAAGCGCAATTCGGTGGTCAGCGTTTCGGGGAGATGGAGGTCTGGGCTCTGGAAGCTTACGGCGCTGCATACACCCTGCAAGAGATGCTTACGGTCAAATCGGACGACGTTGCTGGACGGACGAAAGTCTACGAAAGCATTGTCAAAGGCGAGGACAACTTCGAAGCGGGCGTACCCGAGTCGTTCAACGTTCTTGTCAAAGAAGTCCGTGGCCTCGGCCTGAATATGGAACTCCTGGATGCGGAGGATGGTGAATGAGGGCTTAGCCCCTCATTCCCCCCTTCCTCCCCCCTGATTTAAGGATCTGAAAATGAACCAGGAACTCACAAATAACCCGTTTAACCCACTGACACCCACAAAGGTGTTCGACGAAATCAAAGTATCTTTGGCATCGCCAGAGCGCATTTTGTCTTGGTCATTCGGTGAAATCAAAAAGCCAGAAACCATCAACTACCGCACGTTCAAGCCTGAGCGTGATGGCCTGTTCTGTGCGCGTATCTTTGGCCCGATCAAAGATTACGAATGTCTGTGCGGCAAATATAAGCGCATGAAATATCGCGGCGTTGTCTGCGAGAAATGCGGTGTTGAGGTTACGCTTCAAAAAGTACGCCGTGAGCGTATGGGCCACATCGAGTTGGCGTCACCGGTTGCACACATCTGGTTCCTCAAGTCACTTCCATCTCGGATTGGCTTGATGCTGGACATGACACTGCGTGATCTTGAGCGCATTTTGTACTTTGAAAACTATGTCGTCATCGAGCCTGGCTTGACTGACCTTACTTACGGTCAGCTGATGACCGAAGAAGAGTATATGGACGCACAAGACAACTTCGGCATGGATGCGTTCACTGCAAACATCGGCGCGGAAGCGATCCGCGAGATGTTGCAAGCCATCGATCTGGAAGCCGAAGCCGAGCAGTTGCGTGCTGATCTTGCTGAAGCAACTGGTGAGTTGAAGCCAAAGAAAATCATCAAGCGCCTCAAAATTGTTGAGAGCTTCATCGAGTCCGGCAACCGTCCTGAGTGGATGATCCTGACTGTTGTGCCTGTGATCCCGCCAGAGCTGCGCCCACTCGTGCCTCTTGATGGTGGTCGCTTTGCGACGTCTGATTTGAACGACCTTTATCGTCGTGTAATCAACCGTAACAACCGTCTGAAGCGCCTGATTGAACTGCGCGCGCCTGACATCATCGTACGTAACGAAAAGCGTATGTTGCAGGAATCTGTTGATGCGCTCTTTGACAACGGCCGCCGCGGTCGTGTCATCACCGGTGCAAACAAGCGTCCGCTCAAGTCACTTTCTGACATGCTTAAAGGTAAGCAAGGTCGCTTCCGCCAAAACCTTTTGGGTAAGCGCGTCGACTTCTCTGGCCGTTCCGTCATCGTCACGGGCCCCGAGTTGAAGCTGCATCAGTGTGGCTTGCCTAAGAAAATGGCGCTCGAGCTGTTTAAGCCGTTCATCTACTCTCGCCTTGAAGCCAAAGGTCTGTCCTCGACAGTCAAGCAGGCTAAGAAGCTGGTAGAAAAAGAGCGTCCAGAAGTTTGGGATATCCTCGACGAAGTTATTCGTGAGCACCCCGTCATGTTGAACCGTGCGCCTACGCTGCACCGTTTGGGCATTCAGGCGTTTGAGCCTGTTCTCATCGAAGGTAAAGCAATTCAGTTGCACCCGCTGGTGTGTTCTGCGTTCAACGCTGACTTTGACGGTGACCAGATGGCGGTTCACGTTCCGTTGTCACTTGAAGCACAGCTTGAAGCGCGTGTTCTCATGATGTCGACCAACAACGTTCTGTCGCCCTCGAACGGCGCGCCGATCATTGTTCCGTCACAGGACATGATCTTGGGCCTTTACTACACGTCGCTACAGCGTGCGGGTATGAAGGGCGAAGGCATGGTCTTTGGTTCAATCGACGAGGTGCAGCACGCACTTGATACGGGTGAAGTCCATCTTCACGCCAAGATCCAAGCACGTGTTCCTCAGATTGACGAAGAAGGTAACACTGTCATCCAACGCTTTGAAACAACACCGGGCCGTGTGCGCCTTGGTGCATTGCTGCCGATGAACAACAAAGCGCCGTTTGAACTGGTGAACCGTCTTTTGAAGAAAGGCGAAGTTCAGCAAGTCATCGACACTGTTTACCGTTACTGTGGCCAGAAAGAGTCTGTCATCTTCTGTGACCAGATCATGACCATGGGCTTCCGCGAAGCGTTCCGCGCCGGTATTTCGTTCGGTAAGGACGACATGGTTATTCCAGACAACAAATGGGAAATCGTTGACGGCGTTCGTGAACAAGTGGCTGAATTCGAACAACAGTACATGGACGGCCTGATCACTCAGGGTGAAAAGTACAACAAAGTTGTCGATGCTTGGTCAAAGTGTAACGACAAAGTCACTGACGCCATGATGGGGACGATCGCTTCGATCAAAACCGATGAAAACGGCGCAGAGATGGAGCCGAACAGCGTCTTCATGATGGCTGACTCCAAAGCGCGTGGCTCGGTCACTCAAATGAAACAGCTCGGCGGTATGCGCGGCCTGATGAACAAACCAAACGGTGAGATCATCGAGACGCCAATTATCTCGAACTTTAAAGAAGGTCTGACTGTTCTTGAGTACTTCAACTCTACCCACGGTGCTCGTAAGGGTCTGTCGGATACGGCGTTGAAAACTGCGAACTCAGGTTACCTGACACGCCGTCTTGTGGACGTGGCTCAGGACTGCATCGTGCGCGAGCATGACTGTGGTACTGAAGTGGCGATCACCGCAGAAGCAGCGGTTAACGATGGTGAGGTTGTTGCAACCTTGGCAGAGCGTGTGCTGGGTCGTGTGTGTGCGGAAGATGTTCTGCACCCTGTGACTGGCGATGTTTTGGCAACCAAAGGTGAGTTGCTCGACGAGCGCGCATCTGACCGTCTTGAGGAAGCTGGCGTAGCGTCTATGCGCATCCGCAGCCCGCTCACTTGTGAAAGTGAAGAAGGCGTTTGTGCGGCATGTTATGGTCGTGACCTCGCACGTGGTACAATTGTGAACCAAGGTGAGGCCGTCGGCATCATCGCGGCGCAGTCTATCGGTGAGCCAGGCACACAGCTGACCATGCGTACATTCCACATTGGTGGTGTTGCGCAGGGCGGTGGCCAACAATCGTTCCAAGAAGCTAGCCAAGAGGGTAAAGTTGTCTTCGCTGATGGCCAGTTGATCGAGAACGCCGCAGGCGAGCAGATCGTTATGGGCCGCAACATGAAGCTTTCCATCACCGGTCCAGACGGCAAAGAGCGTGCGTCACATAAAGTGTCCTACGGTTCTAAGCTTTTGGTCAAAGAAGGTGCTGATGTTGCACGCGGCGATAAGCTGTTTGAATGGGACCCATTCACACTTCCAATGATCGCAGAAAAAGGCGGCGTCATTAAGTTCGTTGATCTGACTGCGGGCATCGCAGTTCGTGAAGACACAGATGACGCAACCGGTATGACACAGCGTATCGTTACTGATTGGCGTTCGGCGCCAAAAGGCAACGAGCTGGCACCAAAAATCTTGGTGGCGGATGCAAATGGCGAGCCTGTTCTGAAGGACGATGGCAACCCTGTTGCATACCCGATGTCAGTAGACGCGATTTTGTCTGTTGAAGATGGTGACACGGTAAACCCAGGTGATGTTGTTGCGCGTATTCCTCGTGAGGGCGCGAAAACAAAAGACATTACCGGTGGTCTGCCACGCGTTGCGGAACTCTTTGAAGCACGTCGTCCAAAAGACCACGCGATCATTGCTGAAATCGATGGCTACGTGCGCTTCGGTAAAGACTACAAGAACAAGCGCCGCATCGCGATTGTTCCTGCAGCCGAGACGCCCGAAGCCGCTGATGAGGCGAAAGTCGAATACATGGTGCCTAAGGGTAAGCACATTCCTGTTCAGGAAGGTGATTACGTCCAGAAGGGCGATTACATCATGGACGGTAACCCTGCGCCGCACGATATTCTTGCGGTCATGGGCGTCGAAGCGCTTGCTGACTACATGATCAACCAAGTGCAGGAAGTTTACCGACTGCAGGGCGTTAAGATCAACGACAAGCACATCGAAGTTATCGTGCGTCAGATGCTCCAGAAGTGGGAAATCCTCGACAGCGGTGAAACAACGCTGCTCAAGGGTGAACATGTGGACAAGCAAGAGTTTGACCTTGCGAACGAGAAAGCCGCTGCACGCGGTGGTCGTTTGGCGAAGGGCGAGCCTATCTTGCTCGGCATCACGAAAGCATCGTTGCAGACACGCAGCTTTATCTCAGCCGCATCGTTCCAAGAAACGACACGCGTGCTGACTGAAGCTTCCGTTCAAGGTAAGCGCGATAAGCTGATCGGTCTGAAAGAGAACGTAATCGTGGGTCGTCTGATCCCAGCCGGTACCGGTGGCGCAACTCAGCAGATGCAGCGTGTTGCTCAGGATCGTGACAACGTTGTTCTGGAAGCGCGTCGTGAAGAAGCCGAAGCAGCTGCCGCATTGGCCGCGCCGACACCCGAAGACGTTGTGGGTGGTGATGAGTTTGACACCATCATGACGGGGGATGCTGACAGCCGCGACTAAAGCGACCGTCCTTAAGTGTTGAGATAGGCCTCCGCAGTGCGGGGGCCTTTTTCGTTTCGGTTGTACAACAATGCTTCCCTTTTCTTGCGGGCCGTGTATTCGATTTGCCATGGCAACTTTGCAAGAAAACACGCGCGGTGCCGCGCTCATGATGTGCTCTATGGCGGCATTCACGCTAAATGACGCTTGCTTGAAAGCGATCTCAACGGAATGGCCTTTGTTTCAGACACTGACCGTCCGCGGGTTTGTCACTGTCATCCTAATTGCGATCATGGCTGCTGTGATGGGCGCTTTCCGTAAGGGGATCGCCAAAGGCGATTGGCCATTGGTCGCAGCACGTGTTGGTGCCGAAATTGGTGCTGCATATTTCTTTCTTACGGCCTTGATTAATCTACCGCTCGCCAACGCGACGGCCATTTTGCAAACCCTGCCCCTGACAGTCAGCTTAGCAGGCGCACTTTTTCTGGGCGAGTTACTGGGCTGGCGGCGCATGTTTGCCATTGTTGTGGGGTTCGTCGGTGTGCTGCTCATCGTGCGGCCCGGTGCGGACGGGTTTAATGTATTCTCGATCTATGCGCTGTTTGCCGTTGGTTTCGTTACCGTCCGTGATCTGGTGACGCGACGCCTGTCGCCTGACACGCACACAATGGCGGTGACGCTGTTGTCAGCTATCGGCGTGTTTTTGTGGGCCGCCGCGTTTAGTACCACAATCGAATGGGCGCCGTTCACATCGCGGTCAATTTGGTTGGTGTTGGGTGCATCCCTGTTCATCATCGGCGGCTATGTATTTAGCGTGATGGTCATGCGGGTTGGGGACATCTCGTTTGTGGCGCCGTTCAGATACACGGCTTTGGTTTGGGCGCTGGTTCTGGGCTTTGTCCTTTTCGGTGAATGGCCGAGTATTTTGACCATTTTGGGGGCGCTCATCATTACTGGATCGGGCCTATTTACGTTCTACCGCGAGCGGCGGATCGCCGAGCGCGAGAAGGTTGCCGCGGCTTAGCACGTATCGCTGATCTGATGCGTTCATGAGGTGCTGTTGACAGGGGGGGCGACTCTCAGTATAGCCCGCACATCCCAAGAGGGGGTACGCCCCTTTTGTCAAAGAAATTAGTGGTCACGATCCGAACTACTGCTGTTCCGATCCTCTGAAAATCCACCGCTCGGATCCCAGGTAGGGTTACCCGATGCGGGCTTTTGTGTTTGCGGACGCGCTTGCACGACACGAAATGAAACGGGGACCTAGGCCCCCAAAACGAAGAAGTTGCAACAAAGGGGAAAGTCCTCAATGCCGACTATCCAACAGCTGATCCGGAAACCGCGTCAGCCTAAACGTAAATACTCCAAGTCCCAGCACTTGGAGCAATGCCCCCAAAAACGTGGCGTTTGCACACGCGTTTACACAACCACGCCTAAGAAGCCGAACTCGGCGATGCGTAAGGTTGCTAAAGTGCGTTTGACCAACGGTTTTGAGGTTATTTCCTACATTCCCGGTGAGAGCCACAACCTTCAGGAGCACTCTGTGGTTCTGATCCGTGGCGGTCGTGTAAAAGACCTTCCCGGTGTGCGTTACCACATCCTGCGCGGCGTTCTGGATACCCAAGGCGTCAAAGACCGTAAACAACGTCGTTCGAAATACGGCGCCAAGCGCCCTAAATAAGGAGAGCCGCAGATGTCACGTCGTCACGCCGCTGTTAAACGCGAAGTTCTGCCCGACGCCAAATATGGCGATAAGGTTCTGACAAAATTCATGAACAACATGATGCTCGATGGTAAGAAATCTACCGCTGAGCGCATCGTCTACAACGCACTCGACCGCGTTGAAGGCAAGATCAAACGCGCCCCCGTTGAAGTGTTCCACGAAGCACTCGATAACATCAAACCCGCCGTTGAGGTTCGCTCACGTCGTGTTGGTGGTGCAACATACCAAGTGCCGGTTGAAGTGCGCCCTGAGCGTCGCGAAGCATTGGCCATCCGTTGGTTGATCAACGCATCCCGTTCGCGCAACGAGAACACAATGGAAGAGCGCCTTGCTGGTGAGCTTCTGGACGCTGTTCAGTCACGCGGTTCAGCTGTTAAAAAGCGCGAAGACACGCACAAGATGGCAGATGCCAACAAAGCGTTCTCGCACTACCGCTGGTAATTTTCACTTTTCGTCCAAGGACCCATTCCAATGGCACGCGAATATCCCCTAGAGCTGTACCGTAACTTCGGTATCATGGCGCACATCGATGCAGGTAAAACCACCTGCTCCGAGCGTATTCTCTTCTACACAGGCAAGTCCCACAACATCGGCGAAGTCCACGACGGCGCAGCAACGATGGACTGGATGGAGCAGGAGCAAGAGCGTGGTATTACCATCACGTCCGCTGCGACTACAACATTCTGGGAGCGCACCGAAGACGGTTCAACACCAGACTCGCCTAAGCACCGCATGAATATCATCGACACACCAGGCCACGTTGACTTCACGATTGAAGTTGAGCGTTCGCTTGCGGTTCTCGATGGTGCTGTTTGTGTTCTCGACGCCAACGCCGGTGTTGAGCCACAGACTGAAACTGTTTGGCGTCAGGCTGACCGTTATAAAGTCCCACGTATCGTTTTTGTTAACAAAATGGACAAAATCGGCGCGGACTTCTTTAACTGCGTAAACATGATTGAAGACCGTACTGGTGCACGCGCTGTTCCAGTTGGTATCCCGATTGGTGCCGAGACTGAGCTGGAAGGCTTGATCGATCTCGTAACCATGGAAGAATGGTTGTGGCAGGGTGAAGACCTTGGCGCCTCTTGGATCAAGGTGCCAGTTCGCGACAGCCTGAAGGACATGGCTGACGAATGGCGCGGTAAAATGATCGAAGCTGCTGTCGAAATGGACGACGAAGCGATGATGGAATACCTGGAAGGCAACGAGCCTGACGTTCCAACACTGCGCGCGTTGATCCGCAAAGGCACATTGGCTTTGGCATTTGTTCCTGTTCTTGGTGGGTCTGCATTCAAAAACAAGGGCGTTCAGCCTCTGTTGAATGCTGTTGTTGACTATCTTCCTTCGCCACTCGACGTTGTCGACTACATGGGCTTTAAGCCAGGCGACGAAGAAGAAGTTCGTAACATTCCACGTCGTGCCGATGACAGCATGGCCTTCTCTGGCCTCGCGTTCAAAATCATGAACGACCCGTTTGTTGGCTCCCTGACATTCGTTCGTATCTACTCAGGTACGCTCGGTAAGGGCGACTCAATGCTGAACTCAACTAAGGGTAACACCGAGCGTGTTGGCCGGATGATGATGATGCACTCCAACGATCGTGACGAAATCACCGAAGCATTTGCTGGTGACATCATCGCGCTTGGTGGTCTGAAGAACACGACAACTGGTGACACACTTTGTGACAAGAACGACGCTGTTGTTCTCGAAACAATGACATTCCCAGATCCAGTGATCGAGATCGCGGTTGAGCCTAAGACCAAGGGCGACCAAGAGAAAATGTCGACAGGCCTCGCACGTCTTGCAGCGGAAGATCCATCTTTCCGCGTAGAGACTGACATCGAGTCAGGTCAGACAATCATGAAGGGTATGGGTGAGCTTCACCTCGACATTCTCGTTGATCGTCTGAAGCGTGAGTTCAAAGTTGAAGCGAACATTGGTGCGCCACAAGTAGCCTACCGTGAGACCATCGACCGCGAAGTTGAGCATTCTTATACCCACAAAAAGCAATCTGGTGGTTCAGGTCAGTTTGGTGAGGTTAAACTCATCATTACACCGACGGAGCCAGGCGAAGGTTATTCCTTCGAGAGCCGCATCGTTGGTGGTTCGGTTCCAAAGGAATACATCCCGGGTGTTGAAAAAGGCATTAAATCGGTTATGGACAGCGGCCCGTTGGCAGGCTTCCCCGTCATCGACTTTAAAGTTGCTTTGATCGACGGTAAATTCCACGATGTTGACTCCTCGGTCCTCGCGTTTGAGATCGCTGCACGTATGTGTATGCGTGAAGGCATGAAAATGGCTGGCGCGAAACTGCTCGAGCCAATCATGAAAGTGGAAGTTATCACTCCTGAAGAATACACCGGTGGTATCATCGGCGACCTGACATCACGTCGCGGTCAAGTTCAGGGTCAGGATACTCGCGGTAATGCGATTGCCATCGATGCGATGGTGCCGCTTGCGAATATGTTCGGCTACATCAACACATTGCGCTCTATGTCCTCGGGCCGCGCGCAGTTCTCGATGCAGTTCGATCACTATGAAGCTGTACCAAGCAACATCTCTGAAGAAATCCAAGCTAAATACGCTTGATCTGACACCTTTTACGGTGGCCCATGAGGGCCACCGTTCTACTGGAAAATGAAGGAGGCCTCTCATGGCTAAGGAAAAGTTTGAACGCTCTAAACCGCACGTAAACATCGGCACGATTGGTCACGTTGACCACGGTAAGACGACGTTGACTGCAGCGATCACCAAGCAATTTGGTGACTTCAAAGCATACGACGAGATTGACGGCGCGCCGGAAGAAAAAGCACGTGGTATTACAATCTCTACTGCTCACGTTGAGTATGAAACAGAGACACGCCACTACGCACACGTGGACTGCCCAGGCCACGCTGACTATGTGAAAAACATGATCACTGGTGCTGCTCAGATGGACGGCGCGATCTTGGTTGTTAACGCAGCTGATGGTCCTATGCCACAAACACGTGAGCACATCCTTTTGGGTCGCCAAGTTGGTATCCCTTACATGGTTGTTTACATGAACAAAGTTGACCAAGTTGACGACGAAGAGTTGCTCGAGTTGGTTGAAATGGAAATCCGTGAGCTTCTGTCATCTTACGAGTACCCAGGCGACGACATCCCAGTTGTAGCGGGTTCTGCTCTGGCAGCTCTGGAAGACCGCGATGACAACATCGGTAAAGAGTCTATCGACAAGCTGATGGAAGCTGTTGACAGCTACATCCCGACACCAGCACGTGCTGTTGACCAGCCGTTCCTGATGCCGATCGAAGACGTGTTCTCAATCTCTGGCCGTGGTACAGTTGTAACCGGTCGTGTTGAGCGTGGCGTTATCAACGTTGGTGAAGAGATCGAGATCGTTGGTATCCGTGACACCACGAAGACAACCTGCACAGGTGTTGAAATGTT
>NZ_CVPC01000022.1 GCF_001049735.1 Nereida ignava
GCAACGCGGCCTTTACGGGCGACACCCTATTTATGCCCGACGGTGGGTCAGCGCGCTGCGATTTCCCGGGCGGCTCTGCTGAGGAGCTTTACGACAGCATCATGAAGGTTCTGGCTCTGCCGGACGACATGCGTTTGTTCATGTGCCACGACTACGGACCCAACGGGCGCGATATTCAGTGGGAAACGACTGTGGCCGATGAGAAGGCCAACAACATCCACGTGGGCGGCGACAAAACACGCGAGGACTTCATCAAGTTCCGCACGGAACGCGACGCGCAGCTCGCCATGCCAAAGCTGATCATCCCCTCGCTCCAAGTGAACATGCGCGCAGGCGAGGTCCCAACCGACAAAGACGGCAACCCAATGCTCAAAGTCCCCGTCAACGGCCTCTAACTGGAAAACCATCATGAAACTCAACAAAATTACCGAAAAAACAACCGTGAGCGCTCAAATTAGTGCCGCAGATATCGATGCTATAAATGAAGCTGGTATCCGCGCAATCATTTGTAATCGCCCCGATGGTGAAGGTGCTGATCAACCCTCATTCGAAGAAATAGCCAGTGCGGCCCAGATGGCAGGGATCGAAACACGATATGTTCCTGTGCAGTCTGGGATGGTCAGTGATACCGATGTTGATGCCTTCTCCAATGCGCTCAAAGATCTCCCTCGCCCTGTGTTGGCTTATTGCCGGACTGGTATGCGCTCGGCGACACTATGGTCCCTTAACGAAGCCAAGAAGCGCCCCATTTCTGAGATATTGGCTGCAACTAAATCAGCAGGCTTTGACATGAACGGCGTCGCGCGCCGCATTGCAAACGGGGGGAAAACACCTGCGGATACAGGTGATGCACATTATGACGTTGTGATCGTTGGTGCAGGTGCAGGTGGTATCTCAGTTGCTGCTAGCTTGAAGGCCCGCAAGTCGGGCTTGTCGGTTGCTGTAATCGATCCGTCAGACATCCATCATTACCAACCCGGCTGGACCATGGTGGGCGGTGGCATTTTTGAGCCAAAGCAAACATCAAAAACAATGGGTTCGCTGATCCCGCGAGGTGTAAAATGGATCAAGGCGGCTGTTGCGGCATTTGAACCACAAAAAAATGCAGTCATTATCGAGGGCTGCCGTGTCATCAAATATGATCGTCTGGTTGTCTGCCCAGGACTGAAACTTGATTGGGCTGCAATCGAGGGGCTTGAAGATACTTTGGGCCGTAATGGTGTGACGTCAAACTATCGCTATGACCTTGCACCATACACATGGCAGTTGGTTCAAGGATTAAGACAAGGACGTGCTTTATTTACGCAACCACCGATGCCTATCAAATGCGCAGGTGCGCCACAAAAGGCGATGTATTTGTCTGGCGATGCGTGGTTCCGCAATAACGCTCTCAAGAATATCGATATTCAGTTCATGAATGCAGGCGGCGCTTTATTCGGCGTCAAAGATTATGTTCCCGCACTGATGAAATACATCGAAAAATACGACGCAACACTGAACTACTTCCATAACCTGGTGTCTGTTGACGGCTCTGCAAAAACTGCGACTTTCGAGGTACGCAAACCAGATACTGATGTTCAGACGATCACTGTTGATTTTGATATGATGCACGTCTGCCCACCTCAATCTGCACCAGACTTCATTCGCGTCTCGCCACTTGCAGATGCCGCAGGGTGGGTTGATGTGGATCAGGCGACATTACGGCACAAATCGTATGACAACATCTGGTCTTTGGGGGATGTAATGAACGCACCAAATGCCAAAACAGCGGCGGCAGCGCGCAAACAAGCACCCACCGTAGCCGACAATATTGTTGCGGATATTCGGGGCAGTTCGCCGGTGTCTGCTTATGACGGGTACGGCTCCTGCCCACTGACAGTCGAGCGCGGCAAGATTGTTCTGGCAGAGTTTGGTTATGGCGGTGTTTTGAAGCCAAGCTTTCCCTCTTTTCTTCTCAACGGTACCAAACCAACCCGTGCTGCATGGTTTCTGAAGGAAAAGATGCTGCCACCTATCTACTGGCAGGCCATGCTGAAAGGTAAGGAATGGATGGCAACACCAGAGAAGCTTAAGACACCGGCAGAGTGATGCATCTGCAGCACCCAGAGATATACTAAGGGAAGCCGCATCCTGATGTGGTTTCCCCATTATAGACTGAACAAATCAATGACCTATTTTGCACGTTATTTGCCGATCCTAGACTGGGGGCGGCGCTACGACCGTTCAGCTTTTTCAAATGATATGATTGCTGCAGTAATCGTCACAATCATGCTGATCCCACAATCTCTGGCTTATGCGCTGTTGGCTGGCCTACCTCCTGAGGCTGGGATCTATGCCTCAATCGCGCCGATTGTTCTTTATGCGATCTTTGGCACATCCAAAGCGTTAGCAGTTGGACCTGTCGCTGTTGTGTCGTTGTTAACAGCATCTGCAATTGGGCAAGTCGCAGAAACTGGCACCGCCGGATATGCTGTTGCAGCACTTACATTAGCTGGGCTCTCAGGAGCATTTCTTGTACTTTTGGGCGTTCTACGGCTTGGGTTTCTTGCGAACTTTCTCAGTCACCCAGTCATTGCTGGCTTCATCACTGCGTCTGGTATTTTGATTGCCACAAGCCAGCTCAAACACATTCTCGGTATTAGCGCTCATGGGCATACTCTACCTGAAATGCTGGGCTCGATCGGGGCTCATTTGGATCAGATAAATTTGGTAACTGTCGTCATCGGTCTGAGCGCAACAGGTTTTCTATTCTGGGTCCGCGGCAGTTTAAAACCATTGTTAAAACGGCTTGGTATGGGCCCACTGATGACTGATCTGTTGGCAAAAGCAGGACCTGTTGCCGCGGTGGCCTCAACAACGATGGCAGTCTGGATTTTTGATCTTCATGGGGTGGGGGTTAAAATCGTTGGCGACGTGCCCCAAAGCCTGCCCCCGTTTACAATTCCGGGGCTTTCCCCTGACTTAATTAAAACTCTGCTCGTGCCGGCAATTCTGATATCCGTAATTGGCTTTGTAGAAAGTATTTCGGTTGCACAAACATTAGCGGCCAAGAAGCGTCAAAGGATTGACCCGGATCAAGAACTAATTGGGCTAGGAGCCGCAAACCTTGGTGCCGCATTTACCGGAGGCTTTCCTGTCACAGGTGGTTTTTCACGTTCAGTTGTGAATTTTGACGCAGGGTCCGAAACACCCGCGGCGGGCATTTTTACTGCCATCGGTTTAACTGTCGCAGCCTTAGCTTTGACGCCATTAGTCTACTATTTACCCAATGCTACTCTTGCCGCGACAATTATCGTCGCGGTCCTATCATTAGTGGATTTCTCGATCCTCAGAAAAACCTGGGGCTACGCACGCGCGGATTTCATAGCTGTAGCGGCGACCATAGCGTTGACGTTGATCATGGGCGTGGAAGTTGGCGTAGCAAGCGGAGTAGGTATTTCCATACTTTTGCATCTCTACAAGACGTCCCGGCCTCACGTGGCCGAGGTTGGGCTTGTTTCTGGCACACAACATTTTCGGAATGTGAAAAGGCATGCAGTTGAGACCAATCCAAATATTTTGACACTGCGGGTGGATGAAAGCCTATATTTCGTAAATGCGCGTTTTCTTGAAGATTTGGTTCATTCCCGGGTGACGGCAGGGTGCGATATTAAGGATGTCGTTTTGATGTTTTCAGCAGTCAATGAAGTAGATTTTTCTGCGTTAGAAAGCCTTGAAGCAATCAATCTGAGATTGATTGACATGGGAGTAGGGCTGCACCTTTCCGAGGTCAAAGGCCCGGTGATGGATCGATTAAAAAAATCTCATCTAATCGGTGACATCAACGGCAAAGTGTTTCTTTCGCAGTACGATGCGTGGGTAAGTTTGACGCGTTAAAACGAAGCTTTGAAGAAAAATATTCGAGTTTTTACTTTTGGTGGCCAGAACTCGTAATTTAAATATAGACGTTTGTACAAACTTGACGGCTGGCAGTAAAAACTTGGAGCATCACTCACAGAGTCTTAAGATATCTCGCCATTTTGTGCCTCGTGAACGTCGTTTCATTCGGTTCTGGCTTCTGTAAGATTGCTTGTCATACCCAACGATTTGCTTGCTTGACGTGGACCTGTCACGGTTTGATGCCGCTCCTTTGATAGCATTTACTGCAACAAAGGAGACGAACTATGAGACTGAAACGGACGGACGAATTCCGCCAAGATGCGGTGCGGATCGCGTTGACCAGTGGGCTGACGCGTAAGCAGGTGGCGTCAGATTTAGGTGTTGGGTTGTCGACGCTGAACAAATGGATCACGGCCCATCGAGACACAGACGTGGTGTCGAAGGAGGATCTGAGCCTCGCCCAGGAGAATGACCGGCTTCGGCGCGAGAACCGGCTCCTCAAGGAGGAGAGGGACATCCTAAAAAAAGCCACCCAGTTCTTTGCGGGCCTAAAGCAATGAGATTTAGGTTTGTCGAAGAACACCGGGCCAACTTCCCAGCCAACCGACTGTGCGATGTCGTCGGCGTCAGCACTCGCGGACTACGTGCTTTCCGCAACCGCCCTGAAAGTCGCAGACAACGGTCTGATCTGGTTACGTTGGCGCACATCAAAGAGCAGTCTCGTCTCAGTCTGGGCAGCTATGGCAGGCCACGGATGACGGAAGAGCTCAAGGAGATCGGCCTGGATGTGGGCCACCGCCGTGTGGGCCGTTTGATGCGCCAGAATGGCATATCCGTTGTTAGAACGCGCAAACACAAGGTCACGACAGATAGTGACCACAAGTTCAACATTGCACCGAACCTGCTGGATCGTGACTTCACAGCAGATGGTCCAAACCAAAAATGGGCTGGCGACATCAGCTATGTTTGGACGCGCGAAGGCTGGCTATATCTGGCTGTGATCTTGGACTTGCATTCACGCCGTGTGATCGGCTGGGCCGTCTCAAATCGGATGAAACGGGACCTGGCAATCCGGGCGCTGCAAATGGCTATCGCTTTCCGTGCACCGCCCACAGGCTGCATCCATCATACGGATCGTGGCAGCCAATATTGCTCTCACGACTATCAGAAAATCCTGCGCCAGTATGGCTTCAAGGTATCGATGAGCGGCAAGGGAAATTGTTATGACAACGCGGCAGTCGAAACCTTCTTCAAAACCATCAAGGCAGAGTTAATCTGGCGACGGACATGGGAAACCAGACGGCAGGCTGAAATGGAAACCTTCGAATACATCAATGGCTTCTACAATCCCCGCCGCCGGCACTCAGCACTGGGCTGGAAAAGTCCGGTCGCCTTCGAAAGGAAAGTGGCCTAAACGAGCACTCGGGGCGGCACAAAAGCGTGACAGGTCCAAACTTAAACCTTCAGCCTAGCGTTTCAACTTCTCAACTGCGGCCGAGCACGAGAGGTGACAGCTGCTAAGCAACATTGTTTAAATCGCCGAACCAGCTCCTTTCCCAAGGAAGTTATCTGTCCAAAGCAAGGCTCACTGTTACAAAACCTTCATTTGTATAAATCATAAATTCAGTTATTCGTGAATTATGGATATTATGATTTCAAAACGCCTTTCAACGCTTGGACATCCAAACCGTCTCGCAGTGTTTCGACTGCTTATGCGGCGCTATCCGGATCATGTTCCAGCAACCGAATTGGCGAATGCGCTCGATCTTAAGCCCAATACACTTTCCACCTATGTTTCCGCGCTGATGCAGGCCGGATTGATCGAACAAGAACGGGTTGGCAACTCGCTACGATACTCGGTTGATATTGAGGCGGCGAAAGCGACAGTTGGGTTCATCTTGAACGACTGCTGTCGGGGACGGCCCGAGATCTGCCTTCCTTTTCATGGTGACCCACGGGGAAAGATTTCTGGTAAGGAGGATGAAAAATTCAACGTCTTGTTCATTTGCACTGGTAATTCGGCTCGGTCAATTTTTGCCGAAGCCATCCTGAGGGACCTCTCACCAGAGCGTTTCAACGTCTATTCGGCTGGCACCAAGCCGCGGTCAGAACTCAACCCCTTTGCTTTGGAGGTCTTGGTGCATAACGGCCATGACGTATCTCGTTTGCGCGCCAAAAATATCCAAGAGTTTCAGACCGAAAATGCGCCTGTTCTTGATTTTGTTTTTACTGTTTGTGACGAAGCCGCCAACGAAGAATGTCCTGCGTGGCAGGGGCAAACGATTAGTGCACATTGGGGCCTACCTGATCCAGTCCGCGTTGAGGGCGCAGATGCGGAAAAGGGCCTCGCTTTCCGGGAAAGCTACCGCGCGCTACGCAACCGAATGATGGGGTTTACCGCCCTGCCGATTACATCACTCGATCTCATTTCCCTCCAAAAAGCCGTGGATGACATCGGCCGAAGCAAAGAAAAAGGATAGACCAATGACCGTCTACGCCCTGAACGGCCTCGGCCGGATTGGTAAACTGGCGCTGAAACCTCTCTTGGCACGTGGTGCAAAAATCGCATGGATTAATGATGCGGTTGGCGACCCAGAAATGCACGCTCATCTGTTGGAGTTTGATACAGTGCATGGGCGTTGGGACGCCTCATTCACCTACAACGATGATAGCGTGACCATTGACGGGATACGCTTGCCATTCATCGGCACACGAGAAATTTCTAATTTACCGCTCGACGGTGTCGATGTGGTCATCGACTGTACCGGCGTCTACAAGACCGAGGCCAAGCTGACGCCGTATTTTGCCGCGGGAGTCAAAAAGGTTGTCGTCTCCGCACCAGTCAAGGACGGCGATGCGGCCAATATTGTCTATGGCGTCAATCACGACATCTATGAGGCCGACCGGCACCGTATCGTGACCGCAGCGAGCTGTACGACGAACTGCCTTGCCCCTGTGGTAAAGGTCATCCACGAAAATCTGCGGATCAAACACGGATCAATCACAACGATCCATAATGTGACAAACACCCAAACCATAGTGGACCGACCGGCCAAAGATTTGCGCCGCGCGCGATCAGCCCTGAATTCGCTCATTCCGACGACCACAGGCAGTGCCACCGCGATCACGCTAATCTATCCTGAGTTGACGGGGCGATTGAACGGCCATGCGGTTCGCGTGCCATTGCTAAACGCGTCACTGACCGATTGTGTTTTCGAGGTTGAACGTGAGACGACCGCACAGGAAGTGAATGCACTTTTCAAAGCTGCGTCCGAGGGCACGTTGAGCGGCATTCTTGGATACGAAGAACGCCCACTGGTGTCGACAGATTACACAAATGACGAACGCTCAAGCATTGTAGATGCACCATCGACCATGGTTGTAGGCGGCACGCAGGTGAAAATCTACGCGTGGTACGATAACGAAGTCGGTTATGCGCACCGCTTGGTTGATGTTGCGTGCATGGTTGGGGACAGCCTCTGATGTCAGCGCGGCCCGAAGGCCTGTCGGCTTACATCGCTGTTACAGCAGCTTATTGGGCGTTTATGCTCACCGATGGGGCATTGCGGATGCTGGTGTTGCTGCATTTCCATACCTTAGGCTTTTCGCCAGTACAGCTGGCCTATCTGTTTGTGCTTTATGAGATCGCGGGGATCGTGACAAACCTGTGCGCGGGCTGGATCGCAGCGCGGTTTGGTCTGACATCAACGCTCTATACGGGGTTAGCATTGCAAGTTGTCGCACTATTGGCGTTAGCGCAACTTAACCCGTCTTGGAGTGTCGGCGCATCAGTTGCGTTTGTGATGCTGGTACAAGGCGCCAGTGGCGTGGCAAAGGATCTGGCCAAGATGTCGTCTAAATCTGCCGTAAAATTGCTCGCGCCCACAGGGGATGTCGGATTATTTCGCTGGGTCGCACTGCTGACAGGCTCCAAAAACATGGTCAAAGGTGTGGGGTTTCTGTTGGGCGCTGCGCTCTTGGCAACGGTGGGCTTCGTAGGTGCGGTGCTCGGAATGGCGGTCGTTCTAGCTGTGATCCTAATGGCAGTTCTGATGTTTATGCCAGTCGGCCTGCCTAAGGGCCGCAAGGATGCGAAGTTCACCGAGGTCTTTTCAAAAGACCGGAATATCAACTGGCTTAGTGCGGCGCGTGTGGTTCTGTTTGGGGCGCGGGATGTGTGGTTCGTGGTCGGGATCCCGATCTACTTCTATGCGGTTCTGTCGGACGGCACGACGGACAGCAACCGCACAGCATTCTTTTTGATCGGAGCGTTTATGGCCGTGTGGGTCATCTTATATGGACTCGTGCAAGCCAGTGCCCCACGGATATTGCGTGCCAAGTCGCGCTCCACTTCACAGCTTATCAGTGCAGCGCGTGGTTGGGCTTGGGCGCTCGCGATGATACCTGCGGTGTTGGCAGGGGCGACACTAATGGCAAATGGTCCGCAAACCTGGCTGACTCTGACCATTATCGGGGGTCTGCTGATGTTCGGAGCACTTTTTGCAGTGAACTCCTCACTGCATTCTTTTTTGATTTTGTCGTTTACCGAGGCTGAAAGAGTTACGATGGACGTCGGGTTTTACTATATGGCGAACGCCGCAGGTCGTTTGATCGGGACACTTGCATCAGGGCTTAGTTATCAAATCGGGGGACTGCCCCTGATGCTTGGTATTGCTTCAGGCATGGTAGCACTCTCCGCTGTCGCAGTTAGCTTTTTGGTGTCTGAAAAAGGCTGAATGGCATACACAGCTTGGTACGCTGACAGATCGGAAAGATGTCTATTGCAGCGCAGGCCACGCAACAAGCGACGCCACAGCAAACAACAGTGACAGCCAGATCAACGACAGGCCGACGTTGAGCAAAACCAAAACAGACACCAGCGCCGCGCCAATGGCGAACCCCAGCAGGACAAAGCCCGGGGCCAGCACCTCAAGGATCGCCAAAACAAGGGCAAACGCAGCCCATGCCCACCACGTGTTTGCTAATGCATCCATATCAACCGCGCCCTTTCAGCATATTAAACGCATTGCCAAACGCCTCAAGCGCATTTGCCAACATCTGTTCAGCCAGCAGCTTCTTCAGCTTGCCGTTCTCGTCCTCAAACTCACGCAATCGCTTCGCATCAAAAAGGTCTCATACCGCCGACATACGTCAGCAGTCTTCTCGCCAGCTTCCCGCTCCTGAACATCGCTATGATCTGTTCGTCCGTAAATCGTGCCTTCATTTGTCCGTCATTTTGTCAGGCGAACTCTACACAAATCTGGAGGAGCTTTAGGGGCCCAGGTCACCCTCGCGTCTATCTTTGAGATGCCCTGTACAATTTGCCATGAAAGATATTGCCAGTTAGTTGCGAGAGTCTGCTAAAGGTCTGGTCCAGCTGGTGGGCTGACCCGAATTGACTAGTCCGCGCTTAACAGTCGAGACCGGTTGGGCGCCGCGTTGGGGCATTGAGGATATGACTTAGATCATGTCCCAAAAGGCTGATACAGCCTCCGAAATAGGGTTACCCGCAAGGCGTGCCAAAACGATTTCGCGAGGGGCAGGGGGGTCAAGAGGCACCTTCGCAAGACCCGGGTAGGACTTCGGCGCTGCAAGATCTGAAATGATGGTCACTCCCAAGCCCGATTGCACAAGGGCCAAAAGCGATGTGATCTGTTGCGCCTCATGACGAATATCCGGAACGACGCCAGCCTGCGCGAACCACTTCCTCACCAAAGGCTCTGACCCGCCTTTGGTCATCACGAATGGTAATGCCGCAATATCACGTGGAGTCAGCTGCTGCGGCCATCGCTGATTGTTGGGTAGAAAAGCAACCAAATAGTCATCAGCGAGCGGATGTTGCTCCAAGGAGGGATCGTCCTGCGCTAGCGTTATCGCAACATCTACAAGACCTGCCTTCAAAGCTTCAGCTATTTCTTGCTCCGGTATTTCGCGCACAGCAACGCGGACGTCTGGAAATCGCTTCTGATAGCGGCTCAGCAAGGGCGGCAATAGCTGGGTCGAGGCCGAAGCACCGATCGAACCGATACGCACCGCACCAGTCTTTTTGCGCTTCAGTCCAATCACATCCTCCCACGCATCTTGACGCAGGACTGCCTCTCTACGGCCCAGTTCGGCAAGGCGTTCACCTTCCGCTGTAAGCCTGATTTGCCCGCCGATCCGGCGTGTTACAATAACGCCAGTTTTTTGCTCCAGCGCCCCTATGGCGCGGCTAATGGCTGGTTGCGAAACATTCAAAGCAATCGCAGCCCTCGTGATACTGCCCGTCTCTTCGATCAGGGGGAGAGCGCGTAAAGCGATTATTGGAACTGTATCGAGAGGGTGAAACTTCATAACCTACGGTTATTTGTTTATGCTAGGTTTGTCACGGAATGCATAACGTATGACCAATATTACACACTCCACGATGCCACTGTCTCGCTCGGCCAAGGCGCTTCCTAAAAACCCCCTGCGTGCACTATACCCTTTAGCTGCGCGCGATGGGATGATCTCTCTGGCAAATGGCCATCCATCGCCTGACGCCTGCGATCACACCGGTTTGCAAGATGCACTTAAAACCGCAGCGGCAGATCCAATGACGTGGCGCTACGGTCCTACAGCTGGTGATCCGCGCCTACGGTCCGCGCTTGCTGATATATCCGGAGACCAGCAAGACAGCGTTGTCGTCACCTCTGGCGCACAGCAGGGTATCGATCTTACAATACGAACACTCTGTAATGCGGGCGATACGGTTTTAGTGCCGGAGGCACTTTATCCTGCAACACTATCAGTTATGGCAGCTTGCAACGTATCTGCTTATGCCGTGCCCGAGGATGTTGGCGGGATATGCATCAACGGGTTGGACAAAGCAATTTGGGACAGCAACGCACGCGTTCTTTATCTCACCCCAACCTTTGGGAACCCAACTGGGTCTGTCCTGAGCGAAGACCGCAGGGCGGCACTATTAGCGCTTTGCGCACGAATGGGTGTGTTGATTATCGAAGACGATCCGTATCGGGATTTGTGGTTCGAAGCGCCACCACCGCCATCCCTTTGGGAAATGTCGAAGAGTAATGACGCGCGTGTCATTGCGTTGCGGTCGTGCTCCAAGTCTATCGCACCAGGTCTGCGGATTGGCTGGATGCTCACTCCACAAGAGATCACACCACATCTGGTCGCGATGAAGCAGGCAAGTGATCTACAATCGAGTGGCACAGCGCAGATGGTGGCTTTGGCCTACCTGTCGTCCGGGCGGTTTTCAGGCTGGCTGGCTACGGTACGCGCGCTCTATCAAGCGCGACATGATGCCTTGCAGAAGGGCCTTGTTGCAGCAGGTTTCGACGCACCTGCTGTAACGGGCGGGATGTTTTTCTGGGCGCGGCTGCCCGAACACATTGATCCAGCGTGCCTGTTTGAAGCGACAGTGGCGCAAGGCGCGCTCTATGCCCCGGGCGAGGCCTTCGCAGCATGCAGCCAAGTTAATGACATTACACGCTACGCTCGGTTTTGCTTTGCTTCTAACAGCTTGGAAAAAATCAGCCAGGCAACGGATCGTCTCGCAGATGCAGTGCACCTGTCGACAACATGAATGGGGTAAGCACGATCGGTCTGGCCCTTGCACCAGATGTAATTATCATCGCCCTCGGCATGGTGTTTGGGCGGTTTCTCGACAAGAACCTGTGGGTCGCCCTCGACAAGCTGTGCTTCTTTATCTTCTTCCCCGCGCTTATGTTTAGCGCTGCGGCGGCACGACCAATTGGCATTGGTGATATCGCCTCAGTCGGTATGGCGGTTTGGATTTTGATGGGGCTCGGCCTTGGTTTAGCTTGGCCATTGCGAAGGTTAGGGCCTTCTTCTTTTCTTGATTTTGCAGGTGTCTGGCAGACTGCTTGGCGTTTTAATGCGGGACTTGCCTTTGTGGTTGCACAAGCACTGCCGCAAGAGGCGGCTGCCTTGATGGCCGTAGCGGTCGGCTTAGCAGTGCCGCTGGCGAATGTCCTAGCAGTGGGTGCGCTCGCTCGTGGTGCTGGTCTGAACGTTGGCTCGGTTATCAAAGCGGTACTAGCAAACCCATTCTTTCTAGCCAGCAGCGCCGGACTTCTTGTAAGCGCTACAGGTCATGCACCGCCAGAAACAGCAGCCGTAACACTAGACCGCCTCGCTAATGTTGCGATTCCCGCCGCGCTCCTCTCTATCGGAGCGTCCCTGAATTTGAGTGTTCTGTGGGGACTAAGCGGATTTACAGGCGGCTTTCATCTGATCAAGCTGGTTTACCTGCCGCTTTGTGCACTCGGACTTGCAAAGGTCATGGACCTTAGCGTGATACAAACACCTGTCGTCGTGCTCTTCGCCGCCCTACCAACTGCAGCTGCCGCGCAAACTTTGGCAGCCCGCTTCGGAGCAGACCGACGCGGGCCAGCAGCGATCATCGCCCAGTCGACAGTTTTAGCGTGTATGACGCTACCTGTATGGATAGCACTCGTCGTTTAGAATGCTGGGAGAGTTCACTCACGCAAAGCCATGCCTGGTTCAAGCGTGTCTGAAGCACTAGAAACAGCAAAATAGAAGTTTATTCTGCTAAAACATCTCAATCCACTTTAACTTCGCTCGTGCAGTGTGGCCTGAAGCGACGCGTAGAGGGGAGGGGGCAGCTTAGGCTGCCTTAAACAATGATGACAACGCTACTGGGCGCCGCGTGAATTCTTCTGCTCCAAAATGCATTGCCCCAATCATTTACTTGCTTTGCTATTTTTCCAAACTGTGGCCCCCACAACCACGGTAAGGGCTGTGAAGACAGCTACAGACCAAATGGTTGCTAGCGCGGCAGCAGTCACAAAGTCATCTAGGGTTGTACCTATTGCCATGCCGCGTTCGCCAAGGCTGGCGAAGAATATCTGACCCGAAAGCGCAATCCCGAGTGCTGCACCGATCTGTTGAAACGCCTGCATTGCGCCGGAACCAGCCCCGGCATCCTGTGCTGCAACACTCGACATGGTGAGCTGGAACAGGGACATAATGGATGTTCCCATTCCAAAGCCACAGATCAGCAAGGGCGCGATGAACAGGTACGTTTTCAGTTCAGCCCCCGTGGCATTGATTACAAACAATAAGCCAAGCATGCCACATGCGAGCAGCGCAGCGCCGCTGGCGACCCGCTGCAATAGGTAACGACCACCCAATCGCTCGGTCGTCAGCGATGCCAACATCACACCAACTGGAAACGGCGTCGTAACCAACCCACTTTCAAAGGCAGAAAGCCCAAACCCTGATTGCAAAAACACTGCAAGGACAAGAAAAAGACCCGGGATCCCACTGAAAAACAGAGTAATAAGCGCCAAACGCATCAGATACGGCCCATTTGCCAGCAGGGACGGTGGTAGGAGGGCAGAGAGGTCTTGTGCTTCGCGACGGCGCTCATAAGCGACGAACACTAACGCGGCAGGGATGGATGCTGCGAGAGCGGCAAAGCACCACCAAGGCCAGCCCCATGCGCGCCCTTCAATAATCGGAAGGACCAGCAGGACAGCCGCGGTGGTAAACAAACCTGTGCCAATCCAGTCAGGGCGCACATTACCATTTCCCATAAGGTTCGGTACAAAACGTAGCGCCCCAGCGAGAGCGACCACACCGAAGGGGATATTGATCAGGAACGCCAACCGCCAGCTGAGGCCTGCAATATCCGTAGAGATAAGCGCCCCACCAATGATGGGGCCCGCGACGACAGCCAGACTTGAGATCGTGCCAAACAGCCCAAACACGCGAGCCTTTTCCTCAGGTGGAAAAATCACATGCACAATGGCGAGTACCTGTGGAACCATCATCGCTGCGGCGAAGCCCTTGATCGCGCGCGCGGCGATCAGCGTTGTGATGTTCGGGGCCAGTCCGCAGGCCAGAGACGCAATTGTAAAGCCTATCAGTCCGATCACGAACAACCGTTTGCGCCCGTAAACGTCACCGAACCGGCCAAAGGGCAGCAACCCTATAGCAAGGGCCAACACATAGATTGCAGCGACCCATTCCAACTGCGTTGCGCTTGCGCCTGTATCAGCTTGTATCTGCGGCAGCGCGACATTTGTAATGCTAACGTCGATCAGGTTCATAAAGCTGCCAAGGAATAGAACAGCCATTGCGAGCCACCTACCTACCAAAGGGCTCGCAGACGCGGTTGCGCCATTTGTATTTTGACCGACGATCATGTAGCATTAAATGTATCATAATAGAGCAGGTGTCAATTATTTGATACATCAAAAGTTACATAAAAGCGAAAGACCTAGTTCATGCGCCTAGACCGTCGTTTATCCCGCGTTCTCCACGCGCTTCTTCATTTGGATCAGATGGACGGCCCTGCCACGTCCGAATTGATCGCTCAGATGCTACAAACCAATCCGGCAGTAGTGCGGCGCACGATGTCAGGTTTGCGCGATGCGGGGATAGTCTTGTCAATAAAGGGCCATGGCGGCGGTTGGTCACTGATGCGGCCTTTGGACAAAATAACGCTTTATAGCATCTATCAGGCTTTGGGATCCCCACAGCTTTTTGCAATGGGAAGCGATGATGAAGAGACTGACTGCCTTCTTGCAAAAGCCGCAAATGCTGCCACCAGCGATGCACTTGCTGCAGCAAAAAAACAGTTTGAACTATCGCTAAACTGCGTGACTGTCGCACAACTAGCCGAAGGATTTGAGGAAAAGACGAGGGCAAGCGGAGAACGTTAGACCCGGTTGCCTGAAAAATCCCGATATGCGTTTATGACAGTAGAATTACGAAGAGCTACGATTAATGAGACCCGCAGTGTTTATCAAGTGTCGCTGAATGCTGCGGATTTCTACAGATGACACCCATGCTACCGCATCAGACCGCCGCACGTTACAACTCCGCAATTCCACAATTGCGGGCGTTTTTGGATATCGTTCCGTAATACTCAGCTGCTTGTAAGTCGTTCCCATATCGATTTCTCTCGTCAGATAACGTATTGCTTTCTAACAAAGGGCGCACTTGAAGGTAGCTCACTTCCACTGAAGCGAGCGCTACGCATAATCATGATTATGTTAAATGTATTATATTCTTCCCGACTGCTTGCATAGCACTGGCAGCAATATCGACAGCTGTTAATCCAGCATCAGCATACATTGCAGCAGGACTTGCTTGATCAATAAACCGATCCGGTAACGTCATGGTGCGCACTGCAAGCTTACCATCAAGCAGCCCAGAGTTCGCAAGATAATGCAGCACCATAGCACCAAAGCCACCTTCGCTGCCTTGCTCAATTGTGATTAGCGCACGGTGATGACTGGCCAGTTGTCGGATCAAGTCTTGATCAAGCGGTTTAGCAAAGCGCGCATCTGCAACGGTACACGAAATGCCATGGGTTGAGAGTTCCTCTGCGGCATTGGTGCATTCAGACAAATGCGCACCAAAGGACAAAAGCGCCACGTCGCTACCCTGTGACACCACACGGCCCTTACCAATCTCCAAGATTTTTGCATCAGGCATTGCTACGCCAACACCTTCACCGCGCGGGTACCGAAACGCAATTGGCCCATCATCAAAGACCGCAGCGGTTGCGATCATGTGCTTCAGTTCTGCCTCATCAGCAGCGGCCATTACTGTCATATTTGGCAAGTTCGCAAGATAGGCCACATCGAACGCACCTGCATGGGTCGGGCCGTCCGCGCCTACGAGCCCAGCACGGTCAATTGCAAACCGCACAGGTAAGTTCTGAAGTGCAACATCGTGCACGATCTGGTCGTAACCGCGCTGTAAAAAGCTTGAATAGATCGCACAGAACGGCCGCAGACCCGTGGCAGCTAAACCGGCCGCAAATGTGACCGCGTGCTGTTCAGCGATGCCGACATCAAACACCCGCTTCGGAAAACGGTTCTGCATCAGATCAAGCCCAGTCCCAGAAGGCATCGCCGCTGTCACAGACACAATTTTGGGATCACTTGCCGCAAGTTCTGTCAAAGTCTCACCAAACACTTTGGTATAGCTTGGTGCATTAGGTTTGGACTTTTGCTGCTCACCAGTTGTTACATTAAATCTTGAAACGCCGTGATAGCAATCATTGGACGCCTCGGCCGGTGCGTATCCTTTGCCCTTTACTGTGCACGCGTGGATCAGAACAGGCCCATCCGACTGCGCCTTTGCACGACGTAAAACTGCCAAAAGCTGAGGCATGTCGTGACCATTAACCGGCCCGATGTATGTAAAGCCCAATTGCTCAAACAAGGAACTCCCACCCCCTTGGCCAGTTACTAATTCACGCGCACGGCGCGCGCCGTCTCGCATGGGCTGGGGTAGCGACGCTTCAAAAGCTTCGCCCATATCTTTGAACAGCTCAAAGGGCGTCCCATTGAGTTGATTGAGATATGCGGACATCGCCCCTACGGGCGGCGCAATGCTCATGTCGTTATCGTTGAGGATCACAAACATCCGGCGCTTTTCATGCCCCGCGTTGTTCATCGCTTCATACGCCATGCCAGCACTGATAGAGCCGTCACCAATCACCGCAATCGCATCACCCGTTGGCATGCCAAGGTCACGACCTGTAGCAAAGCCTAACGCCGCTGAAATCGATGTAGAACTATGCGCGGCACCAAAAGGATCATACTCAGACTCTGCGCGTTTGGTGAAGCCGGATAGCCCACCTTCCTGACGAAGCGTGCGGATACGATCCCTGCGCGCTGTAAGAATTTTATGGGGATAGCACTGATGCCCTACGTCCCAGACAAGTTTGTCGTAAGGGGCGTTGAAAACCGCATGAAGCGCTACAGTCAGCTCTACCACACCAAGGGAGCTGCCCAAATGACCGCCTGTCTCTGACACGGCTGAAATGACCTCGGCTCGGACTTCGTCTGCTACATGTCGCAAAGCATCATCGGTCAGCCCCTTTAAATCAGCGGGCGTAGTGATGCGGTCAAGATGCGGGGTCAACGGACGGTCAGTCATGGCGGATCCTCCCAGATCAGAAATAAAAAAGCGCCGCACCGGTTACCCGATGCGACGCCAGTTTCCTGTAGCCAACAGGAAGGGAACCGGGGTGTGGAGACCCCGATACCAGATCCACCGGGAAGGAAGGATCTGATGGCTTGTGATCAGGGCGCGCGCATAACAGCAGCGCCCTAATCAATCTCGTTTCCCGCAAGGCGGCGGCGACCCACCTTGAGAAAGTTCACCCAGATGCCGACTAGACGAAAGCTCGGTCGTCGATCAGCTGCTCGTAATGCGAGAAGCTATCTGGAGTTGGGTCCAGCGCTTCTTTGCTATCCTCGGGCAAGAACGAGCCAAGGAACGCAAGCACATAGACAAACACGATAGGCCCACCGATGACTGCCGCGGCAATAACTGCGCCGGACAACATCTGACCGAAGATTTCAGACTGCATACGCGCCTTTGAGAAATCTCCACCAAATGGGGGTTTTGGATCTGACATATTCATATCCTCCTAAAAATCTGCAGGTGCGTAATAGTGCAGCTGCGCCCATGCATACCAATCATCCACAACCGTACCGGACAGAAGAATACCGATACCGCCAGTGATGCAGGTGAGCACCGCAAACCACCACGCCCAACGGTGGATACCTTCCATCGTCGCGTTGAAACCCATGGTCCAGCGCCAGAAAAGACCCGCACGTTCAGATGCAGTTCCGCGATCGGCGATCTGTTCCAATTCGCGATCACCACCGTAACGGGTCACAGCAAGGATGGTCGCGCCGTGCATCGCAAAGAGCAGGGTCGAGCCATAAAGGAACACGATCGAAAGTGCGTGGAAAGGGTTATAGAACAGGTTTCCGTGCGTCACTGAGAAGTTCAGCGTCCAATCCAGGTGGCTAAAGATGCCGTAAGGCACAGCCTCAGACCAGCTTCCCATCAACACAGGACGGATCAGACCCAACACCAAGAACAACCAAATCGCTGCACCAAAGGCCCAGAAGACGTGTTTGCCCATCTTGTGTTGCTGCGCCAGAACATATGAGCGTGCCCACCATGTCATGACAGAGACCAGCAAGAAGAAACTGGCGATGATCCACATGCCTCCTTCGGCCAATGGCGCGAAGGACAGACCGTACTCAGGTGCAGGCGGCTCAAGCGAGAAGTAGAACAAATCACGCATGAACACGGCTGGGTTGTAGCCTGCTTGAGCCCAAAAGCTAAAGCCAACCATCAAGAACCAGATCGCGCCAGTTGCCATAGAGATCACACCGAGCGGGCCCAGATAGATCGGACCAAGCTGTGCGTTACCAAACCAACCTGCGAGCGTGGAAAACCCTACGGATTTTGTGCGCTCTTCTTGCATGTTGTTTTCGTTGTCCATGCCCCATTCAGGTGGGCCTTGAACCTGCACTTGGGTGAAAATGTTTTGATACTCAGCCATTTACGCCTCCCTCAATGTCGGCCCAGAAGGGCAGCTCAACGTACCAGTACCACCACTCAGACCACGCATCGAACCAGATGGTGCCGGAGATAACGATACAAACCGCCGACCAAAAACCAGCATTCAGTGCCAGCAACAGGCCCAAACGGTGGATGCCTAGCGGCCCAATCGAATAGCCAATGAAATCGCGGAAGAACGTATCTTCATGATCAGGTGACAACATTTGCTCGCCCTTTTCAGGGTTGGCTGCTGACAAGATCAACGAACCGTGCAGCGCAAGCGCAAGCGTGGTTGTGAAGAAGAACGTAATCGCAATCATATGCGCCGGGTTGTAATGGAAGTTACCGTACGCGTAGCCGACGTTGTTAACCCAATCGAGGTGGCTGAAAATCCCATAAGGGAAGCCGTGACCCCAAGCGCCCATAAGAACAGGACGGATTACAACAAGCGTTACATACGCCAAGATCGCCATGCCAAACGCAACAGGGACGTGATAGCCCATGCCAAGTTTGCGACAGATCTCTACCTCGCGCATTGCCCAACTGACAAACGCGCCAATCGCACAGATCGTGATGATCTGCCAAAGGCCGCCCTCTGCCAGCGGTGCCATGCCAAGGCCCACTTCTAATTCAGGAGGCTCAATCGAAATGAGCCATGGGTTCCAAGTGTCACCCAGTGATGCGCCGTAAAAGATAAGGACTGTGCCGAGCAGCGCGAAAAACGCTCCGGTGACCCCGAAGAAGCCCACATAAAATGGACCAAACCAGAAGTCGAAGAGATCGCCGCCGATCAATGTCCCTCCGCGGACGCGGTATTTTTTCTCGAAGCTGAGCAATGCCATCTTCTATCTCCGCATTAAGCGGCAGGGTGGCAGGCGCCACACGAGCCGTCTTTGTTAAACTTAGTTGGTGTATGCGGTGGGCGGGGTTCAGGCCCGCCCACAGCGTTTGCTTAGGTCGGTGCGATTAGCCCAGGCCATTCTTCGCAGCAGCGATTTCAAACCAGTTGAAACCGTCGGTGCTCAGAAGAACCATGTGGATCATTGCTGCCAACAAGAACAGGAAAACGCCTTGTGCAACAAACACGCGACGCGGATCAAAGATCATCCAAATTTTGTAGAACTTAGCCATCTATCAATCGCTCCTTAGAACCATGGAAACTGAATGAACGTGGCAATGTGCGCGACAACTGCAACTGCAACAAACAGCCAAAGGCCGCTCATGTACACCGAGTGAAGCTCTTGAGCCTGCTCATCCGTGAGCCCAGTAAAGGACAGGTCAGCCATAGGATATTCCTCCATAACTGATGCCGCGCATCCCCCGCGGCAGGGTTACGACAGGGGCTCATCCCCTGCCACAATCCGTCACCCCGGGGGCGGGATAACGAACCTCGTGAAGAACCCTTCCACAGTCCTTCCCCCAACGACCCGGCGAATGCCGTTGAGAAAACTTGGTATGGCAAACAGGCTGGCTGGCCTGCGTGCCGGACCCGGCCCTTAGGCCGAGAAAATCATAGGCGTCATGATACGCGCCTGTGACCACGCGCGGGCAAATGGCCCTTTGCGCTGAAAACTTTTTGACTTGAGGCTGGCAAGCGCCCAACTCAGACATGCCAGCGGCAATGTCGCCAGCAAAATGACCGCGAAATAAACGGCGAACTCGGTCTGGTTAGACTTTGTTTTTGCCGCGCGCGGTGGGTTTGATGTCATGTCCGTCATGCAGACTCTCCTTGTTGTGCTTGGCGCTGCTGTGGCGCCAGAGCTTCAACCGTCGCTGTGCTAACGGTGTCGTGTCCCGCATCGAGCGCTGATTTCTCAGCTGCATCGCGCAGTGTTTTGGCCGCTGAAATGCGGGTCAAAATGGGGTGTGTCGCAACGATCCGGTCAAGAGCGGCCTGAGCTTCAGGCTCCCATGGGAGATCGCGACGCAAAGAAGTTGGCGTGGCCTCTGCTGCGTCCATCTCTGTGCCAAGTGGCAGAATATGGAACAGCGCATCAAACAGCCCGTTGCAGACTTCTTGCAAAAGATACGTAGCGCCCGCGTAGCCCATAAAGGGTGTGCCCGTTGCACGGCGAATAGCAGCACCTGGAAAGCTGGCTGGTATGAATGATGGCGCAGGACCGTGCCCTGATTTCAGCTCGGCAAGATACATCTTCTCGTTGATGCTGCCTAAAACGATCAGGGGCCGCTTCTGGCCCATCATCGCACGAACTTCGTCATTGTTGGTTTTCTTACCTGCAGTCCGCGCAACAGCAAAAGCGCAAGGCAAGCCAAGATCGCTTTCAAGGAAATGACGAATGCCGCGGGCATAGGTTTCATTTGCTACAATCGCAAAGCTGGCTGTCGCAAAGAAATCTTGCGTCACAGAACGCCACAAATCCCAAACAGGTTTGATCGTCGAATGCTTTTCACGCTCAATGAACGGCTCTGGATCAAGGTCCAGAAGTTCACCCAAAGACCGCAGAAATTTCGTTGTGCTGTCGATGCCAACGGGTGCCTGCAGATAGGGCTTACCCAAGACTTCGCACAAGCCGCGGCCAAACTCGCGGTACATGCAGACGTTTACATCTGCATTCACCAAATCACGCATCTCGGCAACATGCGCCCCGAGCGGCATCACCATGTTTACCTCTGCACCGATGCCCTCAACAAGGCGGCGAATTTCGGCAAGATCAGATGGCATATTGAACGTGCCATACATCGGACCCAAAATATTCACACGCGGGGCAGCGCCCTCTTCGCGCTTTTTCTCTTTGGGCATCCGACCTTTGGTCATGCCAAATTCAGTAAAGATCCACGTCATTGCACGGTCCGCTGCTTCCCATTGATCTTCATCAATCGTGCGCGGCAAAAAGCGTTGAATGTTTGTGCCCATAGGCGTGACACCGCCGCCGATCATCTCGGCGATAGAACCTGTGACAACAACGGCAGGCAATGCAGGATCAAGAGTGCCCCACGCACGCTTCATTGCACCTTCGGTACCGTCGCGGCCAAGTTCTTCTTCGCCCAAACCCGTCACCACAATTGGCAACTCATGGGGCGGCAGACCATCGGTATAATGCAATACTGAAGTTACCGGCAGGTTCTCACACCCGACAGGACCATCAATAACACACTGCAGGCCTTTGACTGCGCAGAACGCATAAATAGCGCCCCAGTAGCCCCCTGCTCTATCGTGGTCTTGGATCAGCATTACACCATCTCCGCCGCTTTTGCGGCCTTAGCGGCGCGTTCAATTTTCTTAGCGTTCAGTGCGCGGAAGTCTTCGCGCACATTCGGCTTGCCTTCCCAGACACCCGCAGTGTCCCCGTGACCAACGCCTTCAAAGAATGCACGCATGTGATCCATACGGGACTTGTTGCCCATGGCGGCGGTCACAACATCTTGCAGTGACCCAGCACCCGCTGGCCCCATCAAGGGCCGTGCAGAAATAAGGTTGGTAAAGTACAAAGACGGAATACCCAGTTCTTTGCCTTTTTGAACAACAGGCGTTGTACCGATTGCCAAATCAGGTTTGATCGCTTCCATTGCGGCGCAATCATCTTCAAGGCTCGCGCGGAATTTGACAGTCGCACCTTTGGCTGCAAGCCATTCTGCATCTGCTTTGTTCCAAGCGGTTTTTGGACAAGCCGTGCCAACGTAGGGCACTTCAGCGCCGCTCTCGATGAGCAGACGCGCGACCAACAACTCGGAACCCTCATAGCCCGAAACGTTGATAACACCTTTGATCTGCTTTTCGGAAAGGGCCGCTTTAATCGCTGGCAAAAACGCATTCTGGGAAGCTGCGACCTGATCCTTTGAAAGACCAAACGCATCACCAATACCTGCAAGCCAATCAGCAGTACCATCAAGACCAACGGGCGCAGAACCCACGACCGGACGGCCAGCCGCCTCAAATTCACGCACAGCTGACGTATAAAACGGGTGGATCGCAGCAACCGCGCCACAATCAAGGGCTGCGTAAAGCTCGCGCCATTCACGGCATGGCACCACAGGGCCAGCCGCCAGACCCATCGGCGCAAGCATCGCGCCAATCATCATTGGATCCGCAGGGAACATTTCACCCAACAAGCTCACGGTAGGGCGATCATTCTTACCACCCTTCGGCGCAGGCACAGGACCCGCAGCAACTTCTTGGCGTGCATAATTAAGCATCGCACCCGCCAAGACATCTTTTGCTTCTGCGTGGGTGGGAATACCGAAACCAGGCACATCAATACCGATGATACGCACACCGTTGATCTCGTCTGGTAACAACCGCAGAGGCACACCGGATGCGGTTGGCACACATAGGTTCGTTACAACAATCGCATCATACTGATCCGGATCTGCCAATTCATGAACACTCTCACGAATGTCCTCAAACAGCTTACCAGTGACCAAAGTCTCGGAACTAAATGGCACATATCCAACAGAGCGGCGGGCACCGTAAAAGTGGCTCACAAAGGTCAGGCCGTACACACAACACGCGGAACCTGACAGAACGGTCGCTGTGCGGCGCATACGCAAACCAACACGCATTGATCCAAATGCAGGGCACATCGATTGCGGTTTATCATGCGGTCCAACAGGGTAATCGGCCGCAAACTTTTCAAGTAACTCAGAGTTACCCGCAGCTTTCGCAGCCTCAGCCATTGTGCTGCCTGAATGACACCCAAGCGCATCGCCCACGGGTGGCACATCGGCACCAGCAGAACGGCCCTCGCCCACTGTCACCTCAGCTTGCGCTGCTGCGTCATATGTGACCTCACCACTCATTGAGCGCTGTCCATATTTTGGCGACGATCAAACATCGTCATAAACCACTTCAAGGCTGACTTTCGTACCAGCGTGCTTGCCGCGCATGTCTTCATCAGTTGCAGGCTCAAGCACTACATCACCGCCGGTTTCGGAGGCGTCAAACAGACCCAACAACCCATCTTGGTCAAGCGGCGCTGGACGTACAGGTGGTGCAGTCGCAACTGCATCACCAAGACCTGCAAACAAATCACCCCATTGGGATTTCGACGTGCCAACAATTTGGTAGTTTGCCGATTTCTTACGCAGATCATCGTCTTGCGGAATGGCCGCAAGCACAGGAATATCTACAGCCTCAGCAAATGCTGCTGCTTCGCCCGTGCCGTCATCTTTGTTGATAACGAGGCCTGCGACACCGACGTTGCCGCCAAGCTTGCGGAAGTATTCAACCGCAGAGCAAACGTTGTTCGCCACATAAAGTGACTGCAAATCATTAGACGCAACAAGGATAACTTTCTGAGCCATGTCGCGGGCAATTGGCAAACCGAAGCCACCACAAACAACGTCGCCCAAGAAATCTAACAAGACATAATCAAAGTCCCAGTCGTGAAAGCCTAGCTTTTCCAACAACTCAAACCCGTGGATAATCCCGCGACCACCACACCCACGGCCAACTTCAGGGCCGCCAAGTTCCATCGCAAAAACACCGCCACGCTTAAAGCAAACATCACCGATTTTTACTTCTTCGCCAGCCAGCTTTTTCTTTGTGGAAGTCTCAATAATCGTTGGGCACGCTTTGCCACCAAAAAGTAGGGACGTCGTATCAGACTTTGGATCACAGCCAATTAACAGAACGCGCTTGCCTTGCTCGGCCATCATGTGGCTGAGGTTAGCAAGTGTGAAGGATTTACCGATACCGCCCTTGCCGTAGATCGCAATGATCTGCGTTTTACTTGTAGGCTCTTCAGCAATGATATCCGCCAGATCCTCGTGTGCTTCGTCACGCAAACGCTGGTCGAAATCTTTTAGGTTCGGCACTTCGTCTTTCATGCTGCTGCACTCCAGTTGAGGATCATTTTCAAACAAGAAGGATCCGTGAAAGCTTGTTCATACGCATCAGTCGCCTCAGCGGCCGTGCGTTCGTGGGTAATCAGTCCGTCCAAAGACAGCGCGCCACTTTCAACAAGTGCACGCGTGGCCATCAGATCATCTGCGTTCCATTCTGCTGCGATCCGCAAACGCGCCTCCTTCATGAAAGCGGGCGGAAATGCGAAAGAGAGCGGGTCTTGGTAAAATCCAGCGAGCACGATCTCGCCACCACGGGAAATACGACCGATCAAATCATTGATCAGATCAGCGTGACCTGACGCGTCATAAATGGCGCGGTAATCTTTGCGGGCGTCAGCATCTGGATGCACCACCTGATAGCCTTGGGCACCCGCCATACGGTCGGGATCAATTTCCCAAACAGTTGGCGCTGGACCACCCGCAGCTACCGTAAGGCGTGCAAGAAGTCGGCCTAAAGTGCCGTGACCAACAATCAAATCGGGCAATGCTTTATCAACACCTGCCATCGCGTGACGCGCTGTTGCCGCCAATGCCAGTAAAGCACCCTGCGCACCAAATCCGCGATCAATACGGGTTACCCGTGAGGCGTCGCTAACAAGAATTTCAGCAGAGCCACCAAACAGGCCAAATGCATCTTCATAACAGTTAGCACCGGGAACAAAGACGTGCTCACCAACACTATAGCCTGAGTTAGAGCCTGCTTCGACAACTTCGCCGGCGGCCTCATATCCGGGAACAAGCGGGTATCCCATACCGGGGAATGGGGGCATCGCACCGGACCAGAACAGCTTTTCGGTACCCGTGGAAATGCCCGAGTGAGCAACCTGCACCACAACGTCATTCGCTGCCGGCGCTTTAAGCGCGACTTTGGCAAGCCCAAGGTCCTTTGGACCTTTCAATATGACTGCGGATGCTTCCACGTTTCCTCCCTCATCTACGTATTTGCATGTGTGAAGAAAGACTCAGCACAGCGTTACGCTTAGTTTGTCATTCTAAACTGACACACCAATGTGTCAATTAAATTAGACAGTTTTCTGAAATTCTCTTGTCAACGAGGTCTGACAGCCTCGACAACGCTGGTCACAAAAGGCCGCGGCGCGCGCGGGATGCGAACACCCTCAAAGCCAGCATCCGTACAAAGTTGAGCGATTTCCTCAGCAGATCGCGCGCGGCCCGTCTGCATGGCCATGCAGTAAAACGCAAAATATGCATTTCCTGGGCCGTGCGGGACCACACCACCCGTCATAGGTTCTGAGATGATAAGGCGCCCACCAGCTGGCAAAGCAGTGTAAGCTTTGGCCAACAAATCACGCACTGTCTCATCACTGTGATCATAAAGAACTCGGATCAGAGAAATTGCATCGGCACCTTCGGGCAGCGAGTCGGTCTTGAAACTACCCGATGTCAGCTCAACACCGTCTCCCAAACGCGTATGCGCCTGAGGGGCCACATCTGGTAAATCAAACAGGCGCAAAGACAGCTTAGGAGCGGCCTTTTGCACGGCAGACAAAAAGGCCCCTGATCCACCGCCCACATCCATCAAGCGCGTGACCCCGCCAAGATTAATCATGCGCAGCGTATCTTCCGCGACCAAACCCTGACTATCAGCCATGAGGTCGGAATACGTTTTGGCCTGCTCTGCTGGCATTTCACCGCCAAATACGTAAGGCCAAAAATTTGCCAATTCCGTCTCTGTTTCACCGCGAAGCAAAGCAACGGGGTCTGTCAGGTCTCGGTAAAACACATCATGATGGCGGATCATCGCCTCAAGGCCTGGCACCCCAATAAGAGCTGCACCACGACGCGCCAGCTCATACGCGCCCTTGCGCTTTTGAACTAACTTTAGAGCCTGTGCTGCCTGTAACAGCGCCTCCATTTTGCGTTCTTCAATGCCGTGCATTGCCCCCAACGCGCGCGATGATCGGGGCGCTGCCTTTAAGGTTTGAGGAATATCGAGGGTTACCAAGGCATACAAAACCTGACTGTAGACAAACCCTGATACCAGATCGAAAAGCGCCTCACCCTCACGGCGCGCCACAGCCCGCGTAAAAGGAAAACGCGCAGCCCACTTTTGAAAACCACGGCTCGCAATAAGGCGGGTGGTCCAACGTGTCTTCAATACAGCTTCCGTCATTTATTCGCCAGGAACCGGCGCAACGGGCGTAAGTTTCTGCGCTGTCATCTGCACCATCTTGGCGAGCGACGCTTCGCCCGGGCAGGACGGAATAGACGCAATTGCACCGCCCAAAATATCCTTAAGGCGCGTCACAGCACCTTGCACTCCAAGCTCTGTGACCGCATTGGGCCGTGCGTTCAATTCATCCTGGCCAGCGGGCTTACCAAGTGTTTCTGCATCATAAAGCGCGTCGCGCAAATCATCAGCGACTTGAAACGCCTCACCAATCCGTGCGCCCAATTCAAACCATGGCTCAGCCTCTTGGCCAGCCGCAACAGCGCCCATCTGGGTTGCCGCGATGAATAACGCACCAGTCTTGGCTTGATGGTATGCAGACAAGTTCACATCTGTTTCGCTTTCCCAGCCCTGCCCTGCGCAAATGCCATAAGGACTGCCAGTTCGGGTCGACAAAATCTTCACCAACTCAAGCGCCCGCGCAGGATCTTCAACGCCAGCGCGCGCCAAAACATCAAACGCCAGTACAATCAGACTATCGCCAGTGAGCACTGCAAGCGGCTCAGAATAGGCCAAATGGACAGTCTTTTTGCCGCGGCGCGTATCTGCATTGTCAAAACACGGAAGATCATCATGCACCAGTGACGCGCAGTGAACCAACTCAAGTGCCGCCGCAGCAGCGTCTGTCATCCCGGGACGATCATCGCCGCATGCCAAAGCAACAGACGTAAGGATCGTCGGGCGTATCCGCGCGCCCCCTGGCGTAACACCGTATCGAAGCGCCGAGGCCAGCTTAGGCGGCGCAGGCCGCGCCTCACCTATCTGAATGGCTGCGTTAATCGCGCTCTCTATTCGGCTCGACAATGGCATGGTCCGCTCCTTTAGATGGCAATGTGTAAACTATAGCCATCTTACAATGTGTAAACTATAGTGGACACATTAGTGAGCGCGAGTCAACGAAACCATGCACCTAACAAACAACAGCATCGCCATCATTGGCGCAGGGATCGGCGGATTGGCTGCGGCTTTGCGCCTTTCTGATGCGGGACTGGATGTCACGGTCTTTGACAGCGCAAGTGATGTTGGCGGCAAAATGCGCACCTTTGCATCAGCAGCAGGGCCGATTGATGCCGGACCAACGGTGTTCACGATGCGTCATGTGTTTGAAAAACTCTTCGATGATGTCGGGGAAAGCTTGGGAGATCACCTCACCCTGACGCCTGCAAAAATTCTTGCGCGTCACTACTGGTCCGATGGCAGCACGCTTGACCTAATGGCAAACCCCGATGAGACCGCTGCGAACATTCGCACGTGGGGCGGCGCACGCGCTGAAAAAGACTATCGCGCTTTCGCTGAACGCGCTCGCGTTCTTTATGAGGCGTTTGACGCACCTATGATGCAGGCCGCGATCCCATCGCAAGCGGAACTGACACGTAAGGTGATGTCGCGTCCATCGCTCGTGCCCAAGATGGCACCGTGGTTTACTCTCATGCAATCGCTGCGGCACAGTTTCAAAGACAAACGGCTCGCCCAGCTTTACGGGCGCTACGCTACGTATGTTGGCGGTGATCCTTTTGCCTCCCCCGCCCTGTTGTCGCTTATCTCACACTCCGAAGCTTTGGGCGTCTATGCAGTAAAAGGCGGAATGCACCAACTGGCGCAGACACTCCGCACCCTTGCCCAAGCGCGCGGAGCTACGTTCAAACTCGATACACATATCAAACAGATAAACGTCCAGAACGGCAGCATCTGCGGACTAACCACAGACGACGGTACACACCATGATGCTGCCCGCGTTTTGTTCAACGGGGACCCAAAAGCGCTGCAAGACGGGTTGCTGGGCAAATCCAGCCGCGCAGCCGTCCCCAATGAGCACGTGCAAACACGCAGCTTATCCGCACATGTCCACACATTCGCGGCCCAACCAACCGGACCTGATCTCAGCCATCACACCGTCTTTTTTGGAGATGACCCAAAAACAGAGTTTGGGCCCATCCGGTCAGACCACCTGCCCCAAGACCCCACCCTTTACATCTGCGCCCAAGACCGAGCCGGCGGCGCGCAGCCCACTGGGATGGAGCGCTTCGAAATCATCATGAACGCCCCGCCCACAACAGACACCACAGCGAGCCAACGGGAAATTACGCAATGTCAGACACTGGTTTTCAACACATTGGCCCGCTTTGGGCTCACCTTCACCCCAAAACCGACACACCAAAGCCTGACGCCACCGGCAACATTCAACCGGCTATTCCCCGCAAGCCACGGTTCCCTTTACGGGCAGAGCCCACATGGGCTGATGGCATCGTTCGCTCGGCCGACGGCACGCAGCCCATTGAACGGCCTGTATCTGGTGGGTGGGGGGACGCATCCGGGAGCGGGCATCCCGATGGCAACCCTGTCCGCACAGCACGCGGCCGAGGCGATATTGACGGACCTTGCTTCGACATCGACGTCCCGCCCAACGGCTATGCGTGGTGGTACATCGACGGGATCAGCCACTGCGGCACCCGCGCCATCAGCATCATCGGCTTCATAGGCTCTGTCTTTTCGCCTTGGTATCGTTGGTCAGGCCGCAAGTCCCCGCGCAACCACTGCTGTATCAACGTGGCCACTTACGGGCCGGGCGGACGTTTCACGATGACTGATCGGGGCGAAAGCGCCCTGCGCACAAGCCAAAATGTCTTTGAAGTCGGCCCCTCCAAAATGACATGGATGGGCGACAAACTGGTGATCGACATCAATGAAATGGGCGCACCGCCAATGGTTGGCCCTGTGCGCGGCAAAGTCACCCTCACGCCAAAATTTGTGACAAACCTTGAGGTGCCGCTTACTCCGTCGGGGACCCATGTTTGGCGTCCATTTGCACCATCTGCGGATATTGATGTGCAGCTTGAAGCAGAAGGTTGGCAATGGGATGGGCACGGTTACTTTGATGCAAATTTCGGAACCGCAGCGCTTGAGGACGACTTCAGTTATTGGACATGGGGCCGCTATCCGCACTCCAAAGGGTCTGTGTGTTTTTACGACGCAGACCGCCGCGACGGAAGCACATTAGACGTCGGCCTACTTTTTCAAAACGATGGTGAAGTGCAGCTTTTGAACTCGCCCCCCAAAGTTGCAATGAAGCGTTCGCTTTGGCAGGTCCGCCGCGAAACCCGCGCTGATGCAGGATACAAACCAGTGCAAGTCAAAGGTATGCTGGATGCACCGTTCTACTCACGCTCTGCGGTAAAGACGCAATTTGCAGGTGAGGAAGTTGTAGGCGTTCACGAGGCACTTGACTTGAACCGCTTCCGCTCAAAAATTGTAAAACCGATGCTGGCCTGCCGCGTGCCACGGCGCGCAAAATGGCGCTTTGACACCCCACCAGCAGAATAAATCGAGCGGCGCTAAACCGTAGCAACCGCGTCGGGGTTGCGCCGCAAGATCGACCAGTTAAGCGCGCCTGCGACACTGACCCACGCAAGATACGGAACCATCATCCACCCCGCGATAGGCAGCACCAGCCAGAAACTTACCAACGTCCCAAAAACCGCAATCCACAGCACCACAAGCGAAATCATCGCCGCACGAATGCGCTTTAGCCCGAAGAACACAGGGCTCCAAAGCGTATTTGCTGCAATTTGAAACGCCCAAAACGCCAAAGCCAAGCCTACGCCTTCTCGACCGGCCACCAACGTCGCGGCGACCGAGCTCAGGATATAAAGCGTTACCCAAGCAACGGGAAACATCCAATCTTTTGGCGTCCAGCGTGGCTTGTTAAGCGCGCGGTACCAGCCATCCGGCGGGAACAGGGACCCTGTTGCCGCAGCCGTGCAGCTTGCCGCCATAAAGACGATGAAAATTGACCAATCCATGTGGGCTTCACCTTTCGCGTGAGTACCCTGTTACCTAGTGACGATATTCGTTTTGTCCATTTGTTCGCGCGCCTTTAAATCTGACAGGATCGCCAAAACGTCATCGCCCCAAAACGGTCGCGCAGGCGTTTTGCGCGCAGCCGCATCAACCAAGAAAGCCACTTCGGGCAAGGGCCGTGCATATACAACAGCAGATTGTGGCATCACAACACTCACCCCTGTCCGCAAAGCAGCCTGTGCGATCCAGCCCAGCTTTTGCCCCTTTGATGTGTGGGCACGGGAGCTAATCGTGTCATAGCCCGCTTTTTGCACCTCGCGACCGATGCCACCATAAATCAAACGGGCCGCAAAAATACCGGTCCGCGCCTTGAGCGGTAGTGCCGAAATCCCTGCCTCCGACCGCATGTAAAGCCGGTTTGCATCCAGCACCAAGCGCCTCACCATCGCGCGGATTGCCTTGCTAGGGCGCGGATCAGCGAACACGTCTTCTGCACTCAGTCCAGCTGCGTCCAGCCATTCAGTTGGTAAGTACATACGTCGCTCGCGGGCGTCTTCGCCAACGTCACGCGCAATATTGGTCAGCTGCATCGCAACGCCCAGATCACACGCGCGCGCCAAGGCATTTTCATCCCGAACGCCCATCAAAACACACATCATCGCGCCAACAGCAGAAGCCACACGGGCGGAGTATCCATAAAGCTCCTCGAGCGTTTCGTACCGCCGCTCAGTCGCGTCCCACGCCAAGCCCTCCAACAGCGCTTCAGGCAAAGCGCGTGGCATTTCGAATTGCTCGATAATGGCAGCAAATGCGCGGTCCGCAGGCGCATCAAATGGGCGGCCTGCATAAGCGCGATCAAGACGTTCTTGCAACCGCAACACAGCCGCTGCTTTGTGGGCGTTCAAATCAACCGCGTCATCCGCAAGTCGACAAAATGCATAAAGCGCAAGCGCAGGATCGCGGACTTTTGCGGGCAGTAATTTACTTGCCGCATGAAATGAAAGCGACCCATGGCGGATCGCTTCTTTGCAATGCTCAAGATCTGCTGGTGCGATCATCGGACTGCCCTTTCCGAAAGAACAGGTTCAACCCCGCTCGGAGCGGCATCAGGCACCATCTTGGCCAGCACCTCTGCACTGCTCACAACACCCGGCACACCCGCGCCGGGGTGCGTACCAGCACCCGCCAAAAACAATCCCGACACTTCTTCTGAAACGTTGTGAGGACGGAACCACGCACTTTGCAGAATACGCGGTTCAAGACTAAAGCCCGATCCATTTGGCGACAGATACCTGTCGCGAAAATCTTCAGGCGTAAACGTAACTTGCTCTATGATCTTATCCGCAAATCCTGGGATATGCTGTTCAAGAACCGCGCTCACTTTGGCGCGGTACGCTTCAACGTCACGCTCCCAATCCACACTATTTTTGTGACCCAGATGCGGCACGGGACTTAATACATAAAACGTGTCGTCCCCATCGGGCGCAACCGTTGGGTCGGTCAAGCTGGGCCGGTGAATGTATAGACTAAAGTCATCTGCAAGCTTACCCTTAACGAAGATATCCTTCAGAAGCGCCTCGTAGCGCGGACCATTCACAATGGTGTGGTGCCCAACATCTTTCCACTCGCCACGGGTGCCTTTGGTCCCGAAATACCAAACGAAAAGACCCATCGACCATCGGCGGCTTTCCATCTTTTTGTCCGTCCAGCGCGCCCGTTTATGACCGCGCAAAAGATGCGTATAGGTATGACCAGCGTCCGCGTTACTGACCACAATATCAGCATGGATCATCTCACCGCTCATCATCCGAACACCGCAACACCGCCCCTGTTCAACCATGATCTCATCGACCACGCTGCCCATTCGGAAAATGCCACCCTGCTCTTTCACCACATTGGCCATCGCATCGGCCAACTTCTGAACCCCTCCAATCGCATAATGCACGCCAAAGCGTTTCTCCAAATATGCAACTAGCGCGTACATGCTTGTCACTTTGCGTGGATCACCGCCGATAAAAAGCGGGTGGAACGACATAGCCATGCGTAGTCGCGCGTCCTTGAACCGCGCCTTCGCAAGGCCCAGAATGGATCGGTCCGCACGAAGCGCTGCGAACAGCGGTAACACCTTTATGGTTTCCCAAATGCGGTGCATCGGCTTGGCGACCATGCCCTCAAAACCAACCACATAGCGGCGTTCGGAATCTTTAAGAAAACGGCGGTAGCCCTTCACATCCCCAGGGCTAAGACGTGCAACTTCCGCTTCCATTTCGGCTGTATCTTGCATCGCCCGAAAGCGGCTGCCGTCAGGCCAGCGCACTTCATAGAACGGATCAAGCGGGACCAACTCCACATCATCTTCAAACTTTCGGCCACACGCTGTCCACAAATCTTTGTAAACTTGCGGCACCGTCACGATGGTCGGCCCCAGATCAAACCGGTGCCCGCCCTTGGTAATGGATGAGCCACGGCCACCCACACGATCCAGCTTATCAAGGACCGTCACGCGGTACCCCTTAGTCCCAAGCCGCATCGCCGAGGCAAGCCCGCCAAGCCCCGCGCCAATGACAATCGCATGAGGTGCGGCATCACCGCTCGGGAATCGTGGATCAAGATCATTCATAACTGTCACTCTCGCACTGTCAGGTTTACTTGACAACACTTTCGTGTAAGCTTCGGTTGACACTCCTAGCCAAAGTGACTCGTAAATGACCACCCAATGCGTCAGCATCAGCTTCTACAGGTTCGGCCCACTCAGGGCGCGACTATGGGCGCTCGCCATGATGGGCGCGGCACGGTTCAGCATTGGCAAAACGCCACACATCGGCTTTTGGAAGCTCTGCGGCTCAGGAACCGGCGAAGGGTTCACCCCGCTCCCCAACACCCAAGTTTACGCCATCTTGGCCACGTGGCCCAATACGCAAATCGCCCAAGAACAGAGCCTATCTGCCCCACTATTTCGCCGCTACAACGCCCGCGCAGACGAAAGCTGGACAGTCTTTCTGACACCCACATCCGTTCGCGGTGCATGGTCGGGCAAAGTTCCCTTCGTTGAAAGCGCTGACACCGAAGGCCCCCTTGCCGCGCTTACGCGCGCGACGGTGAAAACCCGCAAAGCCCTGCGGTTTTGGAAGCGGGTTCCAGCCATTTCGTCAGTTATCGGGTCCGATCCCAATGTTGCCTTCAAAATCGGCATCGGAGAGGTGCCGTTGCTGCATCAAATCACGTTTTCCATCTGGCCAAATGCTGACGCTATGGCGAACTTTGCCCGAAAAGACGGCCCACACGCGCGTGCAATCAAAGCCGTCCGCAGTGACGACTGGTTTGCAGAAGAACTCTACGCCCGCTTCCGCGTTTGCGGTGAAGCCGGCACATGGGGCGGCGTTTCGCCCCTCGCACAACTGAAAGAAATCTCATGAAACAGCCCTTCCCCTTCTCCGCCATCGTCGGTCAGGACGAGATGAAACAGGCAATGATCCTCACCGCGATTGACCCCTCAATTGGCGGCGTGCTGGTCTTCGGTGACCGCGGGACGGGCAAATCGACAGCCGTGCGCGCGCTTGCCGCCTTGTTGCCGCCGATTACAGCCATCAAAGGCTGTCCGACCAACTCAGAAACCTCCGCGGATTGCCCAGATTGGGCCGCAATCGACACGGACAAGACAGTAGAAATTCCGACCCCAGTCGTTGATCTACCCCTTGGCGCCACCGAAGACCGTGTAGTAGGCGCATTGGACATCGAAAAGGCTCTAACACAGGGCGAAAAAGCTTTTGAAGCAGGCCTGCTGGCGCGTGCAAACCGCGGATATCTGTATATCGACGAGGTCAATTTGCTCGAAGATCACATCGTCGATCTTCTCTTAGACGTGGCCCAAACCGGTGAAAACGTGGTTGAGCGTGAAGGTCTGTCTATTCGCCATGCCGCGCGCTTTGTTCTTGTCGGCTCTGGCAACCCAGAAGAGGGCGAGCTGCGCCCCCAACTTCTTGATCGCTTCGGTCTGTCGCTTGACGTTAGCTCTCCCAATGACGTTGAGACACGGGTCGAAGTGATCAAGCGCCGCGACGCCTACGAGCGGAACACGACCACCTTCCTTGAAACATGGGCTGTCAAAGATGCGGAAATCCGTGATGAGATCATCAAAGCCCGTTCGATACTGGCTAAAATTAAGACGGATGATGCAATTCTGGCTGATTGTGCGGCGCTTTGTATTGCGCTTGGCTCCGATGGCCTACGCGGAGAGCTTACCTTGCTTCGCACAGCGCGCGCATGGGCCGCCTATCAAGGACGCAACAAGGTAATTCGTGAGGATTTACAAGCAGTTGCACCAATGGCCCTTCGCCATCGCCTGCGTCGCGACCCCCTTGATGAGGCAGGCAGCGGCGCGCGCGTCGCACGCATTGTGAACCAAGTCTTCAACACCCCACGCGTTGCCTCTGCATGACCAGTCCCGCACCAGCATGGTCTCTCGCTGAACGCGCGTTAACCTTGTTGGCGCTTAATCCGCGTCTTGGTGGCATTTGGGTGAAAGCACGTAACGGGCCCGTCCGTGACCGCTTCAACGCCGCCTGCGATGCGCTTCCCCTACCCTGCCGCCGGGTACATCCGCGCGTTTCTGACGAACAGCTTTTTGGCGGCGTAGACATTAGCGCTACGCTTCAAAAAGGGTCTGTTGTGGCCGAAAAAGGGATGCTGAACGATCCTTCGACACTTGTTCTGATAATGGCTGAACGCACAGAGGGACCACTGGCAGCGCGGCTTGCGCAAACATTGGATGCAGGCGATCACGCGCTGATTGCGCTAGACGAAGGCTTGGATGAAGAAGGCGCTGAACAACTCCCCCCTGCCCTAGTAGAACGGCTTGCATTTCACGTGGATCTTGCCGGGATACGGCACACTGATGTCAGTGTTATTACTCTGCCAAGCAATATCGATCTCACAACCGTTGAAACACCTAATGAGGTAATTAAATACCTCACGTCGCTCTGTATTCAATTTGGCGTTGTTGGCATTCGCGCGCCGATGTTTGCTGTTGAGGCCGCACGCACACATGCGGCTCTGTTTAACCGTCAAACACCCAATGCCGACGATCTGAAGGCGGCCGCTGAACTGGTTATCGCGCCCCGCGCAACCTGCATGCCATCCGATCAAACAGATGCACAAGAAACGTCGCCCCCGCCTGATAACACAGGTGACAATTCACTAGCCAATCAATCCGCAGAGATTATACCGCAAGACATGGTGATCGATGCCATTCGCGCAATGCTACCACCAGACGTTCTCGCTCAGTTAGCCAAGGCAAAAGCACAGCGAAGCGCCAAAACAGCCAGCGGTTCAGGTGACAGCAAGAAAGGTAACCGCCGCGGTCGCCCCCTGCCCTCAACCACCGGCAAGCTGGATGGCACAAACACAATTGACTTGGTCGCGACCTTACGTGCCGCCGCACCTTGGCAACCATTGCGCCGACGTGGGTTTACACGCACCACGCTCGCCATCCGCCCATCTGATATTCGGGTCAAACGCTTTAAGGAAATGTCAGACAGACTTATGATTTTCACTGTCGATGCATCCGGAAGTGCTGCCATGGCACGACTAGGAGAGGCAAAAGGCGCAGTTGAGTTACTGCTAGCACAGGCCTACGCCCGTCGCGACCATGTGGCGCTGGTAGCGTTTCGCGGTGAAACAGCCGAAACAATTTTACAACCAACGCGCAGCCTTGTGCAGACGAAACGACAACTAGCCAGCTTGGCAGGTGGTGGTGGAACGCCCCTTGCGGCCGGCCTGAAGGCTGCCCTTGATCTGGCACAACAGGCCCGAGGGCGTGGCCTGACACCCACAATCATCACGCTGACCGATGGACGTGCAAATATCGCCCTTGATGGAACAGCTTCTCGTGTCCCCGCGGGGACAGATGCCGAGATGATGGCCCAACATATAGCAGCGCATAACATCGCAAGCATGGTGATTGATGTGTCTAACCGCCCACACAGAGCCTTAGAGACCCTTTCCAGCCGCATGATGGCGCCCTACATCGCCCTACCCCGCGCCAGCGCACAGAAGCTCTCTCAGGCCATCTCAGGCGCTTTGTAGGGAGATGGACCTGCTGCCCCGCCTACCCGCCTACTGGCCCCACAAAGAGCACTCTCAGATCATCCCCTGCAGGCCACACAGGTGGCACGTACAAATCATGGGGAACGGGCCGCAATTGTTGCTCATCCACGGCGCTGGTGGCGCAACGCACTCATGGCGGGACGTCATGCCACTACTTGCGCAAACACACCAAGTCATCGCCGTTGACCTGCCCGGTCAGGGCTTTAGCCAACTTGGCTCACGCGCACGCTGCGGGCTTGATGCGATGGCCACAGATCTTGCGTCGCTGCTTGCCCAAGAAAGCTGGAAGCCAACCGCAATCATAGGGCACTCCGCTGGTGCCGCCATTGCACTTCGACTTGCAGAACTTGGCGTGTCCCCGCGGGGACAGATCATCGGCATCAACGCGGCGCTCGCAAATTTCAAAGGCATCGCAGGCTTTCTATTCCCTGCATTCGCAAAGCTGCTGTCCCTAAACCCCCTGACAGCACGTATTTTTACTGCCACCTCTGGCAACACCGCAGCAGTTGAGCGCCTGATAACCGGGACAGGCTCAAAGCTCGATGCAGATGGGCTAAAGCTTTATCAGACGCTGATCGCACGGCGCTCACACGTTGACGGTACACTCGCCATGATGGCACATTGGAAGTTGGATGGGTTGCTCGAACGACTGCCCAACATCCTCAATCAGACGCTCTTCATTACCGGCTCAAACGATCAGGCTGTTCCGCCAAGCACAAGCAACGCAGCGGCCTCACGTATGCAAAACGCGCGAGTACATGAAATCAGTAAACTTGGACACTTGGCCCATGAAGAAAGCCCGCAGCAGGTGGTCAACCTGATACGGGCCTTTATCGAAGAGTAACTGTCCCCGCGGGGACGCGCTACTTTGGATCAAGCGCTTCCCAAAACGCAGCTACTGCCGCCTCAAGCCGCGCACGCTCAACTGTTGTGAAATCCATCTTCGATTGCATCGAAAAACTTCCCTCTGCGGCAACACACTTCACCTGTCCCCGCGGGGACATCAAACGCAGGGTCGTCTTGGCAGTCTCACGAGGCGTGGTTTTGGGAGTATTCTTCTCAGCCACAAAGGCCCGCAACATCCGAAGCTCATCGGCCGCACTCTGCCCATTTGCGTCAAGCAAACGCTGCTTCAGCACACTGACGAGCGCGGGGTTTTCATCAAGCTTTTTTCCCACCTCAAGCCCAAGCGCACGCGGGATTACATCGACGTGGACCAAGCTTGGCTCAAGCCGCTGGTATAACTTTGCAAAGTTTTTAATGTAGGCCCGCTTTTGCCGACCCGCGCTTGCAAACAAATCATCAATAGCTTCGTTCACATTAGAAAACGCTTTGTCAGACGACCGCAAGTAAGCCCAAGCGATCGCCGCCATTTCACCAAAACCGATACCCTTGCGCACGATATTCTCATCGACCATCCGGCGATACAAAGAGCGGTCTTCTTCAGTCCTGGCAATAATTCCAACTGGAATTTGAGCAAAACGCTGTTCACCGGTTTCTTTGTAAAGCTCACGGAACGCAGTCAGGCGCCGATACCCCTGAACCAATTCATAACCGTCACCTGCCTCCAGCACCTGAATAGGATTTGAAAGACCAATATCGCGGATCGAGGCTTTTAGCTCATCAATCTCACTATCGCGGACCGCCTTGCGATCACGGGTCAACAATTCGGCTCTAACATCGGTAATATTGACTAAACGCGTAATCAGGCCAGCTTGTTTTAGGTCTACTAGCTCATGGGCGAGCCGGTCGTTTTCGGCACGAATAGCGGCCTCTGCTGCTGCACGCTCTGACAAAGCGCCAGCGTTCTCAGCAATGGCTGATGCCATAGGGCCACGCCGGTCATGAGGAGCCGACGGGGCAGGGGAGCCAAACATCGATTTAGTCTCTAACTGCGGTGTTTGTGTCTGTTCTGCTTCATCAAAATCAATATCGAATACACGACGCTTCTTCATAGCATTACTCCAATTCTTCCCACGCGCTTACAAGGTTAGTCCGAAATTCTTCATATGCCTGATCAAAGGACGCCCGTGCACGACGCCAAGTCTCACGTGTCATATCTCTGTAGTCGATCTCGTAAATGGACGACAGGAAGCGACCTGATTGCTCAACGGCACGGGTCATCTCGATGGGATGTTCGGTAACTCTATCTTCAAACACTTTAACAAATGCCTGCTGCATCGCACGGTGCAGGTCATTGTTTGGCTCAAAACGGGTCAGCAAGAAGCGCACATCAAGGAATGCCTTGGGAAGGGACATCGTCCCCGCGGGGACACCACTGCGGAAATGGGCCAAGTCCTCAAGGGCCTCGGACAGCTGGCCGATAAATGAGGTAGTAGAGTCGTACTCCCAGTAACCCGGACCGGATGGGATATAGAGAACATCCGCGGCAAAAACAGCATTCATCGACTGGTATCCAATCGCGGGCGGGCAATCGAAAATGATCATGTCATATGCGTCTGGTGGAAGCTGATCGAGGTAGCGCGAGACGGCAGCAAAAAACGACCACTCTGGGTTCACATGGCGATACTGCGCAGAGGCGAACTCGACAAAGGCCGCATTGGCGCAAGACGGCACGATATCGATTGTGGGCCATGACGTCGGCTTAATGAAATCCGTCACCCGCAAATCGGCCAATCCCATATCCGTAATTGAGGAGGGCAGGCTACGCTTGGGCAGGGCCGCACCGCTTTCAGCGCCCATACTTACGTTGGCGTTCATCGCCTCTGTTTGGTGAATGAGGTCGCGCGCCATGACGCCCCAGACAGTAAATTCCTCATCCACATCCGACAGCCCCATCGAATGGGACAGCGTCGCTTGGGGGTCAAAGTCCACGCAAAGAACGCGGTACCCGTCAAGCGCAGCAGCGTGAGCAAAGTGCAGCGCAACGGTGGATTTCCCAGCCCCCCCTTTGAAGTTAGCAATTGCTGCACGAATGGCCCGCTTGCCCGAGGGGCGCGGCGGCATAAGCGACTTCCGGTTCACCTTAAGACGGCGGCGGATCTGATTGATCTCCTCAAGGGAATACCAGCGTTGGCGCCCATCTTCCTCAACCAACCCTTGGGGCAGGGAGGGGTCTGACGCCAATCGACCCCGCAAAGTCGATTGGTTCACCTTGAAGATAAGCTCGCCCACCTCCCAACTGGAAAACCGCCGCAGAGTTTTTTCCATCTCTGGCGAATAGGTTTGCTTCCTAATAACACCCTGCATTCGCAAGGACTGCGCTTGCATGCGAGCTAGATCTTCATGTGAAAACATTTCGAGCCTTTGACATTACCTGTCCCCGCGGGGACGCTTTTAGATGCTGTTGTCCTGATTTACGCCTAATTTGCGAAAAAAGCAAAAGGGGATAAAGATGAAATGGTAAAAAAGCGAAAATAGCACGTAGCGGCTGTTTTTGTGGGAATCGCAAGGCGCTGCTGGAACCAGTGAGCATCTACGTGCTGGCGAGTGTCCCAAACTAAGGGGGACACATATCTTGCCGCCACTACATATTGGGGGACAAAAAAGCCCTAATAGGTGTCAGCCAAGGCGTCCCCCTATACCATTAATACCAAAAATATCATTATTGATTAGTGGTTTTAAAGCGCTCAGAAAAACTGAACTTGACAGAATCGAGCCATTGGACGCAAATCAGACAAGAGATTTGATTTAGCGTTGAGTTGCAGCACAAGTATGTGTAGTTCTGCGCCATCATTGTAAAAAAATAACAAAATAGCAGAGACAACCAAACACGGTATCGCTGCATGAGGCAAAAAATATCGCGACCCAAAGTATCTGCCAAAAGAGCGGAGCTTTATTCCAAAGGGCGCGAAAAGGGCGGATATGAACGTTACCCAAACTGTTGGGCGCAATGCGTCCGTGGTAAAATACGATGTGCTAACCGCCATGGGCGCCTATGCCTTGGCACACGGCAAACATGAGCAGCGATTGATACTGCGATTTATCACACTTGTTGTGGCGCGCTACAACTGGCAGCGGGATGAGTTGGCCGTAGGTCAAGTTGAGATAGCTCGGCTTTGGGCCGTAGAACCCCGCACTGTTAAACGTGAGATGGCGAAGCTTAAAGCAATGGGGTGGCTTGTGGTTCACCGCCAAGGTGCGCGTGGGCGTGTAACTCAATATGGCCTTGATCTGGAGTGCATACGACGTGTGACGCGGCCACAGTGGGATGCTGTTGGCCCTGATTATGCCTTGCGCATGGAAGGTGTGCCAGAAAGTGCGAAGGTGGTGCCGTTGAAGGCACGCGGGCAAATACCCGCGCCAGACCTAAGTAGTGGGACAGAGTGGAGCTTGGCCCAAGGCGTGCTTCATAGCCAGGACGAGGGCGCATATGGCGCGTGGCTAAGCGCGCTGGTGCGGGTTGAGCGGGCAGGGGGCCGGTTGGTCCTTCGCGCGCCGAGTAAATTTCATGCTGCTTATGTTCAGACCCATTTAATTGAACAAGTGAATGCAGCGTGTCGAGCTGTCGATCAAGACGTGAGCGAAGTTGTCTTGGTGGTCTAAGCTGCGGAGTATCCAGTTTCGCTAAAAAAATGGCCGCCCCCTATCGGGGACGGCCATTGCTTTTCACAAAGAAAAACAAAATTTTTATTTCTAGATCAGTTAGCTGGGGCCAGCGACGCAAGGTACGCGTAAATGTTCACAGCGTCTTCTTCTTTACGTACTTTATAGCTCATTTTGCTGCGGCCTTTTTCGCCTGTGGCTTCTTTCAGGTACCCTGTTGGGTCCTGAACATAAGCGACAAACGATGCTTCGTCCCACACGAGACCAGCATCTGTGCCAGCTTTCATCAGCTTGGAGTAGCGATAATCAGACTGAGCAATCGCGTTGCCGACGACGTTGTAAAGGTTTGGACCAGTTGGCTTTTTCTTGCCAACAATGTCATTGCCGTCTGCGTCTTGAACCCAGTGGCATGTTGTACAGTTTTTGAATGCATCTTCACCAGCAGCAGCATCACCAGAAGCGTGGCCGTCTGCAAATGCAGCGCCACCGATAGCCATTGCGGCGGTCAGGGTAAGTAGTGTCGTTTTCATAAATCTATCTCCAACGTTCATTCCAATAAGCAACTTAGGGCCAAAGTGCCGCAGGTAAAGTTAAGCCCGCTATAATCACGCGACTGCGTGGGAAACCGCGCATTGCTTCCACAGAGTGCTAAGCGCATTCACCAAATGATCGATGTCCGCATCTGTATGGCAGGGGCCTGGTGTAAAGCGTAGCCGCTCGGTCCCTTTTGGCACTGTGGGGTAGTTAATGGGCTGCACATAAATGCCGTACTGCTCCATCAGGTAATCCGCAATCATCCGCGTTTTAACAGGATCTTTGATCATCACGGGAATAATGTGGCTTTTGTTCATCAGGTGCGGGATGCCCGCGCGATCAAGTTTGTGACGCAGCTGCGCGACTTGGGCTTGTTGGCCTTTACGCTCAACATCCGATGTCTTGAGGTGCTTGATAGACGTTTGCGCCGCTGCTGCCACTGCGGGGGGCAGGGCAGTGGTAAAGATAAAGCCAGAGGCAAATGAACGGATAAAGTCACACAGCGCCTCGGAGCCAGTGATATAGCCACCAACAACACCGTACGCCTTGCCCAAGGTGCCTTCGATCAGTGTGATCCGATCGGCAAGCCCCTCACGCTCGGAAATACCGCCGCCTCGCGGGCCGTACATGCCAACGGCGTGGACCTCATCGAGGTAGGTCATCGCGCCGTGTTTCTCAGCAACTTCAATGATTTCGCGCATCGGGCAGATGTCACCATCCATTGAGTAAACACTTTCAAATGCGACGATCTTTGTCGTGTTGGCGGGTAGGGCAGCCAACTTACGATCAAGGTCCTCAACATCGTTGTGTTTCCAGATGACTTTTTGTGCCTTTGAGTGGCGAATGCCTTCGATCATCGAGGCGTGGTTGCCTTCGTCTGATAAGATCACAGCATTGGGCAGTCGCGCGCCAAGGGTGCTTAGGGCGGCCCAGTTCGACACGTATCCAGAGGTGAACAAAAGCGCACTTTCCTTGCCGTGCAGATCAGCCAACTCATTCTCAAGAGCGAGGTGGTGAATGGCATTGCCAGAGATGTTGCGCGTACCACCCGCGCCAGTACCACAGCTTTCGGCGGTGCGTGTCATGGCGGCGATCACATCAGGATGGTGACCCATGCCAAGGTAATCGTTTGAGCACCAGATTGTGACATCCCGCGCCTCATCTTGGCCGTGCTCGGACGCTTGAGGAAACTTACCCGTGTGACGTTCAAGCTGTGCAAAAACGCGATAATTGCCATCGTCTTTGAGTTTGTCCAACTGCTCATTGAAAAGAATATCAAACGTCATGACGTGGTCCCTTTTGTTTTTGTGGGCGCAGGGGCGGGGAGCATCCAGCGCCATAGTTTTTCGTCAGGCAATGGAATGACCATTAGCCAGTGTTCTAGTAATGCCAGCGCAGTGATGGCGGTGAGTAGGGTAAATCCGGCCACTTCTGCCTGTGATGAGGCAGAATATAGCCGTTCAAGCCAGCAGGCTGTCGCGAATGTGAGCGCGGTGACCGATATAGGAAACAGCCAATTGACCCGTGCGTGGCGAAAATGGCTCGGCAAATGTGCCAGTGGTTTTGGTAGAAATTCTGTGTTGATTTTGGGCACGCCCAGAAAGAGATTCAGCTTGGCTGAGATGCGGGCGAAATAAAGCACTGCGTATGTCCAAAGACCAAAGATGTTTTCGGCGTCTTGGCTGACCCAAATCATTGCAACAAGGGCCGCGGTCAATAAAATCTCGTGGTAGGCAACGGTGCCCCATGCACGAATAAAGCGCTCAAATGGTGGGGTGTTAGGCGGTAATTCTGCGGTATTTGGCCCGGTGATAATGCCCGTCAAGAATGCCAGCTCAATCCATCCCCAAACGGCCAAAGCGGCCAAAAACGCGATATAGGGTCCCGCCACTCCGGTTTGAGAGAGCGAGACGTAAAATGCCGCAGCCCCCGTAAGCAGGAACGGCAAACCCCATAGAACAGCACAGAGGCCAGCGGTGCCCTCGGCGCGGTCAGCACGGCGCACGATCACAAGGATCGCGCCCGTGGAAAACCACCACAAGAACAGCGCGCCAAGCGCAGATATCCACGGGGTTGCCAGCATTAGTAGGCGGGCTCCATCATGGTGCTTGCTGGACGTTCGTGGTGCACAACGGGGATGGAGTAGAGCACAGCAAATGCGGCCGCCGCGCGGGCGGTTCCGATGAACTGCTTGATCTTACCAGCAACGCCGCGCTGGCGTTTGCCGGCGGCAATCTGAACGTTGGCGTCTTGCAGTTTATCGAGCCCTTTGCGGAAGCGCGGGTGATCGATATCAAGCGTGAACGGATAGATCTGTTTGCTGATTTCCGATGTTTTGCGGAACACCTCCATGCCGTACCACGTCACGTCTACGCCCAAGGCCTCGTGGAAAACGGGGCGCTGGTGGTCGCGAACCCACATTGTGCCGTAAACGGCCGTCAGGAAAAACTTGATCCAGAGGCGGTTTTGGCGCGATTCCGTCAGTTTAGGGTCTGTTTTCATCAACAACGCAAAGGCTTCGCCGTGTGAAAACTCATCGTTGCACCATTCCTCAAACCATTTGAAAATGGGGTGAAAGCGGTGCTCGGGATGCTTTTCCAGGTGGCGGAAGATTGTGATGTAACGCGCGTAGCCAATCTTTTCTGACAGATACGTGGCATAATAAATGAACTTAGGGCGGAAGTACGTGTACTTCTTTTGTTGGGTCAAAAAGCCCAAGTTGACCGCAATGCCAGCTTCGCGCAGTGCATCATTGATAAAGCCCGCGTGACGGGCCTCGTCGCGGGCCATCAGTTGGAAAAGCTGCGTGATGTCTGGATTAGAACCGCGGCGCTTCATTTCTTTATAAAGCACACACCCCGAGAATTCAGCAGTACAGCTTGAGATCAAAAAGTCGATAAATTCGGCACGCAAAGCAGGTTCCATGCCGTCCCAATCGACGGTGTCCCAATCAGCGTTTTTCTTAAAATGGCCTTTGTTTGGGTCTGCTTCCATTTGGCCGATCAGGGTGTCCCAATCGTGGCGCACGTTTTCAACGTTGATGGCGTCCAGTTCATTGAAATCAGTGGTGTAAAAGCGCGGGGTGAGAAGCGTGTCCTGCATCGCAACATCGGTTGCTTTTTCCGAGGTCATGGCTTCGTTTGTACCATGCAAAGCGGTGGGGGATGCGTGACCGTTCAGGTCCTTGGGGGTTTGGATGTTCATACTGTAACCTCCTCAGAGAATGAAAACTCGCAAAGCTCAATAAATTCCAGATCACCGGTCAGGCGCGTCCAAGCGCGCTCAAGACCACTGGCGCGGGTGATGACGGCGGTGCGGCTTTCTTCGACGATTTCGCCGAAAGGCGCCATGATCTCGGCCCCTTGGACCAAGACGCTATCGCCGGGGTGAATGACTGCTCCGTTGTCAAACCGCACATGCGCGCTGAGCTCTTCAAAGCGGTGCGAGATGCTGACAGTGCAGGGTGCTGTTTCTTTTGATCGGGTGAATAATCCCATGGTTCCGGTTCCCTTATTGATCGAGCAGCGTGGCGAAGGCTGCCCAGTTTTCGGACCCAAACCCCATCAGGTCTGCGCTCCAGTTGGTTTCGTCATCGATGATGGCGACGCGGTTATTGGCAAATTGCACAAGGCGGACGGGCGCGCTCATGTCCATGTTGTTTACGGTGCGATTACGCTCAACGACGCGTGACATCACGCCCATAAAACCACCTGCGCCCGGGCCTGCATCAAGCAACACTGTACCGTCGATATCAGCGATATACGTGGCGCCAGAGATTTCACTTTTCATCGTGATCGTACGTTCTTTCACGATTGGTGAAGCAGGCAGGGCGCTGGCTGATGGGCGGTCTGACCAGACCGAGTAGGCCGACAAAGCGACTGCGCAAGCAATCATGAATAACACACCGCGGATCAGCGTGCGTGGGATCATTTCGCGGTCTTTGTTCAACATTTTACGGGTTTCAGAAGGGGCAAATTGCATATCAGTTTACTCCGCTGGAACGGCGTCAGGGACGCGTGTGATAATGGGGGCTTCGGATACCCGCGTCTCCGCTGCGGCGGCCAAAATCTGTGCGACATTAGCGGCGTCAGGGATGCAACGGAGAGCGGGTTCCGTGTGGGCCATCCGCCAAGGGCGAACGTGGGGCCAACACATTAGGTAACTCATGCGGGTCTTGCCCGATGTTTGAAGCGCGATGGTGCCATGACCGCCAGAAAGCAGCGCGAGGTTTGCGTTCTTTACCCATTGGTATGGCAGGTTCAGGGTCATCGTCAGAGCCGCCCCGATGCGCATGGCAACGCGACGGTTCGTAATTGTGTAGACCGTGTTACGGGCCTGTACGTATGAAATCAGTGCCAGCACAGCGACTGTTGCCGCTGCAAAAACTGCGAACGGCAGTACAGACAAAAGTGCGTGGCCAAAGGGGGCGACCCCAAGCACAACGATGAAACGCCACAGTGCGAACAAAGCGAAATAGCCCATGAGCCATTTCAGGCCCCAGCTTTCTTTGGTCAGGCTCCACCAATTGGGGCGCCCTTGCCAGAGGATCTCTTCGCCCGCGGGCAGTTCCTCTGGCAGACCTTCGATGGGTTCAACTGCGAAATCGTCGTGTGACATGGGGTCGGCTTTCCTTAGGCTTGGGGTTCCAAACGGCTTGGGTCCGCATAAAGCGTGCCGCCGCCGTAGTAGGCTTGGATCTTCTCTTCCTCGAGCAACGTCACAGTGGTTGCCGATTTTTGGGTCGGAATACCTTTGACGTTGTGCGAATAGATTGAGCGGATCTTGAGGTGGTTTGATTTGATACGCGCCATTTCACGGGCCACCAGTTTGGTGCCGCCGCCAAATTCGGCGTCAACTTCATAAGCGAAATAACGTACCAGCTGCTCTGGTTCATCGATCCACATATCGGTGACGCGACCAACGACTACGTTATCGCCTGTCATAACCGGCAAACCACGTGGGTCACGGCCAGCAGACACGCGGAATGTGTCAACACTCGACATGGGGATGATCTTGGGGTGGCCTTTGCCATCAAGCTCTGGGTGATCTTGACGCGCAGCCCATGCACCTGGACCAACGCCGTCCATCATTGGATCACCGGTTGGCTCGAAAGGCAGTCCGTTTATCACGCCAGTTTGCTCAAGCGCCAAATCTGTACGGGCTTGGCGGTCAGGACCGGGAACGGTCACCTCGCCGCGGCCATGTGGCAGCTTAAACGTTTTGGGGTTTGGCACAGGGAAGGGGCCTTGGTTGGCCGCTGTCTCACCGGTGTCATTTTCAAGGGGATAGCCTTCACGCATGTTTTCGGTTTGCAGATAGTAAATCAGCAGCGCGAAAAAGCCGTAAAAGCCCCAAAGAGCGACGCTCGCCAAGTCGATGTTTCCAAAAATAGTTCCGTCCATTTTCTTTCTCCGAATGTGTCAGGTAGGGAAGTCAGCCAGACCGATCTGACGTCCTTGCTGAGTGGTCTGTGTCCCGCGTCGCACAAGGGGCCCCAAGGCGATGAGCGTGACAAAAATAAGAGCAATTGCAGTGTGATAGACAACTGAATAGCCCGTCGATGGCGTGGCGAGCGCCGGTCCGAAGTTCCCGTTAAGTGCGGCAGTGTTGACCACATCGCGGATGGTACCGCCGATGAGGATCGACAGGCCTGCGGCGGTCGCTTGCGCGGCGCCCCAAGCCCCCAATGCAAGGCCGCGGCCTGCGTTGGGCAAAGTCATTGCTGCGGTCAGCGTGGCGACTGCAAACAGCCCTCCACCCAAGCCGATCGCGGCGCTTCCAGTGTAGAAAAGGAATACTGAATTGAGTGGTGCAGCGAACACAACGCATGTGAAAGCACCCACTCCAACAAGCAGGCCACGGCCCGCCATGAGATGTGTGTTTAGCCCACCGCGCAGCCATCTAGCTGCAAGTGCAAAGCCCAGAAGTGCGCCAGACGCCCAAAGCGCTGTCAGCAAAGTGGTGGCGGATACAGATAACCCCAAGACTTCGCCGCCGTAAGGCTCGAGCAATACGTCTTGCATATTGAAAGCCATAGTTCCCAAAAAGACGACAACGATCAGGCGGCCAGCTTGACCGCCGGCCATGAAATCTGACCATGCATCTTTGAAAGTGGGGCTTGGTGCTGCATCACGCTCGGCCTTAGATTTGGGCGCCAGCTTTTCTTGTTTCCACAAAGCGACAATGTTCAAAACAAGGGTGATTACGGCGCAAGATTGAATGACGCGAACCAATCGCAGATCACCAAAGTCGCGCAGGAAATAGCCAACGATCACGGCGGACAGTCCCATGCCGACCAGGAACATGACGTACAAAAGAGCCACAACGCGAGGACGTGTTTCATCATCTGCGCGGTCTGCGGCCAATGCCAGACCTGCGGTTTGGGTCATGTGCATCCCAAGGCCGGTCATCAAGAAAGCTGCTGCTGACAAAACCTCACCTGCCCATTCGGGGCCGGCTGCTTGCTCAAATCCCAGTGACAGAATGGCGAATGGCATTACCGCTAAGCCGCCGAACTGCCACAAGCTGCCAAACCATAAGTAGGGGATGCGTTTCCAACCCAGGGAGCTTTGCAAGTTGTCTGATTTGAAGCCCAAAAGTGCGCGGAACGGAGCAGATAAAACAGGCAACGCGATCATGAGCGCAACAATCATTGCCGGTACTGACAACTCCACGATCATAACGCGGTTTAAAGTTCCCAACAGCAAGACAGAGGCCATGCCGACAGACACTTGGAACAGCGACATCCGCAAAAGCTGTCCGAGGGGAAGACCCTCAGACGCGGCATCCGCAAATGGGAGCCATTTTGATATGCGCTGCGTTTGGCTCACTTGGTTACTTCCAAACATTCAGAGATATAAAAACCCGAGCTGATCCGCGCGACGCTGCGCAGATTACCGTCTACAAGGCGTGCCAATTTCTTGGGCGCATGTGGGATCATCACGGGGCTTCGGTCACGGCGCGGAAACAATTTTCCCATACCGAAAAACGCCATCAAGAATGGTGTGCGCGGCGCAACGGTGAACACAATTTTACAGCTTGTTCGCTGGAACAGGGTCGAAATTGAGCGGTTAATGTCAGCGGCGTCATAGTAGATCAAACTGTCCATCGCGACCACGTGATCGAAGTCACCAAGCGCGGAGTCTAGCATATCGCCAGCGTGAAATGTCACTTGATGTGACAAGGCATCTGGCAACCGCTTGCGTGCGATTTCCACGAGTGACGGCGAGATATCCACGGCGACTACCTCGGCGCCGCGCAAAGCCAGTTCGTGGGTCATTTGACCCGCGCCACAGCCGGCGTCCAAAATTCGTTTTCCGCGCACATCCCCAAGGGTGTTGAGCATTGTTTCACGCATCCGGTCCCGCCCCGCGCGCACGGTTTCGCGTACCCGCGACACGGGCGCGTCTGAGGTCAGGCGCTCCCATGTTTTGGTCGCGGTTTGGTCGAAGTATGTCTCGACGCGGGAAAGGGTGCGGTCGTATGCGGTCATGGTTTAATCGAAGCCCAACAATTCAAAGATTTCGCGGTCAGGCAGCGGCGCAGGCGCAAGCGCTTCAGTGCCGTTCCAAAGTGTTTCTGCGAGGCGGATGTATTCCTTGCGAACCTGGACGATTTCTTCCTCATCAGGCATCTCAAAGAGGGTCTTCTTTTTGAGGCGTGAGCGGCGGATCGCATCAAGATCAGGCATGTGTGCGATACGGTTAAAGCCAACGGTTTTACAGAACCGGTCTACTTCATCTGTCTCGCGTGACCGGTTGGCGACGCAGCCCGCGAGGCGGACTTTATAGTTGCTGGATTTCGCTTGAACAGCGGCGATAATCCGGTTCATCGCATAAATGCTGTCAAAGTCGTTTGCGGTGACGATCAATGCACGGTCAGCGTGTTGCAATGGGGCAGCAAAGCCGCCGCACACCACGTCGCCCAAAACATCAAAAATCACTACGTCGGTGTCTTCAAGCAAATGGTGCTGCTTAAGCAATTTGACTGTCTGGCCAACCACATAGCCACCACAACCAGTACCCGCCGGAGGGCCACCTGCTTCAACACACTTAACGCCGTTGAAACCCTCAAAAACGAAGTCTTCAGGGCGCAGCTCTTCTGCGTGAAAATCCACATCTTTTAGGATGTCGATGACTGTTGGGACAAGTGAGCCCGTCAGAGTAAACGTGCTGTCATGCTTGGGGTCACATCCAATTTGCAAAACCCGTTTGCCCAGCATTGAAAATGCAGCAGACAAGTTGGACGAGGTGGTTGATTTACCGATGCCGCCTTTGCCGTAGACCGAAAACACCTTGGCGCCTTCGATTTTCATTCCGTCATCTTGATGGACCTGTACGGAGCCTTCGCCGTCTTGGCCTCTCAGGATTGGTGTGCTTCTGTCTAATGCCATGTTACTTCTCCCTATGCGGCTCTATTGCGCCGCAATTCCTTCCATTTGATCCTCGAGCGCATCGGCCGCATCTTGCAGCGCGGCGAGTGTTTCCGCGTCGGGGGTCCAATAATTTCTGTCGCTTGCTTCAAGCAGGCGATTGGCCATGCGTACTGAAGCTTGCGGGTTCAGATCCGCCAGCCGCTGGCGCATCGCGTCGTCAAGAACGAAGGTTTCAGAGAGCCGTTCATAGACCCATTCATCCACTTGGCCGGTCGTGGCAGACCAGCCCATCGTGTTCGTTACGCACGCCTCAATTTGGCGCACGCCTTCGTGTCCGTGTTGCAGCATTCCTTCGAACCATTTCGGGTTGAGGCTGCGCGATCTGGTTTCAAGGGCGACCTGCTCGGACAAGGTGCGTACTTTTGCATCACCCATTGTTTGATCGCCGATGAATACAGCCGGCTCAGCGCCGCCTTTGGCGCGCTTTACCGCACGAGCAATACCGCCGAGCGTATCAAAATAGTGGTCAACGGTGGTGACACCCAGCTCAACGCTTTCAAGATTTTGATAGGCTACATCCACATCCTTAAGCTGCTTTTGGAGCAGTTCTGCTTGTGCCGCCGCCTTGCCGTCCATGCCGTAGGCGAATGACTTGCGTGCTTCATAGGCATCGGCCAGCTCATCTTCGTTATCAAAGGCGCTGGCATCCACGAGGGCGTTTACGTTTGACCCATACGCGCCGTTGGCATTGGAAAAGACCCGCAGTGCTGCGGTTTCCAGATCAACGTCCATTTGCTCTGCATAGGATAGTGCATGTGCACGCAGGAAATTTTGGCTCGTTGGTTCATTGGCGGCTGCGCATTTATAGGCGGCCTCGGCCAACATCTTGGTCTGCAAAGGTAGCAGGTCGCGGAAAATACCAGACAGGGTCATAACCACATCAATGCGTGGGCGCCCCAGCTTCTCTAGGGGAATAAGATCAGCCCCTGACAAACGGCCATAGCTGTCAAAACGTGGCTTTGCGCCCATCAAAGCAAGGGCTTGTGCGATCGGGCCGCCATCTGATTTGATATTGTCGCTGCCCCAAAGCACCAGCGCGATGCTGCGTGGAAGTTCGGTTTGAGCGTCCAGCAATACTTGGGCCTGTTTACGGCCATCGCGTAATGCAAATTCTGTTGGCATTCTGAACGGATCAAACGCGTGAATATTGCGGCCTGTGGGGAGGACATCAGGACTACGGATCAGATCACCACCCGCAACAGGGGCAATGTAGCGCGCACTTAAGGCACGCATTAGCGCAGGTAACTCAGTGTCCTCTTGCAGCAGTGCATCGACGCGGGCGCGAGCCTCAGAAGATTGATCCGCCATTGTGGAGACGTGATCATGACGCGCCGCATCAGACATGGGTTTGCCAACGATATGGAGCCCCTCGGGGATCAGCGCGTGCTCTGTTTCAAGCAGCTTGAGCCAAAGGCTTTCAGGATCACGACCGTTCATATCAACAGCGTTAGCTTGGTCGCGGATCAGCTGTTCTAGATCACTGCGTGATGGATCGTTTTGGGCAGTACCACGGTACCGCGTTAACGTGTCCTTCAGGGCGATTAAGCCTTTATAGAGACCGGATTTGGCAAGTGGTGGTGTCAGATGTGTAATGGTTACGGCGTTGCTACGGCGTTTTGCTAACGTGGCTTCAGACGGATTATTCGATGCATAGAGGTAGACGTTTGGCATCTCACCGATGAGCCTATCCGGCCAATCCTGCGCGCCGAGGCCCGCTTGTTTGCCTGGCATGAATTCAAGTGCACCGTGCATCCCAAAATGTAGCAAGGCATCAGCTTGATATGTGTTGCGGAGCCACAAGTAGAATTGGGCGAAAGCATGGGTGGGGGCGAACCCTTTTTCAAAGAGTAACCGCATCGGGTCACCCTCATAGCCAAAAGTTGGCTGAACGCCGACAAAGACGTTTCCGAAATGTGCGCCCAAGATGAACACGCCACGACCGTCTGATTGGACTTTGCCGGGGGCGGGGCCCCAAACGCTTTCAATAGCCGCTAGGGGCGGTGTATTTTCAACGATGTGATCGGCAGAAACGTGATCAGCAACGTTAGCTTCTTGACCGTATTGGGCGCTGTTGCCCTGCAAAACGAGCGTGCGAAGGATGTCCACATCTGCGGGCACTTCAACGTCATAGCCGCTGGCCTTCATTCTGGTCAGCGTATTGAAGAGGCTCTCAAATACGGACAGATACGCTGCGGTTCCAACAGCGCCGGCATTTGGCGGAAAGCCAAACAGCACAATGCCAATCTTTTTGTCAGCGTTTTCTTTACGGCGCAGATTTGCCAGCCGCGCCACTTTTTCTGCCAACACATCAATGCGTTCATGACATGGTGCCATGGCTTTGCTGATGGTACTGGCTTTGCACATATATGCGCAGCCCTGACAGCCCGTTTCACTGTGGCGACCTGCGTAGACTGTGGGGTTTGTGGCGCCGTCAATCTCGGGCAGGGCGATGAGCATTGTTGTTTCAACGGGGCCAAGGCCACCGTCGCTAGACGACCATTGGCTCAGAGTTTGAAATTCAAGCGGATGAGCAGCGACATACGGAACATCAAGCTTTGTAAGTGCTTCGATCGCGGCGTCGCTGTTGTTGTAGGCCGGTCCACCAACAAGGCTGAAACCAGTCAGTGAGACCATCGTATCTACGCTGTTGAAGTATTGCTCAATGGCGGGGCGACCATCGAGGCCCCCTGCAAAGCCCGCAATAACGCGCATTCCTTTTGCTTCAAACGCGCGGATGACTGCATCATAATGAGCGCAATCCCCCGACAGGATGTAACTGCGCAACATCAGAATTCCGACTGTTGCAGTTGCATCGCTTTGCGGCAGTTCAGTAAGATCAGTGACGATTTTCGTGCCTGCAAGGTCTGGGTGGTACAGGCCAACTTCGGGGTAATCGATGGGAGCTGCGGCCTCAATTTCGTTCCAGCCGCGATTTTCAGAGTAACGGCTTACCAAAAAGCGGAGCATGGCCTCAAGGTTGTCGTCTGATCCACCAAGCCAATATTGCATCGATAGAAAGTACGCGCGAAGATCTTGGGCTTTGCCTGGAATGAATTTCAGGATTTTGGGCAAGCGGCGGAGCATTTTCATCTGGCCTTCGCCTGACGCCTGCTTGCCTGTCTTTGGCTTGAGCTTTTTAAGGATGGCCATGGCGCCAGAGGTCGGCTTGGACATATCCAAGTCGCCCATTTTGGTCAGGCTCGTAATGCTTGGGTCCGCAATGACGCCAACAAATGCATCAAGCGAAGGTCTGCGTGCGATCATGTTCGGCAAAATCGCCTTCAGGTGATCTTCAAGAAACAGCAGATTGCCCACAATAATATCTGCATGGTCGATGTCGTGACGTGCGGTTGCTAGTGCTTCTGGGTTGTCGCCCCATTCAGCAGCTGCATGAACGCTTACTTCAAGGCCCGGAAAGTCAGCGCGCAAGTTTGGCATGGCGCGCGTGATTGATCCGCCCGCATGGCGATCAAGCGTGACGATAGCCACGCGATAAGGGATGCTTACCTCATCGCGCATAATGGGCCTTCGCCTCGTAAAGTGTATCGACTGAAATTTCAGTCATGCCTTGATCCAGAGCGTATTTTTCAGTGTTTCGCTTGGATTTGCCGCGCACAAAGAAAGGAATTTTCTTTAACTCGCGTTCTGCGTCTGCGAGCCAAACAGCAACGCCAGTGCCTTCTTGAACCGCCGCTGCGACGGGCCCCTCAGCAGGACGATCAATTGGTTTTGGTGCATGTCCGTCGTGATGGCTTGGTCCCGCTTCGTCGTGGAATTCAAAATCATCGCGGAACATGTGCAACAGGTGCTCTTCAAGGCCCATTACAAGCGGATGGATCCACGTATCAAACAGGACGTTCGCGCCTTCAAACCCCATAACGGGAGAGTAGCGGGCGGGGAAATCTTGTACGTGCACGGGTGCGGAGATGACGGCACAAGGAATGCCAAGGCGCTTGCCGATGTGTCGCTCCATTTGGGTGCCGAGGATCATCTCGGGTTGCAGCGCTTCAATGGTTTGCTCGACCTCAAGGTAGTCATCGCTGATTAGAGCTTCGACGCCAATGTCTTTGGCAAGTGCACGGATGTCGCGTGCGAACTCGCGATTGTAGCAACCTACGCCTACAACTTCGAAACCCATCTCGTCTTTTGCAACGCGGGCTGCGGCCTTCACGTGGGTGCCATCGCCAAAGATAAAGACGCGTTTGCCAGTCAAATATGTGCTGTCGACGGATTTGCTCCACCACGGCAATCGCAGGCGGCTTTCGTCCACATTAGGCTCTATTCCGCAAATTTGGCACACCTCTGCGATGAAATCACGGGTTGCGCCAACGCCCATTGGAACCGTTTTTGTGTAAGGCTGCTCAAAGCTGCGCTCGCACCAGCGTGCTGCGGCCTCACCGGTTTCAGGGTAAAGCAGCACGTTGAAATGCGCAGCGCCCATGCGGGCAATGTCGCTTGGTGTTGCGTCAAGCGGGGCGCAAACATTCACATCAATGCCAAGCTCATAGAGGAGCGCTGTGATTTCTTGGATGTCATCGCGGTGACGAAAGCCTAATGCGGTGCCACCAAGGATGTTGCAAGAAATCCGTGACGTGCGCTCGCAAGGTTTGGCCAGAGCTTTGACGATTTGGTAAAATGTTTCGTCTGCCCCAAAGTTTTCTTTGCGCGAGTAGCTGGGCAATTCCAACGGAATGACCGGCACATTAAGGCCCATCGTTTCCGCAAGGCCGGCGGGGTCATCTTGGATCAATTCAGCAGTACAAGAGGCGCCCACAATGATTGCTTCTGGCTGAAAGCGATCATAGGCGTCTTGGCAGGCGTCTTTGAAGAGATGCGCCGTATCACTTCCCAAATCACGGGCTTGAAATGTTGTGTATGTAACTGGCGGGCGATGGTTGCGCCGCTCAATCATAGTGAACAGAAGGTCCGCGTAGGTATCGCCCTGTGGGGCATGCAAAACGTAGTGCAGCCCTTTCATTGCAGTTGCGACACGCATTGCACCAACGTGGGTTGGGCCCTCATATGTCCAAACGGTGAGCTTCATAGGTCAAGCACCTCGCGGCGGCGGATGGGACGCGAGAAAAGCCCAGCAAGATCACCGGCTTGCTCATAGAAGTGAACTGGCGTGAAAACCAACTCGATCGCCCATTTGGTTGTAAGACCTTCGGCCTCGAGTGGGTTTGCCAATCCTAAGCCGCAAACTGTGATATCGGCGCGGGCCTCGCGTGCTCGGTCCAATTGCAGATCAACGTCTTGCCCTTCGGAGATGGTTGGACCTTCCGGGATGAGCGCGAGGTCAGGACCAACAAGGCCTGCGTGCAGGTACGGTGTTCCGATTTCAAGCGGGGTCATCCCACATTCGGTCGTCAAGAAGCGCGCTAACGGGACTTCAAGCTGGCTATCAGGGAAGAAGAAGATCGACTTGCCGCGCAACTCTTTCGCTTGCGCATCAATTGCCTTGCGTGCGCGGGCGCGCGGCGCTGCTGTGACGCGCTCAAAAGTTTCTTCATCCACGCCAAACTCAAGAGCAATTGCACGCAACCACGCGGTCGTGCCCTGTTCGCCAAACGGAAACGGAGCAGGAATGTGGCGTGCGCCGCGGCGCTCAAGCTCTGCGTGGGTATCACCCAAGAAAGGCTGTAGAAGCGCAAAAACTGTGTTTTCGCCAATACCATATTGATCCGCTGCACGGGATGCGGGCAAAGTTCTGATTGGACCAACGCCCATTTCAGTAAGTAGCGAAACAGCTTGATCTTCGACCACGTCAGGCAAAGCACCCACTAAGAGCAATTCGCGTTCATCGGTTTTGGGCAGTACGGGCACCATTGAGGCCAGACACGCGTCCTCGCCTTGTGTGAATGTTGTTTCGATACCAGACCCACTGAAGTTTAGAACGCGGACGTTAGGCGCATATTCTTGCGTCATACGTTCTGCTGCGCGCGCAAGATCCAGTTTGATCACCTCTGAGGGGCATGATCCGACCAGAAACAATTGCTTAATGTCAGGCCGTCTTGACAGTAGGCGCGCAACTTCGCGGTCAAGTTCAGTGTGCGCGTCAGCAAGTCCTGCAAGATCCTTTTCTTCAAGAATCGCGGTCCCAAAACGCGGCTCTGCAAAAATCATGACGCCTGCTGCTGACTGCAAAAGGTGGGCGCAGGTACGGCTACCGACGACCAAAAAGAATGCGTCTTGCATTTTGCGGTGCAGCCAGATGATGCCTGTGAGGCCACAAAAAACTTCCCGCTGTCCGCGTTGTTTCAAGACGGGGCTATTGGCGCAGCCAGTTGAAATGGGGCTGTGATCATTCATGCGGTTACGCCTTGATTTGGAGTTGCTTCAAGGCGGGCCATCCGGAGTTTCCAAACGAATTGCGCGGCGTTGATTACATAAATTGCATAGGCCGCGAGTGCGACCAGCATTTGTGCCTTGGGAGAGAGCGCGCCGCTCCATAAGGCCCATAAATAAAAGGTGTGAATCGCAATAACGACAAAGCTTACAGTGTCTTCCCAAAAGAACGATTGCGCAAACAGATAGCGCCCAAACACAACTTTTTCCCAAATCGCACCCGTCACCATAATTGTGTAGAGCGCGAAGGTTTTTAACAGAATTGAAGCGGTTGCCGCGGCGTAACCTTCGCCAGTCATTAGGTACCTGATGACTAGAGCTACGGAGACGAGAAAAATGATGAATTGCACGGGCGCAAGTACACCCTGCACGAATGTCCAGATGGTAGCGTCTCGGCGGGCGCGTTGCTCTGGCGTATAGAGACTGCGGCCCTGATTTTTGTGCGACGATTGCGCAGACATAAGACCGACTCCCTGACAAGCGGTGTGGGATGAGGGTGGTCTGAAACGGGCAATGTGTCAACTAAAACTTACACCCAAAAGTTGACATATGGCAAAAGGGGCATTTGTAAGTTGGGCTTTGCATTCTGCGCCAAATTTGGTGTTAGGGCTTCAGGAATACCCTGTGGTGTCTAATTATTTTGACAATGGGTATAGAATTTAGATTACATGTGTTAGTATTCGACCAAGCGGCTAGTTTGAGTCGTTGAACCGGCCCCGCCTTTGGGGTCATTAGGAGCTAAAATGTCGGATCGAAAGATCAGCCAGCGCCGCCACGCCCCGAAAGTTGATAGTCTCGCCGAACGGGTTTTGATGACGCTCGCGGACGAGCGCGCAAATGCCTTGAGCGATGCGCGGCCCGATGTTTTGTTTTCACTGTGCAGTGCTATTCGCGATTATGACCCGAGTGCCCGTGATGTTTGGCGCGCTGAAGTCAAGATGCTTGGGCTGACAGACGAAGAAATCTGTGACGTCTACATTCCGGAAGCTGCTCGAGTGATGGGCGATCAGTGGTGCAAAGACGAGGCAAGCTTTGCGGATGTTACCATCGCGGTTGCACGTCTTCAGGGTATGCTGCGCGATTTGATGCCGGCAGCCGCACAGGCGAACGCCAACAAAGTCGTCACTGGACCAAGCGTTCTGATGGTCGTTTTGGAGCGTGATTATCACACTCTGGGTGCAGGAGTTGCTGCCGCGCAATTGCGCCGGTCTGGCGTTTCGTGCCGACTGTTGATGGATAAGCCTGTGAAGGTGGTCGCAGAAGAGGTGTCTAAATCGTCATATGATGCAATTATGATATCCGCATCTGATGGTGAAAGACTTGAACATATTCGTGAATGTATCTTAAATATACGTAAAACGGCTAAGCAGCACGTGCCAATTATTGTAGGCGGCTCGCTCCTAAGTCAGAAGCTAGATATTAAGGCACTTACTGGAGCAGATCATGTGGAATCAGATCCGAAAAGAGCATTACAAAAATGCGGTCTGATAGTTTCAAACCAAGGCGCGCCACGCCCGAGAAAGAAAGTCTGAAGCAGAATGCATATGATTTTGAAGGCGCGCACATGACCTCGCGTGGACAAGAGTATTGGGCGGGAAGTTCAATGCCGTTGGTGAGCCCGGATATTTTGGGCAAACTTATTGCTGCAACGTCTGATTTGGCATTTGTGATCTCGCTGCATGGTGAGGTCCTCTCTGTCATGAGCAAGAAAACAGGTGTAGACTTTGGCGCGGTGCATCGTTGGCAGGGGCGTAATATCCGTGATGTGCTGACATCTGAAAGTGTCGACAAACTTGATACAAAGCTTGAACTATTTCTTGCTGGCACCGATTGCGAGCGTCCGATTGAGCTGAACCACGTTGAAGCATCAGTACAGTTTCCCATCCAATACACGTTCCACAGGCTCGGGCCTGATGGCAGCTTGTTGATCCTTGGCCGTGACTTGCGTCCAATTGCGGAAATGCAGCAGCAGCTGGTGAAAACGCAAATTGCTCTCGAACAAGATTATGAGCAGCGCCGTGATTTTGATACGCGCTACCGCGTTCTAATGGAGGCGAGCACAGATGCATTGGTCTTCATTAACGCGACCTCTGGTCGGATTACAGATCTGAACCGTAATGCGGCAAAGCTATTGGGTGCGTCACGTGACGATTTGATGGGTGGTGCTGTTGCTCAAATTTTTGATGGCCGTCGCAAAGGCGAGCTACTCGAAACGCTGCATAACCTTGCTATTTCGGACAGTTTTGCTCCGATGGAACTTATGGTGCGGGCGTCTAAGCTTACACTTTCTGTTCAGCCGAGCCTATTCCGCGCGGCAGGTGAGAAGCTTTTGTTGTGTCGTTTGGAAAATACAGATGCAGGCAGCCGTATCGGCGATGCTTTTGTTGAAGATTTGCAGTCCTTTTATGAGGAGGGCGTTGATGCAATTGTCTTTACGGATGCGTCAGGTGTTATTCGCTCCGCCAACGATAGCTTCCTCACTCTTGCGGATGCGGGTCATATTACGAATGTGAAGGGGCGCCAGATTAGCGATTTCTTGGTTCGTGGGGGCGTTGATCAAAAGGTGCTGCTCGAGAACGCTGCGCGTACTGGTCAAATGCGGATGTACGCGACTAAATTGGTTGGCGATTATGACGGTAGCCGTGCTGTTGAAATTTCTGCGACCTATTTGGCGGATACTACCAACTCAAGTTTTGTTTTTGTCATCCGTGATACGAGCCGTGCTGAGCTTGGCCGACCGACTGCTGGTCCTGTAAGTGATGATGCTGCTCAGTCTGTGATGGAGCTGGTTGGTAACGCAACTCTCAAAGATATCGTTGCAGACACGACTGATGTTGTTGAAAAAATGTGCATCGAAACGGCTGTTGAGTTGACGGGTAATAACCGCGTCGCAGCTGCAGAGATGCTGGGCCTGTCGCGCCAGTCGCTTTATGTGAAGCTGCGTAAGTTTGGCCTTTTGGCAAAAAGCACTGACGAGTAGCGTCAATCAGCCTTTACACTTGCTGAATCATAAAATGTAATGTTTAGTTGACACATGAGTGTCAGCGAAATTAGCCATTCCCGCACTTTGCCCGAACCCCGTGCAATGCTCCGCCTGATCAAGCCGATCACGTGGTTCCCACCTATGTGGGCATATCTTTGCGGTATCGTCAGTGCAGGTGTCTCTCCAACCGGCCAATGGTGGCTGGTTATCTTGGGCGTTTTACTCGCTGGCCCCATCGTGTGCGGCATGTCCCAAGCAGCTAATGATTGGTGCGACCGTCATGTAGATGCAATCAACGAGCCTGATCGCCCCATTCCTTCGGGGCGTATTCCTGGGCGTTGGGGGCTTTGGATTGCTCTGGGTATGTCCGTGCTGTCACTTGCTGTCGGATATCAGCTTGGTCCTTGGGGTTTTGGCGCGACAATTGTTGGGGTGCTTGCTGCTTGGGCCTACTCTGCTGAGCCGGTCCGCCTGAAGCGATCTGGATGGTGGGGGCCTGGGCTTGTTGGGTTATCCTATGAAGGATTGCCATGGTTTACGGGTGCAGCAGTTCTTAGCGCTACGGCGCCGTCCTTGCAAGTCTGCCTGCTTGCATTGCTTTACGCTGTTGGCGCGCATGGCATCATGACATTAAACGATTTTAAGGCCCTTGAAGGCGACCGCGTTATGGGCGTGAACTCTTTACCTGTTACGATGGGTCCAGCGCGCGCAGCGAAACTTGCCTGTTGGGTTATGGCGGTTCCACAGGTCATTGTTGTTGCTCTTTTGTTTACATGGGACCGCCCGCTTCACGGGCTTGCTGTGGCAGGTGTTCTTGCGTTTCAAATTTGGGCAATGCGCGTTCTGCTGAACGACCCAAAGGGTAACGCGCCGTGGTATAATGGCACGGGTGTCACTCTTTATGTCAGCGGCATGATGATCGCTGCGTTTGCGGTACGGACGGTTGGCCTATGACGCTTGGTTGGCTCTCAATTGTGCGGCTAGGTCTGGTCCAGACATGCTTGGGTGCGATTGTTGTCCTCACAACTTCGACCCTAAACCGCTTGATGGTGATTGAACTGGCATTGCCTGCAGTCCTGCCAGGACTTCTTGTTGCATTGCATTACGGCATTCAAATGACGCGCCCTAATTGGGGGTTCATAAGTGACCAAGGGGGCAATCGGACGCGCTGGATCGTTCTGGGTATGATTGCATTGGCGCTTGGCGGATTTGGTGCAGCCCTTGGGGTTGTTCTTTTGCAAACTGTTTGGATTTCGGGCCTGTTGCTTTCTATAGTCAGTTACGCGCTTATCGGGCTTGGGGTAGGCGCCTCTGGTACGTCACTTCTTGCGTTGCTTGCCAAATCAACGGCCCCACATCGGCGCGCAGCAGCTGCTACAATAACATGGCTAATGATGATTTTCGGTATCGCAGTGACCGCTGGTACTGTTGGTGCGTTCCTAGATCCATATTCACCCGAACTTCTGTTGAAGATTGTCGCTATCGTATGTGTATCTGCAGTTGTCGTTACAATGCTGGCTACACTAGGTATTGAAAGAGGCATTACCTCAGAGGTTTCGACTGCCGATCCAATGGGGTTTGCCGAAGGGCTTCGCGAAGTATGGTCCGAACCTAAAGCACGCATATTCACCATTTTCGTTTTCCTTTCGATGACCGCGTATTTCATGCAGGAACTCATTCTTGAGCCTTACGCCGGCCTTGTTTTTGGATTCACGCCTGGTCAATCGACCTCCCTGTCGGGTGCGCAAAACGGCGGCGTGTTCATTGGCATGCTCACAGTGGGGATTGCTGCCACGGGCCTTCGTATTGGACAGTTACGCCATTGGGTTGTCGCGGGCTGTCTTGGCTCTGCTCTGACACTGATTTTTATCACGATCATCGGTCAACTGGGTCATATCCCGCTGACGCCGTTCGTTGTGGGTTTGGGCTTTTTTAACGGCATGTTCGCTGTTGCGGCAATTGGCTCGATGATGGCACTGGCGGGTGACGGTCGTGAGACCCGTGAGGGGACCCGAATGGGTCTTTGGGGCGCTGCCCAAGCGATTGCTGCAGGTTTCGGTGGCCTTCTTGGTGCCGCGGCTGTCGATCTTATGCGCGGCCCTTTGCCTGACGCGACGGCATTTGGCGCTGTCTTTTTGCTCGAAGCATCTCTCTTTTTAGCCGCGGCGCTTATGGCTAGCCGCACCATGGAAAACCGTGCGCCAGACGCGCGGCTGATCGCAGGAGAATAACTAATGTATGATGTTGTTGTTGTGGGGGGTGGACCCTCTGGTGCGACGGCTGCCGAAGACTTGGCACGCTCGGGAAAGTCCGTGGCAATGCTTGATCGGGCAGGGCGGATTAAGCCTTGTGGGGGGGCAATCCCACCAGTTGCAATTACTGAATTCTGTATCCCCGATGAACAGCTCGTGGCGAAGATCACAACGGCGCGGATGATCAGTCCCACAGGCCGGAAAGTAGATATTCCGATTGAAAATGGTTACGTCGGAATGGTTGACCGCAAAGACTTTGACGAATTTTTGAGATGCCGTGCGGCTGATGCAGGGGTTGCGCGCTTTACGGGTACATTTTTGCGCATTGAACGCGGTGACGGCACAAAAGTGATCTACCGCGATAAAGAAACGCGTGAAGAAATGGCGCTTGAAACAAAGTTGATCATCGGGGCCGATGGCGCACGCTCAGACGTTGCCCGTGCTGAGGTTCCCGGCGGTGATACCATTCCGTACGTCATCGCGTATCATGAGATTATTGAGGCGCCGACGCCAAGCGAAGCTTACGACCCGCTGCGTTGTGATGTGATTTATGACGGTAAAATCTCGCCGGACTTTTACGGTTGGGTTTTCCCTCATGGTACCTCTGCAAGCGTTGGCATGGGGACTGGCATTGAAGGCGTCGACCTCAAGCAAGCAACTGCAGATCTGCGAATGGCGTCAGGTTTGAGTGATTGCAAAACCCTGCGTAAAGAAGGTGCGCCCATTCCGCTTAAGCCGCTAAGTCGATGGGATAACGGTAAAGATGTTGTCCTTGCGGGCGACGCGGCTGGTGTTGTTGCCCCCTCATCTGGGGAAGGAATTTTCTATGCGATGGCCGGCGGTCGTGCGGCTGCGACTGCGGCGACGGCGTGCCTTACGTCTGGTCGTGTGAAAGATCTGCAGTTGGCACGCAAACTATTCATGCGCGAACATAAAGGCGTGTTCAAGATTTTGGGCGCCATGCAGGACGCGTATTATAAAAGTGACGAGCGCCGCGAACGCTTTGTCAGCCTGTGCCATGATATCGATGTGCAACGCCTCACATTCGAAGCGTATATGCATAAAAAACTCGTGGCGAAACGGCCCTTGGCGCACATCAAGATCGGTATTAAGAACGTCGCGCATCTGATGGGGCTTGTGAACCCGCTTCGAACGTAAGGGTGCGCAGATGAAGGATATAGCTTTGGACGTGATGATCCCTGCGTGGGTTGATGGTGTTCTGACGCCGGTCGAGAAACTCGAGGTGCATCAGCGTGGCCTGCGTCATAAGGCTGTATCTGTCTTCTTACTTGCGGGCGATAAAGTCCTGCTGCAGCAGCGCGCCATGTGCAAATATCATACACCGGGTCTGTGGGCGAACACCTGTTGTACGCATCCTGACTGGGACGAAGATGCAGGGGTATGTGCTGAACGCCGTTTGGCCGAAGAACTTGGTATTGTTGGTGTTAAGCCTGTGTTTGCGGACACGGTTGAATACCGCGCGGATGTTTTCCAAGGCTTGATCGAGCACGAGGTCGTTGACGTTTTTGTGGGTCATGTGGATGAAAGCTTGGGTGTAGACCCTAATCCAGCTGAAGTTATGGACTGCCGCTGGATGTCTTTTGCTGAAATCGACCAAGCGATCGACACTGATCCGGCTCAATTTACGCCTTGGGTCAAAATTTACATGGATCAGTTCCGCCAACAAATATTCGGCTGAGCGGCCGCCACGTCTAGCATGTCTTCGCTCGACGTGACGGTCTTTTCTGACTGATGAGTACAGCTGGGTTAGCGGATCACGCTGATTTTTGGCGATCAAAGGCTATGTATTCATTCATTGCCGGAATGCATCCTTGATCCCAAATCATCGTCAACCAACGGCAAAAAGCGTCACGAAATAGCTCTGCATCGCGCAAATCACCGTAGATATTGCTCTGGTCCAGCCATGCGGTAGGTTGTTCTTTCGCTTCCAATGCGGCGGCATTTAGCTCAGCCCAAATTGGATCGTTCGCTTCAATGACCGAGCCGTCTTCGCGTGTACCGGCGCACATCCGCGCCCAAAGAGCTTCGACCAATGCAAGGCCGCTCACAGATCGACCTGCTGCGAGTTGATCACGCAAGATAGGTAACACGAAACCCGTGTGGCGCGCAGACCCGTCAAAGGCAACCCGGCGGGTTGTGTCAACAATGCGCGGGTTTGAGAAACGCGCTTCGATCAAATCAACATAAGCCGCGGGTGTCTTGCCGGGAACAGGTGCCACGGTTGGCGCAATCTCGTTGCGCTCAACCTTGCCAAAGAAATTACGGATCGCAGGATGCGCCATGCAACCCGCAATCGTTTCGATACTGAGCGTTTCTCCAACGTTCGCGATGACCTGATGGCCGGCATTAAGGATGCGAATTTTCATGGTTTCGAACGCATGGACATCATCGGAAAAAGTTACTCCAACCGTGTCCCAAGCGGGGCGACCTGCGCAGAACTTGTCTTCAATCACCCATTGGCGAAATGCCTCGTGCGTAACTAAAGCGGGGTCTTTGATCCCGAAATCATGCGCAAGGGCAAGTTCTTTTGGACCCGTTACGGGCGCGATACAATCGACCATAGAGTTTGGAAAAGTCGCATTGGCATCAATCCAATCCGCAAGCTCTGGATCAGAAAGACGCGCCAACGACACGACAGTCTGGCGCAAGATATCACCGTTGCCTTGTAAGTTGTCGCAGCTCAATCCTGTGAAAGGCGCGTGACCCGCCGCACGGCGTAGCTTGAGGGCTGCAACAAGTGCGCCGAAGGCGGTGCGCGGCGTGTCGGGGTGGGCGGCATCGTGCAGCAAATCCGGATGCGCTGCATCAAAACCCTTAGTTACGGGGTCGATGTAATAGCCGCTTTCAGTGACTGTCATTGCAACAATACGAATAGCAGGGTCAGCCATTTGCGCGATGAGGGGCGCATTTCCTTCCTCGATAGGCAGGTAATCAATCATGGAGCCAACGACTTCTGCAGAAACGTTTTCTGGGTCCAATTCAACCAACGTTGTTAGGCAATCCTGCGCCAACAGTTTTTCACGCATTGCCGCATCATAGGGCCGCACGCCTGCACCAATAATGGCCCAATCGTGCGCCTCTCCTGCTTGCATCAAGCGATGCAAATACCACGCCTGATGCGCACGGTGAAAGTTACCAACGCCAATATGCGCGATGCCAGGGGTGAGGGCGGTGCGATCGTATTGCGGGTGTTCAACGCTCAGTTGATTCAAAGTCGTATTAGAAAGGGAGATCAGCTCATCCATTGTCCACCATCCACATTGTATGTTTGCGCGACGATGTAATTCGCCGCATCGCTGGCCAGAAAGACGGCCATGCCAGTGAGGTCTTGGGCTGTGCCCATGCGGCCATAGGGAACAGCGGCGCCAACCTCTTTTTTCTTCTGTCCCGGTGCTTTGTTTTCATGCTTGGCAAAGAACGCATCCACGCCGTCCCAATGCTCACCGTCGACCACGCCGGGTGAAATCGCGTTTACGTTGATCCCATGTTTGATCAAATCGAGGCCGGCGGATTGGGTCAGGCTGATTACTGCTGCCTTGGTCGCACAATAGACAGCTACGAGCGGTTCACCGCGACGACCAGCTTGCGAGGCCATGTTGATGATCTTACCACCTTGGCCACGTTCTATCATGTGGCGTGCCACAGCTTGCATCGTGAACAGCGTGCCCGATACGTTGATGTCAAACACGCGTTGATAATCCGCGTGCTCAATTTCAACGATGGGTGCGGCCGTAAACACCGCCGCATTGTTGATCAGAATATCGATGTGACCGAACTGCTCAATTGTAGTGGCAACTGCGGTGTCAATGCTTGCCGGATCGGTGACATCAACATGCACGGCAATAGCACGATCACCTATCTCACCAGCAGTTGTTGCAGCACGTGTGGCGTCAATATCTGCAATCGCCACGCGGGCGCCTTCTGCGATGTACGCCTCAGCAAAAGCCCGCCCGATACCTCGGGCGGCTCCTGTGATCAGTGCTGTCTTGCCAGCCAGTTGCATTACTCGATCCGCAATCCAGCTGTGTCGAACTTGTGAAGCTGCGTTTCGTCTGGTGTGAGGAAAATCTCTTCACCATGCTTGAACGTAGCATCCCCTGCTGCGCGCACTGTCATTGGGTCACAACCTTCGATGCCGTGAACGTGCACGAAGGTATCAGAGCCCAGATGCTCGGCCACGCCAACAGTGCCCTGCCAAAGGCCACTGGTTTTGGAGGCAGTCACATGCTCTGGACGAATGCCGATCGTTTCTGCGCCATGCTTATTAGCTTCTGCACCTTCGATCAGATTCATCTTTGGGCTGCCAATGAACCCAGCGACAAACTTATTGCGCGGCTTGTGATATAGTTCCAGTGGCGAGCCGACTTGCTCGATTACGCCCGCTTGCAGCACGACGATTTTATTGGCCATCGTCATCGCTTCGACTTGGTCATGTGTCACGTAGATCATCGTTGTCTGCATACGCTCATGCATCTCTGTGATCTCAAGACGCATCCCAACGCGCAATGCAGCGTCAAGGTTTGAGAGCGGCTCGTCAAAGAGGAACGCAGACGGATCCCGTACAATTGCACGGCCAATGGCCACACGCTGACGCTGACCGCCAGATAATTGGCCCGGCTTGCGGTCCAGATAATCAGTGAGGTTCAAAGAAGCAGCTGCCGCTTCAATACGCTTGTTCTGCTCTTCTTCGCTCATGCCTGCCATTCGCATCGGAAAGGCGATGTTCTTACGCACTGTCATGTGCGGGTAGAGCGCGTAGGACTGAAACACCATCGCCAAGCCGCGTTTGGAAGGCGAAACTGAGGTCATGTCTTCGTCGTCGATCAAAACCTTGCCGGATGTTGTGTCCTCAAGCCCTGCGATCAAGCGCAGCAGAGTTGATTTTCCGCAGCCTGATGGCCCAACGAAGACTGCAAATTCACCGTCTTCAATGGTGAGATCCAATGGAGGGATGACTTGTGTTTCGCCAAAGCTCTTGGTCACTTGTTCAAGTACTATACGTCCCATGATATTATCCTATTCCCGGTATTACTTGACGGCGCCAAAGCTGAGGCCTTGGACCAATTGTTTTTGACAGAACCAGCCCAAGACAATGATTGGGCCAACAGCAGCTGCGGAGACAGCGGAGAGACGTCCAAAGAAAAGACCCTCCGGTGCGCGGTTCCCTTCAATGAGTTTTGACAGGGTCGCGGCGTCAGTGGTCGTTAAGCGAACTGTCCAATACGCTTCGTTCCAGCAAAAGATAAAGCAGAGCAATGCTGTTGATGCGATGCCGCCCCATGCGAGTGGGATGAGGATCTCTTTGATCTCTCCCCATGTGTTCACGCCGTCCATTTGGCCCGCTTCGATGATCTCTTTTGGGATCTCTTTGAAGTAGGTGAAGAGCATCCAGATCACGATTGGCAGGTTAATTAGGCACAGAACCAGAATGACCATGAAGTGCGTATCAAACAGTCCCAGACTTTTGGTCAGGAAGGTCATCGGATAAAGGACCGCCGCCGCAGGAAGCATCTTGGTTGAGAGCATCCACATCAGCACATCTTTGGTCGCACGCGTCGGGTTGAACGCCATGGAGTAGGCGCACGGAATACCAACCGCGAGCGCGAAGATCGTCGCGAACACCGAAGTGATGACTGAGTTGGTCGCAAAGCGCCAATAGTCATAATTATCGGTCATATTGGTGTAATTCTCTAGCGTTGGTGTGAAGAAGAACAAGAATTCCGGCTTCACGGCATCCGCATCCGTCTTAAAGCTTGTGAGAACAAGCCAGAAGATGGGGAAGAAAAACAATAATCCAACAATCCAGGCCAAAAGGGTGCGGCTGAATTGTCCGTATTTCGAAGATTGTGCAACAATCGCCATGTCCGTTACTCCATCAATGTCTTGCCAACAATGCGCAGTAAGAAAATTGCGACGATGTTGGCTAGGATGACGGCAAAGATTCCTGTCGCGGAAGCTGCACCGATGTTGTTGTTGGCAAATTCACCAATTAAATAAGGCAGGTTTTTATTGCCGTTGCCACGACTTACGATTTCGATCTCCGCATAAAGCGAGAGGTGGAAAATCGCTTGGATCATCACCACAATCGCAATGGGACGACCCAGATGGGGTAGCGTCAAAAAGCGGAACTGCGACCATGTGCTTGCCCCATCAAGGATGGCAGCTTCTTTTTGTTGCTGATCCTCGGACTGTAAGGACGTCATGAAGATCAGGATTGCAAAAGGGGTCCACTGCCATGTGACCATGATGATCACCGCATAAGCAGAGGTTTGCGTTGCGCGGAATGAAATCGGGGTCAGTTCGGGCCAAAGCGAGAAGAACCAGCCAACACCGGGCGCGGCCCTCAGCCCATCTACGAGGTCGTTAATACTGCCGACCGCGATGCCCTGTAGGCCGAGAACTGGGTCAAGGATCATGTTGATCCACAAAACTGCGTTTACCGCTGGCATGACGAAAAAAGGAGAGATCAAGAGAACGCGAACGATGCCTTGTCCAGGGAATGACTTGTTGATCAACACGGCGATCAGAACGCCAAGGATCACGGTCAGGAAGAGAATGCTGCAAACAATCAGAAGGCTGTTCTGGATAGCAAAAATAAAATCTTTGGACTTCAGAACAAACTCGTAGTTGCCAAAACCACGCCAGTTACTGAGGGCGGGTGTCATCCACTCTGGTTTGCGCAGGTTATTCAGCACATAGCGAATAAACGAAAAATAAAGCGTCATCGAAAGCGGCACCAGCATCCAGATCAACAGCAGGACAACTGCTGGAGACTGAAGCAAGCGTGGAAGCGTTCTGTTAGACATGACTAGAGATCTCCTGCGAAGCACGTTGCTCGCGATGTTCTAAGAGTAATTTAACTGAATGGTGATTGGTATGCTGTTGTGTGGCGGTCGATCTGGGCCGCGACGCCCACTGTTCGTCTAAAGTGGAAGGCCCGACCAAAGCCGGGCCTTCCGAAACCTAAAGCAGAACTTAGTAGCCTGCTTCAGTCATGATTGATTCAGCTGCTGCCTGTGAAGCCGCGAGAGCCTCGTCTACAGACTTCGCACCGGACAATGCCGCGGCGATTTCTTGAGCAACTGCAGAACCTACTTCTGGGAACTCAGGGATCGCTGCGAACTGAACACCAACGTATGGCTTCAGGTCTGTCGCTTCAGGAGCTGCGGACTCGATTGCTGCCATCTCTGCTGCTGCGAAACCAGCAACTGCCTGGAACTCAGGAAGAGCGTATGTAGAAGAACGCTGGCCTGTTGGTACTTTTGCCCAACCGAAATCGGGGTGGTTACCTACGGCTTGTACGTACTCTTTAGACGTGGCCCACTCGATGAACGCTTTTGCTTCATCTGTGTTGTCTGTGCCTGTTGGAACAGCCATTGCCCATGCCCACAGCCAGTTCGCGCCCACTGGGTTACCAGCGTTTGGAGACTGAGCGTATGCTACACCGTCAACTTCGAGGAAAGATGCCGCGATTGTCGCATCGATCCACATGCCACATTTGCCTTCGTTATACAAAGCCAAGATCTCGTTGAAGGAGTTACCTTCAGAACCGGGAGGGCCGTAGTTGCCAAGCAGATCTACGTAGAAGTTGATCGCTGCTTTCCACTCGTCAGAGTTGATTGTTGGTTTGAAGTCTGCGTCGAACCAAGCACCACCGAAGGAGTTAACCATTGTTGTGACGAACGCCATGTTGTCACCCCAACCTGGCTTACCGCGCAAGCATGCACCGTAAACGCCAGCATCTGGGTTGTGCATCGCAGCAGCAGCTGCTTTCACGTTGTCCCAGCTGTCGTTGTCAGCGATTGTTACGCCAGCAGCGTCTGTGAGGTCTTTACGGTACATAACCATGGAAGACTCACCGTAGAACGGTGCTGCGTACATTGTGCCTTCGTGGGACAGACCTGCACGGATTGCTGGTAGGATGTCATCTGCGTCATACTCGGCGCCGAATTCAAGAGCTTCAATCCAGCCTGCTGCGCCCCAGATTGGTGCTTCTTGCATGCCGATGTTGATGACGTCGTATTGGCCGCCACCGGTTGCTGTGTCGGACGTTACTTGCTCACGCAGAACGCCTTCCTCCAGAGAAACCCAGTTCAGCTTAACGCCTGTTTCTTCTGTGTAAGCCTCTGCAACTTTCTGCATGTTGATCATGTGACCGTTGTTCACGATCGCAATCGTCAATTCTTTTGCGTGACCGTCTGCAATCGCGCCGCCAGCCGCGAAAAGCGACATCGCTGTAGCAGCGTATAATGCTTTCTTTATAGACATCCAAATTTCCTCCTCTTTGGGTCGTGAGAACCATACTAGGTGAGGCGGCAACGCGAAGTCAATTACAAATTAGCGCGCGTAAATTTTATTTAAAGCGGGCGTTCAATCAAGGACTTAGGCGGATTCGCGCATAACAAGGCGGCCGTCAAACGTTGTCTCAGAGCGATCTTTTGTCTGATTTTCGGCCTCTAACGTGCTGAACAACTCACGCACCGCACGATTCGCGATTGCCTCATAATCTTGTGCAATCGTGGTGAGCGGCGGGCAGGTGAATTTAGAGAAAGGGTGATCGTCATGTCCTGCAATGCGCAAGTCACACTCCGGACCATGCCCTACACGTAAACCCAGGTCATAGGCCGCCGACAACATCCCAATAGCAAGGCGATCATTACTGCAAAGAATAGTTTTGGTCTCAAAGGACTTAGCGGCCAGAAGGCGTCCACCTTCAACCTTGCCAATTTCCTCAAAGTTCCAGCCCTCACCATCAGCTTGATAGATACGCGGCACATGGCCGTGGCGTTCCATACTATCAATATAGGCCTGGCGGCGCTTGTTGGCGTTGGGGTTTGTTGGTGATTTCATTTCAAAGAAACAAGGCGCTTCGCCACTACGACAAAGGTATTCCACCATTAAGTCAACGCTTTGGGCATTATCTGTCCCAACAAATGCTTGGCCGATACTGCTCATATTTGCGTCGAACAGTACGAGTGGGAAATCGGCGTCAAAGGTCTGTACGGCCTCAACATCCGACATGCGTCCGAACGGCGCGAGCAAGACACCAGCCGGTTTGAGCGCGCGTAAGGATGTGAGATTGTCCCGCTCCATCTCTGGGCTACCGTGCGAGCTTAGCAAGATGGGGCTGTAGCCAGCGTCAATACAGGCCAATTCAACACGCCGCCCAATCTCAGAAAAGAAGGGGTCGGCGAGGTTTGGAACGACCACACCAATGTTCTTTGTTGTACGCCTGTTTTGGTTCATCGCAAAAACGTTAGGCTGATAATCGTACCGCTTAAGTGCAGCTTCAATCTTTGCTCGGGTCGACGTGCGCACGCTTTCAGGGTTGTTGAAATATTTTGAGACAGTTGGCCGAGAAATTCCGCTTATGTTTGCGAATTCTTCCATATTGCGAATTTTTGGCTGTCCCATTTTATCACCTGATATTGTGATTATTAACGCGCGCTAACAATAGTAAGCTAAGAGGCAATTCTATACTTAGTCAAGGGGAGATGTCCTTTGCTTTGTCGCATTCTGGCTTTCGACCTTAAACTTTAATGAATTGGATCACGTCGTGCGGATTAGGCGCAAACCGCATAATCCTATCAGTCCAGAAATGTACTATCAGTGGTGAATAGCATGTCTTGGCGTGCTAAGCCTTTGTGCAGATTACAGTCTACAAGACAGGGCAGCACCAAGAAATGAACATCCTTTTCATCATGTATGACCAGCTACGTTTCGATTACTTGAGTTGCGCTGGCCATCCATACCTGCCTACGCCTAACTTTGACCGGGTTGCGCAAATGGGCGTGCGGTTTACGAACGCTTATGTTCAATCACCTATCTGCGGCGCCAGTCGGATGAGCTTTTACACAGGCCGCTATACGTCATCCCACGGGGCACAATGGAATGGTTTTCCGCTGCGTGTGGGGGAAATGACGATGGGGGATCATTTGCGCAAAGCAGGGATGGATTGTTACCTGATCGGCAAAACCCATATGCGCGTAGATGCAGAAGGCATGGCGCGCTTGGGCCTCGCGGCTGATAGCGTGATTGGTGCCCGCCAAGCGGAATGTGGCTTTGATGTTGTTATTCGTGATGATGGGCTTTGGGCGCAAGGTCCTGATGGGTTTTACGACGAGCAACGCTCGCCCTACAACGAGTACCTTAAGACCAAAGGATATGAGGCAGAAAATTCGTGGGCCGCTCATGCGAATGCGGGTCTGCAAGACGGTGAGCAAGCCTCGGGCTGGATGTTTGATAACGCTGATAAGCCAGCAAACATTCGCGAAGAAGACAGTGAGACTGCGTGGCTGACCTCCGAGGCTATCAAATTTGTCGATACGGCTCAGGGGCCTTGGTGCGCTCATGTCAGCTATATCAAGCCCCATTGGCCCTATATTGTGCCCGCACCCTATCATGATATGTTTGGGCCCGAGCACGTTTTGCCCCCAAACCGTGATCCTGTTGAGCGTGAAAACGCACACCCAGTTTATGATGCATATATGGGCAACAAAATCGCAGCGGCTTTCCAAAATGACGATGTGCGCGCCAAAGTGGTGCCGGCGTACATGGGATTGATCAAGCAGTGTGATAATCACTTGGGTCGTCTTCTCGATCACCTTGAGATGACAGGCAAGTTGGATGACACCATGATCGTTCTCACGTCAGATCATGGTGATTTTCTTGGGGATCATTGGCTTGGCGAGAAAGATCTTTTTCACGAGCCATCCGTTAAAGTGCCGATGATTATTTTTGATCCGCGAAGCAGTGCAGATGCGACGCGCGGCACAACGTGCGATGCGCTCGTTGAGGCTATCGATCTTGTTCCTACGTTTGTGGATGTGGCTGGTGGCACAATCGCTGATCACATCCTTGAAGGCCAAAGCCTTGTACCGTTTCTGCATGGCCAGCCTACGAAAACTCGAGATTACGCGATCAGCGAGTATGATTTTTCCGCGACACCACAGGCAGTCAAGTTGGGCCTTGCGCCGCGGGATGCGAGATTGTTCATGGTGTTTGATGGTCGTTTCAAAATGATGCATGCGGAAGGGGGTTTCCGCCCCATGTTGTTCGATTTGAAGACTGACCCAAACGAGGTGTATGACCTTGCAAAAGGGTCAACACATCAGGCCGAAATCGATCGGCTTTACGGTTATTTGGCAAAGTGGGGCCGACGCATGTCACAAAGGGTTACGCGTTCAGATGACGACATCGCTGCGATGCGTGGTAAGTCACTGCGCAAGGGAATTTTGCCATTCTTGAAGGACGGCACCGAAGTAAATCCTGAAATGACAACAGCCTACCGCGGTCCCGTTGGGCAAAATTTCACACCTAAAACTTAGCTGCGAATGCGGCTGTACTCAGGATCGTATGGCCCGCTTTCAATGACTTCAGCTGCGAATGCTTCACCGATGATATCCACCGTCATTGTTGTGCCTACAGGAGAAAATTCAGGCTCTATAAATGCAAAGGCAAGGTTTTTATCTACGCGGTGGCCCCAGTCCCCGGATGTTACGGTCCCGATAATCCGCCCATCTAAACGTACAGATGCGCCTCCATGTGCGGGTGCGTGCTTTGCGTCAATTACGAGCGTCACCAGTTTACGCTGTTGGCCAGCGACCATACGTTTTTCAAGCGCATCTTTACCAATAAAGTCACCTTTGCTGAGCTGCACAAAACGCTCTAGCCCAGTTTCAAAGGGATCAAATTCCGTCAGAATATCGGACTTCCAGTGCAAAAAGCCTTTCTCCATTCGCATGGATTCCACAGCCCGTGATCCAAATAGTGTCATGCCATACGCCTCACCAGCCTTTCGCAGAGCAACATAGGCCGCATGTAAGCTTTCATTTGGAACGTGGATCTCATAGGCCAGCTCCCCTGAAAAACTCACGCCAAGCACAGTCGCGGGTGCAATTCCGATGTGAGTTTCACGCACGGATAGCCAAGGGAATGCCTCACGCGACCAATCCTCTCGTGCGGTCATAGACAAAACATCGCGCGCTTTTGGACCGGCAATCACAAGGATCGTTTGCGCGTTTGTAAGTGAGCGAATTTTGACGTCTTCGTCTGCTTTGATATGCGCCTTTAGCCAATCCATATCGTGGTATTCAGAGGCCGCAGCCGAACCGTACCAAACACGTGCTGGCCCACGATCAGACGCAGGGATATTCGCAATTGTTGCTTCGGCTTTGAGCAGGCCATGATTGTTTAGAAGATAGCCCAGACCCACACGGCCCTCGCGCTTGGTGACAGTGCCGCACATCATACGATCAAGAAAGCTGTGGACATCCGTGCCCGTCAATTCAAAGCGGTTGAACCCAGAAACCTCTGTCATCCCAACGTTCGTTGAGATTGCAGTGACTTCTTTTGCCACAACATCGTGGACTTCGTTAAACTTGAACCCAAGAGTTTCTTTGAAATCTTGCGTTGGCTTGATGTAATCAACCCGCTCCCACCCGTTGACAGTGCCCATTTCTGCCCCTTCGGAAATAAGGACCTGAGTGAGTGGTGTTGTTTTCATGGGGCGTCCGGCGGGACGGTGTTCGTGCGGGAAATGGAAGCGGAATTCGTTTTGATAATCCTCGATCGCTTTGAGTGCCGTTAACTCGACAGTCGCGTGACCGGTGAAGCGCCGCGGATCGATAACCCACGTGTCATATTGCGCCTCACCGTGGACGATCTGTTGCGCCAACAGCCAGCCATGGCCGCCCCCTTCACCCAAACCTGCGCGCAGACCAATGATGCAGAATGCGTTTCGTTTTCCGGGGATCGGGCCAACAAGAGGCGCGCCATCAATGGTGTAGGTAATGGGCCCGTTTACCACTTCGCGAATGCCTGTTTCCATCAAGACTGGCATCCGCGCAAACGCACCTTCAAGGACATCGGTGACGCGATCTAAATCATCTGGGCATAGCGCATTCGTAAATTTGGGATCGATGCCGTCCATGCCCCAAGTCCGGCAGTCCTGTTCATAAAACCCAAGCAGCAATCCACCCTTTTCTTGTCGCGAGTAATAGTCGCTGATCGGGCAGCGCAGTAGTGGCATCCGGTGACCTGCCTCAGCAATCGCAGGGATGTCTTCTGTCAGAAAATATTGATGTTCCATTGATGCAACCGGGTGCTGGACGCCCATCATCGCCCCGATTTCATTACACCTATAGCCGCCTGCGTTCACGACGATTTCGCACCTTACGTCACCTTTCTCGGTGTGGACCGTCCATGTGCTGTCAGCATGTTGAGTGAGCCTCGTGACTGGCGTGTGGCGGTTGACTTCAGCGCCTGCAAGGCGCGCACGACGAGCCAGTGCTTGGCACAGCTGTGCCGGGTCAATATGGCCATCAGTCGGATCCCATAGACCACCGAGCAGATTATCTGTCGAAATAAGTGGGTGCCGCCGCGCACATTCAGCAGCATCAAGCACCTCAAATTCAACACCCATGCCCGCTGCCATTGAGGTGAACTGCCGGTATCCATCCATTTGTGCTTGCGTGTTGGCAAGGCGGATGCCCCCGTCGCCATAATTATAGCCGACGGGGTATTCGGGGTCGTCGCGCAGCTCTTTGTATAGAGTGATCGAGTGTGTTTTCAGGCCGACCATCGTTTGGCTCATGCCAAAGTTGGTAACCTGCGCTGCTGAGTGCCATGTGGTGCCAGATGTCAGCTCGTCACGCTCAATCAGCATCACATCGGTCCAGCCCTCTTGCGTAAGATGGTAGAGCGCTGAACATCCAGCAATACCGCCACCAATAACCACTACGCGCGCCTGATCTCTCATCTGTTTGCCATCCATATTTGAAGTGCTGTTAACTTCATGAATGCACAACGATGAAACCGGTCAAGCGATAACCCCGACTTTTAGGAATATCGAATGCTACCTTTATGATTTCTAGTGGCGGCAACGAGGAAAGATAGTTTTCCTAGCCCACTGTGAACTCTGCTCATTTTCTTAAAAATGCAAAGTCTTCATTTGTTCGTAGTAACTGGCAAATCTCCGCAAAATCCGCCTACGGCTACCTCACCTGATCCAAGGCTTATAGCACTCGGCGCAACGTATGGGTTCGGCGGTATCATTATCAGGTCAAAGACCAGAAAGCTGGCGACAAGCGTTATCGCGATTGAAGCGGTGAGATATCTCGTCAAAGTCATACCTCCAGCCCTAATCGTGGGCGCAAATAAATTCCCAAGTACGATCCCATAAAGGCGAAAGCGAACCAGACCCACCCGTGAAGACTCCCGGTGGATATGCCAGAAAAGAACGCCCCAACGTTACATCCAAAGGCCAATCTAGCAGCGTATCCCATTAGAAACCCTGCGGCTGCTGCGTAGACCCAGCCTGACATTGGCACTCTTGGGAGTGGTTGTGACAAGCCCTTTCGCCAAAAAGCCAACAAGAACGCACCTGCGATCAAACCGATATTTGTGAGTGATGTATAATCTGTCAGTACGCTTGCCTGGATGCGTTCTAGCGATCCTGCGGCGGTCCAAAAGACTGATCCGGATAGGTCTACACCTGAAAAATACGCGCCCTTAGCGACCCAAAGCCCCAGACCATAAACTACGCCCCATGGCTGGCCTGATACGATCAAGTTAAGAAGCGCTAATACAGCAACTAGGACTGCTGCTAGTATCAACCGCTTAGGAAGCCGGCGTAGCTGTGGCTCTGCCTTCCACCACAAAAACGCAGCAACGCCTGACAAAACGAGCAAGGTAGTGAAGGTACCTTCCCAACCAGTAAGATTTTGTGCTGGAAGCGCGCCAAGACCTGTCCACCAAGATAGGTGAAAAGCCCCTGCAAAACTGCCAACGGCAAAAAAGGGCAGGGCTATCAGAGAAACAAGATTGCCTGATCCAGCGTTTACCAAAGTGCCAGACCCACATCCCAATACAATTTGCATGGCGACACCAAAAACAAACGCGCCCAAAACCATAGCGTATCCTATGGGTGCAGCAGCGGCGTTAACTTCATCAGAGTTACTATTGATGAGTGGTATCGCAAATAACGCCACAATTCCGATTGCAAGGAGTTGAGCCCAGATACCCGAAGGGTCACGTCGCAAAATCATTGCCCGCCATGGCCCTGCAAAGCCAAAGCGCAGCGCTTCTAAAGTGGCTCCAAATCCAAGGCCAATCGCAATCATTAAACCATATCGAAGGCCGGCAATTGCAGACACAGACAAGCATATGAATACAGCAAAGAATAAAACTGCCGCAGACGTGAAAAATTTGCGGGGGTTGCCCCCCGCAATTGGTTGCGCAAGATCAGACAAAGCTAGAACCCAATTTGACGAAGCAGGTTCTTAAAGACGCCTGGTGTGTTTTCCATCGGCAAGTCTGCGTTGGAATACTCAACCATCGATCCGGCGTAGAGCTTTGCATTTTCAACATTCGCAAGCTCGGACAGAGCGAACCAATGTGTCGCGGCCCAGTGCCCAGTGTTGCAAAACGAGATGACCTCTTCGTCACCCTTAATGCCAAGCGAGGCTTTCAAAGCAGAGATATCTGTCGGGGTTGAGATGGCTGCGGCACCATTTTCGAAAAATGTTGCGTAGGATTGGTTAACGGCGCCGGGCAACGTCCCTGGGCGTTTGGCAGCACCGTGTGCTTTGTCTCCAGCAAAGAACTCGGGTAGCCGTGCATCAACCAAAAGACCTGAGTTTTCACCTTTTACCACTGAAGACACGTGCTGAGTATCCGCCAGCCAAGTGGTATCAAACTTAAGGTCCAGCTGACTTGGCACTGCGGTTTCAAGCGTGTTATTTAGGGGCAGGTTTGCGTCTCGCCATGCAATCCGACCACCGTTCAGGATGCTTAGGTCAGTGAAGCCGGTTGATTTAAGCGTCCAATATACACGCGCTGCTGCACCAAAATCTGTATCAGTGTTACCTTCTGAAATGATGATAATAGGCTCGTCTTGCTCGAGGCCTAGCTTCTCAAGGTGCTCTTCCAAAACCGCCAAATCCATAAGGCCGCCGGGATTGTCTTTGGTGCCACGGAACAATTTATAAGGTGCCCAAAGTGCGCCGTCCACGTGGGAGTCCGCATAGCCGTCGTTGCGGATATCAAGAAGAACGGGTTGTTTCGTATCTAGCGCGTTGGCAAGGTCATCAGCCTCAACAAGCGGTCCAAATGTTGCCGCGAGCGGCGCTGTAGCAATACCAACGATTGCGACAAGTGTGGTAAGAATAAGTCTCATAACGCGGTCCCTAAATTTGTTTCAAAGTGGCATTAAGCGAAAATTTAATTCTCGTAAATGGGGGCAGGGAGCCGTATTACGGGACAATATTCTGCTTATACGATCATGGTAGAACATTGTCGCACTAAAGTAAGCTGCTCAGATTATTCGTACCTTTATGCCCAACCAATTGAGACAAATGATCTTACTTAGCCGATTTTTGCTTTATCCACTCAAGGTGGCAAACTAGGGCAGGGGGATGAATTCATCATTATCGTCGGGTGGTAATTGGAACCGACCATGCGCCCAATCACCGGCTGCCCAAGCGACTTTGGCGGCTTCAATCTTGTCACGCGAGGACGCTACAAAGTTCCACCAAATATGACGGGGACCATTGAGGGTTTCACCACCCAACGCCATTAGACGTGCGCCTGAAGAACCGGCTTTTACTGTAATCTTGTCACCTGGGCGGAACACCATCATTTGACCGGCTTCAAAAGTATCCCCAGCCACCTCAATTGATCCTGAGGTTACATAAAGCCCACGGTCCTCATGATCATCGGGCAGGGGAAGCATCGCACCGCCTTCAAGCACCACGTCTGCATAAAACATCTCAGAGAATGTTTTGGTGGGTGCGCGTTCACCCCAAGCATTGCCCAAGATCAAGCGGACCTGTTTACCTTCGCCTTCCAGAAAAGGTAGCGCGGCTTCTTTATGGTGTTCGAAGCCTGCGTTTGTTTCTTCGTGCTCTTCAGGCAGTGCAACCCAAGTCTGAATGCCAAATAATTTGCTACCACTTGCTCTTGTCTGCGCGCTGGTTCGTTCGGAGTGCGTTACCCCGTTACCCGCGATCATCCAATTCACCTCACCGGGGTAAATCATTTGATTTGTGCCAAGGCTGTCACGGTGCTGAAATTCGCCTTGATATAAATAGGTCACTGTTGCGAGACCAATATGCGGGTGCGGTCGTACATCAATGCCTTGATCGGTCAAAAATTCTGCGGGACCCATCTGATCGAAGAACACAAACGGGCCTACCATCTTGCGTTCAACCGAAGGCAATGCACGGCGAACTTCAAAATCACCAATATCACGGGCACGCGGAACAATTAGCGTTTCAATCGAGTCCATCGACCCTGCATCAGGACAATGTGGTTCAAGACTTGGGTTCCAACTCATGGTTTGCTCCAATTTAAGCGTCGTTTGAGCAAATGCTACGCTCTAGATGATTCAATTAGAAGACAAAGCGCTGAACAGCTTATGTTCATTTTTGCGAAGGCTTACACGCATCAGTCGTATCGAAGCGCCGTCGCTTTACCGCGGAAAATGTAATACGACAGGACCGTATATCCTAAGATCGCGGGCACGACGAAAAGCGTTCCAATCAAAATAATGAAAAGGCTTTCAGGTGCTGATGCGGCCTCGTAAATCGTGATCTTTTCTGGGACTACATAGGGGTAGAATGAATACGCCATCCCAGAAAAAGCCAGCGTGAACAACCCGATCGCCGCGGCAAACGGCGTCCATGCCCATCTGTCATTAGTGAGGGGCATCCGCCCTAATTGCCACCACAAGAATACGACTAGTGCTGCAGATAGGATTGGCATTGGCGCAAGATAAAGTGCTTCCGGCCAACTAAACCACTTATCGAAAATACGGGTGCTGATAAAAGGAGTGGCCAATGAAATCGCACCGATCCCAAGGATGAGGCCCCAAATGCCCCCCTTCGCCCACCGGATCGCATGGCGCTGTAATTGCCCATCCGTTTTCGAGATAAGCCACGCCGCACCAATAAAGCTGTAACCAACGGTTAAGAAAACCGCCGTGAGAAGCGCGAAAATCACATTGGGTAGGGTCCAGGTTAGGCCCATAATATACATTCCCAGCATAAAACCTTGGCTGAGTGAGGCCATAAGCGAGCCTGCAAAAAAAGCACCGTTCCACATCGGTTTCTGGGCAATGGGTGCCTTGGCGCGCATTTCAAATGAAATGCCTCGCAAGATGAGCCCGATAAGCATCACAAAAACTGGCAGATAAAGTGCGGTCAAAATAGTCCCGTGGGCCGTGGGGAAGGCCACCAGTAAAAGACCGACTGCAAGTACCAGCCACGTTTCATTGGCATCCCAAAAAGGGCCGATTGAGGCAACCAGACGGTCTTTTTCATCGTCATTGGAAAGGGGCATCAGCAGCCCAACCCCAAGGTCAAATCCATCCAACACCACGTAGATTAGAATGGACAGACCCATCAGGGCCGCAAAAGTCCATGGCAGCCAGATTGCGGGATCACCGAAATAATCCATCATTATTCTCCTGGTTGCAGGTTGGATGCTACCGCTTCGCCACGACGCGGGTAAGTACGTGATGAGAACGGCTCGCCACGGGTTGCCTTGCGCGCGAGATACGTGATGACACCAATATAAGCCACGATTAGCACCGCATAGACCACAAGATACCCAATCAGTGTGCTCAGAACCATTGCGCTTGGTACGTCGCTGACGGCATCTTTGGTGGTGAGCACGCCTTGAACAAGCCATGGCTGCCGCCCGATTTCAGTAGTGTACCAACCGGCCAATGTCGCGATCCAACCGCTAAAGCTCATGGCACAGAAAGCATAAAGAGCCGCCCTGGGCATCGCCTCGGCGC
>NZ_CVPC01000023.1 GCF_001049735.1 Nereida ignava
CGAACTGTCTTTGTGATACAGCCGCCTTCGTTTCTTATGCCGCTCTGGCAGCTTCAGCCCTTCTTCGCGCCATAAACGCTCAACTTTCTTGTGATTGACGTGCCAACCTTCGATCCGCAGCAACTCAGCGATCTTTCGATATCCGTACCGACCATACTGCTTGGCAAGGCGGATCATGGCCAAGCGCAATGCGTCATCACCTTGAACCTTCGTTTTGTAATGCAAGCCAGAACGCGAGACGCCGAGAACCGCACATGTGCGCCGTTCTGACGTATCAAGTCTTTGGCGGGTATGGATTACGGCCTGACGCAACCCATCAACCGTCAGGCCTTCGGCTTTAAATAATCGAGGCTCTCTTTCAAGATCAGCTTGTCCAGTTGGAGGTCCGCAACGATTTTCTTCAGCCGCTCGTTTTCCTTCTTCAGTGCTTTCATTTCTGAGAGCTGCGGTCGCCCTAGACCACCGAACTTCTTGCGCCAATAGTAATAGGTCTTGTCCGAAATACCCGCCTTGCGACACGCGCCCACAACATCCAACCCATCATGCAAATGAACATCAATCTCGCGCAATAACTTCAGTGCATCCTCATGTGAATACCGTTTCCGTGCCATTCTCTGTCACTCCCTTAGTCAACAAATAGTGGCACAGTTTTAGGGGGCCAAGACACACGACGTAACAGGGAAACCTTACCGAAAACATGCAGTCATGCAGACCTGGATTGAACCATCATGGGATCTGGAAGGTGAAGTGTCTGCAACGGGGTTTATGTTTCCCGAGGACCTTTCGGTTAAACACGTGAATGAATATCAGTGTAGAGGAACTCAGAACTACCTTTGCAAAGGAGGAAAGATCATTGGATATCGGGGCCTCAAAATCGAATAAGCATGACTACTAACAACATAGTCTAACTTCTATTTAGACGTTTTTAGTTGACCTAAGTTGCAGGTAGGCCCCCTTTCAATTTCATCATCATTGAGAGCAGGTTTATTGCCCAGCCGCATCACTCTCCGTTTCACCTCATGAGACAGCACCTCAGGGCTGTTAAGTGGTAGACCAGCCATTGCCAGCTGAGGGTAATGTCTTTCAATAGGCTCCCACTCCGAGAAGTATGAGAGATTACGGTAAGCCTTCTCATTACGGACCTGCACAATGTATTGAATAAGGTCCCTACATGCGATGATCCGATACGGGAGCAAAGCACAGGTCCAGACGACACCGTCATAGTCGAATGAGGTTTCAGACAGGCTACTCATGCCTCACCTCCTCGGAATGCTGACCTGACTGCATTGATGTACTTGGATCCAGCTGTACCAAAGCCATCAGCTGTGTCCTTGCCTGTACGAAGATACTCTAAGGCCCCACCCGCACCTGCATTGTGAGCCATAGCCAGAATGGCCAGCTGTTCACGTTGGCTAAGCCGACGGTACTTTGCAGAAAGCCTCGTCAGTGTTTTATGGTTCTGCATTGTGAGAGACTGGAAGGCTGTTTCCTGCAACTCAGGGTCTCCCAAGAACGCCTGTCGTGCTTCCTGACTAAACCCAATACCAACATCCTTGAGAGCAAGCCGTCCGAACTGGTACTTGCCTTGATAGTGGTCGTTGTAGCCACCAACGACTGTGTAGTCTCCATTGCTTTCGATCTTGCCGACTACATCAGCAAACAGATCAAAGTCACGGTCAGAGAACTCACCATCATAGTTGAGCTCTTCTGGGTCATCCGGAGCATATTCAGTGTCACTGTTTGATGGTGCAACTGGCCCATCCTCTGGGACAGAAAGATCGTAGGCAGTTTCAGTCGCCAGCTTAATCATTACGTGTTGGCCACTGTCTCGTGTCACCCATCCAGACATTCCAGACTGCCTTGCCATCACATGGTCCGAGGCATTATCTTCCTCTGCCTTAGCTAGGAACTCTTTATTGGTAACCTGACGGAGTACAGTTCCATCTGCCATCTTGATCGTTTCAGGGTTGGAAGTTCTAAAAGAGCCGAGTTCAGCCAGAGAGTTAATGTGGGCAGGTGTGTTATTCTGCATTACTTTGCTCCTCGTTGGATTGCTTGATCAGATCAAGCTCAATGGCCTGAAGCCAAGCCGACAGCCCCGTGAACAAAGCTTGATCTTCAAACGACCCTTTGCTCCGCATTAATGAGCCTTCCTCTCTCCAGAGACTTGCTTCTGTCTCGTTAGGAAACTGTACCCAAGCACGAAGACCATGCTTGAACTCAGGGTCCGTCTGCATTGAACGATAGAGTGTGTACCCATGCCGTTCGTATTTATTGGGCTGCTGGGTACGGAGCAGTGAACGGTATGTAAGTTCAGTCATGCTGCATCCTCACCATTGATCTTAGCCAAGGTGCCTATGACAAGCTGATGCAGACGCAGTGCAGGGCTGTATGTACACTTGTCTTCCAGCAGGAGCAGGTCGGCCTTCACAGCTGCAGCTAAGTCTCTCGGTAACGATGTGGGTACCGAGTACTTGTGTGGATTGCTGAGAATAGTCGGTGGAACGGTTAGCTTCTGACCTGTCCGTGTCATTTGCATAAAGAGCACTGCTACGATTGACTCATACGCCATGCTGGAAGGCCTGATTTGTTTGGATGAGAACAAACCACGTAGACGAAGCTCTGTACGAATACCTTCCATCTCATGTTGCTGATGGACGTTTGCTGACTGAAACACATCACGTGCTTGATCTAGCTGCTCTAGCAGTTCGAGGCTATTCATAGAATGAATCCCCCAAAGTCTGACGGTCCTGCATTAATTTCTGCTGGGTCTTCGTGCTGTAGTAGCCGTTCATTCCTGATGGGTTGGAACGACGCAGCTGTTGCCACTGTTTGAATGTTTTGGGTTGATTGTTGTCACTAGAGTCCATGACGGAATCCGAGTCCGAAAAAACGGGCATTTGCTCACCTGTATGTTTGTATGTTTTTGGGGATTTGTTTTTTGTAAAGCAGAGTGGAAACTCACCCCGCTCTATATGTTATATTATAACATAAACTTAACAGTATGTCAATATTTTATGGAGAAAAAGAGTAGTAAAGAGGGACTGAGAGGGGACTATCAACTTTTACGGTCCACTACTTACGGTCATCCTAGCAGGGTATTACTGGTCCCTTTTGAGCCAGCATGGAGATGTAAAAGGGCCAGCACATAAGCCAGCCCTCTCACCAATTTACTTCTTCTATTACTCGGGGAGTTTAACTGGGGTCAGGTGATAGCAATCCTATCCATGTACTGCCTCAAGTGCTCCACCGAATAACCCTGCCCATACTTTGAGCCGATGTTTGAGACAGAGGACCAGCCACCGATCTGGTCTATGGCCTCTAATGGTACCTCAGCAGCCCTGAGACGGTCTCTAAACGTGTGTCTAAGACTATGTGCAGTCAGCCCCCATCTTCTCTTCGTCCACTTGGCTAAGGCATTACTCGCATGAGTGGCATAACAACCATCCTCTTTGATGTACCGTGGGAAGACCCACTCATCATCTGAATGCTGGAGTGCTTTTGTTAGGGCAAAACAAGCCGTCTGCGTCAGAGGCAAAGATCGTTCTGAGCCAGTAGTCTTTAGTCTTCGTTTATCATTGGGACGGATGTGTAAAACACGATCATCAAGTTCGACATCCCCTACCCTCAACCCAACGATCTCAGCCAGACGACAACCAGTCTCACCAAGCATCGGAAACAGCAACGGTATCCCTGTCATGCTGTTCATTGATTGTTGATAGCCATCACGAAGTTCCTGTTCTGTGAACGTCCCTCTTTTGGCTGCATCCAACCCTTCACCAATTATGGTCATCTTGGCAAATGGGTTACGTCTATCAATCTCTAGCTCTTGGTAAGCAAAGTTGAGAATAGCACTAATAGTGTTGAACCGTCTTCTAATGGTCGCAGTCTTATTCCCAACAGACTGAAGGTGAGCCATCAAAGCCCGTGCATCGTCTCGTTTGTAGGATTCAACTGCACGATCACCAGCTACGGTTAGCAAAGCTCTGACAGCTACCATGCTAGACTTGTGATCAACCTGTCTCGTGATGATGTATTCATCAGCTATCGCAGCAAAAGTTACCTTGACTGGACGGACAGAACGTAAAGCCTGATCAATGCACACCTTAACTTTGGTGTTTGATTGCCATGACTGTTTTAGCAGATGGGAAAGATGCGTAGCTAGATTACGTGCCTCGTCCTCGCACTCAGACAGCCTAGCCCGAATAGATTGCCCGTATACTTGCTGATGTTGCTTCGGCACTCGCATCTGAAAGTAGTAGGTCCTGCCACGGATAACCGTGTGAGGAATAGATGATTGTGAGTTTGATGTATCCAGAATGTAACCCATGAAGACACTCCCTAAAGTTAAATTAGGCAGTAAAAATAGCTTGACATTAGGAAGGTAGTGGTGCCCCCACACGGACTCGAACCGCGGACCTACTGATTACAAATCAGTTGCTCTACCAGCTGAGCTATAGGGGCACTGCGGAAGCGTTTAGCCAAAAGATTCTGCCATGACAAGGGGCCAATCGTGCCATTTTTACGTCCCAATCAAACTTTATTCATTTTCATTGAAAAACTGCCCGAAAACTAGGGGCCAAAAGCATCTAAGCGCCAGAAGATAAGGAATAAATCATGCAAATCGCACTACACATAGGGGCGCACTGCACCGATGAGGATAGGTTGCTGAAATGCTTGTTGATGAACAAAGAGATTCTGTCCGATGTGGGAACCGCTGTCCCGGGGCCTGGGCGCTATCGACGGCTTCTTCGGGAAACGATTCAGACTCTAAACGGCGCGGCCCCTGCCCCTGATGCGCGCGAAGTGCTGCTCGATGCGATTGTCGAGGAAGATGACGTTGACCGGATCATTATCAGCCATGAAAGTTTTATCTGTGTTCCCGCACGTATTTTTGACGGCGGTCAGCTGTACTCACAACTCGAATTCAAACTCTCCGGTCTGCGCAGCCTGTTTCCCCAAGATCAGATCGAAATATTCTTGGGCATTCGCAACCCCGCTACGTTGATCGCAGATATGTTGGGCAAGCTAGAGCCAGAACAGCGCGGCAGCCTTTTGGGCGGAATTGATCCCGCGTCCATTCGCTGGTCTGACATGATTGCACGTGTCCAAGCGGTACTACCCAATGCAAAAATTACCGCTTGGAGCAATGAGGAAAGCCCGCTTCTTTGGGGCGAAATCATGCGCAAAATGGGGGGGCTTGAACCCCACGACCCGCTGGTCGAGACGGATTATATGCTGTCCAAAATCATGCTACGCGAAGGCACGCGGCGTTTCCGCGCATTTATTGCCGACAACCCACCCAAAAGCGAAGCCCACCTACGCCGTAACATGGTCGCATTTTTAGACAAATACGCCCGTGCCGACCTGATAGATATTGAGCAACCCGTCGAGCTTGCCCATTGGAACGAAGCTTACGTCCAGCACCTGACGGATGCATATGAGGCCGATATCACCGTGATCGAGCAGATGCAGGGTATTGATTTCATTGCGCCTTAGCCATCAGACGCTAAACAGATACAAAAAAGCCCCGCGTTGGAACTGCGGGGCTTTTTCGTACTTCACGTAAAGACAGCGCTTACATACCCAGCGCTTCTTTATACATTTCAAGCACTGCTTCTTCCTCGGCAACGTCATCGGCCTCACGCTTGCGCAGCGCGATGATCTTGCGGAGCACTTTGGTGTCATAGCCACGGCCTTTTGCCTCGGCCATCACTTCTTTTTGTTGCTCTGCGATGTCTTTTTTCTCTGCATCCAAACGCTCGATCCGCTCCACGAAAGCGCGCAACTCGTCAGCCGTGACGCGGTAGCTATCGGGTTTGGTATCCATTTCCACAACATTTGAGTTAAAGTCACTCATCGCGCGTCTCCTGATTTTTACTTCCTGAATTATCCCGCCCACACCTAGCCGCGCTTGCGTGGGCGCGCAATCTGCTTTAGCGCATCTGCCATGGAACAAAGCTCTACAGTTTTCGAAATGGTGATCTTTGCTGGCGCAGCATTAACTGCGTTGGGGATTATTGGCATTGTCATGTTTATCGTCAAAGTTCGCGCCGCTCAAAAAGAGCAACTGGAAGACGAAGCTTTGAAAGCAAGGCTCGGCGCGCTTATGCCGCTGAACTTGGGGTCTTTTCTGGTCTCTGCAATTGGCCTCATGATGGTTGTGATGGGCGTCATCCTCGGTTGAGCACCCACCACTTCGTATCACTCAGGCAGGTGACGGAGCAGTTTTCTCGCCGCGATCAAAAGCCTCCCAGCCTTCACCACCGAATACATCAACACCAAGCTGGCTCAGCACGTGTGGAAAATCGACCATCACGTAGTTGTCGACGATCTTACCATCGACCACTTTCCAGAAATCCATATATCTGATTTCAATGCGTTTGCCTGTCGGCTCAACACCCATAAATTTGCCAGAATGCGTGGCCTCCTGACGACCAAAGGCCGAGGCCCATTCCCCCATATAAAGCCGCGCTTCATCAATGCAGACCTTATCCGAGAAAGCCGCTTGAAAAGGCTTTTGCCAGTTGTCCTGAAACGCGCGCAGGCCTTCTTTGGTACCACAACCGGTATTGCCCATCCAACGGAAACCTTCGGAAAAAAACTCGCCGATATCAACGATGCGGTGATCGTTTAATCCATCGACCATGCCTTCGATTACCGCGCGGGTACTTTCGGTTTTGGACATATCTGTATCTTTGGTGAGCACAGCTTGCTCGGGACGGCTGCCTTTCATGTCAGGCTCCTTTTGGTTGGGTATGGACATGTCGTAAAATGTAACGCAATGCTTCGCAGATAGCTGATTTTACACATAAAACAACCGGAGACCGCAGATGACTTATGCCACCGTGAAAGCCCGAGCAACCGCGCTTCTGGATGCGCTGGTTGCTGGTGCGCCGGTTGAAAGTGCATATCACGACAACGCCGTATGGCGCGGCGTTCACCCTTTTAACGAACGCACGGGTCACGCACAAATCGCGGATGTGTGGAACACTTTGCGTAGCGCCATACCGGACATGGAGCGCCGCACCCAAATGGTGCTTGGCGGACCGAACCTGCCAGATGCGCGCGTCACAACCGACCGAGCCGCCGATTTGGTTGCCTGCAGTGGTGTTCTGCAGGGCACCATGCGCGGCGACCTGTTGGGCATTCCCGCTACCCATGGAACAGTCAACATCAGGTTTTGCGAAGCCCATGAGTTAAGCGATGATAAGATCGTTCAATCATGGGTGATGTTCGATCTGCTGGACCTGATGCGCCAAGCTCAATGCTGGCCGCTTCCCCAATCGCTCGGCGCTGAGGCGCAATGGCAGCCGCCTGCAACTGGGGATGGCGTGCGTTTGACCACCTCAACAACCGACAGTAGCGCCATGGATACAGTTCTCAAAATGCACGGCGCTCTGGGAAATTTTGACGGCAAATCACTCGATAGCATGAACCACGGCCACTACTGGACCGATACGTTTATGTGGTACGGACCTGCTGGTATTGGCAGCACCCGCGGGCTTGAAGGCTTTCGCGCCCACCACCAAATTCCGTTCCTACGCGCCTACAATGACCGTGAAGGTGCCGGACACTACATTCGGATCAGTGACGGCCCTTACGCCGTGACCGGAGGATGGCCATCGGTACGCGGCACGCATACGGGCGAATGGCTCGGCATGGCTCCAACCGGCCGCATGATCGAAATGCGTGTGATGGATTTCTACCGCCTTGAAGGCGACAAGATTGCCGAAAACTGGGTCCCGATGGATGTCATCCACATTGCGCTTCAGATGGGCGTAGATCTATTTGGGCGGGTCCGTCACATGACAGGGCAACCTGATTTGACGTTGTAAGCGCCCCCAATCACAGCCTCACTCACCCCTTCTTTCATTTCGCGTAGACCTCTGCGCGTTTCTAACTTAAGAATTACCCATGGATTTACGCGTTCTCACCCCCGACTTTGCCGTGGCACCCCAAATTGAGCCACAAGACCTTCATGCATTGGCCGAGGCAGGCTACAAAACAGTTATCTGCAACCGGCCAGACGCAGAAAACCCCGCCTCTCTGCATGTTGAGGAAATGCAAAAAGCGGCAGACGCAGCAGGACTGACGCTGCTGTTGAACCAATTTGCCAGCCCGATGCTTTCTATGGAACACGTGACCAAACAAGCTGAACTGCTGCAATCGGCTGAAGGCCCTGTCTTTGCCTATTGTGCAAGTGGGACGCGTTCAACAATGGTTTGGTGCCTCGCCGTGGCAGGTCAGCTGCCGACGGATGACATTATCGAGGCTGCTGCCCGCGGTGGCTATCAAATGGAAGGCCTGCGCCCGCAAATTGAGGCGCTCGCCAAGGCTTAGTAACTGCTTTGGCAAACGGCTAATCCTGATCTGGTTGGGGCCAAAAGTAACACAACTACCCATAGCAAATCTGCCACTGCGTTCATTCTGGTAGCGGTGGGAAGTCTGGCATGGGCGCAAAGTCTGCCATCTCGCCATCACCAAGCGGCGGCAGGTCTGGCATGTCTAGTGGCGGCAAGCTTTCTGCATCAAAAGCATCAGGTGATCCTGCCATCTCAGCAGTTGGCATAGGTGCGGCGTCATCCGTTGGCTCAAGAAAATCATCATCAGAAAGAGCTGCGCCATCCTCGGGTAAAGACAGCCCAACATCAGGCAAATCTTCAACAGTAGTGAACCCTTCAAGCGCACCCGGAAAGCCGGGGCCTGGTGTCTCTGCAGGTGTATTAAAACTGCTCGGCAACTCAGGCATTCCACCCATCGCCGTTTGCTCGGACGACAGGCCAGCAAGCCCTGTCCCACTGTGCCCACCACCGCCATGTAGTGGCTCCATCTGCTCGGTCGTGGTGTCGTGGCCAAGACGCACAGCCTTTGACCCATTGATCATGCCCAACATCCCGCGAGCAACAACGCGGCTCTCTGCCTCAAGGCGCATTTGTCTTGGTGCATTGCGCGGAATGTTAACACAATCACCAACCTTTAAATCGCGCAACGCGCTGTAAGGCATGGTGACACGGTGCAAAACGGCCCTAAGCGAAACCCGTCCATCGCCCAAAATATCACGCGGGCTGCGCGCATCATCCAGCGCGATGATCGGCGCCTCAACAGGCGGCAGAACCGCCACTGGAAATGCAAAAATGATATCGCCAGATTTCGCGCCCAGATTAAAATCGACCGTCATGCGAATGATATGGAAATCGCCATTTTCAAGAGCCAACGGGGCAAGCCGTTTTTCAGCAAAGACGGCACCAATATCAAAAGGTGCTGCGCCGCCAAATACCTCAGGTTGCTCAGCAAGAGCGTTCAGAATTTCTTGGGTAAACGGTTGCGCCAATCGCGCATCCGTACGTGTAGCTGCCCGCTCAGGCGCTGCGGTCGGCGACACTTTTCCCGTAAGTTGCACTTCGACAAGTGCAGCGATTGCGCCCACCGAAATGCACATCAACCCACGCTGCCCACCAGCCCCCTCAAGAAGGCGCATCATCAAGCCGTCTTCAAGCGTCTCCAACAAGCTTTCAAGCGTCAGCACATCAAAACGCATGTTCGATGTAGCCACATCAACATCATGACAGCCCTGCCCCGCGCGAGACACCAAAAGGCGCAGGGCGCGTTCTTGCAGCCCTGTGGTATCGACCTTGTTCAGGTTCGGTTTGATTTTGCGTCGCAATGCAGGCTGCGTTGACGGCGTGCTCATGCTATTTAGTCCTTACTGCGCCCGTTTCGGCAGCTTAGACCACAGGGCAGTTACCAAATCGTTGACACGGCTGTTTGATTGCGAATTTTGACGCCTTACTGCCCCTAAGGCAGCGATTTCGCCAACGTGACCCGAAACGCAGCCCCGTCTTGGCCCGGAAGATACTCAATGGTCCCGCCAAGTTTGCCGACGATTTCGCGACAAATCGCAAGCCCAAGCCCTGCCCCGCCCGCACGTGCGTGATCCGTCAAGCGTGAGAATTTCTCAAAGATAACAGCTTGTTGCGCAACACCGATCCCGCTTCCGTTGTCGATGAAATCAACCTGCACGGACGGCCCCAAATCTGCGATCCTGATGCGTAACTCCGCCTTGGGCGCATCGCAGTATTTTTGCGCGTTCGTGATAAGGTTGATGAAAACCTGCGCCAGACGATCAGGGTCAGTGGCCAGCATGATCGCCTCATTCGCGCGGTTGCGTTTGATGTGCATCTGAGAGCTAGAATTCACACAAGCGTCGATGGCGCGGTTGATCAGCTGTTCAAGGCGCGCGTTCTCGATATTGAGGCTAACCTGACCATTTTCCAACACGGCCAAATCCAGCAAATCATCCAAAAGCCGCGTCAGGCGACGCGCCTCATCATGGATAATGTCCGCGTAACGGGCCCGTTCTGCGCCGTTCACGTCCCCCTCGCGCAATATCTCAGAAAACGCGCGGATAGAGGTCATGGGCGTGCGTAATTCATGGCTAATCTGGCTCAAAAACGCATCTTTTTGCACCGACAACGCAGTCAGCTTTTCGTTGGCATTGCGCAATTGACGGGCGGTGCGTTCTAACTCGGCCGATTTTACCTCAAGCTGGTTGGAGTATTCCAACATTTGAGCTGTCTCATCGGCCACGGCCATGAGCTCTTCCACGGAAACCGAGGAGCCGCCCGTAATCTGCCCCATCATCGCGTGAGCAGTTGCCGCACCGACCGAGCCTGCCAAACGGCGCTCAAGCACAGTGATGAAGTCTGGCGTGATATCGGGCAAATATCCTTCTTTACCCTGCTTTCGCGCCACTTGCGTAAAGAGCCGTTGCGCATCACGCCCCCCAATGATGCGCTGCGCCATCACAAGCAGATCTTCCGCCTCAATCGCGGCACCGCGCCAGCCACCCGTTTCTTCCGCAAGGTCAAACACATTCACAAATGTCGTAGCCTGCAAGCGCTCAACAGGATTGGGGAAACTACAGATCGAGGCGATAATGAAAGCGGACGCGTTCAGCAGCATTGTCCAGAAGACCGAATGCACTATCGGATCAAGGCGCGTCACACCAAACAGCGCATATGGGCGCAGCCACTCAATTCCGAAAAGCCCATCGCCCACGATGCTAGAATACACGTTCGTATCCGCAAACAATGTAGGTAGCAGCAGCGTATACATCCAAATGCTGAACCCCACGATCAAGCCAAGGGCCGCACCGGTGCGTGTGCCACCGCGCCAAAACAGCCCACCGATCAACGCTGGCAGCACCTGTGCAACCCCCACGAACGAGATGAGGCCGATGGACGACAGCGCCACAGTGCCGCCAGAAACCGCGTAATAGATGTAGCCCAACAACAGCACCGCGACGATCGACAGCCTACGCGACACCAGCACCACCGCCCGCACATCGCCCGATACCGTGGCCCCAATGTTTTGCGCACGTAGATATAGCGGCATGACCATGTTGTTCGAAACCATCGTGGCAAGCGCCAGAGCGGCCACAATCACCATGGACGTAGCCGATGAGAAGCCCCCCAAGAACGCCAAAAGCGCCAGCCCATCTGCTCCTTGGGTCAGCGGAATGGTCAACACAAATAGGTCAGGATTGGACCCTTCGGGCAGCAACTCCAACCCGACAACTGCGATAGGCACCACGAAAAGGCTCATCGCCGCGAGGTAGAGAGGAAAAGCCCAACTTGCGATACTCAGATTATTCTCATCTTCGTTCTCAACCACAAGCACTTGAAACATACGCGGCAAACAAATGAACGCTGCTGCTGACAAAAACGTCAGGCCAATCCATCGGGAGTTATCCACATTAAATTGAGCAATTTCAGATGCATCTATCCGGTTCTTAATGTCAGCGGCCCCGTCTGCCACGCCCCAGACAACGAATATGCCCACAGCGATCAGCGCGAACAATTTTACAACCGCCTCAACAGCAATGGCCGTGACCACCCCGTGGTGGCGTTCGTCTACGTCCAAATTGCGCGTCCCGAATAAAATCGCAAATAGCGCAAGGCCGACGGCCACCCAAATCCCCGTTGTTTTGGCCACATCAAGCGGGCCAAGAGGCGTGTTGCTGGCGAATGCGGCAACCGAAAGGGACACGGATTGAAGTTGCAGCGCGATGTAGGGCGTGGTTCCAATCACCGCGAGCACGGTCACGATTGCACCCACCAAGTTGGACTTACCATACCGCGATGACAGCAAGTCAGCGATGGACGTGATCCGTTGGGCCTTGCCTATCTGGACCAGCTTGCGCAACAGCCACCACCAACCAACCAACACTAGGGTCGGTCCAAGATAGATGGTCAAGAACTCAAGACCCGAGCGCGCCGCAAATCCGACAGCGCCGTAAAATGTCCAAGCGGTACAGTAAACAGAGAGCGACAGCGTATAAACCCAAGGGGACCGCGCCCACCCGCTGTGCCCGCGTTCGGCCCGATCTTCGGCGACGAAAGCCACAATGAACAAAAAGACCACATAGCCGAGTGATGCAAGGATCAGCAGGTTAAAGCTCATCCCAAGGGGTCCTCAGCGCTTAGTTTTTCGGCCTTGCGGGGCGTATTTGGCGTTCTGTTGAATAGCGCCACTAGAAAGACGGACATCCCGATTAGGGCAAACCAGCTAAAGAAAATGAAAAGCCCCAAGCTTGAGGTTTGCGCAGGTTGCTCAGGCGTGCCCAACAGCAACGGCATGAAAAACAGAACAACACCCGCTATTGGCAGCAGCTTAATGGCATCCCCGATACGTCGGCGACGATAGGTGTCGCGCTGCAAAAAGACCGTTTTGGGCAAGCCAGCCATGGGTTACTGCGCGATCAACGTGTTAAGGGCGTCACGAACATCACGGTTTGCGAAGGGCTTTGTCATAAACCGGTTCGCCCCTGCCTCAATCGCCATATCGCGGTCTTTTTGTTGTCCGCGCGCGGTCAACATCAAAACAGGCACTGTGTTTTGACCCGCACGCAGTTCTCGCAGAATATCAAAACCAGATTTGTTGGGAAGCATGACATCAAGCACCACCACATGGGGCGCGATATCCGTAATTGCACCAAGCGCTGTCGCACCGTCCGAGTGAGTTACAACGCGCCAATCATCGCGCTCCAGCACAAACCGCAACGCCTCCATAATATTTGGCTCGTCCTCCACCAACAGGACGGTCTTCGTCTCACTCATTCATGTTTCCTCCCCGGAACCGCTGCCAACGCATCTTGATTTGTGCATTTGTCCAGCTTGATCAGTTGTACCCATCCACGCGCTGTTGTCAAAAGGCACTTATGGTATCGGCCAATACAGACGGCTCGCGGCGGACTGCGCATTCCGAGACCGAACAAATCCGGCAACTGGGACCAACTTTTTCCGCCTCCGAGGGCGGCGCAGTCGTGTCTGCGGCAATCAACATGGTCGCCTCATAGATGGCAGGTCGGTCAAAATCACCCATAACAACAGGCGTGGAGACCGCAAAAGCGCGCATCGCAGGCCGCGATGCCCCGACCTGCTGAACAACTGCGCGCAGGGGCTGCATTGGCTGGTTCAGCGCACGAAACATGGGCCAAAGCGCACAAGGCGCCCCGACACGCGGCACGTCAAAGCCCGCGACAGGCTTGCGGTAAATCAACGTGCCAGAGGCATCACAAATCACCAACCCCATGGGAAAAGGCGCTTTGTCTTCAGGAATATGGGCCAAACGACGCAACACGACCTCAAGAGGCATTTGCAACCGCGCCGCCAAGCGCACAGGGTTCAGCTGCGTCTGCCCTGCCTCACCGCCAAGGTCAGCATGAAGCGCCTTGAGCAAAGTAGACATAGGCAGAAGGCCCGCGTCTTGCTGATAGCGTTGCAACACCACGCGCAAAAGGCCAGCCGCTTGCGGGCTGCGCAAGTTCGCCTCATCAATCAGGGACGTCACAACACCTTGCGGTGCGGCACCGCCCTCAAGCGCCTCAAAGCTAAAGCCACGGTCTTCAAGAACGCGGTCAACTTCCTCTTGGGGCGAGCCAAGAGTTGCAGAAGCATCCGCCGCCCCATCAAGATAGTTGGCTAAAGACTGCGCGCTTTCCGCAAGCCGGCGGCTGTCGTTGAAAATGTTGCGCTCAAATCTTTTGCGCCACTCGGGGTCAAGCTCATCTTCTTTAGCCAGGATTGAGCTGGACGAACGGATCGACGTTACTGTGGTGATCACGTCATGCAGCGAAGTTGACAAAAACGGATCATGGGCGAGCCGGTCCGAAAGCGTATCAACGATGTGATTAAGCGCGCGAATTTTCTGGTGCTGCTGGGCGATCAGGTCCGCCCATGTAGGAAACCGGCCCGCAATTTCTTCAAGTTGCTCAGTATCAAGAGACACGCCCAACTGCGCCGCCTCTGCTGACGCCGCAGCACCTTGAAGCGCGGCTACTTTACTGGCCTCCGCCCCGTCGGTCAGGGCCGTAACCTCAACAGACAAGGCGCGCGCAAGCTCTGTCAGCAATTTGCCTGCGATTCTGCGCCTGTTGTGCTCGATCAAGTTAAGGTACGAGGCGCTGATCCCGATAGACTTGGCCAAATCACCTTGCCTCAGCCCCAAACTCATCCGCCGTTCACGGATGCGGCTCCCTGTCAGCGATCTCATATTCATAATTAATATCCAGACATTCCAACGGCTTTCTGCAGGTGCGAGAAAATCAATTTACAGTATACACAAGAATATTGTGATTTTCTTTACAAATAAATCGTTTTGTTACGCACATTTGTTGTATTCTTAACAAAGCCTCTTAAGCTGGCCGCAGCACATAAGTGCATGGTGTTGCCGGTCGGGGAGTAAACGAGCGGCAATTACCAACAAAACTAAGGGAGGACTTAAATGTCTAATTCTAACCTGACACGCCGTGGCGTGATCAAGACCGGCGCAGTTGCCGGCGCAGGTCTGACTCTACCAACATACCTGAACGCTGCTGGCCACTCTGGTTTCACTAACGCGCCAACAGGCAGCACAGTGACACTTGGCTTCAACGTACCACAAACCGGCCCATATGCGGACGAAGGTGCTGACGAACTGCGCGCATTCAAACTTGCTGTTGAGCACCTGAACGGTGGCGGCGACGGCGGCATGCTCAACACATTCAGCTCAAAAGCGCTCGAAGGTAACGGCATCTTGGGCAAGAAAGTCGAATATGTCACAGGTGATACACAGACTAAGCCTGATGCGGCACGTGCGTCTGCACGCTCTATGATCGAAAAAGACGGCGCTGTCATGATTTCCGGCGGTTCTTCTTCAGGTGTTGCGGTTGCTGTCCAGGCGCTTTGCCAGGAAGCGGGCATCATCTTTATGGCGGGTTTGACACACTCAAACGACACCACTGGTAAAGACAAAAAAGCCAATGGATTCCGTCACTTCTTCAACTCATACATGACCGGTGCGGCGCTTGCGCCAGTGTTGGGCGCCAACTTCGGCAATGACCGCAAGGCCTACCACCTGACTGCGGACTACAACTGGGGTTACACCACAGAAGAAGCTGTTCGCACATCAACCGAAGCGATGGGTTGGGAAACTGTTGCGGCTGTTAAAACACCGCTGGCACAGACTGACTTCTCTTCATATGTTGCCCCAGTTCTTAACTCCGGTGCCGACGTTCTGGTTCTGAACCACTACGGCGGAAACATGGTTAACTCTCTGACGTCTGCTGTTCAGTTCGGTCTGCGCGCTGCACAAGCAAACGGCAAGAACTTCGAAATCGTTGTGCCGCTCTACTCACGCCTGATGGCGAAGGGTGCTGGTAAAAACGTTGCGGGCATCTTTGGCTCGACCGGCTGGCACTGGTCACTAACCGACGAAGGCTCAAAAGCATTCGTTAAGTCATTCGGCACAAAATACGGCTTCCCACCCAGCCAGGCTGCGCACACATGTTACGTGCAAACCCTGCTGTATGCAGATGCTGTTGCACGTGGCGGCTCGTTCAACCCATGTTCAGTAGCTGAAGCGCTGGAAGGATTTGAGTTTGACGGCATGGGTAACGGCAAGACGCTGTACCGCGCTGAAGACCACCAGTGCATCAAAGACGTGCTTGTTGTGAAGGGTAAAGAAAACCCAGAAAACGAGTTCGACTTGCTGGAAATCGTGGAAGTAACACCGGCCAGCCAGGTGACCTACGATCCATCAATCTTCGGTGGCGAGCTGGGTTCATGTAACCCAGGCGCATAAGTCTTAGACCTTCGTCCTGTCCGCCACGCACCTGCACCGGCGGACAGGACACCTAAAACCTAACAATACATGACTAAATCAGGCACGTGTTGCCTGTAATCTGGGAACCTCAAGGGGGGCCAAATGGACCAGTTTATCCTGCAAATCCTGAACGGACTGGACAAGGGCAGCGCATATGCGTTGATTGCTCTTGGCTTGACGCTCATTTTTGGCACCTTGGGTGTCGTGAACTTCGCTCACGGGGCATTGTTCATGATGGGCGCGTTTTGCGCCGTGACCCTGAGCCGCCTGCTCACGCTGAGCCACACAATTGTGGACGAAACACGCACAGACTTCTTGGGCAACCCGCTCAAAGTTGAGGTGCCGTATCTGTACGACATCTTCGGAGAAAGCTTAGGCGCATCAATTATCGACTGGGCCGTTCCGCTCTCGATCCTGTTTGCGATCCCGATCATGATCGGCATTGGTGTGATCATGGAGCGTGGCTTGATTAAGCACTTCTACAACCGCCCCCACGCCGATCAGATCCTTGTGACGTTCGGTTTGGCGATTGTGGTACAAGAGATCATCAAATACTACTTTGGCGCGAACCAAATCCCAACACCCGCTCCCGAGGCGTTTATCGGCTCGTTTGATTTTGGTGCTGTTGTGGGTATCGAAGCCAATAAAATTATCTACCCCTACTGGCGCATTATCTACTTCCTCTTTGCGATGCTTGTGATTGCTGGCGTATTTGCCTTCTTGCAGTTCACAACATTCGGAATGGTCGTACGGGCTGGTATGGCTGACCGCGAGACTGTTGGGCTTTTGGGCATCAACATCGACCGCCGTTTTACCATCATGTTTGGTGTGGCCGCCGCCGTGGCAGGTCTTGCGGGTGTTATGTACACCCCGATCAACCCGCCGAACTACCACATGGGCATGGACTTCCTCGTGATCTCCTTCGTTGTGGTTGTTGTTGGCGGCATGGGCAGCTTGCCTGGCGCAGTCTTGGCTGGGTTCTTGCTCGGCATCCTAGAGAGCTTTGCCTCCCTGCAAGCCGTGATTGAGGCGGTGCCTGGTATCAACCAGATCATCATCTACCTCGTCGCCATTCTAATTCTATTGACACGTCCCCGTGGCCTTATGGGTCGCAAAGGCGTGATGGAGGACTGATCCTATGTTCGGACTAGCCAAAAAAGACGCTAACCTTTTGCTGATCGTTGCAGGCCTCGTTATGCTTGCTCCGTTCATCTTGAACCCCTTCCCCGGTGAAAGCGCGATGGCGCAATTCAACGCGGGCTACCCTGACCTGATGCAGCGCTTTGTGATCTTTGGCATCTTTGCCATTGGCTTCAACCTGCTGTTTGGTCTGACCGGATACCTGTCATTCGGTCACGCCGCCTTCTTGGGTGTGGGCAGCTACGCCGGTGTTTGGATGATGAAACTGCTGACGATCAACGTGATCCCAGCCATTCTGATCTCAACACTTGTTGCCGGTATCTTCTCAATCGCGATTGGCTACATCAGCTTGCGTCGCTCAGGAATTTACTTTTCGATCCTGACACTGGCGTTTGCACAAATGTCCTTTGCTTTGGCAGCGTCGGTTTTGACACCTATCACAGGTGGTGAGACTGGCCTTCAAACGGCGCTTAGCGATCCGCGGATCCTTGACAGTGCTTCTTCTGGCGGCAACATCCCCTCCCCTGCGATCTTCGGCATGGAAATGCGCGATAGTGCAGAATTGGTGTTGGGTGGTTGGACCTTCACGTTCAACGTTGGGTACTACTTGTGTGCCGTCGTTATGATCTTGGCGTTCTACACCGCGATCCGTATCTTCCGCTCTCCTTTCGGTCTGATGTTGCGTGCGATTAAATCGAACCAACAGCGCCTTAACTACACAGGCCTCAACACACGCCCTTACATGCTGGCATGCTTTGTCATCTCGGGCATGTATGCAGGTCTTGCTGGTGGTCTGATGGTTTCAATGGATCCCCTTGCAGGCGCAGAGCGCATGCAGTGGACTGCATCTGGCGAGGTTGTCTTGATGACGATCCTTGGCGGCGCAGGTACATTGATCGGCCCCGTTTTGGGCGCAGGTATGATCAAATACTTCGAGAACATCTTCTCCAAGATCAACGAAAGCGTTCTGCACCAGTGGTTTGCCTTCATGCCAGATGGCCTCGAAGATGTGATCGTTGCAATGCTCTACCCGTTCATCGGCAAAGGCTGGCACCTCACACTTGGTATCGTGTTCATGCTTGTTGTCATCTTCCTGCCAGGTGGCTTGGTTGAGGGCGGACAGCGCATCGGTGCAATGTTCAAACGCAAAGCGAAGGCCGATGACAAATCATCCGCCAACGTCGAACCCGCAGAATAAGGAGCCTGAATTATGGGTATTCTAGAAGTCAAAGGGGTCGGCAAACGTTTCGGCGGTCTGCAAGCCCTTGGTGATGTTAACCTCAGCGTTGCTGAGAACAGCGTTCACGCAATCATCGGTCCAAACGGTGCGGGTAAATCTACCCTCCTGAACTGTCTGATCGGTAAACTGATCCCCGACACGGGCTCGGTTACTTTCGAAGGGCAATCGGTCTTGGGCCGCACACCTTACGAAATCTGCCAGATGGGCATTAGCCGTGTGTTCCAAACACCTGAAATCTTTACAGATTTGAACGTTATGGAAAACATGTTGATCCCCTGCTTTGCAAAGCGTGACGGTGCATTTGCGATGAACGCCATCGGTTCTGTGACATCACAGGCCGAAGTGCAGGACAAAGCGATGCAAATGCTTGAGGACATGAACCTGGCCGATAAGCGTCACATGCTGACGGGCTCCATGTCACGCGGTGATAAACGCCGCCTCGAGATTGCGATGTGTTTGTCACAAGATCCACGTCTGCTGCTGCTCGATGAGCCAACAGCCGGCATGGCGCGTGCAGATACAAACAACACAATCGACCTTCTCAAGCAGATCAAAGAAGAGCGCGACATCACAATCGCGATCATCGAACACGATATGCACGTTGTTTTCTCACTGGCAGAGCGGATCACCGTTTTGGCACAAGGCACACCGTTGGTCGAAGACACGCCCGAAAACATTAAGGGCCACCCGAAAGTGCGCGAAGCCTACCTCGGCGAGAGCGTGGATTAAGGGAAGGACACAGAACAATGAATGTAAAACCCGACTTCAGCAAAAACGCCAACCAAGCCGCGACTGCACCAGCATTCCTCAGCGTTTGGGACATGCACGCCTACTACGGTGAAAGCTACATCGTGCAAGGCGTCAGCTTTAACGTCCACGAAGGTGAAATCCTCGCACTTTTGGGCCGCAACGGTGCTGGTAAAACATCGACCCTGCGCTCTATCGCGCGCATGGGTGACCCCGAAGTACGCAAAGGCGAGATTTGGCTCGACCACCAGCCGCTTCACCAAATGTCCAGCCACCAAGCTGCCGGTGCGGGTCTGGGCCTTGTGCCTGAAGACCGTCGCATCATCCCCGGCTTGACCGTTGAAGAAAACATCACACTGGCACAGATTGCACCGCCCATCGGTTGGTCGCACGAGCGCCTCTACGAGATGTTCCCGCGCCTTGGCGAGCGTCGCAAACAAGAGGGCATTACCCTGTCCGGTGGTGAGCAACAGATGCTCGCGATTGCCCGTGCACTTGCCCGCGACATCAAAGTGCTGCTGCTTGATGAGCCTTACGAAGGTCTTGCCCCCGTCATCGTGGACGAGATCGAAAAGACGCTGATGACCATCAAAGAGCAAGGCATCACAACTGTCATCGTTGAGCAAAACGCTGTGCGTGCGCTTGAGTTGGCTGACCGTGCGGTGATCCTTGATACTGGTGGCATCGTCTTTGACGGCACCGCTCAAGAAGTTTTGGAAAACGCCGAGCTGCGCTCTGAGTACCTCGCGATTTAAGTACCTCACCTTCATGTGCGCCGCCCTGCCCCATCACAAAACTGATGTTTGGCGCGGCGCACATAGCACACTCGTTCTATTTATTCTGCACAGTCCCATGTGGCGCTGTCGTAACCGCTCCCTGACCAATTGATTGAAGGAGGCTGACAAAATGTCTGACCTGAGCCCCTCACCCGAATTTGCAAAAAACGCCCATATTGATGCGGAAGGCTATGCCAAGACATACGCCGCAAGCATCGCCGACCCCGCTGCGTTCTGGGGCAACGAAGGCAAACGCATCGATTGGATCAAGCCGTTCACCGAAGTAAAAGACGTCGATTACACATTGGGTCAGGTGAAAATTAATTGGTACGCAGATGGCACGCTGAACGTGGCCGCCAACTGTATCGACCGCCATCTTGCGACACGCGCCAATCAAACTGCGATCATCTGGGAACCTGACAGCCCGACAGACGAAGCAAAGCACATCACTTACCAAGAGTTGCACGACAACACCTGCCGCATGGCGAATGTGCTGGCCGACCTTGGCGTCACCAAAGGTGACCGCGTTGTGCTTTACCTACCGATGATCCCCGAAGCTGCCTATGCAATGTTGGCTTGCGCGCGGATGGGTGCGATCCATTCAATCGTGTTTGCTGGTTTCTCGCCTGATGCGCTGGCGTCACGGATCAACGGCTGCGAAGCAAAAGTTGTGATTACCGCTGATGAAGCCCCCCGCGGCGGACGCAACACGGCACTGAAATCCAACACAGACAAAGCACTTGAAAGCTGTGACGCAAGCGTGAAAAGCCTTGTGGTAAAGCGCACAGGTGGCGACGTCGCATGGACTGACCGCGACGTTGACTACAACGCCTTGGCCGCAAAAGCAGACACCACATTCGCCCCCGTTGAGATGGGCGCCGAAGATCCGCTGTTCATCCTATATACATCCGGTTCAACCGGTCAGCCGAAGGGCGTTGTGCACACGTCAGGCGGCTATCTTGTCTACGCGGCAATGACCCATCAATACACGTTCGATTACCACGACGGCGACGTCTATTGGTGCACCGCGGACGTGGGCTGGGTCACGGGCCACAGCTATATCGTCTACGGCCCCCTCGCCAATGGTGCGACCACAGTGATGTTTGAAGGCGTCCCAACCTACCCCGATGCCAGCCGTTTTTGGCAGGTTTGTGAAAAGCACAGCGTAAACCAATTCTACACTGCCCCAACCGCCATTCGCGCCTTGATGGGTCAAGGTAACGAGTTTGTGGAAAAATGCGATTTGTCAGCGCTCAAAGTTTTGGGCACGGTTGGTGAGCCGATCAACCCAGAGGCATGGAACTGGTACAACGACGTTGTCGGCAAAGGTACCTGCCCCATCGTTGACACATGGTGGCAAACAGAAACGGGTGGTCACTTGATGACACCGATGCCTGGTGCAACAACCCTCAAGCCGGGCTCGGCGCAACAACCATTCTTCGGCATTGAGCCTGCGGTTCTGGACGCAACCTCTGGCGAGGAAATCCACGGTAACGACGTTGAAGGCGTTCTGGTCATCAAAGACAGCTGGCCGGGTCAAATGCGCACTGTTTGGGGCGACCATGAGCGTTTTGAGAAGACGTATTTCTCAGACTACAAAGGCTACTATTTCACAGGTGATGGGTGCCGCCGCGACGCAGACGGTGATTACTGGATCACCGGCCGTGTGGACGACGTGATCAACGTATCCGGCCACCGCATGGGCACGGCGGAAGTTGAAAGCGCATTGGTTGCACATGCCAAAGTCGCCGAAAGCGCTGTTGTGGGTTACCCCCATGACATCAAAGGCCAAGGTATCTACGCCTATGTCACCCTGATGACCGGTGAGGAGCCATCAGACGCGCTGCGCAAAGAGCTTGAAACATGGGTTCGCTCAGAAATCGGACCAATCGCCAAGCCGGACCTGATCCAATGGGCACCGGGTTTGCCGAAAACACGCTCAGGCAAAATCATGCGCCGTATTTTGCGCAAGATCGCCGAAGATGACTTTGCGACACTGGGCGACACCTCAACACTTGCGGACCCAAGTGTGGTGGACGATCTGATCGAAAACCGGATGAACCGAAAGGGCTAAGCCACTTTCGGCTCCCCTTCCCCGAAAACGTGATCAGCACCTGCATGTGAAAACAACATGCGGGTGCTTTCCCTTGGGAAAACCTTGGCCTATACACGAGCGGAATAAGTGGTAATAGCCCACGGGAAGATCAGAGGGATAATAAGATCATGGCGAAGAAGCCCCACGAGACAGATGTTGAGTTTATTCAGGCACTTGCTGCTCTTTTGAATGAAAACGAACTGACTGAATTGCAGGTAAAACGCGACTACGGCGAAAACGACAGCCTAAACGTGCGTGTGAGCAAACAAACAAATGTGGTCCAAGCCGCAGCCCCTGCAGCGGCCGCCGTTGCAGCACCAGTAGCCGCAGCGCCAGCGCCCGCCGCAGCAGCGCCCGCAGCAAGTGCCGCCAGTGAGGACCCATCCGATCACCCCGGCGCAGTGGCTTCACCCATGGTCGGCACAGCGTATCTGCAGGCCGAACCCGGTAGCCCCGCGTTTGTAAGCGTTGGCGCACAAGTCAACGAAGGCGACACCGTGTTGATCATCGAAGCGATGAAAACGATGAACCACATCCCCGCCCCGCGCTCAGGTACAGTGAAACGCATCTTGGTTGCTGATGGTGACGCAGTTGAGTTCGGCGCACCTTTGATGATCATCGAATAAGGCAGTCAGCATGTTCGATAAAATCCTCATTGCGAACCGCGGCGAGATTGCCCTTCGCGTCATCCGCGCTTGCCGCGAGATGGGCATCGGCAGCGTTGCCGTCCACTCAACAGCTGACAGTGACGCGATGCATGTACGCATGGCCGACGAAGCCATCTGTATCGGGCCGCCCTCGTCTACTGACAGTTACCTGAACGTTGCTGCGATTGTGGCCGCTTGCGAAGTAACCGGCGCCCAAGCGATCCACCCCGGCTATGGCTTTTTGTCTGAAAACGCTAATTTCGTGCAGATTTTGCAGGATCACGGGATCACCTTTATTGGCCCCACAGCTGAGCATATCCGCGTGATGGGTGACAAGATCACAGCAAAAGACACTATGAAACGCCTTGGCGTGCCATGTGTTCCAGGCTCTGATGGTGGCGTGCCTGATCTTGAAACTGCGCTGCAAGTTGGTCGTGACATTGGCTATCCGGTGATCATCAAAGCAACTGCGGGTGGCGGCGGTAAAGGCATGAAAGTGGCCAATTCCGAAGAGGAAATGACCAACGCTTTCCGCACTGCGCGTTCTGAAGGCAAAGCAAACTTCGGCAACGATGAAGTCTATATTGAGAAATACCTCGATACACCGCGCCACATCGAAATTCAGGTGTTTGGCGACGGTAAGGGCAAAGCCGTTCACCTCGGAGAGCGCGACTGCTCACTGCAACGCCGCCACCAAAAGGTCTTTGAAGAGGCTCCCGGGCCCTCAATTGACGCCGAAACGCGCGCCAAGATCGGCGAAATCTGTGCAAATGCTGTGGCCGACATCAACTACATCGGCGCAGGCACAATCGAGTTTCTTTATGAGAATGGCGAATTCTACTTCATCGAGATGAACACCCGCCTTCAAGTGGAACACCCTGTTACTGAAGGTATTTTTGGTGTTGATCTGGTCCGTGAGCAAATCCTTGTGGCGGCCGGCAAAGATATGACGTTTGGCCAAGACGATCTTAAGATCAACGGCCACTCAATCGAGGTTCGGATCAACGCGGAGCGCCTGCCAAACTTTGCGCCCTGCCCCGGCAAGATCACCCAGTATCACGCGCCCGGCGGCTTGGGTGTGCGGATGGATTCCGCCCTCTATGATGGCTATTCAATCCCGCCCTACTACGACAGCTTGATCGGCAAATTGATCGTTCATGGACGCGACCGCCCCGAAGCTTTGGCGCGTCTCAGCCGTGCCTTGGGGGAGCTGATTGTTGATGGTGTCGATACAACTGTTCCACTGTTTTACGCACTTCTGGCAGAGCAAGACATTCTGGATGGTAATTATGATATCCATTGGCTTGAACACTGGCTGGAAACAAACTTGCAGGGCTAAGCCCTTGAAAACATAATACCTCGGGCCAGTTGAAAAACTGGCCTTTTCTTTTGGGCCAAGCTGGCGCACGCTACGCAAGAAAGGCTCATGCCGCATGCCAATGGACAAACTCAGCTCCGATCTGGTGCTTCAAGCCTACCGCTCGGGTATTTTCCCGATGTCTGAAGGCCGTGAAGTCAATGAGGTCTTCTGGGTCGACCCACGTCAGCGCGGCATCTTCGAGCTGGACCGTTTTCACATCTCACGGTCACTGGCAAAAGCGATGCGCACCACACCGCACAGCGTCACCCTTAATCAGGCGTTTGAAGAAGTCGTTGATCAATGTGCGGCGCGAAGCGAAACCTGGATCAACGCGCAGATCAAAGAGCTGTACCTCGAACTGCATACCCGCGGGGACGCCCACTCAATTGAGGTACGCGGCGAAGAAAATACCTTGATTGGAGGTGTTTACGGCGTGGCCATAGGCACTGCGTTTTTTGGCGAAAGCATGTTTTCGAACGCGACTAATGGCTCGAAAATGGCTCTCGCCTATTTGATCGATATGCTGCGGACGCAAGGGTTCAGCTTGTTTGATACTCAGTTTCTTACAGATCACCTTGCCAGCCTTGGTGCTGTAGAAATTCCACGGACGGAATATCACCGCCGTCTTGGTATGGCGCTCTCTCAAAGTGCTAATTTTGCGTTTACGGACGGGCGTGCGCCAAGCCCTCAAGATGTTTTGCAGCGCAATACCCAGACGTCATAGCGCGGGTGTTCTAACGCATTCAGCGCAGGTGCAGAAGCAATCATCCAACCGTCAAACACCGGATCATTAGCGCCTTGCGCACGCACTGTAATAAGCGCGAAGGCATCGCCCGTCGGGTTTGACGTGGGGTACCGACATTCGCGCAGCTGTACGCTAATCAAGCCTTTTTGAGCCGACTGACCTGATGCAAGGTCAAAGTCTGAAACAGTGCCGTTGGTTTTATCGAGGACGCGTAGCGTACCGCCTGTTGCAGTCTCAGCAGATTGCGCGAAACTGGCAGACGCGGATAGAAATAGCGCAACAAAAGAACGCCAAACCACTGTCATTCAGTCGATCCACCGACAAAACGCAGCAGCAGTGTGATCAGACTAACGGCGCTTTGGGTGTCTTCAACCTCATCGCCGCTAGCAAAGTAGAACTCTGACCCACCGGGGGAAATGTTGACGAAGTTACCGCCAAGAAGGCCTTCAGATTCAATTGAGATTGCACTATCATCGGGAATTTCAACGCCATCTGCGATCGCCAGTGTCGTTTCAGCGCGGTAGGTGACAGGGTTCAAATCCATCGCCGTAACAGCGCCAATCTTGACGCCAGCCAACCGAACATCTGTCCCAACTGCGACGCCATCTGCGCTACGGAAGCTTGCTTGTAGCGTGAATTGACCACCAGAGTTTGCACCAAACCCTGTCAGGCCTGCTGCATAGATCAAAAAGGCAGTAGCTGCCGCCAGAACGACGCCACCAAGGGCAATTTCACCGCGGGAATACGTCATGCAAACACCTTTGCCTATTTACAGAAAAATCGGTCAGAACCCCGTGAGTTACTCCGGCGTCCACGCCTCGTAGTCGCTACGCGGTGCTGGGTCACCTTTGCGGATAGACCCTGCGGGCGCATAGGCAAGCGTTGTACCAGTTAGGTTCGGCAGGTGCTCTTTTTCCCACGGTTTGTGTGCCAGTGGCGCATCAGTGGGCGTTTCATTCCAGGTGTGGTGCAGCCAGCCATGCCAGTCCGGATCAACCCGCGAAGCTTCTGCTTCGCCGTTGAAAATCACCCAACGGCGCGCGGCGTCTTTGCTTTGATAAAACTTATTTCCTTGGGAATCTTGGCCGACCAAAGTGCCTTTGCGCCATGTCCACAGCTGTGTTCCGAGTGTTTGTCCGTCCCACCAAACGGCGGCCCGTTTCACGAAGTTCAAAATACCCATGGGTGCCCTCTTTGATCTACTTGCCTTGCTATGCCGCATTTGTGCCCCAACGTCTAGGCAGATTACGTTTTGCATACGATCTGCGCAGTGCGGTTAGGCCAGCGCTGTAACTTCGATCTCAATCCGGAAGCGCGGGTGCAAAAGCTTTGCTTCAATCACCGTGGCCGCAGGCGGATTATCACCGAACGCCTCAGAAAGCTGCGGCCAGCAGGCCTCAAACTCTGTGATGTCGGGCAAGTAATACGTCACGCGAACCGCTTTGGAGATGTCGGAGCCTGCCTCGGTCAGCGCATTCTTGATGGTCTCAAGCGCAGAACCGCATTGGCTGACAACGTCATCACCTTGACCAACGGTACCGGCAACAAATGCAAATCCACCTGCAACAACAGCGCGGCAATAACCAATCTTGGCTTCAAATTCTCCTCCGGAGTGGATGCGCTTGATCATGCGGTTGCGTCTTCTTTGGCTTTTGTATCACCGTGGATCAGCAAGGGTTCTGCGTCAGAATTAACAGCTTCTTCATTGACGACCACCTCGGTGACGCTTTCCTGACCGGGCATGTCAAACATGGTATCAAGCAAGATGTCTTCGAGGATCGAGCGCAGGCCACGCGCACCGGTTTTACGCTCAATCGCGCGCTTAGAAATAGCGGACAACGCATCATCGGTGAAGGTCAGCTGAACATCTTCAAGCTCAAACAGGCGTTGATATTGCTTCACCAGCGCGTTCTTAGGCTGGGTCAGAATAGTGACCAGCGCGTCTTCGTCCAAGTCTTCGAGCGTCGCAATAACAGGCAAGCGGCCAACAAACTCCGGGATAAGGCCGAATTTCAGCAGATCCTCAGGTTCGAGGTCTTTGAAGTACTCACCCACAGTCTTTTGGCTTTCGTCTTTGACGTCAGCCCCAAAGCCCATCGCAGATCCCTTGCCACGCTGCGCAATGATCTTATCAAGGCCGGCAAAAGCCCCGCCGCAGATGAACAGAATGTTAGTTGTGTCCACCTGCAAAAACTCTTGCTGTGGATGCTTGCGCCCACCTTGGGGTGGCACAGAAGCAACTGTACCTTCCATGATCTTCAGCAGAGCCTGCTGCACGCCCTCGCCCGACACATCGCGGGTAATTGACGGGTTGTCAGACTTGCGTGTGATTTTATCAACTTCGTCAATGTAGACGATGCCGCGCTGTGCGCGCTCGACGTTATATTCAGACGCCTGCAGCAACTTCAAAATGATGTTCTCAACATCTTCACCAACATAACCGGCTTCGGTCAATGTGGTGGCGTCGGCCATGGTGAAGGGCACATCAAGAATGCGCGCTAGAGTTTGGGCAAGAAGTGTTTTTCCGCACCCCGTTGGCCCGATTAGCATGATGTTTGATTTGGCCAACTCGATGTCCGACCCGTTACCAGCATGGTTCAGTCGTTTGTAGTGGTTGTGAACCGCCACCGACAGCACGCGCTTTGCCTTGGCTTGGCCAATAACATAATCGTCCAATACGCCACAAATCTCGAGCGGCGTTGGCACGCCTTCGGATGACTTTAAACCGGTCGCTTTTGTCTCTTCACGGATGATATCCATGCACAATTCAACGCATTCATCACAAATGAATACCGTTGGACCCGCGATAAGTTTGCGCACCTCATGCTGCGATTTACCGCAAAAGCTGCAGTAAAGTGTGTTCTTTCCGTCGCCGCTTGCTTGGTTGGTCATAGTATCATCCTTTGGGGGCGTGTCCCCCGAGTTGCGTTTGGTGCCATCTTGACGTCGACCCATGCTAAGACAGGCAAAAATCGGCTACAATGCGAAAATGCCCCCATTTCGAGAAATTGGGGGCATTCTTCTAATCGTTTAAGCGGTGCTGCGATCAAAGGTTAACAAGGGCTTAACACACTCATGTCCGGCCCAAGTATTCCGATGGAAAAGCATCACTAAGCGTCGTCACCTTTGGAGCGGTTTTCAACGATCTCGTCGATCAAACCCCAGTCTTTTGCCTCTTCGGGCGACATGAAGTTATCACGCTCAAGCGCTGCTTCGACGTCTTTCAACTTATTGCCCGTGTGCTTGACGTAGATCTCATTCAAACGGGTCTTAAGCTTCTGGGTTTCCTGAGCGTGGATCATGATGTCTGTCGCCTGGCCTTGGTATCCGCCAGAAGGCTGGTGAACCATCACGCGGCTGTTTGGCAGAGAAAAGCGCATACCTTTTTCGCCAGCCGTCAGCAGAAGCGAGCCCATGGATGCCGCCTGACCGATCACAAGTGTCGATACTTTGGGGCGAATGTACTGCATGGTGTCATAAATGGACAAACCTGACGTCACCACACCACCTGGTGAGTTGATGTACATGCTGATCTCTTTGGACGGATTTTCAGCCTCAAGGTGGAGCAACTGCGCCACGACAAGCTGCGACATGCCATCATGGACGGGGCCGTTCAAAAAGATGATCCGCTCCTTCAAAAGGCGCGAGAAAATGTCATAGGCGCGTTCGCCACGGCTGGTTTGCTCAACAACCATAGGGACAAGGTTCATATATGTTTCGACTGGATCTTTCATGGGAATGCCTCATCCTGCATGTGTGTGCCGCTACTTAGTAGCCTCAATTTACTAAGATAAGATTAGGACGCGTGTTAGCGGGCTGCAAGGCGGCGCGAGGCTTTTTGTTGAAACCACTTCATGGCGCGTTATCTGCCGCCCATGACACAAATACATTTCCCCCCGACCCGCACCGCCGCGCTCGAGCGCCTCTCCTCATTCGTGCCACGCGCAGGGCGCTATGGCCTGCGGAGAAATTATGACGTTGCAGGCCACGAAGGTGTGTCACAACTCTCGCCCTATATCCGTCACAGACTGATCACAGAAAAAGAAGTTTTGCGTACAGTTCTGGGACGATACAGCGCACAAAGTCTCGAAAAATTCGTTCAAGAAGTCTATTGGCGCACCTATTGGAAAGGCTGGCTTGAGATGCGCGCGCCAGTTTGGGGGATGTACAAACAAGGGCTGAACGCCGCGCTGAACAATGTGCAAACCCAAAGTGGGCTGCGCACCGAGTGGAAAGCCGCCTGCGCCGGCACCACGGGGATCGACTGTTTTGATCATTGGGCCAAAGAGCTGGCTGAGACAGGTTACTTGCACAATCACGCACGGATGTGGTTCGCATCAATCTGGATCTTCACGCTTCGGCTACCTTGGGAGTTGGGCGCGGATTTCTTCATGCGCCACCTGCTTGACGGCGATGCCGCTTCAAACACCTGCTCATGGCGGTGGGTCGGCGGACTTCAAACCGTGGGCAAGACCTATCTGGCCCGCCCCGACAACATCACAAAATACACCGAGGGGCGTTTTAGACCAACGGGCCTTGCCCCCCATGCAGACCCCCTGACCGGCTTTGCAAACCCCGAACGACAACCTATCAAAATACCAGATGCGCCCCAAGCCGGCGCACGCACGCTGATCGTGATCCACGAAGATGACATGGCGCTTTCGACCGTGCTGAACGCAACCCGAGGATGTGAAGTTGTCGGCGCGGCTGCCTTGGCCTGTCACGATGCACGCACGCCGCTGAACGTGGCGGAAAACGTGCGTGTATTCACGGAAGGCGGGCTGCAAGACACCGGTGAGCGTTTCGCAGACAAATTGGGAATGACGCCGGAAATTTTGGATATGGACGCCATCGCACAGCTGGCCGCGGATCTGGAATGCGATCAAGTCGCTGCAAACTACGCCCCAATCGGCCCAGCAAATGACACCTTAAAAAAGCTCGACAAGGCATTGAAAGGTAAAGGAATAGCATTAACCCAAGCGATGCCAGACTATGACGCGCAAGCTTGGCCCTATGCCACGGCAGGTTTCTTCAAATTCAAAACCAACATCCCCAAACTGATCGCAGGTTTGGGCTGAGTTGCTTTAATTTGGTTTTCTGAAAATAGCTGAAGGCCGGATGTGCTGTGCAGTGGGTAATCTGCATAGCTCTTCGGGCCTTAATCCACACCAACCAGGGTTAGCTAAAGCCGCTAACCACCTAGAAATCACATTAAAAAGAAAGGTGGCGGAGGCTCAGTCTGCCATATTATGATCCATGAAGTGTTCAAAAGATCTAATCCTATATATTTTCTTGTTATTAATATGAATTTTTAATCCCGCTAGTTCTTGCTTATTCCAGCTGCATCCAGTACTTTTTAGGGGACACATTAGGGGATAGGTGTGCCCAAAACAGGAACTCAGCTTTCTGCGACTGCTGTTCGCAACCTTCGTGCCCCCGGTAAGTATTACGATCTTCACGGGCTGTTTCTGCGCATCGAACCGACCGGGTCGCGTAGGTGGGTACAGCGATTAAGCATAAACTCCAGGTGTCTAGCCCCCAATTTCAGTGCCACTAATTTTGGATTTCTCTAATAAGGTTTCTGGCATGGGAGGTCGCATTCCGAGTGCATGATGGGGCCTGATGTGATTGTATTCTTTGAGCCAAATATTGATTGCGACCTGAGCCTGTTTGATGCTGTGGAACCATTCAGCGTTTAAGACTTCTTGGCGAAGAATACCGTTGAACCGTTCATTGTAACCGTTTTCCCAAGGACTGCCTGGGTAGATTTGGATTGGTTTGACGCCAACCTTTCTGAGCCATTTTTGAAGGTGTTCAGCTACGAACTCCCCGCCATTGTCAGATCGAATGCATTCAGGCTTTCCGTATTTCATCAGCAAACGATGTATGACACGCAAAACATCATCTGAGTTCATCTTGTCTTGCACCTCAACGCAAAGAGCTTGGCGGG
>NZ_CVPC01000024.1 GCF_001049735.1 Nereida ignava
ACTTATTTAAGAACGTTGCGGCTTGTCGCGCCAACATCCGCTAAGTGTCAAAAACCGAGTAGAGCCTGACACTCACTGTCCCGAACTATGTTACGACAAAACTCCGCCAACACAGTGTTCGCAGCACAGCACTAGCCAACACTGTGTTCAACACCGTGATTCAGCAGTCGAAATAGCGAGTAACACGGCAAAAAGTGTGTGTTTGGTGTGTTTTTGAAAAACACTACTTAAGCGTGCATGGAGCTGATTTAAGTTATTGATATTGCTTGATAAATGGTGCCCGGGGGCGGAATCGAACCACCGACACGAGGATTTTCAATGTAGGTGGTGTAATTTATACATTTATAAACAGTGGCTTGCGTGTCAATATTTTTGGTGTGCGTGTAAGTGTGTTTTTAGTGTCATTTTAAGGGTAGGGCAGAAACACTGTGTTGGACACGGTAATCGAAAGATTTCAGTGCTAACACACTGTTCAACACTCCAAAAGACGCAAGACTGGACAGGAACTAAATGAAGTGGACGTTCGCTTGGACTATTGTTTATGGCCGGAGTGCGGACAAAACCGACCTTGGATTTCCAACCTTCGCTGATGCAGCATCTGTTCGCAGCCGCGACAAGGCTTTTGTTGCGACGCAGCGCATGTCACCGAACCGGTCGTTCACGAGCATCAAACTGGCCTGAACCGAGACCGCACCTTCACGTCGTTGCGTCGTAACCGGCCGGTGATGTCGCATCATGCCCATGTCAAACCTCGTTACTGTCCATTATCTTTAACTGGGCAGTATCTGGTCATAGCGACCTTCGGCAGAGCGGGGACACCGGACGGTTACAGTAAGCCCACGAAACCTGAATTCGTTCTTGTGACATGAGAGGGCCCTATGGTCCGATGCTGTAATGCGCATGCAGGACAGATTTAGAAGAGGGAAATCGCTTATGCCTCCGGTCGTCACCGACGTTACTCTGCATTCAACCCGTGATGGTTTTCTGTTTAGACCCCATCAGCATTCGGGCGGTCGGCGTTTACGGGAAGGATAGCGCCTTTGTGCATGACAATGCGGCACGCCAGTTCATGACCTTTGGTCAGTGCGTTTTCCTGTGTTGAGCCACGGAGTATCGCTGCGAGGTATCCGCCGTTGAATCCATCGCCTGCCGCGGTGGTATCGACGACATCCGATGCCCGGTCAAAAGTGACTTCAGCGCAATTCTTGTTGATTGAAAAAGGGCCCAGTGCGCCACGTTTGAGAGCGCCGAAACAGTTCTGATATGATGAAAAACGATCTAGAACTTCAGCTTCCGTGGTTTCCTCAAAAAGCGACATTTCATCGTCGACAGACGGTAATGCAATGTCGCAGATTTTCCAGGCGGATTGAACCGTTTTCCGTGCAACTTCGGCACATTCCCAAAGGTTTGGCCGATAGTTTGAATCGAACACGAACTTACCACCGGTCTGCGTGAACGCCTTGATCCTTTCCAAAAGCGTGCAGCGTGTTGCAGCGGGCAGGATCGCAAGTGTAATTCCGGAAAGATAGATGACATCAAGGCCATCAAGGACGGCAAAGCGGTCTTCATCGCCCCTCTGGAACATCTGTCTCGCGGCGGAGTTCTCGCGCCAATAATGAAAGCTCCTCTCGCCGGAACTGTCCGTCGTAATAGCGTAGGCTCCGGGCAGAAACCCGGGGAGCTGCCCCAACCGATCTGTCTCCAGCCCCTGTGAAGCAATGAATTTGGCCATGTCTTCTGAGATTTGATCTGCGCCCAGTAGGGAAACAAAGCTAACGCTGTGATTCACAGGCAGAGATCGTCGCAGATAGATGGCGGTGTTCAGCACATCGCCCGCGACACCGATTTGTGTCGTTCCGGGAATAGCAGATGGCGATAGTTCCACCATCGCCTCTCCGACGCAACCAATTCTCAAATTACCCATCGTCAATCTTCCGCGGCAAAGGCGACATGCACTTTCACCGATTTGGTGCGGTCGCTGGCGGTTGCATATGCTTCTTCAATGTCAGCAGGGTCGTATGTGTGGCTAACCAGCGGACCGAGGTCAATTTCGCCAGAGTTGATCACAGCAACCGCCTGAGCGAACTCTTCGTGAAATCGATGGGTTCCTGCGACCTTGATCTCTTTGCTGACAATTAGATTGATGGGAACAGATGCATCTCCTGTTACACCGACCATCACCATTGTTCCTCGTGGGCGCAGTGCCGTTAGAGCGCTTTTGATCGCAGGCGGGGCGGCAGAGCACTCGAACACGACGTCAAACAGGCCCTTGTCGAACTGCCACTTGCCCAAACCATCGGGCGCTCTGCGGACATTGACAGTGTCGGTTGCTCCCATCTGCCGAGCAACGGCCAACGGGGCATCTTCAAGATCTGTAACAACAATCTCGGATGCCCCGCCGTGCTTCGCCACCGCTGCACAAAGAATGCCAATCGGTCCAGAACCGGTCACAAGGACTCGAAGCCCGGTAAGATCAGGCGCTTGCGCCCGGGCATGCAAGCAAACCGACAAGGGTTCTGTGCAGGCTGCGGCACTGGGGCTTACTTCTGATGAAAATCTGTGCGTTTGTACTGCTGGCAACACAAGCGTGCCACGGAAAAAACCATTCTCATGGGGATCACGGTAAGCTGAGCCGGAAAACTGCATTTCCAGGCAGTGCACAAGTTCTCCGCGTTCGCAGAATTTGCATGTCATGCAGGGCCTGGAGGGGTTCAGAGCAACCAAATCACCGACCTTGACATTATCCACTCCCGGCCCGACTTCGGCAATGCGACCCGACGCCTCATGCCCGACAGTAATGGGATGTCTAACCCGGATCGGTCCAAAGCCACCTTCATGGTAATAATGCAAATCCGATCCGCATATGCCGCCAGTAACACTCGAAACCCTGACAGCACCAGTCGTCAGATCATCCACCTCTTCCTTTTCCAGGCGAACGTCGTGTTTTCCATGAAGTTTACAAACAGTCGTTTTCATAAGATTTCCTAATCGAATACCAAGCCCGGCAGCCATGTAGCAAATGCCGGAATGAATGAAACAAGCAGCAAAACGATGATGTTGCAAAGGAGAAATGGCAAGATTGCGATGACGACAGGAGTGAGCGGCAGCCGGGCAATCCCAGAGCAAACGAATAGGCAAACACCAACAGGCGGGGTCGTAAGCCCAATCATCAGATTCAAAACAGCAAATATTGCAAAGTGAAGCGGTTCAATCTCCGCGGCCTGAGCAAGAGAAAGCAAAGGCACAAACAAAATGATGAGCGCTGCGATTGTTTCCATGAACATGCCAACGATCAGCAACACGACATTGATCATTAGGATAATCAAAATGCGGCTATCTGTCACTGACAACACGGCGTTGACAATCGCTTGTGGAATTTGCTCCGAAACCAGAATCCAGCCAAAGACATTTGCAAAACCGACCAAAGCGAGGATTGAGGCGGCTGAAACACCGCTTTCGACGACGATGCGAGGAATGGCAGAGAAACGCAACTCGCCATATATGAATACCCCTACGACCAATGCATATACACAGGCGACAATCGCCGTTTCTGTCGGAGTAGCGATCCCACTAAGAAGGCCAAAAAGAATGAGGCCGGTCATTGCGATTGCCCAAAATGCCTTTCCAAATGAGCGAAGCAACTGGCCAAACCCTCTCCATTCTTCCCGGGGGAAGTTGCGGCGTTTTGCAATGATGTAGCAGGTAATCATCATCGCGAGCCCCATCATGATGCCAGGAATGGCGCCAGCCAAGAACATCTGCCCGACCGAGATTCCTGAAAGAGCTCCGACAATAATCATTGGCACACTCGGCGGAATTATGGGACCAACCGTCGATGAAGCGGCCGTTACAGCAGCGGAGAAGTCCGCCGGATAGCCAGCCTTCTTCATTCCGGGGATCATCACGCCACCAATTGAAGCTGCATCGGCTACGGCGGTACCTGTTATGCCGCCAAAGAGCATTGATGCGCCAATATTCGTAAGCCCCAGTCCGCCACGTATCCATCCAACCAGCGCATTGGCAAACTGAATGATCCGTTCGGTAATTCCGCCGTTGTTCATCAGGTTTCCGGCCAAAATGAACCCGGGAATGCTGAGAAGTACAAAGACGTCCATCCCGGCGAAAATCTTTTGCGACATGACCACAATGGGGATGCCAGTCAGCAACAGGTAGGCCAATGATGACAGCCCGAGCGAAATGGCGACTGGTACGCCTACGATGAGACAGATCAAGAAGACAGCAAAAAGAACGGCGACTTCCATTATTCAGACCCTCCAGCGACAGATCGGTAGTCGAGCTTAAGAATGTCCATCATGGTACGAAGGACGGCGAACGCCAGCAACAAGCCCATCATGGCGAGGATTGCGAAGTGTGCGAATGTCATTTGAAGTCCCAATGCCGGAGATATCTGTAAGCCACCGATTTGGAAGAATTTCCACGCGCCGGGTAGCAGTGCGATTGCCAAGATGGCTGTCAAAATTGAAGAGGCAATTCTGAAATATCTGGGAAACTCTCCGGGGAGGAAGTCGCAAACAATATCCACATTTACCAAATCGCCGGTCATGAGGCCGAAACCGGCGCCTAACGCAGCAAGATAAATTAGCGCAAATCGCGTCAATTCTTCGGTCCAAACAGGCGAGCTTCCAACGCTTCTGCCTAAGACTTGCGTAAGAACCGCAAGGGCAAGGACCGCAAAGGCGATAAAGATACAAATCCGAGACATGGCTGAAAACATGTGGAAAAGACTAACGATTATCCTTGGCATGAGCACCCCTCGGAAGTTGAAAGTCTTGCCGCCCATGACGGGCGGCAAGATCAAACGTTTAGCAGTTTATTGAGAGTCAAACAGCGATTCTACGATTGGTTTAACTTCGTCGTTCACATTGGCCAGCACAGCATCCTTTGCTGCGGCAGCAAATGCGGCACCATCCACATCGGTGAATGTCATGCCCTTCGATTCCAGGTAAGCACGATCTTCGGCAAGGCTGGCTTCCAGCAGACCACGTTCATACTCCTGTGCTGTCGCCGCCGCAGCCATGACATGCGACTGATCTTCGGCACTCAGTTTCTGCCATGTGGATTCTGCCATGGTCAGATAAATCCAGGAGCGAACATGCTCAGTCAGGTTTACGTGTGTTTGAACTTCATTAAAATTGGCTGATCTGATCAGTGCGAGTGGGTTTTCCTGAGCACCGATGGTTCCGTTTTGCAAAGATGTAAACACCTCGGAAAACGCCATCGGGGATGGGCTTGCGCCAAGGGCACTCCAGACGTCAACGAAGAGCGGTACATTCGGAACACGCATTTTCAAGCCATCCAGCTCAGAAGGGGAGGTGATCGCGCGGTTGGACGTCAGGTTACGGGGTCCGCGCGCAAAATATGCGATTGGCCTGATCTTTGCGCGCTCAATGATTTGCGCCTCGATGTCATTGCCGATTTCGCCGCCTGCAACTTCATCCATATGATCCAGAGAAGAATAGGCATAGGGCACGGCCAGAAGCGCGGCCATCGGTGCCCAATTTTGAAGGCTTTCGCCGGTAATTGTCATGTCAACGGTGCCAAGCTGCATGCCGTTGATCATATCGATTTCTTTGCCCAGAGACTCGTTGGGGAACACTTCAACGGCGATACGTCCGTCGGTCAGTGTATTGAGCTCTTCGCCAAATTTGACAGCCGCGAGATGCCAGGCATTTTGCTCATTTGCAAGGTGGCCAAGCTTCAGTGTCATGTCCTGCCCGAACGCAGGGGAAAATCCCAAAGTTGCTAGCAGGGTACCCGCCACCATCGATTTGAGTTTGTTAGTCATCGTTCTTCTCCCTTTTTGGTAGTAGTTTTGAGCTTTCGAGCCCGGTGATATTTTCGAAATGCTCAGGATTCTGCTGAACGATCTCCGGTAGCGTCCTAAGCATTTCATTGAGGTGATTTCGCATTGCAAGGTTGGCACCTCCCTGATTGCCAACTGCGATCTTTTCCACGATGTCTGCATGTTGCTCGATGAGCGCTTCAATCGGGAAAATTCCATAACTCAAGACCCGCACCCGGTCCATTTGACCATTGATTTCGTCAATGTACTTCCAGGCGACACCTTTGCCGGCCGCCTCCATAAGGATGCGGTGGAAGTCCTGATCAGCCCTATAGAACGCTTGAGGATCACCCTTTCGGATCGAACGCTGCCTTTTCAGCTCCGCCCTCAGGTCCTTGACAAGCGAAGGATCAGGATCCTCTGCCAGGGTGCTGACGATATCTGCCTCGACAGCTTCACGCACGAAGCGCAATTGCAGGACTGTCTCGACATCTATTTCGCGCACCAATGTGCTTCTTTGGGGGCGGATCATTACAAAACCTTCACCAGCCAGTTTTATGAACGCTTCGCGTACAGGCTGACGGCTGACACCCAACTCCTTTGCAATTTCCCCTTCGGACAGTTTGTGGCCCGGCGGCAAGTCGTTGTTCACAATCCGGTGGCGAAGCAACTTCCAGACCTGCGGCGAAATCGTCGCGGTCGGGTCTATCGATTTTTGCAGATCATGTTTGTTCATGGTTCAGCTCCCTTTTCCTGCATAACGGTTGCCTACCATACTAGTCAACTCCTTATTGACGCCGCGTCTCCGCGCTACTATTACGGTCCCATAAGAACGGCAATTTTTGAATGCGAGAAGTCCAATATGTACGAGACATGGCGATGGTTCGGCCCGAAGGATCAAGTAGACCTTCAGGACATAGTTCAGTCGGGAGCCAGCGGAATCGTGACCGCTCTACACCATATTCCACCGGGAGAGGTTTGGACTGCAGATGAAATAGGTCACCGCAAGTCACTGATTCGCACCTCAGGGATGGCGCTTCACAGTCCGTTGAATTGGTCTGTCGTTGAAAGCCTTCCCGTATCCGAGAATATCAAGCGCCAGTCAGAAGATTGGCGCTCGCATGTCGAAAATTACAAGACGAGTCTTGTCAATCTGTCCGAAGCTGGAATCGACATCGTCTGCTATAATTTCATGCCAATCCTTGACTGGACCCGTACCGATCTCGCCTATCAGCTTCCGAATCAAGCCACTTGCATGCGCTTCGATCTAGTTGATTTTATTATGTTTGACGTTTTCCTTCTTAAGCGCCCCGGTGCCCAAGAGGATTTTGATGAGCCCCTTGTCGAAAAAGCGCGCGCCAGGTTTTCGGCGTGTGATGGCGCGTATAAAAAACGGCTGACAAATAACGTGATCAGCGGTTTGCCGGGCGGGGCCGATACGATGACGATGGATCAGATCTCAGATCATCTTAACCTTTACGCGGATATCGATGAAGATCAGCTCGTTCGGAACCAGACCGACTTTCTCGAAATCATCGCTCCGCATGCAGAGAAGCTGGGGCTCAGACTGTGCTGCCACCCAGATGATCCACCGATACGCTTGCTGGGGTTGCCACGGATCATGTCAACGGAAGCCGACTATCAACGGCTCATTTCTACGGTCGACATTCCCGCCAATGGCATAACGTTCTGTACTGGCTCACTGGGCACACGCGCCGATAATGATCTTCCGACGATGATGCGACGACTGGGTGATCGGGTGCATTTCATTCATCTGCGTAATGTCGTTCGCGAACACAAACAGACTTTTGGCTCTTTTCATGAATCCGAACATTTGTCAGGCGATGTTGATATGGCGGCGGTCGTGTCAGCAATCGTTGATGAGGAAACACGACGCAAAAGCCTCGGTAGGAGTGATCACTCCATTCCGTTCCGTCCAGATCACGGGCAGGACATTCTTGATGATCTCAATCGAAAATCACAACCGGGTTATCCGGCGATCGGCCGTTTGAAAGGTCTCGCCGAGCTGCGCGGGCTCATCGCCGGGCTAGAATACAAGGCCGCCTGATTATGCACTCCTCTTCACTCGGCAAGGCCGTGCAGTTGAATGACAAAATGTTGCCTTACGAACCGGAGCAAATCGGGGTGGGCATAGTTCATATCGGGCTTGGTGCCTTTCATCGCGCGCATCAGGCTTGGTATACACATAATGCACTTTCCAAAAGCAATGGGGACTGGCGAATAACTGCGGTTAGCATGCGATCGCAGGCGCTCGCGCATTCACTTGAAGCCCAGGACGGGCTCTATTTTCTTGAAGAATGCGACGCCGAAGGGGCCACAAATACGCTTGTTGGCAGCATCGCTCACTCGTATTCCTTACGGGATAAGCGTCGCCAGATCGTAGAGGCGTTGGCGCATCCTGATTGCAAAATAATCACTCTGACCGTCACCGAGAAAGCATATCATTACGATCCAGAAGCGCAGGGTATCGTTCTGGACCACCCCGACATACAAGAGGATCTGGAAGAGCTGAGCGCTGCGAACACGGTGCCCGGACTGCTCGTTCATACGATGAACCTCAGGCGGCAGACAGGCAAGCCGGGCTTGACCATTCTCTGCTGTGACAACCTTCCGCATAACGGCCGCGTGGTTCGTGCTGTCACATTGACGATGGCAGAGGCTGTCGATCCGGAGCTGGCGGCATGGATTGAGATCAATGTCGCCTTCCCATCCAGCATGGTGGACCGGATTACACCCGCCGTCACCGAAGAATTTGCTCGGAACATCGAAGTTCAAACGGGCTATTCGGACAAATGCGCAGTCCGCACAGAGCGTTTTTCGCAATGGGTCATCGAGGATGACTTTCCTCGCGGCCGCCCCGCGTGGGAGCGCGCAGGTGCTGTCATGACAAGCAATGTCGGACCCTATGAAGAAATGAAGCTTCGCATGTTAAACGGGTCTCATTCTCTTCTGGCCTATGCGGGCTTTGTATCAGAGCACCCCACGATCAAATCTTGTATGGAAAATCCGGTTCTGCGTGCGCTTCTTCGCCGTCATCTCCGCTCTACCGCCGCGACTTTGAAACCGCTCCCTGATTTCGACTACGACGACTATGCAGAGGCGCTCATAGATCGCTTTGATAATCCGAATATCGCCCACTCGACATTTCAAATTGCCATGGATGGAAGTCAGAAGATGCGACAACGGATATTCACCCCTACTAAGGCGCTGGCGCAGCGTGGCATGGCCTACGATACTTACGCTTTCGCGACCGCAGCTTGGCTTCGTTATACGTCCGGCAAGACCGAGTCGGGGGATATTTATCGCCTTCAGGACCCGCTGGAAAAGGCGCTCATCAGCTCATGGACGGGAACCACAACACCGCAAGAGGTGCTGGCCGCTATCGGGCGAATTGATGGCCTGATACCCCAGACATTAGCGGGCGACCCACGATGGAAAGCGCGCGTCACGAGCCATCTGGGCGCAATACAATCGGATGGAATGATCAAGGCGGCGCAGGCCCTCCTGGACGGGTGAGCCGCAATCAGCCATCTACGTGTCACTTTGAGAAACAGAACTTGCCGGAGGCAAACATGACAACCCAATACGAAACGTTAGTCTCAGAAACCGACCTCAGGGCGCTCTGTCTGAAGATGATGGAACTGGCTAAGCTGGACTCCAAAGGCGCTAGAGCAACGGCAGATGTACTGGTGACAACGGACATGTGGGGTGTTCATACGCATGGAACACGGCAGCTCCCTAAACTCCTGGAAAATTTCGAGACCGGAAAAATGGACCTGAATGCGACCGCCTCTGTCATCGATGAAGGTCCGACATGGGCGTCTATCGACGGCAAAAGAGCAATGGCATTCCAAACGGCAATCGACGGCATGGAGATGGCCATCAATAAAGCACGCGATGCCGGGACCGCCACTGTAACTGCTCGGAATATTGGGCATTTTGGTGCCGCGGGCTATTTTGCAGTCATGGCTGCGGAAGCAGGAATGATCGGTATTGCGATGTGCAATGTGGATCCATGCATAGCCGTACCGGGCACAAAAGGACCAGTTCTGGGCACCAACCCGTTCGCTTATGGAATTCCAACTTCGGGCAGACCTGTATTTTTCGATATCGCGACATCAGCCGTCGCTGCGACCAAGGTGTTTCGCGCCAAGGCAAGGGGTGAAACAATACCCGACGGCTGGCTTGTGGATAAGGATGGAGTCCCGACCAACGATCCTTCACACTACCCCGAAGAAGGAGCCCTGCTGCCTTTCGCAGCGCATAAAGGCTACGGCTTCGCCTTCCTGATCGAAGCTTTATGTGCCGGTCTCAGCGGCGGCCCCACGCCGGATAAAGTCAACTGTTGGGTGTCATCAACACCTGAACCGGTCAATCAGTCCTTCACCTTTATTGCAATTAATCCCGACACCTTCGCCGCGGGAAGAAATTTTTTGAATTATATGGACGGGCTGACAGCTCACGTCCAAAGCGCTGACAAAGCCGTGAATGCGGATCACATTTACCTACCCGGTGAAATCGAGTGGCGGAAATACCAAATTGCCCAACAGCAGGGGATTGCACTTCCTGCGGACGTCGCCGATGTCTTGCGGTCAGCGGCCGCAAAATACGGTGTCGATTTCCCTGTATGAAACGGGAATAGAGAAGGCAACCGGTCGGGACCGTTAAGCAATCTTGATGCCAAACTGGCAATTGCCGCACAGAACAAAGCATTCATTGGGTTCAGTTAGGAGACGACCACCAAATAAATGAACTCGCTGCTTCAGTGAATGCCCAGCCTACCGGAATACGCCGCAATATTGCCTCGAGCATTGCAGACCTTGGTCCAAACGCGGCGGATTCACCCTTTGTCCGCGACTTGATCCTTAGCCGCTATATCTATGCTGCGGGTTGTGCGAATGGCTGTTTCTTACGCCGTATTGCACATCAAAATCTTCGCTAATGCAGCACAATCCACGCTGCGAGCGCACGCTGCACAAATTCGACTCTTCCGCAGTGGGCTCTTTCTCTCCGTTCGCTGCGTCTTGGACCAACGGCTGCTGTGCAAAAGTCTCAGTAGTAACCTTTTAAGGCATACCTGTCAGCCTAAGGGTCAATAGAATTTTGCAGTACTTCGTTACGACCCTTTTTGCATTAAAAGCGTTCAAAAAGCAGCGTAACGCAGTAACCCTAGTTGCTCGCTACACTGACAGGAAAGCAGCATACCCTGGGCCCTACAGCCTGCGCACAGACGCTGTGTGACACCCACAATGTTCAGTTGCTTGATATTGGTCCCTGCGCGCCTTGCGGCTTAAGTCTGTCGTAGTCCGCCTGAGATGTTGCACTTGCTACAGCGGAAGGCATGCCGCCACCTGCAGAGTCTGGCCCCGCCTGTTGTGGTTTGGCCGCATTGGGCTTTGGAACAGGCGGAGCTGCAATGGCTTTGCCAATACGTGATTTGGGTTTGCTCTTTGCCTTTACCTTTCCACCTTTGAGGCGCGTCTCTAGCTTGTTGGCCAAGAAGCTTGTGGTGTTGGCAAAAGTCTTAATGTCCTCAATGGCTTGATCCAGTTTTACGCTGCTGGATGCCTTCTCGATCACATCTATCAGTTGGCGTAGTTCCTCGCGGTCAGTCATGTATGGCCCCCAGTTAAAGAGAGTGGGGTTAGTAAAAGGCCACCCAGACTTGACAAGTACTTCCCTGTAAAAAACCGCAGCGCAGATTTTTGAGGCTGCAGGGGGAATTTCGGATAAGATACGTCATAAGTGACGCTGCAATGATTAAACCGCATTATAGCGCCATCCGTTCCGGAGCACGCCACACGGCTTCTGCTTGCGTAGCTATGGCCCTGTCACAAAGTGCCTTAAGGTTTGCCAAACGCTCACCCCATGCTTGATGATCTTGCTGATCACTAGCCGCCAATCGCGCTGCATAATACCCAAGCTTACTTGAGCAGATGCTCAGCGTGCCCACACTAGGTTCGGTGTTGTGATAGCGTAGCACGCGGATATAGCCCTCACTGCGCCCCAGCCAGCTGTGACAGAACTCTGGTGTGTTCTGCACAATGCCCGTTGCGATCAATTCATCGCGCATGTGTTCTAATAGTCTTATGCTCATCCAATTCTCCCAGTGTTTTGGTCTCGCAAGTATTTATCAAAACACGGTCGTGCTGGAGTAACACGAGGGCGGATAGTGTCGCTCAGCAAACAAGCCAGAAGCTGTGTTGCGAAAACTTCTTGCGATGCTTTGGTGCAATACTGTGTTGTGGGAATTTCTCAGGAGACTGTGGTGCAACCACAGTGTTGCAACCACAAACCTACAACACAGTGGTTCCAACACAATTGTGTGTGCCTGTTGTTGGGGGCACAGCATAACCCGTTTCTGCCCCGTTTTGCGCCTTCGTTGATAAATAAACATGGAGGACCGCAATGGAATTTGAGCAACGCAAACAAGAACGACGT
>NZ_CVPC01000025.1 GCF_001049735.1 Nereida ignava
GGGCATTGTGCCACTGACCAAGAAGATCACGCCGGGTGCGGCGATCATGCCAAGGATCATGGCGGCGCGCCACGATGCCTCTGCACGGTTTTGTGCGAAAACCAGACCGGACATGATACCGGTCGCCCCCAGAATGCGGCCAAGGCCAAGCATCAACATGACGGCGCCAAGACCAATCGCGAGGCCACCGCCAAGGGAGSCRAAMGGAGTGAAAGCTGTTTCCATGTTTATGTCCAACCTGTCTTGATGCCAGCCGCCGTCATAAAGCGTCGCGCCGTGCTACCTGAATTAGTGATCATGAATGCCTCCTCGGGACGATAACATAGCCGCAGAATACACCCCAACAGCCACGCCTTCAGTGACATTGTCACTTAAGCCATAAGAAGCTGAAAACATGCTGGAACAGTGCTTCATTTTTAGCCTTCCATTTCAGTAGGTAGGTTTGGTCTGCGCGTACTCATTGCGGCTGAACGCTCAACATGCAGGCTAATCCCAGTGATCGAGCCAAAAGGGCATGACCTTGGTTGTACGGTTAGGTTATGCCGCTCTTGAACAGACAGGCTCTAGATGGCCTAGCCCCAAGCCGTAAATGTTTGAACAGGTTTGCAACTTAGGATTTGCATTGTCAGAACAGTGTGCCGGATCTGTCGATCCGATAGCGAACCTCAAATTGAAGACGCCTACTAAATAATGGGTTTAGCCATTTCCAGGGTGAACCGTCAGGCCCAACATGTTCCAGCTTTGCATGCCGCCACGATAGTATCGAATTTTTTCGGCTGGATATCCCGCAGCAATCATACGCCGAGCAGCAGTGGGTGATTGGCCGCACCACGGACCGTTACAAAACAAAACAACAATCGGAGCCGCATCACTGCAAATCCATCCATCGAAATCAATCTCGCACCCTAGCTCATCCAATCTGTCCGCAGCTTGTGTATACGGGATAGAGATTGCGCCCGGTATCGTAGCTTTATCGTAGTCAGTGCGTAGCCGCCCATCGACCAATACCGCATCTTCTCGTTGTAAAAATTCAAGAACTTCCAGCTCACCAACTGGCGCCACACCAGGAGCAGGTATCATTGGTTGGATGCAGAAGTTTGGACATGGCCGTGACGTCTGTGTCCATGGTTCTTGCAACCTTGCATTCGGATCTTGGTTGCGGGTGATATCAACTACGCCATCAGCGGTTTGAACTGTTACGTTCATTAGGCCTTTGGTAATGCCGACGTCGTTAGCTTGCGCCGGGCCCACCATCAGCACACAACAAGCTATTAGTTCTTTGAAATGCATGAAGTGGGCCACCTTAAATACTGTTTTCATAATATAAATCAGAAATGAACTAACGCAAAAGAGCGGCATAGCTTAGCTCAACACACGGTCCAGAAAACTCTCGGACGGCACATTGCGCCCGAGAGTGTTTGTAAAATGTATTACCCGAACATGTCCGCAGTAATACCAGAGTACCAACCTTCAGATTCGAGGTAGGTTGCCTTACGTACTTCAGAGCTCTCACCAGTAGATGAGATGAAGCCATCGACTTTGGCGATCTTTTCATCGGTTGCTTCATATGTTGCGCCAACTTTAACACCGTTGTCAGTGTCGATCAGCGACCAGCATGTGTTAGAGAACTTGGCAGGGAACACACGTGAACCCGTCAGCGCACCACGAATTGCGTTTGCACATACCTTGGCTTGGCTATTTGCTGAGAACCCTGACTTTGGCATATCGCCTTGCTGTGAAGCGTCGCCAAGAACATATACGTCTGCATCTGCTTTGCTGGACATGTCAGCAGCATTCACCGGCGCCCAATTGCCTTGAGTAACGCCTGCAATTTCAGCAATTTTACCGGCTTTCATGGCTGGGATGACGTTGCACACGTCAACACTGACAACCTCTCCATCAATGCTGAGCGTCATACCGTTCGGGTCAACTTCGACGTTACCGCCGCCAAATTCTTCACCGACCCAATCGATCATACCGCCATAGTTATTTGCCCAACCCTCTTGGAACAGCGCCATTTTTGAGAATTTCGGCTTAGGGTCTGCAACAATAATTTTTGCAGTCGGGTTATTTGCTTTGAGGTAATGCGCAACCATCGAGACCCGCTCATACGGACCTGGAGGGCAGCGATATGGGTTCGGTGGTGCTACCATCGCGAATACACCACCCTCAGGCATCGCAGCCAACTGAGCTTTCAAAAGCTCTGTTTGAGAGCCTCCCTTATAAGCATGAGGCATCGCGTTTTGTGCTGTTACATCCCATCCGGCTACTGCGTTATCAACAAAATCGATACCCGGGCTTAACACCAATTTATCATATGTAAGCTTTGCGCCACCGGCCAGCGTGACTTGCTTACTATCGCGGTCAACACCAATGGCCCAATCGTGAATGACATTCACGCCAGCGGCAGCCAAACCACCGTAGCTGTGACCGAGTTCATCCATCTCCTTAAAACCACCTAGGTACAGGTTTGAGAAGAAGCAGGTGTAGTAGGTACGGGTGGGCTCAATGAGTGTTACATCAATTTCGCCTTTACTATCCTTAGCGATATAACGAGCCGCAGTCGCACCGCCAGCACCACCACCAATTACAACGACGCGCGGCTTGCCGCTCCCTGCAGCCAACGCCATAGGAGCCGATAAAGCAGCAGACGCCGCCACTGTGGCACCCAAAAACTTTCTTCTGTTTATAGTCATCTCTTATTCCTCCCTTTATTGCCTCAGTTTCCGAGGCTTTTGAAATACGCTGCAAGCGCAGCGATCTCATGATTGGCCAAACGACCAGTGACCATTTGCATCACGGAATTATCGCGATACTTTTCCTTGTAAGCGTGCATTGCGGTAACGAAATCGGCCTCGTCCCAGCCCGTAATGCCGGGGATGCCATCATTGGCACCACTTGATAAATGACATGTGGTACACTCGGACCCGAGATACTCGCCGTATGCGACGTCACCATCCATAGCCAATATTTCCGGTGATACAGAAAAACCGGCTTCCGGAGCGATCGAGCTATCAGAGTATGTTGCGAGGTACGCAATCACATCCGCGCGCTCGCTAGACTTTGTTAAGCCCAGAAAACTCATCCGCGTTCCTGGCAGGTATTTTTTCGGAGCCTCTAAGAAAGCATTAAGAGCGGCTTCATCCCAAACCAGACCGTCAGCAGCGGCATTTTTTAAAGCCTTAGAGTATTTCACACCATCAATATTTGCGGCAGGTGCGCCAATGATATTGTTGAGGTTGGGTCCGACGCGATTACGCGCATCATCACCCACCATGTGACAGCTGGCGCATTTCCTATAGACTTTTTTGCCCGCATCGGGGTCCCCTACACTTTCCGCGTGGGCAGAAAATGCAGAGACCGCCAAAGTGACACATAATCCTATTCTAGAAAAATCCAAAAGCATGATTACTCGCCAAATGTTCGCAAATATTCGATGACAGCCTGCTGGTCAGATGCTTTCTTCAGGCCGGAAAAAGCCATCTTCGTACCCTTCATGTACGATTTTGGTTTTTCCAAAAAACTGGCCAAGGCTTCATCATCCCAAACCAAACCATCGTCGAGCGCTGCTGCAAACACCTTTGAGTATTTGAAACCATCAACCGAGCCCATGGTCCGACCAACAATGCCATTCAAATGCGGGCCAGAACCATTCTTGGCGCCTTCACCAACCTCATGGCACGCACGGCATTTCTTGAACACTTTTTTGCCATCATCAATCAGCTGCGCTTCCTGATCCTCTGCGGACACCTCTTCAACAATTGCCTTTGTGGCGGCAGGTGCTTTTGGCGCAACAGTGGCTGCAGGGATAAATGCGGGCCCAGTGGCCGAGAATGACGGCAGACCATCAATCGTGGCACTGTTCATGACCGAATTGGAACCACCTTCTGGCGGTGTCTCAACCAAGAAGACAGACCGCATCGTGACTTCGACTTCTTCTTTACAGTTTTTCATGCATGGCTCAGTGCGCCAAGCCGCGTACTCAGTTTCAGCGCGGTCGTCCAAAACAAAACCGTCTTTGTTGTGCATTTCAAAGTCAGCAAAATTTTCTTGTGATAGCACAAAATCGTCATCAACCATGTCATTGGAATAAAGAATATAAGCAACGATCGCGTACGTTTCATCCGCAGTCAGAGTCCCTGCTGCGCCGAATGGCATTGAGCGATTGATATAGTCCCACACAGTAGAAAGATGTGGCCAATAGGAGCCAACTGTTTTGATGGGGTCCTCATCTGCCAGCGTGTCAAAACCTCCCGCTAGCACCGGCCAATTGTCGACACCTTCAGCGAAGTCACCGTGACAGGCGGCACATTGATCCGCAAACACCTCTTCACCTGTGAACACATCGCCAGATCCCACGGGCAACCCACGTCCATCCGGCAGAACATCCACATCCCATGCTGCAATTTCCTCAGATAGCGCTAAACGACCAATTTGATATGTGTCGGCCTTAAGCGGAGCAGGCTCGGCAACAGAGCCAATCTGGGAGGCAGCTGCTGCCAGATTAGCTTCGACAGTCGTCAGACGATCTTGAAGAGCTTGGACAACTTCATTCTGTGCATCGCTGGTATTCTGTGCTGCCGATGTCCGAGCGTTGGCTTGATCAAGCTGAATTTCGAGGGATTCGATAGTGCTTTTGTTATAATCACGCCCCGCTAGTCCAAATGCGAGCCCAAGTGCTAATGCTGTGCCACTGGCTGCCGGCAAGAAGATATTAAGAAACTTCGACATTCTCGGCTTTCCCTTCTACGTCTACGTACCAAGTCTGGATACAGTTGTTGTGATACACAGCGTTTTCGCCACGTTGTTCTCTCAGTTGTTCTTTAGTCGGTTGAACGTAGCCGGTGTCATCCATAGCCCGTGCTTGCAAAAGCATCGGGGCGCCGTCCCACTCTGTGTCTAAGTAGAACCGTGTCAGAGCTTTTGTGTCACCCTGCTTGCCAAGCCGCGCAGTTTCCCAGGTAATGCCGCCGTCTTTGGACACGTCTACGCGCGTAATCTGACCGTGACCTGACCAAGCCAGACCGGAAATAACCATCGGCCCTGCACCATGTGTAATCGGCATTTGCGGGCTTGGAGATGTAATGACAGACTTTGCGTCCATGACCCACGTCCACTTGCGTGCTACGCCATCCTCGTAAACGTCGGTATATTTTGATGTTTCCTCGCGGCTCTCTACTGCGCGATCAGTGATTTCAATACGGCGCAACCACTTAACCCAGAGGTTACCTTCCCAGCCAGGTACTACCAAACGCACTGGATATCCGTGCTCCATCCGCAAGGCTTCACCGTTTGCTTTGAAAGCGACCAAAACGTCATCCAGCGCTTTTTCCATAGGTATGGAACGTCCGTTCGATGATGCATCGGCGCCTTCAACATACACCCATTTATCCAAAGAGATGTCAGCTCCCGCTTCTTTCAGAAGCGTCCGCAAAGGAACACCGGTGTATTCCATGTTGTGGATCATACCATGTGTAAATTGTACGCCGTTCAGTTGCGCACCGGCCCACTCCATGCCTGTGTTGGCGGCACATTCACAGAAATACACATGGTTTTCACGTGGCAACCGCTCGAGGTCTTCATAAGTAAAGACCAAAGGCCGCTCAACAAGACCATTGATCATCAATCGGTAGTCATCTTTGTGGAGTTCAATCGCCCCCGAGTGATGGCGTTCAAATGCACACCCTTGGGGTGTGATTGTGCCTTCAAGCGCATGAATTGGTGTGAAATTGATAGACGAAATAGGTGAAGCTGTCAGCCATTCAACATTGCGACGAATAACGTCGGACTCAAAGCTAATCGGAAGGCCGTAAGGTGTTTCATCTACCCCCGCGCCCAGATATGAGGCCCAGTCTTGCAACTCGGTAATGGCTGGATCAGGTGTTTGGGCACTAACAGTACCAGCAGCTGTGCCTGCGGCTACTGCAGCACTTCCTCGCAAGAAGGCGCGACGGGAGGTTTTAGACATCTCATCCATTTATTGAGTTCTCCAATTTTCTATTCAAAGGCCAACGACGTCGACGCTATTGTTTTCTGACACCGTTACAGTGCCGAGCTTGCGGATATGGTTCTCGACCACATCCCAGATTTGGGGTCCTTCGGTTCCCTCATTCACGCTGGCCCAACCGGCAACAACGTAAGAATGAGACGGATCAATACGCTCGCCGGTAGCGAGTAATGTCATTTCGGAAATGCGTTCACCTTGGGGTTTGCTAACGTCAATCCGGTAACCAAGACCACCAGTGCGCACCATATCGCCACCCTGTTGATAATAAGGGTCCGGATTAAAGATGTTATCGGCGACGTCTTCCAAAATCACTTTGAGAAATTCACCGGTCATTTCACTACGATAGGCCTGACCGTAAGACATCGAAGTGACGCCAAACACATCTTCGCGTGTGATATCCTGACCAGGCACAAGCGATGGCCCCCATCGCACTCCCGGACTTAGCGCAATCTGCGCATCACGTTCGCTAAGCAATGCGTCACAAATCAAATCATCCCAAGTTCCATTGAAGTTCCCGCGACGATACAAAAGGCTATCAGTACGTCCCAAAACTTCAGTCAGCTCAGGCAGATAGGGAGCTCGCTCGGCATCAATGATCGCAGCTACTTCAGCGTCTGGGGCAATTACGTCAGAAAAAATTGGGATCAGCTTGGTGCGGTACCCCATCATCCGGCCATCTCGGATATCAAGATCGACACGGCTCACAAACTTACCATTAGAGCCTGATGGCAAAACAATTGTACTACCAACGACTACAGGCTCAGGTAGCGCATCATGTGTGTGACCAGATAGAATAACGTCGATGCCAGGCACTACGCTGGCCATCTTCTTGTCCACATCAAAACCGTTGTGACTTAGAACAACAACGCATTCTGCACCTTCGGCACGTACCTTCTCAACCATCTTCGCCATGTTTTCGTCGCGAATACCAAACGAGAACTCTGGGAACATCCAGCCTGGATTGGCAATTGGCATGTATGGGAATGCTTGACCGATTACAGCAATCTTCGTGCCGCCACGCTCAAACATTTTATAGGGTGGAAAGAGATCAGATGGCTCATCCCATTCCGAGTCAAAGATGTTCTGCCCTAGCGCCGCAAAAGGAAGGCTTTCGACAAGCTCAGTTACGCGCTCAGTGCCTAAGGTGAATTCCCAGTGGAACGTCATCGCGTCAGGCGCGAGCGCGTTCATGACATTCACCATGTCTTGCGCTTGTGTCATGTGCGTTGTGTAGGAGCCGTGCCAAGTATCGCCGCCATCCAGCAAGATAGCATCAGGCCGATCAGCACGAATAGCTTTCACAACTGTCGCCACGCGGTCCAAACCACCAACACGCCCGTACCCTTGTGCTAGAGACGAAAAATCGCCTGAACTTAGGGCATAGTGGCTCGGACTACCGTCCTCGATGCCGTACATTTTACGAAAGTCAGCACCTGTGACGTGCGGAACCGCACCAGCATTGGCACCAACTCCGATATTCACGGAAGGCTCGCGAAAATAGATTGGTTTCAGTTGTCCATGAATATCTGTGATGTGGATCAGTGAAACGTTCCCGTACGTATCAAACTCAAGTAACTGATCCTGACTGAGCCGTTGTTGGGCAGCCAAACGTGCCCAGTTCCCAAAGCCAGAACCACCAACGATGGCTGAGGCGGCCATACCAACTTGCAAAAAATCTCGGCGTGAAATCATTCGATGAATTCTTTCAATAAGCTATATGTATATTCGAATTTCATTTCGTGCAAATTTCCATATTCAGGGTTGGTTACGGATCAATTGAAGCAAGTGGCTGAAGTGGTTTCGGAAGACCATCTGGTCCTGCTGGCTGGTCTTGAAAACAAATGTGAGAGTGAAGGTGCCACGGCCTTAAAACGTAGCTAAGTGCTGAAAATTAATTCGGGCACCCTCTGGCGTAAATCTCACTAAGCAACGCTGACCTTCTTTTTCGCTTCATAGATATCACCATCATCGTCGTACCATTTGAAAGTGAACTCACCACTCTCTGGGACAATCGCTTCAAACTGAAAATATGGATTGGTAGAAATGGCTGGCTCAAGCAGTACATCAATCACATTTTCGCCGTTAAATTCGGCCGTAAAGCGGTTGATAATCGACCTCGGAATAAGGTTACCGTCATCATCCTTGCGCTGACCGCTTTCCATTTTGTGGCTGATCAGTGTCTTGATTGTAATTGCTTCACCAGCTTCAGCTGTTTTGGGTACTTTCACTCTTGGTTTCACACCAGATGCCATATTGTATCTCCTAGGTATATTGTCAGCGCCGCTGACAGTATGAATGTTTGAAGTGCAGCTAATTAGCCGCCACAACCACCGATGGTCACTTTGACATTTGCCTTAGCCATCTGGAATGATCCGTCTGCCATCTCTGCAACAGCCACGACGTTCTGCGTTGTGGATAGTCGAATGCGTGTAGATGCTGTGCGCGACGCACTCAGCGCACCAAACTTGAAGGTGGCAACGCTTGGAGTTGGATTCCCATCAGCGAACAATGTGATAGCGACAGCACCCGGAGCATTTATTTCCACGGGAACAGTGTTGCCATTTTCCGCAATTTCAGGGGCCGTGATGGAAATGCCGCCTTCGACAGCACCTGCGCCGCCTGTAAGAGCCGCAATTGCATCATCTGTCAGGCTTGCAAGGGCCGGAGTACCTACAACAGCGGTCATTGCCAATGCGCAACCACCCAACGAAAGGATCGAGCGCCTGTTAAATTGTCTAGTATGGGTAGTCATGTCGGTAGGTTTCCCTTCCTGTGGTTAAAAAGTGAGAGACGGTGAATTCGCAATAGCGGCTTGATCTAAGAGGCGTTGCGCGAGTGTTCTAACTGGATGTCTTGAATCGCCAGCAAAGACACAAACAGTCGATGACGCATTTTGCAGCATTATCAGTCGCCCCTCCCAAGCCGATTCAGTTGCTGATTTAAGGTATGCTAGTGGACACCAACACATTCACGCAACAACAAATTCAATTAAAAGAATTTTTATATTTGTTAGCACTTGCAGAAAATAAGATATATTTTGCGCATAATGGCAGACTGGAAAGGCCAAACAAACTACCTAACCATACAACACTTAGGCATAATGCTGCAGCGCAGCAGTCAGTTGTAAGGATATAAATCGTGCTAAATGAGTTTCAAAGAGCCCGGCCCCAAAGTTATTCAGTAATTGAGTAGGTTGGCTTACAGGGCTGCAAACTACCTTACATGTAATAAACGAGGCATTAAAATCTGACGTTTTTGTTACACGCATTCACTCTACGCTCACTAGCCGAGCCTGCTAAACCAAGGCACATAATCGAGCATCACTTGCGCAATAGCTCCAATCTGATCGGTCCCCACGAGGAGTCCGAATATAATCAGTCCTAAACCAGTGATCTTTTCGACCACCCCAAGATATGTCCTAAACCGCGACATCCATGATGTGAATTGATCTACAAACAGCGATACGAGAACAAATGGTAGGGTCATGCCCACTCCGTAAACAAATAATAACTGCGCTCCATCTGCAGCGGTATCTTGCGCGGCAGCCGTAAATAAAATTGCGGCAAGGACTGGCCCTACACAGGGGGTCCAACCAAAAGCAAATGCCAACCCCACAACATAGGCTCCTACAAATTTTGAAGGATCAATCAAACGAGTTTCAATTCTGACCTGGCGGTGGAACCCAGTAATCTGAACGATACCCAAAAAATGTAGACCCATTACAACTAATAGGCACGCAGCCACTAATCGAAGTACATCAAACCAATCTTGCATCAGTACACCCAGAGTGCTGGCACTCGCCCCCAAAGCGACAAATACCGTAATGATACCAAGACCAAAAAAGATGGAAGAAGCTACTGCCCGCGCGCGTTCAGAGATAATCGTGTTCTCGCTGGATTGAGCTTGGTTAAGACGGGAGCCGGCAAAATAACTAATATAGAATGGCACTATCGGCAAAACGCAGGGGGATAAAAAAGACAAAAGGCCCGCTGTAAGGGCACCGACTGTAGTCACCTCGAACATTTTATCTCCGTCACTCACTTGAGCAATTTGCGTAAAGGCATATGTTGGATTCACGAGAGACGTCAACGAAAGGGCGCTCCAGCATGATCAAAGCGATTTTTACTGCGACATTACTTTGTACTCCCTGCACCGCATTTGCAGAGACAGTTTTACTTATGGCTGAGAGAGACGGATGTTATTGGTGTGATCGATGGGATACTGAGATAGCGGAAATTTACCCCAAAACTTCTGAAGGAAAAACTGCTCGCCTTGAACGCTTTGATATCAAAACGGGAGCGCGAGACGTAGATCTCGAGAAGCCTGTCCGTTTTACACCCACTTTTATTCTTGTTAATGACAGTAAAGAAGTTGGCCGTATTGAAGGCTATCCTGGTGAAGACTTCTTTTGGGCAATCCTTTCGAAGATGCTCAAAGATGCTGATATATCTTTTGAGCAAGCGAGTTGACCCCTATGGATAGCCAAACTGCCACATCCAACCTCCGCACTGATGAAGCAAAAAGTAAACTGCCCGTGTTTGACGTAAATATGTGCCCCGAGGATATGGAGAAAATGGTTGCTAATGCCGAACAGGCATCAAGCTTCCTAAAAGCGATCAGTCACGAAGGTAGATTGATGATTTTGTGTCATCTGGCATCGGGCGAAAAGTCTGTAACAGAGCTTGAAGAGCTTTTGTCTGCTCGGCAGGCAAGCGTCTCGCAACAGCTAACTCGGCTCCGCTTTGAAGGCTTGGTAAAGCCACGTAGAGATGGCAAGGCTATTTACTATAGCTTGACAGATGACCGCCCTCGGCAAATCATAGAAGTCGTATATGATCTGTTTTGCAAAAACAGCTAGCCAAACTTCTCGCCCAAGTTTGGTCGGGAGGATTAGACATCTATGGAAGTTCTCGGAGAAGCAAACACAATAGCTTTGATTGGCCTATTGGGCGGAATAGCCCTTGGGTTAGCCGCAAGACTGGGCCGATTTTGCACATTAGGTGCAATTGAGGATTATCTCTATGGAGCTGACCCCAGGCGGATGGGTATGTGGGGTGTCTCTGTTGGAGTGGCAATTATCGGAACACAGGTGTTGTTGGGTACTGCTTTTGTCGAAGGCAGCGACGTTGCATATCTATCACGCGCCTGGAACCCGCTCAGCACAGTCATCGGTGGGCTGCTTTTTGGATACGGCATGGCCTTGACCGGCAACTGCGGCTACGGTGCGCTCGCACGACTAGGTGGCGGCGACCTGCGGGCATTTGTCATTGTTCTGGTTATGGGGCTCTCCGCATATTTCGTGATGTCAGGTCCCCTCGCCCATTTGCGAGTCATGTTGTTTCCCGTGGTACAAAGCTCAGACACAAGCCAAGGGTTGGCACAGTTGTTGGGTGATTTTGGCGTAGCTCCTTGGGTCGTTGGTATCGTAGCAGGGGCGATTATTGTGCTGGCATCGCTTCGAACTGCACGAGGCAAACCGTTTCAAAGCTACGCGTTATGGGGAGCGCTCGTGGGCCTTGCCATCACATCTGGCTGGGTGGGAACACATTGGGTGGCGACAGTCGGCTTTGATGGGGAAACGATCCGTACACATACCTTTGCGGCACCCGTTGGAGATACGATCTTCTATAGCATGACAGCATCGGGAAATACTGTTTCGTTTAGCGTAGGTTCGGTGGTGGGTGTCATTATTGGAGCTGCATTTGGTTCAATGTTCAAAAAGCAATTCCGCTGGGAGGCATGCGAAGACCCGCGAGAGCTGAAACGACAGATTTTTGGAGCCGCGCTAATGGGTGTTGGCGCGATATTGGCAGTAGGGTGTAGTGTGGGTCAGGGTATCGCTGCATTTTCGGTCTTAGCATACAGTGCACCGGTTACACTTATCGCAATCTTTTGTGGCGCGGCTTTTGGTCTGAGGCAACTAATCACCGGCTTTAAAGTCGCTCCTTAGGTGCCTCTATCTTTCCTCACAACGTGCGTTATTCCGCTCCGATAAAGACGCTTCGCCCCTTTAAAAACCCCACCAAAGAGGATGCTTCGCCCTCTTTGGAAACACCAACCCAAGTATACCTTGGGACCGCCTCGGGGCTCTATCACACCAAACGTTTGCAACACTTTTCGCGCGGTCAGGCTTAGGCTGCTTGTGATCAAAAGGAACGTTGTTGCTTTAATCGGGGAAGTCTTGGGTGCCCCAGTTTTCAGAGGGCGACTCGTTATGGACAGCTTAGACCGTCGCGTCCCGCATCTTTGATGCGCAGAGCAGTTTTTTAATACTCAAGTATTACCGTTATTTAGAAACAATGACTCATTGAGTATCCACTCATCAGAAGCTTTCGCTGGCTTGAACCTTGATAGCTCTATTCAACTTTTTCATCTCGGTCCGGAAGACACGCAATTTTCTGTTATCGTTTCCGTATGCATTGACGACGAGTAGATTGGGGCTCATTTCAGCAGCCGCTCTGGCCATCTTGCGTAGGTCTGTGCCTTCGGACAATGAGATGACAGCCACGTTTATGTTGCGTAGCCCGGCCATCTGAGTGGTCGCCCCAGTATACCCGGAGAGGTAAATGCGGGTGTTGTCGTTTTCAATTATGACTCCGATATCTGTTTGGTCACTATTTTCAGACACAGCGGTGGTTGCGGTGAACTCCAGCCCATCAACTCGCTGAATTGCTCCAACTTCGAAAGGCGTGATGACATTGTTTGAAATCATTAAAGGCAGCTCATTAATCACGGCTTGCGGCGCCAGTACGACGGTGTTGCGGCGTAGCATCCCGATCATGGTGCGCACACTGAGGTGGTCCGGATGTGCCCGTGTCAGCACCACAATATCCGGTGAACCGTAAGCAGCGTATTGAATTTGGGAACCTGTGGGGTCGATCAAAATGGTGGTGTTATCCCAAACAATTGTGACATTTGCACCCGATGTCGTGACAATCTGTGGAAGCCTATCAAGCGCAGAAGTCTGCTGCGCTTGATAGATGCGTTAGAAGCTGGTGCCGTGTTCAATGGCTTGTTGCTCTGCCGTGCCCGGAAGTGTTGTGAGCATGATTACAAACAGTGCTTGGGCAAGCTTAGAAAGCATATTGAACAACGGCATGACAGCGTCTCCTTTAACCAGCGAGATACGTGCGGAACCACGCTACCATACGTTGCTCGGCAAGCTTGGCCGCAGCCTCATCATAGCGCGGTGTCGTGTCATTGTGAAATCCGTGGTTCACGCCAG
>NZ_CVPC01000026.1 GCF_001049735.1 Nereida ignava
TTTCTGATAAGCTGGTTCTCACTTCTGTTACTCCAGCTTCTTCGGCACCTGTTTTACAGACACCTAAAGCTACATCGTCAACGTTATATTTTGATAGTTTGACGGTTAATGCTGGTAATGGTGGTTTTCTTCATTGCATTCAGATGGATACATCTGTCAACGCCGCTAATCAGGTTGTTTCTGTTGGTGCTGATATTGCTTTTGATGCCGACCCTAAATTTTTTGCCTGTTTGGTTCGCTTTGAGTCTTCTTCGGTTCCGACTACCCTCCCGACTGCCTATGATGTTTATCCTTTGGATGGTCGCCATGATGGTGGTTATTATACCGTCAAGGACTGTGTGACTATTGACGTCCTTCCCCGTACGCCGGGCAATAATGTTTATGTTGGTTTCATGGTTTGGTCTAACTTTACCGCTACTAAATGCCGCGGATTGGTTTCGCTGAATCAGGTTATTAAAGAGATTATTTGTCTCCAGCCACTTAAGTGAGGTGATTTATGTTTGGTGCTATTGCTGGCGGTATTGCTTCTGCTCTTGCTGGTGGCGCCATGTCTAAATTGTTTGGAGGCGGTCAAAAAGCCGCCTCCGGTGGCATTCAAGGTGATGTGCTTGCTACCGATAACAATACTGTAGGCATGGGTGATGCTGGTATTAAATCTGCCATTCAAGGCTCTAATGTTCCTAACCCTGATGAGGCCGTCCCTAGTTTTGTTTCTGGTGCTATGGCTAAAGCTGGTAAAGGACTTCTTGAAGGTACGTTGCAGGCTGGCACTTCTGCCGTTTCTGATAAGTTGCTTGATTTGGTTGGACTTGGTGGCAAGTCTGCCGCTGATAAAGGAAAGGATACTCGTGATTATCTTGCTGCTGCATTTCCTGAGCTTAATGCTTGGGAGCGTGCTGGTGCTGATGCTTCCTCTGCTGGTATGGTTGACGCCGGATTTGAGAATCAAAAAGAGCTTACTAAAATGCAACTGGACAATCAGAAAGAGATTGCCGAGATGCAAAATGAGACTCAAAAAGAGATTGCTGGCATTCAGTCGGCGACTTCACGCCAGAATACGAAAGACCAGGTATATGCACAAAATGAGATGCTTGCTTATCAACAGAAGGAGTCTACTGCTCGCGTTGCGTCTATTATGGAAAACACCAATCTTTCCAAGCAACAGCAGGTTTCCGAGATTATGCGCCAAATGCTTACTCAAGCTCAAACGGCTGGTCAGTATTTTACCAATGACCAAATCAAAGAAATGACTCGCAAGGTTAGTGCTGAGGTTGACTTAGTTCATCAGCAAACGCAGAATCAGCGGTATGGCTCTTCTCATATTGGCGCTACTGCAAAGGATATTTCTAATGTCGTCACTGATGCTGCTTCTGGTGTGGTTGATATTTTTCATGGTATTGATAAAGCTGTTGCCGATACTTGGAACAATTTCTGGAAAGACGGTAAAGCTGATGGTATTGGCTCTAATTTGTCTAGGAAATAACCGTCAGGATTGACACCCTCCCAATTGTATGTTTTCATGCCTCCAAATCTTGGAGGCTTTTTTATGGTTCGTTCTTATTACCCTTCTGAATGTCACGCTGATTATTTTGACTTTGAGCGTATCGAGGCTCTTAAACCTGCTATTGAGGCTTGTGGCATTTCTACTCTTTCTCAATCCCCAATGCTTGGCTTCCATAAGCAGATGGATAACCGCATCAAGCTCTTGGAAGAGATTCTGTCTTTTCGTATGCAGGGCGTTGAGTTCGATAATGGTGATATGTATGTTGACGGCCATAAGGCTGCTTCTGACGTTCGTGATGAGTTTGTATCTGTTACTGAGAAGTTAATGGATGAATTGGCACAATGCTACAATGTGCTCCCCCAACTTGATATTAATAACACTATAGACCACCGCCCCGAAGGGGACGAAAAATGGTTTTTAGAGAACGAGAAGACGGTTACGCAGTTTTGCCGCAAGCTGGCTGCTGAACGCCCTCTTAAGGATATTCGCGATGAGTATAATTACCCCAAAAAGAAAGGTATTAAGGATGAGTGTTCAAGATTGCTGGAGGCCTCCACTATGAAATCGCGTAGAGGCTTTGCTATTCAGCGTTTGATGAATGCAATGCGACAGGCTCATGCTGATGGTTGGTTTATCGTTTTTGACACTCTCACGTTGGCTGACGACCGATTAGAGGCGTTTTATGATAATCCCAATGCTTTGCGTGACTATTTTCGTGATATTGGTCGTATGGTTCTTGCTGCCGAGGGTCGCAAGGCTAATGATTCACACGCCGACTGCTATCAGTATTTTTGTGTGCCTGAGTATGGTACAGCTAATGGCCGTCTTCATTTCCATGCGGTGCACTTTATGCGGACACTTCCTACAGGTAGCGTTGACCCTAATTTTGGTCGTCGGGTACGCAATCGCCGCCAGTTAAATAGCTTGCAAAATACGTGGCCTTATGGTTACAGTATGCCCATCGCAGTTCGCTACACGCAGGACGCTTTTTCACGTTCTGGTTGGTTGTGGCCTGTTGATGCTAAAGGTGAGCCGCTTAAAGCTACCAGTTATATGGCTGTTGGTTTCTATGTGGCTAAATACGTTAACAAAAAGTCAGATATGGACCTTGCTGCTAAAGGTCTAGGAGCTAAAGAATGGAACAACTCACTAAAAACCAAGCTGTCGCTACTTCCCAAGAAGCTGTTCAGAATCAGAATGAGCCGCAACTTCGGGATGAAAATGCTCACAATGACAAATCTGTCCACGGAGTGCTTAATCCAACTTACCAAGCTGGGTTACGACGCGACGCCGTTCAACCAGATATTGAAGCAGAACGCAAAAAGAGAGATGAGATTGAGGCTGGGAAAAGTTACTGTAGCCGACGTTTTGGCGGCGCAACCTGTGACGACAAATCTGCTCAAATTTATGCGCGCTTCGATAAAAATGATTGGCGTATCCAACCTGCAGAGTTTTATCGCTTCCATGACGCAGAAGTTAACACTTTCGGATATTTCTGATGAGTCGAAAAATTATCTTGATAAAGCAGGAATTACTACTGCTTGTTTACGAATTAAATCGAAGTGGACTGCTGGCGGAAAATGAGAAAATTCGACCTATCCTTGCGCAGCTCGAGAAGCTCTTACTTTGCGACCTTTCGCCATCAACTAACGATTCTGTCAAAAACTGACGCGTTGGATGAGGAGAAGTGGCTTAATATGCTTGGCACGTTCGTCAAGGACTGGTTTAGATATGAGTCACATTTTGTTCATGGTAGAGATTCTCTTGTTGACATTTTAAAAGAGCGTGGATTACTATCTGAGTCCGATGCTGTTCAACCACTAATAGGTAAGAAATCATGAGTCAAGTTACTGAACAATCCGTACGTTTCCAGACCGCTTTGGCCTCTATTAAGCTCATTCAGGCTTCTGCCGTTTTGGATTTAACCGAAGATGATTTCGATTTTCTGACGAGTAACAAAGTTTGGATTGCTACTGACCGCTCTCGTGCTCGTCGCTGCGTTGAGGCTTGCGTTTATGGTACGCTGGACTTTGTAGGATACCCTCGCTTTCCTGCTCCTGTTGAGTTTATTGCTGCCGTCATTGCTTATTATGTTCATCCCGTCAACATTCAAACGGCCTGTCTCATCATGGAAGGCGCTGAATTTACGGAAAACATTATTAATGGCGTCGAGCGTCCGGTTAAAGCCGCTGAATTGTTCGCGTTTACCTTGCGTGTACGCGCAGGAAACACTGACGTTCTTACTGACGCAGAAGAAAACGTGCGTCAAAAATTACGTGCAGAAGGAGTGATGTAATGTCTAAAGGTAAAAAACGTTCTGGCGCTCGCCCTGGTCGTCCGCAGCCGTTGCGAGGTACTAAAGGCAAGCGTAAAGGCGCTCGTCTTTGGTATGTAGGTGGTCAACAATTTTAATTGCAGGGGCTTCGGCCCCTTACTTGAGGATAAATTATGTCTAATATTCAAACTGGCGCCGAGCGTATGCCGCATGACCTTTCCCATCTTGGCTTCCTTGCTGGTCAGATTGGTCGTCTTATTACCATTTCAACTACTCCGGTTATCGCTGGCGACTCCTTCGAGATGGACGCCGTTGGCGCTCTCCGTCTTTCTCCATTGCGTCGTGGCCTTGCTATTGACTCTACTGTAGACATTTTTACTTTTTATGTCCCTCATCGTCACGTTTATGGTGAACAGTGGATTAAGTTCATGAAGGATGGTGTTAATGCCACTCCTCTCCCGACTGTTAACACTACTGGTTATATTGACCATGCCGCTTTTCTTGGCACGATTAACCCTGATACCAATAAAATCCCTAAGCATTTGTTTCAGGGTTATTTGAATATCTATAACAACTATTTTAAAGCGCCGTGGATGCCTGACCGTACCGAGGCTAACCCTAATGAGCTTAATCAAGATGATGCTCGTTATGGTTTCCGTTGCTGCCATCTCAAAAACATTTGGACTGCTCCGCTTCCTCCTGAGACTGAGCTTTCTCGCCAAATGACGACTTCTACCACATCTATTGACATTATGGGTCTGCAAGCTGCTTATGCTAATTTGCATACTGACCAAGAACGTGATTACTTCATGCAGCGTTACCATGATGTTATTTCTTCATTTGGAGGTAAAACCTCTTATGACGCTGACAACCGTCCTTTACTTGTCATGCGCTCTAATCTCTGGGCATCTGGCTATGATGTTGATGGAACTGACCAAACGTCGTTAGGCCAGTTTTCTGGTCGTGTTCAACAGACCTATAAACATTCTGTGCCGCGTTTCTTTGTTCCTGAGCATGGCACTATGTTTACTCTTGCGCTTGTTCGTTTTCCGCCTACTGCGACTAAAGAGATTCAGTACCTTAACGCTAAAGGTGCTTTGACTTATACCGATATTGCTGGCGACCCTGTTTTGTATGGCAACTTGCCGCCGCGTGAAATTTCTATGAAGGATGTTTTCCGTTCTGGTGATTCGTCTAAGAAGTTTAAGATTGCTGAGGGTCAGTGGTATCGTTATGCGCCTTCGTATGTTTCTCCTGCTTATCACCTTCTTGAAGGCTTCCCATTCATTCAGGAACCGCCTTCTGGTGATTTGCAAGAACGCGTACTTATTCGCCACCATGATTATGACCAGTGTTTCCAGTCCGTTCAGTTGTTGCAGTGGAATAGTCAGGTTAAATTTAATGTGACCGTTTATCGCAATCTGCCGACCACTCGCGATTCAATCATGACTTCGTGATAAAAGATTGAGTGTGAGGTTATAACGCCGAAGCGGTAAAAATTTTAATTTTTGCCGCTGAGGGGTTGACCAAGCGAAGCGCGGTAGGTTTTCTGCTTAGGAGTTTAATCATGTTTCAGACTTTTATTTCTCGCCATAATTCAAACTTTTTTTCTGATAAGCTGGTTCTCACTTCTGTTACTCCAGCTTCTTCGGCACCTGTTTTACAGACACCTAAAGCTACATCGTCAACGTTATATTTTGATAGTTTGACGGTTAATGCTGGTAATGGTGGTTTTCTTCATTGCATTCAGATGGATACATCTGTCAACGCCGCTAATCAGGTTGTTTCTGTTGGTGCTGATATTGCTTTTGATGCCGACCCTAAATTTTTTGCCTGTTTGGTTCGCTTTGAGTCTTCTTCGGTTCCGACTACCCTCCCGACTGCCTATGATGTTTATCCTTTGGATGGTCGCCATGATGGTGGTTATTATACCGTCAAGGACTGTGTGACTATTGACGTCCTTCCCCGTACGCCGGGCAATAATGTTTATGTTGGTTTCATG
>NZ_CVPC01000027.1 GCF_001049735.1 Nereida ignava
GAACTCAGATGATGTTTTGCGTGTCATACATCGTTTGCTGATGAAATACGGAAAGCCTGAATGCATTCGATCTGACAATGGCGGGGAGTTCGTAGCTGAACACCTTCAAAAATGGCTCAGAAAGGTTGGCGTCAAACCAATCCAAATCTACCCAGGCAGTCCTTGGGAAAACGGTTACAATGAACGGTTCAACGGTATTCTTCGCCAAGAAGTCTTAAACGCTGAATGGTTCCACAGCATCAAACAGGCTCAGGTCGCAATCAATATTTGGCTCAAAGAATACAATCACATCAGGCCCCATCATGCACTCGGAATGCGACCTCCCATGCCAGAAACCTTATTAGAGAAATCCAAAATTAGTGGCACTGAAATTGGGGGCTAGACACTTCGTCTATTTGTCCCTCCCCAAAACCCTTTTGTCTTGCTCCTCTAATCATAGGCCGTAGTTCAGCGACGGTTTGGTCAACGGTATAACCGTCGAGGGTTATGGCAGGTGCGAGAGCTACAATGATTTCATCGGAGACCCCTGCGGAGACCATCGAAGCGACGATGTCTCGAACATTGTTGTGCCACTCTACTCCGGTCCTTGCAGCGCGAAGGCGTTGGGCGTTTACGTCACCAGTATCGATGAAGAATGTGTCGTCGCTTACAGGAGCATGCTTTGAGGGCTGCTTTTCCTGCGCTGGAAACGCGGCCATAAAATCTTCGAATGACATAGGCATTAAGTGCCCTCCTTGAGTAGGGTTGTTTCCGGAACGTAACCGCGGATTTCTTTTGTCTTTGAGGGGTAGGCGACGGTGCCTGCTAACCGCATGACGCGTGATGGATTGCAGATTGCTTTGTCGCTTCCAAACTTTGTAATCAGCCGTTTTTGCATCACTTGCCAGTCATCAAGGTCAGGGATGCCGTCTATGCGCCAATAGGCGTGCAGTCTTTGCGTTGGCACAGTGCCAGTCTGAACGTAGAAGTCCGGCTGAACATGCGAGGCTAAAAGCTGCTGTGATGCTTCTCCATCATCTGCATCAGCAAATACGAAGTATGCCGCTACAATAGCCTCATCGTTCGCGGGGCCGACGTTGGTGTTATCCATGGGGTTTACACAGATGTAGGCGTTCCACCCTGCTTGATTGAGATCACAGACTTTAGTGATTGCATCATCGAGAAAGTCTGCGTCCGTTGGATCGACATAAAGGCTTTTGGAGCGGCCTTTATCTTGTAGACACCTGATTTCGAGCAGGGTGGACAGCCCATCCTCAATCCATGGCCGTGTCAGTAATTTGATGTGGCACTCAATAGCGCTGCGGTTGTATTCGACTATCATTTTCAGATGCCTTTCAATTGAGGCACACCCAAAAACATGCTACTTTTCACCCAGACAAAGCTCTCTAAAAAATTTGTCAGATCGAACTAACCGCGTGCTTTCAGGAGTACGCGGTTTCTTTATGAGCAGGTGCGCTCTTTTGCATATTCGCGGAAAGAAGCGGGCAGGGCGTCGAGGAGCTGGTCCTCTGATGCCGCTGAGAGCAGATTTAAGCTCCCACAGGCTCGCATCAGGCTGTCACGACACGTATGATAGCTGACGCCACGCCAAGGGCCTGCATGGGAGGCCTCTTTCTTTTGGATAATCCACTGGGACACATCGCGGCACGTGATCACGCGGTAGCGAGGGCTGAGTTGGAGGATGACATCGTCGTAGCAATCATCGCGTTCCCTGTGAGATGTATAGGTATGATGGCGGGTTGTCTGGGGGAGGGTGGGGGTGCCCAGCTCTACAAACTGCTTAAGCATTTAAAGCCCTCCCAGTTTCTGCGTGCTGCGCTGGCAGTTGCTCAACCAGTCATTTATTTCGGCTTCTCGCCAACCAACTGATCTTTGACCAATTTTGATGGGCGCTGGAAATTCACCGGCAGCGATCTTTGCGTATAGTGTGCTACGAGGTATGCCTGTCAAAATTTCAACTTCGGGGCGTCGTATAACTCGATGGGTCATTTGAAGTCCTTTTTGGTTTGGATGCCAAAAAGTTCTGCGCAAGTCCTTTGCGTTTCAACGAGGTTGAACTGACACAAATGTGGCGGGTCCTCGAATTATGTCGGCTATTTTCTTTCTTTCTCAATTCTGTCGATAGCCGCCTCTAGCGGACGCCTTATGTCGGCCGATATTGCTAATTTTTCGAATAGCTGAGTAAGTTTTGGGGATACTTTGCCACTGGGACCGCTGGGTCCGTCCGCATATGTCGGTAGCATCTGTGTTATATCGAAATATAAACATGAAAATTCGTAGGCAACCGTGTGAGCCACCTCGTTTTTTGGGGGTCCTTGCTTTTTGACACGTTTTGATTGGCTGTTTGCAATTACTTCGCTTGCAGCATGGTGTAATTGTCTCAGTGCGATGTCCGCTGTCTGTATGGTGCCAATAGCCGCTATGATTTTCTTTTGGACTATCGTCTCTGATGGTGAGAGATTTTGGGCTTTGTCAGTTATCTTGCCTAACTTTGATCGGACTGCATCGGTTAAGTTTTCAATGTCTTTTAATGTGAGTTCGCTGTGGCCTTTCAGTTTCTTCAACGTTTCGATTTCTTCCGTACTTGATGGCGCAGCTAATATTACTGGCCTAATAATCTTATTTATTCGCTCACCTTTAGTAAGAAGTGATTGTTTCAAGCATCCAGTAACTGCTCCATTGACGACAGTTGGGATCGGGTCGCCGTAGCTGTAATAGGTCTGTGTCCAATCAGAAATTGCAGAACAAATTGTCTGTCTTGCGGCATTAATGTCGGCTTTGATTTTATCACTCATCGCAATTGCACCACCTTTGCAGGCTCATCACTCAAATAACTGGCCCATGTATCCATCAGTCTTCGGCGCTTCTCAAATAGGTCTGACCGAGCATACGCCGCCTCAACCTTATTATTTGTTTTGTGAGCAAGCGCTCGCTCGGCAACCTCATGAGCGGTGTTAGTTTGCTCCTGAACCCAGGTTCGAAAGCTTGTCCTGAAGCCGTGTATGTCGACAGGATAGCCCAATTCTTTGACTAGCTTTGACATTGTCATATCTGACATTGGTCGACCTGACCGCATGCCGGGAAAAACCAAGCCGTGGCCACCGAGTGCTTTGGCTTGCTCTAAGACTTCCAAAGCACGATCCGAAAGAGGAATGACATGCTCCTCTTTCATCTTCATCCTCTCTGCTGGGATGGTCCAGATTTTAGCATCAAGATCGAATTCGCCCCAATCGGCTAGCCTCACTTCGCCCGAACGCGTAGCGGTGAGCACGAGAAGCTCAATGGCTAGCTTGGTGCTCGTCATTGCGTCTGACTGCTTAACAGTCTCCAGACAATTGCTGACGTCTGCGTAGGGTAGGGTAGCCCTGTGCTTCACCTTCCTATTTGGTTTTGGAAGAACCTGATTGAGCGCAGCTGTTGGATCATCAGTTCTTAAGCCTTGAGCTATGGCCCACTTCATAACTGTCCCTATGCGCTGCTTAACCCGGCGGGCAGTTTCGTTTTTCTCAACCCATATAGGTTGAAGGACTGTGAGTATGTCAGAGGCTTGGATGTCGTTAACTGGCCGCTTTCCAAGCTTAGGGGTTACGTAGTTGGTTAAAGTGGATTTGAACTGTGCTGCATGTTTTGCATTAGTCCACGTCGGAGCGTTTAACTCGATGACCTTGTCTATTGCCTCATTGAAATTGGGAATAGAGATACGTTCTCGCTTGACAGCTAACGGGTCGCCGCCTGCTCTTGCCAGCTTCTTATTTAACAGTGCTTGATCTCGTGCCTCAGCAAGCGAAACAATATCTGCTGATCCCAGTCCGATTTCTCGTTGCCTGGAGTTTATGCTTAATCGCTGTACCCACCTACGCGACCCGGTCGGTTCGATGCGCAGAAACAGCCCGTGAAGATCGTAATACTTACCGGGGGCACGAAGGTTGCGAACAGCAGTCGCAGAAAGCTGAGTTCCTGTTTTGGGCATATCTATCCCCTAATGTGTCCCCTAAAAAGTACTGGATGCACCTGGAATAAGCAAGAACTAGCGGGATCAAGAATTCAGGTTAATATCAATAAAAATAAGTAATATTGGATCTTTTGAACATTTCATGGATCATAATATGGCAGATCCTCGGTCCGCCACTTAGACTAATATCGAATGAAATATTCTGTTATAAACCTCAATAAATGATTAGTATTTTAGTTGAGGTGCGCGTTGTGCCGCTGTCGATTGCTGACCAAGTCTATTCGCTATATGTTAAACTGCGATGTGTGTCAGGATCAGGCCGGCGAGCAGGCCAAGATGCAGACTCAACAGGCCAATTCTAATATTGGCCTTCACAGAGGGTCGCACATGCCACAATCCCAGGGTCAGCAATTGAGGCTGCTGCAAAATCAGATGGCAAAAGTGACCTGAACTGCGGGTTAACCCTTACAATTCTGCAATTTGATTGGTGTCACGTATACCACTTTGTCATCGACGCTAATCATTACATCGCTGTCCTGAATATTTACCTGCAACTTCATAGAGCGGTTCGCCATTCCAGCCAGTTCGCTCGTTTCAGAAGCAGCCAAGTTCATTACTATCAGATTATCAAAACGAGAAGTCGCCGTTTTGATTTTATCCCACCATACTTCCGCTGTTTTGCCGCCATATGAGTAGACGATGACGGCTTTGGCTCTGCCACAGGACTGACGAACAATCTTTTCACTTGGTAGGCCTAGTGTGATCCACAGATCAATTTCGCCACTCAGGCTCTTTTCCCAAATGTCGGGTTCATCATCAGTGGATAAGCCCTTTGAGAGCTCCAAGGTCTCACTGGCGCTCAAAGCAAATGCAAGAAGACGGATCATTAGCCGTGCATCAGTCTCTGATGGGTGCTTTGCTACAGTTAATTTATGGGTTTCGTAATAATGGCGGTCCATATCGGAAACGGACAGTTCAACTTTATAGATGGTAGATTTCTGCGCCATAACATGATCCTGATGGAGAAAGATGGCTGTGCTTAGTATACCCTGCATTGTCATAACAGCATATAAATGACAGCTGACTACAAGGCTTCATCGCATAGCGGTCAGCAATTGATTATGTGACAGGTGAGGAGGTAGTGAAGAGAGCAATGGCAGATACTGTTCCCTCCATGCTTATAACAAATTGACGAGGCTGTTCGCAAATTGGTGTGCAACTCGTCAGCAAGAGCGTGATCTGCGCTAAAAGCATTTAAAAATTATAATTTATATGCAGATTACTAGTGGTCGGGGTTAATAAGGAAGTGCAACACTATGCAGGGCACCTACAGACACGCACAAAATAGATGCAGGGAATTGTTGCAATATGCCAAGCATGGCGACCGGGGCAGCAAAAACGTCGATTATTTTTTAGCTACTCTTGTGATCATAAATATTATCGCTATCGCGCTGGAATCTGTTGCTCCAATTTATGCCCGCTTTGGAAATTTGCTCGATGGTATCGAGACAGTAAGCATTGTGATTTTTTCCATAGAGTACTTACTTAGGATCTGGAGTTCACCACAGCTACAGGATCACTCATTATCTTTTTCAGGGAGTTTGAAACAGCGCTGGGCCTACATAAGAAGCTTTAATGGCTTGATCGATCTCGTATCAATTTTGCCATATTATGTTCAGGCCTTTTTTCCCTATATTGATTTACGGATCCTGAGGGCCTTCAGGCTTTTGCGGATTTTAAAGTTATCCAATTACAACTCAGCACTGGAAGATTTGTTTGAAGCAATCATGGAGGAACGTAGATCCTTTTACGCAGCGCTTTATTTATTCATCATCGTGTTCATTGTATCCTCCTCTCTGATGTATTTCGCCGAACATAGCGTACATCCTGATGGCTTTAAGTCTATTCCAGGCTCTATGTACTGGTCGCTTATCACGCTAACGACAGTGGGTTATGGCGACATCACCCCAATTACAGTTGCAGGAAAGGTAATTGCCTCCGCGTCCGCCATTTTTGGAGTGGTGGTGGTTGCACTTATTACCGGGATTGTTGTTTCCTCGTTCAACGCTCAAATGGAGCGCCGGCGCTTGATTTTTGAAGATCAGGTGCAGAAGTTTTTGCTTGATGGGATCTTAGATAGGAGCGAGGAGGCTGCGCTTGAAGCATTGCGTAAGGAATTTGGCATGTCAAAGCGTCGCGCTGATGAGCTTGTCCAGCAGGTAAGAAGGGCCAGTTCAAAGGCATCTTAGCGAAGTCTTACTCTTTACGGCAAATGAGCAGCCCCACTTGAGTGGTCCAATTTGATTGTTAATGCTTATTGGGTTGCGCGTGTAACAATCGCAGGCTCAATAACTTGTTTCACGTCATCGCTAAAACTAGTTTCTTGGGCTGAAACTAAGCCCCTTACGAATCCGCCGGATCTGATGCTTGAGTGTGGGCGCACATAATAATTACTTATCGGAACACCTAAGCCCCTGAACTTAATGCTGTTCGGATATCTGCTCTGATGCGCCGCTTGGCTTTGGGCTGGCGGCACTGTACGCGGACCCCATGCGCAAGTACCTAGACATCCCCCTCACAGCCTTTGTGGCAATCACCCTAACAGTTGCCATGCTCTGGCCACTCGACGCCCCGCCGCCCGCACCCGAGGGCACCGACAAGCTCGTGCACTTCAGTGCCTTCGCCGCACTGGCCTTCCCGCTGGCCCGCACGGGCCGCCTGGGGCTGGTTGCCATATTTATAGGTGCCAGCACCTTTGGGGGTCTTATCGAGCTCATACAGCCCACGTTTAATCGCAGTGCGGACCTGGGCGACTGGGTCGCGGACACGGTCGGCGTCGTAATCGGCATCGGCGCTGCGCTCCTCTATCGGCGCCTGCGCCGGCACTAGAGGGCAGGGGGCGCCCGCTGGAACCATTATGGATGCCGCCTGAGTTCGTTTCGGGAATTTGGGTTTGGGGGCCGATTTACGTCGCACCACGCCCTGAGTGCCTTGCGGCGCTGGGCGCGCGCCTCGCCAACGTAGCGCTTATACAGGTTGTGCTCGTGGGCGACCGCATTGGCCATGCCCTCAAAACGCCTCAGCGCTGAGCTCGCATATTCCAGCTCCTCCAGCTGGGGGCGCCCATTTGGGCGTGCCGCCTCAAGCTCGTCCAAGTGCGCGTGCATTGCCACTTGGAACTCGCTCATGCGCGCCTGCGCCGAGCCCGGCTCCCTCGGGTGTGCCTCGAGCGCGTGCAGGGCGCGGTGGTAGCACACCTCGGCAATGGCCAGGCGCAGCGCCGCATTGCGCCTCGGGTCATCTGAATGGGCGTTATCCGAGTGGGGCGCCTCGGGCGCGCAGGGGTCGTTGTCTAAGATGATATTATACCAGGCCTCTACAAGGCCGGCGGGCGGCTCTGCGGTCAGTCCGTGCCTGCGCGCGTTCTGGGACGACACGGCCTTGCCGTTGGGCGTCCTGGGGCCCGTGGCGCGCCTGGGACTGCTCATGCGAAGCCCCGGCTCATTCGACAGCGGTGTGGGCCACCTCAATCGGTCGCGCCTTTTGGAGCTCGCGGTACTCCGCCGATAGCAGCCGCACGCGCTTCTCGAGGTCGGGCAGTGCCTCCCCGTGGCGGCGGTACTCCCTGCTATTAAGGATCTGCCCACTCAGAACCAGCCGTGGGTCAACCCCAAGAGAAATTGCCTGTGCAGTGGCCGCCTCACGGGCTGCGTGATCTGCTGACGTGAGCCCCGCCATCAGGGCTGTGACGTCGCCCTCGATTTGCTGAGGATCGATGCGGCCCTCGAACTCATCCTCGTCGCCGCCGGCCTCGATAAATTGGTCGTACTCCAGATCGAATGCGTCTTCCGCGACCCGCCTGAACTTCTGTTTGAGCAACTCCCGGAGTTTGGTCTCGGTGGCATCCGAGAGTTCTACCCGCGCCGAGGCCTTGAGCTGCATGATTGACCAGTTCAAATCCACCATCTGCAGCGCCTGGATGTACTCGTACTGGGTCATGGGCGCGAGGTCCGCCACTGTCATTTGCTTAAACGCCTCGTAGGCTGGGCTGAATTCGCCGACGATGGCGGGTCGCTCGGGTAGGAGGTCGTTTATTGAGAGTGAGCCTAGGCTATCCTGGCCCGAGGAGTTTAGGTCATATGTCACAATATCGCCTGTGGCTGTTTCCGTTAGGCGCCATTTTACAACAATGCGCTGTATCCAGGAACTGCAATTTGCTGGGGATTTTGCGCGCGATGGCGCTTGACTAAGTGTCAGTGTTCAGGGCTGGGGGGTGTTCCAGAGCCGGACGCCGGGGCCGTCGGTGGCGTCGCCGATGAACTCGATGCCGACAGCAGTTAGTGTGAGCTCAACAAGCTTTAGGTTTGCCTGCGTAGCGGCGGCAAATCCTTCTTTCGTCTCGATGCGATTAAGTGTTCGAGAACTCACACCACTCTCAGCCGCTAATTTTTGCGTCGACCAATTCAAAGCTGCTCGAGCCATTTTTATTTGTTCAGTCGAGACTATTGACACCTATCCACCATGTCGTAATATGCGCCATATGTCGCACTATGAAAAAATACAGCACGTCATTAACCAACTTAATGGTGCATACGCGCCAAACACTCTGCGTTCATATTATGCGGATGCGAAGTCATTTGTCGATTGGTGCGAGCAAAGAAAGACGAAGCCGTTTCCGTTGGTGTCTGACACTGTCAGGGGCTTCATTGAACATATGCAGTTAGATTACAGCTACAGCACAATTAGGCGGCGGCTGTCTGCGTTACGCCGGCTCAATGGGCTGCTGGGTTTCGAGGATCAGACATTCACCGAAGACGTTTACCTAGCCATTCGCAAACTGAAGCGCGCGAAGTGTCTGGAGCAGCGACAGGCCGTCGGCATTAATGAAGACCTACTCGTCAAAATGATTGAGGCGCAGCCAGACACTTTGGTTGGAAAGCGTAACAGGTTATTGCTCTCACTCGGCTACGACTTCCTCGCACGCCGCTCTGAGCTTGTCGCCATTCGTAACGAGGACCTGACGTTCACTCAAGATGGCGCGCTCAAGGGAATTATACGCAGAAGTAAAACTGACCAGTACGGTAATGGTCGTCTGGTGTTTGGTTCAGAAAGGAGCGCCAAGCTTTTGAGAAAATGGCTCAAGCTAAAGCCGAAGGAAATCCAGCCCGTGTTCTGTGCGATCAATCATGGGCGCTGTTTAGATCGTGCCATCTGTGACCGGCAAGTAAATGAGATCATTAAGCAAGGTCTTGTTAGGGTGAAGCGGTATCCGCGTCCGAATGATTTGGAAGTTTCGGGGCACTCGCTTAGGGTGGGGGCTGCTCAAGATCTGCTAACTAAGGGGCATGACATAGCTGCTATTATGAGGGCAGGGGGGTGGTCTGAGCCCAGTACAGTTTCGAGGTATTTAAGGTTTGCCGAGCATAACATTTGGAAGTGACGGGATAGATAAAATTTGGACCGCTCAAGCAGATCAGCTTACTTGTCTGAGTTGTTACTAATAAGCTAACTTGCCTAGATAACGCCCGTAGTGTGTTTTCCGGAACAGGGCCGCTCGTTCCCTAAGCTGATCTTCGGTAATCCACTTCATTTGATAGGCGATCTCATCGGGTGATCCAACTTGCAGGCCTTGCCTCTCTGTCAGCGTCCGCACAAAGTTTGAAGCGTCAAGCAGCGCCGCATGTGTGCCAGTGTCGAGCCATGCATACCGGTAATGACCACCGGCTTGTGGCTCGCAGATGCTTCATCGATCAATTTATACAGATTGGCCCGCGCCTCAGTTACATTCACTGTGGTCATGACAGTACCCCTTTTCGGGTAACGTACGTTAAAGCGTACTTCCCGTCAATCGCCACGCCACTCACCATCATTTGCATTTTAAAATTCAAGTTACCCATAACATTGGATTATCGGCAGGCCTAAGCACGTGTCCCGCCAAGCAAATCCTCAATCGCGCTCACATGTGCCGCAAGCGCGTCCGCATTGCCCTTGCCCTCAACATTCAACCGCACGAGCGGCTCCGTATTCGAGCGGCGCAAATTAAACCGCCAATCCTCAAAGGCCAGGCTCACCCCGTCGGTCTCGTCCACCGAGAGCGCCTGGTCCTCATAGGCCTCCACCACGCGCGCAATAGAAGCGCCCGCATCCTCGACCTGGAAGTTAATCTCGCCGGAGCTCGGGAAGGCCCCAAACCGCGCATCAACGAGCTCGGACAGGCTCAGCCCCGACGTTGAGATGAGCTCCGCCACCAGCAGCCACGGTATCATCCCGCTGTCGCAGTAGGCAAAGTCGCGGAAGTAGTGGTGGGCGGACATTTCCCCGCCGTAGACGGCAAAATTTGCGCGCATGGCCTGCTTAATAAATGCGTGGCCAGTTTTTGATTGGATTGCCACGCCGCCGGCGCCTGCCACGACGTCCTGGGTGTTCCAGATGACGCGCGGGTCGTGGACAATTTTGCCGCCCCGCTCGCGCGCAAGGAATGCGCCCGCAAGCAGGCCCACAACATATTCGCCCGGCACGAAGCGCCCCGCGCCGTCAAAGAAGAAGCACCTGTCGAAGTCCCCGTCGAAGGCGATACCCATGTCGGCGCCCTCGCGCAGGACCACATCCGCGGTGGCCGGGTGGTTTGCGGCCAGGAGCGGGTTGGGAATGCCGTTGGGGAAGCTGGGGTCGGGGTTGTGGTGCACTCGGATCACCTCTAGGGGCGCGCCGAGTGCCGCAATGTGCTGGGTGAGTGCGTCGAGGGTGGGGCCCGCGGCGCCGTTGCCCGAATTAATGACGACCTTGAGGGGCGACAGCCCGGCGGCATCCACAAAGCCCGCAATGTGCGCGACGTATTGCCGGCGCGCGTGTGCGGCGATGTCGCGCGTCTTGCCCTCTTGCGGGGCAGGGGCCCAGTCCTGACTGCCCGCGAGCGCCTTGATGGGCTGGAAGTCCTCGGCGTCATCCAGCGGGCGCGAGCCGGATTTGACGATCTTCATGCCATTGTAGTTGATGGGGTTGTGCGAGGCGGTGACCTCAATGCCCGCGCAGGCGCCAAATTCTGAAACGGCCCAGTACATTTCCTCGGTCCCCGCCATGCCAATGTCGAGCACGTCGCAGCCCGCCTCGCGGATGCCGTGGGCCGCGGCGGCGGCAAAGGCCGGACTGGTCTCGCGGGCGTCAAAGCCAATGACCACGGAGCGGGCGCCGAAGTGCTGGGCGACGGCGCGGCCGACGCGGTAGGCGACACCCTCGTCGATGTCACGGCCGATGACGCCGCGGATGTCGTAGGCCTTAAAGCAGGTCAGCTCAGTCACGTGCGGTTTCCTTGGGGCCTGTTTGAGGAAATGGCGCAGCCTCGCCAGCAAGTCCGGCCTCTCGCTCTAATGCCTCAATCTCAGCCTGCAGAGCGGCAAATTCTTCGCGCTTGCGCTCAATGAAGCTGTGGGTCAGCAGCGACTTCTCGCGGATGCCCTTGGGGGTCAGCAGGTGCGCGTACTGGCCCTTGCGCGGGTTACTTGCGAAGTTGCCGAGCTTCACGAAGCCCTTCTCCACCAGGGCGGTGAGCACATAGTAAGCCGAGCCATTGGATATGCCCGCCCGCTCGGCAATTTGGCGCGTCGACATCTCGGGATTTTGCGCGATGAGTCGCATGACCTGGAGGCGGGTCTCCGCCTGCCGCTCGTGCCGCCGGCTAGCCATTTTGGGGCGCTTGCACGGCTACCGCACCGAGCCTCACTTCTACGCGAGGGCCAGTTGTGCGTTTTATCAAATTGAAGCCAAAATTATTCATGATTGCTCAAATTTGGCGTTACTAGCTTGAGCTTGGGATATCAAGTGGATAAAGTTTCAAAGTGATATTTAGGTGGCGCAGCTCTTGAAAATAGTACGTAAAAATCAGGTTTTGCGATGCTCAATTTGACTTTTATCCCTGCAGTGTGGGTATGTGTGCTGGGCGTGGGTGTCGTGTGCTAGGCATAAAGTGATTAAAGACGCTCAAAATTGAGCAGTGTGGGAGGTATCGTGAGACATGACTAATTGGCACCTCATCCAGTTTAAGCCCAACGCACACCGGCAGGCCGAACGAAATCTGCAGCGACAGGGCTTCGAGACCTTCCTGCCGGTAGAGGAAATTACCAAGCGGAGCGGGTCGCGTTTCACCTCGTCGCTAAGGCCACTCTTCCCGGGCTACATGTTCGTGTCCGCGGGGCAAGACGCGTCCCCGTGGCGCAAAATTAACAGTACTATCGGCGTCTCCCGGCTGGTCAGTTTTGGAAATACTCACGCCCCGCTTGCGCCCGGCCTTGTCGCGGGCCTCATGCAGCGCTGCGATGTTGAGGGGAAACTGCTTCCGGCCGATGCGCTCTGCGTGGGAGACAGCGTCGAAGTTTTGGAGGGGCCGTTCACTCATTTTGTGGCCACTGTCGAGGCAATTGACGCGCATCAGCGGGTCTGGGTGCTCATGGAGCTCATGGGGCAGGGGGCGAAAGTGCAGCTCTCGCCTGGGCAGATCAAGCTGGCCGACTGATAGCAGGGCTGGCTAGCCCGCCCGTACCTGTTCTGAAAATGCCCAGCCTTTTTGGTTGCCCAGGCCCTTTAATTGACCAGCGATTGGCGGGCGTCGGTAATTGCCGCTGCCATCGCCTTTACCGTGATGCGGTTGTACTGCCGACTGCCACCTTCGCCCCTTTACTGGCTGATGGCCCTGCTCTGCATTTGTCAAAGTTACGAGGCAGTGTTGCCGCTCAGTCGTGATCGCATGGATAATCGCGTGGGCTTGAAGGCCTGCAAACGATATCGCTTTAAATGGGTGAAGCCCGAGCTTTTATTGTGCGCTTTGCACTGCGTGGCGGCGCAGTTTTGGCGCGAGCCACATGCCCGCCTTGTAAGTCCCCAGAAAAAGGAGGGAGAAGGCTGCGCAGGCAGCTGCTGCAGCTGCCCTGTCACCCTGTAGGAGGGCGCCTGCAGCGATTGGCATCAGTATAAATGGCAGCGTGAGGGTGGTCGCGAGGGGGTTTGCCAGGCGCCGCTTCCTGCGGCCAAGTAGAATTATCTCTACGCCGCGCATGACGAGCTGGTGAAAATGCATCCGGTCAGGCTGGGCAATGGGCACACCCCGCCAAAGTCTACGCGTAATAGCAAGCAGCGTATCAGCAATTGGCCAGAAAAAGATCAGAAGGACTGCCAGCGGTGTGACGCTTGGGGCATTCCATAAGATAGAAATCGACAGCCAGACCAGTAGGTGGCCGATGGCGTAAGCGCCCGCATCGCCGAGAAATATTTTACCCAAGGGGAAGTTGAAAACTAAAAAACCTGCTACGGCAGCTGCGAGAATAAGCAGGATATCCCTGTGCAAGGTCAAATCAGAGCCATGCGCGATGTAGGCCAGCGCAAGGGATGCAGCCAGTGCCGTCGAGCCGGATAGGCCGTTCAGCCCGTCGATTAGGTTGAAGGCATGGCTAACCCCAACCGAGAGGCAGACAGAGAACGCGATGCCAATTGGGGCCCAGAGGAGTACCTGGTCGAGCCCGGGAATATCTGTACTCAGCAGCCACTGCCCGGTGAGCAGGACAAATAGGGCGGCGGACGCGCCGGCGGCGAGGAGGCGGCGGCGAGGGCTTGCGAAGAGCCCGAGATCCTCGGCGAGCCCAACGGCAAATACGGGCAGTGCGCTCAGCAGTAGTGGCACCGCGATGCCGTGACTGGTCTGGGTGCGGAGAAGCAGAACTGCCAGTGTCAGCGATGACATAATCGCAAGCCCACCAATGCGGGCGGTTGGGAGTGTGTGGGATGCCTGAACTGCCTGCGTGTCTCGGCGAGGAGATCCTGCGCCGCGGCTTTTTGAAAACCAAATAATGATGAAGCCGCTGATCAGTGCGGAGGCGAGTGTGCTAAACAGGAGGGCCGCGAGGGGGAAATCTGGCATATCGTCCTCTGGCTTAGCGTTTGCGGAGTGGGTCATGGATCGAAAGTATCAACGCGATAGTTAATCTACTAACTAGCGGGTGGGCGCAACCGTGTTGGGCCAAATATTTGGGGTTTATGTCATGGGCTTCTTGGTTGGATCCCGGATTGATTTATGCGCCCAGTTGCCTCTGCGCCGCGACGCTTGTGATAGCATCAAGGTATCCCTGAACGCTGCCGCAGTCAAAGCGGCGGCCCCTTAGTTTTACGGCCTCGACAGATCCTGCAGCCGCCTGGGTGTTGATGGCGTCCGCGAGTTGTATTTCGCCGCCAGCGCCAGGGGGCTGTGAGCGCAAAATATCGAAGATGTCGGGTGTCAGTACGTAGCGCCCGATACTGGCTAAATTGGAGGGCGCTGATCGTGCGTCAGGTTTTTCGACGAGCCCTGCGACTGCGCCCTGAGTGTCGCCGGGGACTACGACGCCGTATTTGGAAATGTCTGGGCCGTTAACCTCCATGACGCTGAGTTGCGACTTGCCCGTGGCCTCGAACGCCCGCGCGAGGTCCGCCGTGACGCCGTGCTCTGAGCCTGTGAGGAAGTCGTCTGCCAGCAGTACCGCGAACGGGTCAGTGCCCACTGCGCGCTCCGCACAGAGCACTGCATGCCCAAGGCCTAGCTGCTCGGGCTGGCGCATGAAAATGCATTCCACTCCCTTGGGGAGAATATTCCTGACCATGTCCGCCTGCTCGTTTTTGCCCTTGGCGCGCAGGGCGATCTCTAGTTCTTGATTATTGTCAAAGTGATCTTCGATTGCGCGCTTATTCCGCCCGGTGACAAATATGAGTGTATCAATCCCGGCGGCAATCGCCTCTTCTGCCGCATACTGGATGAGAGGTTTGTCGACGATGGGCAGCAACTCCTTTGGCATTGCCTTTGTGGCTGGAAGGAAGCGAGTTCCAAACCCTGCCACAGGAAAAACGGCTTTGCGTAATGTCATAAAATGCGTCCAGTGCTCAGGAGTTAATCTCGCGCTGGGACTTACTTAATATACTCCGGGCCTGCAACTAATTGGTCTTGCGTGCGGAGCCTGCCAACATCAAGCATAAGGCCTAGATATACCTGTGATAAATCCCTGGCTGCGCTAGGTGGGGCTAGTCGGGGTCGTAGGTGTGTGACCGCGACTGATGGCCTGGCTTGAATGAAGGCTCAGGCGCTGGGTAAGTCGCGGTCTTAGGTTTTAGTGACGGCTGCTAAATTGCAAAGTCTTCGGGTGAGCGGCCGCTTGCGATGGCTTCAACCATCCACTTTGGTTTACGGCCGCGGCCTGACCAAGTGTTGGCAGGGTTGCTTGGGTCTGCGTATTTGGGCGCTACGGGCGCTCTCTTCTTTTTGCCTTTGGTGTCGTCTAGGAGCTCGTCCAGCGAAAATCCTTTGGATTGCGCCAGGGCTTTCAACTCAGCCAATGCTTCTGATTTTTTGCGCTTTTCAAAATCGAAGATTGCAACTGCGACTTGCTCCTGCAGGTCTTTTAGTTCTTTTAGGGAAAGCTTTTCTAGATCCAATTTACTATCTTTCATGTTGGTTAATTTAAAAATAAGATTTTTACGTATTTCATATATACATATATACTACGTTGGTGGCGTCTTGATAAAAATATTTTTACTTCATGTAAAAGTATTTTTTGGCACTTTAAGATCTAAACCTAAATTAAATCCTATGTTCGATAATGAATCATTTAAAATATAGCCATTATAACAGATATTTTGTGGTTTAGTATGCTGGGCGGCAGCTGGTAGTGCCACCTATGTTCAATGTGAAGGTTTTGGTGGCGGATACCCTAAGCGGATTTGTGTATAATGATATGCGATCCGCTGCATAGCCACCTTACCAAATCACCTCCACTTTTATGTCTGCTACATAACAAAGAGAAGAGGTCTAAGCCGTATTTTGCTCTTCCCACCGATAATTTGAGAGACCGTCGGAAACAAGATTTTTGGGGTCAGTTTTTTATTGCTATCAAACGCTTCGCTTGGCGCTTTTGGTGGGGCTTGAAACAGGGCCGCACTTTACTGTGATCAGATGGCACAGTGCCGCAGTGTTGCGTCACATTTGGCTTTGTGCACGCTTGGTGTGCTTGGAGGTATGCCGCCCTGGTGGGTTAAGAGGGTATATCTTCAACTTAAATTAAGAGTGGGGAACACGTGCCGCTATCGGTCGTCGGTATGTCTGCTGTTATTGCAGGGCGTCCTTTGATCACCACAGTATTAATCACCACAGTAGTAGACTT
>NZ_CVPC01000028.1 GCF_001049735.1 Nereida ignava
CTTGATACGTCAGAACGGCGCACATGTGCGGTTCTCGGCGTCTCGCGTTCTGGCTTGCATTACAAAACGAAGGTTCAAGGTGATGACGCATTGCGCTTGGCCATGATCCGCCTTGCCAAGCAGTATGGTCGGTACGGATATCGAAAGATCGCTGAGTTGCTGCGGATCGAAGGTTGGCACGTCAATCACAAGAAAGTTGAGCGTTTATGGCGCGAAGAAGGGCTGAAGCTGCCAGAGCGGCATAAGAAACGAAGGCGGCTGTATCACAAAGACAGTTCGGTCATCCGTTTGCGCCCAATGCATCCCAATCATGTTTGGGCAATTGATTTTGTTCACGACAAGCTGAGTAACGGGCGCAGCTACAAGATGCTGACCGTCTTAGATGAGTTTACCCGCCAAGCTCTTTGCGTTGAGGTGCAAGACAAGATGAACTCAGATGATGTTTTGCGTGTCATACATCGTTTGCTGATGAAATACGGAAAGCCTGAATGCATTCGATCTGACAATGGCGGGGAGTTCGTAGCTGAACACCTTCAAAAATGGCTCAGAAAGGTTGGCGTCAAACCAATCCAAATCTACCCAGGCAGTCCTTGGGAAAACGGTTACAATGAACGGTTCAACGGTATTCTTCGCCAAGAAGTCTTAAACGCTGAATGGTTCCACAGCATCAAACAGGCTCAGGTCGCAATCAATATTTGGCTCAAAGAATACAATCACATCAGGCCCCATCATGCACTCGGAATGCGACCTCCCATGCCAGAAACCTTATTAGAGAAATCCAAAATTAGTGGCACTGAAATTGGGGGCTAGACAGACGGACCATATTCTGGACCGAGCCGAAGCGATGTATCTGACCTTCATTGTCGACGACCTGCGCGCAGTTGTGGCGAAAGTGGTTGCGGCGGGCGGCACTTTGATGACGGGCGATGAGCCGGTCGAAGTCCGCCCCGGCACCTACCTCGCCTTCCTGCGCGACCCGGAGGGGCATATCGTCGAGGTCGTCGAATATGCCGACATCACCGAGTATCGCGCAGACCTTGCGGAGGTGTCGGCATGATGTTCGATTTCGCAGGTCGCACACTGGTTCTGACCGGCGCCAATGGCGGCATCGGCCGCGCCGTAGCCGAGCTGTTCCACGCGGCAGGCGCCAATCTGGTGCTGGCCGATCTCGATGGCGACGCATTGGCGGAATTTGCCGTCACGTTGATCTCTCCGAAAGGCGGTGCGATTGAAACGCTCGCCGTGGATGCGGCCAATCCCGATGACGCAGACCGGATTGTCGCAGTCGCGGCCAAACACGGCAGCATCGACTTTCTCGTGCCCTCCGCCGGCATCTATATGGCGGAGCCCTTCGCCGAGATGACGGATGACCAGTGGCGCCGCACCCTGTCCATCAACCTCGATGGCGTTTTCTACCTCACCCGCCGCGCGGTCGACCATCTCAAGGCCGGATCGTCCATCGTCAACCTGAGCTCGCTCGCTGCCCATCGCGGCGCCAAGGCCAACGCGCATTACGGCGCCTCGAAAGGCGCTATCAGCGCCATGACCCGTGCGCTGGCCAATGAGTTGGCGCCCAAAACGCGGGTCAACGTCGTGGCGCCCGGTGTGATCGACACGCCGATGACGCGCGAGTTGATTGCGACACGGGGCGATGACACGCTCAGGCACACGCCGATGGGGCGGACCGGACAGGCGTCCGAGATCGCCTCCGTCATCGCCTTCCTGTGCAGCGAAGCGTCAAGCTTTGTGAACGGCGAAACCATTCACGTCAACGGCGGACTCTACATGAGTTGAGCCAGCGCACCGCGCAGAAATTTAACTGTTTTCAACCCGGTGTCCCGAAAAGGGCGTTTCCGGGACCGGAGGAGAATTATCATGACCACCACGTTCGATTTCACTGGGCGCACCGCGCTTTTGACTGGTGCCGCTTCGGGCCTTGGCCTTGCCATGGCGCGCGCTTTTGTGGGCGCGGGCGCCAAGACCGTCCTTTTCGATCTGGACGAGGACGGCGTGCGGGTGGCGGCAGATGCGTTGAACGCGGATCACCCTGGTCAGGTCACGGCGCTTGTGGGCTCGATCACCGATCCGGCGGCAGTGGCAGCGGCCTGCGAGGCGGCGGTGGCTTTTGGCGGGCGGCTCGACGTGGTGATGAACAATGCGGGTATCTCTGGCAATGGGCCGTCTCTTGATCTGGACGAGGCCACCTGGCGCCGGGGCATCGACATCAATCTCAACGGTGCGTTTTTCGTGGCTCAGGCCGCTGGTCGCATCATGGCCGAACAAGGCGGCGGCAGCATCGTCAATACCGCCTCGATGTATGGCGTCGTCGCGGCGCCTGAACGTGCCGCCTATTGCGCTGCCAAAGCAGGCGTCGTGGCTCTGACGAAAGTGCTGGCCATCGAATGGGCCGACCGCAACATCCGCGTCAACGCCATCGCGCCCGGTTACGTGCGCACCGCACTGACCGAAACGCTCGCCGCTCAGGGCCGTCTGGATCTTGACGCTCTCAACGCGCGGGTGCCCGCCGGACGGCTCGGCACGCCCGAGGAAATCGCTTCCGCCTCCCTGTTTCTCGCTTCGGACGCCTCCGCCTATGTGACCGGCCAAACGCTGGTCGCCGATGGTGGCTGGTCCTCCTACAGCTATTTGTAAAGGACATCTCTCATGCCGATTTATGACGATCTGACACCGAAAGCCTTCTGGCGTGACATCAAAGCCTCCAAAGAGGATCGCACCGAGCTTGACCCCACCGTCGGGCGCACGATGCTCAGCCAATTGCATCTCATTCGCGCGTTCGAAGAGAAGGTGCTGGATCTTGCGGGGCAGGGGCTTGTCCACGGTCCTGCGCACTCCGCGATTGGTCAGGAGGGCGGCGCGGTCGGCTCCGCCATGGCGATGCGTGGTTCTGATCAGGTCAACGGTTCGCACCGCGCGCACCACCAGTTTTTGGCCAAGGCGCTGGTCTATGCCGCGCCCGAGGGGATCGACCCGGAAAAGAGCTTTGGCGAGACGCTGCGACATTTGTCCAAACGTACCCTGTCGGAAGTTCTCGGTCTCTCCGAGGGGTTCTGCCAAGGTCGCGGTGGCTCGATGCACCTGCGTTGGGCGGAAAGCGGCAACCTTGGGACCAATGCCATCGTCGGCGGTGGTGTCCCCATGGCGGCGGGCGCGGCCTGGGCGCACAAACAGGCGGGCACGGGCGATGTCGTCTACACCTATTTCGGCGATGGCGCGGTCAACATCGGCTCTGTGCTGGAGACGATGAACATCGCCGCCGCGTGGAAGCTGCCGATTTGTTTTTTCATCGAAAATAACCGTTACGCTGTCTCCACCCATGTTGAGGAAGTTACCGCCGAGACGCGGCTATCGGCGCGCGGTCTGGCCTTTGGCATCCCCGCGCTTCGGGTTGATGGCATGGACACGCTGTCGGTCTATCTGGCGTCTGAAGAAGCCAATAAGATCATGCGCGCGGACGAAGGTCCGGTGGTGATTGAGGCCGATGTTTACCGCTATTTCCACCAAAACGGCGCGCTTCCCGGCTCTGCCTTCGGCTATCGCACGAAGGAAGAAGAGCAGGAATGGCGGGGCCGCGATCCGCTCGATGCCATGGCGCGCGACCTGATGGAGCGTCAGATCATCGGCGCGCAAGTGGTCGAAGACTTGCGCAGCCAAGCGCAGGGCATGATGGAAGAGATCGCGGGCGAGCTGATCGAAGAGGTCGACGGCAAACGCCGCATCAAGCCGGCGCTCTGGCCCGAGGAAAGCTTCCGTGATTTCGGTTTGCGCGGTGATCTGTCGGAATTCGACGGCGCGCGGTTCGAAGAGCAGGAAGCGTTTTCTGGCACGCTCAAGGACAATGTGAAATTCATCGACGCCGTGGCCGATGTGATGATGCGCCGGATGGAGACGGATGAGCGCGTCGTCGTCATGGGCGAGGATGTGCACCGTCTCAAAGGCGGCACCAATGGCGCCACCAAAGACCTGTCGGACAAGTTCCCGGATCGCTGCCTCGGCACGCCGATTGCCGAGAACGCCTTTACTGGTCTGGCCGCAGGCATGGCCGCAGACGGGCGCGTGCGTCCGGTGATCGAATTCATGTATCCGGATTTCATGTGGGTGGCGGCGGATCAGGTGTTCAACCAGATCGGCAAGGCGCGTCACATGTTTGGTGGCGACAATGCCATGCCTTTGGTTTTGCGCACGAAAATTGCGATGGGCACGGGCTATGGATCGCAGCACTCGATGGATCCGGCGGGCATTTTTGCGACCGCGCCAGGCTGGCGCATCGTCGCGCCCTCGACGCCCTATGACTATGTCGGGCTGATGAACGCGGCGCTTCAGTGCGAGGACCCGGTTCTGGTGATCGAACACGTCGATCTCTACGCCTCGAAAGGTGTCGGGCCCGCCGATGATCTCGATTACATGATCCCGCTGGGCAAGGCCAAAGTCGTGCGCGAAGGCGCGCGTGTCACCGTGCTGACCTATCTCGCCATGGTCGAAAAGACCCGCGAGGTCGTCGAGCGTCTGGGCGTGGATGCCGAAATCATCGACCTGCGCAGTTTGGATCGCGCCGGGCTCGATTGGGAGACCATCGGGGCCTCCATCGAGAAGACCGGCAATGTATTGATCGTCGAACAGGGGGCGTCTGGCACGTCTTATGGCGGTTGGCTTTCTGACGAGATCCAGCGCCGCTGTTTCGATTTTCTCGATCAGCCGATCAAACGGGTGCATGGCGCGGAAGCTTCGCCCAGCATTTCCAAAGTGCTTGAAGCGGCGGCCTGTGCCCGTCCGCAAGACATCGAAGCGGGTCTGCGCGAGGTCATGGCCGATCAGGGTCTGCCCCTTGCGGCAGAGGCGGCGGAATAAGGAGAGACAAGATGCCCAAGGAAATCACACTGCCCTCGCTCTCCGCCGGAATGGAAGACGCGGTGATCGCAAATTGGCTCAAGGCCGAAGGCGAGGCCGTGAAGGCCGGGGAGACACTGGCCGAGGTCGAAACCGACAAGGCGACGATGGAATTCGAGGCCGACGCCGATGGGGTGTTGGGCAGAATCCTTACCCCCGCCGGCGAGCGCGCCGATGTGAATGCGGTGATCGCGGTCCTGTTGCTCGACGGCGAAGACGCCTCTGTGCTGGACGGCTATACGCCGGGTGGGGCGGCGTCTGCGGAAACGGTCGAAGCCCCTGTGGAAGCGCCGAAAGCCGAAGCAACCCCGGTGGCGAAATTCTCCGACAAGATCGCGGCCTCGCCGCTCGCCCGCCGGATCGCAGCGCAGAAAGGTGTCGATTTGTCGGGGCTTTCCGGGTCCGGCCCGCGCGGTCGCATCGTGCGCATTGATGTGGAACGCGCGGCCGAGGCCGGGGCTGTCGCTCCCGTGGCTGCCCCTGTCGCCAAAGCCGCTGCGCCCAATCTCGCCGGCATCGGTGACTACGAGGAAATCCCTCACACCGGCATGCGTCGTACTATCGCGCGGCGGCTGCTCGAATCCAAAACCACCGTGCCGCATTTCTACCTTGAGGCCGATTGCAACATCGAAGCGCTCATGGCGCTCCGGGCCCAGATCAACGAGGGCCGCGAAAAGGCGGACCGGATTTCGGTCAATGATTTCATCGTCAAAGCCGTCGCCAATGCGCTGGCCAAAGTGCCCGCCGCCAATGCGATCTGGACCGATGAGGCGGTGTTGCAGCTCAAATCCATCGACATTTCCGTGGCGGTCGCAACCGACGGCGGGCTGATCACGCCGGTGCTGCGCAATGCCGATCAAAAGAGCCTCGGCACGCTGTCCTCCGAGATGAAAGCACTAGCGGCCAAGGCGCGCGAAGGCCGTCTCAAGCCCGACGAGTATCAAGGTGGCGGCTTCTCTCTGTCGAACCTCGGCATGTATGGGGTCAAGAGCTTCTCCGCGATCATCAACCCGCCGCAGAGCTGTATCCTCGCCGTCGGGGCCGCCGAAAAACGCCCCGTCGGGCGCGGCGATCAGATCGTGCTGGCACCCGTCATGAGCGTGACGCTTTCGGTCGATCACCGGACCGTCGATGGCGCCGTGGGCGCGCAGTGGTTGGCGGCTTTCAAAGCGGGCATCGAAAGCCCGATGAGCCTGTTGGTGTAACATGATCACGGGGCACACCAAAACGCTGGCGATCCTCGCCGATCCGGTCACCCATGTGCGCACGCCGCAAGCGCTCAACGCGCGGTTTGAGGCCGAGGGCGTGGACGCCGTTCTGGTCCCGCTCGAAGTCCCGCCCGCAGCACTCGCGCCGATGCTCAAAGGTCTCGCAGGCGCGCGCAATTTCGCGGGCGCCGTGGTCACCGTGCCGCATAAAACCGCTGTGCCTGCGCTCTGCGATGCGCTGAGCGCACGTGCGGCGGCGGCGCAAAGCGTCAATGTCATCCGGCGCAGGCCAGACGGGGCGCTCTACGGCGATATCCTAGACGGCGAAGGCTTTGTACGCGGTTTGGAACAGGCGGGCGTAACGCTTTTGGGCAAGCGGGTGTTCCTCGCGGGTGCAGGCGGCGCGGCCAGTGCGATCGCCTTTGCGCTGGCGGAACGGGGCATTGCCGCGCTGACCGTGGCGAACCGCTCCGTTGAGAAATCCGAGGCCCTGATCGCGAGGCTGGCCGCGCATTTCCCCGATGTGGGTTTCGCCGCCGCCACGGACCCCACCGGGCATGACATCGCGATCAACGGCACCTCTTTGGGGCTCAAACCCGAGGATGCTTTGCCCTTCGATCCAGACACACTCGACCCCGGCACCTTGGTCGCTGAGGTCATCATGCAGCCGGAGATCACACCGCTTTTGCACGCCGCCGAGGCGCGCGGGCTCATGATCCATCCGGGGCATCACATGTTGGAGGCGCAGTTGACGGAGATGCTGCGGTTTCTGACGCATGAGGAGGAACAACAATGAGTTTGAGTTTGCAAGATCTGCGCGCCACCGGGCTTTTGCGCGACGCCAATCTGGTTGCCGGAGACTGGATCGAGGCCGACCCGGAGACCGGCCTTGCCGTGCACAACCCTGCCGATGGTTCCCTGATCGGGTATGTCCCCAAACTGGGTCGTGCCGAAGTTGCCAATGCGGTCACGGCGGCGGAAGAGGCGCAAAAGACCTGGGCTGCGCGCACCGCGAAAGACCGGGCCAATGTGCTGCGCACATGGTTCGATCTGATGATCGCGCATCGCGAGACTCTGGCGCAAATTCTGACGCTGGAACAGGGCAAACCTCTCGCGGAAGCGGCTGGTGAGATCACCTACGGCGCGAGCTTTGTCGAATGGTTCGCCGAAGAGGCGCGTAGGGTCTACGGCGAAACCATTCCCGGCCATCAGCCCGACAAACGCATCCTCGTGATGAAGCAACCCATCGGTGTCGTCGCCGCGATCACGCCGTGGAATTTTCCCAATGCGATGATCACCCGCAAGGCCGGGCCTGCCTTCGCTGCGGGTTGTGGCATGGTGTTGAAACCCGCCTCGCAGACGCCCTATTCCGCCATCGCTCTGGCGGTTCTCGCCGAGCGTGCGGGGCTACCCAAAGGTCTCTTCAGCGTCATCACCGGCTCTGCCGCGCAGATCGGTGCGGAGCTGACCGAGAACCCGATTGTGCGCAAGCTGACCTTCACCGGCTCGACTGAAATTGGCGCCATGCTCTACGTGCAATCGGCGCCGACGATCAAGAAACTTGGGCTGGAACTGGGCGGCAATGCGCCGTTTATCGTCTTCGATGACGCCGATCTCGACGCCGCCGTCGAAGGCGCGTTGATCGCCAAATTCCGCAACAATGGCCAGACTTGCGTCTGCGCCAACCGCATCTATGTGCAGGACGCGGTCTATGACGCTTTCGCCGAAAAACTCGCCAAGGCGGTCTCGGGCCTGCGCACCGGCAATGGCATGGAGAGCGGGGTCGATCTTGGCCCGCTGATTGATGAGAGCGCGTTGGAGAAAGTGCAAAGCCATGTGACGAACGTGGTGGCAAAAGGCGGCCGCGTGCTTGCCGGTGGCAAACCGCATGCTCTGGGCGGCACCTTCTATGAGCCGACGGTTCTGGCCGATGTGACGTCGGACATGGCGATCGCGCGCGAGGAAACCTTTGGCCCCGTCGCACCGCTTTTCCGCTTCACCGACGAAGCCGAGGCGATCGAGGCCGCCAATGACACCGAATTCGGCCTCGCCTCCTATTTCTACGCTCAAGATGTGGCGCGGATTTTTCGGGTCTCGGAAGGACTTGAATATGGCATGGTCGGTGTCAACACGGGGTTGATCTCCACCGCAGAGGCGCCTTTCGGTGGGGTCAAAATGTCCGGTCTGGGCCGCGAAGGCTCGCGCCACGGCATCGAGGATTTTCTCGAATTGAAATACGTCTGTTTGGGGGGCATCGCATGAGCGGGACGGATCAGAATTTCGACCTCATCGTGATTGGCGCTGGCCCTGGCGGCTATGTGGCCGCCATTCGTGCGGCGCAGCTTGGCCTCAAAGTGGCCTGTGTCGAGCGCGAGAATCTGGGCGGGATTTGTCTGAACTGGGGCTGCATTCCGACCAAGGCGTTGCTGCGCTCGGCAGAGGTCTATCATCAGATGCACCGCGCCAAGGAATTCGGCCTGTCGACGGGGGACATCGGCTTCGATCTCGATGCCATCGTCAAGCGCTCGCGCGGCGTCGCGGCGCAGATGAATGGCGGCATCAAGGGCTTGTTCAAAAAGAACAAAGTCACCGCGATCATGGGTGAGGCGAAACTCGCGGGCAAGGGCAAGGTCGAGGTCAAAACCGACAAGGGCACCGAGACTTTGACCGCCAAAAACATCATCGTCGCCACCGGCGCGCGGGCACGTGAACTGCCGGGGCTGGAGGTCGACGGCGATCTGGTCTGGACCTATCGCCATGCTCTGGTGCCGACGCGGATGCCGAAGAAGTTGCTGGTCATCGGATCGGGCGCCATCGGAATCGAATTCGCAAGCTTTTACAACACGCTAGGCGCCGACACCACGGTCGTCGAGGTGATGGAGCGCGTGCTTCCGGTCGAGGACAAGGACATTTCCGCCTTCGCCAAAAAGCAGTTCGAAAAGCAGGGGATGAAGATCCTGCAAAAGACCACGGTCAAGAAACTCGACCGGGCAAAAGGCAAGGTCACCGCGCATTTCGAAGCGGGCGGCAAAGTCACGACCGAAGAGTTCGACACGGTGATTTCCGCGGTCGGAATCGTCGGCAATGTCGAGGGGCTGGGCCTCGAGGAGGCGGGCGTGAAGATCGACCGCACCCATGTCGTGACGGACGAATTCTGCCGCACGGGCGTCGACGGTCTGTTCGCCATCGGCGACATCGCGGGCGCGCCTTGGCTGGCGCACAAAGCGTCCCACGAGGGCGTCATGGTGGCCGAGCTGATCGCCGGCGAACACCCGCATCCGATCAAGCCGAACTCGATCGCGGGTTGCACCTATTGCCACCCGCAAGTGGCCTCTGTGGGGCTCACGGAGGACAAGGCGAAAGAGGCGGGATTTGATATCAAGGTCGGCAAATTTCCCTTTATCGGCAACGGCAAAGCCGTCGCGATGGGCGAGGCCGAGGGCCTTGTGAAAACCGTGTTCGACGCCAGGACGGGCGAGCTTTTGGGCGCGCATATGGTGGGCGCCGAGGTGACGGAAATGATCCAGGGCTATGTGATCGGGCGGACGTTGGAGACGACGGAAGAGGAACTGATGAACACGGTCTTCCCGCACCCGACGATGTCGGAAATGATGCATGAGGCGGTGCTGGCGGCTTATGGCCGGGCGCTCCATATTTGAGGGGATGAGGGTGTCAGGTGTCTTGCGTATAAAGCGTCAGACGCTTGGCGGCGTTCTTGAGATGGGCCGCCGCCGCCTCACGAGCACGCTCGGCATCTCCGGCCTCAATCGCGTTGAAAATGGCGCGATGTTCGTCCTGCACAAGCTCGGTCAGACCCTTGCGGGAACTGTTGGTGCGGGCCTGTCGGATCAGGTGCCGGACTCGGTTTTCCAGAAACGCGCCGAAGGAAATGAACAGGTGATTGCCGGTCGCCTTCAGAATTTCGGAGTGAAAGGCCATGTCCTGTTCGATGGGCTCTGTTGATGGCGTGGATGCCCTCTCCCGACGGCATCGCAATGTGCCAATGTGATGATTGTTTGAAGCCATCACAGAAAGAGAGAGCATCCATGTCAGAAGTTACCATCATCGGCATTGACCTGGCAAAGCGCGTTTTCCAGCTGCACGGTGCGCGCCACGACGGGTCTGTCGCATTTCGTAAGAAGCTTTCACGGGGTCAGCTGCTGGCGTTCGTCGCTCAGCATCCCAAGTGCATTATCGCCATGGAAACCTGCGCGACGGCGCATGGCTGGGGGCGCGAGTTCGAGAAGCTGGGACATGAGGTCCGCTTGATCCCACCGGTTTATGTGAAGCCCTTCGTCAAGCGTCAGAAGAACGACGTGGCGGACGCCGAGGCGATCGTGGAGGCGGCGTTGCGCCCGACCATGCGCTTTGTCGCCGTGAAGACGGAAAATCAGCAGGCCCGCGCCATGCTGTTTCGCACGCGGCAGATGTTCGTCGGCCAGCGCACTCAGATGATCAACGCGTTGCGCGGGCATCTCGCAGAGCATGGACTGGTCGCAGCCAAGGGGTCTGCCCATCTCAAGCGCCTTGCAGATGCGATTGCTGATGAGGACACAATGCTGCCTGACGAGGTCCGGGAGTTCGGCCAAATGTATCTGGAACAGATTGAGGGCCTGACTGCTCGGATTACAGACCTTGACGGAAAGATGAAGCGTGCCGCCAAAGACGCCGAAGTGGTGCGACGCGCGCAGACCATGCCGGGCGTGGGTCCTGTCACGGCGCTTGCGATCGAGACATTTGCACCTGATCTGGCCACCTTCCGGCGCGGGCGTGATTTTGCCGCCTGGCTCGGACTCGTCCCAAAACAGCACTCAACGGGCGGTAAGGCCCGGCTGGGCAAAACCTCGAAGATGGGACAGCGCGACATCCGCACGCTTTTGGTCTCCGGTGCTATGGCTGTTCTTCAAGCGGTCGAGCGCTTCGATACCGCGAATAATGGCTGGCTGAAACGCCTGCTGGCCCGCAAACCACGCATGGTTGCTGCGATCGCGCTGGCGAACAAGATGGCTCGTGGCATCTGGGCGATGCTGACGAAACAGGAAGACTACCGGAATCCGGTGGCGGCAATGGCCTGAGCGCACCGCGCTTGGTGTCGCGTAGCCCTTAATTGTGAGATGAGAAATCCAACGAAATCAACGGCCACCCTTTGCCCTTAAATATGAGATTTTGTCTTTAATTCCGATATTTTTGCCCTTAAACCTGAGACAGGGTTCACAGGTTTTTGCGGCAAATGTCGATGGAGAATGATGACGAAGAGTCAGTTGCCCTTGGTGCTGAGGAGGCGCGCAGGGCGGCCGTTCTGCGTCCGCTTGTTCAGGCATATCTCAAAGGAACTGGCAGTCTGGAAAGTGGCATCAATGACGCCGTTTGGGAGCTTGGTGTCAGCAGGGCGACTGTCTGGCGCTGGATAAAGCGTTTGGCCGAAGAGGGTGGGCGCACCAGCGCGCTGGCTTCTCGGAAACGGGGCCGCCCGACTGGTACAACCTTGATATCCGGCAAGGTGGAAGCGGTGATCGAAGAACATCTTCGCCGTTATTTCTTACGGCGGGAACGTCCAAGCCTGTCGCGCGTCGTGACAGAAATCCGAAGCGCGTGCTGGCAGCAGGGCTTGCAACCGCCGACACGTCGGACGGTTCAGCGCAGGTTGGATGCAATGGATGCCCGCGAAATTGCCAAGGCACGCGAAGGCGCAAAGGCGGCCCGCCAGAAATTTGCGCCGGTCGTAGGCGACAACAAGGCAAACCGGCCACTAGAGGTCGTGCAAATCGACCATACGCCTGCGGACATCATTCTCGTCGATAGTTTTGAACGCCAACCAATTGGGCGGCCTTGGGTCACGCTGGCGATCGACGTCGCAACGCGGATGGTGACCGGATATTACACCTCTCTCGAGGCACCTTCGCGTCTGTCGGTGGCGCTTTGCCTGACACAGGCTGTGGCCCCCAAGGCGGAACTTCTGGCGGAATTGGTGTGCAATGTTCCTTGGCCCGCGCAGGGCAAACCGCATAGCATCCACGTCGATAACGGGCGCGATTTCCGGTCGCATGCCTTTCGGTCGGCATGTGCGGAATGGGGGATCGATCTGGTCTATCGGCCGCCAGGCAGTCCTCATTTCGGAGGGCATATCGAACGATTGATCGGCACGATGATGGGGACCGTGCACCTGTTGCCTGGAACAACGCAATCCTCGGTCGTGGCCAAGGGCGACTACGATGCCGAAGGCATGGCCGCGATGACTTTAGGCGAATTTGATCGCTGGTTTGCTCTGGAAATCTGCCGCTACAACAACAGCATTCATTCAAGTCTTGGCTGTACGCCCGTTGCCAAATGGGAGGCGCTCTCAGCGGAGATGATTGGCGACATTCCCTTTGAGATGGAAGCCTTTCGGGTGAGCTTCTTGCCGAGCGAACTGCGTAAGGTCAGGCGTGACGGCATCCATCTGTTCCAGATACGGTACTGGTCGGATGCTCTTGCAGGCCACATTGGGCGCGGCGATGGGAAGGTGGTCGTTCGCTACGACCCTCGCGATCTTTCGGTGATCTGGGTCGAACTGGATGGTGGCCGATACGCCGAGGCCCGGTACAGAAATCTGGAAATGCCGCCTGTGTCTCTATTTGAATATCGCGAGGCCATGAAGAAGGCACGCGCCCTCGGAAAGTCCGGGTCGAATGAACTGGTCCTCGGTGAGTTGATCCGACAGCAACGCCAGATCGAAGCTGAAAGCCGGGGACTAACCAAGGCTGAGCGCCGGTCGCGTGAAAAAAAAGGGGCATTGAAGGGCACCAACTCGGCTGTCGCGAAAACCGAAGGGCTGCGCGCGATCGATACGGGTGATACATCACGCCCATTGTTCAAGGTGGAGAGATGGTGAATTGAGGGCAAGGACAACAGAGGAAGACGGTCGGATCGCCCTCATTCAATCAGACATCTGGATCGGCTTTCCGCGGGCCGAACAGGTGTTGGACCGTTTGCAGGGTATGATCGAAGCGCCGAGGCAAACCCGTATGCCCGGGCTTCTTGTGCATGGCGCGTCCGGGATCGGCAAGACGATGATCGCCCGCAACCTGTCGCGCAGATATGCACCGGAATATGACCCAGCATCGGGAATTACGCGAACGCCGCTCTTGCTGTTACAAGCACCGCCAGCACCCGACGAACGGCGGTTCTATCTGCACATCCTGGCGTCCGTCGGGGCACCGGCCACGGCACTGAGCGCGCGCGCTCAAAATTGTCTGACGTCAGCGCTTATGGGTCCAAATAGCGGTATTTGCTAAGAGAGTGTTTGTTGCTCATCGTAGCCACCGAGGAGTTGACAAAGACAACGAAGACGCCTGGCGAGAAGGTCGTCAAAGACATCAAGCGTGCCACGCGCAAGCAATATTTGGACCTGTCGCGGTTTGATGCCGCTCCTTTGATAGCATTTATTGCAACAAAGGAGATGAACTATGGGACTTAAACGGACGGACGAATTCCGGGCTGATGCGGTGCGGATCGCGCTGACGAGCGGGCTGACACGCAAGCAGGCGGCCTCAGATTTGGGTGTCGGGCTTTCAACGCTGAACAAATGGGTCACGGCACATCGCGACACCGACGTTATGTCCGACAAGGACCTGGACCTTGCCCGTGAGAATGAGCGGCTTCGACGGGAGAACCGCATTCTCAGGGAGGAGAGGGAGATCCTAAAAAAGGCAACTCAGTTCTTCGCGGGCCAAAAGCCATGAGGTTCAGGTTCATCGAGGAACACCGTGACGCATTTTGTGCGCAGCGCATGTGTGACGTTCTGGATGTCAGTTCACGCGGCCTTCGAGCCTATCGCAGCCGACCTGCCAGCCCAAGGCAGCGAACCGACATGGTTGTCCTGGCCCATATCAAGGAGCAGTCCCGGCTCAGCCTGGGCAGCTACGGGCGACCGAGAATGACAGAAGAGTTGAAGGAACTGGGCCTGAATATTGGACACCGTCGCGTCGGTCGGCTGATGCGTGAGAACGGCATACGGGTCGAGAGATCGAAGAAATACAAGGTCACGACCGACAGCAATCACGCCTTCAACATCGCGCCGAACCTGTTGAACCGGGACTTCCGCGCAGATCACCCGAACCAGAAATGGGCAGGTGACATCAGCTATGTCTGGACGCGTGAGGGATGGCTGTATCTGGCAGTGATCCTGGACCTGCATTCCCGCCGCGTCATCGGTTGGGCGGTCAGCAACAGGATGAAGCGTGATCTCGCAGTCCGGGCATTGAAGATGGCCGTGGCACTGCGGCAACCGTCCAAAGGATGCATCCATCACACGGATCGCGGCAGCCAATACTGTTCTCACGATTATCAAAAGCTCCTGCGCCAGCATGGGTTCCAGGTATCGATGAGCGGTAAAGGTAATTGTTATGACAACGCCGCAGTTGAGACATTCTTCAAAACAATCAAGGCTGAGCTGATCTGGCGCCAGTCTTGGCCAACGCGACGGGCAGCAGAGATGGCAATCTTCAACTACATCAACGGCTTCTACAATCCGCGCCGCCGTCACTCAGCACTGGGCTGGAAAAGCCCCGTCGCTTTCGAACGGAAAGTAGCCTAAACGAGCACTTGGGGCGGCACAAAAGCGTGACAGGTCCAGGTTTTACCTCAGCACGGTTCTCGACGATTACAGCCGCTACATCGTCTCCTGGAAGCTCTGCACGACCATGCGGGCGGAAGATGTGACCGACACGCTCGATCTGGCACTACAGGCATCTGGCTGCGATCAGGTGCATGTCGTTCACAAGCCGCGCCTGCTCAGCGACAATGGCTCCAGTTATGTATCGGGCGATCTGGCTGAATGGTTGCAAGACAAAGGCATGAAACACTCTCGCGGCGCGCCTTATCATCCTCAAACTCAGGGCAAAATCGAGCGATGGCATCAAACCCTGAAGAACCGCATTCTGCTGGAAAACTACTTCCTACCAGGTCACCTCGAAGCCCAGATCGCGGCCTTTGTCGATCACTACAATCATCAGCGCTATCACGAGAGTATCAACAACGTCACACCCGCAGACGTCTACTTCGGGCGCGACAAAGCCATTCTAAAACAAAGAGAAAGGATCAAACGAAAGACACTCGACGCGAGACGCTTGCATCACCGCCAGCACGCCGCATAATCAAACCAACAAGATGAGCCAAACTCTCTCTTACTTTAAGCCGCCATTGGTTCCAAAAACCCTGACGACGGACAAGATGCACCCGATCAGTTCATCGAAACCTGCGACGCGGATGGCGCGCTGAAATCGGTTTACCATCTTAAGCAGGGGACGCTCATTGCCTGCGAAACACTGAACAGCGGCGGAGAGCACATGTTATCGCGCCGGATGATCGCCGAAGGGCTGACACCCAGCCCAACCGAGCTTGCGTCGGGAGATGTCAAAGTCATCAAGCAGGCCTATCAGCGGTTATCGAGAGTTTGATCATTGGATGTAAGCACGAGAAGTAGCATATTTAACGGTACATACCCCCTTTGAAAACCACCAAAAAACCACTGAAAATAGCGGCTTGGAGGTCGAAGTTAAGATGCTTCGTGAGCAGATTGAGCGGATGGACGTGGAGCGCGAACGCGAACGTTCCCAGCTCAACGATCAAATTGAGGCATTGAGGGAGCAGGCTGAGCGTCAGAGCGCGGATCATAGGCAGGCTTTGGCTGTGTTAACCGACCAACGCAAGAAAACAGTCGAAACACCTAAGCGCAGCTTCTGGGCCAGAATCATCGGCTAAAACAGGAATGTTTAAAGCTAGATTCATCGCATGATTGAATGCCTCCTCTACCGTACGGGACGCGCGCAAGGGCGGTTGTTTTACCGCGTCGAAATCGCGATGAACCTGTTCAGCGAAGTATCCGTGCTGCGCGAGTGGGGCGTCGCTGGTGGCCGCCCCAAGGCCGTCGTGCAAAGCTTTGCCAACCTGCGCGATGCATCGCGTGTCGCGGACAGGCACCGCAACCGGGCTGAACGGCGCGGGTATCTACGTTTTTGATCCCAACTGTGCGACCGCCTGCGCCAGCACCTGCACGCCCGCGACCAGATCATCTTCGTCCGTGTCTTCCTCGAAGGTGTGGCTTAGCCCGCCAATCGACGGCACGAACAACATCGCCACAGGCATCAGCCGGGACACGTTTGTCGCATCATGCAGCGCGCCCGACGGCATTTTGCGCCACTTGCCTAGTGCCACGGTTTCGGCCCCCGCCTCAAGGGCAGCACGCAACCGCTGATCCATCGAAACCGGCTCAAGCCCCAGCAAAGGCCCATAGCTCAGGGCCACCCCCTGCGCCTGTGCAATCTCCGAGGCTGAGGTGCGAATGATCTCCTCCATTCGAGCCAACCGATCCGCGTCCGCATCGCGCCACTGCATTGAAAACACCGCCCGCCCGGGTACAATCGAAGACGCATTCGGATGCAGCGACAGATGCCCGATGGTCCAGACCGTCTGCGGCGTCACCACATTGCGCAGCCGGTCATTCAGCAGCGCATTAAAAGCCGACACCGCCTGAAACGCGTCGCGTCGCAGATGCATCGGCGTTGTGCCTGCGTGGTTTTGCTGACCCTCAAAGGTGACTTTCATATCGCGAATGCCAACGATATCAGTGACAACGCCAATTTTTTCGCCACTGCTGTCCAACGTAGGGCCTTGCTCGATGTGCAGCTCGACAAAGCCAGTAAACTGGCTTGGCGACACCGGACCCGTCACCATTTCCGCAACCGCATGCCGGGCGTCGCCCAAACTGACGCCTGCGTGGTCCACCAACAGATCAGCATCCGCTTGCGACAATTGCCCGGACCAAACGGCACTGCCCGTTGTCACGCCAAACCGCCCCTCTTCGTCTTGAAAAGACACGACCGACACCGCAGGCCCGCCCGCCTCTTGCGCTGCCCGCGCAACCTCAAGTGCTGCAATGACCCCCAAAGCGCCATCCAGCCAACCGCCCTCGGGCTGGCTGTCCGAATGCGACCCCAACAGCAATGACGGCCCGTCGGCCAAGCCGAACAGGTTGCCCATCGCATCCACTTCAACGCGCAAACCCGCGTCTTGCATCTGCTCCGCAAGCCAACGGCGCGCCGCAAGATCAGCGTCAGAATAGGCCGGGCGCACAACGCCCTTTCCGACGCCCGCAGCGCCGAAGCCCCGCAAGCTATGCAAATCCCCTAGAAACCTGTCCGCATCAATACGCATACTACATCCCATCTTCTCTGGCTCATAAATATCCCAGGGAGTTTGAGGGACAGCGTCCCTCATCCCCTTAAACTGACATTCCCCAAGTAGAACGTCCTCCCGCCCACCTTGCCGCTGTTCTGCGCTCCTATCAAGCCTCTTGCACCCATGGTGCCGTTGTTCGGGCATCTGACGCGCGAACTGAGCACGATTTCCGGTCTCGGGGGCGAGGTTGATCCGGATATTGGTCTGACCGACCCCCGTATGGATAGACCGGTTGAGCCGCTTTTGTTCAGGTTTTATGATTAACGATGTTGTCATTAGGGAACCGGCGGTGCGCGCAGCCGATGTATGGCCGCAAGGATGCGGTTGAACAGATCGCCGCTGACAGCCACCTCGGCCAGTTGGAAGGTGATTGCACGGGCGTGACGCACAACCCTCGCACCAATCTTGATCAATCGCGTCTGCAGGCTTGTCAGTGACCAGTCGGCTATCTCATCAGGTAGATCAGTGCCCTGTAGGAAGGCACCGATATTGTAAGCCAGTGCATGGAGTTGCAGCCGCACCTCGTTCTGCGCCATGCCTTTGCAGGACAAACGGGTCCAGTTGATCGCCTGCTTGCCTTCCTTGATGTATTGCTCGGCGGTGCCGCGTTGGTTGTAGAAGCGGATGATCCAGTCGGGTTCCATCGGCATGTTGGTGACCACGAAGCCCACGCGCGGGAACAACTCG
>NZ_CVPC01000029.1 GCF_001049735.1 Nereida ignava
AACGTCAGGGGTGATGTTCATGTTTACAGGGTACGTCATTGTCAATCTCCTTGGTCTCAGATGCAGGTGGTGACGGCAGCCTCGCGCCACCCTCAGTGTGTGGGCGGGGCAGTAGGCGGTCGTCATTCAGGGCACCGCTTTATTGGGGCACAGCCGCTGTCGTCATCCGTGTCATCAGGCGTCGCAGGGCAAGTCCAACAACCACCGCAGCGATAAACAGAACTACTTCCCAACGCCCCGTCCCAAGGGCGGGAATAGCCGCTCCGGGGCAAAACCCGGCAATGCCCCAGCCGATGCCAAATAACGCAGAACCACCCACAAGTTTGGGATCAATATTGGTTGCGTTCGGCACTTGGAACGTACCGCCAAACAAGGGCTGCGCGCGGCGCCACACAGCGCGGTACCCAATCCCTGTGACAACCAGTGCACCACCCATCACAAAGGCGAGGCTGGGGTCCCATGTACCTGTAATGTCAAAGAAGTTCAGCACTTTGGCTGGGTTCATCATACCCGACAGAGCGATCCCGATACCAAAGACAAGACCTGTGAGGCCAGCAAAAACCAGTTTCATGGATTAGGCTCCAAATATGTGACGAATGATAAAGACGGTGATGCCGGCGGTGGCCATAAACGTAGGCACTGCAACAAGCGACCGAATGGAAAACCGCGATAATCCGCAGACCCCGTGACCCGATGTGCACCCAGATCCCAAGCTCGCGCCAAACCCCACGATGGTGCCGCCGATCACAATCATGGTCGGGCTTACTGGCACATCGACAGCGGGCATTGTGCCACTGACCAAAAAGATCACACCGGGTGCGGCGATCATGCCAAGGATCATGGCAGCGCGCCACGATGCCTCTGCACGGTTTTGTGCGAAAACCAGACCGGACATGATACCGGTCGCCCCCAGAATGCGGCCAAGGCCAAGCATCAACATGACGGCGCCAAGACCAATCGCGAGGCCACCGCCAAGGGAGCCGAACGGAGTGAAAGCTGTTTCCATGATTATGTCCATCCTGTCTTGATGCCAGCCGCCGTCATAAAACGTCGCGCCGTGCTGCCTGAATTAGTGATCATGAATGCCTCCTCGGGACGATAACATAGCCGCAGAATACACCCCAACAGCCACGCCTTCAGTGACATTGTCACTTAAGGCATAAGAAGCCAAACTACCGATCATGTGCCGTTAATTACGCGCTATGCGCTATGGCGGCCAATCCGGGCTTGTTGGTGAAGGTAATTATACCGCGCGACTGCGAGATGAGCTCGCGTTTATGGAAATCATTCAGCACACGGGAGATGACTTCGCGGGCAGTGCCAAGCTCGCTGGCGAGCTCTTGATGGGTTTTGCGAATTTCCTTTAGGCCATCCCCAAGCATCAAAAGCCGTTCTGCTAAACGTACGTCTATCCTGCCGAAGGCAACATCATCTACAACACGTAACAGGTCGATAAGCCGACGGGAGTAGGCTGCAAACACAAAGTTTCGGAACGCATCCTCTTCTGCTGCAAGACGGTCAAACGCGAGTTTTGGTAAGACGATTGCAGTCACGTCCGTTTCGGCAATTCCTTCGGCGTTATATGCTTCTTCGGCCAATATGCAGGCTGTCGTAAGGACACAGCTATCGCCGGCTTCGATACGGTAAAGAACAATCTCGCGGCCACTATCAGAGCTTTGCGACACGCGAATGCGCCCGTCGTACAAAAAGAAAAGGCTCTCGGGCACATTCATCGACCCAAACACCTGATCTCCATGTTTGACATGGATCACGCGGGCAGTAGCGGTCAGGCGTCTACGAACAGCGGCGGGCAGCGCGGCAGTTCCTGCGAAACGTTCGGTCCAATCAAACTGTGTCATTCAGCGCTCCTTTTTTGGGACTGTGATGCCATGTTTCAAGCTTGGAATACATTGCAATAATGCGCGAGAATTTACAGTAGCAACAGTGTGCGGCAGTTTAGAAATGCGCAGCGTGGTTTGCCTGACCGAACGGCCACATTAAATACGAAATAATGCCACTTAGGTGACATTGTCACGGATTTGCTGGCTAATAGTTACGTTAATGATTGCAGACATTAAATGGAGATAAACATGTCCCTACTTCTTGGTGATACAGTTCCAGATTTCACCGCTGAAACTACGAACGGCCCTATGTCCTTTCATGATTGGATCGGGGACGAATGGGCGTTCTTTTTCAGCCACCCTGCCGATTTCACGCCAGTTTGTACGACGGAAATGGGCCGGACTGCACAGTTGGCTGAAAACTTTGCCCAACGCGGTGTGAAGCCAATTGGCCTAAGTACTGACCATGTTTCAGAGCACCTTAAGTGGATTGAAGATGTGAACGATACTCAAAGCACAACGCTGCGTTTTCCGATTGTTGCGGACCCAAACTGTGAAGTTGCGAAGCTTTACGAGATGATTCACCCAGGTGAGTCGCAAACAGCTGCGGTCCGCTCTGTCTTCATCATCGACCCCAACAAAAAGCTGCGTCTCACAATGACGTACCCCATGAGCGTCGGTCGTAACTTCGATGAAATTCTACGTGTTATCGATGCGTTGCAAACTGGCGATGCCAATGGTGTTGCGACACCAGCTGATTGGCGTCCGGGTGATCTTGCTATCATTCCGCCTTCGGTTTCAAATTCCGAGGCCACGGAGAAGTTCCCGCAAGGATTTGATGAAATCCGCCCATATTTGCGCACTGTCGATATCAGCAGCAAGTAAGATGCTACCTCGAAAGGGCGCGTTTGATTGATGCAAGCGTTGCCCTTTCGCACGTCCTACAGAGCAGGCTCTGTCTGGTTGTATCGGACGTCAGCTTGGTGCCAAAAGCTCTGTAAAATTGGGGTTTTAGGGTAGGGGCCATGGTGCTTTAAGAACGCAAGACCAACCTTAAACGCCCCAATCTGAGATCAGCCTATCCAGCGATTTGCATTTCGCTTTTCCTGACACATCCACGCAATAAAAAACAGCGCCCTCTATCAAAGAGGACGCTGATCAAATTCGCACAGCAGCTGGTTTGCAGTAACTTACAGCATACCTTCGCGTTGGGCTTTTTTACGTGCAAGTTTGCGCTGGCGGCTAATCGCCTCTTTTTGTTCACGTGCTTTTTTTACTGATGGCTTCTCGAAATGTTGCTTGAGCTTCATTTCACGAAACACACCTTCGCGCTGCAATTTTTTCTTAAGCGCGCGTAGAGCTTGATCGACGTTGTTGTCGCGTACACTGACTTCCATTTGATCTCTGCCGTATTTGGAAAAATTAATTTAAGCTCACATCGCAGTAAATCGAGGAGAAATCAAACGGAATCTACCCCAGATAACGAGACTCTCTTGTTTTCAGGCGATTGATTACCCGTATTCGCGAATATTGTGGGAGCACTATGCGTGAAAACCACCGCATACTTCTTTGTCACAACTTAAGGCGTCATCCGATACGCGATGAGACAATCATATTTACAAGCCTCTACGCAGGGCTGAGAGCCAAAGAGATCGCAGCACTCACCGGGGGCAACGTGTTTGATGAAGCATGCAACGTGCGCACACAGTTCATCCTTACAGCGGAGCAAAGCAAAGGCGGGCATACACGTACGGTGTATCTCAACCAGCGCTTGCGTAAAGCCCTGCTGGAATACAGCGCGTTAATCCGCACAGCCAAGCCGCATCAGGCATTGTTTAAGAGCCAAAAAGGTGGGCACTTCTCAACCAACACCATGTGCCAGCTGTTCCTCGACATCTACAAAGCAATGGGGCTCAAGGATGCAAGTAGCCACAGTGGTCGCCGCACGTATATCACACGGTTGGCAAACAAGGGGGTAGGGGTGCGGCTGTTGGCAGAGCATTCGCACATATCGACGACGCAAAGGTACATTGATGTGAACGCTGAGCAGCTCAGTGAAGCTGTGGAATTATTGTAGGCGCTCACGGCCCAGAGCGATCATTGGCGTGCCGTGCCGCGGAGGTTCACTTTGAGCCCAGATTGGCCGACGCTGCAATCTGCTCGAATGTCAAATAAGTAAACCAAACAGCTATTTAGTGCGCGATAGGCCAGCCCCAAACAAAACCTGCGTGGTGGTGAGGGTGTGATTTTGAGGGCTTGCCCTCCTGACAACTTCAGACAAGTTCCGGCTTATCGAGCCTTGAACGTTTTATCTGCAGTTACGTTCTGTGCGATATCTCTGGCTTGGTCGCGCAAGATAAATTTCTGAATCTTGCCAGTAGACGTGCGCGGGATCGGCATGAATACAAACTGCCCGGGCACCTTGTAAGGAGCAAGTTGCTCTTTGCACCATACGCGCAAGTTGTTGGCATCCAATATTTGACCTCGAGCCAATTCCACAAAGGCACATGGCGTTTCGCCCCATTTCTCATGGGGCATAGCAACCACGGCGGCGATCTCGACTGCGGGGTGACGGTAGAGGGCCTCTTCCACCTCGATAGACGAGATATTTTCGCCGCCTGAAATGATGATGTCTTTGGAACGGTCCTTGAGCTGGATATAGCCGTCTGGATGACGCACGCCCAGATCGCCGGAATGGAACCAGCCACCAGCGAACGCCTCTTTCGTTGCTATAGGATTTCGGAAATAGCCCTTCATCACGACGTTGCCGCGAAACATTACTTCACCCATGGTTTTACCGTCGCGTGGAACCGGCAGCATGGTTTCTGGGTCCAGCACTTGAAGGCCTTCAAGCGGAAGATAGCGCACGCCTTGACGCGATTTTAGCGTAGCCTGTTCGGCAGGCGGAAGGTCTGACCAGTCCTGATGCCAGTCATTCACCACAGCAGGGCCGTAAGTTTCTGTCAGCCCATACAAATGCGTCACATCAAAGCCTGCGGTTTTCATATCGGCCAGTAGCTTTTCCGGCGGTGGTGCGGCAGCAGTGAAGAATTGCACCATATGGCCGAGATTGCGCTTCTCGTCCTCGGGGGCCGAAATCATCAGGGACATGACAATGGGCGCGCCGCACAGATGGGTGACACCTTCATTTGCCAGAGCGCTCCAAATTGGTTCTGCCCGCACCTGACGCAGACAGACATGGGTCCCGATTATCGCCGAGAGGGTCCACGGGAAGCACCAACCGTTGCAATGAAACATCGGCAGCGTCCAGAGGTAGACCGCGTGCTTGGCCATCGACGTTGTAAGCGCATTGCCCTGTGCCAGCAAATAAGCGCCGCGATGATGCGAAACCACCCCCTTTGGATCGCCGGTCGTTCCAGAGGTGTAATTGATTGAAATCGCGTCCCATTCATCCAGCGGCATCAGCCAGTCAAAATCAGGGTCACCCGTCGACAAAAAAGCCTCGTAATCCTGCGCATCAGTCGCAGTTGCAGGCGCCGTGAATTCGGCATCGTCGTATTGGATCACAAGCGGTTTCACCGTTGCCAGCGCCAGCGCGTCTTGCATCAAGGGCATGAATTCGCGGTCGACAATGACGATTTTGGACATCGCATGGTCTAGTTGAAACGCGATCACCGATGCATCGAGGCGGGTGTTTACAGAGTGTAAAACACCGCCGCACATGGGCACCCCGTAGTGGCATTCCAACATCGCGGGCGTATTGGCCAGCAAGGCTGATACCGTATCACCGCGCCCGACGCCTTCTTGTGCCAAAGCGGAAGCCAGCTGACGCGATCGTGCGTAGAATGCACCATAATTGCGCCGCAATGCGCCATGCACGATCGCTGTGTGATTAGGAAAAACCGAGGCCGCCCGTTCCAGAAATGTCAGTGGCGTCAGCGGCTGGTGGTTCGCCGGGTTTCGGTCCAGATCCCTGTTGTAGGGGTTCGTTGTCATGGCTTAGGCATCCTGCCATTGGGGCGGGCGCTTCTCGATAAAAGCTCCGATGCCTTCTTTGGCGTCTTGCGCCAGCATGTTGTCGACCATCACACCTGAGGCGTAGTCGTAGGCGTCCGGTAGCGTCATTTCACGTTGCGCATAGTAGGCGCGTTTGCCTGTTGCGAGCGTCATGCTGGATTTCGATGCAATCTTGCGCGCCATTTCCATTGTGGCCTCTTGCAGCGCTTCGGGGACGACAACGCGGTTCACAAGGCCTATCTCTGCGGCCCGCACAGCGGAAGTCATATCGCCCGTCAGCAGCATCTCCATCGCGTGTTTATCAGCGACATTCCGCGACAGGGCCACCATTGGGGTGGAGCAAAATAGCCCGATATGCACGCCTGGCGTGCTGAACTGAGCAGTGTCCGCAGCGATCGCCAGATCACAACTTGCCACTAACTGGCAACCTGCTGCCGTGGCAACGCCAGTCACTTCGGCGATCACGGGCTTGGGGCAATTCACGATGCCTTGCATCACGCCCGCGCACATCGCCATGACATGTGCAAAATACACCTTCCCACCATCCGCGTGCCTGCGCCCAGCTGTCATCTCCTTGAGGTCATGACCCGCGCAAAATGCAGGGCCATTAGCTGCTAAGACAACGATCCTCACCAGTGGATCAGCCCCTGCATCAGCAAATGCAGCCCCTAATGCCGCAAGCATCGCCTGGGACAAGGCATTGCGGCGCGCCACATCGTTTAAGGTTAGGCGCAATATGCCGTTCTCGTCCAGATTGGTGAGCAGGATATCAGATGTGGTCACGGGACTATTCCTTTTAGATGCTAAAGAATGTTGATTTTGACACTGTCGGCCAAGGTGTTCGCAATAAAGCAATAGCGGTGGGCACGGTCCTGCATCTGTGCGAGCTCATCGTCACCCACTGAAAAGCCAGTGTCGAAACGCACCACAGGATGCAGATCAATCCGCGTCACCGACATCTGGCCTTTGGGGTTTTTGCCCAAATGCGCTTCGGCATAATCATGATAGCTAGCCACGGGCCAGCCCGCTTTTGCCGCAAGCGCCAGAAAGGTCATCATATGACAACTAGACAAGGCCGAGGCGAGCGCTTGCTCGGGGTTCGTGTTGTCAGGATTTCCACCCCAATCAGGGGCGGAATCCACAGGCAAGTTGTAGCAGTTGTTGTATTGCACCGTGTGCTCGTTTGAATAAGTACCCTTTTGGAACACGGGACTGGCGCGCTGCCAATGCAGCTCGATCGCAAGGTCTGACATGTCTGTCTTCTTTCGTTCTGGAGGGCGTTAAGCCGCTACGATTTGCTTTTTCGGGTCATAGAACGGGCGCTCGCAAATGGTCGCGCCGACGGTTCCAGAGTTTGTGACGACCTCGACCTGTGCGCCGATGTTGGCGTGTTCTGCCGACACCATAGCCAGCGCGATGTTCTGTCCCAAACGTGGGGAATAGACCGCAGATGTGACCTTACCGATTGGGGCGCCGTCAAAACTGATTTCCCAGAATGTCGTGTTCGGACCGGTGAGCGGATCACCGTCGATGAGCAGGCCGATTTGCTTACGACTGACGCCTTCTTCCTTGATACGGCGCAAAGCCGCTTTGCCGATGAAGTCAGCCTCCATGTCCAGATTGACCAGCCGATCAAAGCCCAGCTCGAACGGGTTGGTGCTCATGTCGGCATCAGCATGGTAGGACAGCATTCCGCCTTCAATTCGGCGGATGGAGGACGTGTGCCCGGGCTTGAGGCCAAACTCCAGACCAACGGCCATGATGGTCTCCCACAGCAAATCTCCCTTGGAGCCGTCACGCAAATAGATTTCATACCCCAGCTCGCTGGACCAACCCGTGCGGGACACGATTAGCGGGATGCCGTCCAACTCGACCTCGCGCAGCCAATAATAGCGCATGTCCATGATATCGTCGCCAAAGAGCGCACGCATAATCTCGCCAGACTTGGGCCCCTGCAATTGCAAAGGCGACACATCAGGCTCGCCAATCGTGACATCAAGGCCCGAATGGATCGCAACGCCTTGCGCCCAAAGCAAGATGTCGCTGTCGGCCAGTGAAATCCAGAAGTGGTTTTCGGCGAGCCGCAGCAGAATAGGGTCGTTGAGAATGCCCCCATCTGCGTTGGTGATTAAGATGTACTTGCACTGGCCTACGGCCATCTTCGAAAGGTCACGGCAAGTCAGCATCTGGGTGAATTGTGCTGCGTCTGGACCAGTAATCTCGACCTGACGTTCAACTGCCACATCACAGAGGATTGCCTCATTAACGAGGTTCCAGAAGTTTTGCTCAGGATCACCGAAGTCACGTGGGATATACATATGGTTATAGACTGAAAATCCTTTGGCTCCCCAACGCACAGTGGCGTCAAAATAGGGTGACTTACGGATCTGTGTACCAAAACCAAAATCATCTTTTTGCATCATAACATTCTCCTGCTATTATCGGCGTTCCCAAAGTCAAACGACCACCATTTTCAAATCAAGAATGTAGTATTGAAGTCAGGCGAATGTGGTCTGAAGTTTTATGATATTCGGACCATACCGACATATTTTTTGTCGATAGCAGGACTGTTTAGGCTGAATTGGCTATTTTGGATTTGCGTTTGCCAATTTTGAAACGTTCGGCAAGCTTGATTTCACCTGTCGAGTTGCAAAGTGGGTCATATAACGGTCAATTCCAATATCTTCAGCATGAAAGTCTTCCATTAAGTCTTGAAATGTAGCGAGGCTGGGACTGATGACTTTCATGATGTAATCAACGCCACCGCCCGTAGCTACACAATCTACAATTTCATCCCGACTGTTAATGAATAGCTCAAATCGTTCAAAATCTGCTTTTCGATGACGGCTCAAAGAAACTGTGACAATTACCTGAGCGAAGTCGGCTAACCGACCTAATTCAATATCTGCATGATAGCCGCGAATATATCCACCAGCTTTCAGTCTTCCTAGCCGTGCCCAGCATGGTGTCGCAGAAAGGCCACTAACCTCAGCAAGCTTGGCTTTGCTCAATTGCCCATGCTGCTGCAGCGCGCTGAGGATGCGAATATCCGCGGCATCAAGGAAAAGTCTCTTCATTAAGTCAGATCTTTCATGTCTTTAGGGAAGGCTAACCGTTGCATGATATCAAGCTAAGATAACATCTTAACAGCTCCAAATTTCCCATTCGCATTCTGTTGGCGTCGCAAACTTTATAAATATGGATGTAGGCAGCCGCTGTAACTCGTCAAAGCTTTTAGATTAACACGTCGTAACATCGCCGAAATGGTTCAGCGCATATACTAGCGTCGAAGATCAAAAAAGTGGGTAAATAGCTAAAGCCTTACTTGCGCAGTTATTTGTCAAGCATCTCGATAGCTGCACTTTCGCCAGCAACAAGAGCGCCCTCAATTAATCCAGGACTACGGTCGGACACTTCACTGACGGCAAATCTGATACGGCCGTTGAGATGATTTTCTCTAAGACTTGTAGGGCCGACGTCTGGATGTTGCGGAGCTTCAGACAAATCAAGTTCAGTTACAATGTGAGGGTTAAGAGCCCAGTCTTGAATTACTAAATCGATTGGATTGGCCGCTGCGTCGCCAAAGCAGTCCGATAGCTGCTTCAAGATTTCTTGTGGCAACTGCTTTGGGGCGGATTGTCTTTGTGCGGTAGGCCAACCCACAAAGCCAAATAACGCCGCTGACTGCATATCTGCGCTGGTGTGATCATGTACCTCAACAAGTGGTCCAGTTTGACTGGCTACTCTTCCTGATAGCCCGAGTTCCCGCCAGAATGGGCGTTCGTAAAGCACAACAGTTTTTGCATGAGTACTCATCCAAGTTGGCGTTTTGCGCATGGTCTCCAGCAAACTCTGAGCTGCCCACGGTAGATGCAAAGTTGTTGCAGCTACACGTAGTGGGATAGCCATTATCACTTTGTGCGCTGCTATCATTTCACCAGTGTTTAAGCGTATGGCCACTTTGTCAGCTTCATGTTCACAAACTTCAGTGACTAGTGAGTTTGTGCGTATGTTGTTGCTTCCAACACGTGCACAAAGCGTCTCAATCAAGGCAGTTGGCCCACCTACAATGCGGGTCATTCCACTTTGGCTTAGAAGTGGCTGATATATTGGTTGTGGCCCGTAGCCTGTGATTACTGCGTTCCCAGTATTAAACTGTTCAAAGGTATTAATGCTGAGCTTATCTAGCCAGCGAGCCACAACAGGTTGATAACGTGGCCAAACCCAAGTTGGCCCCAGATCTGCTATCGCTTCATTGCTGCTAGGGTCATGAACTGCTCGGATGCGCCCACCAATTTGGGTACTTGCTTCAAGGACTGTTACGCGAATGCCGGCTTCGATTAGTGTCGCCGTCGCAGTTAGCCCAGACAAGCCAGCTCCGATAACAACTACATCCATTTAGTCATCCTGATGCTGATCCTTAGCTTCAATGTCGCTCTTTTGATCAATAGCTTAATTAAGCGCCATTACCTCACAATGGGTAGATCAGAAAGCCGCGTTGTATATCTCGGACTGCGATGTATAGAGCGCATTCTCCATAATCGTTCTACGCCTTCGCTCCCCAGCGTAATTGTTTTGATCTCAAATTGGCGGTTGATCTGATCAAGAGCTTCAACAGCTGGTTTGGTTTGTTTTTCCGGCACATCGAACAAAGTAAGCGGACGTTGCTCAATAGGGATTAAATCGTCAAGCATGACTCCCGCTTTGGTGAAACCATATTGGTTGGAATTGGCCTTGGGCCAGGCCGCAATTGCGCATTTTCGTGCGGCACGCACTAACTCAAATGTATCACATGACATCGGAGATAATTGTATTGAGCGGGAGCTGGCATACTGTGGCCGATCTGGCCGATGACGATTAGTGTGAAAAAATACAGTCAGTGTTCCAGCCGCCAACTCATTCTGACGCAGCTTTTCTGCGGCTCGGGTTGTATGAGCAGTGATTGCTTCAAACAGCACATCAAACCCAAACATAGGCATGCCAGCAGACCGGGTCACGGCCATACCTTTGCGCTGTGGTTCGACTTCGTCTAAAGCAAGGCATGGTTCTCCTTGAAGCTCCAAGACAGTCTTTTCTAAAACAACAGTACCGACAGAACGAGCTTGCTTGATTGGCATCCGCTGAAGGTCTGCAGCTGTATATATGCCCAACCTACCTAGTTTTTTGTTAGTTTTGCGCCCTATTCCCCAAATATCGCTAACAGGTACTTTTGGTAAAAGCCAATCAATCAATTGCTCATCCATCATATCAAGCACACCATCAAAAAGAGCGTTCTTCTTGGCAATGTCATTTGCACATTTTGCTAGCGTCTTGGTTGAAGCAATGCCAACACGTACAGGAATGCCAACTTTGTGTAGCACTGCTTTTCGCAACTTTTGGGCATGTGCTTCTCGATCTTTAAAGCCACCTAGGTCCATAAAGCATTCATCAATTGAGTAGACTTCAACAGTTGGGCTGAACTCTTGGTACACCTCAACTACTCGGCGGCTAATGTCGCCATAAAGAGTGTAATTTGAGCTAAACACACACACGCCGTGCTTGGTGATGACATCCTTCAGTTTATGAAGCGGGGCACCCATCTTTATGCCGAGGGCTTTTGCTTCGTCTGAACGTGCTACAGCGCATCCGTCATTGTTAGAAAGAACAATCACAGGTGTATTCTTTAAACCTGGTTCAAAAAGCCGTTCAGCGGAAACGTAAAAGTTTGCGCTGTCTGAGATTGCTATCGGGGTTTTCATTCCAATGGATAGCGCCGCACCACGCCAGCAATGACGCCCCATATCTCGCTGTCTTCAGTGAGCTCAATGTCCGGAAAGTGTTCTTGTCTATTGGCGGGGGCGAGGAAGTATCTATTGTCACGTTTTCGTAATATTTTGGCAGTAACAGATCCATCGACTACAGCTAAAACAGCTCGCCCAACCCTGCGTTTTCCTGCGCGATCCACAGCAATCAAATCGCCATCTCTAATGCCTACATCCCAAAGACAGTTGCCCTCAACTCGCCACCAAAATGTAGAAGTAGGATGCCGAATTATCCAAGCAATTGGATCAATTTCATCTTCGAGTTCATCAGCCGCAGGAGATGGAAACCCAGCACTAACAGGTGTTGTGATTAACTGAAGAGGAGTGCTGTTTGTAGTGATTGGAGATTTGACTTCATAAACCGGCACAGAATCCTCCACCTCAAATGTTTATATTTTGTTCTAGTTGATTTTAATGGCAGCTAAAACCGCAATCTGTCAAGTTTGAGGGAGTGGAGTTCACTCAAGTTGTTGTTCTTGGCTGCCCTCAAACTCGTCCCTGCTCAACTCATACCGCTTACCAGTCAGCATGTCCTTCTTGAGGCGCGGCTTGAGATGACTGTAATGCCGCTCAATCATGCCGATTGATGTGCCCGTCTGTATGGCGAGGGCGTGTATATCCATCCCGTCATTGAGTAGGGCGAATGTCGCATAGGTGTGACGTAGGCTGTACAGAGTACGGTTCTGCCCAGTGCGTGGACACGTAATCAGCCCCGCGTCTGTGACGAAGTTGCGGAAGGTCTGGTGGATGTTCTTGCTAACGGTGCAAGGTCAAATCAAATTCAGTCGTGATGGAAACTGCTCCAGCATAACTGGCTCTGTAAATGGCTTTAGTTGTATTCATTCAATGTCTAACAGCGCTGTTGGCTTTCAAGTTACGATTAACTAAAGTAATTTTTTTCGGCGTTTTGAGAGAATACTTCACTAAGCCGCTAATCCCGCTTGGCATAACACCTCGCGTTGAGAAGAATATGCAGGACGGCAAATGGCCCACCTGAAAACTGGATACCCCTTTAGAAAGATGTCCGTGTCTGTCCGTCTAGATGGGGTGCTGACAAGTGTCGTCAAAGACGTGTTTCTATCTTTCGCAAAAATACGAAAAGCTTTGCCCGATTTCATAAACGTATGCTTAGATGAAGCATGTCAAATCGTCCCGCCCGTTCTGGCCGCCAAGCCCGTCACGTACAGCGTGCGGGGCCTCCCCCCGTCAACCCCGCCTCTCCAGGTCAGATCGGTGGCCAATACCGCCCCCTGAGCGATACCGATTGTCAAAGTATCTTCGATACAGCACTGCGACTTTTGTCCGATCTTGGCATGGGAGAAGTTCCAGCGCGGCTTTGGAACGATCTGATTGGCTTTGGGTGTACAGACCTTGGGCAAAAGCGCATAGGGATGCCGAAGGCGCTAGTACTTGATATTATCGATAAAGCCGCCAAAGCCTTTCCCTTGCATGGTCGTGATCCGAGCCGAACGATTGAAGTTGGTGGCGACCGAGTCTATTTTGGGACAGGCGGTGCAGCGGTGAATACATTGGATCGGAAGAGTGGTATTTATCGCCCTTCGACCCTTCGTGATCTGCACGATTTTACGCGCTTACAGGATGCACTTGATAACGTCGCGTGGTTCACCCGTTGTTGCATCGCAACCGATGTGCCCGATATGTTCGATTTGGATGTAAACACCGCATATGCGCTAATAGCAAATACGACGAAACCTATCGCTACTGCGTTTACAGTCGCCGAACACATAGACCCGATTATCCAGATGTTGGATATTGCAGCAGGTGGCGAAGGGCAGTTCGCGCGGCGTCCGTTTCTTAAAACGCATATCAGCCCAGTGATCTCACCCATGCGCTTTGGGGAAGATGCGGTAGATGTCGTTTACAAATGTATTGACCATAATATCCCGATGTCGTGCATAACGGCAGCACAAGCCGGCGCGACAGCCCCAGCGACGCTTGCGGGTTTTCTTGCTCAATCACTCGCAGAAACCCTTGCAAGCCTCGTGATGGTCAATGTCATCTCCCCTGGCTTCCCGGTGATTTTTTCTAATTGGCCCCTTGTCATTGATCTGCGCAGCGGCGCCTTTGCCGGGGGCGGAGGGGAGACTACGGTCCTTAATGCAGCAAGCGCCCAATTGTCCAACTGGCTTGGCCTGCCGTCTGGTGTGGCAAGCTCCATGACTGATGCCAAAGCGATCGACGCGCAATACGGGGTGGAGAAGGGCATGACGTCACTAGCGGCTGCCCTTGCAGGGGGTAACCTAATATATGAGTCCAGTGGTATGACTGCATCTCTCCTAGGTGCATCTTTCGAGGGGTTCGTCCTCGATAACGAAATGCATAGCCTGACCTATCGCACGCTGCGCGGCATCGAAGTAAGCGAGGACACATTAGGCTATGATGCCATTTGTTCGGTCATCCTTGGTGATGGCCATTTTTTAGGGTCAGACCACACATACGCTGCCATGGAACGGGATTATCATTACCCGACGTTGGCCGATCGGGCCCAACCACAGACGTGGGCCGATGCCGGGGCACACACCGCTTGGGACCGGGCGAGGCATCGTGTGGATGAAATTCTTTCTAGTCATAAACCTGCCTATCTAAGCTCTTCACAAGATGCAAAAATCTGCGCAGCGTTCAATATTATACCCTAGTGCACTCTTGGCTGACGAGCTTGGCGGTCATGCTTTTGTGTCAACTCTTACAGAACATAATCAAAACGTTCTCCAATGGCGTAAACGGACAACCGAATAAAAAATGGGGGGGAGGTTTTTTTGGGCTGTCGATCAAAAATACGACAGTCTGATGCGAGTCCTATCACCTGATTAAAATACCTCTCACCACCACACTCACAGGTGACACCCTACTTTAGGGTGTCACCTGCAGTTAATGATAGCGCCTAGCGATGCGCCATTATGCAAGCCAAGCCAGTGAAAAGAGGCTGAGTACCGAGGTCCAGATGATCACAGGTGCAATCGTATCTGTACGAATTTTGTAAAGGGTCGCGAGCGCAAAGGCCATTGCGCCTGAAGGCCCTGCTGCGTTTAGCAGCACCATCTCATCCCAAACTATGGGTCTCTCTCCAATGCTAAGCGTAATGAACACGGCCACGGGTAGGACCATTAACTTGATCACGGATACCAACGTTATTTTTGAATTGGGGATCAGGCTGTGTCCCGAAAGGATTACTCCCAGCGCAAAGAGCGTTAGTGGAGCAGCTGCTGCCCCGGCAAATTGAAAGGCAACTAGCAGCGGTTCTGACGCGCGTAGGCCCAGCAGGTTAGTTGTGATGCCTAGGAATATGGCGATCAACACGGGATTTTTCAGCAACCTTAGAGCGCTGTTACGGACGGATTGTTCCCTATTGGCCAGTAAATCAGTGGTAATTATAAAAAATGCGAAAGTGATGGTCGAATCCCATACCACCAGTGCTGTGATCGGGAAATTGCCTGCTGCGCCGTAGATCAATGATGAGATCGGCCAAATATAGAGCAGCGAGTTCACGAAAACCGTGGCCATCGCCAAGAGCCACGCCTCTAAAAATGTACAGCGCATCACATAAAGGCACACCGCCAAAGTTAAGCAAAACACGATTGCTTGTGCTGCGGCGTACAACAAAATTGCGTCTGTATAAAAGTCGCTAAAATCAACTCCGTTGACCAGTGGAAAAATAAGCGCCGGTTGCAGTACCATAAATGCGATCCGGTTGACCGTGGTCGCTTCGCCTTTACTCACAAAATGCGCACGCCCCATGGCAAAACCAAGTACCATGATGGAAAAGACGGGAAGAATATTTTGTATCAGGATTTCAATCAAGTTCGTGACGGGTCCTTGGTGTAAGGCAGTAATTTGTTGAATACAGGCGCAGCCTTGTGGATGCCAATTCATAACCTGCAGAGACGCTGGAACTGCTGCGAGGTCAACCCTTGCGAGGTTTTGTATTGCGAATAAGCTATGAACGTCCCAAGTTGCGAATCAGTTGGACGCGAAAGCCATCAAAGCAATAGGGATAGGGGTGACGTTGAATATCTCTCATACTGCTCCTAGTGACCGGACCCTTGCTGGGGTTGCGCTCATGTTGGGCTTTTGCATAACCGCGCCGCTATTGGATGTCGCTGCTAAGCTAGCATCAGATCGTATCTCTGTTGGCCAAATTACCGCTGCTCGGTTTGTCGTACAGTGTGTTCTGATGGCTCCTTTCCTTTTTGTAATTAAATTGTCACTTAAGGTCGATAAGTCACAGAGGCCGGCATTATGTTTCCGCGCTGGACTGTTGTTGGCATCGACATTCTGCTTTGTCGCAGCGATCAGCGTCATGCCTTTAGCTGATGCTCTGGCGATCGTTTTTGTTGCTCCATTTATTGTCCTTCTTGTTGGCAAGTTATATTTGGATGAGGAAGTTGGACCACGGCGCGTAGGTGCTGCACTTCTAGGCTTTCTTGGCGTACTTTTTGTAATTCAACCTAGCTTTGCAGCTTTTGGTGCTGTTGCTCTTTTTCCGCTTGGGACCGCTTTGAGTTTTGCGTTTTACATTCTTGTGACCCGTGGATTATCGCGGCGTATCCATCCGGTTACTTTGCAGTTTTATACTGGTTTGATTGCCAGCATTATGTGTGTCCCAGTCATTATCTGGTCTCAAGGAAAAGGCTCAGAACTGATTAGCATTGTTTGGCCGGAAGGCATTTTTTGGCTTTGGCTTCTTGGGGTCGGATTTTTTGCTACAATAAGCCACATGATGATGACGTATGCCCTGGCAATAGCCCCTTCTGCCACTCTGGCGCCTTTACAATACTTTGAATTGCCCATGGCGGCTTTGCTTGGACTGATTGTTTTTGGGGATTTCCCAAATGTATTGGCTTTGACTGGCATAACCATCATCATCGCTGCAGGACTGTACATGATACATCGCGAGCGCGTTGCTTCTCGTGACGCTATGACATCTAGGGCTGACGCTATTGCTGTGGGTAATTGTGGCGTGGAGAAGTAGCCAATATTTTAACTTGCGTAGACTAGTTGCTAACGCCTGGGTCACCCTTGAAGTCAGGACTTTGCATTATTATCTCAGCTAATGCCTCGCCTGAAGCAGTTAACCGGTTGCTACTGTCGAACCAGTCTCTCTGACGACCAAACTTCATTGCATCTTCGAGTGTCTTACCACTGCATCGGCGTTCACAATAGTCTAGAACAGCCTCAAATCTTAAAAACGCTGTGTGATGCTTCATTCTCACTCTCCCAATTTTAATACGAGAGAGAACAGGGATTGGATCACCATCCCTAAGCGCCTTCATAAAATCAATCTTGATACAAGTTGGACAGTAAGTCCTGAGACTTAGCAAGATAACTTTTTGTTAGGCCATCAATTTAGTAGTTAATCGCGCTAAGCTACTTTTGATAAATTTTGAGCAGTCAAAACTGCGTACAGCGTTGATGGTTCGCTATTTGCGCGAAGTTTCTCGCAGACCGCTTCATCGCGCAATGTCCTTGATACCAGCGCCAGCGCTTTGAGGTGTGATACACCGCTGTCACGAGGTGCGAACAACGCAAACACAAGATCAACAGGCTGACGATCAACCGCCTCAAAATCTACGGGGCGTTCAAGGCGAAGAAATACACCTTTTACAGTGTCGATATCATCAAGCCGCGCGTGAGGTAGGGCAACACCGTGCCCTACTCCCGTTGGCCCAAGCGCTTCGCGTTCCATAAGGGCCTCAATCAATCGCGCACCTTGAAGGTCGTAGCACGCATTCGCGATATCACCCACATCGTGCAGCAGTCGTTTTTTACTGCTAACGTTGCCCAAGACGCGGACGGCGTTTGGTGTAAGAATATCGCTTAGGTTCATTATGCTACTACTCTTCTGGCACAATAGGCCGAAGCCGTGCTAATTAGGCGAAGCGCATAATCTGCATATATCAATTGTTCAATCGCTTATTTACGCTGGGTACAATGGCTGGCTACACA
>NZ_CVPC01000030.1 GCF_001049735.1 Nereida ignava
ACAGTTCGGTCATCCGTTTGCGCCCAATGCATCCCAATCATGTTTGGGCAATTGATTTTGTTCACGACAAGCTGAGTAACGGGCGCAGCTACAAGATGCTGACCGTCTTAGATGAGTTTACCCGCCAAGCTCTTTGCGTTGAGGTGCAAGACAAGATGAACTCAGATGATGTTTTGCGTGTCATACATCGTTTGCTGATGAAATACGGAAAGCCTGAATGCATTCGATCTGACAATGGCGGGGAGTTCGTAGCTGAACACCTTCAAAAATGGCTCAGAAAGGTTGGCGTCAAACCAATCCAAATCTACCCAGGCAGTCCTTGGGAAAACGGTTACAATGAACGGTTCAACGGTATTCTTCGCCAAGAAGTCTTAAACGCTGAATGGTTCCACAGCATCAAACAGGCTCAGGTCGCAATCAATATTTGGCTCAAAGAATACAATCACATCAGGCCCCATCATGCACTCGGAATGCGACCTCCCATGCCAGAAACCTTATTAGAGAAATCCAAAATTAGTGGCACTGAAATTGGGGGCTAGACAGTCGTGCATGAGATCGTATCGGCGGTCGCAGGTAAACCCGTCATCGTCGGCATATCGGCACCGGGCTTTGCGGCAATGCGCAGCCTCGCGCTGAAGTCAATGGAGTTCGGAGCCGCCGGCGTCATGATGACACCGCCTGCAGCCATGCGGACGGACGAGCAGATCACCGGCTGGGTCCGCAACGCGGCCCGGGCGATCGGCGAGGACATCCCCTTTGTCCTGCAGGACCACCCAACTGCGACGGGCGTCGTCATGGCGCCGCGCGTCATCCGGCAGATCATCGAGGAAAACCCTTCCTGCGTCATGCTCAAGCACGAGGACTGGCCGGGGCTCGACAAGCTTACCACTCTCCGTCGCTGGCAGCAGCAAGGAAAGATGCGGTCAATCTCTATTTTGTGCGGAAATGGCGGCATGTTCCTCGACTTCGAAATGCTGCGCGGCGCGGACGGAGCCATGACGGGCTACGCCTTTCCAGAGATGCTGCGCAGGGTGGTTGACCTATCGAGGCATGACGTCGAAGCCGCCTCCGACATCTTCGACGCGCACCTGCCTCTCCTGCGATACGAACAACAGGCTGGGGTCGGACTCGCGGTACGCAAATACATCCTAAAGCAGCGGGGCGCCATCGCACACGAAGCTCTACGCACGCCGGGGCCACATCTGAACGAAGAGGCACGAGTTGAGGTAAAGCGGCTTCTGCGGCGTTTGATTCTCCGCGACCCGGACTGCGGTGCGACGTCCTCCTGACCTTCGGTTTACATCGAGCCGTCGATGCAGGCTTACTTCGCGCCTCTTCGGTTCTTCGATGCTGTAGGGCCGGATGTTTGTCCTGATCCATGACATGTATCGGCCGAAAGCGCTGCTCAGATCCGGAGGTTAATCCGCTGAATCTGGGCTCAGATTTGTAACCCCTTGCCATAACCTTAGGGTCTGGACTTCGGTAACGGGTGCGTCCCAGTCAAGCCGTTTTGCGCAAAACGATTGACCCGCCATAGCGGTTCCTTTGATAATTTTTGGTGCCCGCCCTGGCTTCTGTCGCGGCTATTGGCTGAGGTCCTTCGGGTACATGCTTCGGTTCGTGGTCAGCGCGGCGGCTGCCAACATGATGCTGGTTCGATGTAATTCCGATGTGCCCATCTCATAGGCGTGCTTGACTTGTGTCAGCGACAGTCCAGACCACGGCATCATCGGAACCACGTCCCTGCGGGACCTCGGAAGCCTGCGATCAATCAGGCAACGGGTGACGGGTCATCCGGTCAGGCAAGTTTCGGCGCGGCATCTGGCTGGAAGGTCGTGTTATCGACCCAAATCCGGTGAAGTATGACAGCGATGCGACGTGCGAGGGCGACCATCGCGATTTTACGACCGCGCCGCTGCGCGAGCTGGGCTCCCCATGTTCTCAGCCATGTCGATCGGCCGCGGTTCATCATGACGGTTGCTGCTTGGCACAATGCTCGCCTCAGGTTGACGTCACCCGCTTTGGTGATGCCGCCGGACACGTCCCGCTCACCAGACTGGCTACGAGAGGGCGTCAGGCCAACCCAGGGGCCAATTCTCTTTGAAGACTGAAAGCGGGCCGGATCATCGACCGCAGCACGGAATGTCAGTGCTACGACGGCACCGATTCCAGGCATCGACATAAGGCGTTGGCAAACCGGATCATCCCAGGCCAACTGGCGCACGCACTTTTCGAGACCGGCCAGTTCCTGTCGTAGGGATGCTCGGGCCCGCAACATCGGTTCAGTCGCGGTTTCCAGCATCGGATTGCCATCTGCCAATTCTCGAATGCGCGTCTCGAACCTACCGCGGGAGATCGCACCGACCTTGAGGCCAAAGTTCCGCAGCAGTCCGCGCAACGACATTTCCAGAGCGATCATGTTCTGCTGGATAGCCTTTCGAGCGCCGAGAACCGCCCGGGTTTCCTGAGCAGAGACAGATTTACAATGGACCGGGCGGAACCAGCCGAGATGAAGAAGGCGTGCAATCCCTTCTGCATCGCGCCGATCCGTCTTGATCGGCATCGCCTTCAGCGCTCCTTTCACCTGGCGCGTTTCCATGAGCACCACATCCAGGCCAGCTTCGGTCAGCCTTCGGTGCAGCCATTGCGACAGTGGCCCGGCCTCCAGGCCAATCACTGCGATGCTGCCGTCAAGTTCGTCCAACCAGGAGACCGTTCAATTGTCTGGGGTGCAATCTCTGACCGGCCGTGGAAAGCTTCCATTTTTTACTCAAGGCGGAGGGAATCATGCATTGGCGCATCACGGTAGAAGCGGTCGATCTGACCGGTGAGGAGTATCGGCAGGAGTTCCTGTTTGAGAAGGATCTTGATGGCTTGACTGACGGTCGCATCGGCTGTTCGATCGAGGACGGCAAAGAGATCATGCGTGAAATCCAGAAGGCTGTCGTGCAGCGCGAGCTTGATCTCTGGGTACGCTACCGGCGCATCTGTCAGTGCTGTGGTGGTCAGCTGCCAATCAAAGACTACCGGACACGGAAGATACTGACGGTTTTTGGCGCAGTTCCGTTGACCTCTCCTCGCCTGATGATCTGCCAAAGATGCACCCCATGGGCCTGTTTCACGTTCTCTCCAGCCGCGGATCTTTGTCCTGATCGCGCCACGCCCGAACTGATGGAGCTGTCGGCGAGGCTTGGTGCCAAGCTGCCCTACCGCGAGGCATCGGACATACTGTCGACATTCCTCCCCGATCAAATGTCGCGCAAGTTTACCACCCTTCGCCATCGCACGCTTTCGGTTGGAAAGCGCATCGAAGACGCTGAACGCAGTCGGCGCTGGAACGAATTCTTGGCTAAAGAAGACCGCACCCAACTGGAGTTGCAGATGGAGGACGATCCCGCGCGCGAATTCATCTTCACCGTCGACACCGCGCATATCCCCTTGGTGAAGAATTGGGGCGGGCGCACATTTGAGGCGGTTGTCGGTCATTGCGGACGTGGCGGTCGAGGCGACAGCCCTGGACCGCTCTTTGCGTTCGAGGGGACACAGTTGGCTGAGTTGGATGCGACCGCCTCACTGGCTTTGAACGACCAGGGATATATTGGTCGAGGGGAGATTACTGTGATCTCGGACGGCGAAGAATGCCTCAAGCGCCTGACTGGCATGTTGCCGCAGCCGGCCACTCACATTCTCGACTGGTTTCATATTTCAATGAAACTTCAGCCGCTGGCCCAGATAGCACTGACTGTACCCGAGGGCTATGGTCTGTTCGAGCAAGACATCGACCGTATCAAATGGAGACTTTGGAACGGCCAACCAAAGCGTGCTCTGGATCTGATAGCTCTCGTCAGAAAGGCGCTTTCCTCAGAGACAGGTCACTGTTTCTGGGCCCAACGCGCAGACAAGCTCCTGGAGAAACTTAGCACCTATATTAGCCGAAACAGTCAATCAGTCATCAACTACGCTGAACGCCATCGCGCAGGACGACGCATTGCAACATCACCGGCAGAAGCAAGCGTGAACGCGCTCGTAGCCAAACGGTTCGTCAAGAAACAGCAGATGCGATGGTCACGAACCGGCGCACATTATCTGCTGAAAGTGCGCGCTGCAATGCTGAACGGTGATCTCCCGGATCGAACCCGATACGTCCCGCCTGAAACCGAAGGATCACCCTATGTGGCAAGCCTGCTGAACCCAAAACCGCCACTCCTTAAAGCGGCATGACCCCAACATTTTGAACGGTCCCTCCGCGACATCGTCGGCCTTTATTTGTCACCGCCCAACCGAGCTTTAGTACTCAGCGTGGACGAGAAAAGCCAAATTCAGGCGCTCGATCGTGAGCAGCCGGTCCTGCCTATGATGCCCGGCATGCCCGAACGCCGCACCCACAGCTACATCCGTCATGGCACCACTTCGCTCTTCGCAGCGCTCGATATCGCCTCGGGATTTGTCATCGGCAAATGCTACAAGCGGCATCGCGCCACCGAGTTTCTCGACTTCCTCAAGCAGATTGACGCTCAGGTGCCGCCCGACCTCGACGTACACATCATCATGGACAATTACGCGACCCACAAGACCGCGTTGGTTCGAGCATGGCTCGCCCGCCGGCCGCACTACCACGTCCACTTCACGCCAACCTCTGCATCTTGGATCAACCAGGTCGAGCGTTGGTTTGCGGAACTCACCCGCAAGCAGTTGCGGCGCGGCGTTCATACCTCCACCAGCGAACTGGAGCGCGACATCCGCGCTTTCATCGAACGCCACAACGAGAACCCAAAGCCATACCGGTGGACCAAGTCGGCCGACGAGATCCTCGCATCCGTGAAGCGCTTCTGCCAGACCGCAGAGCGCACGTTATGCGGCGAACTTTAGATTCAGATGACTAGTAATTGTGCGACAGATGGCGATGACGTTGGTGGTTGCCGGAAAGCTACCCATGGTCGCGACTACAATCTGATATCACCTCCGCAGTCGAGTTATCGCCTGCTCGGCCATGAACTCCTCGCCGACCGTCAGCGCGATGGCGCGAAAGGCGCGGAGCGACGGCATTTCGCGGCTCGTCCGCCAGGCCAACACGACGCTGACCGGCGGCGGGTCCTCCTGGATGCGCAGGAAGGCGACGCCGGAGACCTGCATGTTCTTGGCGGTCACCGGTACGATCGCGACCCCCATGCCGGCGCTGACGAGGCCCACGACGGTGTGCACTTGCGTCGCCGTCTGGATCGCCTGCGGGGTGAAGCCGGCCGCCTCGCACATCCTAAGGATCGAGGCGTTGAACAGCGGGCTGCTGGCGCGGGGAAAGAGAATGAACGGCTCGTTCGAAAGCCGCGCCAGCGGCGTGGACGCCGACGAGGCCAGCAGGTGATAGGCCGGCACCGCGACTACGAAACCCTCCTCCATGATCGACAGCGTCTCGATGCCCGGCGCATAGCGGGCCGGCCGCGTCAGTCCGACGTCGATATGATCGCGGGCGAGCGCCGTGGCCTGGTCGGCGATGCTCATCTCCCTGAGTTCCAGCTCCACGTCCGGGTAGAGATCGCGGAAACGCTGCAGCGTTCGCGGCAGGAGCCCGTAGGTCGAGGAATGGATGAAGCCGATGGTAAGCCGTCCGAGTTCGCCCTTGCCGGCGCGGCGCACATCCTGCTCCAACTGCTCGAGTTCGCGGAGGATGGAGCGGCTGCGCTCCAGCATCAGCGCGCCGGCGGCCGTCAGTTCCACCTTCCGCTGGGTGCGCACGAAGAGTGCGGCACCCGTCTGCTGCTCGATCTTCTGGATCTGCCGCGACAGCGCCGGCTGGGCGATGTGCAGGCGTGCCGCCGCCCGGCCGAAATGCAGTTCCTCGGCCACGGCCTGCACATAGCGCAACTGACGGATTTCGAGCATCGGCAATACCTCCAGGGCATCAATAGATGGCTCATAATGTATTGGACGTCAATAGAAGGGCAGCCTACGATCCCCCAACACGAACAAAAAACGCGACTGCGTTTCGGGAGGTTACATTGCTAGGATTTCGCGTAATGGAGGGCTTCGGTCGTCCGTCCAAGGAACTCGTCGAAAAATTTCGGACGATCCCCACCGCCATTGTCAGCGACAACATGCACCGCATCTTCGCCGGCGGCACGGGCCTGCGGCCCTTCCACGGTGATGCCGTGCTATGCGGCTCGGCGCTGACCGTGCGCACCCGCCCAGGCGACAATCTCATGGTCCACAAGGCGCTCGACATCGCCAGGCCGGGCGACGTGATCGTGGTCGACGCCAGCGGCGATCTCACCAACGCCATCATCGGCGAGATCATGCTCAACTACGCAATCACCCGCGGTGTCGCCGGCTTCGTCATCGACGGCGCGGTGCGCGATTCCGGCGCGATCGCAAAGAGCGGCCTGCCGGTCTATGCCCGTGGCGTCACCCATCGCGGCCCCTACAAGGACGGCCCCGGGGAGGTCGGCGTGCCGGTCACGGTCGGCGGCATGGTGGTCTCCTCCGGCGATATCGTGCTCGGCGACGAGGATGGCGTGCTCGCCGTTCCGCAGAGCCACGCGGAGGAGATCCTGGCGCCCGCGGTCGCCCAGCAGGCCCGCGAGACCGGCATCCTCGCCAGCATCGCCGATGGCACCGTCGACCGCACCTGGGTCGACCAGACGCTGCGCGCCAAGGGACTGTGAGCGCCATGGCCCACAGCGTCTCGAAACTCGTCGATTTTTCCACCAAGCTACTGACGGCGGGCGGTGCGCCGGACGCCGTGGCCCGTGCGGTCTCCGAAAGCCTTGTCGCGGCCGATTTGCGTGGCGTCAGTTCCCACGGCGTGGTGCGCCTCGGCGTCTACCTGAAGCGCATGGCCGAGGGCATGATCGATCCGAAGGCCGAACCTCAATTGGAGCGCGACGACGGGCCGGTCGGCCTGCTCGACGGTCGCAACAATTTCGGCGCCTATGTCGGCGCCCGCGGTCTCGACATCGCCATGGCCCGCGCCAAGACCCACGGCGCCTACATTCTCGGCGTCCGTCATTCCAACCACTTCGGCACCGGCGCGCACTACCTGCAGCAGGCGGTCTCGCAGGGGCTGGCGATGATCGTCATGTCCAACGCGTCCCAGACGATGCCGCCGACAGGGGGTGTGCGGCCCTTCATGGGAACGAACCCGATCGCCTTCGGTTTTCCGACCGGCACCGACGTCCCCTTCATCCTCGACATGGCGACGAGCCTCGTCGCCCGCGGCAAGATCATCGTCGCGGCCAGCAAGGGCGAGGCGATCCCGCTCGGCTGGGCTGTCGATAAGGACGGCAATCCGACGACCGACGCCCATGCCGCTCTCGACGGCGCTGTGTTGCCGCTCGGGGGCGCGAAGGGTTCGGGCCTCGCCATGGCGATCGACATCCTGTGCGGCGTGCTGACCGGCGCGGGCTTCGGCCCCTCGGTGAACAACATGTACGACAACTGGGAAGAGCCCCAGAACGTCGGTCACATGTTCATCGTGCTCGACATTGCGCGCTGGATGCCGCTCGAAACCTTCATGGCCCGCCTCGATGATTACATCCGCCTTCTGAAGCTGGAGCCCCGGGCGGGCGGCGTCGAAGAAATCTTCTACGCGGGCGAGATCGAAGGCCGGCTAGAGGCCAGCCGCCTCCGCGACGGCATCACGCTGCCGGCCAAGGTCGAGGACGAACTCAACGCCCTCGGCGCGGCCTACGGCCTTTCGCTCAACGAACTTCAATTGTCCTGAAAGAACGAACCATGCGTGCATTCTCCTACCACATCCCGACGCAGATCGAATTCGGCAATGGCGCGATCGCCCGGCTGCCGGAGTTCGTCAAGGCCCTCGGCGGCTCGCGCGTGCTGGTCGTCGGCGACCCCGGCGTGCAGCGCGTCGGCCTTATCGATCGCGTCCAGGCGATCCTCACCGGCGCCTCGATCTTCAACGCGGTCTACGCCGACGTCGAAAGCGATCCTGCCACCCGCTCCGTTGACGAGGGCACCGTCCACGGCAAGGCGAACGGTTGCGACCTCGTGGTCGGCATCGGCGGCGGTAGCGCGCTGGACACCGCAAAGGCCATCGGCCTGATGCTGGTCAACGACGGCAACATCAAGGATTATGTCGGCATCGGCAAGGTGCCGAGGGCCGGCGCGCCGGTGATCGCCGTACCCACCACGGCCGGAACGGGCAGCGAACTCACCATCTGGTCCGTGCTGTCCGACAAGGTCGCGAAGGCAAAGATCAGCGTCGGCAGTGCGCTGAACTGCCCGGCGATCGCGCTTCTCGATCCGGAACTGACGCTTTCGCTGCCGCCGCAGATCACCGCCGCCACCGGCATGGACGCGCTGACCCACGCGCTGGAGTCCTACGTCAATACCGCGACGCAGCCGATCTCGGAGGCGATGTCCGACCAGGCGATGACGCTAATCGCAAGGAGCCTAAGCAAGGCGGTCGCCGACGGCTCCGACGTCGAGGCGCGTGGCGACATGCTGCTCGCCAGCACCATCGCGGCCATGGCCTTCAACAGCACGCGCCTTGGCTTGGTACACGCCTTCGCCATGCCTCTTGGCGCGAAGTTCGGCATTCCCCACGGCCTGGTCAACGCGATCATGCTGCCGGAGGTGATGCGCTTCAACCATCTCGCCAACCCCCGCAAGTTCGCCCGCATAGCAGAGATCTTCGGCGAGAAAACCGCCGGTCTTTCGGTTGAGGAGGCTGCCGCGCTCTCCGTCTCGGCCATCGAGAAGCTGAAGCTCGATGTTGGCATCACCGCAAAGCTCAGCAATTTCGGCGTTACGGAAGGCCGCTTCGACGAAATCGTCGATGAGGCGATGCTGTCCGGCAACGTGCCGGTCAATCCGCGCCAGCCGACCAACGACGACATGAAGGCCCTGCTTAGGGCCGAGCTGGTCTGAGCGGCCGGGAAGGAGAATAACGATGTCCGACATGTTGAACTGGCTCGCCGGAGCCGTTGGCGGAACCTACGGAAACTTCATCGGCGGCGAATGGAAGCCTGCCGGCGACAAGACGTCCCGGATCTTCAACCCCGCAGATCGCGACCAGTCCCTCGGTCGTTTCGCCGACAGCGGTGCGGCGGAAGTGGACGAGGCGGTCGTCGCGGCCCACAAAGCATGGCTCTCATGGCGGCAGGTGCCGGGCCCCGATCGCGGTGCGATCCTGTTCCGCGCCGCCGACCTTCTGGAGCAGCGGATCGACGAACTTGCCTTCATCCTCGCCGCCGAGCAGGGCAAGGTGCTGGCGGAGGCGCGCGGAGAAGTCGGTCGCGCTGCCAAGGAACTACGCTTTTCCGCCGGCGAGGCGAGCCGTATCGACGGTGACGTGCTGCCCAGCGAAAAGCGCAACGGCTTCGCCATGACGCTGCGAGAGCCGATCGGGGTCGTCGCCGCCATCGGGCCGTGGAACTTCCCGGTCGTCACCCCGGTGCGCAAGATCGGCCCGGCGCTTGCCTTCGGCTGCAGCGTCGTCCTGAAATCGTCGAACCTCACCCCGTGGTCCGCCGTCAAGCTGATGGACGTGTTCCGTGACGCCGGCGTACCGGCAGGCGTCGTCAGCCTCGTGCTGGGTTCCGGCCGTGCGGTCGGCGAGGCGCTGATCCGCCACCCGCTGGTGCGCGGCGTATCCTTCACCGGCTCGACCGGCACGGGCGTCGCGATCAACTCAGAGGCCGGCCGCCGACTGGTGCGCACCCAGCTGGAGCTCGGCGGGAAAAACCCCGCCGTCGTCCTCGACTACGACAATGCTGCGACCATCGCCAGGCAGATCGCCGGCGCCGCCTTCGCCTGTTCGGGCCAGCGCTGCACGGCGCTGAGCCGCATCGTCGTGCTGGAGAAGAACGCTCGCGAGCTCACCGAGGCGCTGGAAGCAGAAATGGCGGCGATCAGCGTCGGCCCTGCCTGGCAAGCCGGCGCCACGATGGGTCCGCTAATCACCGCCCAGCACAAGGCCTCCGTCATGGGGCATATCGCCCATGCGCGGGAGGATGGCGCGACGCTCGCGCTCGGCGGCACATCCATGGAAGACGGCGACTTCGCCAGGGGTCATTTCGTCGCGCCGACGCTGTTCACCGGCGTCGCGAAGACCTCGCGGCTCGCGCTGGAGGAGGTCTTTGGCCCGGTGCTCGCCGTCGTTCCAGTCGGCTCGATCGATGAGGCGATCGAGGTGGCCAACAGCGTCGAATACGGGCTGGCGGCCTCCGTCTATACCAACGACGTCAACCTCTCGCTGCGGTTCGCCCGCGAGAGCCAGTCCGGCATGGTCCACGTCAATCACGGAACTGCCAGCGAGGCGCACATGCCCTTCGGCGGCGTCAAGGCGTCCGGCTTCGGCGCCTATTCCATCGGCCATTCCAACCAGGAGTTCTTCACGACCGTCAAGGCCGTCTATTTCCAAAGCTAGTGTTCAATCAGGAGGAAACCAACATGAACATGAAACTGAAAACGCCAGCCCTGCTGGCTGCCGTGGCTCTCTTTGCCACCAGTGCATCTGCAGAAACAGTCCTTCGACTCGGCCATGTCTGGCCAGATTCGGAAATCCACGCTCAGGCGGCTGAGCAATTCGCGGAAGCCGTAAGCGAGGCCACGGGCGGCGAGGTGACGGTTGAGATCTTCGGAGGCGGCACGCTTGGCTCGGACCGGGAGATCCTCGAAGGGCTCAAGATCGGCACTGCCGACATCTGGCTAGGTGGAGGGGGCGTCCTTTCGGCGGCCTCCGACACGGCTAAGATCTTTACCGTCCCCTTCATGTTCGACAATCTCGATCATTTCGCTGCAATCTACGACGGCGAGGTCGGCCAAAGCATCACCGAGGCCATCGACGAAGAGAGCGGTTATCAGATTCTGGCCTACTGGATGCGCGGTCCGCGCTGGTTGACCACCAAGACAAGAGTCGAGACGCCCGAAGATCTGTTGGGCCTCAAGATCCGTGTTCCCGACAGCTCGGTGTTCGTCGAATCTTGGCGCCAGCTCGGTGCGTCACCGACGCCGATGAACTTCGGCGAGGTCTTTACTGCACTTCAACAGGGGGTGATTGATGGACAGGAAAACCCACTGTCGCTGATCTACGCGTCGAAGTTTTCGGAGGTCGTCGATTTTCTCGGCGATACCCAGCACGTGATGGAGCCAATCGCCGTAGTCGCTTCGTCGAGCCGGCTCTCGCAGCTCGGCGAAGAGGAGCAAGCCGCGATTCTGGAAGCCGCCAACGGCGTCGCCAAGTCTTTCGTCGCCGAATCCGTGAGGTCCGGCGAGGCAAATTTCCTGCAAAAGCTTCAGGACGAGGGAATGGAACTGGTCGAGGTTGACAAAGAGGCCTTCCGCAGCACGCTCGACGGCTTCGTCGACACCCACTTCCCGTCGCTGGGAGACGTCTATGGCGAAATCCGCAATGCCGCGGAATAAGCCGGATCCCGGGCCGAGAACGGCCCGGTCATGGCCGATCCGAGCGTTTCTCGGGTCGGTCGATACGATGAATTCGGCGATAACCGTGTTGCTTTGCGCCCTTCTGGCGGTGATGAGCGTACTCGGTTTCGCGCAGGTGATTTTCCGATACCTGATCGGCAGCCCACTTACCTGGTCCGAGGAAGTACTGCGCTTTGCCCTTATCTGGCTTCCGTTTCTCGGCGCCGGGCTCGTTGTGCGCCAAGGCATGCTGGTCGCCGTCGAGATCGTGCTCCACACGGCGCCCGCGCCGGTTGCGAGGGGGCTGCACTGGGCGGTCCTCGTCATCTCGGCCGCCTTCTGGGGCATCCTTCTATATTATAGTGTCATCATGTTGTCGCTCGTCTCCGGCACCCGCGCCGGCGCAACCGAATGGCCCATGTCCTATGTCTATTTAGCGATCCCCGTTGGATCGGCGTTCGCCCTCGTCAATACCGCGGCCACCGCCCTAGATCGCGCAACTCCGGTGATTGATTAATGAGCCCTGCACTAATTATAGCCGTCCTTTTGGTATTGTTCTTCGCCGCCGTACCGATTGTGATCGCTCTCGGCGCCGTGTCGATGATCTACATGCACAGCGCTGACATTCCGCTTCAGGCCGTTGCGCAGCGCATGTTTGCCGGACTCGACAGCTTTCCCCTCGCCGCAATCCCTTTCTTCATCCTGTCCGGTGCGTTGATGGAGGCATCGGGCATTTCGCGCCGCCTTATCGACTTTGCGCAGTCGCTTGTCGGCCGATTGCCGGGGGGGTTGGGCATGGTCACGGTGCTTTCGGCGATGTTCTTCGCCGCCATTTCAGGCTCCAGCGCAGCGACCACGGCCGCGATCGGCTCAATCCTCATTCCTGCCATGGCGTCGCGCGGTTACTCGCGCCGTTTCGCAACGGCGACGCAGGCCGCGTCGGGCGAATTGGGCGTCATCGTGCCGCCATCCATTCCGCTCATCATCTATGCGCTGACCGCCGGCGTGCCCGTTTCGATAGGCGATCTGTTCATGGCTGGGGTTCTACCTGGGATCCTGATCGCCTGCTCACTTCTGGTGACGGTGTACGCGATCTCGCGCAGGCGCGGATATGGTCTCGGCACCGCGGGCGACGATGCCGACCGGATACCGCGCAAGTGGCCCGCCTTCCGGGCCGCCATCCTCCCGTTGCTGATGCCCTTCATCGTTCTGGGGGGGATCTACGGCGGGGTCTTCACGCCCACCGAGGCCGCCGTGGTGGCGGTCGCCTATGCGCTGTTCCTCGGCGTTGCAGTGTTCCGCACCCTGACGCCGTCGGCGGTCTATTCGGCGCTCAAAACTTCGATAACGAGTTCAATCGTCATTTTGCTAATCATCAGCGCCGCCAGCGCCTTTGGCTGGGTGCTTGCCGCAAATCGCGTGCCGGACATGGTGGCGAGCGCTTTCATCGCCGCTTCCGACAACAAGATCGTCTTCCTTATCCTCATCAACCTGCTTCTGCTGCTGGTCGGCATGTTCTTGGAGACCGGTGCGGCAATCATCATCCTCGCCCCGATCCTGACGCCTGTGGCGTCGCAGTTCGGCGTTGATCCCGTGCAGTTCGGCATCATCATGATCGTTAATTTGGCGGTCGGCATGACGACGCCTCCGGTCGGCGTCAATCTCTTCATCGCCTGTCAGGTGGCGGGTGTGCGGATCGAGCAGATACTGCGCGACATGCTGCCGTTCTACCTAGTCCTAATCTTCAACATCCTACTAGTCACCTACATTCCGCAATTGTCGCTCTGGCTGCCCAACCTGCTGCACTGATTGCACCTTCTAGTCCATAAAGGAGACCGAAAGATGCCTCTTGGATTTCGCGTCCGCAACGATCACACCCGCGCCGCGCCGGATCTCGTCGCAGCCTTCTCGAAGATTCCGGCGGCGATTATCAGCGACAATCTCTCGCGCATGGTCTCGGCCGGCCCCTTGGTACGCCCGATGCACAGATACGGTGCGCCGCTGGCCGGCACCGCGCTGACGGTCAAGACCCGGCCAGGCGATAACCTGATGATCCACAAGGCCGCCCATTCCGCCAAGCACCTTGCGACGCCCTTCATGGGGTGGCTACACTTCCAGCCCATTTACGACTGGATCATCCGGACCGATCCGGATCTGGTGAACTGAGCCTGACGCACCGCAGCGACCGGCCGAGAGGAAGACGAAACCATGTATGACACTGACGCCCGCCGGACCTACCGGATCCTCATCTGCGACCTGGTGGGCCTGCGGCCGGGGCCTGACGGCCGGCCGGACTGCTCCGAGGTGCGCCGACACGTCGAGCAGGCCTGCTGCACGTTCCACGATGGCGACGGCATCGTCGCTGCTGACATCGGCGGTGGCGGTATCCACTTCGTTTACCGGCCGGACCTGAACACCGCCGAAGACCTCGTCGCCGAAGCGGGTGATGGCCTGTACGACGCGGTGATCGCTGCGGCGACCGTCGTGCCGGCAGACACCGTTTTCCCCGAGGGCGGCGTTCGGATCGGGGCGGGCACGGGCAACATGCACTCCCGCTCCTGGGGCGGCGGATCGGGTGCCGGCGGCGCGGCGCCGCTGATGAACACGCCCGGCATCAACAGCCGCGCCACCGCGCAGATGGTGATGAAGGCGATCCTGCGCTTCCTGCCGGATCTGCCGTTCGACCTGCTGCACGAATGCTCCGTGTCCGGCCGTTTCGATACGGGCCGCGACCTCAAGGATTTCCCGACCGGGAAGCTGGAAGGCAGACGCATCGCCGTGCTCGGCTACGGCAATATCGGCCGCGAGGTCGCGCGCCTTGCTGATGCCTTCCGCATGCGGCCTGTGATCTATGCCCGCGAGCGGCATCGCCGCTGGATCGAAGCCGAAGGCTTCCGTTACGCGGCAACGCCCGTCGAGGCGTCCGCCGGCGCCGACATCGTTTCCGTCCATCTCGGCCTCGGCGCGGCCGATGCCACGACCGGGCGCTTCGCCAATGCCGGCCTTGTCGGCGATGCGATCTTCGATGCGGTCAGCCCCGGCGCGACGCTCGTCAATTTCGATCGCGGCGAACTGGTCGACGCCGCAGCCCTCGACACCGCGATGGGCGACGGCCGCATCCGTTTCGCCGCGATCGACGCCGACATCTTCAGAGACGCCGCGACCGGCGCGGTCTCCGGCCCACTCGCCCCCTATCTGCCGCTGGTGGAACGCCATGCCGGCCGCCTGCTGGTTCTGCCGCATGCGGTAGCCGACACCGACCATCCGTCGCGGGTGGCGGGCGCGAAACAGGCCGTAGACCAGATCCTCGAGGCGATCCGCTTCCGTCGCGTGGGCAATCTCAAGGGTGATCTCCCCGATGGCTATACCGCCGTGCCCGGCCGCGCGATCCACGGCATCGGCGGCGTTTCCGCCGGCACGTTGGCGGGCGTTGCCGAGGATGCGGACGTCGTGAAGCAATTCGCCGATATGGCCGGTCGACTCCATGATTTCTGGACGCGCCTTGCCGCCGCGGCAGATGCAGAAGAGCGGCAGGCACTCTGCGCGGCGATGGGCGACGGCGTGATGCTGGACGTCAATCGGCAGGCCGCCCTGATAGGCGCACTCGGCCTTCATGGCCCCTTCACCGGCAAACCGCGGGACTGAGCGATGGACAAGCCTTTCCTCGCCGCCCTCTTCGACCTAGCCGTCCAGGCGGCCGATCCCCTGACCGGCATCCGCGCCCACCTGCCGGAGCCGCCGCCGAGCGGCCGCACGGTCGTTATCGGGGCGGGCAAGGGCGCGGCACAGATGGCGGCGGCGCTGGAAACGCTCTGGCCCGGCCCACTTACCGGCATCGTCGTGACGCGCTACGGCTATGGCTGCGAGACGCGTGGCATCGAGGTGCTGGAGGCGGCGCACCCGGTTCCCGACGAGGCCGGGCTTGCAGCCGGCGCGCGGCTCCTCGATCTGGTTTCCGGCCTGACGGAAAACGATCTCCTCATCGCGCTGGTCTGCGGCGGCGGATCGGCGTTGCTGCCGGCGCCGCCCGAAGGGCTCACTCTCGCCGACGAGATCGCCGTCAACGAGGCGCTGCTCGCCTCCGGCGCGCCGATCTCGGCGATGAACATGGTGCGCAAGCACGTCTCGCGCATCAAGGGCGGGCGGCTCGCTGCCGCGACCCGCGCCCGCGTCGTCAGCCTGCTGGTCTCCGACATTCCGGGCGACAATCCTGCCGCCATCGCATCCGGCCCGACGATCCCCGACGCCTCGACGCGTGCGGATGCGCTGGCGATCGTCGCGCAGTACCGCCTCGATCTGCCGGCCGCCGTCATGACGCATCTGAACGGGCCGGCGGCCGACGCACCGATGCCCGACGATCCGGTCTTCGCCCGACACGAGCATCACATCGTCGCCTCGGCGCGTGTTTCGCTGGAGGCTGCTGCGGACGAGGCACGGGGCCGCGGCGTCATGCCGGTGATCCTATCGGATGCGATGGAAGGCGAGGCGCGCGACGTGGCGCTCGTCCATGCCGCGATCGCCCGCGAGGTGCTGGCGCGCGGCCGCCCGTTTTCGCGACCGGCCGTGCTGCTTTCCGGCGGCGAGACGACGGTGACATTGCGGGGAAGGGGCGGGCGGGGCGGCCGAAACGGTGAATTCGCGCTCGCCATGGCGCTTGCCATCGACGGCCACGCCATCGAGGTTCTGGCGGCCGATACGGACGGCATCGACGGCTCCGAGGACAATGCCGGCGCTTTCGCCGACGGAACGACAGTGCGACGTCTGCGCGCCGCTGGAATTGATCCGCGCGAAATGTTGGATCGCAACGACAGCTATACCGCATTCTCCACCATCGGCGACTTCCATGTGACCGGACCAACCGGCACGAACGTCAATGATTTCCGCGCAATCCTTATTCGCTGACCTCGGGTAGGTCTATCTTTCGCGTAGAACGGCGTGGTCGAGCTGCTGCTGAACAACTTCACGGGTTCTAGCGCGCGCGGCAAATAGCGGCGAGCGTCGGTGTCGCGTTGCCCCTAAATCCGAGACACGGCGGTTCCGTTGCAAATAAGGAGCAACTTGAGCGTGGACTCCGCGTCGCAGTCAGTGAAACCGTTCGAATCCCGCCCAAGTCCGTGGATCCGAATATCAAGAACTATCACTGGCTCGATCTTGTGAAAGGTCTTTTTGATGCCTACGATTCGGATGCGGAAACTGCGCTAATCATGGACATCCACGGCAATATTGCCGAAGGCCCGGGATTCAATGTCTTTACGGTCAAGGATGGCAAACTCAAGACGCCAGCCTTCGGAGTCCTCTCGGGCATTACACGGCAAACTGTTTTCGATCTTTGCAAGGAAACTGGACTCAGCGTCTCTGCCGCAGATTTGTCTCGCGACGAACTTATGCAGGCCGACGAAGTGTTCATTACTTCTACGGCCGGAGGCATAATGCCGGTTACTCAAGTCGATGGACGTAACATTGGAGATGGCAAGGTAGGCAGCCTTACGCGCCGGTTGACGGACCTTTACTGGCAGAAGCATACGGATCCAGCGTGGTCGACCGCTATTGCCTATCCGTAGTTTAACAACAGTGATTGCATAGGTTGCTCCCGCAAGGGCGAGCAGGAGCCACTGATCTTGTTTTTATGGACAGCCGTTTCCAAGACAGATTGATGAGAAGCGCCTTTACTTCCTATTTGTCGCATGAGCTTGCAGAGCTAAATCCGCCGGCCTTTATAAGTCCAAACGCGTCATCACCTCGATGCAGTCGGCCGAGATCGAGATCGCCGGCGGCGCGCGGGTGCTCAACTTCTGCGCCAACAACTATCTCGGCCTCGCCGACAATGAGGAAATTCGTGAAGCGCGAAGCAGGCGCTGGATCGCTACGGCTACGGCAGGTCTCCGTCCGCTTCATCTGCGGCACGCAGGAGGAGCACAAGCAACTGGAGGCGCAGATTTCGGCCTTCCTTGGATTCGAGGACACCATCCTCTACGGCTCCTACTTTGAACACCGGTCCGCCCTTCGGCCGGCCAGGCGGAGAGCTGAAATCATCTGTACCAGTTCAACGCCATTGTCGGCGACCCGCATTACCGGCGCCATGTCGTTGATCCGCACGATGTCCGATTGCGGCAAGTCGAGCTCGGTCTGCTGGGTCGGTATGCCCAGCTCGAGCTCCTGCATCATGCGGGTGTATTCCACCCACTTCACGTGTTGTTCGTAGGCATTGCACATGAGGCGATGATAGCGTCACCTCGACGTTCTGGCGAGGATTGGGGCGTCCTCCTGGCGGAGCCGGGCTGTCGGCAGAGCCGAAGCCCCGGGATCGGGTCTTCGTCCTGGCGGACGTCCATCCCTGACGCAGGCAGGGAGGGTTTGGGAGCAAGAGGCGATGCTGAAGTCGATCGGCAGATGGATGGAACGAAGGCGGGCGATCCGCCGCCGCTGGCAGTCGGACGCCCGTGCTCTCGTGGGCGCCGACGAGGTCAACGCCTATTACGAGGCACAAAGGCGGGCAGCTCGCGCGCGTGTTCGCGGGGATAGAGCCGCGTTCTATCACTGGGCAAAGGTGGCCGCCGAGGTGGCCAGGATCGCGCCCTTCGCGGAAATGGATATCGACGTGCTGCAAGCGCTCGTCGCCGAGGAGGAGCGTCCTCGAACCTGATGGTGCCGCTTGCATGCCGCGCCCGGCAAGGGTAGCTGCGCCGCGGCCTGTCACAATGCACAACCCGGCACAAAAATGATGTGTTGCGCGCCGCGCCCTTGCTGTGAACCGCTATCAGACGCGAGGGAGACGTATTCCGCCTGGTCGAGCACCTCGAGGGCGTCCTCTTTGTGGAAGCGCTCGACCATGTGGCGGATCTGATCGGGTTCGTCTCAAGCGACCCCGTCTGGACGAAAGTTCCCAGCAACAACAATCGACCGGACCTTTCCATTGACGGCCACGATGTCGTCGTCAGCAGTTTGAAACTGAGGTTCGCAGTCAGGTCTTGCGGACAACCCGCTGGATGAAATCGGCTTCTATTTCGAAGGGCCCAACCTGGCGACGTCTTTGCTCGAAAAATTCGAAAACCGAATGCGGGGACGAGGCCAGTGGCTTTCGCTCATCTCAGCGGCGCTGTGTGATCGCGATTCGGGAACTGGCTTGGTTGCGAGAACGGGATCGCAGCTGGGGGGGCCGGTCTGGAGAATCACCGCCGATCGGCGCGGCGGTTGATATTCCTAAGGCCGCCTGCAAGACGTGTGCGGCCTAGCACCTTCAGATCGCTCGGAGATTGCCAGCAGACGATTTGCCAGTGCGCCGATCCTGCTCGATCTCGTAGCTGACCTTCTGGCCATCGGCGAGGCCCTTCAACCCGGCACGTTCAACGGCGGATATATGAACGAAAACGTCCGCTCCGCCGGCGTCCGGTTGGATGAACCCAAAGCCTTTTGTTGCATTAAACCACTTCACCGTACCTGTAGCCACGCGTCTATTCCTTATCCTGGCAAGGCGGGCAATCCTCACCCGCGCGGAGGCAATCTAGCCATCGCCCTGAACACGTCAATGACGGTTGTCTCCCTTAGGCTCTCGCCTTTGGCCTTCGGGATCTCGGCCGAGGCGTGGCCGAGCTGTTTCTGGAGTAGCGCTCATCGTCCGACCAGGAGAGGCATGGCCGTAGCGCGGCCCGGATGCACGGTAGCCTCTCAGTGTAATCTTTACCCTTGAGGTGCGCGCGCGATTTCGCGGAGTGCGCACGCTATCTCGTCATTGGTCCAGCCGGCCGCTGCGGCGCTCTCCAGCAATTCCTGGACAGCCGGTTCCAGCGCGCGTTGGCAATGAAGTCGGCGATCCGGATGATCAGCCGCACAGCCTGGTTCCGCGATCGTGATCTTCGATCGCTTCATCGCAGGCCAAGGGCTTTCGCCCTTCTCCCTCAGGCACACGAGGCGTGCGAGCTCGCACATCATCGGCGCGCGCTTCGGACGTCGCTTGATGCGGTCAACGAGCCGCTCCAGTGATCCCCGCGCGTTGCAGCTCCTTGAAAAACGGTGGGGCGCCACGCTCCCGAGCCGGTGCGTTTCGGCGAGGCTCCAAACGTATGGGTAGGCCGCCATGAAATCGGACCGTGGCGGGGCCGCGGACGGTTCGGCCTTGGTCACGATACCCCCGCCCAGGAGCCGGTCGGCCTTTTCGATGATCTGGCGCGTCCTTGTTTTCGAAAGGCGATGTTCCTGCGCCAGCTCGGCAATGGTTTTGCCATTCAGAAAGCCGTCCACCAGGGCGACATTTCGGTCGACATTCGGACTGAACCCCCAGCAGGCACGCAGCCGGTTCACTATCGTCGTCGCACCACTTCCCTCGATGATCCCGCTGCCCGGGTTCGGTTCAACATAACCGCGATCGTGTTTTTTGCTGACAGCAAGATCGCCGGGCGAAACGCCCTGATTTGCCGGGACAAGTCTTGTCCAAAACAGCCTGTGCCGCAATCAACATGGCGGTTCACCCCGTCAGAGATGCCGGGCTGCGCCGACTGCGATCCAGCCGGCTGCCGATTGACGCGCCGATGCGCCGTGATGGTGCCGCTTGCGAGCGGGCGGCGGCAAGGGAGGCTGCGCCGCGGCCGGGCAATCCCATTGACCCCTGCGGATTCCTCAGTTGCCAGCCGCGCCCTTGCCCCCTTCGCTCTTCGCGGCGGTGGGGTCTGGTCCCGCGGGATTCGCGGGAAGGAAACCGAACAGGAAAGGCCGGAACCCGAAGGGCGCCGGGAGTGGAATGGAAAAGAGCGATGTCGAGGAACTCAGAAGCGGTGTGCCGTGTGCCGCTGTGCTGGAGCGGGCGGGCTTCGCGGTCGATCGCAAGGAGAGCACGAAACGCGCCGTCAAGTTCCGGCGCGGCGACGAAATCATCATCGTCATCTGTCTTGGCCCCCTAAAACTGTGCCACTATTTGTTGACTAAGGGAGTGACAGAGAATGGCACGGAAACGGTATTCACATGAGGATGCACTGAAGTTATTGCGCGAGATTGATGTTCATTTGCATGATGGGTTGGATGTTGTGGGCGCGTGTCGCAAGGCGGGTATTTCGGGCAAGACCTATTACTATTGGCGCAAGAAGTTCGGTGGTCTAGGGCGACCGCAGCTCTCAGAAATGAAAGCACTGAAGAAGGAAAACGAGCGGCTGAAGAAAATCGTTGCGGACCTCCAACTGGACAAGCTGATCTTGAAAGAGAGCCTCGATTATTTAAAGCCGAAGGCCTGACGGTTGATGGGTTGCGTCAGGCCGTAATCCATACCCGCCAAAGACTTGATACGTCAGAACGGCGCACATGTGCGGTTCTCGGCGTCTCGCGTTCTGGCTTGCATTACAAAACGAAGGTTCAAGGTGATGACGCATTGCGCTTGGCCATGATCCGCCTTGCCAAGCAGTATGGTCGGTACGGATATCGAAAGATCGCTGAGTTGCTGCGGATCGAAGGTTGGCACGTCAATCACAAGAAAGTTGAGCGTTTATGGCGCGAAGAAGGGCTGAAG
>NZ_CVPC01000031.1 GCF_001049735.1 Nereida ignava
GGCCTGACGCAACCCATCAACCGTCAGGCCTTCGGCTTTAAATAATCGAGGCTCTCTTTCAAGATCAGCTTGTCCAGTTGGAGGTCCGCAACGATTTTCTTCAGCCGCTCGTTTTCCTTCTTCAGTGCTTTCATTTCTGAGAGCTGCGGTCGCCCTAGACCACCGAACTTCTTGCGCCAATAGTAATAGGTCTTGTCCGAAATACCCGCCTTGCGACACGCGCCCACAACATCCAACCCATCATGCAAATGAACATCAATCTCGCGCAATAACTTCAGTGCATCCTCATGTGAATACCGTTTCCGTGCCATTCTCTGTCACTCCCTTAGTCAACAAATAGTGGCACAGTTTTAGGGGGCCAAGACACAGCATAATAGCCATAAGCGTACATAACGCCAATCCAGTAGCTGATGTGAGCCATCTTCTAATCACAGAATAACTAACCTTAAGCTTGTCTAGGCTCTTTGCAGAGCCCTGAACGCCCTAAGCCTATTTTCGCATCCAACATCTAGATCGGCGAGTAATTCGTCAAGATCATCGGTAGTCACAGGGCCGAATGGATCATCTTCATCAGCAGCATCTTGAAGAAGAACTTTGTCAGGCTCTTTGCGGTCAATTTTTGGGGACGCCCCAACTACCTCTTCGAATGCAGAACGCATAACTGGGTCAAGTGATGGCTCATAGCCGTTATGCATCAAAAAGCTGTCATGCAGTGGCAGAACAGCTATCCCACTTCGGGCGAAGTGAAGTAAAACCTTCTCTGCAATATCACTATCTAAACGCTGCAGCCTTAGCCCAACTCCAGTATAAAAATGGTGTGCTATTGGTTCATGAAAAGCAATAATTTCCTCAGACACCTCAGCCCATTTAAGTCCAAACTTAGAAGGCTTTACCCCTTTAGGGGCCTGTCTCAACGGCTTGGGAGAATTCAGCATTGCATTGAAGGCTGCTTTAACCATGTCCCGTAGATCTTTTGCGGTCACTCCATCTGGAATTAACGGTGGCTTTATCACTCCTGAGTAACAGTCAGCAGGACGGACAATGGATGCTTGTGCATATAAAATGCTTGGATGCTGATTGGAGTAATCTAACTCCACCATCCGCTTTCCATTGACCGCTAAGTGCTGGCGATATTCCCTTGGTATATTCTGCCACCAACCGCCATAAAATCTGCCACCTGTCTGCAAGTCAGGATCGTTAAACACCCGATGGAGGAAGCGCTGATCCATTCTAATGATACGTTCATTTTGGGGATTGTCAGCTAAACGTTTCTGTAAGGCACTAAGTTCGTCGTCTGGTATCTCAAGGTCATACCAATGCCTGGATAGTGCGTTGTTAATAATGCCCAGGTTCTCACGCATCCGTAAGGTTTCAGACGTTTCTGTGATTGAGACTGACCTTTTGCGATTAACACCGTTCTCATCTTTCTCTTTCACCCGAACCCTTATCAATTCCGGATCACAGTAAGGTGGCATAATTGCAGGTAGAGCTTTTAGTTCTTCTGTGGTGAAAAGGTCCAACAAGCGATCAGATGCAATGTATCGGCTCAACCTGCTTGTAGGCGTGCCGTCCTTACGTCCGTTACGATCAAAGTAGCCAAGCTTAGTAACTTCCAGATATCCAAGTTCAACCAAACCCTCGAAGGCTCTTTCTATATGAATGCTGTAAGTAAGCATCTGATCAGGACGTTCAGAAGAGTAGTAATACTGACCCTTCCGAATAGCAGCTTCACTCTTACGTTTCCGCTGAAGCACTACCGCCATACAATCCCTGACCAAACACTCCACTGAATAATGCAGCTTCTCGAGGCCATCCCCTTTTAACCTACGCTTAGCTTTACCTGATTTAAACCATACATGTTCCTGTAGTTCATGGACTAGCTGATCTACTACTTCATAGAACCTATGATATTTATGATCTCGCCAAGACAGTTTCAAACCACCAACGCTATTAGTTCTAACGGGCTTAGATGTAACTGCTTCCAATACATATTCCTCTGCTTACCAGTACTAGTGGTCAGGGCCCTCTGAGGAGGCCCTTCCCCATACTAGTAGGACTTAAGGTATATATCATCATATCATCAATGTGAATCCCTAGACCGCAATAAACCAAGCACAGATAAGCTAACCCCTCGCTTTGTCAGAAACAGCCAACACTGAAGAAACAGGCCCTTATGGCCGATAAGCTTGTTTGCAGGTTCTCATCCACAATCGCAGGTCAGAGCTATGTACGGTATCCCCTAGGGGGTGGGGTGGCACATGCCCGGGGTTCTGATCGTAGACCAAACCGTAGACCATTTTACGCCTGTTGCAGGAACCAGAATGAGACAGTAGCCTTGTTTTGTAAGGTTAATGCTAAGCGTTGGTGCCTACTGGCGGAGCCATCCCCGTGTGGGGGCACCATTTAATCACTCAAAGCATTGTAATACCTCACTAATTAGACTTAGTAGGTGAGCCGTAGACCATGCTGGCAACCAAATCTAATAGTTATACGTTCCAAAAGGACGGCATTTGGTATTTCTCCCGTAGAGTGCCCGCTGATTTAAGACGGCATTACAGGACGAGCAGGATTGCTTACTCGCTGAGGACTAAGTCCATCAGGGATGCTCGTGTTAGGGCTATGACTGATGCTGCTAAGTTAGATAGGCATTGGCACTGGAAGGATCTAAGTGCAAAGATCGCAACCGATCCGTTAATTCTTTTGAGTACTGGGATTGGGGACGTTCCATATTCGATGGCAGTGCGATTGGCTCTTTAGAAGGCGAAGTATGTGTCAGCGCCCAGGCGGACATATCAATTAAAATAGGCACAAGATCTATTGCAGCTGGGCTTAAACAATAAATCTTTCGTTGTAGGTGCGCAGGATCATCCTTGAAGTATAACAATCCAATGTCAGTCAGCCGTTTTAAACGGCCAGCTAACACACCACTAGAAATCCTTTCGTTATTATTTGCTAAAATTGATCGGAAGGTCCTTTGATTACAGATGGCAATATCTCGCAGAACGATTATTGACCAATGGTCAGCAATTACCTCGGCGCAAGTAGAAATTGGACAATAGTTTTGCGCTTTTGAAGTAATATTAGATTTAATAGTTTGGTTCATTTTGTGCCTTCTATATTATCACTATTTGTCAAAGTTGATGAAATATCCCCCTAAACCATAGAAACTTCAAGAGCGGTTTAAGGTTTATGGTGGTTATTTTTTCTGATGTATTTTTCACTTTTCTAACCGGACGCATGTCTGGCTGAACGATCTAAATTAAGGAAAGACACCATGAAAAATATCATTTTGGCTGCAGCCGTTTCACTAATTCCAGTTACAGCCTTTGCTGATGGTCACTCAAAAATTTGGAACATGGCAGGCTTAGGAAATGCCCCAGATTCATCTGAAATGATGCAAGGCACAACTGGTTCTCTTTTGATTAACACGTCAACTGATCTCTGGGATTGGTCACAAGCTCCTGAAGGGTTTCCAACACTCGTCACCGCTGAATGCAGTCAAACAGTGGCGTTGACACCAGAAGGTGCTCCTTTCGGTGGCGTGGGGGTATGCGGAATGATGGACCCAGACGGTGACCTTGCAATCTATTTTGGTGAAATAACACCACAAATGGAATACATCGGTTCAATGACTGCTGGCAGCGGTAAGTATGAGCCGTATGTCGGGCAAAAATTTATTGGGACCGTAACAGGTATGCTGAGCACAGGTCAGCAAATGTACCACGTAGTCGCTGCTGACTGACACTAGATATATAAATCAATTGCCATACCCCTAAAAAAGGGTACGGCACCTTTAACCCGCATTTCCCAAGTAACTTGACGTTTTCGCGCCTCCAACGGCCACTAATGTGTTATATTTCAGTATGTTAATTTGGCTGAAGGTGGTGGATTATGGATCACCCAGAGGGTGCACGCGAAACGGGTGATGGGCGGCTCAGTTTTGACCGCCGGGTCCGGCTGGAGTTTCATGGTTCCAAGATCAGCTCGGACGGTGGATTACTGTTGTTCAGGGAATTGGATGAAGTGCTCGGCCTGCACGACATTGCGGGCGGATTTCTGAGAGACACGCGAACTGGCCACAATCGCCTGCACTCACTGGTCGGCTTGTTGCGCCAGTCGGTCTTTGGGCGGCTGGCCGGATATGATGATGTTAATGACGCGGACCGTTTATCGCTTGATCCGGTGATGCGGCAGGTCGTTGGAGGGCGTGCCGTTGAGGCCAAGGCCGCGTCTGCGAGCCAGATGGGACGGTTCGAGACCGAGGTGTTGGCGGCAACCGACAATCGCACT
>NZ_CVPC01000032.1 GCF_001049735.1 Nereida ignava
TCACGTTTCATATGTTCCCACCCATCAATCACGTTTCATATGTTCCCACCCATGTTGTTCCAAAATCCCGCGAACACAATGTTAGCAACACAGCACGAGCCAACACTGTGTTCAACACCGTGATTCAGCGTCTAAAATACTCGGCAACACGGCAAAAAGTGTGTTTATGGTGTGTTTTTGAAAAACACAACTTAAGCGTGCATGGCGCTAGTCTAAGTCATTGATATTGATTGGTAAATGGTGCCCGGGGGCGGAATCGAACCACCGACACGAGGATTTTCAATGGAGGGGGTCTAGGTTATACATTTATTATCAATGGCTTACGTGGCGATATTTTTGGTGTGCGTGCGAGTGTGTTTTTGATGTCATTTTGAGAGTAGGGCGGAAACGCTATGTTGAACACGGTAATCTTAAGAGTTTGATTCTAACACACTGTTCAACATTCAAAAAGACGCAAGACTGGACACAGACTAAATGAAGTGGACGTTCGCTTGGACTATTGTTTATGGCCGGAGTGCGGGACTTTCCCGCCATTCGCTGCGGTTGCGGAAGTTTCGGTGGTGATGGCGCAGCAAACGTCATCTTCGGCAGAAGAGCGGACGTTCGCTGCGTATGCAATTGGGTCGTCAAGCAGCGTGGAGCGGAGGCATTATCTGCACCTGAGCGATAGCTGATGCCACGGGCGGGACGCAACCTTCCGGTGTTGCAGCATGCTGATATCGTCCATCTGGTTCAGTTAGCATATGGAGTCCGAGAGGAATGTTTGGATCGCAGACGTGGCCCAGTGGATGACGACGATAGGCCAGATCGGCCAGCATGAAGCGCATCGTACCCATGCTTTGGGAAAAGCATCGAAATTATTTGACTTGGGCATCAACTTCGGACCATAAACGTTTAGGGAGTGGAGGACATGATGCGAAAAGCCACGCTAAAAGACGTCAGCAAACGGTCAGGCCTATCAATATATACGGTGTCACGGACGTTGAACGGGGAAGGTGGCGTTTCGACCAAAAGTCAGAAGCGTGTCCATGATGCTGCGCGCGATCTTGGTTATGTTGCCAATCAGGCAGCGCGACAATTGAAGGGCTCTCACAGTTCCTCAGTCGCGGTTCTCACCGCAGGTACGTCGAACACCTATTATCTCGACATGCTGAACGGGATCGCGTCAACCCTACGTGATACTGGCCATACTACCGAAATGCTTGATATCGCGATCGGCGGCAATTACAGTCTGGAACTAGAGAATGCGATGGTGACGCGTATTCTCGAATCCCGCATGAGCGGTGTGATTTCAGCGCTAACCCTGACAGATCAAAGCATTCAGCTACTGATGGACTGGAACGTCCAGATCGTCTTTGTTGATTCTTCCCCACCCGCAGCTTATCCTAATCTTCCCAGCGTCACGACTAACAATCTTGATGCCAGCGATCTGGTCGGGCGGCACCTTGCGGACCACGGCTATCGCGACTGGCTATTCCTGGCCTACCCCGCGATCTGGTCCAGCCGACAGGACCGCGAAACCGGTCTGCGCCGCGCCGCAAGGAATGGTGGCGCGACCCTCGAAGTTTTGGAAGTCGAGAACGACGCGCGCCAGTCCGAAGCCCGACTTCGCGCCCTGCTGGCGAAGCGGGAAAAGCGCCCCGATGTCCTGATCGCAGGTAATACGCCGCTATTGCTGGGTGTGCTTGGCGCGATTAAGGCTGAAGGTCTGAAGGTTCCTGATGACATTGCATTGGTCGGCTTCGACGATTTTGCATGGGCGACCTTCATTGACCCGCCCATTACCGTCCTCGACGAACGCGCCGAGGAGATTGGCCGACTGGCGGCCCGGATGATCGACGGGCTGATCCGTGACGCCCGTGGTGGTACCCCGCATACTCATCAGCACATCAAGGTTCCTGTGGATCTGATCGTACGCCGGTCCTGCGGCTGCCAGCCCTGACCGATAAGAAGGGTCGGCGGCAGCCGCAGTCATTGCCATCGACCTAAACGTTTATTGACTGCGTGGAGGAAACGAAATGAAACTTACAAAACGCACACTTCTGGGTGCTTTGCCGACCAGCATTCTGTTGACAGCCCTGGGCACGTCAAGCTTGCTGGCACAGAACATCCCGGACAAGATCGAAAGCATCGGCCTGATGGTGCAGGATATGTCCAACCCGTTCTTTTCGGCGATGGATCGCGGCGCACGCACGGCAGCCGATGAAATCGGTGCCGCGCTGAACGTGCAGGACGCCCAGCTTGACCTTACGGCGCAATACAATCAGATCGACGCGTTCATCCAGCAGGGCGTTGACCTGATCGTGATCTCTGCCGTGGACGGTGCCGGTATCGAACCTGCGATCCTGAAGGCGAAGGAAGCGGGGATTATCGTGATTGCCGTGGACACGCCTGCGGCCGGTGCCGATGCGGTCGTCATGACCGACGCGGTCCAGGCCGGCATGAAATCCTGCGAATATCTCTTCGATCAGATGGGCGGCGAAGGCAAGGTTCTGCTTGTCGATGGCACCCCCATCCAGACGATCATCGACCGCATCGACGGCTGCAAGATCGTGGCGGCCGATTATCCGGGAATCGAGATTGTCGGCCAGCAATCCTCGCAGAATGACCGTGCATCGGGCCTGCTGGTCACGACCGACATGCTGACAGCAAACCCCGACGTGACAGGTATATTCGGCATGAACGATCCTTCGGCGCTCGGGGCCGTGCTGGCGGTCGAACAGGCCGGTAAAGCGGGCCAGATCATCGTCACCGGTGTTGACGGCAGCCCGGAAGCCGTGGACGAACTGACCCGCGAAGGCTCGCCATTCGTCGGAACGGCCACGCAAAGCCCCGGCAAGATGGTGCAGGAGGCGGTGCAGATCGCGCAGGACATGGTCGCGGGCCAGATGCCCGAGGAAACCGAGATCCTGATCCCCAGCGAGCTCGTGTCGCGGGAAACAGTCAGCGATTATTCCGGCTGGTGAAAACGACGCGGGGGCTGTCCCAAGGGTCAGCCCCCGTCGCGCGCTTATGGGAGACTGCGAATGACACAACCCCTTCTCAGACTGGAGAACATGTCGAAACGCTATGGCGGCGTACAGGCACTTGACAGAGCGTGTCCTTCGACCTTCGCCCGGGCGAGGTTCATGCTCTCATGGGTGAAAACGGTGCCGGAAAATCGACCCTGATGAAGATTCTCGCCGGCAATGTCGCGCGCGACGCGGGTGTGATCGAGATCGACGGCCAACGCGTTGAGATCGCGACGCCTGCGGATGCGCGTCGGCACGGTATCGCTATCATTCACCAGGAACTCAATACAGTGCCGTATATGTCGGTTGCCGAAAATCTTGCCCTTGGGAAAGAACCGAAAACCCGTTTCGGCATGCTCGACCGTCAACGGATGACGCAAGACGCGGCGGACAAGCTCGACCGCATCGGTGCCAAAATCGATGTCACGCAGCCACTGGGTTCGCTCAGTATCGGGATGCAGCAGATGGTCGAGATCGCCCGCGCGGTTGGCGAAGAGGCGCGTGTGCTGGTGCTGGACGAACCGACCGCCGCCCTGTCGCGCACCGAATCCGAACAACTCTACAGTCTGATCGGCCAGATGCGCGCAGACGGCGTCGGGCTCATTTATATCTCCCACCGGATGGAGGAAGTCTGGCGTCTGGCGGACCGCATCACAGTGCTGCGTGACGGGCGCTACGTGGGAACCGAAATCGCCGATGACCTGACCGAAGGCCAGATCGTCTCGATGATGGTGGGGCGCGACATCGCGGACCTTTACGGGCATGGCCCGCGCGAACCAAGAGAACCGCTTTTGCGGGTCGAAGGGTTGCGCGGAAACGGTGTCGGACCCTTCGACCTGACAGTTCACGCCGGAGAGGTTGTCTGCGTCGCCGGGCTGATCGGAGCAGGGCGCACCGAAATGGCGCGGCTGATCTTCGGGGCCGACGCCCGCACCGGCGGACAGGTCTGGATCCACGGCACGCAAAGTGCGCCCGTCGATCCGGCTGCAGCCATCGCGCAGGGCATCGGCATGGTCCCGGAGGACCGCAAGAGCGAGGGTCTGTTTCTGGAGCATTCTGTCAAGGACAACATCGCCATCAGCACACTGGAGGACCTGTCGTGGATGGGCATCCTGCGCCGCCCAAAACTGCGCGCTGCCGTGTCCGAACGGATGGCCCAGCTCAGATTGCGGTCAAACGCGATTGATCTGCCGGTCGAGGCGCTGTCGGGGGGCAATCAGCAAAAGGCAGCCGTCGCCCGCTGGCTGCTGCGGGACAGCCAGGTCCTGATCCTGGACGAACCGACACGCGGCGTGGACATCGGCGCGAAGCGCGAAATCTACGATCTGATCGACACGTTGGCGCGGCAGGGCAAGGCCATCCTCGTGATATCCTCCGACCTACCCGAAGCCATCGGGATCGGGGACAGGGTTCTGGTGGTCCGTGACGGTCGCATCGTGCACGACATGCCCTCCGCCGAGGCGACCGAAGAAATCGTCATGTTGCACGCGACCGGTGCAAGGGCAGCGACCGCACAGGCAACACAACACAAAGGAGCGCGCCCATGAGCAGCCCCAACCCGAAACCCGCATTCGACTTTGCAAAGTGGTGGGACCGCGTCGGTATCCTGCTGGTCCTGCTGGCGCTTGTCGTCTTCATGGTCATCGCTGCCCCGAACTTTACGCGGGTCGATAATATCTTAAACATCCTCCGGGCAATCTCGATCAACGCGATCCTCGCGGCGGGCATGACGTTCGTAATCCTGACAGCGGGGATTGACCTGTCGGTCGGGTCCATTGTCGCGGTCTCAGGCGTGGTGTCCGTGCTGGCCGCCGTCGCGGGCGTCCCTGCCCCGCTGGCGATCCTGCTTGGCATGGCGGCGGGGGCGGCCTGCGGAATGGTGAACGGGATGCTGTCCGCCTACCTCGCCCTTGCTCCCTTTATCGTGACCCTTGGCACCATGACCTTCCTGCGCGGCCTTGCCTACACGCTCACCGAAGGCAAACCCGTCGTCTCCAGCACGCTCAGCTTCAAGGCGCTCGGCAGCGGTTACTGGCTTGGCATTCCAATTCCGGTTTACATCATGGCCGCGGTCTACCTGATATCCTGGTTCGTGCTGGAACGGACGACCTTTGGCCGCCATGTCTATGCGGTCGGCGGCAATCCCACAGCGGCGCGGCTGGCGGGCGTGAAGGTCAAGCGTGTGACCGCAACCGTCTATGTCATCGCCGGTGTCTGCGCCGGTATCGCCGGGCTGATCTTTTCTGCACGCGTCATCTCGGCCCAGCCCACGGCTGGACAGGGGTACGAACTTGACGCCATCGCCGCGGTGGTGCTGGGCGGCACTTCCCTGATGGGCGGCCGCGGACGCATCCTCGGGACGCTGATCGGGGCGGCGATCCTCGGCGTGCTGACGACGGGACTGATCCTGCTCAACGTGCCGTTTTTCACGCAGCTTCTGGTCAAGGGCGCGGTGATCATCTTTGCCGTAGCCATCGACAGCCTCAAACAGCGCCCTTTCCTGTTCGGCTCTGGCAAACGCCCCGACGGGACCACACCACCAGACAACAAGGCCACCTCATGACCCTGACCATCACGATCACCGACCCGCTTTCCGGACACCGCATCGCCGAGCCGATCACATTCACGATCCCTGATCAGGATGGACCTGACCTCCGATGGGCCACGACGTGCGATGGCCAACGGATCCTGTGTCAGAAACTGAGGGCGCAGACCGAAGAGGGCACGACCTATGTCGCGGTCCTCGACCTTGACGGAGCGGAGACGCTGACACTGACACTTGGCGAGGCCTGCGCCCCGTCGGACGTGACGGAAGGCATCACCGCAGACGATCCGGGCCGCGAAGCCGATTGTTTCGTGCGCCTGAACACGGGTGCCTTCGATCTGGAAATGTGCAGCGGGACGGCCCAGGGGACGGGTGCGTCAAAATGGGGTCTGCGGCATTTCCGTGGATTGCACGACGATTTCGAGCTTTTGCCCTCTGGCAACAACGCCATCGGCGGATTTTACGGGCCGTTCTTCACGCCAGAGAATGGCCTGATCAACCCGCCCGAGCACACCACTGTCCGGATCGAGACTGTGGAGAAAGGCCCGGTTATGCACCGCTACCGGATGCACGGCACGATCCCGGACGGCCTGCTGGAAGAGCTGAAGGGGCTCGGTTTCACGATCGAATGGACCTTCACATACCGCACGCCCTTCTTTCAGCGACGCTACGAAGTCGATCCGTTCCGAACTGTCATTAACGGTCGCGCTGTCGAAAACAAGATCACCGTCGGCGACGAATTCGAAGGCGGCAGGGGAGAGCTCGTCTTTGACCGTTTCGCGGCATACCACGGGACGACCTACCGGGCCGGTGATCCTTACGCGGGCTTACTTGTTGACATGGTTTCGAAGACTTTGAAAGAAAGCGAGGCCGATAATCCTAAATTCCGCGATTTCCGGGCAGAACTACAGGACATGGAAGCCGCTCACTGGGACCTGTATTGGCGCATGTTTTGCGTTTGGGAAGGCGTACTGAGCAACGTAGAAATTACGGAACGTCTTGGCCGGGTGCGCGCCCTTGCCCATTCGGCCGCCGACCATACTGACCGAGATTGGCAGATGACTGATACACCGATCGAGGTGTCTGCCTCCCCACACGAAACGATCTTTTCGACTGCGGCGAATAAAACCGTCGAATTCCATGCGGCTACCGGCCGAGCTATGGTTTGGTATACGTCGAAAGCTTCCGGTGCGTTTCAGATCGTGCAGCGCAAGCAATCCGGTTGGGTCAACTGGGGCACCAATGGCGAGAACGAGTGCCCCGAACTGCCGGTTGGGGTGCACATTAAGACTGCATATGGTCCATACGCGAAAAGCTGGAAGTCATTGGCCGATCATCTCGAAATTGGACCAGATGTGAACGTCGAATGGTCGCTTTAAATGGTGTGATAGTACCGCGCTCGTGTACTCGGGGCCCGCCTCGATGTTGGCCCTTTACCTAGCGTTCGTTGTGGAAAAGCGCGGCTGATGGCGGGGCTTCCAATGATGCCGGTGGCGACCAGCCTCAAAGCATCTTGAGACGTTCGCCATAAACTGGCTTGGCATCTTAAAGTAATGCCGCGCTAAAGGGACACGGCCACGCTGAGATTTGCGCGCGTAGATGCGACCGCGCCGCTCCTATCCAAGGCCTTGGGGTTGTAGCACGCGATGGAGCAGGATCTGGAACGCCAGTTTTCCGCGCGGGCGGGAACAAGCGACTTGTCCTCAAGGGTTCCCAGCGCGCTTCGCGCAACTGCCTTTGGGACATGCTGATGTGGTCACCCTATGCACAGAGCTGGGTATCAGCTGGCGCACACTCGAGCGTCGCCTGCGCGACGAGGCGACGACGTTTCAGGAAATTCTCGACAAAACCCGCAAAAAACTTGCGCTGCGATACCTGACCAGTAGCACGCTGGCGAACAAGGAAATCGCCCACCTGCTGTCCTAGAACAATCCGAACAGCTTCTTCCGACGCTTCTGTCATTGGACCGGTCTATAACAGAGCGACATCCGAAACTGGCACTTTGGAGCGGCTAAAAATGCAGATGGTTATGCGCCACACCGGCAAAGGCTTTCTGCGCCAGCGCGACCCGCAGCGGAAAAATGCGGCTAAGTCCGCTCAGCAGACC
>NZ_CVPC01000033.1 GCF_001049735.1 Nereida ignava
AACAGCATCAGTCAGCAATTTGGTCAGTACTCACGTACGGCATGACAAGTGCCGAGCCTAAATAAGTGAGTAATAACTGATGCTTATCTGGGATATGCCACTGCTAGTGAGGCAGTAGGTGGCGGACAGACAGTGAGTTTGGCTCCTATCTCATCCACCAACAATCAGTTAATACCCTGTAATCATTGGATATAGCATACCTTAGTTCACTACAATAAGGCGCATATTGGTCAGTAATCTGGTCAGTAATTGGTTGAGATGCATTTGACTTAGTGTCCTTATCCTACGGGCTTCTAAGAAGTTTCATTTGAGAGGTGGAAATAGCGATCTTTGTTGATGTTAAATCAGGTCGTTGTAAGCAAGAATTATTTTAACAATAACTTCGGCTTTCATGTCGATCGCAAGCGTTTAATCCAGGGCTCAATACAGCATAAAAACTTGACAAAACAGTGACTTGATGCTATAATAGTGGTACACTCGATGAAACCAATACTGTCACTTTGCTGCTGACTAACGATATATACCCCAAGGTCTACTGAGGCTACATAACAGTCAGCTTAGCCTTATCAAATATAACAGATTAGCAGTTCTTAATCTTGATAAAGATTAAGAGTTAATACCAAAGGTGTTAACAACATAGTCTCCCATAGGTGTTTGAAAAGTCTACTATTGGTCAGCTTTTAGGCTACGCCAACAGCCTTGTATCTATCAGCAGATAAGACTGTCTCAAGCAGTGCGCAATTAGATCAAGAACTCAGCCAAAACGTTTAGAGTTCTCAGTAGCATATGATTACAAAAGCAAACGGAAAAAATGAAGAAACAGGTCTACCATGAAGGTTACAATTACGTCGTAGAATACGGAAACAACTCACTCATTATGTACAAAGAAGATACTGATGAGTGGATGGGTGATATTGAGTACGTCAAGGTGTTTACTGTTGAAGGTCATACACCAAGACCAATGATACTTTATCGCAAGCTAGTGGTAGCTGCGAACAAGCTGATCGCTCAAGCAAACAGTGATTGGTTCATGTTCAATGTAACTGACCAAAAACGTGCTGATCTTTACGAACGCTTCACTCAGTCCATCAAAGGCTATTCGTGCCAACGGGCTGATAAGTACTTCTATCTTTATAGAGATTAGACTGCCTTGATCAGGGAATGTTGTGCGTTCAGGATTATTCACGGTTCGTCACAGGTATTGCTATGCAAGGTCCCGAGAAGGGGGGCGATCCCAAAACCGTTCGGCTAGATTAACGTATTTAATCCAAGAGATCACTGATACTCCTCAATCGCGAGAAGCTATGGTGTCACGCTGGTCGAATTTCTGCAAATACTGACCCGTCGTCTTCATGAAGCCACGTTAAATTGAAATCTACTTCTTCGTCCTCATCTTCGACATCTTCAGCAAAACACTTGCGAGCGAGGACATTGCAACAGTAAACCGCAGCATCGTATAGCTCTTCATCTGCTCCACTTAAGTTATCGTCTTCGTAAGACTTAATGATAGTCACCAATTTTTCTGCGGATATTTCATTGCCGCTTTCTTCTAAAACGCTGGCTAATAGAAGCTTTTCGTTTGCGAAAACTTTGTTTTTAGGGTCTTGGTGAAATATGGCAGCTACTTGCTCAACCTGCTGGTCTAGTTCCATTTAGATTTTATCCTACATTACTTGATCACCTGGTCCTCGTAAAATTTCCCACGTTCACTGGGACTAATACGAAGAGTTCAGCAACTTGTTTTCATTAGTTAGCGCCAGCTATGCGACAAGATATAGCCAGGGGAGAGGCGGTCTGCTTCTAAAAGAAGCTTATCCATACGCCCGACAAAAACAAGTAAATTGCGTATCGCTGATAGGAATGTTCATGCATCGGTTGTAGCGTGTCGCTTTCCTCCACCAGTTCTTACAGAAGCTGGAGGATGCCATGAATGAGATATAATGCATTTAGAAGCTCGCAATCACGTTTGTCACAAGCTTATATTATTCTACGAGATCAAAATCAGAAATGTTGATCGCGTCGAATTCTAGCTTTACGGCATCTTCAGTCCCTTTCCAAAGGTCACAATAAATCAATGAAGCCATGAAATCTGCTGCTTTTACTTGTGATATTTTTAATGGAACCGACACTGCTGCTTCACCAATAAGTCGAAATACCCCTGTAGAAGGCTCAATTAACTCAAAGTTTGCTTTTTTTCGATGCGACGCCGTCGCATGGATGGAATAACCATCGCCCTCGGGATCAACATGGGTGAGATCAAAAACTATTCTAAATTTTTTAGGTTCAAATTTTGAAGAAATTTCACGCTTCATATCATCTGTGAATTGAACGAAATCGAATTCAATATTATCGAAGCGCTCAAAGTTTTTGATTTCCACAGATATTTTTACGTTCGTTGTAAAGTTCATTTCCATAGTCCTTTATTGTATGAATTTACTTATTGTCGGACTTAATCAAAGTCTGAGCATTATGAAATCATGAGTGAGTAAATATCTCAACACCTCTGCGAACTAGGGATTACGCCACGCACTCAGTTCGATAATGCACGAAGTCAGACGAACAGACGTGATTGTGATATTCAAGACGTAAACGGACACACTATCCATCTTTGAGCCAGAACCGACCCTTCTTTGGTTGTTTAATTGGCAGTTTAGGTCCTTCACGTCGCCATAAACATTCCACACGCATGTCATTCTGATGCCAACCTACATTTCTCAACAGGTTAGCGATCTGGCGACAACCAAATCGACCGTACTGGCGCGTTAGCTGATCAAATCTGCGATCAGACGTTTTTCGTCAGCACGTCTGCTTTGCAATTGGCGCTGTCGAGAACGATGTTGACACAAATCTCAACACGGTCCCAAACTAAACTAAACTAAACTAAACTAAACTAAACTAAACTTCAACGAAGACAGGCCGGTTTCAGTTATGATTGCGCTGGCCAAAAAATATCAGGCACATACGAATATAGAAGAGTGGCGGCATAGGGATACAAGCGCGTTGATCTGTTAGTGATGATCGCATTGAGTAGCTCTGACGACGAGAACGGTCAAGTTTTTTAAAATAATGTCAGTTCAAAAATGAAAGTACTTATAGTTTAAACATGGTTAACCCATGCTTCGTAAATCATAACCATCGCGAGAGTATCAAGTTCACAGTATTTCAATAGCGCACTCTGTAATTCTCCACGTTCATAATCAGACATATCCTCGAATTGCATTTTAGCGTATGCCATTAATGCTGCGCCGCCATTCTTCAGTTCTAATTCATTTGTTAGGAGGCGCTTATCACCATTTGTTTCTCCTGAGAAAAGTTTCGGTAACAAATCGTAAGGGTCCTTTTCCAACCCCTCAGAGGTGGTTTGAAACCAACACCAACTTTGAAAGTTCTTGCTCGGTATTCCGTTCGGCGAGCCATAAACGGGCTTGGAATATTTTCTTTGAAGAAATTTTGACCAGTGCAGGACACTCGGTAAAATATGTTTTATCGAATTTGACCCCTTAGTCGCCGGGTCAAAATAATACTTTTTAACCAGTTCTAATAAGTCCAACATCTCTCGATCAGGAGACCATTGTTCCTCAGACTTGGCGGCTGGCTTTGCTATACTTTTAATGAACTCAATGAGTTCATCCTTGTCACTTACCGCCGTAGCCTCGCTTCGTAATTGTTCTAGAATCAAATTTAAAAAGGTATTTTCGTGATGAGAGTATCGAAAAATGGTGCCACTATCGCTGCCTAACTGATCCTTTAATGCCCTAACGAAGTCGAAGTTCGGGAAACTGCCTGGCTCAGCGTTGATGAACTCACCAGCATGTTTGACGGTTCCGTCAGACTCGACGATATGATGTGAAAATTGGAAGGCTATCCCCTCATAGGGCGATTGATGAGCACCAAATGGTATGGCAACCGTCGTAGTTTCAAAATCTATAAAATGAAGTGGATACTTCCAGACTTCCATTTCCGAGAGCAGTCCATCTTTATCGAAGTATACTGAATTATCTCCAGTTTTTGCTTTTTGAATTTGCAGAAACTGTCGCTCAGAATTCGAAAGCCCGGTCGCAGCAGGAATGACTTTCAAGTCGGCTTCATCCATATCTTCAAGTAAGAGTTTCCGATCACTGATTAATTTATCTTTTCCCCTGAAGTTCCAAAGCTCAAATATATTGGGTTTAGCAAATACGTTGTTGTCAATACCTAAAGCTGTCCGAAAACAGTGCTGCCGACCATCAATTTTACCCGATTTTTGGTCCTCTATTGACGCAGTAAATTCACATTTTGCGCATTTTGTTCCAATAGTTGTTGAAATGAACTCTACGTTAACTAAGGAGTTCGAAAATCGATGCACCATCTTTTCAAAGGTTTCTTCAACATGCAATCCATGGTTTGTCGACGAATATATATGCTCACACATATCATCGACGTTTACCGCTGTGATAATTTTTGGGGATAAAGCAGAAGGCGATGGTAATTTTGTCATTTCAACATGTTTACGACCATTATTATCTCTTACCTTGAATACTTGGTTAAGTCCTGCAGCGTTCGTTTTTTGACCTTTGTCTGCAAGCATCAAGTGCGCACTTACTCTCCAGTTTACATGTGCTTTCAAGCAAACCCACTTTTGAAAGGCTGCGTCATACAGGTAATCTCTCCATTCAGCACTTGGCTCACCGTTTTGCTTTTGGAATTTTACCTCATCCTTACTGTTGAATGACTTTGCCTTGACCTCGTACAAGTTAATCTGATCACCGCTTTTTTGCAGTATATCGACACGTATGAAGCAATTTTTATAACGGATTGCCGCTTCAAAAATTGTTACACTATCTCTTTCAAGAAGTGAGTTGGTTGCCTCCAAGGCAACATCACTATCTAAGCTGTCGACCAACACTCCGCCGGGGAAATACAGTTTAGCAAGCTCACCAACTTGAAAACCTCCTTCCGCTAAAGCTTTGAGAAAAGGATCATCCGTTGACGTGTTAGAATAGCGCCTATCCAACATAAAATAGAGTTTTGATGGGCAGGTTAATGCGGTAACAAATCTACTTTTCGTTAGCATCGGTCTACCTCTCAAAAATATTTCTGGGCTGGTAAATTACTAAGAAACAAAACGGACCAGCACAACACCTTCGTGCGCTCAAAGTGAAACGACACTACCATAGGTACAGGGAAAAAATATAGTTGCGTGGTTCAAGTCGGAGCTTGAAAAGTCTTGCTTGGATGTTTTAACCATTATTTATTGGATTAAAAATACAATGTAGGAGAAATTGTCAATGAAATGTATCTTCGTGGATATTGAACCATGTGAATTAGAATTCTTCTTATTCGAAGATGACGTTGACGATAAGATGAAGAAAAAACTCCAACAAATGGGATTTCCCGGTATTTGGGTCAATTTTCCATCATCTGAAAATGATAAGCTAACTGATCTTGGTAGCGGTTTGTTTCAGCAAGGTGATTTTCAGTGTTCATCTTTTCCGGTTACCGAACCAACAGCGGATTCTTCATTTTCAATAAATTATAATGAAGATAAAAACTCAATTATCATAAAACTCGAGGGCACTTTCTTCAGCATCAATGACCCCGAAATATTTGACGATGATGGGGAAGCAGACTTTATGCTTTCTCGCACCTCGGGTATTATTCAAATAGTCGCTCTAAACAACCAGAAAGGTAAACCTATTAAAAAGCTAAAGGATGAATATGGAATGTCAACCCGTATTGAAGCGTTAGCTGCTGATTTGGAATACAATAACAAGGGGTGCGGTCTGCGCTTCCGAATGCACTATAAACTTGGAATGTATAAAGACGGCGAAGTTTTTAACGACTAATAATAGGAAGGATTTGCCCCCTATGGGGGCAAATACTATACGTTAAAATACCTAATTGGGTTAGCAGCACCTCTAGATCGTTGTGGCATGCGGCGGCGCAAATATTTTTGTCGGATGTGTGATGGAGCTACATTTCCTACAAAACCAAACCTTCCAGGAATGTCCTGGACCAAAACATCAGGGAAATTAGATTTCGTCGCAGGCAGCCACTCCGAAATTGAAAACACCTCCACCACGATCCCTCGGTTGACAGCTACAGCGTAGTCTACTTTTTGAGCGTTGCTAAGTTTTACCACCCAGGCAGCCCGAGTGGCCGAATACACTGACCTCTCAAGGGCTGATGCATTAATAGTAATCTCGATAATTTTGTCTTCAATGACGGCTTCTTCTGAAGCGTATCGAGCATCAATCTCCTTTACATGAGCAGTTCCGCGGAGACTGCTTCCGTGCCCAGGCATCAGATTGGTGAGACCTGGATACGCTTCAATGAGAGCCGCTTCAACCTCAAGGGCAGTCCTACGGTCCATTCCGTGTCTATGAATAATGTGTTGAACTTCAAAGCCACAATTTTCGATTTCTCTTATTCTGTCATGTTTACATGACAGCGGATCGTCTAAAGGGTTGTCTTCTTGTACATGGTCAAACACTCGATTGCCGCTCCCCATACCAACGTAAAAGGTTTCGCCATTTCGGGGGTCAAGCAAGCGGTAAACGTAATGCTCAAGCGCGTCGGTTATCTCTGATTGAAACATCAATAGTTCTTTCATGTTAAGTCAATTATACAAGTTAGGGCGCGCAGAATATTTGACAAGTTTCGGCTGCGTATGACTTATGGCGCGTGTAATATTTCGTCATGAAATCAAACTGCATACCTGGACTTTTACTGATTTAAGATATCTAAGCAAATATGATTTTGTGAATTAACTACAGTCATTTGCAAGTGCCAGAACAAGATGTTTATTAAGAATGATCAGGAGCTTTACGTGATATTACTTAAGCAAATCAAAAATATAGATTTCAGTTACTTAGGGATCGTTGTGCTTGCTGTAGCACTCTATATAGGTTTCGATGACCTTATTTTGACCAGTAGCTCTGAGACCGTCAGGGAAACACTAAATGCTGCGATAGGCGTGATTTTTGTGATCATAACAACGATGTACATGCTTAAAAAACAATCTGATGTTGAACAATCAAAGGCACTCGGTAAAGAAGTATTTACCAAAAAGCTTATCACCTATGAAAATGCGATAGAAAAATGGGAAAATATCTGTTTTTCACAAACTGCGGTTACTGAAGCTCAGTTTGCAACCGCATTAAACGTTCATACTAGCCTATGCATGATCGCCCCCGCTGACGTGGTAGAGACAAGCGGCAAAGTTCTCACCCTAATACAATCAGCTTACGTTAACGAAAATGATCAACAGGAACCGCGTGCTTTCGCCCCAGATGAAAAAAATACTATGTGCGAATATTTAGGTGAGTTTTCTAAGGCAGTTAGGGAAGACTTGTCGCTTCCCAAAACTGAAATGACGCAAAGTTTTAAGGACAATTTTACTGCAGGTTTTAAAGAGGCGAGCCTAACAGCAACTACGGCAAGAGATATGACGAAGTACAGCTTTCGGGGCGCGACTTACGGCAAAGGTAAATTAGTCCATGCGGTTGTTAAGGCTTTCGTCATCGATAATAATATTGCAAATATCGATAAGTTAAAAGAATTTTTTCCAGACGATGCGTGGACGAATGGAAGGGCTAGTAGAGGAAAGAATGCTTTTGTTGTTGAACTAGAAGCCAACGCTAAAAAATCAGAAAAAGTTCGATATTTCAAAAAGCCAGAGGAACTAATCCAACTTAAGAACGGTGATTTGATTGTTGTGAATAGTCAATGGGGTACTAATTTCGATTATTTATTTGAAAATTTCATCAAAAAAAATATTAATGATGAAATAATTCCGATAAAATTAAATAAATAGAATATTTTTTTGAAATTTTATTTTTGATTGGGATTTTATTTTTAGAAGAATATATCACTTGCAATCGGATATCATAGCGGTATCGATGAATAGTTATATCTATCGCTCTAATCAAACCTAATATTCTTATTTTTCATTGATCGGCTTCTACATGGCTTTTTGAAATCAAATGAAAATTTTTATAAATTTGTTTTTTTAATATGATCTAATATTAATTTTTATAATTTAGCGTGAATCATTTAGCACGATTTAGAGATGCGCTCGTGATAACGCTTAGATATTAAGATATTGTCCGACGCTCTCTTTATCTACGACTAGTGAGAAGTTGTCGTATCTTGCCTCCGCGCGGGTGAGAGTCATAAAAATTTCTCTAATACAACAGTATGAGTTCCACACTGTAGCACATTTAATGGTTCTAATTATGTTCCTTGAAGGTAATTAAGAATATTCAAACTTGACCTAATTCTAACCTTAAATGTGTAATTAGGTACTCGACTACGTCGAGTTCTCCAGTATGTCGCTTCGCTCCATTCTGTCGAAGTGTTAACGTTTTTACTTAGGTTTGTGGAAATGTGCTCTCAAATCATATCTCACCTTAAATCTGGAATGGTAAGGCAATCTTGATTGCAGTGTTTGTGGTATTGTTTGAGGACACACTTCACCTTCCGCGAGGTGAGGTGTGTCCAAAAGCCTGTGTCTAGTGCCTTCGTTCACATTCCATTAGAGCAACCCAATAATTGGGACAATTAAGTGGTCAGCTTAGATGCGAAAGGGCGGTTAGCCGGTCTCCTTTTACGCTCCGCTTCATACCAGCGGTATAATCGATCAGCCAATGGAACGACTTTGATCAATCATTGAGGGTTGCAGTGTCGCATTGCCCTCATCGTGGTGTGAATATTTTAACAGCCCTTCCACCTTATTGCTGTTTAGTCCTCCAAGTAACTTGAATGGGTCCTAACTGAGATTATCCACACTCTGCTCCATTCAAGTAGCTAGATTGCTCAACAGGTTTGACGTCCTAATATTTTATGTCTTGACCAGACACATTTATTTATAAGAAAAAATATCTCGCACTTGAGGTTTCTGGACTTTTATTTGAAAAATAACAAAAAAGTTCTGATTAACCGTCCCTGCGCCATTCCCTTTATCAGGTGGCTCATACATGCATTGTAATGCATCTATGCTTGAAGCAGTCTTATCGGCTGATGGATATAAGGTTTATGTTGTTAACACCTTTGGTATTAACTCTTAATCTTTATCAAGATTAAGAACTGCTAATCTGTTATATTTGATAAGGCTAAGCTGACTGTTATGTAGCCTCAGTAGACCTTGGGGTATATATCGTTAGTCAGCAGCAAAGTGACAGTATTGGTTTCATCGAGTGTACCACTATTATAGCATCAAGTCACTGTTTTGTCAAGTTTTTATGCTGTATTGAGCCCTGGATTAAACGCTTGCGATCGACATGAAAGCCGAAGTTATTGTTAAAATAATTCTTGCTTACAACGACCTGATTTAACATCAACAAAGATCGCTATTTCCACCTCTCAAATGAAACTTCTTAGAAGCCCGTAGGATAAGGACACTAAGTCAAATGCATCTCAACCAATTACTGACCAGATTACTGACCAATATGCGCCTTATTGTAGTGAACTAAGGTATGCTATATCCAATGATTACAGGGTATTAACTGATTGTTGGTGGATGAGATAGGAGCCAAACTCACTGTCTGTCCGCCATGCATAAAAACCTAAAATCGATATTGCCCCTCTGAATTGTCTCTGCATAATGCCAGTATGCTTTGTCGGGAGGGGTAGTTATGAAGTTAATTCATTCTACAAGCACTTTGGTATTTTTCGCCAGCATCGCTGCTGCTCAGT
>NZ_CVPC01000034.1 GCF_001049735.1 Nereida ignava
GCGTGAATGTCTGCTCTGGGCGGAAAACCAGCAATGACGTTTCTTGTGTTCCTCACCATGTTTGCCCAAAACTCTGCCAACACAGTGTCCGCAACACAGCATCAGCCAACACTGTGTTCAACACTGCGAATCCGCAGTCAAAATAGTCAGCAACACGGCAAAAAGTGTGTTTAAGGTGTGTTTTTGAATTACACAACTTTAGCGCGCATTGCGCTTGGCTAAGCCATTGTTTTTATTGGTAAAAGTGGTGCCCAGGGGCGGAATCGAACCACCGACACGAGGATTTTCAATCCACTGCTCTACCCCTGAGCTACCCGGGCACGGGATGGGGTTGACCCCCTTGGGTGGCGTCGTTCTAGGTCAGGCATTAGGTGGTGTCCAGCGCCTTTTTGCCCAATTGTGTATTTCACCGTAATTCGCGCTAGTGAATGTTTTTCGCGGCCCGCTCGGCTTCTATTTCAAGTGCATCTACGATCTGATCCACGTCATCTGGATCCGTGCTGGCAATTGCATAATCACCACCAAGCCACTTTGCCAAATCGATGTCAGCGCAGCGTTTGCTGCAAAAAGGTTTGTAACTTTTATCCGCGTCGCGTTTGCAGATAGGGCAGGGCATCAGCTGTCTCCGAGAAGCAGGTTAAGGGGAAGGCGTTCGCGTTTGCGTTGAATTTCAAAGTGACCAAGCGGCGTCCAACCCACAAGGGACGTTTCGATTGGATCGCTCCTGAACGCTTGGCGAAGCGCACCTTCAACTTGCCGCCGGTCGGCTTTGGTCATTGGGGCGAAATCGATTGTGATCTGCCCGCCAAGGCCGCGCAGTCGAAGTTGCCTCGCCAGCTCTTTGGCTGCCCAAAGGTTCGCTTTCAGCCCGGATGCGGGCGATGTGTCTGCTCCAGTATTTACGTCGACGGCAACCAAAGCACGGGTTGGTTCGATGAACATCGTACTTTGGGCAAACCGTACGTCGATGTTGGTTAGCCCGTCCAATTGATCGAGAACGTTGCAGTCTTCAAAGCTGCCAGATTGCTGGGCAACTTCAGCAGGCTCAGTCCACTCGCGCCAAGCCAACAGATGTGGCTGATCCCCTTGCAACAAAACAGCAGGCGCCTCTACTTCGGACGCTAAAACTGTATCCGCCGCAGTCAACATTGCGGCAATATCTTCGGCGATGTCATCGTCATCCGCGCCAAAACTGGCCGAGCGTAGGATCACGCCGTAGGGGGCATCGCCTGCCACGTCGTGCAGGATAGTTTTGAGGCGGACGCGTTCTTCTTCGTCGCGTATTTGGCGGCTGATGTTCAGCCCCTGCGCGGATGGGGTTACAATTGCGTAGCGGCTTTTGAAAAGCAGTTTCGCCGTCACGGGGATGGCTTTGCCGTCTTCTGCGTGCCCTGTCACCTGAACCAAGATGCGGGCCCCTTGGGCGATGCCTTTGGTGCCACGCAAAAATCCTTGGCCGTCTGGTGTGCTGACGAAGATGCCGCCTTGGCCTTTGACAGGGCGGTCTGCGCGTGCCGCGTAAATGGTCCCAACAGTTGGCGTTCCGGCCGGAGGCGCGATCAGGATGTCGTCAAGACGTCCGTCGACCAGTAGTGCCGCGGCTTCGATGCCGTTGAGGTGATCGAGTGCAATCTGGCGACCCTTCATGAGGCGGCTCCGTAAATTGGGTAGCCCGCTGCTTCAAGCAACGTGGCGGTTTGTGCAAGGGGCAAGCCCATGACGGCAGAGTAGCTGCCAGAAATCCACGGGATGAATGCGCCAGCAGGGCCTTGAATGGCATAGCCGCCGGCTTTTCCTTGCCAGTCATCTGTATTGAGGTAGGTCGTGATCTCTGGCTCAGACAGGCGTTTCATCCGCACATCCGTCACAACATCGCGGGTCCATAGCTTGGTTGCTGTCTTGACGCTTACTGCCGTGATTACTTTATGACGACGGCCTGAAAGAAGGCGCAGAAAACGCTCGGCCTCATCGCGGTCCTCGGGCTTGCCAAGAATGCGGCGGCCAAGGGCGACGGTTGTGTCAGCGCAAAGGATAATTTCATCTTCAGCCGCAGCAAGGACGTTAGACTTTTCAACAGCCATGCGCATGCAGTAGGCGCGAGGTTGCTCGGCCTTTAGTGGTGTTTCATCAATGTCTGGTGAGCGGGTTTCGGTGATCGTCACACCCAACTGCCCCAGCAACTGACGCCGCCGGGGACTGCCAGATCCGAGGATCAGCTTCATTATTTGAAGCGATAGTTGATCCGACCCTTGGTCAGATCATACGGTGTCATCTCGACTTGGACTTTGTCTCCAGCCAGAACACGGATGCGGTTTTTGCGCATCTTGCCTGCCGTATGAGCGATAATTTCATGGCCGTTTTCCAGCTCGACCCTGAATGTCGCGTTCGGCAAGAGTTCCTTAACGACACCTGGAAATTCGAGCAGTTCTTCCTTAGCCATGTTCACTCCTGTAATGCGTCCGCCCTGTGCGAACAGGGCACGATATGATGCAGCGCCGCGCTGTTTTCAAGGCGTTTCTGAAATGTGACCACAAAGAGCGTCGAAACACCAATTTATCGGCTGAATTAGTACGTGGTTGTATCATTTATGCATGAAATTTACGTGCGACTTGTCGAACCTTATGCGGTTGCATGGTTCGTGGACACAGCTTTTGGGCGGCAATTTCAGCGTAGGTAGCCGTTTGATTTGGTTTGTTATCAATGGCAGGCGCAAGAGTTGGCGGCTTTATTCGGGCGCACTCAACCACTGATCTTATTCTGAAACGACAGGAGCGCCCCAATTATCAGTCATGTGTTTGATAATCTGGTCACGGGCCGCGCGGTAATGCTCAAGCTTTTCGTTGCGCTGGTCACCCATTCCGGTCGGGTCCATGATGGGCCAATACAGAACCTCAAGCGCATGGGTGCGGGTCAGTTCAAGGGCCGCACGTTGGGACGCAGGCGACAGGGCGACAATCACATCGAAGCTGCCCAAATCATCGCCCCATTGCTCCATTTCATCAAACGATCGCGCTCGGTGGCGTGACAGCTCGATCCCCATTTCTTCGCAAACGGCAACTGTAAAGCCGTCTACATCCATGTCGGATTTGACGCCGGCCGATTGCACGTATGTTTCTTGGCCGTAGAACTTTTTCATCAATCCTTCGGCCATCGGCGAGCGGACAGCGTTGTGGTCACAGCAAAACAGGATTGACGTGGGAAGGTGCTGTTCCAAATCTATCGTCCGAAATGCAAGACGCAGATAAGCGTAAAGAGGCGGCGGGCCGTGTCGTTGTCGACGTCGGCTTTGCCGTCCAGCCTGTCTTGCAGCACGCGCGCCCCTTCGTTGTGAATACCGCGCCGTGCCATATCGATCGTTTCAATTTGGTGGGGAGGCAGGGTTTTGACCGCTTCGAAATAACTTTCGCAAATCTGGAAGTAGTCTTTCACAACCTGACGAAACGGCCCGAGGGACAACAAGAACTGTGCTGCTGGCTCAGCATCAGCAGTGGTCAGGCTGAAGACCAGCCTCTTTTCCTTGATCGATAGATGCAAGTTATAGGGGCCGGCTGGCACGTCGCGGTCGTCGCGCACGGGCAGGGCGAAACTGTTGTCCTCCAACAGATCGAACATTGCTACCTTGCGCTCTTGCTCGATCTCGGGCGTGGGCGGGGCAAGGTTGCTGTCGTCCAAATCTATGGCGGCGATATGGCTCATTCAGGTTGCGGCTCGTTGAGGTGATCAAGGCGGGCCTGCACTGACAGACCATGCGCTTGTAGGCTTTCCGAAGTCGCAAGGCGAACCGCATTGGGGCCAATTGCACGCAAGGCGGCGGGGGTCATTTTCGCCAAGGTCGTGCGTTTGACAAAGTCCATGACGGACAGACCGGAACTGAACCGCGCAGAACGCGCTGTGGGCAGAACGTGGTTTGGCCCGCCAATATAATCGCCGATCGCTTCTGGGGTCCATTGCCCCAAGAAAATAGCACCTGCGTGTGTGATCTTGGCGGCAAGTGCGTCAACGTCTTCCACGCAAAGTTCAAGGTGCTCAGGCGCGATACGGTCCGAGAGTTCTGCAGCCTGATCAAGGTCTTTGACCACAATAATTGCGCCGTAATCGCGCCAACTTGGCGTGGCAATCGCCGTCCGTTCAAGGGTTTTGAGTTGCGCTTCAACTTCGTCGGCTACGGCCTGACCAAATGCAGCATCGTCGGTGATCAACAGGCTTTGCGCACTCTCGTCATGTTCGGCTTGTGACAGCAGATCAGTCGCGATCCATGCAGGATTATTGTGCTTATCGGCGATGACCAAAATCTCTGATGGACCGGCGATCATATCAATGCCGACTTTGCCGAACACACGACGCTTTGCAGCCGCGACAAACGCGTTTCCGGGGCCGGTAATTTTATCGACAGCGGGAATGGTCTGCGTGCCATACGCCAAGGCAGCAACCGCCTGCGCGCCGCCAATGCGGTAAATTTCATCAACACCTGAAATACGCGCGGCCAACAACACCAACGGATTGATGATGCCATCGGGCGTGGGGACGGTGATCGCAAGACGGCCCACACCAGCCACTTTTGCAGGCACCGCGTTCATCAATACCGACGATGGGTAAGAGGCCAAGCCTCCGGGCACATAAAGCCCTGCCGCAGATACAGGTGTCCAACGCCACCCAAGGGTCGCGCCCGTGTCATCGCTCCAGCTTTCGTCTTTTGGCAGCTGGCGTAGGTGGTAGGCGCGAATGCGTTCGGCGGCCATTTCTAGCGCTGCGCGGTCTGCATCGCTTACTTTGGCAATTTCGGCATCAACTTCATCTGCGCTGATCGCAAGGGTGTCGGGCGTCAAATCAAGCCGGTCGAACTTGGATGTCAGCTCAATCACCGCTGCGTCGCCACGTTGACGAACATCTGCAATAATGGCCGCCACAGCGTCATCCACATCCACACTGTCTTCGCGCTTTGCGGACAAAAGGGCGGTAAAGCGCGTCTCAAAGTCAGGGTCTGTGTGGGTCAAAAACTGGGGCATGTAATATGTCTATCTTGTTGTCCTGTGCGCCTCAATACGGACAGACGCGTGATTTTCAAATGTTGAGCCAGATCGGCAAAGGCGAAATGAGGGCGTTATTCGGGGTGATGCGGTGCGTCTTTTGCGGCTGCAACATAGGGGCGTGTCACGTCGCGCAGGCTTACCTCTATTGCTTCAACATGCAGCGAGATAGCGCCGTCGCCCGCAAGCACAAGCGTCAAGATCCCTGCGCCGTCATCACCCGCTTGCCATTCAAGCGCCAAGGGAGACAGGATTTGTTCTTTGTCAGCACGGTCGATGCCCATTGAGGACACCTTCAGAACGTCCTCCACGGCCAGCACCGATTGAACACGCTCAAAGGCGCGTCCACGTTTCTGGGCTTTTGGGGCATCTTCCCAACGGAACCGATTGAGCAGAATAGCAAAGCGACGCTTGCTTGGTTGCCACGCCATTTCGGACGCAGGAAAAACCGCGTCTTGAAGTAACGCCGATATCACGGGGATATCTTCGGGTGTGTGCCCCAATAGGCGAAGGGGCTTGTCTGCCCCGTCTTCAAAACGCGCGTCGCTCATGCGCCTTGCACACGCTGAACATTGGCCCCAATCGCGGCCAGTTTCTCTTCCACATGCTCATAGCCGCGATCAAGGTGATAAACGCGGTTCACAAGAGTCTCGCCTTGGGCCGCAAGACCCGCCAGAATAAGCGAAACGGATGCGCGCAGGTCTGTGGCCATCACTGGCGCGCCTTTGAGGCTGTCTACACCGGTAACGCGGGCAACGCCGCCCTGTACATCGATGTTGGCCCCCATCCGTACCAACTCTGGGGCGTGCATAAAGCGGTTCTCAAAGATTTTCTCTTCCAAAACAGATGTACCGTCCGCAAAGCACAACATCGCCATCATTTGCGCCTGCAAATCCGTTGGAAAACCCGGGAAAGGCTCTGTGGTGACGTCAACGGCTTTGGGGCGATCGCCGCGTAGGCTGACTTTCAGGCCGTTTTTCGTCTCGGAAATATTGACGCCTGCTGCATCCAGTTTTTCGGCGAACGCGCCGACCAAAGCCAACGTGCCACCCAGACACTCAACCTCGCCACCCGCGATGACAGGCGCCAGCATATATGTGCCAAGCTCGATCCGGTCGGTGACGACGGGGTGGGTCGCGCCGCCAAGACGCTCAACGCCCTCGATCGTAATGGTTGACGTACCGTCCCCGTCAATATGCGCGCCCATGCTGCGCAGACAGGTCGCCAGATCCACAATTTCAGGCTCGCGGGCGGCATTATTGATAACAGTGGTCCCTTTCGCAAGGGTCGCGGCCATCATGATGTTTTCTGTGGCACCAACGGATGCAAACGGGAAATCAATGACGGCGCCTTTGAGCTTTCCGCCGTCCGCCTTAGCGTGCAAATAACCGTCCTTAAGGTCAATCTGAGCACCCATTTTGGCCAGACCATCTGTGTGGATATCCATTGGACGCGCGCCGATCGCACAGCCACCGGGCAAAGACACAACTGCATGCCCCTCACGGGCCAAGAGCGGGCCAAGCACCAGATTGGAGGCGCGCATTTTGCGCACGATATCGTAATGCGCGGTGGTGTTGATTGTGCCGTGGGTCGACATGGCAACAACCTTGCCGTTTTGCAGGCTGGTTACTTCGGCGCCGAGACTTTCCAGCAGCGTTGTCATAGTCTTGATGTCTGACAATCGCGGCGTGTTGGTTAGTGTCAGTGGCTCATCACTCAGCAGCGTGACCGGCATCAGTGTCAGTGCCGCGTTCTTCGCGCCAGCAATCGGGATTTGTCCAGAAACAGCACCGCCGCCCTTTACCAAAATACTATCCATCGGGGTGTCCTATCCTCAATCGCCCGTCTGGGCTTTTTCATCCGTGTCTGATGCGCGCGCACGGGCCTGTGCCTTGCGGCGGCTCATGTTTGCTTTCAGCGCAGCTTTCAATCGCGCGTCACGGGCTTGTGCGGCGTTTTTGGCTTGGGTTGTTTTTTGTTTATCGCTCATATCAAGCGGCATACCGCAGTTGCCAAAAAGGGTCCAGATTGCGCTTGCACGATTTCCCAATTGCTCGTAAAGACGCTTCACTTTACGGCGCTGCTGTAGCTCAGAGGTAGAGCACTCCATTGGTAATGGAGAGGTCGAGAGTTCAATTCTCTCCAGCAGCACCACAGGCCCACTTAAAGCATTGTAATACCTCACTAATTCGACTGATCGAGTGAGCCGTAGACCATGCTAACTACCAAGCTGAACAGCTACACCTTCAATAAGAACGGTATCTGGTATTTCTCCCGTAGAGTTCCCGCTGATTTACGGCGGCATTATCGTACAAACAGGATTGCTTACTCTCTGAGGACTAAATCAGTCAGGGACGCTCGTATTAGGGCGATGAGTGATGCTGCTAAGCTAGATAGGCACTGGCATATCCTGAGGATTTCATCTGAAGACCTTCCAGGTAAGCATTTGCTCACTGATGCTGTGCAGGAGCCCGTCG
>NZ_CVPC01000035.1 GCF_001049735.1 Nereida ignava
CAACCTTCGATCCGCAGCAACTCAGCGATCTTTCGATATCCGTACCGACCATACTGCTTGGCAAGGCGGATCATGGCCAAGCGCAATGCGTCATCACCTTGAACCTTCGTTTTGTAATGCAAGCCAGAACGCGAGACGCCGAGAACCGCACATGTGCGCCGTTCTGACGTATCAAGTCTTTGGCGGGTATGGATTACGGCCTGACGCAACCCATCAACCGTCAGGCCTTCGGCTTTAAATAATCGAGGCTCTCTTTCAAGATCAGCTTGTCCAGTTGGAGGTCCGCAACGATTTTCTTCAGCCGCTCGTTTTCCTTCTTCAGTGCTTTCATTTCTGAGAGCTGCGGTCGCCCTAGACCACCGAACTTCTTGCGCCAATAGTAATAGGTCTTGTCCGAAATACCCGCCTTGCGACACGCGCCCACAACATCCAACCCATCATGCAAATGAACATCAATCTCGCGCAATAACTTCAGTGCATCCTCATGTGAATACCGTTTCCGTGCCATTCTCTGTCACTCCCTTAGTCAACAAATAGTGGCACAGTTTTAGGGGGCCAAGACACCATCGAATGCCGACGGCAACTCCTCAGTGGGCTTGATCCTCTAGAGGAGCGTAAGCAAGTCAAACGCGCCCAACAGTTAGCCCAAGCAAAGTCCATCACGTTCCAAGAAGCGGCAGAGAAGTGCATTGAGAGCAAAAAGCACGAATGGAAAAACGCAAAGCATGCTCAGCAATGGTCCAATACTCTTGGGACATACGCCTATCCAATCTTCGGCGATATTGCAGTATCCGACGTCGACACAGACCTCGTACTAAAAGCTATCGAACCAATATGGATATCCAAAGCTGAAACGGCGAGCAGAGTCAGACAGCGCATTGAAACAGTCTTGGATTGGGCACGGGCGCGCGGTTATGTCGAAGGCGAGAACCCTGCCCGCCTACGCGGCCATCTCGACAACATCTTAGCCAAGACGGCTAAAGTAAAACGGGTCAAACATCACCCTGCTGTTCCATACAAACAGATATCAGAATTTATGGAACAGCTGCGAGAACGGACAGGAAGCTCAGCACTTGCTTTGGAGTTCATGATACTGACCGCAGCCCGCACAGGCGAGGTTCGCGGCGCAAAGTGGAAAGAGGTAGACCTAACAACCAATGTGTGGACGGTTCCCGCTGAGCGAATGAAAGCTGGGCGAGAACACCGCATACCACTTTCCAAGCGTGCTGTGGCAATCTTAATGAGCATTCAGTCGAACCGTAATCCCGAGGAGTTTGTATTCCCGGGCTGGAAGGCTGGTACCGGACTAAGCGATGGTGCGTTGCTCGCGCTAATGAAGAAGATCGCGTTTGGGCCCTACACTCCCCACGGGTTTCGCAGCACGTTCAGAGACTGGGCAGCCGAAGAAGCTTATGAGTTCTCAAACGAGACTGTTGAGCTGGCCCTCGCCCATACGATCAAAAACAAAGCGGAAGCAGCTTATCGGCGCGGCGATCAGTTGGAGAGGCGTAGAGAGCTTATGGCAGCGTGGGCGAACTATATTGATCAACAGGTTGAACAGCAGGAGCAAAGGAAATGAGCGTCAGGAAAGGGCAAACACGGCTCAAGCTCATTGCAGAACGTCTCTCTCAAGACGCGCCGTTGAGCGTGGAACATCAAACGTTTCTGGTTAAGGCGTTTCTAGAGATAGCAAATGGAGCAGACGCAGATGTTGCCCTCGGAGTTAAAGCAAAAAGAGGTGAACGAAAAAGTCATCACAGCAGGCAAACAGTGTTCAACAAACAGCTTTTCTTTGGTTGGGTTGCAACAGCCATAGCCCCCGAAAGTGAAGGTGGATTAGGTCTTTCACTCAAAGATGCCATAACCACAGCATACGACGGTTGGCCTGCCTTACCATCCGAAGGGACCCTTCGACGTCAATGGAACGATGTTCGACTAGAGCAACAAATAGAATTCATAATCAAAACGGATTGAAATCAACATTTAAGTCCTTCGACAGGACATCCGCCTAACAGCTACCACTCTGATCAGACCTGTTAAACTCTGATTGGAGACACGCAAAATGAATTCGCACGCGCCTAAAATACGCATTCTGAGAATGAGCGATCTACCCCATAAGACGGGCTTCAGACCTTCCACGCTCTACGCGCTCATTGCAGACGGCAAGTTCCCTAAGCCATTCAAGTTAACGCCTGGAGGCAGGGCTGCAGGCTGGAACGAGGCTGTTATTGATGCATGGATCGCTGAGCGTATGGAAGAAGGCTAACTCCATTGTTCTTCAGCAATACCGAGCACAAGATTGCCCAAGGCCTCAAGCAGAGCAACGCGAACCGAGCTCCGCGGAGATACAAGGCAGCGCATAGCTTTCTGCCATAGGCTGAGCAACCAAGGTCCGATCGAACGTGTCTGCATGGATATTGAGCAGCTTCGGCAGCCTCAACAGCAAGCTCCGCGTCGCAATTGGACAAAAGTCCCACTTTCAGGGCATTAACATCTACCGTGAAGTTAGAACGAGAGGGAGCCTCGCCAAGGCTGATCTCGGAAGGCATCCGCCGTAAGGGCGCGAACCAAATACCACTCAATAGCTCCGTTTGCGCCGTTCCTTGGACCTTGGACCTTGGACCTTGGACCTTGGACCTTGGACCTCCGAAACGCCATCCCTACACTCATCACAATAGAGGAGATATCCTTTTGTTAAAATACAAAATAAAGGAGGCCTTGCGGTGACGAGCACTAGGGGTTGACCGTTTCTGGATATTTCCGGTAATATCATAAAAGTGGCGTGAGGTGGCAAGACACTTCTGGTTAAGCTACTTGGTCCTAGATCGTAACAAGGCGACTGATAACGCCACGCATCCCTGCGGCTCCGACAGAGCCAGTCCACGACCCTGCCCCTCGAGGATAAAGCGGCGACGTATCCCACCCCATCCGGGGCAGGCGTCTCGTGTGTTCACCCCCCCCCAAAAAGTCTCCTGTCCCTCAACGACAAGGAGACGACAATGACTAAATACGATCTATACCGCGCCAAGTGCGAGCTAAGCCCACTACTCCGTACCGAGCAGGTTGCGGAACTACTTGGGTGCAGCACAAAACACGTTCAAAATCTTTATAAAGCAGGCACACTTCCGTCCCGAACACGTGTAAGCGAACGCATCATCGGATGGCGAGAAAGTGACATCGAAGCGTGGCTCTTGGAGCAGCGCGAGGAGCGTGACGATGTCTGATATTGCAAAGCAAAGAAGCGCTGACAACACGCTAGAACCTGAAAACGGTGGCAGCCAAGACGTTGAAAACAGTATTTACCTCTCGATAGTTTCTTCCTCAACGGAAGCCGTAAACAAAGACTTCTTCTTATCAGATGGTAAAATTGCCAGTCGGGCAAACGCAATGATATACGAAGGATTTGCGGAGACGGTTTCTGCAAACAGCCCCGAAGAGCTTCGGGATGTCATACGAGGACTCAAGCCAAACCAAGCAATAGCCTTGGGCAAGCTAGCGCAGCCCTACGTGCTGTTCACACTTACAACCAAAGCCAAGCTTAGAAGTGGAACGATTGCGCGAAGCAAAGATTTCTTCAAGCACAACAATGGTCCGGGCTACGTCCTGGCTGACCTCGATACAAAGGACATACCGCCAGCGACTTTGGACAAGATGGCAGATAGGTCAATTCTCGAAGTCCTTTATGAAACAGTGCCAGAACTTTTGGAGACGGCACGTCTTGTAAGAGCATCATCGTCCGCTGGCATAAGGCTTCCCGATGGCACAGAGCAGCCCGCCACCGGTTATCACATCTACCTACGTGTACAGAACCAATCGGACAGCAAGGCGCTGCTAGTACAGATACACGATCGTCTCTGGGAGGCTGGCTATGGATATATCCTCGTAGGCAAGGACGGGCGCCTCCACGAACGCTCCCTAGTAGACACTGCGGTTCACGGTCCAGAGCGGCTAATATTTGAAGCCGCACCGCACGTTCAGCGCCCTCTCACTCGCCGACTAATTCCAGATGAAATCTTTTTGGGAAGTACTTTGAGCAGCATCGCCCCGGGGAACTACGAGGTGATTGATAACCTTAAACGTAACGCCCGAGAGGCTGCCAAACCCACTGCCCAGAAAGCGAAACGCGCTCACACGGACAGTTCGATTAAGAAGCTGGTGAAGGACAGTGGGCTATCAAAAGTGCAAGCCACTAAAGTGGTGCGGCAACGCCTCGAAGGACGCGAACTAGCGGATCACGACAGCCTGGAAATAAGCAAGGGTCGTTTTGTAAGGGTATATGAGTTTCTGGAAACAGCTGTCGGGGCGGTAGGCATGCCATGCCCTATTGAAGGCGGCAGCTACGGCACCTCAAAAGCATATTATTACCCCCCAGATGAATACCGCCCCTACCCGCGAATTATATCATATGCCCACGGCGACATCACGGAGTTCACTTTTGCACGCTTTAGACACTTGAAGGGGCTTCGGCTAACACAAAAGGAGAGCCGTCATGTCTAATGAAAACCAAATAAATATAGGTGGGGCAGAACCCAGAACCTCGACAATCGAAACCTTAGAGGTGGATCAGGCGTCAAAGGACATGCTTGAAGGTATCCTTTACGACATCGACAACCATCTTGAAGCCGAGATCAATCGCATCAGAGACAGCCAAGTCTCAAGTTTGATACAATGGGCGTATGTAGCGACTGTAGGCACTGGAAAAACATACGCGTTGACGAGAGCGGCTGGTAAAGCAGTAGAAAAAGGCTGGCGGGTTGCCATACGGGTACCGACAACCAAACACGCACATGAGACCAAAAAAGAGATAGACAAAATCTCTCCAGGCTCAACGGGGATATGGCTAGGCAGAGAGCAGGAAAACCCAAACGATCCAACGGTCAAGATGTGCCCCCGAGCCGCTGAGGTTGTCGCGGCACAATCAGTAGGCGGCGGCCCCAAACACGTGTGCGGCTCGAAGAGGCGAGGTTACTGCAAGTTCCACCCTGAAGTGAACTCTGAGGGATGTGGCTACAAACAGCAAAACCTATCGCAAAAGCAGATCATCATTTTTGCAGGCGACAGCATGCTGGAATTCGTCCCTAGAGACCCGATGAGGCAAAAGGGCCGCGAGCAGGGCTTCGAATTCGACTTAATCATGCTCGACGAGTTCGACCCCCAAGGGTTAATCCACTCAGGTAGCGGAAACATAGACCTCGACTGCCTTGAAGCGACAAGCATCAAGCTGAGCGACGACAGCCAAATACAAGACATCTTGGTTATGTTTTTGCAGGAGATACATGCGCAGGTTCTAAGTCAGAAAAGATATCTGGCACCTCAGTCGTACGAGCGTCCTCCAGAAGACTTCACGATCGAGCAGTTACTAGAGCTATCAGCAGCGTCCGCATGCAGCTCCAAAACGGTTTCAGCTTCGCAGAGACCTGACAGCGCCACAAAAAACGAGGTACCAATCGACAAGCAGACTACTTTCGAAACACTTGATGGCGTCCTCGAAGCCGCAAAGGCTGCTGTGCCCCTAACCATAGGTAAGGATCAGTTCCGTAGCATGTCAGCTGCCCAAATCTACGAAACGAACAAGGCGCAGTATAAAATACGTCGGATTGTTCTTAACATCGCCAAGACTTGCGAACTTATGATCCAAGCCGTTGCTCGCGATATAACGGAGCTCAAGCATCTAGAAGTTCTTCCGGAAAGCAAGGCGATCTCGATCAACTATCTGAAGGCGATTAATCTCCAGTATTTCTTTCCGCCGGTTTTGGTCTTCGACGCCACCCTTCAGTACGAGCTTGCTAAATGCATACTACCTAATCTTGAGATAAGGATGCAAAAACATGTATCAGACGGCACAGGGGTTAAGCGTTTCCAACTAACGGATACGAGCTTGTCATACTCAACTCTGAGCAGTAGCAGCAAATGGCCCGCTCGCCTACGCCTTTGGAGCGAGATCTGCCACACAATGTTTGGGCAAACAGGCCTACTCCTACCAAAGTTTCTCAGGAGCGATATTGAGCCAAACCTCCGCGAGGGTATCATGCTTGGGCACTTCGGAGATCTTAAGGGAACAAACAATTTCCAGCATGTTGACGCACTGATTGTAGCCAGCCGTCCAGCCGTCAACCCCCGACAGGCCGAGCGCGCCGCTGCAATCATCACTTGGGAAAACATTCAGTCGCTAGAAGAGCAATATGATTGGTATCCTCGCGAGGAAGCTCCCATTCTCTATCGCCAAAACAGAGCCTACTCATGGTCTGTCTGGCACGACAAACACCCAGACAGATTCGCCGAGGCTGTGCGTCATTCGATAACAGAAGCGTCTATTGAACAGGCGGCAGGAAGAGGTCGCAGCACAAGGCGCTCAGCAACGGAGCCTCTAACTGAATACCTATTGACGTCAGTACCCACAAATAGACCTGTTGATGGTGTCTTTTCAGTTGCACAGCTGAAAGCGGCTACCAGTTGGATAGGTGTCTTACTTCAGGAAGGACTGTGGCTTCCGTTGGCTACCAAGGGCGCAGGTGAACTTCTCCACAGGTTTCTGCTGGTGCTGAAGTCTCAAAGGCCGAAACCTCTATATAGTACCCTTATAGGACTTCCGGCCTTTGAGAGCCCAAATAACGCGGCAGCTTGGCGAAAAAAGCAGATCCAAGATAACTTTGAAATTAGTAGGCTGGCACAAGCGGTAGATGACGCACTCCAAGAGGGTGCAACGACAGTGGAAATGCTATGTTCCCCCTTCCCACTTAAGGATTTTCAGCCCATCAGAGCCAAGGTCCGAGGAGCACGGTACTTTGCTCAAGTTTACGTCCGCGTTAATGACAACGAGAGTCCTGAAGAAGCTTTGCGGCGGATATTAGGTGACGAAATGGGGCACATCGAAGTCAAACCCAAATGAAATTACATTCGAATGAATTCGTTGGGCTAACAATATAGGCCCGTGGACCGAGAACCACGGTCCTTTTTCGGGCGGGCTCCCTTTGATCGCTTGTTTACTATCATTCAGATTTGGCACAGTAACCCCCCGCTGCCAGGTCCGTGGACCTTGGATCGCGGACCTCGGCTATAGCTTCCAATCTTTACGCCAGTCCTTGGACAGATGACCGTGGTCCACGAACCAAGCCTCCAGCTCCTTCAGTTCGCCGCGCATCTGACGCCCTTCCTCGGCTCTGCGCTTTGCCTCTGCCCGCTTCTCTTTGGTGAACTTGCCATGCTTGATTTTAGCCTCTGTGAGTCGCGCAAGGCCGTCCTTGGTCCTCGGGCCTGTGGACGCCCCTCCATGGAGCTTACAGCGACCCACAGGGAGTCTAGCGGGACGCTGGCAGGGCGTGCCCCTGCGCGTTGTGGCCTCGCACCTCTGACCTTGCCAGTTTGGGCCGTAGAGCCATGGTTTAGGATTGGCTTTCATTATGGCCAACTATCATCGGTTTATGGGGTTTTATTATACCACAACTTAAATGCTGAAGCGAGGCGCGTGTGACTTGGTCCGTGGAACGCTGAAGAAAAATACGCTAGAGTACTCTCAGTATCTAGCAATGCTAAACATTAAATGGGGCCACCGATGCCAATCATGCCAAAGCGAACAGGTTATAAGACCATAACATTAATTTGCGCATTCCTTGCTCTACCTGTTGGCGTTCATGCAGAGGAAGAAATAGATGCTGATGCGTGGTTCGGTGACTGGTCCGTTTTCATAGACTCTGGCGATTGTTGGCTCGCATCACACCCAATCGACATGTCCCAACAAGCTATCGAAGATGTTACACTATTCGTCGCATTCCATCAGCGGAGTATGAATTCTGAAATCTCAGTCTTGTTTGAATGCGGCTTGGTCGACGTAAGCGACGTAGAAGTCACGTTAGACAGCAAAGCATATTCACTTAATGTTTATGAGGATACCGCATTCACATCAGCCTCAGAAAACACAGAAATCTTGAAGAAGATGCTTTTAGCTAAACAAACTTCAATATCATTTTCCACTTTAGCAGAAACCTTCAATGATTTGGCGATTGGGTACGGTGGTTTTAGGGATGCATATAACTTCACCAACGAGCATTGCGGATTCTTCAAAAACAACGATCTTGATGGCGATCAAAAAAGAGAACCGATTTAATATTAACCCTCAATCACCATACTGGCTGAGCCAAGCCCGCCTTTTTCGCGTCCCGTCAGGGCGCCCGTTCCTGCACCAATGCTGCCTAATGCGAAGGACGTTGATGCATTTGCATAGGCTTCTGTGCCCAATGACCGGTAGGGGTTGTCGGCCCAGTTTTTGTCGCCGCCGTTGAGTAAATCAAACAGGATCGCCCCTGGCACAAGAGGGACGCGCGCGTCCCCGACTGCGTATCCGCGACCGTCCGCATAAAGTGCGTCCATTACCCCCGAACACGCATCCAAACCAAAAGCAGACCCGCCCGACAAAACCAACGCATCTACCGCAGCCACAGTTTTATCAGGTGCAAGAAGGTCCGTTTCACGCGTACCAGGCGCACCGCCCATCACATGCACAGACGCAGTGAACGATGCATCCGCGCAAAGCACTGTGCTTCCTGATTTAAGGGTGTCATCTTGGGCGTTGCCGACTTTTAGTCCAGCTACATCGGTGATAAGATTAAGGGGACCGGTCTGCATGTTTCGCCTCATTTGATGTGCGGGAAGGAAGGGTCGGCGCAGCGGCCAGTAACGCGCGGGTATAGGGGTGTTTGGGGGACGTATAGACGTTTTCTGTCATGCCTTGTTCTACAATTTTGCCATCTTTCATCACCATCACGCGGTCCGTAATTGTCCGAACAACCGATAGATCGTGGCTGATGAAAAGAT
>NZ_CVPC01000036.1 GCF_001049735.1 Nereida ignava
GGATCACGAGAACTTCCATGTTCACTTCGTAATGCCAAGCCCACTGCAGGACACGGAACAGACATGCTGTTTGCTCAACGCAGTCTGGGCGCAGCATCATGCGCAAACAGCGCCATTGGCAAAGAACTGGATCATGCCCGTAAAAGACCGTGCAGCTGTGACAAGCTATGTCACTCACGAATACTGGCGCATGGGCAGTGACACAATCTCAGACAACCTTTGCTGGGATAATGCACAGTTAAACTTTGCGCCCAACGACAACTACACCCAACAACAAGCACATCGTATTACACGGGCAGCCAGCCCACTCTGGCTACAGCAGGCACAACAGGCATTAAACGATCAAAAGGCACAATATGAGGCAAGCGGTGATTTGCAGATGATGGAGCGTGGCTAAGCCCCTTCGCGCAGCAAACACCTGAGCAGCTTGAACAACACAGATGCCAAAGGCGCAGGTCTTGGTACATCCTTGTTCACGAGCTGTTGTTCAAACTAACGAAGGTTCAAAAGAACACAGAACATCAACAAAGGCTCAAACGAAGAAGATCAAACAGACAGAGACTTAACGGAAAGACAGCGTCAGCGGAGCAAACCGTTAGACGCTTTTTTTGTGGGCGTGGTCATTTAAGGAAAGTAGTCCCAACAGCTGGTCTCAATCACGTTGCTATTTGCTGGCACTTTTATATGCCGCCCAGATAATATCCGATCGCTTCCTCCAATTCTGCCTCCTCGTAACCAAAATGAGAACGCACAACTTCTTCTAATTTTCGATATACATGTGAGGCATCAATGAAGTTAGCTTCGCTTGGATTTGTAGCCAACGTGTCTGCGGCTCGGCTGAGGCGAATGATCAATTCATGCACTACCTCATGTTCTGAAAGCAGTTTGGCTACAATCTGCTGGAACATGCCACCTCCTGCTGCCTTAATTCGAGGGAACATGTCTGAACTTTCGATGTCATGATGGAACTTCAGGACTTGGCATTCACGCCCGCAAAGTGATCCAAACGCTCGAAAGTTTTCGGCCATATCAAGTGAAAGCACAATCTTCTTCAGGTGCTCAGGTGGAGTATCTTTCGCTTCGATCCTCTCCAAGACCGCACCAATCTGTGCCATCTCCATAAGATAATGACGATGGATTGCCGCAAGCTGTCGACCTTGGCGGCGGTGCATATCTGTGGCTGCTGCAACCTTAGGCGCTTTCGGCCGTGAAGCTTCATCGATTGTGAGGTCATCGAGGGGCAGGATTGAGAGATCAGTCATGCTCGGCAATAAATACTTCACAGTTGCCAAGTCAAGGACGTCGAGCAGTAGGGCTGCAATCAATTTATCTACAGGAGCGACGAGCGCCACCGTTTCCTATCAAGTTAGGATACGTGCGCTTACGCTTTACAGGTAATACTCAATGCCGCACTTATCTGCGCATTACCCTATAATCTCATATTATTACATATAATCAGTATCTTGGGCGTCTTTCCGGTAGCTCTGCATTAAGTCTGAACATACGCTTTAGCTGTAACCAAACAGTTAGGAGCGCACATGACACATCTCGCAAAGCTTACATTCAAGACAGTTGATCGCAGCACCAAACGCGATCCCATCATAGCGCGACGTGACAAACTCGTAGCAGGGCTTAAGGAACAAAAACTGGTGCATGCCGCAGCAACTAAGAAGCAAGATCATCGCGCTGAACGACACAAATGGATGACCAATGACATGGGGGAACGTGTGCTGGTCAAAACACACCGCACAGTACGTCCGTGGTTCTTTGCTCAAGACAGTGGCTGGTATGTGCAGTGCCGTTATGGGGCGCGTGTGATTGCAGCAGATGGCACCAACAATGCGGTGTTTGTGAAGTCATTGGATGAAGTCGCTGGGGTTCTAGATGCATTTCTTAATGCAGCGGCTGCAGGGGAGCTGGATGGGGCCATCACCAAAGTGGCAGAGCGGCAACCACGGATCAAACCGGGGGCGGCCAAGGCAGCAGCAAATGCCTGACGCAAGCACAGCTAAAATAGCAGCACTTAATGATCGAGCGCGGCAGCGTCTTGATCATTGTCGCTGGATACTCACTCAGGGCGTATTGTCTTGCGATCCACTCACAGTTGCTGAGCTGCTGATTGCTGTGGAGGACTTCGACAACTTCACAGCCGACAACGACCCTTATGCCGAGCACGACTTTGGAGTGATCACACTTGAGGGCACAACGTTCTTTTGGAAGTTTGACTATTACGATCTAGACCTGCAGATGCATTCGCCAGACCCAACAGATACAAATGTGACCACACGGGTGCTCACCGTCATGCTGGCAGATGAGTATTGAGCTCAACTCAAGGGTCATCCCAACACAAACACAGCAAATCTGCCCTACAAAAAGTCAGCACTGAGGGGGGTGAGGCAGCGATACTCAGGTCAAACACGCTGTTTGAACTTACGGTGTTAACACGGCGTTTATTTGCAAATGCCCCAACACTCCTGTTGCAAACAGCGTGTTTGCCAAAAAAACTCAAACATGGCGTTTCCAAACAGCGTGTTTGGCTTATTATTCAATAAAATCAATGCCCCAATTTTTCCGCTGAGTGTATAGAGCAGCCAAGGTCAGCCGTAATCCGTCGCTGGACATGCTAAATCACGCGACTAGATCCGCTTGAACCACCCAATGAACGTATGACTGAGCTTTGCGTCACAACCAAGTCACCCGCCAATCACGGATCATGCCGGCACAAACACAGCAAATCCGCCCATAGCAAAGTGAGCATGATTCACTTAGCAAGCTGTGCGAACGCAATTCAAACACTGTGTTTGCGATTACAGTGTTAACACTGCACTTCAAAACACCGTGTTTGGCAAAAATAGCAAACACTGCATTTCCAAACACCGTGTTTGCCTTTTTATTACATTGTATCAAAGGGTTAATTTTCTCACAAAGGCGCTTCCAACACGCTTAAACACACGCATGTACCCCCGTGTGAGGGCTGCACGTCACCTCGAGCGCTTATCCGATAGCCCATTGAGCGTGGGAGTGTTCACGATCTCTGATGGTGCCGATGCGGGCTAAAACACAAATCAACCCAGCACAAACACAGCAATTCTGCCCCTCACAGAGTTAGTACAGGTCAGGGAGCACGCCGTGCAAACGCAACTCAAACACTGCTTTCGCAATCGCAGTTCAAACACAGTGTTTCGATTTACTGCGTCAAACATACATGTTGCAAACACTGTGTTTGCCATTTTTGCCAAACATACTAAATCCAAACACAGTGTTTGCCTTATTACGCATTAATATCAATGGCTTAATTTTTTGTGGTGTGAGGATTTGAGTAGCATAGTACCTCACGAGACTGCAGGATCTCAGTCATGAACCTCACTCAGCGCCAATTCCAGCAGTCCAATCAAAGCCTGCACATACGCAACATCACCCAGGGGTTCTTCACATATGGCCTTGAGCTTGGCCACTTTGATGTGGCGATAAGCTTCTTCCAACAGTTGATGTTTGGTTTTGAGCTCCAAGAGCTTTTTGTGGAAGGCTGGATAGCGGGACGCAATGCGCCACAGATACTGTGCATCAACCTCGCATTCAAACAACACAGACACGGGAAGGGCCTGCTTGTGTATAAAAGCCAGCACATCAGTTTCTAATTCCAAGATACGCACTGGCTCATCTAGTGCGTGGTCTTGCATGACGTGCATGTTGTAACGGCTCTCACGCCCCAATTGAGCATAGAGCAACTGTCGCAGCTTGTTCAGCTTGGCGATCTCAGGCTCAGTGTCTGGGGGCAGGGGGGCAGCGCTACCAGCTAGATCTGTTATAAGTGGGCTTAGGTATGTTGTAATGTCGTTCAAGCATGGCTCCGTAAGTTTGAACAGTCGGGATAAAATCGCCGTTTATACCCAATTATACTGCTCAGTTTGGGTTGGATTCAATTCTAACGGGATCTGAGGCTGTGCAATATGTTGTAATACTGACCGCGCTAAGCTGGGTGCAATGCAGGTGTTGAGCCCTTAGCGTGAGCGCAATAGCCATTAACTGCGCAGTTTTGCCTGAGCTGAACCTCACAGCTCAAAACCTCATAGAACATACATAGTATGAGATTATTGCGTAAGTCATTGTAAAACATAGACTTCAGGCAAGACGTTTTTCCGGTAGGAAGACCAATATCTCAGACTTTATGCTCAAAGCTAACAAATGCTTAGGTTTTGAGGAGATAGCGCCATGCGCCAAGCACAGACACTGAACGATGCGCAGTTGCGCCGTGTGATACAGTACTGCCGTAGCAGGCGTCATCCGGTGCGTGACGAGACAATCATACTCACAAGCTTTTACGCAGGGCTGAGGGCCAAGGAGATTGCTGCGCTCACAGTCGGCAACGTGTTTGATGAAGCAGGCAACGTGCGTGAGCAGTTCATCCTAAGCGCAGCACAAAGCAAGGGCGGGCACACACGCACTGTGTATTTGAACCAGCGGCTTCGTAAGGCGCTTGGAGACTATGGCGCGATCAAATACTTGGGTGATCCAAGTCGTCCCCTGTTTGAGAGCCAAAAGGGCGGGCACTTCTCGGCCAACACCATGTGCCAGCTGTTCCTGGATATCTACAAAGCGGTAGGGCTTAAAGATGCATCAAGCCATTCGGGAAGGCGCACTTATATCACACGCTTGGCCAACAAAGGCGTGGGTGTGCGTTTGCTGGCTGAACTGGCGGGGCATGGTCACATAAGCACTACCCAGAGATATATCGATGTGAATTCTGAGCAGCTTAGCGAGGCTGTGGAGCTGCTGTAGGCGCTTTCGGCCCTTAGCGGACCTTGGTGGGTCGCGCAGCTAAGGTCGGGTCTGAGCCCATGTTGCATGATGCTGCATCATGCACGAATGTCGCCTATAGCGCTAAACCAATCGCACTCTATTACTACTGAGCGCTGCTCGTGAGAGGTTCTGTCGTTCCGGCCAAGGCATTGGGTGCAAGTATCGAGGGCTTCCCTAGCGCTCAGACGAAACCTTGACGTAACGCAAAAACGCCGTCGCTGCTGGGGACAACGACCGACCGGTCCGCCGCACCAGCCCGATCCGGCGCTCTGCGCCGAAATCGGATATCTCGCGGGTGACAAGACCTTCGGTTCGCAGAACCTTCAGGGTCAGACGTGGCAAGACGGTGATGCCCAGCCCCGCAGACACCAGCGCCCCGGCTGTCGCGAGGTGGGACACCTCGAACCGGGGCCGCAAGGTCGTTCCAGAGCGCAGACAAGTTCCATCCACAAGCTCGCGCACACTTGTGCCCGTCGCCATCGCGATCTGTGGCATCTGGATCAGGTCCGTCCATGGGTAAGCGCGATCCTCCTCCAAGGGACCATCCGGAAGTCCGAGGGCGACAAACTCATCAGTAATCAACGGCTCAAACGACAGCCGCGTGCGTGCCGTGGCGGTTCCTGCCGTAAAGCCGATGTCGGCAGTTCCCGCTTCGACAGCGTCCAGAACATCACCCGACAGGCCGTCCATAATCCTGAGGTTGATCTTGGGGTGGTCCTTGGAAAAGCTGCTCAGGATGTCCGGCAACAGACTTGCCGTGACCGAGGGAAGCCCTGCAATGGTCACCTGTCCCTCGCGGGCGGATCGAAAGCTCTCGAACTCGGCGATGCCATCCTCGACCGTGTTGACCATGCGTTCGGCCACGCGGGCAAACGCACGACCTGCGACCGTGACTTCGACATTGCGCGTATCACGATCAAAGAGGCGCGATTGTAGTCGCGTTTCCAGATTGGTGATCTGTCGCGAAAGAGCCGATGGGGAGATATCAAGGCGCTCCGCGGCCAGCCGGAACGACTGGGTTTCGGTCAAAGTGAGGACGGCTTGAAAGTCGAGGAAAGTTGGATTGTTGCGATTCATGCATCAATTATGAATAAAATCGCACTTCACGCAATGACCATAAACCGTATTTTCTCACTTGCGAAAGGAATGCGGGAGGCGTTCCTTCACCATCTTTCTGGGAGGACATCATGAAATACACATTGCGAACACTGCTCGGTGCAACCGCGCTCGTAGGCTCTGCCCTTGCGGCACAGGCCGAGGATCTGCTGATCGGATCAACGTCAGCCTCATCAAGCCACTACGGCTACTTCGTCGCCGTAGGGCAATTAATCAACGAGAACGCGGAAGGCATCAACGCCACTGTGGTCGAGACCGGCGCGACTATGGATAACATCCAGCGTATGGCGCGCGGGCAGCTCGATCTTGGCCTTGTGACGACCAACGTGGTTCAGCATGCCCATGCTGGCACCAATGCTTTTGACGGAAATGCGCAGGACATGCAGCTTTTGTGGGTCTATGCGAATGCACCGCAAAACGTGATTGTTCGTGCGGATTCGGGCGTGACAGACCTTGCGGGCCTTGCGGGAACCGACTTCAACCCCGGGATCAAGGGATCCGCGACCGAAGCCACCGCCGAAGCGGTTTTTGCAACGCTCGGGCTGACGGCTGATTTTGCCAGAGGCTCGACCACGGATATCGTCAATTCGATCAAAGACAATCGGATCATCGGCTACGTGAAATCCGGATCGGGCATGTTGCTGGATGCCTCAACGATGGATATCGCAACGGCGACCGACATCAGCGTTCTCGGGCTGAGCGATGCGCAGGCCGAGACACTCCGGACCGAAATGCCTGACATCTCGGTTGTGGACATCCCCGCAGGGGCCGCCGATGGCATCCCCGCCTACACGACCTGGAGCTTCGGGGTTGGCGTCGCCGCACCCTCATCCATGGACGAGGAAACGGCCTATCAGATCGTCAGCGCGATCATGGCGGACGAGACAGCACAAGCCAATGCAATGGCCAGCCTTCAAGGCGCGAACATCGCTGATATGACTCTTCAGTTCGGGACCATCCCGCTTCACCCCGGTGCGGCGCGCTGGTTTGAAGAGCAAGGGATCGACATTCCCGATAACCTGATGCCGTCTGACGGCTAGGTCGATGACGATCGAGCGTGTGCAAAGAGGGCTGGCGGTCCTTGTCGGAGTTTTCGTGTTCTACACGGCGGCGACCGGCCCTTTTGAAGGCCTGATCCAGCGGGCGCTGTTTTTGGCGCTGGTGAGCTCTTTGGGCTTCGCGCTTTATCCTCTGGGCGCCGGGAAATCCTGGCGTCCGGTCGGGCTGGCGCTTGATCTTGTGCTGTGCGCAGTGACGATCACTGCCTGCGGCTACGTGGTCTGGAACTACGACCGGATCATGACGACCCTGCCATGGGCCACGACGGCCGAGATGTGGTTGACCGTTGGTCTGGTGCTCTCGGTGCTCGAACTTGGCCGGCGCACGGTCGGGTTGATTTTCCCGATCCTTGTCATTGCGGGCCTTGGCTACGCGCTCTTTGGAAATTATCTGCCCGGTGCCCTGAGTCATCGAGGCTTCGACGCCGCCTTTGTGACAGAAACGATCTTTCTGGGGGACCTGGGCATTTGGGGGATGCTGACAGGCGTTGCCGCGACCGTGATCGCCGCCTTCGTCATGTTTGGCGCACTCCTGTTACATACGGGCGGCGGGCAGGCCTTTATGGACTTTGCCATGCGGTTGGGCGGGCGTCAGCCGGGCGGTGCCGCCAAGATCGCGACGATTGCAAGCGGGCTGTTCGGCATGATTTCCGGCTCTGCTGTCGCGAATGTTGCCACAACGGGCAACTTCACGATCTCGATGATGATCCGCCTCGGATATCCACGCCCTTTTGCAGCGGCTGTTGAGGCTGTCGCATCGACCGGAGGCCAGTTGGCGCCCCCGATCATGGGTGCTGCGGCATTTGTCATGGCTGAAATTCTTGGCATCCCCTACCTCACGATTATTCTGGGCGCGATCATACCTGCCGTCCTGTTTTATCTGTCCGTCTTCATGACCGTCCATTTCGTAGCACTTCGCCGCAACCTAGCCGTCGTCCCCGAAGACGATCTTCCGGCATGGTCAACAATCGCTGCGCCGCGCCGCGTTCTGCCGATTATTCTGGCCCTCGGCGGGCTGTGCGTGGGCATCTATCTGGGGCGCTCCATCGCGACAGCAGCCTTCTACGGTATCATCGGGCTGCTGGTAGCCTTCGTGGTGACGCGGGTCGGCCAGATGCCCGTCCGAGAGATGGTCTCAAAGGTCATGGATGGCCTCGAAGACGCAGGCAAGGGCATGGTCATCATCGGTGTGCTGCTCGCAGGCGCGCAGGTTCTTGTTTCGATGATCAATCTGACGGGCATTGGCGTCACGATGTCCTCTTTGATCGTCGCAGTGGCCGGTGATGTTGTTCCCTTGGTGGCAATTATTGTCGCGGGTGTGTGTCTGATCATGGGCATGGGCTTGCCGACGACTGCGGCCTATGTGCTTGTTGCTGCCGTCTTGGCGCCCGCCATGACGGCGGTGGGTATTGATCCGCTCGCGGCCCATATGTTCGTCTTCTACTATGCAACGATATCGGTGATCACGCCGCCGGTCTGTGTGGCGGTCTTCGTCGCCTCCGGGATCGCGCAGACGAATTGGCTTCCCGCCGCAGGTCAGGCAGTCCGTCTGGGCGCCGTCACCTATGTCATACCGTTCCTGTTCCTCCTCTACCCCGGCATGACGTTGCAAGGGACATGGCTACAGGCTGTTGAAGCGCTTGTCGGCGGGCTGGTCCTTGTCATTGCAATTCCGGCGCTGCTGTCAGGTCTGCGGATCACCACGTCGCGGGCGCTGGATATCACGATCCTTCTGTCCGCTATCGCGATCGCCATCTGGCCACACCCACTGTCGCCGTTCATCGCGATTGCGGTTCTGGCGGGCGCCTATGTGATGCGACAGTCCAACGGAAAGGTCATGGCATGAGTGTTTTGCGGATCGGAGCAGGCGCAGGGTTTTCCGGCGACCGGATCGAGCCTGCAATTGAGCTCTCCAATCACGGGAAACTCGACTATCTTGTGTTTGAATGTCTGGCTGAAAGAACCATCGCACTGGCCCAGCAAGCACGGCTGTCCGATCCTGACGCAGGCTATGACCCGATGCTTGAGGCGCGCATGCGGGCGGTGCTTCCGATCACAGCCCGCAACGGCACCAAGATTGTCAGCAATATGGGAGCCGCACATCCCCGCGCTGCCGCGCGAATGGTGCGCAGGATTGCTTGTGACCTCGGGCTTGAACATTTGCGAGTGGCCGCAGTCACCGGCGACAATGTCCTTGATGCAATCGGAACCTACACCCTAGAAGAGACAGGCGCGCCAGCGGCTGATTTGCGGGAAAACCTGGTCTCCGCGAATGCCTATATCGGTGTCGAGCCGATCGTACGCGCCCTTGATGCTGGCGCGGACATTGTGATTTGCGGCAGGGCGGCCGACCCTGTCTTGTTTCTCGCACCGCTCATCCACCATTTCGGATGGGACCTTCAGGATTGGGAGAAGTTGGGGCGGGGCACATTGGTCGGCCACCTGCTCGAATGCGCGGCACAGATCACCGGCGGGKATTTTGCCGATCCTGGTGTCAAAGATGTCCCCGATCTTGAAAACGTGGGCTTTCCGCTGGCCGAAGTCACCGCAGACGGCAACGCGGTGATCACCAAGGTCGAAGGGAGTGGTGGCTACGTCACCAAAGCGACCTGTACCGAGCAGCTTTTATACGAGATCCACGACCCTGCATGCTATTTCCAGCCCGACGTCGTTGCGGACTTCTCGGGTGTAAATTTCACGCAGATCGGGCGGGATCGGGTTGCCGTGACGGGTGCGACGGGCCGGGCCCGTACGGGCACGCTCAAGGTCTCGGTCGGGTATCGCGACGGCTGGAAGGCCGAGGGCCAGATCAGCTACGCGGGCGCAAACTGTCTAGCCCGGGCCGAACTCGCCGCTGAGATCCTCAAGAGCCGACTGGGCGGTGAGACGTCAGAGATTGACGAAACGCACTGCTCCCTGATCGGCACAACATCCATCCCGCACAACGCAACACCGGACCTCGCCGCTTTGCGTGAAGTGCGGCTGCGCTTTGCGGCCCGGTGCCGTACCCTCGACGCCGCACGGCGTGTCACGAACGAAGTCGAGGCTCTATATTTGTGCGGACCTGCAGGTGGGGGCGGCGTGTCGCGTTCAGAGCGCGAAGTCATCGCGATTGCCTCGACGCTGATCCCGTCCGAGCTTGTTCGAACCGACTTTGAGATAATGGAGATGCACCATGCGGTTGCATAAGATCGCCCATGGGCGGACCGGCGACAAAGGCGATACGTCGAATATCTCAGTCATCGCCTATGACCCGAAAGATTGGGACACTCTGGTGCAAAATGTAACAATAGCGCGTGTGCGGGATCATTTTGGCGCCGAGTTCGCGAGCGACATCCACCGCTATCTATTGCCCCAGATCCACGCCATGAATTTTGTGCTCAAAGGCGCGCTGAAGGGTGGCGTGACGAGATCCCTCGCGCTCGATGCTCATGGCAAATGCTTGGCCTCGGTGTTGCTTGAGCTGGAGATCACTAAGTGAATACTCAAAATGTGGCTTCTAAAACTTTCGCATACGATCAAAAAAAACGCGGCTGGATAGAAGTCAGAGGGAAACACTATCGGCAGCGGCGATCCCAGATCGTCAGAGTTAGAACCGGACATTGAGTTTTCAACTCTATAAAGCCGCTTTGTCCGCACAGCGGACCTCTATCCAAACCGCAGCGAACTACCGCTTTCCGCCCAAGATGTAGCCCTTAGCTACTCGCTGGTTTCTGTATGTGCATCAAACTCATCCCGCGATAGCTCATACCGCTTGCCCGTGAGCATGTCCTTCTTCAAGCGCGGCGTGAGATGACTGTAGTGCCTCTCGATCATGCCAATCGACGTGCCCATCTGCACAGCCAGCGCATGTATGTCCATCCCGTCGTTGAGCAGGGCAAAGGTCGCGTAGGTGTGACGCAGGCTATACAGCGTCCTGTTCTGCCCTGTGCGCGGGCATATTATTAGCCCCGTGTCTGTGAGGAACTTGCGGAACGTCTGGTGGATGTTCTTGCTGACAGTGCCATCGGGCAATCTGAACACGGGCAGATCGACACGCTGTTTAAGTAAATCTTCGAATGGGATATGCCTAATGTCCTCTGATCGCTC
>NZ_CVPC01000037.1 GCF_001049735.1 Nereida ignava
GGCAACCACGTCTTAAACCGGGGGCGGCCAAGGCAGCAGCAAATGCCTGACGCAAGCACAGCTAAAATAGCAGCACTTAATGATCGAGCGCGGCAGCGTCTTGATCATTGTCGCTGGATACTCACTCAAGGCGTGTTGGCCTACGATCCACTCACAGTGGCAGAGCTGTTAATCGCTGTAGAGGACTTCGATGCATTCACGCCAGACAACGACCCTTATGCCGAGCACGACTTTGGGGTGATCACAATTGAGGGCACAACCTTTTTTTGGAAGTTTGACTATTACGATCTAGACCTGCAGGTGCACTCGCCTGACCCAACAGATACAAATGTAACCACCCGTGTGCTCACCATCATGCTTGCAGAAGAGTATTAAGGCCCAACTCACACATCATCCCAACACAAACACAGCAAATCTGCCCTACAAAAGGTCAGCACTGGTCTCTGCGCCAGCAGCACAAACGCAACTTAAACACAGTGATCAGGTTTAGAGTTCAAACACAGTGTTTCGATTCACTGCGTCAAACATACATGTTGCAAACACTGTGTTTGCCATTTTTGCCAAACATACTAAATCCAAACACAGTGTTTGCCTTATTACGCATTAATATCAATGACTTAATTTTTACCGACGCAAGGCTTTGGGGAACTCTCCGCGCCCAACGTTGTCAATATACTGCTCTGCCGTGCGCAAATATCGGTTGGTTTGGTTCGCAATGCTCGTGCGGGCCTGCTTGTTGTGGGCATCCGCTTTGATTGCGGCGCGTGTGCGCGTTTCACCATATTTAGGTGGGGCTAGAATGTTGGCTTTGAAGCCAGCGAGCACGCCTAGATCATATGCAGATGTGTCAGGGTGTGCACAGCGCAAATCCCAAACAGTCAAAACCTTGTGCAGCGTATGCGCAGAAACATTTGTGTAAATTGGATATTTTGCAGACGAGCTTTGTTTGGGTGGAGCCACTGGCATGATCGCATGCGCGTGCATGTGAAAGGCTTTAATCTCTTCCTGAATCTGGCTCAACGGTCTTTTGGGATCAATGTGATACAATAAAATGGAGTTCAAAGGGTCTGCGCCAACCTGTTCAATCAGCGCTGTCTTTTCTGCAAACAGCCCTTGATGGCACTGCCACCACGTTAAAAAATCACTTTCAAAAATATCGCCGAAGTCATGATAGAGGCCAGCAAGCTTACCTTGGCCCGATGTTGCGCAAGTGCGTTGATAGTCTGCGTTGCGCATCAAAAAGGCCCACCACCAATAATAAATGGACGCTTTGTAAGGTTCAGCGTCTCGATATGGCAGATTACGGCCTCCTCGAAACCTTCGCCGTGACGCCATGTGAATAATCGGTGGCGCTGTCTTGAAGCTCAGTACGTGCCGCGTTGCATTGGCCTTGTTTGTGACCATGACTCCATCTCCCTCCGGTGGAACATGGAGTCAAAACTAGCCAAATCTTCCAACTATAACAGTCTCAATCTGATGGTTTTAATTTCGGTATATTGTGCAGCACAGCCACTGGCTGCTCAATTTCCTCAAAACCCAGATGCAAACACATGAGCCCATATGGGCGCAATTATTGATGAAGGAGACCATTATGTCTGTTCAAAACGACCTCAAAAACAATATCCAAAAACGCCTTGATGCTATGCATGCGGCACGGGTGACATGGGAAGAAGGCACATTGCGTGCCGCCAACGAAGAGCTCTACGCCATTCTTGAAGGTGTCTATGCGCTTTACGCTGAGCTTAAAGCTGAAGTGGGCAAACGCCGCGCCTTTACAGCACTGCTCACAGATTTGGAGATCAAAACCCAAGCCAATACCAGCCTTGCATTAAGGGTGGTGCGCTACGTCTTTGCAGGGCAAGGCCGCCGTGAAGTTGCCTACTCAAGTGTCATATCAATCGCTCACGACATGAAGGGGCCAGATCAGAGCTTCACCAGCTACGTGCAGGAATGTGGTGGCATTGAAGAAGTGCGCCGTGTGCCCAAATCCACAAAATCAGCGACCATGTCTAAAGAAGATTTTAAGAAGCTGGCGCTTGAGGGTCTGCAGGAAGTGCAAGTGGGCGTGAGCACGTTTGATCTTCCAACGTTCATCCAGCCCAATACCGATTACGAAGAAGACTATGCGGTCGCGCTGGTGCGCTGCAATGACAATGGCACAGGCACGATTGTTTACGGGTGCAACGAAGCGGGCATCATTGACGCTGTCTTGGTATCATCGGGTAAAGACTTGGATGAACGCGCTCAAGAAAGCCTCGCCAAGCTTGACGCAGGTGATCTGGCAACCAAGCGTGCACGTGATGTGCGTGAGTTTGCGTCCAAAATGATCCGCGTTGGATCAGGTGCACAAGTCAGCGTGTCTGGCGGTGGAGTGCGCACAAACGGCGCAGCAACCCATACCTATGGATAAAACTAACGGCGAGTGGGGCAGTCATATTTTGCCCCACTCCAACTACATGCATCCAAAGGAGCTGAGCATGTCATTTGATCTTAAACACCTACCGCGCGGCTTTGACGATTTGGTCATTGCGGACCCGCTAAATGCCAGTGTCGTTCGCTCATATTGTGAGCTGCCACCCGCCAAGCCCTTGTTGCTCGCAGGGCCTCCAGGTGCAGGCAAGACAGAAGCGGCCCGTGTGATCGCTCACAGTTACTTTGAGCATCACAATGTTCAGCACATACAGTGGGAGTTTAATGCTGCCAGCCTTGGTAAAGACTATGAATCCAAGATCATGTCTGAGGTGAACTATCAGATGTTTGGCAATCCTGACAAAGCCATGATCGTCATCAACGAGATTGATGAGATGGACCTACGCACAGTGCAGCCCAAGTTCCGCGAGTTCATGGACGCCAAGCGTCATCTGATCCGCTTTGTGGCCACCACGAACCACAAGAGCCGCATCATGGGGGCCGTGCTCAGCAGGTTCCGCGTAATTGACATAGACCCGCCCAGCAACCTTGATTGGGTCGATCGTGCCAAGGCTATCTTGGAAGCCGAAGGGCTTACCCCGGCAAGAGCTGATGTAGAGCAGATGCTGCAGAGCTTCCAAGGCAGCGCACGCGACTTGATCGACTTACTCGAAGAGACGGTTATAGCCAGCAAGGCGTTAGCGCCATGACCAATGCTTTAGACACACACAACAAATGCATCGCAGCGCTTCATCTAACCTGTCAGATCGCCAACCAATACGATGTGCGGTTGTGGCATATTGTTGAAGAGCACGTGCCAGCTTCACATGCTGACCTTGATAGCCGTGATTACGCCTGTGAGCTGGACAGCGCTGTTTCAAAAATACCCTTTGATAGCAAAATCAGTTTAAGACCCCACAGCGTCATGCAAAAAATCGATGAAGAGGTCTATCTTGTAAAGCTGCAGTCGACGTTTCGCTTCGCTGATAATGTTCATGACTACTTTACGCTCAACGGCCGTTCAGACCTATTTGACGGTGCATTAGACGAGCTGACAGCGACGTATACAGCGCCAGCTGTTGTCTTGGGCGCGTTGGACCATGCCCTCTATGTTTCGAACAAAGCTGAACTCACAGACTTCGGATTGGCTGGCTTCTATGAAAGCCACATTCGTGAACTTGTAGAAGCCCGCTTTGCTGAGTTTGCGGCGCTACTGCCTTGGCTTGAGCATTTTTGGACACGGCTGAGTGCTTTAAAGGCGGAACCTGAGTTTAACCATTTGGTAAAGCAGCTGCAGGTGATTTTGCCCGCCATCGATCAAGTGCACTTGTATGACTTCGCCAAGTACAGAGTACTGCTCAAGATGGCGGGGGATTTCTCGCCCTTGGTCAATCATCTGCAATTGGCAAAGCAGCAAGTCGCTATGAGCACGCCCTGAAGGCTTTAACTGCGCAGTTTTGCTTGAGCTGAACCGCACTGCTTAAAACCTCATAGAATGTGTATTGTATGAGGTTTTTGCTTAACTTATTGAATTCATTGACGGACCATTCACGGCCATTTCC
>NZ_CVPC01000038.1 GCF_001049735.1 Nereida ignava
CTGTTGCAGAGATGAAAGACGGATCATTCCAGATGGCTAAGGCAAATGTCAAAGTGACCATCGGTGGTTGTGGCGGCTAATTGGCTGCACTTCAAATATTCATACTGTCAGCGGTGCTGACAATATACCTAGGAGATACAATATGGCATCTGGTGTGAAACCACGGGTGAAAGTACCCAAAACAGCTGAAGCTGGTGAGGCAATTACAATCAAGACACTGATCAGCCACAAAATGGAAAGCGGTCAGCGTAAGGATGGTGACGGTAACCTTATTCCGAGGTCGATTATCAACCGCTTTACGGCCGAATTTAACGGCGAAAATGTGATCGATGTCGCACTTGAGCCGGCCATTTCTACGAACCCGTATTTTCAGTTTGAAGCGATTGTCCCAGAGAGTGGTGAGTTCACCTTCACTTGGTATGACGACGATGGCGATGTTTATAATGCGACAAAAAAAATCAGCGTAGCATAGATCAGAAAAGTGAAGTTGGAGGGAAGAGAATGAGACTTAGAATATGTGTTTTGTCATTATTAATATCCGCGCCCAGTTTTGCCTACGCGCAAGATAGCAACTCTCTAACCATAGACGGTCAAGTTATGGTTACTGAAACTGCTGCACCGGCGCATATGGAAAACGTTGACACTATTTATTCTGGATGGCGTTTTCGGTCTCAAGAAACGCAAGCTATGGAGATGGATGATTTCGACAATCCTGCCTTTGTCTTTTTGGACAAAGCCTACGAACTCTGGGACGCCGTTGATGGCACTGAAGGTAAATCTTGCTCATCTTGCCATGAACCAGAAGATTTCACTGGACTGCGGGCTCAATTACCCCGTGTTGAAGGTGAAGAGTTAGTGACATTAGAAGACTTGATCAACCGAAGTCGCGTCGAACACATGGGAGCTGAGCCTTGGAAGTGGTCAGGTACACAAATGACCTCTATGACTGCTTTGGTCGGTTTGCAGTCCCGGGGATTGCCTATGGATGTTGCGATCGAAGGTGATGCGAAGCCTTTTTGGGAGGCAGGTAAAGAGATTTACTATACGAATGTTGGTCAACTAGATATGGCATGTTCCTCATGTCATGAAGACAACTATGGGATGATGATCCGTGCTGATCACCTTAGTCAGGGGCAAATAAACGGCTTTCCGACTTATCGTTTGAAAAACGCAAAGCTTAACTCGATACATGGTCGATTTAAGGGCTGTATGAAAAACATCCGCGCGACGCCTTTTAAAGAGGGCGGTGCCGAATTTAAGGCGCTGGAGTTGTATCTAGCATCTCGCAGTGAAGGGCTGTCTGTCGAGACGCCGTCTGTTCGCAATTAAAGGGTTGTGACCTCAGATCTGGTTAGATCTGGGGCGCAACATTCTTCATAGCTAAGAATTTTAAGGAAAATCAGACGATGCTGCAGTGATTTGATTTCTTACCTAGTGGCTTGGCTGAATTATTCGAAATTAGCTTGTGGTAGCAGACCCGACGTGAGCAATATCTAGATGAATTATGAAAAGTTTTTCAACGAACAATTACTTGCCTTAAAAGACGACGGTAATTATCGAGAATTTTCTGAGCTAGAACGTTTACGAGGCCGCTTTCCAAGCGCAAAATGTTACAATGGACCAAGTGAAGTAACTATCTGGTGTTCCAACGATTATTTGGGGATGGGTCAACACCCTTCGGTCCTCCAGGCTATGCATGAAACTTTGGATAGTACTGGGGCCGGGGCAGGCGGTACACGTAATATAAGTGGCACGACCCACGCTCACTCAATTTTAGAGGCTGAGTTAGCCGATTTGCATGGTAAAGAAAATGCGTTGTTGTTTACATCTGGCTATGTGTCCAATTGGGCAGCGTTGAGCACCTTGGCAGCAAAAATCCCAGACTGTGTGGTGTTAACTGATCAGTTGAACCACGCGTCTATGATAGAAGGCATTCGCCATTCACGCGCTACTAAAATTATCTGGAAACACAATGATCTCGATGATTTAGAAACAAAATTGGCGTCATTACCAAGTTCGGTCCCAAAACTAATCGCTTTTGAAAGTGTTTACTCAATGGATGGAGACATAGCTCCCATCGCTGAGATTTGCGACTTAGCAGATAAATATAATGCTATGACCTATCTCGATGAGGTGCACGCTGTTGGTCTGTATGGCCCACGTGGAGGAGGAATTGCAGAACGTGAAGGTCTGATGAATAGACTGACGGTTATTGAGGGGACTTTAGGTAAGGCCTTTGGTGTGATGGGAGGATATATTGCGGCTTCCGCAGCGCTCTGCGATTTTGTTCGATCCTTTGCGAGCGGATTTATTTTCACTACAGCTTTGCCACCCGCTGTGGCGGCTGGAGCTACAGCTGCTATTCAGCATTTAAAGGCTAGTGCATTAGAGCGATCAGAGCATCAGGTGAGAGTTAAACAAGTACGTGATGCACTTGATACTATTGGGCTGCCTCACATATCAAACCCAAGTCATATTATCCCAGTAGTTGTCGGTAACCCTGTTAAGTGCAAGTACATATCAGATGTTCTTCTTAAAGAATATGGAATATACATTCAGCCAATAAACTATCCCACAGTGCCAAAAGGTACAGAGCGTTTACGTATTACACCGTCTCCTCTCCATACCGCTGATGACGTTGAGAGATTGGTGAGTGCACTAGAAGATCTCTGGATGCAATGTGACCTGATGAGGACTTCTGTGGCTGCGCAGTAGATGCCTTAGTTATCTTTAAATACTCATTACTGGTTCATTGTCTCCTTTGAACTGCCCTCTTGCTTTGTCGCTATCCTAGTATTGTTGCTAGTGCGACTAAGCAAAGATTTACGAGACTAATAGAAGCATGTACCGAAGCTGCATGCATAATAAATACTAGGCTGGTGCAGCTTCACCATGCGTGAATAAGTTGTGTTATGAAGAATGGAATGGGTTGGTTTTGCTGAATGTTTCATTGAGCTAATCGGTTGTGTGTTGAGGCCATTAGTATAGAAATCCTTTCCGATTTAAAAAGTTTGCCAGCTTTGAGAGCGAACGAAACTTGTCTGAGCTTTGCTTCGTACTCTCGCTGATATTCTCTTAAATTAACTCGTTGCTTAATTTATGTCGGTATAACTTGGGCTATCTAAAAGGTGATCAAATCCGCCAAGTAACATCAGGACGTTTTCATAACCCAATGTCCGAAGGCCAAACGTAGCTTGTGCAGACAACGCACCAGTATTACAGAATAAAATCACAGTTTTATCTGTTGGAATATGTTCAATTTTGTCAAATATATCTCGCCACTCAATGTTTATGGCACCTGGTATAGTCAAGAACTCGAACTCTTCTGTGCTTCGAGTATCAATAAGTACGACGCTATCGATAATATCTCGAGACAACTGGTCAGGTCGGATTATGCCCGCGTTGTATGTTGAAAAATTGACGTAATCTCGGAACATTTCAATTGTTTGGTCTGCTCGGATTGTTACTGCGCTTGTCATTAGGAATGCAGACGCAAGCATAAACATCTGCTTCATCATTCCCATTCCATTTGTTCGTAAACGCGCCCTGCATTTTTGGTTGCGAGCTCTTCATAAGTGTCCAGGCCTTCGAAGGCTGTTTGATCTATGTAATAAGCTTCAGCTAAATCACCACCATTATCGATATGCTCACCAATTTGAGCGCGAAGATATACCAAATAGTCACGAGTGTATCGTCGAACTTGGTCCATATTTGTTGGATGACCATGGCCTGGAATGACATAGGTTGCATCTAAAGCCTCGAATCCAGCGTCCCACGTTTCAATCCAGTCTTTCGCGATCGTGTCTTCGAACAGGGGGAGCATACGTTCATGGAAGGCTATGTCGCCTGCAATAACTAACTCCTCATCGGGTAGCCAAACTTGTGTGTCACCTGGCCCATGAGCGGGTCCTAAATGAAGTACTTCTATCCGAAACTTTCCCATATTGATTACACGTCGTTGCTCAAATGTTTCCGTCGGAGCTGTTACGAAGGTGCCCTCGGCTTTTTCGAGGTTATAGCGCCTCATGTTTTCAAGAAGCATATAGCCTCTGTCTTTAAATTCATTTGCTGCATCAATATGGGCCAAGATTGGTACGCCTTGTTCAGCCCAATATGAATTTCCTAGCATAGCGTGACCTTGGCCGTTTTCATTGATCACTAATTTTACTGGCTGATTTGTGATTTTCACAATTTCATTGTGCAATGCTTTTGCTAATTTATATGCCGCCCCGCCGTTGATAACAACGACCCCGTCACCTGTGACGATAAAACTTAAGTTGTTGTTATGCCCTGTGTTGTCATAGTCTGGAGGCGCCGTGGCGCCGATTGCAGACCAAACATTTGGAATTACTTCTACAGGTTTGTTGTACAGCATGCTTTCTGGGTATTTGTCTGCAATGTCTTCGCTTGCTGACGCCATGTTGCAAAATAGAAAAGTCGCTATCGCCAATAAAATCTGTTGGATTTCAAATCTCAACAAGACGGTATCCTTCCGTGCTCTTTTGAACACGTCCAATGCCGCCTTCAGGTAAGTGGAACCCCACAACTGGAATTTGTTCTTTGACAAGACGATCAAAGAGCATTTGCCGCGTTGTTACTGCTTGGGCAGGATCTTGATCCGATCCGCTTTCCCATTCAGGGTGTTGAAAAGCTACGTGGTGATTTCCTATCGCATCACCAACAATCAAAGCAGATTGGGTATTATTGCGAACTTCAAATGCCATGTGGCCAGGTGTGTGTCCATAAGAAGCAACCGCTCCAATGCCTGGTAAGATTTCTTCGCCGTCATTAAACTGACATTCCCCAAGTAGAACGTCCTCCCGCCCACCTTGCCGCTGTTCTGCGCTCCTATCAAGCCTCTTGCACCCATGGTGCCGTTGTTCGGGCATCTGACGCGCGAACTGAGCACGATTTCCGGTCTCGGGGGCGAGGTTGATCCGGATATTGGTCTGACCGACCCCCGTATGGATAGACCGGTTGAGCCGCTTTTGTTCAGGTTTTATGATTAACGATGTTGTCATTAGGGAACCGGCGGTGCGCGCAGCCGATGTATGGCCGCAAGGATGCGGTTGAACAGATCGCCGCTGACAGCCACCTCGGCCAGTTGGAAGGTGATTGCACGGGCGTGACGCACAACCCTCGCACCAATCTTGATCAATCGCGTCTGCAGGCTTGTCAGTGACCAGTCGGCTATCTCATCAGGTAGATCAGTGCCCTGTAGGAAGGCACCGATATTGTAAGCCAGTGCATGGAGTTGCAGCCGCACCTCGTTCTGCGCCATGCCTTTGCAG
>NZ_CVPC01000039.1 GCF_001049735.1 Nereida ignava
AGTGGATCGCGTGATCTACGGCAAAGCTGCTGAGCGTCAGAACATGCGAGTGCCGCGCTGGTGCTTTGCACATGAGGGCGCGGATCACGAGAACTTCCATGTTCACTTCGTAATGCCAAGCCCACTGCAGGACACGGAACAGACATGCTGTTTGCTCAACGCAGTCTGGGCGCAGCATCATGCGCAAACAGCGCCATTGGCAAAGAACTGGATCATGCCCGTAAAAGACCGTGCAGCTGTGACAAGCTATGTCACTCACGAATACTGGCGCATGGGCAGTGACACAATCTCAGACAACCTTTGCTGGGATAATGCACAGTTAAACTTTGCGCCCAACGACAACTACACCCAACAACAAGCACATCGTATTACACGGGCAGCCAGCCCACTCTGGCTACAGCAGGCACAACAGGCATTAAACGATCAAAAGGCACAATATGAGGCAAGCGGTGATTTGCAGATGATGGAGCGTGGCTAAGCCCCTTCGCGCAGCAAACACCTGAGCAGCTTGAACAACACAGATGCCAAAGGCGCAGGTCTTGGTACATCCTTGTTCACGAGCTGTTGTTCAAACTAACGAAGGTTCAAAAGAACACAGAACATCAACAAAGGCTCAAACGAAGAAGATCAAACAGACAGAGACATAAGAGCTAAACACAGCGTCAGCGGAGTAAACCGTTAGGCGGTTTTTTTATGGGCGAGGGATCGGTGCCATGCGCTTAATCACTTACGCTTTTTTGTTCCCGACAAAGTCAATCAAAGCAGACTTTCCGCTGTGTCCACGTCCCTCATTCAGTGTGTCTATGTATTCTTCACATACTTGAATGTCTAAGTTCTGGTAAGTTTCGCGCAGCAGAGCTTCTGTATACATGTGTTCGGCATTGGGTGGGCCACCAGTACCAAACTCTACTTGCGCGGGCGTGTAGCCATGAACCAGCAAAGTTCCATTGGGTTTAACAGATGTCGCTAGGCCAGTCAGCACTTCGGTCATCTGTGCTGGGGGAACAAATTGGATAAACACTGCGACGACATTGTCGTATTGCTCTGAGCCCCAGTCTCTGTCGAAAATATCTTCAACCACATAATGCACGGACACAATGCGATCCCTAGCCAAACGCCTCGCTTTATCTACGCCAACTTTTGAATAATCAGTCGCCGTGACCTTGAAGCCTTTGCTGGCGAGATACACAGAGTTTCTGCCTTCACCGTCAGCTACGACAAGCGTCGTGCCATTAGGAACAAGATACGGCTCTAGCTTGAGCAGTGCTTTTGCAGGTTCTGTGCCAAAAACATACTCATCTGCCTCAAAGCGTTGGTCCCATTGGTTCATCGTATGGCTCCTAATATCTCTGTCTGAGTTTATCAGCCCAAGCATTGTATTGCGAGTGGTTAGTCGCACCAGTTTCTCAATAGGATCTATGCATAGATCCCCTCAAAATCTCATATTATCAGATATAATCAGTCACTTGACTGCCTTTTCGGTAGCTCTGCATTAGGTCTGAACATACGCTTTAGCTGTAACCAAACAGCAAGGAGCGGATATGACACATCTCGCAAAGCTTACATTCAAGACAGTAGATCGCAGTGTAAAACGCGATCCCATCATAGCGCGACGTGATAAACTTGTAGCAGGGCTCAAAGAGCAAAAGCTGGTGCATGCCGCAGCACTCAAGAAAGAAGATCACCGCGTTGAACGACACAAGTGGATGACCAATGAACAAGGTGAACGTGTGGCCGTCAAAGCCATGCGCACAGTGCGTCCGTGGTTCTTTGCGCAAGACAGTGGCTGGTATGTGCAGTGTCGTTATGGAGCACGTGTGATTGCAGCTGATGGTACCAACAACGCGGTGTTTGTGAAGTCATTAGATGAGGTGGCAGCCGTGCTCGATGCCTTCCTAAATGCAGCAGCTGCGGGGGAGCTGGATGCGGCTATTACCAAGGTGGCAGAGCGGCAACCACGCATTAAGCCAGGGGCAGCCAAGGCTGCTGCAAATGCCAATGCCTGAAGTTGATGCTGCAACAATCAGGGCACTAAATGATCATGCACGGCGTTCATTCACAGGGTGCCGTGTTATCATCACCCAAGGCGTGCAGGCATTAGATGACGTGCCATCAGTGCTGGACCAAGTACGCCGCTTTGATGCCTTCACGCCCGACAATGATCCCTACGAGGAGCACGACTTTGGATCTATCCATCATGCGGGGCAAACGGTGTTTTGGAAGTTTGGCTACTTGGATGTGGACCTAACCATGCATTCGCCAGACCCTAGCGATCCTGCTGTGACTGCACGGGTGCTGACAATTATGCTGGCAGATGAGTATTGAAGCCCACTCACAGACGAGCTCAACACAAACACAGCACTTCTGCCCCTCACAAAGTCGGCACTGACGGTCACGCCGCAGCATAGTTTCGAGCAAACACGGTGTTTCAACATGCAGTGTTAACACGGCGTTTATTTGCAAATACCCAAACACTCCTGTTGCAAACAGCGTGTTTGCTAAAAAACTCAAACATGGCGTTTTCAAACAGCGTGTTTGGCTTTTTATCCAATTAAATCAATGGCGCAATTTCACCTGCGCAGAGCTTTGGGGAACTCTCCGTGCCCAACATTATGGATATATTGCTCCGCTGTGCGCAAATATCGATTTGTTTGATTGGAAATGCTGATCCGTGCACGCTTGTTGTGGCGTTCAATCTCGAGAGCCTTTGATGTGCGTGTTGCTCCATACTTAGACAAAGACATCAAGTTTGGACGCAATCCCGCCAAGATGCCCAGATCATAAGCGCTGTCTGTTGGGTGTGTTTGCTTTAGATCCCATACGCTTATTACCCGGTGCAAGGTATGAGCAGACACATTAGTGTATATTGGGTACTGGGCAGTAGATGTGACGGTTGATCTACCAGCAGGCATGATTGCCTGGGCGCGCATGTGGAGTGCTTTTACTTCTTCTTGTATGTGATGTAGAGGGCGAGAAGGGTCAATTTGATACGTTAGTTTGCCGTGATTATCATTGTGTTCCCCTACAAAGCTTTGCTCTGCAAATAGGCTCTGATGATCATCCCACCATTCCAAGAATGTGCCATCGAAGACGTCGCCAAAATCTCGATAAAGGTGAGCCATTTTACCTGCCCCAAACTTACCGCAGGTGTTTCTGTATTGCTTGTTGCGCCGAAGAAATGCCCACCACCAGTAGTAAAGAGAAGATTTATAGGGCTCAGCTTCCTTATAGGGCAGGTTCCTCTGGCCTTTGAAACGAGTGTACGCAATCCCTGCGTGATTGGGCGGAGCCGTCACAAAGCTAAGCGCTTCTGCGCCTGTATGTGCCCAATCTTTGGGTATGACTCCGTCTCCGTTGAATGCGTTTGGAGTCAAAACCTAGGGCGCTTCTTGGGTTAAACGAGTCTCAGCATGAAACGTAAATGCTGTGGCCCTCTGCTTCCTTTGAACGCTGTTCGTAGGGATTTGGGCTTTTACTCAACGCTGTGCAGATAGCTGCAAGCACCAATCAAAAGGAAGAACCATGTCTGTTCAATCTCAAATCAAAACCGATATCCATAAACGTTTGGAGGCAATGCACACTGCCCGTGTCACCTGGGAAGAAGGCACCCTGCGCGCATCAAACGACGAGCTCTATGCAATCCTCGAAGGTGTGTATGCCATGTATGCTGAACTCAAAGCAGAGGTTGGTAAGCGCCGCGCCTTTGCTGCGCTACTCACGGACCTTGAGGTTAAAACCCAAGCAAATACGAGCTTGGCACTCAAAGTAATCCGCTATGTGTTTGCGGGGCAGGGACGCCGCGAAGAAGCCTATGCTCGCGTTGTTGCTATCGCCCACGATATGAAGGGACCAGACCAAAGCTTTACCAGCTATGTGCAAGAATGTGGTGGTATCGAAGAAGTACGCCGGGTGCCAACGGCGACAAAGAAGGCAACAATGTCCAAAGAAGACTACCGCAAGCTGGCCCTTGAAGGTCTGCAAGAAGTGCAAGTGGGCGTGTCTACGTTTGAACTGCCTAGCTTCATTCAAGCAAATACAGATTATGAAGAAGATTATGCAGTGGCTCTTGTGCGCTGTCATGACGACGGTACTGGCACTGTGGTCTACGGCTGCAATGAAGCAGGCATTATTGATGCTGTGTTGGTCTCATCAGGCAAAGACCTTGATCAGCGCACACAAGAAAGCCTGGCTAAGCTAGATGCAGGCGATCTGGCAACCAAACGTGCCCGTGATGTGCGTGAGTTTGCCTCCAAAATGATCCGCGTGGGCTCAGGTGCGCAAGTCACCCTGTCTGGCGGTAGCGTGCGTACAAACGGCGCAGCAAATCATACCTACGGCTAACTCCTGACAGCTCACCAAGTGGGGCAGCATGCACGCTGCCCCATCTTTCTCTCATTTCTACATCAGGAGGCATCAATGTCATTTGACCTCAAACACCTGCCGCGCAGCTTTGCAGATCTTGTAATCGCGGATCCGTTGAACGCAGCGGTTATTCAGCAATACTGCACCCAACCACCCTCCAAGCCACTGCTGCTAGCAGGGCCACCTGGCGCAGGTAAAACAGAAGCAGCCCGCGTGATTGCCCAAAGCTATTTCGCAAACAACAACATTCAGCACATGCATTGGGAGCACAACGGCGCAACACTGGGCAAGTCGTACAACGACGTCATCATGTCTGAGGCGAACTATCAGATGTTTGGCAATCCAGACAAAGCACTGATTGTAATCAACGAGATTGATACGTTTGACCTGCGCGCCGTGCAGCCTGTGTTTCGGGACTTTATGGACAGCAAGCGGCATCTAATCCGCTTTGTCGCAACAACCAATCACAAGAGCAGCATCATGGGCGCGCTGCTCAGCAGGTTCCGGGTGATTGATTTGGACCCACCCAGCAACCTCGATTGGGTTGATCGTACTAAAGCCATTCTTGAGGCCGAAGGGTTGCACCCGACGCTAGGTGACGTTGTGCAGATGTTGCAGAACTTCCACGGCAGTGCACGTGACCTGATCGATCTCATTGAAGAGACAGTCATGACAACACAGGCGGCAGTGTGATGATCAAAGAACTAGATACATACAATCAGTGCATAGCGGCACTTTATCTAACCTGTCTGATCGCAAACCAATACGATGTGCGGTTGTGGCATATTGTTGAAGAGGAGGTGCCTGCTTCACGTGCTGACCTTGATAACCGTGATTACGCCTGTGAGCTGGACAGCGCTGTTTCTAAGATACCTTTTGACAGCAAGATCATTTTAAGACCCAACAGCTTGATGCAAAAGATCGACGACGAGGTGTATCTTGTAAAGCTGCAGTCGACGTTTCGCTTTGCTGATAACGTTCACGACTACTTTACTCTTAATGGACGATCAGCCCTATTTGACGGTGCATTAGAAGAGCTGACAGCGACGTATGCAGCGCCAGCTGTTGTCTTAGGCGCACTTGATCACGCCCTCTATGTTTCGAACAAAGCTGAACACAAAGACTTCGAATTGGCTGGCTTTTACGAAAGCCACCTTCGTGACCTGGCACAAGAGCGCTTTGCTGAGTTTGTGGCGCTACTGCCTTGGCTTGAGCATTTTTGGACACGGCTGAGTGCTTTCATAGCGGAACCTCAGTTTGCACATTTAGTAAAACAGCTGCAGGTAATCTTGCCCGCCATCGATCAAGTGCACTTGTATGACTTCGCCAAGTACAGAGTACTGCTCAAGATGGCGGGGGATTTCTCGCCCTTGGTCAATCATCTGCAATTGGCACAGCATCAAGTGGCAGTGAGCACGCCT
>NZ_CVPC01000040.1 GCF_001049735.1 Nereida ignava
GATCCTAGGCCTCAGAGGCACTCGGTGAGTCATGCCGAGGGCAATCCACTTGTTGGTCAGTAGGTTGGCTGATGGAGTTGATGGTTTTATAAGGGCCTTACAGAGCGTCGCAGGGGTATCAGTCGGTAGGGGGCGAGTGCCACCCCAGCCCTAGGGGGTATCGTATATAGGCCTGACCTGAGATTGGGGTTTGTTAATCGTCAAGTTGACAGTTCTGATTATACAGGGGGATGGGGCTGGCGGTGCATCCACGAGGTTGGGGCAATCTATTAGTATTCCTCTTCCTCGTAGAAGAAAAAACAATGTAGAGAATGTAGTAAATGTAGCCCAATCCGAAAAGTCCCTACAGAAATTCCAGTAGATAGTTTTCAGAAAGGGCTACACAGCCTACATCGGCTACATCAGTAGGCTAGGCAGGGTTGGATGCCATGCCACTGAAGGCCACTGGATGATCGCTGCTGATATACGCCGTTCAGCTTTTCCAATGCTCGTTTGAAGGCTGTTTGTGATTGTGGCTTTCGGCCAGCGCTACAACACCAATCACGATAGGCTTGGTAGAACTTAGAGGCTGCACAGATATGATTACTGTCCTGTTCGCACTCATCTGTTACAAACTGACTGATGCTATCCATCGCTGATTTATATTCAGCGACTTGGTCTTCAACGACCTGTGGTGTTTGCAGTTCAGCCGCCTGCCAAGCAAAACAACCTTCAATCGCCCAATTCAAAATTCCAGGTAGTTCTTGGATGAGTTTATCGCCAAGAGTTTTGTCCTGCTCGTCAGCGCTGAACGTCCGATTGAATGGAATTGCTTTGATGCGACGCCAAATCCCATGATCAGTATTGTTGATCTGTGGCAGACTATTCGTGGCCAGCCATAGCTTTCCGATGATATTAAACTGAATGTGGGTCCCATATAGGGGGCGCCCCTTCAGCCTATCACCACCTGTCATCTGCTTGATCTTGGCCTCTGCCAAAGACTGACCTTCTTCGGTATCGCTTACAGTGATCAACCTTGCGCCAATCAAATCAACCAAATCATCACCAATGGAATTTCCACCATTTGCGATTAACGTCTGCGAAGCTGCTGTTGATCCATATAGCCCCAATAGTTTGTTGATCACGTTAATGAACGTTGACTTACCATTGGCCCCATCCCCAATCATAATGAAAAGACATTGTTCGGACGTGGACCCAGTTAAACTGTAACCAATGGCCCGCTGCACGAAGCCAATGAGTTCATGATCACATTCAAAGATGTCGTCTAAGAACTTCATGAAATTTGGACAATCCGCAGCTTGATCGAAGTTTATTGAAAGTGCCTTACTGACAAGTTTAGAGGGATTTGGCGCAACAGCTTCACCGCTCATGAGATCTATCCACATATCTGATGCTGCAAGCAGAAAAGGATCAGTATCAAACTCTGAGGCAGAAACGGACCGATCGGTTGTTGCAAATTTGGCGATGTTTTCAAGCCTATTGATACTTTCAAACTGCGAAAGATTAGATAGATCAGAATATTTCCCAATATCTACAAGTGCAGCTTTTGCTTCTGTGACAAACTGGTATGCCAAACGAGTTATCATGGAGCGTTGATCTGCCTCCCAATAGCTTCCATTCCAAATCATCCATTGCTTCTTCTCGAAGACATAGACTGCTTTGCCATCTAGCCATTCAGCAAACGCAGTTCCCATCTTGGCTTCGGTCACATTGGCTTTGTCAGAAAACTGACCATAATTCACAACACCATCTGTTTTGCGCTGAGTCGTGACTAAGTCTGTACCCTGAATAATCTTACCTGAATGAGCCACAAAACGATCAGCAATACGTTTGGCGGTAGCTTCTCCTAGACAGTCCGATAGACCTGAGAAACCGATCACAGTCTCAAGTGGTCGAGCGAAAGTGCTTCTAACGGCATTCAAGCGGTCTTCCACTTCAGGGTCATTTGCAATTTGGCAAATTCTTTGCATGATCTGCATGATTAAATTGGGTTCCAAACCGTGTTTCCTAGCAAAGCCGCTAAACGACAAAGCCAATTCATGCCTACATTCTTCCTGCCAATTCTGCGCCAGTTCAGAGCAAGCAGCGAGTAGGTTCACGGCCAGCAGCAATTCTTCGTAAGCAATAGAATTTGCTTCTTTGCTGAAAGACGTAAACTTCAAGCGAATACCATTTGGATGGACCGAAGGTGGTATCATCGTTTGTGAGCCATCCCCACGCAATTCCACTAAGGTAGATTTATCAGCCGAGGTGAATGCCGTACGGGGTCCTGTCGTAATGGCCTTGTAGAGATAATGACCACTATCAGCCGTACCTCTATCAAAGGTAGCTAAGGGTAATGGCAGGATGATATTAGCCAAGGTCTTGGCTTCTCGGCAGTCTAGGTCCACATCAAGTAGTCCTGATGTGTTTCCTAGAATTATACCGATATTCTTACCGCTGGACAAAGCTGAAGCAGCTGGTTGGCCTTGGTTTGGCCAATCATTCGTTACTGGGCGTTTAGAGTTTGAGTGAAGTTCAAGAAAAGCGTCTTGATCGCAAAGTTTGTTTAAATGTGATAGATTTTCCATTGTGGGAATGTCTTTCAATCTAACGGCACAGGGGTACCGCCCGACCACGACGGGTCGATGATGAAAGCACATCAAGGCTTAAGCCATGCAGGTGGCCCACATTGGGGGCTGCTAGATGGCACGTGCGTATTTAGGTGAATGAAAAGCGAGTGGCCTGTACGCTTAGAATCAGGGGTCGCCGTTCCTGAACTATACGTTAGGTCATCGAATAAGTAAAGATATTTTTTGGACGTTATTGTTTTTAATCAATAACTTGCCTCTTCTTCACGCACTCCATGCATAACTATTTTACTGCTGTCCTAGTTGATCAGTATTACTGCAAATGAAGCGGCGATAGTGAGTGAAGTATGCCTTGAAAAGTAAGGTCACTGAGAAGCGCACGATTGAAGCAATGGCAGCTGGGATCAAGGGCAAGGGGAACAGTGTAGCCTCTCGATTTGATCCAATGGACCGCCATACTTGCAGAGCTTTGCTCTGACCTTGCCAAGCCCGTTGCGTGTTTAGATTTCATCTTCGAGCTTGGCTAATCATACAAATTTTAAGAAATTACTGAGAAATCGTAGACGTTTTCTCGTCTCTTCAATGATGAGCCATGCAAGGTCCCTACCACCCAACCAGCAGGCGGATGACTCTGTCTGTCCACCTAAAGGGTGCAGTAACTTAACCCATTTACTGCAAGAGGCCTTCTAGCCTTTGAAGAGCGCTTTCGTCAGGAAACTGCCCAGGATCTTCTTTTGGAGCACCCAGGCATTGTTTCAGCCTCAACGAACGGCCGATAGCAATAAGTTCGCCTTTGTGCCGGGCTATGGCGGTATTGTTACTGCCAGTTACAGCAGTTGGGGGCACGCCAATTAAAAGAACAGATGCTATATCCCCAGCAACATACATTCTTTGCAGTCTCTGGCTCTGATCAAGCTCACTCTTAACTCTACGTTGTTCTCTGCCTAACCCTTCACAATCAAGGTGACTGTATTCCGAGCTATCAACGGATGACCCTGTGATCAGCGATGGCGGTTGAGAGCATGCCGCAACCATAGATAAGAACGATAGGAGTGCTGCTCGGTTTATTTTACCCAATTTAATACTCTTTTCATTGTGGCGGGCATCTGCACAAGCACACATGGCCACCCTAATTGTCACACGTGTAACTGGGTACAGCTGTTGTCACAACAAGTACCTGAGCAGCGTGCTTAGGTCTTGCAACAGATTGTTGACGTTGCGTTAGACGGGACGAAAGGCTTGCCACATGACACAGTTTTGTAACAAGCTAATAAAAACAATTACCCGGGGGCGTTATGACACGCATACTTACTCTCACAGCGCTTTGCGCACTAGCAGCATCACCGACACTTGCCGGTGGCTGGGAAACAGGCAAGCTAGATACAGGCTTTCTTTATGAAAATGGAAATTATGCCGAGTTGTCATATGGCAGCCTGAACTACGCAATCAATGCGACCACGCAGACTACCACTAGTCATAAAATGGCAAAGAACCAGACCCGTCAGTCTTTGTCTGGTAAGTTCACGATTGGAAATATCGATGTTGGCATAACCTCATTTGACTCTGGTGCGATTCAAATGGACGGGCAATCTGTGCCCGGAATTGACCGTGTTGCTTGTGCAGCTGCTGCTGCGGCGGTCGGAGTGGCGCAAGCAGCGGAGTCAACTCCGGCTTCCGGCGACTTAGCCTCTATGCGATCTAATTGCTCAATCGCCGCAAGTGCTGACGTGATGGTGAATACAAAGTCTATCCTCGCTAGATACGAAGTAAACGACAGCTTTTCCGTCATTGGTGGCTTGCGTAAAGTGTACGTGGATAGCTCAACGGTACAAACCCTAAAGACCAACTATGCATTAAATAAAGTCAGCAAAAGTGGTTTGGTTTATGGGGCGGCTTACGAGATCTCTGACATAGGCTTAAAACTTGAAGTTATGCATTCAGAGGCAATCGAAATGGGGTTGACCGGTACTGCTAGCAACTGGCTACACGCAACCCAGACTTCACTAAGCTTTGCTGACGACAGTAAAATGGCGGTGCCTAAAGCTACTACGGTTAAATTTCAAACAGGGATTGCTGAAGATACGCTACTAATGGCGTCAGCCCACCGGGTAAATTGGGCTGCTGCTCAAATCGATGTTAATATTGCCGCAGCCGGTTCATTGGATGTCGAGAGCGAATTCGTCGACACGACAGCATACAGCATTGGCTTGGGCCGGAAATTTGCCGAAAACACTTCTGGGAGCCTGAGCTACTCTTGGGAAAACGGAGGAGGCGCAACTTCAGAAAGTGGCTTCACAATGTCGAACGGATCTAAAACATTGTCGTTAGGCTTAAAACACCAAACTAATAACCTCACCCTCACTGGTGGGGTAAGCTATACAAAGGTTGGCGACGTGAATGTTGCGAAAGGTGTTACTTCAGCAAATTATGCCAATAATTCGGTTACTGCCTTTGGGTTAAAAGCTAGCTTCGACTTCTGATCTATTTTATGTCAGTTTTGCGGCACACCAATACTCATGGCTGGTGTGCCGCTTATTTCTTGTAGATACTGATCGTAGCGGAAATAGTACCTTCGGGAGGGCCACATTCCTGAAACTGCTTTACGTCCTGGTGCAGGAAGGAAAGCCAAGTGCCTCGAATTTTCTAGATTGTAAATAATTTTAAGTATTAATAGGCTCGCCTTAATCGGTTGGGCGATGCATGCATGCCGCATGAGAAGTTTAATGTTTCTCTGGTGCTTTACGAAATTGAGCTTAAGCTATTAACATAAATCAGCGTAATTATTAAGACTTTCGCTCTTAATCTGACGCTTCAAGCTCCGATTATTGTAAACTGTAATGGTTTTCATTAGAATTTTTCTGCACAGCCATGTCATTCCAGACTGACGTAATGATGAGCGTCTATATTACGTCATATGTAAAATAACTTCTTTAAGGATAGTTTGTTTTGGAATTCAGTAGATACCACTAAAAAAGAGCGGTTCTGTCAGATTGACTTGGCAGGCGGCTGAACTGCAAACACCACAGGTCGTTGAAGACCAAGTCGCTGAATATAAATCAGCGATGGATAGCATCAGTCAGTTTGTAACAGATGAGTGCGAACAGGACAGTAATCATATCTGTGCAGCCTCTAAGTTCTACCAAGCCTATCGTGATTGGTGTTGTAGCGCTGGCCGAAAGCCACAATCACAAACAGCCTTCAAACGAGCATTGGAAAAGCTGAACGGCGTATATCAGCAGCGATCATCCAGTGGCCTTCAGTGGCATGGCATCCAACCCTGCCTAGCCTACTGATGTAGCCGATGTAGGCTGTGTAGCCCTTTCTGAAAACTATCTACTGGAATTTCTGTAGGGACTTTTCGGATTGGGCTACATTTACTACATTCTCTACATTGTTTTTTCTTCTACGAGGAAGAGGAATACTAATAGATTGCCCCAACCTCGTGGATGCACCGCCAGCCCCATCCCCCTGTATAATCAGAACTGTCAACTTGACGATTAACAAACCCCAATCTCAGGTCAGGCCTATATACGATACCCCCTAGGGCTGGGGTGGCACTCGCCCCCTACCGACTGATACCCCTGC
>NZ_CVPC01000041.1 GCF_001049735.1 Nereida ignava
GCTTCATCAAACACGTTGCCCACGGTGAGTGCTGCGATCTCCTTTGCTCTCAGCCCTGCGTAGAAGCTGGTGAGTATGATCGTCTCGTCACGCACCGGATGACGCCTGCTGCGGCAGTACTGTATCACCCTCCGCAACTGCGCATCGTTAAGTGTCTGTGCTTGGCGCATGGCGCTATCTCCTCAAAACCTAAGCATTTGTTAGCTTTGAGCATAAAGTCTGAGATATTGGTCTTCCTACCGGAAAGACGTCTTTCCTGAAGTCTATGTTTTACAATGACTTACGCAATAATCTCATACTATACATGTTCTATGAGGTTTTGGGCTGTGTGATTACGCTCAGTACAAGCCTTGCTGCTATGCTCCGCTGTCTACAACACATCCCTCCCAAAACATGGAGACAGCGGAGCTTAGCAGCGCCATTAGCACTGCGAAGCCAATAATCTGGCATTTAAATCACTTCATGCCAAGTTATAATCCAACCAGTGAAGCAGTAGCTGCTCAGGCTCAATTTGAAACTTTCGGCAATTTCAACTACGCATCGTGTATGACCCTCGACCCAAAGCATAACGACTTAGTGCGGCGCAGCTCTACGATGATCCGCTCAATATTGTACGAAAGCGCAGCCATTAGCAACGATTTGCTTTGCCAAGCGACTATAATGGAGATAACGAATGCCTAATTACGACATCAATAATGTCATTTATCCACAGGCTCTTTTTAAATGATCTTACAAAAATATGGACTTTCCAACATCTTTTGGATCGCAATGGGTTTTTCGTATATTTTTTTGGGAGTAGCAGTTTATGCAATTATTACACTCCCTGAGAATACGTTTGACGGAGACAACCCAGAGCAGGTTTTGGCGGCTGCAAAGTTAACCTATGTGAGGCTCTCACTCGCCATCATTTGTATGGTTGGATATCCGGTGCTTTTGTTTAAATCATTAAATGCTGCAAAGTATGTTACGATAGCATTAACTGCTTGGGCTATTGCGATTTACATTGATGATTATTTAGTTCTGTACGAAATTATTACGTACCCTGAGCGGGGAATTGTTGTGTTTATACAAATTATCCGTCCTTTTTTCTTGGTGTGCTTATTGTGGATGAGTTTTGAACTCACTTTTCGAAATCCAGACCCAGATTGACGAGTAAGTAGGGTAAATATTATGGCAGATAAAAAATTAAATGATAACGAAATTGGTGCATTTATTGAAGCCTTTGCTGAAAGCAGGGATTCTAATATCAGCCCGCACGCTCAAAGTCAGACCTTTAACTGACATTCCCCAAGTAGAACGTCCTCCCGCCCACCTTGCCGCTGTTCTGCGCTCCTATCAAGCCTCTTGCACCCATGGTGCCGTTGTTCGGGCATCTGACGCGCGAACTGAGCACGATTTCCGGTCTCGGGGGCGAGGTTGATCCGGATATTGGTCTGACCGACCCCCGTATGGATAGACCGGTTGAGCCGCTTTTGTTCAGGTTTTATGATTAACGATGTTGTCATTAGGGAACCGGCGGTGCGCGCAGCCGATGTATGGCCGCAAGGATGCGGTTGAACAGATCGCCGCTGACAGCCACCTCGGCCAGTTGGAAGGTGATTGCACGGGCGTGACGCACAACCCTCGCACCAATCTTGATCAATCGCGTCTGCAGGCTTGTCAGTGACCAGTCGGCTATCTCATCAGGTAGATCAGTGCCCTGTAGGAAGGCACCGATATTGTAAGCCAGTGCATGGAGTTGCAGCCGCACCTCGTTCTGCGCCATGCCTTTGCAGGACAAACGGGTCCAGTTGATCGCCTGCTTGCCTTCCTTGATGTATTGCTCGGCGGTGCCGCGTTGGTT
>NZ_CVPC01000042.1 GCF_001049735.1 Nereida ignava
TGCAGCCTGGCTGGGCTTGGTGCCCAAACAACTCTCGACGGGTGGCAAAACCAAACTGGGTCGAATCAGTAAGATGGGCCAGTCCGATCTGAGGCGATTACTGATCACAGGAGCCACCGTATGCATCAGATGGGCGCGCTGGAAAGGTGTCAAACCCGACGGCTGGCTAGGGCGCTTACTTGAACGCAAAAAGGGCACGTTGGCTGCCGTCGCTCTGGCTAACAAAATGGCCCGCATTCTTTGGGCCATGGTCACGAAGAAACAGGATTATCGTGGTGGTTTGGTCGAGTATGCCTGACGCCGCGCAGAGGTTCGGAACGGTCGGCTCGCGCTGACAAATTCCGGAAAGTAAGGAGATCAAAGGACAATTATGGGCAAAAGCATCGGCTGATCCGCATCGGGAAAACCATATAGTAATCAAGGACACCAATAGTCCTCAAGATCGATTTGGACCTGAGGCGATCGAACTCCATAACGGCCCGTGGCGATCAGAGCCACATCTGACGAGGCCTGACACACGACCGATACCGATAAACTTGACCCAGAAAATGTCCCGAAATCACCTTGCGAAACCGGGAGCATCCACACACGATACCTACGACGTAGACCTGCAAATGCAGTCGCCAGACCCAAGCGATCCAACTGTCACCGCGCGTGTACTCACGATCATGCTAGCAGAAGAATATTGATCAATTTGTTAACTATCGTGATGACACTTTGTGCATTCTGGCTAATCTATCGCCATGTCCGATTCCTCCTCACACCAATTGCTCTGGCAGGCAGTATTGTTCCAAGTTCTTCGGGACATTCGTGACGCAAACCGCAGTCATGAAGGACATAAAGACTTTGTCACTGCAGCACGGTGGGTTGGGTCCTATCCATCCCGCGAATTTAATGAAGTGTGTATGTGTGCAGGGCTTGAGCCTGACTTCGTGCACCCAAGATTTGTAAAGATCATCAAAGAGGCTGAGGCCAAAAGTGCTGCGCGTAAAACCACGAAGAAAGCGCCTGTTGCAATGGCTGCAGAATAGCCAGTTTTGGACGGTTTTTTTGCTGTCGTTGATAAATACACGTGAAGACTAAAATGGTTGTGCAGTCTCTATGATCGGCAACAGGCTCTATGCATCGTAAGATGCCCCAAGAAGATCCGAACACAGGTCACGCTGTGGCGGAGGATGTTAGGGATGCCGCGCAGTAGCCGAGCTGCATGTTCAACCGTCGCTGTGTCATCCAGCGTCTGCAAAGAGAGATGGCAGGAGTGGGAGACAAGGCTCGTAAGAGTACCCCACGCCCGTGTCCACGGTTTGTCATGGCTTTGGATGCATTGGGTGCGTTGCTGAAAAGGTGGCGTGTAAAGCTGATCGAGAAACCCCAGCTTCCTGTAACAAGGTTGCGCTTATGACAGGCGAAAGCAACTCGGATGAGGTCTTCGTCATACCAAGGCTGCGGATAGCCTTGGTATGACTACACAATCTGGATGAGATCCCATTCATATATGATCAAAGTCATTAAATGTGTTTGAGCTAATCCATCGTTAAACAAACGACTGAAGTGGTTTGGGAATGAGCGTGAGCGATTGAACAAACAGCGAAAGTCAGCTCGGCGAAGCTGAGCTTGAACAGATAGAAACACGTAAAACACGATAGGGTTGGCAGAGCTCTGGGGGAGATAGCTTACTAGCCAAATGCCTTTAACGGTGAGCGGGCTATTTTTTGTTTCGATTTGTGCTGCATGTAACTAATTAAAGCGGCAACAAAATCTTCGCCTGTGCCCAATTTTGAAATAATATCGGCACCTTCCTCTTCAGAAGCAATATGGTAATCCATGCACCAAGTGTCGAATGCACGATTTTGAGAAGACTTGTCTGAGAGTATCTCCACGCTTTGGTGCCGTGTATCATTGCGTATCATCAAAATCAGATCATCAACTACTTCGGGCTGACCTTCGATCACTTGAAAGTAATTGTAAGGTGTTCGCAGTAAAAAGCCAGTTATACCCATAGCCTCATTATGCTTCCAGGCGGTTTCCATTATGTCACAGTCATCAGTGCTATGCATCTCTGTCTTCGGAGTGCTTTGGTACATGACAGTTCGGATCATTCACTCACCTTTTGGGCATTTGCTCATAACGAAGTACTAGTGACTAAGGTACGTGTATCAGATAATCACTAAGTATTCAAATATTGATATGTTAATGGATTTGGTGGGATTGTTTGGTTTAATATTGAAGGTAATATATGACGCCAAGCAACCGAATTAGGGTAATACCAGATGTTTCCACAAAAAGTGCCAGATGCTGCGTTTCATACGCGTGTGCGTATTCCTGACCAAGGTGTTGAAAACCCGTTCGAATGGCAAAAGCTGACAGCTGATGATCTATTTAAAAAGAAACGTGTGGTATTCTTTGCGTTGCCCGGTGCGTTTACTCCAGCATGTTCGGAAAGCCATCTGCCGGGTTACGAACACTTCTATGATGCATTTATTGCAGAAGGGATTGATGACGTTATCTGCTCTGCTGTGAATGATGCATTTGTGATGTTTCAATGGGCGAAGGCACAAAACATACAGCGTGTGTCGATGTTGCCTGATGGGAACGGTGAATTTGCGCGGAAAATGGGTATGCTGGTGGATCGATCAGCGCAAGGCATGGGGATGCGCAGCTGGCGTTACTCGATGTTGGTGGAAAATAGGGAAATCATAAAGTTTTTTGCCGAGCCTGGCTTGTGCGATAATCCAGCAGGGGTGCCAATGACCGTTTCGTCGGCTGAAACCATGTTAGACTATTTAAGTCAAAGGTAATTAGTGAACTGTTGATCGCACAGCCCAGGACGCTCACCAATTCCGCCAAGGGGGCAAATGCGTGGTAGGCCCGGCAGGACTTGAACCCGCAACCAAAGCGTTATGAGCGCTCTGCTCTAACCAGTTGAGCTACAGGCCCACGCATGAGCTGGTTATGCCAGTGCTTCCAGCTGCTCAATGGTTAATTGAGTTATAGCATTTGCAATCCAGTGCTCTGCGGCTTCTTCGGTGCCAAAGCCAATACCTGCAATTCCAGCATAGCTAATCTCGAATAGATCCGTGCTATCTGGCTCCGCCCATTGACCTCCTGCACCGAGCACGTGTTCCCGCAATTCTTTTGCTGGATCACTGGCGTTGAGTATTGGCTCCACAAGAGCCCTGACTTTTGACTGATCAAACATTTAAGGCCTCCTATTAAGTTGCGGTGGTGATTTATGGCAAAAGATTGATGATGCAAGTGCTCAAGCACGGTAAATGGTATCACGCAGTCCACGACCTCAAAGCTTGTAAGCGCTACTGATTGATCATTTGGATTATAACTTGGCATGAGGTGATTTAAATGCCAGGTTCTTGGCTTCGCAGTGCTTATGGCGCTGCTAAGCTCCGCTGTCTCCATGTTTTGGGAGGGATGTGTTGTAGGCAGCGGAGCATAGCAGCAAGGCTTGTACTGAGCGCAATCACACAGCCCAAAACCTCATAGAATGCATATTGTATGAGATTATTGCGTAAGTCATTGTAAAACATAGACTTCAAGAAAGTCGTCTTTCCGGTAGGAAGACCAAAATCTCAGACTTTATGCTCAAAGCTAACAAATGCTTAGGTTTTGAGGAGATAACGCCATGCGCCAAGCACAAACGTTAAACGATGCGCAGCTGCGCCGTGTGATCCAGTACTGCCGCAGCAGGCGTCATCCGATACGCGATGAGACAATCATACTCACCAGCTTTTACGCAGGGCTGAGAGCAAAGGAGATTGCTGCACTCACCGTGGGCAACGTGTTTGATGAAGCAGGCAGCGTGCGCACACAGTTCATCCTTACAGCGGATCAAAGCAAGGGTGGGCACACGCGCACGGTGTACATGAACCAACGCTTACGCAAAGCCCTAGTCGAGTACAGCGCATCAATCCGCACAGCCAAGCCGCATCACGCATTGTTTGAGAGTCAAAAGGGTGGGCACTTCTCAGCAAACACCATGTGTCAGCTGTTCCTCGACATTTACAAAGCTGTAGGACTTAAGGATGCTTCAAGCCATTCGGGAAGGCGCAGTT
>NZ_CVPC01000043.1 GCF_001049735.1 Nereida ignava
TGCATTGGGCGCAAACGGATGACCGAACTGTCTTTGTGATACAGCCGCCTTCGTTTCTTATGCCGCTCTGGCAGCTTCAGCCCTTCTTCGCGCCATAAACGCTCAACTTTCTTGTGATTGACGTGCCAACCTTCGATCCGCAGCAACTCAGCGATCTTTCGATATCCGTACCGACCATACTGCTTGGCAAGGCGGATCATGGCCAAGCGCAATGCGTCATCACCTTGAACCTTCGTTTTGTAATGCAAGCCAGAACGCGAGACGCCGAGAACCGCACATGTGCGCCGTTCTGACGTATCAAGTCTTTGGCGGGTATGGATTACGGCCTGACGCAACCCATCAACCGTCAGGCCTTCGGCTTTAAATAATCGAGGCTCTCTTTCAAGATCAGCTTGTCCAGTTGGAGGTCCGCAACGATTTTCTTCAGCCGCTCGTTTTCCTTCTTCAGTGCTTTCATTTCTGAGAGCTGCGGTCGCCCTAGACCACCGAACTTCTTGCGCCAATAGTAATAGGTCTTGTCCGAAATACCCGCCTTGCGACACGCGCCCACAACATCCAACCCATCATGCAAATGAACATCAATCTCGCGCAATAACTTCAGTGCATCCTCATGTGAATACCGTTTCCGTGCCATTCTCTGTCACTCCCTTAGTCAACAAATAGTGGCACAGTTTTAGGGGGCCAAGACACGCTTTCTCATAGCCGTGGGGTCTGGTGCAAACGGTAAGTCAGTGGCGTTTAACGTGATGGGCGATTTGGCGGGAGCCAGAAATACTGCAGCTGTGCACCCTGCTCTATTTAGCAACAACCATCATCGGGCACAGTTGGATCAAAAGCTACTGAACATCATCACAGAGAGCGAACAAGGCGGCAAGCTACCCGCTGCTGAGCTAAAAGCCCTCGTATCAGGCGAAATGATGACGGTTGATCGCAAGCATAAGGACCCATACGAGATGCACCCATTTGCTACTATCCTTTGGGCTACCAACCACATGCCCCATCCGTCCGATTACTCAGACGCCGTCTTCCGGCGTGCGGGCATCTTAACATTCAATAGAACGTTCTCTCTTCAAGAGCGCGATGCGCAGCTGCAGACTAAACTGCAAAAGGAAATGTCTGGCATTCTCAACTTGGCGCTACAGGCTTATGCCCGCGCCGTCACCGGTGGCTTTGTTGAGCCGGCGAGTAGTAAAGCAGCCAAAGACGAGTGGCGTGTTCAATCTGACACCGTAGCGCTCTGGCTGTCAGAATGTGAGATGGCCGACGGGTCGTCTCTGGGCGTTAAACATTGCTACGACGCGTTTCGTACATGGGCAAACTCTGCAGGGGTTAAGCAAATACCTGCATTGAAGACCTTCAGCCAGCGCGTGGAACGACTGAGGATACAGAAAACCAAGACCTCACAAGGCATGGTCTTTGACGGCATAAAGGTTGCCGCTGCCGAGGAACGCTCCGGTTAGCCAATGCAGGGTTGTGCAGGGACATCAAAAGCGAGAGCCATGTTTTGTTAAGTTTAGTGCAGGGTTGCAGGGTATGCAGGGTTATTTGACCCTTAAGAGATTTTACTGATTTATTATTATAACTGGAAAAACCCTGCACATGCTGCACCCCCCGACTAGCCAGTTGCTTGACGATAGTGAACTAACCTAGGGTATGGTAATTGATCAGGGAGGCTCTAATGCTTAATACAATTCGCTGGGGTATTTTGGGGGCATCGAAATTCGCACTGGAGCAAATGGCACCGGCAATCCATCTCGCAAGTGGAGCAAAGCTCGCCGCACTCGCTACCTCCTCAAACAGTAAAGCTTTGGCATTTCAGGCGCTACAACCCGACTTAAGAATACATGATAGCTACGAGGCATTGCTCGCAGACCCAGAGATCGATGCTGTATACGTGCCTTTACCAAATCACATGCATATTGAGTGGACACTGAAGGCATTAGACGCGGGTAAACATGTCTTATGTGAGAAACCCCTCGCAATGAATGCATCAGATTTCGATCAAGTAATTCAAAGGCGCAATTCAACCGGCTTATTGGCTGCTGAAGCGTACATGATTTTACATCATCCGCAGTGGCACAAAGCCAAAGAATTGTATGAAGCTGGTAGGATCGGGAAACTATTGTATGTCGACGGTATCTTTACCTATGATAACAGCGCCGATCCAGACAACATCCGGAACAAGCCAGATACCGGAGGAGGCAGCCTTCCTGACATTGGTGTATATACTTTTGGATCAGCTCGGTTCGTCACTGGTGAAGAGCCAATCTCAGTCGATGCCCAAATCAAGCGCGAGAATGGCGTTGATGTTTTTGCGCATGTTACCGCTGACTTTCCTTCTTTCCGCTATAACTCCGTTACGTCTATGCGGATGTTCCCACGGCAATATATGGCCTTTCACGGAGACAAAGGTGTTATGAAACTTAACTGCCCGTTCAACCCAAGTGTTTTTGGTCAAGCCGAACTTACATTGGAACGCGCCGGTATGGTGACAGAAACACTACGTTGGCCAGAGACCAATCACTACGTTTTACAAGTAGAAAGCTTTTGTCGTTCCATTCACACGGAAGAAGAATACCTGTGCACGCTTGAGTTCAGCCGAGGAACCCAAGAAATGATTGATATGGTTCTGGCTACAGAATAACGAGCATAGAACTTCTTAGTAAGCAGACATGTCCGACCATCGTTCGCCTCCATCTAGACGGACAGACACGGACATCCCCCCTAAAGGGGTGTCCAGTTGTCCGGTGGGGGCAATGCCAATAAACCACAATACCAATAGAAGCCTAGACGTAATGTGTAGCCAGCCATTGTACCCAGCGAAAATAAGCGATTGAACAATTGATATATGCAGATTATGCGCTTCGCCTAATTAGCAAGGCTTCGGCCTATTGTGCCAGAAGAGTAGTAGCATAATGAACCTAAGCGATATTCTTACACCAAACGCAGTCCGCGTCTTAAGCAACGTCAGCAGCAAAAAACGACTGCTGCACGATGTGGGTGAAATTGCGAATGCGTGCTACGATCTTCAAGGTACCCCATTGATTGAGGCGCTGATGGAGCGCGAAGCGCTTGGACCAACCGGCGTAGGCCACGGTGTTGCCCTACCCCACGCGCGGCTTGATGATATTGACACCGTAAAAGGCGTATTTCTGCGCCTTGAACGCCCCGTAGATTTTGGAGCGGTTGATCGCCAGCCTGTTGATCTTGTGTTCGCGTTGTTTGCACCCCGCGACAGCGGTGTTTCGAACCTTAAAGCACTGGCTTTGGTATCCAGAACATTGCGCGATGAAGCGGTCTGCGAAAAACTTCGCGCAAATAGCGATCCATCAACGCTCTATGCAGTTTTGACCGCTCAGAATTTATCCAAAGTAGCTTAACGCGATAAACTACTAGATTGATGACCTAACAAAAAGTTATCTTGCTAAGTCTCACGACTTACTGTCCAACTTGTATCAAGATTGATTTTATGACGGCGCTTAGGGATGGTGATCCAATCCCTGTTCTCTCTCGTATTAAAATTGGGAGAGTGAGAATGAAGCATCACACAGCGTTTTTAAGATTTGAGGCTGTTCTAGATTATTGTGAACGCCGATGCAGTGATAAGACACTCGAAAGTGCAATAAAGTTTGGTCGTCAGAGAGACTGGTTCGACAGTAGCAACCGGTTAACTACTTCAGGCGAGGCATTAGCCGAGATAATAATGCAAAGTCCTGACTTCATGGGTGACGCAGGCAAAGAACACTCTGGTTAGCCAATTCAGGGTTGTGCAGGGACATCGAAAGCCGAGAAGAGTGTTTTATTGGGTTTAGTGCAGGGTTGCAGGGTGTAAAGGGTTATTTGACCCTTAAGAGATTTTACTGACTTATTATTATAACTGGAAAAACCCTGCACATGCTGCACACTCTGCACTGGTGCTTACCCTCACATCGGCTTATTCATCATTTAATGGGAAAGTCTCCATCTGGCCCGCTCGATACCCGAACGCGGACCAAATTGTTGGCTACAAGTAACAATTAGCTCGCTGATCGCCAATGCAATAGCGGAGTGCTAATCCTGCGGACATGTCCGACCATCGTCCGCACCCCATCTAGACGGACAGACACGGACATCCCCCTAAAAGGGTGTCCAGTTGTCCGGTGGGGGGAATAGTCCCAAACTAACGAACCCCAGCATTTATAAAGAGGTCGAATTCAAAAACGGACCAAACACACACTTTTTGCCGTGTTACTCGCTATTTCGACTGCTGAATCACGGTGTTGAACACAGTGTTGGCTGTAGCTGTGTTGCGAACACTGTGTCGGCGCGTTTTGGGCGAACATAGCTTGGGAACATAAGAAACGTGATTGCTGGCTTTCCACCCATAGCGGGCATTCACGTTAGGCGCGGACAGTGTGGACAGTGTATTAGTTAGTGGAAATAATTCGAACTCTGCTGTACTTTTTTTTATTCGTCAAAGCTGTTTACTGGATAAGGAAAATGCCATGTTTCGTCGCTCGCTAGGATTGGCCGCATGTTTGTCAGTCAGCCTTTTGGGTTGTAGTGCAACAACCGGCACAGTTGGCTCCATCGACGTGACCAAGCAACCTCGTGGCGTGCTGCCCTCGTCAACCACGACGAAGCTTTGGACTGCTTACGTGTCTAGCCCCCAATTTCAGTGCCACTAATTTTGGATTTCTCTAATAAGGTTTCTGGCATGGGAGGTCGCATTCCGAGTGCATGATGGGGCCTGATGTGATTGTATTCTTTGAGCCAAATATTGATTGCGACCTGAGCCTGTTTGATGCTGTGGAACCATTCAGCGTTTAAGACTTCTTGGCGAAGAATACCGTTGAACCGTTCATTGTAACCGTTTTCCCAAGGACTGCCTGGGTAGATTTGGATTGGTTTGACGCCAACCTTTCTGAGCCATTTTTGAAGGTGTTCAGCTACGAACTCCCCGCCATTGTCAGATCGAATGCATTCAGGCTTTCCGTATTTCATCAGCAAACGATGTATGACACGCAAAACATCATCTGAGTTCATCTTGTCTTGCACCTCAACGCAAAGAGCTTGGCGGGTAAACTCATCTAAGACGGTCAGCATCTTGTAGCTGCGCCCGTTACTCAGCTTGTCGTGAACAAAATCAATTGCCCAAACATGATTGGGATGCATTGGGCGCAAACGGATGACCGAACTGTCTTTGTGATACAGCCGCCTTCGTTTCTTATGCCGCT
>NZ_CVPC01000044.1 GCF_001049735.1 Nereida ignava
AACCAGACGGTCTTTTTCATCGTCATTGGAAAGGGGCATCAGCAGCCCAACCCCAAGGTCAAATCCATCCAACACCACGTAGATTAGAATGGACAGACCCATCAGGGCCGCAAAAGTCCATGGCAGCCAGATTGCGGGATCACCGAAATAATCCATCATTATTCTCCTGGTTGCAGGTTGGATGCTACCGCTTCGCCACGACGCGGGTAAGTACGTGATGAGAACGGCTCGCCACGGGTTGCCTTGCGCGCGAGATACGTGATGACACCAATATAAGCCACGATTAGCACCGCATAGACCACAAGATACCCAATCAGTGTGCTCAGAACCATTGCGCTTGGTACGTCGCTGACGGCATCTTTGGTGGTGAGCACGCCTTGAACAAGCCATGGCTGCCGCCCGATTTCAGTAGTGTACCAACCGGCCAATGTCGCGATCCAACCGCTAAAGCTCATGGCACAGAAAGCATAAAGAGCCGCCCTGGGCATCGCCTCGGCGCCGTATTTGCGCAGCATCACAACACCACCCCATGACAGTAACAGCATTGCCATGCCTGTGCCCACCATGATGCGGAAGCTGAAAAATACTGGCGACACGCGCGGGTGCAACACCTCACCATCCTCAGTGACAAAGTCATTCAGGCCAGGCACGACACCGTCCGCTTTGTGGGTCAAGATGAGTGAGGCACCATTAGGAACAGCAATCTCAAAGCGGTTTTCACGCGCCTCTTGGTCGGGCAGGGCAAACAGCACCAACGGCACATTCGGGCCTGTCTCCCAGTTGCCTTCCATCGCTGCTACTTTTGCAGGCTGATATTCGAGCGTGTTTAGTCCGTGAAAATCACCAGCCAGAATTTGCAGCGGGATAAGTCCAGCACCAGCAATGACACCAACGCGAAGCGCGGTCTTTACGTCCTCGCCGCGGTCGCCCCACAACATCCGCAAGGCCGAAATACCCGCCACCAAAAAGGCAACTGTTAGTCCAGATGCCAGCATCATGTGAATAAAGCGATACGGCATTGAAGGGTTGAAGATGATCTCAAGCCAGTTGGTTGCGTGCACAACGCCGTCAATCACCTCATAACCTTGGGGGGTGTGCATCCATGAATTCAGCACGATGATCCAGAACGTCGACATTGTCGTCCCGAAGGCGACCAAAAACGTGGCCAAGGTGTGCACCCAAGGTTTTACCCGTGAGGCACCAAAAAGCATAATCCCGAGAAATACCGCCTCAAGGAAAAATGCAGTCATGATTTCATAGGCCAGTAGGGGGCCCGCCACATTGCCAACGGTTTCCATGAAGCCGGGCCAGTTCGTGCCGAATTGGAACGACATCGTGATACCGGACACGACACCCATGGCGAAAGATAACGCAAATACCTTCACCCAGAACATGTAGGCGTCCATCCACTTTTGCTCTCCGGTCGCGGTGAAGCGCACCTTAAAGAACAACAATACCCACCCTAATGCGATGGTGATTGTTGGAAACAGAATGTGAAACGAGATATTCGCACCAAACTGAATACGGGAAAGAAGAAGTGTGTCCACCAGAAGCTCCAGAAAGAAAAAAGATAATTTCTGAGCCTGAAGTATGCTGCACTGCCCTACAGGGGAAGATCATGCGACAATAGGCGCACATGTCTGACAGCACCGTGAACCCGCAAAAATGCACACAGACATGTGATCTGTTGCGGTGGTCATCGCGCAATAGTGAAATACTTCTGTTTAATTGGTAACCTGGAGTAAATGAGATGACTGTTCAAACAAACGCGCGCCGCTTGACGGCTGATGACTTCGATCAAGACCTTTTGGATCTCTACGACTATTACGCCCACGGCAAGATCTCGAAACGTGAGTTTTTGGATCGGGCGGGCAAATGGGCTGTTGGTGGCATTACTGCTGCTGCGATTTTAGGAACGCTATCGCCAAATTACGCGCTGGCCGAGCAGGTTGCCTCAGATGATCCGGATATCGTGGGTGAAGACATCACTTACGCAAGCCCCGATGGAACCGGCGACATCAACGCATATCTTGTGCGTCCTGCTAATATTAACCCAGAGCGCCCACCGGCGGCTATTTTGGTGGTTCATGAAAACCGTGGTTTGAACCCGTATATTCGTGACGTTGTCCGTCGTCTTGCCAAGGCAGGCTTTATCGCGATGGGCCCAGATGGCCTGTCATCCCTTGGAGGGTATCCCGGCACGGATGATGAAGGCCGGACAATGCAGCGGACCTTGGATCAGGGCGCGCTTTTGAATGACTTTTTTGCGGGCTTTGAGTATTTGCAAAACCTTGAAGGCACTAATGGCAAAGTTGGCGCGACTGGTTTTTGTTATGGAGGCGGCGTCGTCACACGGCTTGCAGCGGCGTATCCTGAGATGGCAGCGGGTGTGCCTTTTTATGGCTCATTCCCAGATGCAGAGCAGGTAGCACGGATCAATGCGCCACTGATGGTTCAACTTGCAGCATTGGATCAGCGCATCAACGCGATGTGGCCCGCCTTCCAGGTTGCGATGGAAGAGAACGACAACCCTTACGAGGCTCATATTTATCCTGGCGTGAACCACGGATTTCACAATGACACGACACCGCGCTATGATGAGGCTGCGGCCAAGCTTGCCGAGCAACGTATGGTAGCGTGGTTCCGCACGTATCTCGCTGGTTAAAGGAGACGCTGTCATGCCGTTGTTCAATATGCTTTCTAAGCTTGCCCAAGCACTGTTTGTAATCATGCTCACAACACTTCCGGGCACGGCAGAGCAACAAGCCATTGAACACGGCACCAGCTTCTAACGCATCTATCAAGCGCAGCAGACTTCTGCGCTTGATAGGCTTCCACAGATTGTCACGACATCGGGTGCAAATGTCACAATTGTTTGGGATAACACCACCATTTTGATCGACCCCACAGGTTCCCAAATTCAATACGCTGCTTACGGTTCACCGGATATTGTGGTGCTGACACGGGCACATCCGGACCACCTCAGTGTGCGCACCATGATCGGGATGCTACGCCGCAACACCGTCGTACTGGCGCCGCAAGCCGTGATTAATGAGCTGCCTTTAATGATTTCAAACAATGTCATC
>NZ_CVPC01000045.1 GCF_001049735.1 Nereida ignava
ACCGCCGTTGCAATCGCCGCAGCGTCGTTGGCGTCATTCTTGGCGGAGCGTTTGACGAAGGGTTTCACATAGATCGGCGGGATGAGCCTCACCTCATGACCGGCTTCTTGTGCATATCGGCCCCACCAATGGCTGGTCGCACAGGCTTCCATCGCAACGAGGCAACTCGAGTGTTCCGCCAAGAGCTGGCTCAGCTTTCCACGCGAATACTTGCGATTGAATTTGACGACGCCTTCTGCCGTCGTAGCGCAAACCTGAAACGAGTGCTTTGCAAGGTCGATGGCCAGAATGCTAATATCTGACATGGATGTTTCCTTTCTTTTGAACTGACTTCCAACAAAGCCAGTCTGGCACATTGCGATGCCGTTGTGGGAGGGAGCATCCACCCCATCAATCTTCCAGAAGATGGTTGTATCGCCGTGAAGGAACGATCCGAAGTCATGCTCGCCATATGGATCGTTATCAGGCGTGAAGGTGTTATACCTGCTCACCTGGTCCAAGATGAAAGGTATATCCTTTAACTCTTGCACCCCTTGGGTGATCACAACACGACAGCCTGTGAATGAGCGCCGTGCGTGATCATTAAGTGCTGCTATTTTAGCTGTAGTGGCATCAGGCATTTGCGGCAGCTTTGGCAGCCCCTGGCTTTAAGCGTGGTTGGCGCTCAGCTACTTTGGTTATGGCCGTATCCAGCTCCCCTGCATCAGCTGCATTAAGGAAAGCATCCAAAACACCAGCTACGTCTTCTAGTGTTTTGACGAGTACCGCGTTGTTGGTGCCATCGGCTGCAATCACACGCGCCCCGTATCTGCACTGCACGTACCACCCACCGTCTTGCTCAAAGAACCATGGGCGCACTCGGCGGTGAGTTTTGACCATCACACGCTCTCCCATGTCGTTGGTCATCCACTTGTGTCGCTCAACCCGGTGGTCTTCCTTCTTAAGCGCTGCCGCGTGTACCAGCTTTTGCTCTTTGAGCCCTGCGACCAGCTTATCACGTCGTGCTATAATCGGATCGCGTTTGGTGCTGCGATCTACTGTTTTGAATGTAAGCTTTGCCAGATGTGTCATATCCGCTCCTTGCTGTCGGGTTACAGCTAAAGCGTATGTTCAAACGACGCAGTGGACGACCGGAAAGACAGTCAAGTACTTGATTTTATTTAATTAAGGTCGGATCTACCTGAGTGAGTGATCGCCACTTTGCGCCGCTTGCGCATCGTACAATCCTCAGGCCCACACTTCATCGGCGGCAGCTCGTTATACCCGTTCAGTACATAGAGCTGCACATGTTCTTCAAGTTGATCCCAGATCGGAAAGAACGCGTTACGCTCACCATCACTCATCTCAGATGTCGCCACGCTCACAGTATCCGCGAGCATGTGCTCTACGCGATCTTCCATGTCACCAAAGCACGCCGTCTCTTCACGCAAGCAACAGTCAACCGCACGCAGCACTTGAAGCTCCGCTGCATAAAAAGGTGCCTGAGACCGCCATAAAACCGCAAGGCCTGATGCTTCGAGCAAGTCAGCTACGTCATCATCAATCACGATGTATACTTTCTGGAGCGCACCGCCCCTGTATGTACTAAGTCTGACCGTTCCCTATCAGGCCACAAGTTCAGGCATCTTCTTTTGGATCAAAGAAGCCGCAGGCTGAAGGCTTCCAGCAACACCGCACAGCGTGGTCAGTTTCGCAAAACTCAGATCACCGCTACAATCCAAGTAAGCGCAAATAGCGCGGAGATGCTTGATGAGCAAGGCACGCTTATTTTCATCTACAAGGTCATCCGACAGATGTGCAGCAAATTCAAACCAGAGAGCGTAAGGCTCTAACGCAGCCATCAGTGCAGATGCATTCTTGCGCAATACAGTCTCAGAATACGCGTCTAATCGGATATTACGCACCGCCCCACTCAGATACATCATAATGGAATAACGTTCGACATCAGGCAAATCAATTTTGCAGTTAAACGCAACATACTCAAATGGGTGCTCAAAAAGCTCCTGAGACACGTGATGCTTAAATATTCGCATCAAAGGCTCTGGGAAGTTTACACGAATGGATGTTGAGATGATTGCTGTCTTACCACCCAAATTAGGCCAGCTTGTGACTGTAATCGGACCTTCATCATCGACAATGCAGCTGCCAAAATCAGCAAAATTAAAAGCTTCAGCATGATACCCGCTGATGGCTGATGTATATGGATTGGGATCATCGTCATCATAGGCAAAGCAAAACTCAACATCCAAATTAACAATGCTAATCCAATCACGAACAATTTGATCCAGGACGGCATTGAGTGCACTCAAGCTTGTGTTTTGATCCTTCATTTGGAAGCACCTCGCACGTAGTCTTCGAGATATTGGAACTGCTGATAAACAGACATCTGCTTCCATTGGTCAGCAAAAACAGTACTGGCTTCCCGCGATAAGTTCTCAAAGATCGAGCAATCAATTGCATGAGACAGATCACGTTCCAAGACATCCAACATGTCATAAAACGGGTTCACTGCCTCGTATTCATCCGCCAAAGTGCTCACAGCCCGGCGCTTGTAGACAAGATCACGCACGTCAGCGCTGACCACCTGCGAAAGCCCCTTCAATTCCAGCATCAGTGTTTGCCTATCCATAATGTTGCTCCAGCATGGTGCAGATTTGCGTTTGTTCATCTGCGGTAAGAGTGGGCCAACGTGCCGCGAACGCACGGGCTTGGGTTGCAGTGAGGACCGTTTCAGCGAGCGGTACAAACTCCACCTTTGGTGTTTTTGACGTCTTTGCGGCGGCAACCACTTTGCGAAGCCCGTAGAGTTCAAAGAGCTTCAGTTCAGTTGTAAGGTCTTTATTGGGCTCACTCATGGTGTGCCTCCAGAAGCTTGGTTCAGGATACTGGCAACACTGCGAGGTTGAGCGGAGGCTGCGGATGCAAATTGCTTTGCCGCCTGCACTTGCTCTTCCATGTAATCAATGAAGTCGCGCGCATCGCCGCTGAAGTTTTGCAGCAGCTGCGCAACACCACTTTGGGTTACCCGCGCACCTTCTGCAGCAAGTATCGCTTGAGCGCGTGGCACCCAGTCTGTGTTGAGCGGCCTTTGAACTTCAACACAGCGCATTCGGCTCTGCAGAGCAGGCTTAAGCTTCTTGACGTAATTGGTGCTGGCCAAGAGCTGTACGCTTTTATGCTGTTCAATAAACGTACGGGTCTTGCCCGGCAGCGCATCCTCAACTTCATCGATCTCATCAATGATGATTAGTGCAGGCAATCCTGGCGCCCACATCTGCATCTGCGCCATGTTCAAGATCTTATCAAAGAGCCCCTTGCCCGCATCTGCACCGTTAACTGTAAAATCATCGCTCGCGATACCAGCTTGTGCGAACTGCGCTTCAACAATCAGTCGCAGAGCTTCTGATTTACCCGTTCCTGGTTCCCCATAGAGCAGCAAGGGCTTTGATGGGCGCGCTGTTGCATAGCGCATGATTGTGGCTGCAACTGTGGGATCTGCAAACACAAGATCCTGCACAGCCTTCGGCCGATGACGTTCCTCAAAAGTCATATAAACTCTCCTTAATTGACTAAGGCATGAGCTGCGGGAACAATCGTCCCGCAGCGTCAATTGGATCACTCAGCCGGTACTTGCTGGCTATCGGTGATGCGCACTTGGGCACCCATGGCAGCAAACAGCTTAGGGGCAAAAGTTTTG
>NZ_CVPC01000046.1 GCF_001049735.1 Nereida ignava
ATCAAGCGGCATACCGCAGTTGCCAAAAAGGGTCCAGATTGCGCTTGCACGATTTCCCAATTGCTCGTAAAGACGCTTCACTTTACGGCGCTGCTGTAGCTCAGAGGTAGAGCACTCCATTGGTAATGGAGAGGTCGAGAGTTCAATTCTCTCCAGCAGCACCACAGGCCCACTTAAAGCATTGTAATACCTCACTAATTCGACTGATCGAGTGAGCCGTAGACCATGCTAACTACCAAGCTGAACAGCTACACCTTCAATAAGAACGGTATCTGGTATTTCTCCCGTAGAGTTCCCGCTGATTTACGGCGGCATTATCGTACAAACAGGATTGCTTACTCTCTGAGGACTAAATCAGTCAGGGACGCTCGTATTAGGGCGATGAGTGATGCTGCTAAGCTAGATAGGCACTGGCATATCCTGAGGATTTCATCTGAAGACCTTCCAGGTAAGCATTTGCTCACTGATGCTGTGCAGGAGCCCGTCGCTGAGCCTGCTGTCGATGAGTATTCCCTCAAAGACGCTGTGGCTGTTTACCTGCGCTTAAAGGGGCATGATCGCCCACCTACATTTGAAGCTGCCGTAAGGCGTTCCTGCGGCTATCTGATTGATTGCTGCGGCATGAAAGCCTTGAAAGATTATCTTCGATCCGATGCTACCAAGTTCCGAGACTATCTATTCGCTAAGGGCCTGAACGGGGCTTCTGTGGCAAGGATCTTTGGTACAGTCAGGGCCGTTATAAACTTAGCCCTGAGTGAGTTTGGGCTCGCCATCGTCAACCCGTTCTCAAACGTGTACTTTAACCAAAAAGAAGGGGTAAAGAAGCGGCTGCCTGTTAAGACTGAGGACATCAAGAAGGTACAGGCTGAGTGTTATAAGGCTGACGATGAAATGCGCTGGCTAGTAGCCTTAGTAGCTGACACTGGCATCAGGCTGGCTGAGGGCGCTGGGCTGCTGAGGTCAGACTTCATAAACAAGGATGGTATCCTCTGTGTGAGGATCAGGCCTCATTCTTGGCGCTCATTAAAGACGGCCAGTAGTGAACGGGTAGTCCCGTTGGTAGGCTCAGCTAAGTGGGCCGCAGAACGAATACTGGAAGAACCCAACAGCAGTCAGTTTGCATTCCCTAAGTACAACAACGGTGAACGAACGAGTGCGAACTCAGCCAGTGCTGCACTGAATAAGTGGCTGAAAGGAAAGATTGGCGAAGGTTACACGATGCACAGCTTCCGCCACTCAATGCGAGACAGGCTACGAGCAGTAGAGTGCCCTAGCGACATCATCGATCAGATAGGGGGCTGGCTTACCCAAGGAGTAGGGGCATCTTATGGAGAAGGCTACAGTCCGGAAGTTATGCAGAAGTGGCTGCTGCTTAGTTGAGTGCTCTGTAGGCGGCTATTGTGCTGTGTCGATATTCTTGACTCAGAAGCAGTAAGGGCTTTCTTAGTCAGTATGACTGATCTCTCAATCCTGCCACTACATGACCTGACAATTGATGAGGCCTCACGGCCGACAGCACCTAAGGTTGCAGCTGCCACAGATATGCACCGCCGAAAAGGTCGACAGCTTGCGGCAATCCATCGTCATTATCTTATGGAAATGGCTCAGATTGGTGCGGTACTGGAAAGGATCGAAGCGAAAGATACGCCACCTGAGCACCTGAAGAAGATTGTGCTCTCACTTGAGATGGCGGAAAACTTCCGAGTGTTTGGATCACTTTGTGGGCGTGAGTGCCAAGTCCTGAAGTTTCATCACGACATCGAAAGTTCGGACATGTTTCCTCGACTTGAAGCGGCAGGGGGAGGCATGTTCCAGCAGATTGTAGCCAAGCTGCTGTCCGAACACGAGGTAGTGCATGAATTGATCATTCGCCTCGGCCGAGCGGCAGACAAGTTGGCCACAGATCCGAGCGAAGCTAACTTCGTTGATGCCTCGCAGGTATATCGAAAGCTAGAAGAGGTTGTGCGTTCTCATTTTGGCTACGAAGAAGCGGAACTAGAGGAAGCGATCGGGTATTACCTCGGGGGTATTTAACAGCGAAGGCTGACGCTTTGCCTCGATTGAAAATTACTTGCCTGAAATCACCATGCTGTACTCATCGCCCTAATACGAGCGTCCCTGACTGATTTAGTCCTCAGAGAGTAAGCAATCCTGTTTGTACGATAATGCCGCCGTAAATCAGCGGGAACTCTACGGGAGAAATACCAGATACCGTTCTTATTGAAGGTGTAGCTGTTCAGCTTGGTAGTTAGCATGGTCTACGGCTCACTCGATCAGTCGAATTAGTGAGGTATTACAATGCTTTAAGTGGGCCTGTGGTGCTGCTGGAGGGTTTCTGTTCTGCCAGCAGGCACCAAGGCTAAGCATTAACCTCATAAAACAAGGCTACTGTCTCATTCGGGTTCCTGCAACAGGGCCATATTGGTCTACGATTTGGTCTACGGCCCAAAGTTAGGGCTACCGCACGTTAACTTAGCTTATAGGCTTTCCTTTGATCCTAGGCCTCAGAGGCACTCGGTGAGTCATGCCGAGGGCAATCCACTTGTTGGTCAGTAGGTTGGCTGATGGAGTTGATGGTTTTATAAGGGCCTTACAGAGCGTCGCAGGGGTATCAGTCGGTAGGGGGCGAGTGCCACCCCAGCCCTAGGGGGTATCGTATATAGGCCTGACCTGAGATTGGGGTTTGTTAATCGTCAAGTTGACAGTTCTGATTATACAGGGGGATGGGGCTGGCGGTGCATCCACGAGGTTGGGGCAATCTATTAGTATTCCTCTTCCTCGTAGAAGAAAAAACAATGTAGAGAATGTAGTAAATGTAGCCCAATCCGAAAAGTC
>NZ_CVPC01000047.1 GCF_001049735.1 Nereida ignava
GTGAGTGCAGGCGATTGTGGCCAGTTCGCGTGTCTCTCAGAAATCCGCCCGCAATGTCGTGCAGGCCGAGCACTTCATCCAATTCCCTGAACAACAGTAATCCACCGTCCGAGCTGATCTTGGAACCATGAAACTCCAGCCGGACCCGGCGGTCAAAACTGAGCCGCCCATCACCCGTTTCGCGTGCACCCTCTGGGTGATCCATAATCCACCACCTTCAGCCAAATTAACATACTGAAATATAACACATTAGTGGCCGTTGGAGGCGCGAAAACGTCAAGTTACTTGGGAAATGCGGGTTAAATAATATAACTTGATCCTTAATCGCTTCCATTCGCCGTTTAGCACCGACAGCAAAAGTAGTGCGAGCATCGCCAATATTATTCACTGTTTCTGGGTCCCACCAATAATCCCATTCGACTTGTCCCATCATGTAAGTAGCATTGTAAAATAATGGTTCATCAAAATCATCTAGCAAACCCCAGATGTGATCTGGGTGAGCATGAGTAAATACAACGTGCGTCACATCGGCGACGGTAAGGCCTAAAGAATTGAGACTACTTTCGACCCGGCCTGCGGTTGGCATAAAATCTGGACCTGAGCCAACATCAAATAGCACTGTGTTAATGCCATCTTGATACAAAGCTAAATTACACTCAGGCGTAAGGCGATCCGCCGCTAAGTTGAACTCAGCACGTAGCAGATCTAGTTTGTTTTTTGGCATGGGTTCAAAAATAAACTCCGCTGGTAGTATCAAAGATCCGTCACTGATTGTCGTTAACGAAGCCGAGCCCAACCTAATTTGCGCAGATGAGAACGTTGGAAGTGCAGACGCAAGGGGGGCAGCAATTGCTGCCGTTAAAAAATGTCGGCGTGTATTTTTCATCGAACGTCTCCCAAATTATTTAATTCGAATATGTAGATGGGATGATGTTGTGGCAAGTAATATGTGATTACAGGAGAGCTTTAGCCATGCAAAGATCAGTTAAATTAAAGCGGCTTCAGCATCTCATACTTGCCGATGTTCTGGGCATTACACTACCAATGCGTCATCTGTGTTCCCACCCATGTACGCCCCAAACTCCGCCGAAACAGTGTCCGCAACACAGCATTAGCCAACACAGTGTTCAACACCGTGATTCAGCAGTCGAAATAGCGAGTAACACGGCAAAAAGTGTGTGTTTGGTGTGTTTTTGAAAAACACAACTTAAGTGTGCATGGCGCTGATTTAAGTTATTGATATTGCTTGATAAATGGTGCCCGGGGCGGAATCGAACCACCGACACGAGGATTTTCAATGCAAGTGTTTGGATTTGGTAGGGGGACATTCGCCACCCTTTTCTGGGAACGGGAATATTTTTGTGACGATGCTGCCCCGTGAGGTGTGTTACAGCAACCGTTGTTAGACCTACGTTTCTACAATCAGGGAAGTCTTTGCGCGGAGAGAGAACATGAGTGACCCGAACGATCTGCCTACCTTTCTTGATTATGCATGGCGCCACTTAATACGAGGTGTAGCTGATGGCCGTTCACCGGCTCGCTACCCAACTTTTGCGACAGTAGCTGCAGATGGGACACCTGAGGCGCGTACCGTGACGCTGCGGGCTGCTTCCCGACCCCAATCTACGCTAGAGGTCCACACTGACATAGCTACAGCCAAAGTTGTTGCTTTGAAGCATTCCCCCAAAGCCGCTTTTCTCTTTTGGTTGCCACGTGCGAATTTACAAATTCGGATTACAACGACTGTGGACATCCAGACGGGGTCAGCTGTTGATGGGCAATGGGATCGCATTCCGTTAGCGTCGCGTGTTTCTTATGGCACTGAACCAACGCCGGGCACTGTCATTTCAGATGCTTATGCCTATGAAAAGCCTAGTGAGCGTGAACGGTTTGGAGTTTTGACGTGTAAAATGTTGCATATCGATCTTGTTCAGCTTGGCGAACGGCATCGACGTGCGGGCTATAATTTCAAAAACGATTGGGTGGGTGAGTGGCTTGCACCGTAATTAGGGGCTGTCCGTGTCTGTCCGTTGAGATGGGTGAGGTTGTAAATTTCTAAAATCCAACGGCTCTCAACCCTATCAACTGTGTCAACCATGCGAGCTTCGCACGGGTCGTAGTTGATAGAGTTGATAGGGTTGATACCCATTAGTTGGGAGCGAGCAGTCCTTCTCTGCGCCTGATTAGCCCGCTCGTAATCATTTTGTTAACCGCTGAGCTGAGTTGACCTTTGTCGCAGTTTAGATGCTCGACAATTGCGGCTTGAGTGCAGCGAGGATGGGCACGGATGTACTCGAGGCATTTTTGTTGAAACGTACCGAGACGACCCTCAACCATGTCCTGTGGCCAGCCAAATCCAGGCGATTGCCATGGAAGGACTAGCTCCTGCTGCTCGACATCTTTGCCGGTGATGTACAGGCCAACATCTTGGCTACCGATTTCGGGCTTCATCACCATTATCGTTTCTACTGTCGCCGCGATGCCTTGCGAGCCAAGGATGGTTTCGACAGGAGAAGCGTCGCCTTCTTTGGCTTTTCTTGTATGGTGCACAAGGATAATGGAAAGGTCCAAGTCATGGGCCAGCTTCCGCAAACCAGAGAACTCTTCTTCCGAGAGTGTATATTCATCTTTCTTCGTTTTGGATGATGGCGCCGCACGGATAGAAGCGAGCGTATCAACTACTAGGCACTTCATTGCTGGATACTTGGCCTTCAATGCTCGTATGAACGCATGGGCTTCTTGCCCTTTTGGTAGCGGCCGTTCGCACGACAAGCCCGCAATGAAGTGAATGTTGGGTGGCGGAAAGGGGCAGAGAGCCGACAAACGACTTTGCAATCTGCGGTCATTGTCTTCACTCGCGAGGTAGACGACTTCATGTCCAGCCTCAGCGACTTGCAGTGCAAAGAAAAAACAAAGCCAAGATTTACCAACTTTGGGAGGGCCTGCGAGCATCGTTAGAGCGGGCTTAGGGAGCAGTTGAGGTATCAGCCAATCGATTGGAGGAAAGACTTTTGCGGACAACTCCTGAGCAGACATGATCGTGTATCCAGCTAAGGGATCATCTTCGTCTATTTGTCCCTCCCCAAAACCCTTTTGTCTTGCTCCTCTAATCATAGGCCGTAGTTCAGCGACGGTTTGGTCAACGGTATAACCGTCGAGGGTTATGGCAGGTGCGAGAGCTACAATGATTTCATCGGAGACCCCTGCGGAGACCATCGAAGCGACGATGTCTCGAACATTGTTGTGCCACTCTACTCCGGTCCTTGCAGCGCGAAGGCGTTGGGCGTTTACGTCACC
>NZ_CVPC01000048.1 GCF_001049735.1 Nereida ignava
CGGAGGATGTTAGGGATGCCGCGCAGTAGCCGAGCTGCATGTTCAACCGTCGCTGTGTCATCCAGCGTCTGCAAAGAGAGATGGCAGGAGTGGGAGACAAGGCTCGTAAGAGTACCCCACAGCCCGTATCCACGGTCAGTCATAGCTTTGGATGCATTGGGTGTGCTGCCGAAAAGGTGGCGCGTAAAGCTGACAGGGTAACCCCAGCTACCTGTAACAAGGTTGCGCTTATGACAGGCGAGAGCAACTCGGATGAGGTCTCGTCATACCAAGGCTGCGGATAGCCTTGGTATGACTACACAATCTGGATGAGATCCCATTTATATATGATCATAGTGCTTAAGCTGTTTGATCTACTCAAATGTGAAGCAAAAGACTGAAGGTGTTTGTGATTGAGCGAGAGCGATTGAACAAACAACGAAAGTCAGCTCGGCGAAGCTGAGCTTGAACAGCTAGAAACACATAAAACACGGTAGGGTAATCCTCCGCCACAGAAGTGGTCCTTCGCTTTGCATACCAAAACCTCACAGACTGTTGTAGCACTATGGTCGGAGCATAGTCACGTTCTAACATAGTAGAGCGACTCAACGTAAACAGCTTCCTTTGACATATGACCCTTAAGAGACTTTGAATGGTTACGAGTAACTGTTAAAAAAATAGCGGCTTATCAATCCTATAAGTGACTAGCCTGCTTAATTACTCAAGATTCCATCTTTATATGAAGCCGCCAACCAAAAAGTAGCAAAAATTAATAGCGGTCGAAAGGCAAAATAAATAGAAAAGTAAGGGCGTTCGTCAAAACTAAAAATTCCGGGTGAAAGAACAAAATAATCAAGTGTACTATTAGACAGGGAAATGCCTAATATTATACATAGTAGCCTAAACCCAAAATTAAAATAAAGTGATATATTTAGTAATACTATTCCCCAAAAAAATATTTGAGCTCGTCCATCTAATAAAGCAGAACTGCCACTACTGCTTAAGAAAGGATCAATAACTTGAAGCAAATCGGACCTAAATAAACCATAAAGTGCCAAAGTACCAAAAACGTATAAATTTATAAATATAATAAGATACTTAAAGGTCTGACTTTGAGCGTGCGGGCTGATATTAGAATCCCTGCTTTCAGCAAAGGCTTCAATAAATGCACCAATTTCGTTATCATTTAATTTTTTATCTGCCATAATATTTACCCTACTTACTCGTCAATCTGGGTCTGGATTTCGAAAAGTGAGTTCAAAACTCATCCACAATAAGCACACCAAGAAAAAAGGACGGATAATTTGTATAAACACAACAATTCCCCGCTCAGGGTACGTAAT
>NZ_CVPC01000049.1 GCF_001049735.1 Nereida ignava
CGCTGATCGCATTTGGGTGTCGCTGCCACTCGCCGTTTACGCGCTGGTTCTATCGACACTCATCGCATTCCCCGCAGGCATCTTTGCCGCCTCGCGCCGCGGCGGTGCAGGCGACACGGCAATCATGGGCGCAACACAACTTGGTGTGGCCATTCCCAATTTCTGGTTTGCGATGATCCTTGTATTGATCTTTGCAATCAATTTGCGGTGGTTTTCCGCAGGCGGCTTTGTAGGGTGGGACAAGGGGTTTTGGCTTGGACTGAAATCCTTGACCTTGCCAGCAATTGCACTGGCCCTACCCCAAGCGGCAATCCTTGCGCGCGTTATGCGCTCATCATTACTTGATATGTTAGGCGAAGATTTCATCCGGACGGCCCGCGCCAAGGGCCTCAGCAAACGCCAAGCACTTTGGCGGCACGCAGTTCGAAACGCGCTAATTCCTGTGCTGACAATCTTGGGGCTTCAGTTTTCCTTCTTGCTGGCAGGTGGCATCGTGATCGAACAAGTGTTCTTCTTGCCGGGCTTGGGCCGGCTGATCTTCCAAGCCATATCTGCGCGGGACCTGATCGTTGTCGAAGGCGTTGTGATGCTGCTGGTGTTCTCAGTCATCATCGTGAATTTCTTGGTGGATTTGACCTATGCCGCCGTTGATCCGCGCCTAAGGCAGCGATCATGAGGGGGCTAATCATTGGCGCCGTTCTCAGCGGTATTTTTGTGATTGCGGCAGTACTGTCGTTCCTGTGGACACCCTACGACATTTTGACCCTCGACGTGGGCAACAAACTCAAAAACCCAAACGCGGCAAACTGGCTCGGCACGGATCACTTCGGGCGAGACATCCTATCGATGATCATGATGGGCGCGCGAACATCCATCGCTGTGGCGCTTGTGGCAGTGGGCATCGGCATGGTTTTGGGCGTGCCCCTTGGGTTGTGGGCCGCCGCACGGCGTGGTCATTTCATCGATGAGTTCATCATGCGCGGAAACGACCTGATTTTTGCGTTTCCATCCCTTGTCATCGCCATTTTGATCACGGCCGTGTTTGGGGCATCAGCGGTCAACGCAATCATCGCCATCGGCATTTTCAACATCCCTGTTTTTGCCCGCCTCACCCGCGGTGGTGCGCTTAGCCTGTGGGAACGCGACTTCATTTTGGCCGCCCGCGTCAGCGGTAAATCCGCCGCGCGTATCTCGGTTGAGCACATTTTGCCCAACTTGGCGAACTTACTGATCGTACAAGGCACCATTCAATTCAGCCTTGGCATTCTGGCAGAAGCGGCCCTGTCCTATATCGGTCTGGGCGCACAGCCACCCACCGCCTCTTGGGGGCGAATGTTAGCTGATGCGCAAACCCTCGTCAGTATCGCACCGCACACGGCACTGATCCCGGGCGGCGCAATTGTGCTGACTGTTTTGGGGCTAAACCTGATGGGAGACGGCCTGCGCGACCTGCTTGATCCACGTATTCGGGTTGGGCGGTCATGAGCCTGCTTGCAATTGAAAACCTAAACCTATCGATCAACGGCACACCGATCTTGGACAATATCGCGTTAAAGATTGAGGCCGGTGAAATTGTGGCCCTTACCGGTGAAAGTGGTTCAGGAAAGTCCCTCACAAGCCTCGCCATCATGGGGCTGTTGCCGCAGGGCGCTAACACAACTGGTCAGGTTAAGTTTGGGAACCGTGACCTTCTACAAACGTCTGAAGCTGAACTTTGCACCATGCGTGGCAACGAGGTTGGCATGGTTTTTCAAGAGCCGATGACAGCCCTTAATCCGGTTCAAACCATCGGCGTACAAGTCAGCGAGACGATCCGTATTCACGAGAAAACCACACGCCACGAAGCTTACCGACGCGCCGCACAAACCCTTGAACGCGTCGGCCTGCCCAATGACCGATTTCCGCTAACACGCTACCCGCATGAGTTATCCGGCGGGCAGCGCCAGCGTGTTGTCATCGCGATGGCCATCGCTCTGCGGCCCAAACTCCTGATCGCAGACGAGCCTACCACCGCGCTTGATGTAACCACTCAGGCGACCATTCTAGAGCTGCTCAAAGGCTTGGTGGATGAGTTTGGCATGGGGTTGATGATGATCACCCATGATCTGGCCGTGGTCGCTAATATGGCTGACCAGATTGTTGTCATGCAAAACGGCCGAGTTGTTGAAGCGGGTGAAACGCAACGCATTTTCCAAAACATGCAGCACCCCTACACCAAAGCACTTTTGGCCGCCTCTACCCATCAGGTTAACCTGCCTGCTTTGCAGAAAACGCAACCACTTTTGTCCGTCGAAGGCGTTGTCCGCGACTATCCTACTGCCCGCACAGGACTGTTCGGAAGGCGCGGCCAGCACCGCGCTGTAAGCGATGTAAGTTTTCAATTGAACCGCGGCGAAAGAGTTGGGTTGGTTGGTGAAAGCGGGTGCGGCAAGTCCACCCTGACCCGCGCCATATTGGGCTTAGAGGATGTGCAGTCAGGACGGATCACCCTGGACGGGGAGCCTGTTTTTGCGGGCAAGTCTCCGAACCATAAGGTCCGGCGCAAAATGCAGGTGGTCTTTCAAGATCCCTACGGCAGCTTTAATCCCCGCCACAAAGTAGAGCGCCTGATCACCGAGCCATTTCACCTGCTGGACCGCCCTCCGGTCGGACAAGCCCGCGAGACGGCAGTTGCCAAAGCCCTCACCGATGTGGGTCTGGCCACTGACGATGCGCAGAAATACATTCACGAATTTTCAGGCGGGCAACGTCAGCGTTTGGCCATCGCACGCGCACTAATTATTGAGCCCGAATTGATCATTTTCGATGAGGCCGTCTCGGCGCTAGATGTGTCTGTCCGCGCTCAGGTGCTCGATCTATTGGCTGATCTATGTCGCACGCGCGATTTGGCCTATCTTTTCATCAGCCACGATCTATCGGTTGTTCGGACAATTACGGACCGCGTGATGGTGATGAAAGATGGCAAAATTGTAGAACAAGGCATGACAGAAAACGTCTATACGTCCCCCAAACACCCCTATACCCGCGCGTTACTGGCCGCTGCGCCGACCCTTCCTTCCCGCACATCAAATGAGGCGAAACATGCAGACCGGTCCCCTTAATCTTATCACCGATGTAGCTGGACTAAAAGTCGGCAACGCCCAAGATGACACCCTTAAATCAGGAAGCACAGTGCTTTGCGCGGATGCATCGTTCACTGCGTCTGTGCAT
>NZ_CVPC01000050.1 GCF_001049735.1 Nereida ignava
TGCCGGGTGTTGGCCCGATCACAGCAGCGGCATTCCTTGCGTTCGCGCCGCCCATGGAAAGCTTCCGGCGTGGGCGCGACTTTGCAGCCTGGCTGGGCTTGGTGCCCAAACAACTCTCGACGGGTGGCAAAACCAAACTGGGTCGAATCAGTAAGATGGGCCAGTCCGATCTGAGGCGATTACTGATCACAGGAGCCACCGTATGCATCAGATGGGCGCGCTGGAAAGGTGTCAAACCCGACGGCTGGCTAGGGCGCTTACTTGAACGCAAAAAGGGCACGTTGGCTGCCGTCGCTCTGGCTAACAAAATGGCCCGCATTCTTTGGGCCATGGTCACGAAGAAACAGGATTATCGTGGTGGTTTGGTCGAGTATGCCTGACGCCGCGCAGAGGTTCGGAACGGTCGGCTCGCGCTGACAAATTCCGGAAAGTAAGGAGATCAAAGGACAATTATGGGCAAAAGCATCGGCTGATCCGCATCGGGAAAACCATATAGTAATCAAGGACACCAATAGTCCTCAAGATCGATTTGGACCTGAGGCGATCGAACTCCATAACGGCCCGTGGCGATCAGAGCCACATCTGACGAGGCCTGACACACGACCGATACCGATAAACTTGACCCAGAAAATGTCCCGAAATCACCTTGCGAAACCGGGAGCATCCACACACGATACCTACGACGTGGACCTGCAAATGCATTCGCCAGACCCCAGCGATCCTGCTGTCACCGCGCGTGTACTTACGATTATGTTGGCAGACGAGTATTGATTTTGCACAAAAGTATCAGGATGACACTGTGTGATGTTCGGTTACTGTTGTTCCATGAGAGAGACTCAAGCCCATAACCTTCTATGGCAGTCCGTGCTGCTGCAAGTTCTTCGAGATATTCGTGACGCAAACCGCAGTCATGAAGGACATAAAGACTTTGTCACTGCAGCCCGGTGGGTTGGGAATTATCCATCCCGCGAGTTTAATGAAGTGTGTATGTGTGCAGGTCTGGAGCCTGACTTTGTGCACCCAAGATTTGTAAAGATCATCCAAGAGGCTGAGGCCAAAAGCGCTGCGCGTAAAACCACAAAGAAAGCGCCTGTGGCAGTAGCTGCAGAATAGCCAGTTTTGTACGGTTTTTTTGCTGTCGTTGATAAATACACGTGAAGACTAAAATGGTTGTGCTGTCTTTATGATCGGCGACAGGCTCTATGCATCGTAAGATGCCCCAAGAAGATCCGAACACAGGTCACGCTGTGGCGGAGGATGTTAGGGATGCCGCGCAGTAGCCGAGCTGCATGTTCAACCGTCGCTGTGTCATCCAGCGTCTGCAAAGAGAGATGGCAGGAGTGGGAGACAAGGCTCGTAAGAGTACCCCACAGCCCGTATCCACGGTCAGTCATAGCTTTGGATGCATTGGGTGTGCTGCCGAAAAGGTGGCGCGTAAAGCTGACAGGGTAACCCCAGCTACCTGTAACAAGGTTGCGCTTATGACAGGCGAGAGCAACTCGGATGAGGTCTCGTCATACCAAGGCTGCGGATAGCCTTGGTATGACTACACAATCTGGATGAGATCCCATTTATATATGATCATAGTGCTTAAGCTGTTTGATCTACTCAAATGTGAAGCAAAAGACTGAAGGTGTTTGTGATTGAGCGAGAGCGATTGAACAAACAACGAAAGTCAGCTCGGCGAA
>NZ_CVPC01000051.1 GCF_001049735.1 Nereida ignava
AAAAAACTTGCGCTGCGATACCTGACCAGTAGCACGCTGGCGAACAAGGAAATCGCCCACCTGCTGTCCTAGAACAATCCGAACAGCTTCTTCCGACGCTTCTGTCATTGGACCGGTCTATAACAGAGCGACATCCGAAACTGGCACTTTGGAGCGGCTAAAAATGCAGATGGTTATGCGCCACACCGGCAAAGGCTTTCTGCGCCAGCGCGACCCGCAGCGGAAAAATGCGGCTAAGTCCGCTCAGCAGACCTTGGGCGCCCGAAAATGCTGCGCAATGCATGAATGATTGGTCTGGGGAAGCTGCATTGCAGCGTCGGGTCCGGCGATGACGGCAGGTTTGGGCCGTGAGTGACAAGCTGGATTTACTGCTTATGCAAAATGCTGCGGGACGGCATTTGGCAAAGAGGGCTCTTTCTCGCCGTTCGCTGCGTCTTGGACCAACGACCGCTTTGCAAAAGTTTAAGAAGTCACCTTCTAAGGCATACCTCTCTGCCAGACCTTCAACCAAAAATTACAAGTCTTCATGAACTCAATATATGTTTGTTTCCATCCAAAAAGCAGCGTAGCGCAGTAACCCTAGTTGCTCGCTACACTGAGCGCAGACCTAACGTAGTCACCGCTTACAGCCCGCGCACAGACGCTGTGTGACGCCACAATACTCAGTTGCCAGATATTGGTCCCTGCGCGCCTTGCGGCTTGAGCTTGTCGTAGTCTGCCTGTGATGTTGCAGTTGATAGGGCTGTGGGCATGCCGCCACTTGCAGCGTCTGGCCCCGCCTGTTGTTGACTTGGCACATTCGACTTTGGAACAGGTGGAGCTGCAATGGCTTTGCCAATACGTGACTTTGGCTGTTTCTTTGGCTTTACCTGTCCACCCTTGAGGCGCGTCTCAAGCTTGTTGGCCAAGAAGCTTGTGGTGTTTGCAAAAGTCTTAATGTCTTCAATGGCTTGATCCAGCTGAACGCTAGCTGAAGCCTTCTCAATCACATCTATCAGTCGGCGTAGTTCCTCGCGGTCAGTCATGTGCGCACCCAGTTGAAGAGAGTGGGGTTAGTAAAAGACCACCCAGACTTGATAAGTACTTCCCTAGAAAAATCCGCAGCGCAGATTTTTGCGGCTGCAGGGGGAATTTCGGATGAGACACGTCATAAATGACGCTGCAATGATTAAACCGCATTATACCGCCATCCGTTCCGGCGCACGCCATACTGCTTCTGACTGCTCAGCTATGGCCCTATCACAAAGTGCCTTAAGGTTTGCTAAACGCTCACTCCACGCTTGATGCTGTGGCTGATCACTTGCCGCCAATCGCGCTGCATAATACCCAAGCTTGCTTGCACAAACGCTCAGGGTTTCCACACTCG
>NZ_CVPC01000052.1 GCF_001049735.1 Nereida ignava
CTGGTGGATCCCGCAGTACCTTGCGGATGCCCACCCAGAGCTGCTCACCCTTGAAGGCGTTATGGCGAACCCTGAGTTGGTAGGTGCACGTTTCCATGACTGTCCATCGGGTTGGGCGTGCGACATCATCAACAACAACAATATTAAAGCGATTAACCTTGAGGGTAGCGGCATTGAGCGCTTCCAGCACGGTTCAGGTGAAACGCTTGCTACTGCGATTGCTGCCGCATATTCCGAGCAAGAGCCATGGTTTGGTTACTACTGGGCGCCGACCTCTGTGCTTGGTAAATACCCAATGGTCCGCGTTGACGTAGGTGCGCATGATCCAGAAGCGCACGCGTGTAACGGCACACCGGATTGTGCGACACCAACACTGTCTGCATACCCGACAGCCAAAGTGAAAACTGCTGTTTCCGGCACATTGACCGAGCGTGAGCCAGAGGTCGTTGAGTTGATGAGCAACGTAAGCTTCACGAACGCGCAGATGGGTGAAGTTTTGGCGTGGCAAGCGGACAATAACGCAAGCTACGACGAAGCCGCAGTTTACTTCCTGACGAACAACAAAGACGTCTGGAGCAACTGGCTGAACGCAGAAGCAAAAGAAAAGCTTTCCGCACTGCTTCAGTAAGGCTGTCTGGATAAAATAGGGAAACACCCGCTCTTTTGAGTGGGCGTTTTCTGTTGGAGGCACACTTCTGCGCATAGTCGTTTTGATCTCAATCGATAAAACCTTGAGTTCTTAGTGATAGTCTTTGCGCGTTGGAAAACCTGCTGATGAGGTGTGTTGTTTGGGTTTGCAGAAGTAGATCATGCTGACAGCGGACAAAATCTGGCACAATTCATATTAAATCTCTTAGCCGTCATGATCTAGGTTTTCAGTTATTGGGCGCTATCGTTTTCCAGTTAGAGGCCGTTGACGGGGACTTTGAGCATTGGGTTGCCGTCTTTGTCGGTTGGGACCTCGCCTGCGCGCATGTTCACTTGGAGCGAGGGGATGATCAGCTTTGGCATGGCGAGCTGCGCGTCGCGTTCCGTGCGGAACTTGATGAAGTCCTCGCGTGTTTTGTCGCC
>NZ_CVPC01000053.1 GCF_001049735.1 Nereida ignava
CTAGGTGACGTTGTGCAGATGTTGCAGAACTTCCACGGCAGTGCACGTGACCTGATCGATCTCATTGAAGAGACAGTCATGACAACACAGGCGGCAGTGTGATGAYCAAAGAAYTAGATACATACAAYSAGTGCATMGCGGCACTTYATCTAACYTGTCTGATYGCAAACCAATACGATGTGCGGTTGTGGCATATTGTTGAAGAGGAGGTGCCAGCTTCACGTTCTGACCTTGATAGCCGTGATTACGCCTGTGAGTTGGACAGCGTTGTTTCTAAGATCCCTTTTGATAGCAAAATCATTTTAAGACCCAACAGCTTGATGCAAAAGATCGACGACGAGGTGTATCTTGTAAAGCTGCAGTCGACGTTTCGCTTTGCTGATAACGTTCACGACTACTTTACTCTTAATGGACGATCAGCCCTATTTGACGGTGCATTAGAAGAGCTGACAGCGACGTATGCAGCGCCAGCTGTTGTCTTAGGCGCACTTGATCACGCCCTCTATGTTTCTAACAAAGCTGAACACAAAGACTTCGAATTGGCTGGCTTTTACGAAAGCCACCTTCGTGACCTGGCACAAGAGCGCTTTGCTGAGTTTGTGGCGCTACTGCCTTGGCTTGAGCATTTTTGGACACGGCTGAGTGCTTTCATAGCGGAACCTCAGTTTGCACATTTAGTAAAACAGCTGCAGGTAATCTTGCCCGCCATCGATCAAGTGCACTTGTATGACTTCGCCAAGTACAGAGTACTGCTCAAGATGGCGGGGGATTTCTCGCCCTTGGTCAATCATCTGCAATTGGCACAGCATCAAGTGGCAGTGAGCACGCCTTAAAGCCTTTAACTGCGCAGTTTTGCCTGAGCTGAACGACAGAGCTTAAAACCTCATAGAACTTACATAGTATGAGATTATTGCGTAAGTCATTGTAAAGTATAGACTTCAGGAAAGACGTCTTTCCGGTAGGAAGGCCAATATCTCAGACTTTATGCTCAAAGCTAACAAATGATTAGGTTTTGAGGAGATAGGGCCATGCGCCAAGCACAGACACTGAACGATGCGCAGCTGCGCCGTGTGATCCAGTACTGCCGCAGCAGGCGTCATCCAACTCGTGATGAAACGATCATACTGGTCAGCTTTTACGCAGGGCTGCGGGCCAAGGAGATCGCAGCGCTCACAG
>NZ_CVPC01000054.1 GCF_001049735.1 Nereida ignava
GAAGGCGCTATGCCGGATTTGGTACGCGAGACCGCGCGCCTGTACTATCACCACATGGCTCAGCTGGCTCAGACAATCGCCACCTTGGAACGCCAAATGGCTGATGTGGCCAAAGAAGACGAAGGCATCCAGCGTCTCCGCACAATGCCGGGTGTTGGCCCGATCACAGCAGCGGCATTCCTTGCGTTCGCGCCGCCCATGGAAAGCTTCCGGCGTGGGCGCGACTTTGCAGCCTGGCTGGGCTTGGTGCCCAAACAACTCTCGACGGGTGGCAAAACCAAACTGGGTCGAATCAGTAAGATGGGCCAGTCCGATCTGAGGCGATTACTGATCACAGGAGCCACCGTATGCATCAGATGGGCGCGCTGGAAAGGTGTCAAACCCGACGGCTGGCTAGGGCGCTTACTTGAACGCAAAAAGGGCACGTTGGCTGCCGTCGCTCTGGCTAACAAAATGGCCCGCATTCTTTGGGCCATGGTCACGAAGAAACAGGATTATCGTGGTGGTTTGGTCGAGTATGCCTGACGCCGCGCAGAGGTTCGGAACGGTCGGCTCGCGCTGACAAATTCCGGAAAGTAAGGAGATCAAAGGACAATTATGGGCAAAAGCATCGGCTGATCCGCATCGGGAAAACCATATAGTAATCAAGGACACCAATAGTCCTCAAGATCGATTTGGACCTGAGGCGATCGAACTCCATAACGGCCCGTGGCGATCAGAGCCACATCTGACGAGGCCTGACACACGACCGATACCGATAAACTTGACCCAGAAAATGTCCCGAAATCACCTTGCGAAACCGGGAGCATCCACACACGATTGCTAGAGATCCCGTTTGCGGTTTGGATGCGCCAGCTTACAGATCCACCGTGTAATGTGGCTCTGCTAAGTTGCTCCTTTTGCAGTGCATAGATTGCGACACTACCAGTAATGCGCAGCATGTCTTGTCCCCAAATCGCACAATCACTGCTCTCAGGCGCTTGCACTTTCACAACATAAACATCCTCAGGATCACAGCTTTCCAGCAGCCCGAGTTGTCTTTTTCCAACTAAATTGATGATTACACTATTAGGC
>NZ_CVPC01000055.1 GCF_001049735.1 Nereida ignava
AGCGGATCGCATATCATTATACACAAATCCGCTTAGGGTATCCGCCACCAAAACCTTCACATTGAACATAGGTGGCACTACCAGCTGCCGCCCAGCATACTAAACCACAAAATATCTGTTATAATGGCTATATTTTAAATGATTCATTATCGAACATAGGATTTAATTTAGGTTTAGCCCGCATTTCCCAAGTAACTTGACGTTTTCGCGCCTCCAACGGCCACTAATGTGTTATATTTCAGTATGTTAATTTGGCTGAAGGTGGTGGATTATGGATCACCCAGAGGGTGCACGCGAAACGGGTGATGGGCGGCTCAGTTTTGACCGCCGGGTCCGGCTGGAGTTTCATGGTTCCAAGATCAGCTCGGACGGTGGATTACTGTTGTTCAGGGAATTGGATGAAGTGCTCGGCCTGCACGACATTGCGGGCGGATTTCTGAGAGACACGCGAACTGGCCACAATCGCCTGCACTCACTGGTCGGCTTGTTGCGCCAGTCGGTCTTTGGGCGGCTGGCCGGATATGATGATGTTAATGACGCGGACCGTTTATCGCTTGATCCGGTGATGCGGCAGGTCGTTGGAGGGCGTGCCGTTGAGGCCAAGGCCGCGTCTGCGAGCCAGATGGGACGGTTCGAGACCGAGGTGTTGGCGGCAACCGACAATCGCACTGTGCTGGCGGATTTATCAGGACACTGGATCGACCGGGTTCACAATCGCAAACCGCCCAAGTGGATCACGCTCGACATGGACAGTTCAGTCAGTCCCACCCACGGCGCGCAAGAAGGCACCGCTTGGAACGGGCATTTCGGCTGCATGTGCTATCACCCGCTGTTCGTCTTCAACCAGTTTGGCCATTTGGAACGCTGCGCCCTGCGCCCCGGCAATGTTCACAGCGCAGATGGATGGGAAGAGGTTCTGAAGCCCGTCATCGCGCGATATGCGGATCGTCACCTGATGCGGTTCTTCCGGGGGGATGCTGCGTTCGCCATCCCGGAGCTATACAAAACTCTGGAACTGGAAAACTATTTCTACGCCATCCGCCTTCGGGCCAATCGCGTTCTTCAGGGCAAGATTGCGCATCTGCTCAAGCGCCCTGTGGGTCGTCCGCCAAAAGGCGTGAAGCGCATCTACGGCGACTTCCAATATCAGGCGGCATCTTGGGACAAACCTCGTCGTGTCATCGCCAAGGTGGAATGGCATCCCAGCGAGTTGTTCCCGCGCGTGGGCTTCGTGGTCACCAACATGCCGATGGAACCCGACTGGATCATCCGCTTCTACAACCAACGCGGCACCGCCGAGCAATACATCAAGGAAGGCAAGCAGGCGATCAACTGGACCCGTTTGTCCTGCAAAGGCATGGCGCAGAACGAGGTGCGGCTGCAACTCCATGCACTGGCTTACAATATCGGTGCCTTCCTACAGGGCACTGATCTACCTGATGAGATAGCCGACTGGTCACTGACAAGCCTGCAGACGCGATTGATCAAGATTGGTGCGAGGGTTGTGCGTCACGCCCGTGCAATCACCTTCCAACTGGCCGAGGTGGCTGTCAGCGGCGATCTGTTCAACCGCATCCTTGCGGCCATACATCGGCTGCGCGCACCGCCGGTTCCCTAATGACAACATCGTTAATCATAAAACCTGAACAAAAGCGGCTCAACCGGTCTATCCATACGGGGGTCGGTCAGACCAATATCCGGATCAACCTCGCCCCCGAGACCGGAAATCGTGCTCAGTTCGCGCGTCAGATGCCCGAACAACGGCACCATGGGTGCAAGAGGCTTGATAGGAGCGCAGAACAGCGGCAAGGTGGGCGGGAGGACGTTCTACTTGGGGAATGTCAGTTGAAGCAGTCTTATCGGCTGATGGATATAAGGTTTATGTTGTTAACACCTTTGGTATTAACTCTTAATCTTTATCAAGATTAAGAACTGCTAATCTGTTATATTTGATAAGGCTAAGCTGACTGTTATGTAGCCTCAGTAGACCTTGGGGTATATATCGTTAGTCAGCAGCAAAGTGACAGTATTGGTTTCATCGAGTGTACCACTATTATAGCATCAAGTCACTGTTTTGTCAAGTTTTTATGCTGTATTGAGCCCTGGATTAAACGCTTGCGATCGACATGAAAGCCGAAGTTATTGTTAAAATAATTCTTGCTTACAACGACCTGATTTAACATCAACAAAGATCGCTATTTCCACCTCTCAAATGAAACTTCTTAGAAGCCCGTAGGATAAGGACACTAAGTCAAATGCATCTCAACCAATTACTGACCAGATTACTGACCAATATGCGCCTTATTGTAGTGAACTAAGGTATGCTATATCCAATGATTACAGGGTATTAACTGATTGTTGGTGGATGAGATAGGAGCCAAACTCACTGTCTGTCCGCCATGCATAAAAACCTAAAATCGATATTGCCCCTCTGAATTGTCTCTGCATAATGCCAGTATGCTTTGTCGGGAGGGGTAGTTATGAAGTTAATTCATTCTACAAGCACTTTGGTATTTTTCGCCAGCATCGCTGCTGCTCAGTCTGTTCCCAATT
>NZ_CVPC01000056.1 GCF_001049735.1 Nereida ignava
TCGACCTGGTGCTGAACACGGTCAGTATGGAGGAGGCAGTCGAACATGCCGAACGGGAGGAAGTACCAATCGCCGCCGAAGCGACAGCACACACCCAAATGGCGAAAGACGACAGTGACGCAGCGCCGGCCCCTGGAATGGATGGCCAACTCGGATGACGGGCTCGTCCCGGGGTCAGATTGTAGTAGATCTGCCAAAGTGACTTATTTCCGAGCGACATAAGGCCGAGTCTCATGGGTCAGCCGCCATGCACCGCTCGGTGCCGACGATCAGCGGCGGTGATGAACCAGCCTTGTGCTGACGGGGTCGTTCAGTTGTCTAGCCCCCAATTTCAGTGCCACTAATTTTGGATTTCTCTAATAAGGTTTCTGGCATGGGAGGTCGCATTCCGAGTGCATGATGGGGCCTGATGTGATTGTATTCTTTGAGCCAAATATTGATTGCGACCTGAGCCTGTTTGATGCTGTGGAACCATTCAGCGTTTAAGACTTCTTGGCGAAGAATACCGTTGAACCGTTCATTGTAACCGTTTTCCCAAGGACTGCCTGGGTAGATTTGGATTGGTTTGACGCCAACCTTTCTGAGCCATTTTTGAAGGTGTTCAGCTACGAACTCCCCGCCATTGTCAGATCGAATGCATTCAGGCTTTCCGTATTTCATCAGCAAACGATGTATGACACGCAAAACATCATCTGAGTTCATCTTGTCTTGCACCTCAACGCAAAGAGCTTGGCGGGTAAACTCATCTAAGACGGTCAGCATCTTGTAGCTGCGCCCGTTACTCAGCTTGTCGTGAACAAAATCAATTGCCCAAACATGATTGGGATGCATTGGGCGCAAACGGATGACCGAACTGTCTTTGTGATACAGCCGCCTTCGTTTCTTATGCCGCTCTGGCAGCTTCAGCCCTTCTTCGCGCCATAAACGCTCAACTTTCTTGTGATTGACGTGCCAACCTTCGATCCGCAGCAACTCAGCGATCTTTCGATATCCGTACCGACCATACTGCTTGGCAAGGCGGATCATGGCCAAGCGCAATGCGTCATCACCTTGAACCTTCGTTTTGTAATGCAAGCCAGAACGCGAGACGCCGAGAACCGCACATGTGCGCCGTTCTGACGTATCAAGTCTTTGGCGGGTATGGATTACGGCCTGACGCAACCCATCAACCGTCAGGCCTTCGGCTTTAAATAATCGAGGCTCTCTTTCAAGATCAGCTTGTCCAGTTGGAGGTCCGCAACGATTTTCTTCAGCCGCTCGTTTTCCTTCTTCAGTGCTTTCATTTCTGAGAGCTGCGGTCGCCCTAGACCACCGAACTTCTTGCGCCAATAGTAATAGGTCTTGTCCGAAATACCCGCCTTGCGACACGCGCCCACAACATCCAACCCATCATGCAAATGAACATCAATCTCGCGCAATAACTTCAGTGCATCCTCATSTGAATACCGTTTCCGTGCCATTCTCTGTCACTCCCTTAGTCAACAAATAGTGGCACAGTTTTAGGGGGCCAAGACAMTTACACGGCACCACCCCGCGGAGAACCATGGCCCGAATGTGTCGCAGCGGGAACCGCTGCACTACAATCACGCACCCGCTCAATCGCTCATAACGCTTTGCGCAACGGAGCGCCGCGTGTAATCACCAACCGCAACCAGTTTTGGCAGAAACACGGCGCAGCGCTTGCAGCACGCTTTTTACTACCCCGCCGCCCCTCTCAA
>NZ_CVPC01000057.1 GCF_001049735.1 Nereida ignava
TTAGACATTCAAGTATGTGAAGAATACATAGACACACTGAATGAGGGACGTGGACACAGCGGAAAGTCTGCTTTGATTGACTTTGTCGGGAACAAAAAAGYGTAAAATAAGCAGCGCTCACACACCGACCCCGCGCCCACAAAAAAAGCGTCTATCGTTTTGCTCCGCTGACGCTGTGTTTAGCTCTTCTCTCTCTATCTGTTTGATCTTCTTCGTTTGAGCTTTTGTTGCTGTGTTCTTTTGAACCTTCGTTAGTTTGAACAACAGCTCGTGAACAAGGATGTGCCAAGACCTGCGCCTTTGGCATCTGTGTTGTTCAAGCTGCTCAGGTGTTTGCTGCGCGAAGGGGCTTAGCCACGCTCCATCATCTGCAAATCACCGCTTGCCTCATATTGTGCCTTTTGATCGTTTAATGCCTGTTGTGCCTGCTGTAGCCAGAGTGGGCTGGCTGCCCGTGTAATACGATGTGCTTGTTGTTGGGTGTAGTTGTCGTTGGGCGCAAAGTTTAACTGTGCATTATCCCAGCAAAGGTTGTCTGAGATTGTGTCACTGCCCATGCGCCAGTATTCGTGAGTGACATAGCTTGTCACAGCTGCACGGTCTTTTACGGGCATGATCCAGTTCTTTGCCAATGGCGCTGTTTGCGCATGATGCTGCGCCCAGACTGCGTTGAGCAAACAGCATGTCTGTTCCGTGTCCTGCAGTGGGCTTGGAATTACGAAGTGAACATGGAAGTTCTCGTGATCCGCGCCCTCATGTGCAAAGCACCAGCGCGGCACTCGCATGTTCTGACGCTCAGCAGCTTTGCCGTAGATCACGCGATCCACTTTGTTCCAGTAGCTGCGCAGGAGTTTGTTGGCAGTCTTACGTCCAGTCGTTCTGCCGTTCACAAACTTGAGCGTGCCGAACACATTCCAGTCTTGTGCCAACAAGTGCTGCACCAAAGCACGTCGTTCTTGTTTGCGTTGCTCAAATTCCATTGCGGTCCTCCATGTTTATTTATCAACGAAGGCGCAAAACGGGGCAGAAACGGGTTATGCTGTGCCCCCAACAACAGGCACACACAATTGTGTTGGAACCACTGTGTTGTAGGTTTGTGGTTGCAACACTGTGGTTGCACCACAGTCTCCTGAGAAATTCCCACAACACAGTATTGCACCAAAGCATCGCAAGAAGTTTTCGCAACACAGCTTCTGGCTTGTTTGCTGAGCGACACTATCCGCCCTCGTGTTACTCCAGCACGACCGTGTTTTGATAAATACTTGCGAGACCAAAACACTGGGAGAATTGGATGAGCATAAGACTATTAGAACACATGCGCGATGAATTGATCGCAACGGGCATTGTGCAGAACACACCAGAGTTCTGTCACAGCTGGCTGGGGCGCAGTGAGGGCTATATCCGCGTGCTACGCTATCACAACACCGAACCTAGTGTGGGCACGCTGAGCATCTGCTCAAGTAAGCTTGGGTATTATGCAGCGCGATTGGCGGCTAGTGATCAGCCACAGCATCAAGCGTGGAGTGAGCGTTTAGCAAACCTTAAGGCACTTTGTGATAGGGCCATAGCTGAGCAGTCAGAAGCAGTATGGCGTGCGCCGGAACGGATGGCGGTATAATGCGGTTTAATCATTGCAGCGTCATTTATGACGTGTCTCATCCGAAATTCCCCCTGCAGCCGCAAAAATCTGCGCTGCGGATTTTTCTAGGGAAGTACTTATCAAGTCTGGGTGGTCTTTTACTAACCCCACTCTCTTCAACTGGGTGCGCACATGACTGACCGCGAGGAACTACGCCGACTGATAGATGTGATTGAGAAGGCTTCAGCTAGCGTTCAGCTGGATCAAGCCATTGAAGACATTAAGACTTTTGCAAACACCACAAGCTTCTTGGCCAACAAGCTTGAGACGCGCCTCAAGGGTGGACAGGTAAAGCCAAAGAAACAGCCAAAGTCACGTATTGGCAAAGCCATTGCAGCTCCACCTGTTCCAAAGTCGAATGTGCCAAGTCAACAACAGGCGGGGCCAGACGCTGCAAGTGGCGGCATGCCCACAGCCCTATCAACTGCAACATCACAGGCAGACTACGACAAGCTCAAGCCGCAAGGCGCGCAGGGACCAATATCTGGCAACTGAGTATTGTGGCGTCACACAGCGTCTGTGCGCAGGCTGTAGGGCCAAGGGTATGCTGCTTTCATGTCAGTGTAGCGAGCAACTAGGGTTATTGCGCTACGCTGCTTTTTGGATGGAAACAAACATATATTGAGTTCATGAAGACTTGTAATTTTTGGTTGAAGGTCTGGCAGAGAGGTATGCCTTAGAAGGTGACTTCTTAAACTTTTGCAAAGCGGTCGTTGGTCCAAGACGCAGCGAACGGCGAGAAAGAGTCCATTTTGACCGATGCTGCCTCAAGGACAAACGACTGTTTTGATAGAATTGTGATCAGACGGTTGTCCCAACGCGTTGCACCCGAAACAGAACCAAAGAAGTCGCCGAGCCACGCGGATCAAAAGGCATATGGCCTAAATGACACGGCTTTA
>NZ_CVPC01000058.1 GCF_001049735.1 Nereida ignava
AGGCAGAATTGGAGGAAGCGATCGGATATTATCTGGGCGGCATATAAAAGTGCCAGCAAATAGCAACGTGATTGAGACCAGCTGTTGGGACTACTTTCCTTAAATGACCACGCCCACAAAAAAAGCGTCTAACGGTTTGCTCCGCTGACGCTGTCTTTCCGTTAAGTCTCTGTCTGTTTGATCTTCTTCGTTTGAGCCTTTGTTGATGTTCTGTGTTCTTTTGAACCTTCGTTAGTTTGAACAACAGCTCGTGAACAAGGATGTACCAAGACCTGCGCCTTTGGCATCTGTGTTGTTCAAGCTGCTCAGGTGTTTGCTGCGCGAAGGGGCTTAGCCACGCTCCATCATCTGCAAATCACCGCTTGCCTCATATTGTGCCTTTTGATCGTTTAATGCCTGTTGTGCCTGCTGTAGCCAGAGTGGGCTGGCTGCCCGTGTAATACGATGTGCTTGTTGTTGGGTGTAGTTGTCGTTGGGCGCAAAGTTTAACTGTGCATTATCCCAGCAAAGGTTGTCTGAGATTGTGTCACTGCCCATGCGCCAGTATTCGTGAGTGACATAGCTTGTCACAGCTGCACGGTCTTTTACGGGCATGATCCAGTTCTTTGCCAATGGCGCTGTTTGCGCATGATGCTGCGCCCAGACTGCGTTGAGCAAACAGCATGTCTGTTCCGTGTCCTGCAGTGGGCTTGGCATTACGAAGTGAACATGGAAGTTCTCGTGATCCGCGCCCTCATGTGCAAAGCACCAGCGCGGCACTCGCATGTTCTGACGCTCAGCAGCTTTGCCGTAGATCACGCGATCCACTTTGTTCCAGTAGCTGCGCAGGAGTTTGTTGGCAGTCTTACGTCCAGTCGTTCTGCCGTTCACAAACTTGAGCGTGCCGAACACATTCCAGTCTTGTGCCAACAAGTGCTGCACCAAAGCACGTCGTTCTTGTTTGCGTTGCTCAAATTCCATTGCGGTCCTCCATGTTTATTTATCAACGAAGGCGCAAAACGGGGCAGAAACGGGTTATGCTGTGCCCCCAACAACAGGCACACACAATTGTGTTGGAACCACTGTGTTGTAGGTTTGTGGTTGCAACACTGTGGTTGCACCACAGTCTCCTGAGAAATTCCCACAACACAGTATTGCACCAAAGCATCGCAAGAAGTTTTCGCAACACAGCTTCTGGCTTGTTTGCTGAGCGACACTATCCGCCCTCGTGTTACTCCAGCACGACCGTGTTTTGATAAATACTTGCGAGACCAAAACACTGGGAGAATTGGATGAGCATAAGACTATTAGAACACATGCGCGATGAATTGATCGCAACGGGCATTGTACAGAACACACCGGAGTTCTGTCACAGCTGGTTGGGACGCAGTGAGGGCTATATCCGCGTGCTGCGCTATCACAACACAGAACCGAGTGTGGAAACCCTGAGCGTTTGTGCAAGCAAGCTTGGGTATTATGCAGCGCGATTGGCTGCCAGTGATCAGCCACAGCATCAAGCGTGGAGTGAGCGTTTAGCAAACCTTAAGGCACTTTGTGATAGGGCCATAGCTGAGCAGTCAGAAGCAGTATGGCGTGCGCCGGAACGGATGGCGGTATAATGCGGTTTAATCATTGCAGCGTCATTTATGACGTGTCTCATCCGAAATTCCCCCTGCAGCCGCAAAAATCTGCGCTGCGGATTTTTCTAGGGAAGTACTTATCAAGTCTGGGTGGTCTTTTACTAACCCCACTCTCTTCAACTGGGTGCGCACATGACTGACCGCGAGGAACTACGCCGACTGATAGATGTGATTGAGAAGGCTTCAGCTAGCGTTCAGCTGGATCAAGCCATTGAAGACATTAAGACTTTTGCCAACACCACAAGCTTCTTGGCCAACAAGCTAGAGACGCGCCTCAAAGGTGGAAAGGTAAAGGCAAAGAGCAAACCCAAATCACGTATTGGCAAAGCCATTGCAGCTCCGCCTGTTCCAAAGCCCAATGCGGCCAAACCACAACAGGCGGGGCCAGACTCTGCAGGTGGCGGCATGCCTTCCGCTGTAGCAAGTGCAACATCTCAGGCGGACTACGACAGACTTAAGCCGCAAGGCGCGCAGGGACCAATATCAAGCAACTGAACATTGTGGGTGTCACACAGCGTCTGTGCGCAGGCTGTAGGGCCCAGGGTATGCTGCTTTCCTGTCAGTGTAGCGAGCAACTAGGGTTACTGCGTTACGCTGCTTTTTGAACGCTTTTAATGCAAAAAGGGTCGTAACGAAGTACTGCAAAATTCTATTGACCCTTAGGCTGACAGGTA
>NZ_CVPC01000059.1 GCF_001049735.1 Nereida ignava
ATTGGTGTGAGGAGGAATCGGACATGGCGATAGATTAGCCAGAATGCACAAAGTGTCATCACGATAGTTAACAAATTGATCAATATTCTTCTGCTAGCATGATCGTGAGTACACGCGCGGTGACAGTTGGATCGCTTGGGTCTGGCGACTGCATTTGCAGGTCTACGTCGTAGGTATCGTGTGTGGATGCTCCCGGTTTCGCAAGGTGATTTCGGGACATTTTCTGGGTCAAGTTTATCGGTATCGGTCGTGTGTCAGGCCTCGTCAGATGTGGCTCTGATCGCCACGGGCCGTTATGGAGTTCGATCGCCTCAGGTCCAAATCGATCTTGAGGACTATTGGTGTCCTTGATTACTATATGGTTTTCCCGATGCGGATCAGCCGATGCTTTTGCCCATAATTGTCCTTTGATCTCCTTACTTTCCGGAATTTGTCAGCGCGAGCCGACCGTTCCGAACCTCTGCGCGGCGTCAGGCATACTCGACCAAACCACCACGATAATCCTGTTTCTTCGTGACCATGGCCCAAAGAATGCGGGCCATTTTGTTAGCCAGAGCGACGGCAGCCAACGTGCCCTTTTTGCGTTCAAGTAAGCGCCCTAGCCAGCCGTCGGGTTTGACACCTTTCCAGCGCGCCCATCTGATGCATACGGTGGCTCCTGTGATCAGTAATCGCCTCAGATCGGACTGGCCCATCTTACTGATTCGACCCAGTTTGGTTTTGCCACCCGTCGAGAGTTGTTTGGGCACCAAGCCCAGCCAGGCTGCAAAGTCGCGCCCACGCCGGAAGCTTTCCATGGGCGGCGCGAACGCAAGGAATGCCGCTGCTGTGATCGGGCCAACACCCGGCATTGTGCGGAGACGCTGGATGCCTTCGTCTTCTTTGGCCACATCAGCCATTTGGCGTTCCAAGGTGGCGATTGTCTGAGCCAGCTGAGCCATGTGGTGATAGTACAGGCGCGCGGTCTCGCGTACCAAATCCGGCATAGCGCCTTCTTGAGCTTCCATTGTGTCTTCGTAGGCCAGGAGTGCGGCGTCTCCTTTGGCGACAATGATCCCATGCTCGGCAAAATGACCACGCAAGGTCGTGATCAATGTCGCCCTCTGGCGGGTTAAGGTCTGATGCGTGCGAAAGAGCATAGCGTGGGTTTGCTGTTCTTGGCTTTTGACCTGAACAAACCGCATGCCGGGTTGACGCACCGCCGTTGCAATCGCCGCAGCGTCGTTGGCGTCATTCTTGGCGGAGCGTTTGACGAAGGGTTTCACATAGATCGGCGGGATGAGCCTCACCTCATGACCGGCTTCTTKTGCATATCGGCCCCACCAATGGCTGGTCGCACAGGCTTCCATCGCAACGAGGCAACTCGAGTGTTCCGCCAAGAGCTGGCTCAGCTTTCCACGCGAATACTTGCGATTGAATTTGACGACGCCTTCTGCCGTCGTAGCGCAAACCTGAAACGAGTGCTTTGCAAGGTCGATGGCCAGAATGCTAATATCTGACATGGATGTTTCCTTTCTTTTGAACTGACTTCCAACAAAGCCAGTCTGGCACATTGCGATGCCGTTGTGGGAGGGAGCATCCACCCCATCAACCTTGGAGCGCGCACGATCCAACAGCGCTAGCTAATGTGCACGCTCAAATTGAGGCCGATCTACGCGGAAAAAATCTTTGGCGAACTGATTAGTAGCTGCGGATCAAACCGACTAAACGCCCCTGAATTTTGACCTGATCAGCCGGCAAAATGCGTGTTTCATACGCGGGGTTTGCCGCTTCCAGCCCAATTGATGCACCGTTTTTGCG
>NZ_CVPC01000060.1 GCF_001049735.1 Nereida ignava
CTAACCGTACAACCAAGGTCATGCCCTTTTGGCTCGATCACTGGGATTAGCCTGCATGTTGAGCGTTCAGCCGCAATGAGTACGCGCAGACCAAACCTACCTACTGAAATGGAAGGCTAAAAATGAAGCACTGTTCCAGCATGTTTTCAGCTTCTTATGGCTTAAGTGACAATGTCACTGAAGGCGTGGCTGTTGGGGTGTATTCTGCGGCTATGTTATCGTCCCGAGGAGGCATTCATGATCACTAATTCAGGTAGCACGGCGCGACGCTTTATGACGGCGGCTGGCATCAAGACAGGTTGGACATAAACATGGAAACAGCTTTCACTCCTTTTGCCTCCCTTGGCGGTGGCCTCGCGATTGGTCTTGGCGCCGTCATGTTGATGCTTGGCCTTGGCCGCATTCTGGGGGCGACCGGTATCATGTCCGGTCTGGTTTTCGCACAAAACCGTGCAGAGGCATCGTGGCGCGCCGCCATGATCCTTGGCATGATCGCCGCACCCGGCGTGATCTTCTTGGTCAGTGGCACAATGCCCGCTGTCGATGTGCCAGTAAGCCCGACCATGATTGTGATCGGCGGCATCATCGTGGGGTTTGGCGCGAGCTTGGGATCTGGGTGCACATCGGGTCACGGGGTCTGCGGACTATCGCGCTTTTCCATTCGGTCGCTTGTTGCGGTGCCTACGTTTATGGCCACTGCCGGCATCACCGTCTTTATCATTCGTCACATGTTCGGAGCCTGATCAATGAAACTGATTTTTGCTGGCCTCACAGGTCTTGTCTTTGGCGTCGGGATCGCTCTGTCGGGTATGATGAACCCAGCCAAAGTGCTGAACTTCTTTGACATTGCAGGCACATGGGACCCCAGCCTCGCCTTTGTGATGGGCGGTGCACTGGTTGTCACAGGGATTGGGTACCGCGCTGTGTGGCGCCGCGCGCAGCCCTTGTTTGGCGGTACGTTCCAAGTGCCGAACGCAACCAATATTGATCCCAAACTTGTGGGTGGTTCTGCGTTATTTGGCATCGGTTGGGGCATTGCAGGGTTCTGCCCCGGAGCGGCTATTCCCGCCCTTGGGACAGGGCGTTGGGAAGTGGTTCTGTTTATCGCCGCGGTGGTTGTCGGGCTTGCCCTGCGACGACTGATGACCCGGATGACGACAGCCGCTGTGCCCCAATAAAGCGGTGCCCTGAATGACGACCGCCTACTGCCCGCCCACACACTTAGGGTGGCGCGAGGCTGCCGTCACCACCTGCACCTGAGACCAAGGAGATTGACAATGACGTACCCTGTAAACATGAACATCACCCCTGACGTTCAGGCCTTCTTTGATGATGCAACAAACACGATCAGCTACATCGTCAAAGACCCCACATCTGATGCCTGCGCGATCATCGACAGCGTTATGGACATCGACTACGCAGCCGGTCGCATCACCTTTGATCACGCCGATGAGCTGATCCGCCAGATCGAGATGCGCGGGCTGAAGTTGGAATGGATCATCGAGACCCATGTCCACGCAGATCACCTAAGCGCGGCCCCCTATATTCAACAAAAGCTGGGCGGCAAAATCGGGGTTGGTCACAAGATTACCGTTGTGCAGGAAGTGTTTGGCAAGGTCTTCAACGAAGGGACCGAGTTCCAACGGGACGGCAGTCAGTTTGACGCACTATTTGAGGACGGCGACACCTATATGATCGGCAATATGCAGGGCTTTGCCATGTATACGCCCGGCCATACGCCCGCTTGTATGGTACACGTTATGGGCAACGCGGCCTTTACGGGCGACACCCTATTTATGCCCGACGGTGGGTCAGCGCGCTGCGATTTCCCGGGCGGCTCTGCTGAGGAGCTTTACGACAGCATCATGAAGGTTCTGGCTCTGCCGGACGACATGCGTTTGTTCATGTGCCACGACTACGGACCCAACGGGCGCGATATTCAGTGGGAAACGACTGTGGCCGATGAGAAGGCCAACAACATCCACGTGGGCGGCGACAAAACACGCGAGGACTTCATCAAGTTCCGCACGGAACGCGACGCGCAGCTCGCCATGCCAAAGCTGATCATCCCCTCGCTCCAAGTGAACATGCGCGCAGGCGAGGTCCCAACCGACAAAGACGGCAACCCAATGCTCAAAGTCCCCGTCAACGGCCTCTAACTGGAAAACCATCATGAAACTCAACAAAATTACCGAAAAAACAACCGTGAGCGCTCAAATTAGTGCCGCAGATATCGATGCTATAAATGAAGCTGGTATCCGCGCAATCATTTGTAATCGCCCCGATGGTGAAGGTGCTGATCAACCCTCATTCGAAGAAATAGCCAGTGCGGCC
>NZ_CVPC01000061.1 GCF_001049735.1 Nereida ignava
AACTGGCCGAGGTGGCTGTCAGCGGCGATCTGTTCAACCGCACCCTTGCGGCCATACATCGGCTGCGCGCACCGCCGGTTCCCTAATGACAACATCGTTAATCATAAAACCTGAACAAAAGCGGCTCAACCGGTCTATCCATACGGGGGTCGGTCAGACCAATATCCGGATCAACCTCGCCCCCGAGACCGGAAATCGTGCTCAGTTCGCGCGTCAGATGCCCGAACAACGGCACCATGGGTGCAAGAGGCTTGATAGGAGCGCAGAACAGCGGCAAGGTGGGCGGGAGGACGTTCTACTTGGGGAATGTCAGATTAAGGTGATGGCGCGCAGTTTGGCCGCGCTGTTGTTGCCAAAAGATGACTAAGCCCCTTCAAAGGGCAAATTAACCAGCATGGGGAGAGACACATGACCATCTTTAACAAGGGCTTGATTACCGTTAGCGCATTCGCGCTAATGGCGAGTTTGGCCAATGCGCAAGACAACGTGACCATCGCGATTCAGCTTGAGCCACCGAACCTCGACCCTACAGGTGCCGCCGCTCAAGCCATTGATAGCGTGATGTATTCCAACGTTTTTGAAGGGCTGACACGGTTCATGTCGGATGGGGCAGTTGTACCCGGCCTTGCCAAATCGTGGGACATTTCCGAAGACGGGCTCAGCTATACGTTCAACCTGCAAACGGATGTGACATTTCACGACGGCACGAAGATGGATGCAGAGGACGTGAAATTCAGCCTCGACCGCGCCCGCGCCGAGGACAGCACCAACGCCCAGAAAGGGCTGTTTGCCAATATCGCTGCGGTTGACGTGATTGATGCTGAAACAGTCAAAGTCACACTTAGCCAGCCGACAGGCAATTTCCTGTTCAACATGGCGTGGGGTGATGCGGTAATCGTGGCGCCCGAAAGTGCTGAGACAAACGCGACAGCACCCATAGGCACCGGCGCATACCGCTTTGTAGACTGGGTGCAGGGTGACCGCCTTGAGCTGACCCGCAACGCTGATTATTGGGGCGACGCACCCGCCATTCAGAACGCAACTTTCCGTTTCATTTCGGACCCAACAGCCGCATTCGCCGCCGTGATGGCAGAAGATGTCGACGCTTTTGCAGGTTTCCCGGCACCCGAAAACATCCCGCAATTTGAAGCAGACCCACGCTTTCAAGTCCTGAAGGGCAACACCGAAGGCGAGACAATTCTGTCGACCAACAACAAAATGCCGCCTTTTGACAATAAGCTGGTCCGCAAGGCAGTTGCGCACGCGATTGACCGCCAAGCCATTATTGACGGGGCAATGTTTGGGCTTGGCACGCCCATCGGCACGCACTTCGCACCGCACAACCCTAACTACGTCGATCTGACTGGCAACTCGCAATACGATCCAGAGCTGTCCAAGAAACTGCTGGCTGAAGCAGGTTTTGCCGATGGCTTTACCACGACCCTCAAACTGCCCCCCCCCTCATACGCACGGCGCGGCGGTGAGATCATCGCGGCACAATTGCGCGAGGTTGGTATTGATGCGCAAATCAGCAATCTTGAATGGGCGCAGTGGCTTGAAGAAGTGTTCCGCGGCAAAGACTTTGGCCTGTCAATCGTGAGCCATACCGAGCCGATGGACATCGGAATTTACGCCAACCCCGACTATTACTTCCAGTATGACAACCCTGCGTTCCAAGCACTGATGGATGATCTGAACAAAGCAACAGACCCCGGTGAGCGCGCGGCCTTGATGGCGCAGGCACAGACCATCATCTCGGAGGACTATGTGAACGGCTATCTTTTTGAATTGGCCTATCCCACGATTGCAAAAGCAGGTTTGCAGGGCATGTGGGAAAATCAACCAACCGCTGCGGTTGACCTGACGGGTCTTAGCTGGACCAACTAAACCTCAAACGGGGCCGCGTAGATCTGTGCGGCCCCGCTTTCTCTGCCTGAATTGAGGCCCCGCCTACACCATGCTTCGCTATGCCCTCTCCCGTTGCGTCTCTCTCGTGATCAGCTTGATCGTGGCCAGTATGGTTATCTTTTTGATCATCGAGATCGTGCCCGGCGATCCTGCTGCATTCATGCTGGGCCTCAACGCACAACCCGAGGCTGTGGAGGCACTGCGCGCCCAGTTGGGGCTAAACGCATCTGCGCCAGAACGATATTTAACGTGGGTTAGCGGGATGTTGCAGGGTGACTTTGGCACCTCTTACACCTACCGCGCACCGATATCTGATTTGATCGCTGATCGCATTTGGGTGTCGCTGCCACTCGCCGTTTACGCGCTGGTTCTATCGACACTCATCGCATTCCCCGCAGGCATCTTTGCCGCCTCGCGCCGCGGCGGTGCAGGCGACACGGCAATCATGGGCGCAACACAACTTGGTGTGGCCATTCCCAATTTCTGGTTTGCGATGATCCTTGTATTGATCTTTGCAATCAATTTGCGGTGGTTTTCCGCAGGCGGCTTTGTAGGGTGGGACAAGGGGTTTTGGCTTGGACTGAAATCCTTGACCTTGCCAGCAATTGCACTGGCCCTACCCCAAGCGGCAATCCTTGCGCGCGTTATGCGCTCATCATTACTTGATATGTTAGGCGAAGATTTCATCCGGACGGCCCGCGCCAAGGGCCTCAGCAAACGCCAAGCACTTTGGCGGCACGCAGTTCGAAACGCGCTAATTCCTGTGCTGACAATCTTGGGGCTTCAGTTTTCCTTCTTGCTGGCAGGTGGCATCGTGATCGAACAAGTGTTCTTCTTGCCGGGCTTGGGCCGGCTGATCTTCCAAGCCATATCTGCGCGGGACCTGATCGTTGTCGAAGGCGTTGTGATGCTGCTGGTGTTCTCAGTCATCATCGTGAATTTCTTGGTGGATTTGACCTATGCCGCCGTTGATCCGCGCCTAAGGCAGCGATCATGAGGGGGCTAATCATTGGCGCCGTTCTCAGCGGTAT
>NZ_CVPC01000062.1:0-2500 GCF_001049735.1 Nereida ignava
CATCGACCGTCCTTGGGTGCGGTTGATTACCAACGATTACGGCTTATCGGGGGGTGCGACTCGCCAAACGTTGACATGGCGTTGACATGAAACAAACGCAGAAAGCCCGACTGATTAAGTCGGGCTCTAAGCGTTTGATTTAGCGTATTATTTTGGTTGCGGGAGTAGGATTTGAACCTACGACCTTCAGGTTATGAGCCTGACGAGCTACCGGGCTGCTCCATCCCGCGCCAACTTGGTTTGTTTAGTTTGGGGTTGTGTTGTCTGCAAGGGCGGATTTGGGGTTTGGTTGATTTTGTTTAGGGGAGGTAGGTGAGGTCTGCTGCGTTGTGGTCCATGGCGTCAATTGGGACGGGCAGATTTCAGGGGGTGCGATTATGATGCGGCTCTCAGGATAGCCGGTTTCAGAGGGGGGCTATCTGTAGCTGCGGCGCAGCAGACCCCACGCCTCGCACCGCGCACTAAGATTTCAGGTGGTATAGACACAAAAAGGCCGCCACGAGCTGAGCTCGTAGCGGCCTAATGTATGATAATCGAATATAGAGTATTGGTTCTTTGTTAGGTTTGGCGATGACCTACTCTCCCACGCCTTAAGACGCAGTACCATCGGCGCAACAGTGCTTAACTGCCAGGTTCGGGATGGGGCTGGGTGTTTCACTTGCGCTATGATCACCAAACCAAAGAAAGAACCATTACAAACATTTTTAATCCAGATTTTCGTAACTTGTGTAGTTGTGTATGCTTTTGATTGTGTCCGTAGAAGACTGTCCTCTACTGGATCAAATCAAGCCTATCGAGCAATTAGTACCGGTCAACTGAGTGCGTTACCGCACTTACATCTCCGGCCTATCGACGTGGTGGTCTTCCACGGCTCTCAGGGATACCTTGTTTTGAGGGGGGCTTCCCGCTTAGATGCCTTCAGCGGTTATCCTGTCCGATCATAGCTACCCAGCACTGCTCCTGGCGGAACAACTGGTACACCAGTGGATCGTTCACCCCGGTCCTCTCGTACTAGGGGCAACTCCTCTCAAGTATCCTACACCCACGGCAGATAGGGACCGAACTGTCTCACGACGTTCTAAACCCAGCTCACGTACCTCTTTAAACGGCGAACAGCCGTACCCTTGGGACCTGCTCCAGCCCCAGGATGAGATGAGCCGACATCGAGGTGCCAAACGGTGCCGTCGATATGGACTCTTGGGCACCATCAGCCTGTTATCCCCGGCGTACCTTTTATCCGTTGAGCGATGGCCCTTCCACTCGGGACCACCGGATCACTATGGCCGTCTTTCGACTCTGCTCGACTTGTCAGTCTCGCAGTCAGGCTGGCTTCTGCCATTGCACTCAACGAGCGATTTCCGACCGCTCTGAGCCAACCTTCGCGCGCCTCCGTTACGCTTTAGGAGGCGACCGCCCCAGTCAAACTACCCGCCACACAGGGTCCCGGATCCGGATAACGGACCGCGGTTAGACATCAAGCAGAACAAGGGTGGTATCTCAAGGATGGCTCCACGCAAACTGGAGTCTGCGCTTCAAAGCCTACCACCTATCCTGCACATGTTGTGCCTGATGCCAATGTGAAGCTGTAGTAAAGGTGCACGGGGTCTTTCCGTCTAACCGCGGGAAGCCTGCATCTTGACAGGCAATTCAATTTCGCTGAGTCGATGTTGGAGACAGCGGGGAAGTCGTTACGCCATTCGTGCAGGTCGGAACTTACCCGACAAGGAATTTCGCTACCTTAGGACCGTTATAGTTACGGCCGCCGTTTACCTGGGCTTCAATTCAAGGCTCTCACCTCTCCTTTTAACCTTCAGGCACCGGGCAGGCGTCAGACCCTATACGTCGTCTTGCGACTTCGCAGAGCCCTGTGTTTTTAGTAAACAGTCGCCACCCCCTGGTTTGTGCCCCCAGTCAATACTTGCGTAGAAACTGGGCCTCCTTCTCGCGAACTTACGGAGGTATTTTGCCGAGTTCCTTCAACATCGTTCTCTCAAGCGCCTTGGTATTCTCTACCAGTCCACCTGTGTTGGTTTAGGGTACGATCTAATGATGGAGCTATTTCCAGGAACCTCTAAGCGGCCCTTCCAATCCGATAAGGAAGAACAACCCTCGAGATCCGTCACTACCATCTGGCTCAGGAATATTAACCTGATTCCCATCGACTACGCCTTTCGGCCTCGCCTTAGGGGTCGGCTTACCCTGCTCAGATTAACTTTAAGCAGGAACCCTTGGACTTTCGGCGACAGTGTCTCTCACACTGTTTGTCGCTACTCATGTCATCATTCTCACTAGTGATCTCTCCACCGGATCCCTCACAGGCCGGCTTCATCGAAAGTTTCACTCCTCCAACACTCCCAAAGGAAGATAAGGAGGAAAGAAACTATATCACACTACGCTCTGCTACCATGCACTATGTGCATCCTAAGCTTCGGCTCATGGCTTGAGCCCCGTTACATCTTCGCCGCAGGACAACTTAATTAGACCAGTGAGCTGTTACGCT
>NZ_CVPC01000063.1 GCF_001049735.1 Nereida ignava
TGGACACGCGCGCTTAGGCCACAACAGCCATCTAATGGCCTAGCCGTTAAACTCGACTCATGCCGCCCGCGGATACAATTGGCGCTCACCGCGAAGACAAACGCAGACCAAGCGTAATAGGCGACAACATCTGGSTGGCCTGTGGTGCTGCTGGAGGGTTTCTGTTCTGCCAGCAGGCACCAAGGCTAAGCATTAACCTCATAAAACAAGGCTACTGTCTCATTCGGGTTCCTGCAACAGGGCCATATTGGTCTACGATTTGGTCTACGGCCCAAAGTTAGGGCTACCGCACGTTAACTTAGCTTATAGGCTTTCCTTTGATCCTAGGCCTCAGAGGCACTCGGTGAGTCATGCCGAGGGCAATCCACTTGTTGGTCAGTAGGTTGGCTGATGGAGTTGATGGTTTTATAAGGGCCTTACAGAGCGTCGCAGGGGTATCAGTCGGTAGGGGGCGAGTGCCACCCCAGCCCTAGGGGGTATCGTATATAGGCCTGACCTGAGATTGGGGTTTGTTAATCGTCAAGTTGACAGTTCTGATTATACAGGGGGATGGGGCTGGCGGTGCATCCACGAGGTTGGGGCAATCTATTAGTATTCCTCTTCCTCGTAGAAGAAAAAACAATGTAGAGAATGTAGTAAATGTAGCCCAATCCGAAAAGTCCCTACAGAAATTCCAGTAGATAGTTTTCAGAAAGGGCTACACAGCCTACATCGGCTACATCAGTAGGCTAGGCAGGGTTGGATGCCATGCCACTGAAGGCCACTGGATGATCGCTGCTGATATACGCCGTTCAGCTTTTCCAATGCTCGTTTGAAGGCTGTTTGTGATTGTGGCTTTCGGCCAGCGCTACAACACCAATCACGATAGGCTTGGTAGAACTTAGAGGCTGCACAGATATGATTACTGTCCTGTTCGCACTCATCTGTTACAAACTGACTGATGCTATCCATCGCTGATTTATATTCAGCGACTTGGTCTTCAACGACCTGTGGTGTTTGCAGTTCAGCCGCCTGCCAAGTCAATCTGACAGAACCGCTCTTTTTTAGTGGTATCTACTGAATTCCAAAACAAACTATCCTTAAAGAAGTTATTTTACATATGACGTAATATAGACGCTCATCATTACGTCAGTCTGGAATGACATGGCTGTGCAGAAAAATTCTAATGAAAACCATTACAGT
>NZ_CVPC01000064.1 GCF_001049735.1 Nereida ignava
ATTGTTGTCATGCAAAACGGCCGAGTTGTTGAAGCGGGTGAAACGCAACGCATTTTCCAAAACATGCAGCACCCCTACACCAAAGCACTTTTGGCCGCCTCTACCCATCAGGTTAACCTGCCTGCTTTGCAGAAAACGCAACCACTTTTGTCCGTCGAAGGCGTTGTCCGCGACTATCCTACTGCCCGCACAGGACTGTTCGGAAGGCGCGGCCAGCACCGCGCTGTAAGCGATGTAAGTTTTCAATTGAACCGCGGCGAAAGAGTTGGGTTGGTTGGTGAAAGCGGGTGCGGCAAGTCCACCCTGACCCGCGCCATATTGGGCTTAGAGGATGTGCAGTCAGGACGGATCACCCTGGACGGGGAGCCTGTTTTTGCGGGCAAGTCTCCGAACCATAAGGTCCGGCGCAAAATGCAGGTGGTCTTTCAAGATCCCTACGGCAGCTTTAATCCCCGCCACAAAGTAGAGCGCCTGATCACCGAGCCATTTCACCTGCTGGACCGCCCTCCGGTCGGACAAGCCCGCGAGACGGCAGTTGCCAAAGCCCTCACCGATGTGGGTCTGGCCACTGACGATGCGCAGAAATACATTCACGAATTTTCAGGCGGGCAACGTCAGCGTTTGGCCATCGCACGCGCACTAATTATTGAGCCCGAATTGATCATTTTCGATGAGGCCGTCTCGGCGCTAGATGTGTCTGTCCGCGCTCAGGTGCTCGATCTATTGGCTGATCTATGTCGCACGCGCGATTTGGCCTATCTTTTCATCAGCCACGATCTATCGGTTGTTCGGACAATTACGGACCGCGTGATGGTGATGAAAGATGGCAAAATTGTAGAACAAGGCATGACAGAAAACGTCTATACGTCCCCCAAACACCCCTATACCCGCGCGTTACTGGCCGCTGCGCCGACCCTTCCTTCCCGCACATCAAATGAGGCGAAACATGCAGACCGGTCCCCTTAATCTTATCACCGATGTAGCTGGACTAAAAGTCGGCAACGCCCAAGATGACACCCTTAAATCAGGAAGCACAGTGCTTTGCGCGGATGCATCGTTCACTGCGTCTGTGCATGTGATGGGCGGTGCGCCTGGTACGCGTGAAACGGACCTTCTTGCACCTGATAAAACTGTGGCTGCGGTAGATGCGTTGGTTTTGTCGGGCGGGTCTGCTTTTGGTTTGGATGCGTGTTCGGGGGTAATGGACGCACTTTATGCGGACGGTCGCGGATACGCAGTCGGGGACGCGCGCGTCCCTCTTGTGCCAGGGGCGATCCTGTTTGATTTACTCAACGGCGGCGACAAAAACTGGGCCGACAACCCCTACCGGTCATTGGGCACAGAAGCCTATGCAAATGCATCAACGTCCTTCGCATTAGGCAGCATTGGTGCAGGAACGGGCGCCCTGACGGGACGCGAAAAAGGCGGGCTTGGCTCAGCCAGTATGGTGATTGAGGGTTAATATTAAATCGGTTCTCTTTTTTGATCGCCATCAAGATCGTTGTTTTTGAAGAATCCGCAATGCTCGTTGGTGAAGTTATATGCATCCCTAAAACCACCGTACCCAATCGCCAAATCATTGAAGGTTTCTGCTAAAGTGGAAAATGATATTGAAGTTTGTTTAGCTAAAAGCATCTT
>NZ_CVPC01000065.1 GCF_001049735.1 Nereida ignava
TACATCAACACATTGCGCTCTATGTCCTCGGGCCGCGCGCAGTTCTCGATGCAGTTCGATCACTATGAAGCTGTACCAAGCAACATCTCTGAAGAAATCCAAGCTAAATACGCTTGATCTGACACCTTTTACGGTGGCCCATGAGGGCCACCGTTCTACTGGAAAATGAAGGAGGCCTCTCATGGCTAAGGAAAAGTTTGAACGCTCTAAACCGCACGTAAACATCGGCACGATTGGTCACGTTGACCACGGTAAGACGACGTTGACTGCAGCGATCACCAAGCAATTTGGTGACTTCAAAGCATACGACGAGATTGACGGCGCGCCGGAAGAAAAAGCACGTGGTATTACAATCTCTACTGCTCACGTTGAGTATGAAACAGAGACACGCCACTACGCACACGTGGACTGCCCAGGCCACGCTGACTATGTGAAAAACATGATCACTGGTGCTGCTCAGATGGACGGCGCGATCTTGGTTGTTAACGCAGCTGATGGTCCTATGCCACAAACACGTGAGCACATCCTTTTGGGTCGCCAAGTTGGTATCCCTTACATGGTTGTTTACATGAACAAAGTTGACCAAGTTGACGACGAAGAGTTGCTCGAGTTGGTTGAAATGGAAATCCGTGAGCTTCTGTCATCTTACGAGTACCCAGGCGACGACATCCCAGTTGTAGCGGGTTCTGCTCTGGCAGCTCTGGAAGACCGCGATGACAACATCGGTAAAGAGTCTATCGACAAGCTGATGGAAGCTGTTGACAGCTACATCCCGACACCAGCACGTGCTGTTGACCAGCCGTTCCTGATGCCGATCGAAGACGTGTTCTCAATCTCTGGCCGTGGTACAGTTGTAACCGGTCGTGTTGAGCGTGGCGTTATCAACGTTGGTGAAGAGATCGAGATCGTTGGTATCCGTGACACCACGAAGACAACCTGCACAGGTGTTGAAATGTTCCGCAAGCTGCTTGATCGCGGTGAAGCAGGCGACAACATCGGCGCGCTTCTTCGCGGCGTTGACCGTGAAGGTGTTGAGCGTGGCCAGGTTCTTTGTAAGCCAGGTTCCGTATCCCCTCACACAAAGTTCGAGGCAGAAGCTTATATTCTGACTAAAGAAGAAGGTGGCCGTCACACGCCATTCTTTGCGAACTACCGTCCACAGTTCTACTTCCGTACAACTGACGTGACAGGCACAGTTGAGCTTCCAGCGGGTACCGAGATGGTTATGCCGGGCGACAACTTGAAGTTCGAAGTCGAGCTGATCGCACCTATCGCTATGGAAGACGGTCTTCGCTTTGCGATCCGCGAAGGCGGCCGCACAGTAGGCGCGGGCGTCGTAGCAAAAATCATCGCCTAAGCTGATTGCGCCTTTTGGGCGCATTCAAAACGATACAACGGCCGCTTCATTCATTTGGGGCGGCCGTTTTCCATAGTTTTGCCCAGATTGTGTCATAGCCCGCTCTCGTAACTTTTGCGGAGACGCTA
>NZ_CVPC01000066.1 GCF_001049735.1 Nereida ignava
AAGGACCAGCAGGACAGCCGCGGTGGTAAACAAACCTGTGCCAATCCAGTCAGGGCGCACATTACCATTTCCCATAAGGTTCGGTACAAAACGTAGCGCCCCAGCGAGAGCGACCACACCGAAGGGGATATTGATCAGGAACGCCAACCGCCAGCTGAGGCCTGCAATATCCGTAGAGATAAGCGCCCCACCAATGATGGGGCCCGCGACGACAGCCAGACTTGAGATCGTGCCAAACAGCCCAAACACGCGAGCCTTTTCCTCAGGTGGAAAAATCACATGCACAATGGCGAGTACCTGTGGAACCATCATCGCTGCGGCGAAGCCCTTGATCGCGCGCGCGGCGATCAGCGTTGTGATGTTCGGGGCCAGTCCGCAGGCCAGAGACGCAATTGTAAAGCCTATCAGTCCGATCACGAACAACCGTTTGCGCCCGTAAACGTCACCGAACCGGCCAAAGGGCAGCAACCCTATAGCAAGGGCCAACACATAGATTGCAGCGACCCATTCCAACTGCGTTGCGCTTGCGCCTGTATCAGCTTGTATCTGCGGCAGCGCGACATTTGTAATGCTAACGTCGATCAGGTTCATAAAGCTGCCAAGGAATAGAACAGCCATTGCGAGCCACCTACCTACCAAAGGGCTCGCAGACGCGGTTGCGCCATTTGTATTTTGACCGACGATCATGTAGCATTAAATGTATCATAATAGAGCAGGTGTCAATTATTTGATACATCAAAAGTTACATAAAAGCGAAAGACCTAGTTCATGCGCCTAGACCGTCGTTTATCCCGCGTTCTCCACGCGCTTCTTCATTTGGATCAGATGGACGGCCCTGCCACGTCCGAATTGATCGCTCAGATGCTACAAACCAATCCGGCAGTAGTGCGGCGCACGATGTCAGGTTTGCGCGATGCGGGGATAGTCTTGTCAATAAAGGGCCATGGCGGCGGTTGGTCACTGATGCGGCCTTTGGACAAAATAACGCTTTATAGCATCTATCAGGCTTTGGGATCCCCACAGCTTTTTGCAATGGGAAGCGATGATGAAGAGACTGACTGCCTTCTTGCAAAAGCCGCAAATGCTGCCACCAGCGATGCACTTGCTGCAGCAAAAAAACAGTTTGAA
>NZ_CVPC01000067.1 GCF_001049735.1 Nereida ignava
TCGCCAGCGAGCTTGGCACTGCCCGCGAAGTCATCTCCCGTGTGCTGAATGATTTCCATAAACGCGAGCTCATCTCGCAGTCGCGCGGTATAATTACCTTCACCAACAAGCCCGGATTGGCCGCCATAGCGCATAGCGCGTAATTAACGGCACATGATCGGTAGTTTGGCTTCTTATGCCTTAAGTGACAATGTCACTGAAGGCGTGGCTGTTGGGGTGTATTCTGCGGCTATGTTATCGTCCCGAGGAGGCATTCATGATCACTAATTCAGGCAGCACGGCGCGACGTTTTATGACGGCGGCTGGCATCAAGACAGGATGGACATAATCATGGAAACAGCTTTCACTCCGTTCGGCTCCCTTGGCGGTGGCCTCGCGATTGGTCTTGGCGCCGTCATGTTGATGCTTGGCCTTGGCCGCATTCTGGGGGCGACCGGTATCATGTCCGGTCTGGTTTTCGCACAAAACCGTGCAGAGGCATCGTGGCGCGCTGCCATGATCCTTGGCATGATCGCCGCACCCGGTGTGATCTTTTTGGTCAGTGGCACAATGCCCGCTGTCGATGTGCCAGTAAGCCCGACCATGATTGTGATCGGCGGCACCATCGTGGGGTTTGGCGCGAGCTTGGGATCTGGGTGCACATCGGGTCACGGGGTCTGCGGATTATCGCGGTTTTCCATTCGGTCGCTTGTTGCAGTGCCTACGTTTATGGCCACCGCCGGCATCACCGTCTTTATCATTCGTCACATATTTGGAGCCTAATCCATGAAACTGGTTTTTGCTGGCCTCACAGGTCTTGTCTTTGGTATCGGGATCGCTCTGTCGGGTATGATGAACCCAGCCAAAGTGCTGAACTTCTTTGACATTACAGGTACATGGGACCCCAGCCTCGCCTTTGTGATGGGTGGTGCACTGGTTGTCACAGGGATTGGGTACCGCGCTGTGTGGCGCCGCGCGCAGCCCTTGTTTGGCGGTACGTTCCAAGTGCCGAACGCAACCAATATTGATCCCAAACTTGTGGGTGGTTCTGCGTTATTTGGCATCGGCTGGGGCATTGCCGGGTTTTGCCCCGGAGCGGCTATTCCCGCCCTTGGGACGGGGCGTTGGGAAGTAGTTCTGTTTATCGCTGCGGTGGTTGTTGGACTTGCCCTGCGACGCCTGATGACACGGATGACGACAGCGGCTGTGCCCCAATAAAGCGGTGCCCTGAATGACGACCGCCTACTGCCCCGCCCACACACTGAGGGTGGCGCGAGGCTGCCGTCACCACCTGCATCTGAGACCAAGGAGATTGACAATGACGTACCCTGTAAACATGAACATCACCCCTGACGTTCAGGCCTTCTTTGATGATGCAACAAACACGATCAGCTACATCGTCAAAGACCCCACATCTGATGCCTGCGCGATCATCGACAGCGTTATGGACATCGACTACGCAGCCGGTCGCATCACCTTTGATCACGCCGATGAGCTGATCCGCCAGATCGAGACGCGCGGGCTGAAGTTGGAATGGATCATCGAGACCCATGTCCACGCAGATCACCTAAGCGCGGCCCCCTATATTCAACAAAAGCTGGGCGGCAAAATCGGGGTTGGTCACAAGATTACCGTTGTGCAGGAAGTGTTTGGCAAGGTCTTCAACGAAGGGACCGAGTTCCAACGGGACGGCAGTCAGTTTGACGCACTATTTGAGGACGGCGACACCTATATGATCGGCAATATGCAGGGCTTTGCCATGTATACGCCCGGCCATACGCCCGCTTGTATGGTACACGTTATGGGCAACGCGGCCTTTACGGGCGACACCCTATTTATGCCCGACGGTGGGTCAGCGCGCTGCGATTTCCCGGGCGGCTCTGCTGAGGAGCTTTACGACAGCATCATGAAGGTTCTGGCTCTGCCGGACGACATGCGTTTGTTCATGTGCCACGACTACGGACCCAACGGGCGCGATATTCAGTGGGAAACGACTGTGGCCGATGAGAAGGCCAACAACAT
>NZ_CVPC01000068.1 GCF_001049735.1 Nereida ignava
AAATATGGTGAAACGCGCACACGCGCCGCAATCAAAGCGGATGCCCACAACAAGCAGGCCCGCACGAGCATTGCGAACCAAACCAACCGATATTTGCGCACGGCAGAGCAGTATATTGACAACGTTGGGCGCGGAGAGTTCCCCAAAGCCTTGCGTCGGTAAAAATTAAGTCATTGATATTAATGCGTAATAAGGCAAACACTGTGTTTGGATTTAGTATGTTTGGCAAAAATGGCAAACACAGTGTTTGCAACATGTATGTTTGACGCAGTGAATCGAAACACTGTGTTTGAACTCTAAACCTGATCACTGTGTTTAAGTTGCGTTTGTGCTGCTGGCGCAGAGACCAGTGCTGACCTTTTGTAGGGCAGATTTGCTGTGTTTGTGTTGGGATGATGTGTGAGTTGGGCCTTAATACTCTTCTGCAAGCATGATGGTGAGCACACGGGTGGTTACATTTGTATCTGTTGGGTCAGGCGAGTGCACCTGCAGGTCTAGATCGTAATAGTCAAACTTCCAAAAAAAGGTTGTGCCCTCAATTGTGATCACCCCAAAGTCGTGCTCGGCATAAGGGTCGTTGTCTGGCGTGAATGCATCGAAGTCCTCTACAGCGATTAACAGCTCTGCCACTGTGAGTGGATCGTAGGCCAACACGCCTTGAGTGAGTATCCAGCGACAATGATCAAGACGCTGCCGCGCTCGATCATTAAGTGCTGCTATTTTAGCTGTGCTTGCGTCAGGCATTTGCTGCTGCCTTGGCCGCCCCCGGTTTAAGACGTGGTTGCCGCTCTGCCACTTTGGTGATGGCTGCATCCAACTCCCCTGCAGCCGCTGCATTGAGGAAGGCATCTAGAACAGCTGTCACCTCATCCAATGACTTCACAAACACCGCATTGTTGGTGCCATCTGCTGCAATCACACGCGCTCCATAACGGCACTGAACATACCATCCCCCGTCTTGTGCAAAGAACCACGGACGAACTGTGCGCATGGTTTTGATCAGCTGTACTTCTCCAAACTCATCTTTGATCCACTTGTTTCGCTCAACGCGATGATCTTGCTTCTTGAGTGCGGCTGCGTGCACAAGTTTTTGTTCTTTGAGCCCTGCTACGAGTTTGTCACGTCGCGCTATGATGGGATCGCGCTTGGTGCTGCGATCAACTGTTTTGAATGTAAGCTTTGCCAAATGTGTCATGTGCGCTCCTAGCTGTTTGGTTACAGCTAAAGCGTATGTTCAAATGAAACATTGGGCGAGCGAAAAGACAGTCAAGTATCTGATTTTATGTGATAATATGAGATTATGGGGTAATGCGCAGATAAGTGTAGCATTGGTCACATGTGTTTGGGCTTAGTGATTGGTGTAAAATAAGCAGCGCTCACACACCGACCCCGCGCCCACAAAAAAAGCGTCTATCGTTTTGCTCCGCTGACGCTGTGTTTAGCTCTTCTCTCTCTATCTGTTTGATCTTCTTCGTTTGAGCTTTTGTTGCTGTGTTCTTTTGAACCTTCGTTAGTTTGAACAACAGCTCGTGAACAAGGATGTGCCAAGACCTGCGCCTTTGGCATCTGTGTTGTTCAAGCTGCTCAGGTGTTTGCT
>NZ_CVPC01000069.1 GCF_001049735.1 Nereida ignava
AAGAAGAGCTTGAGGTTTTAGCTGTAAATGCCAACGAGAACACCTAGCTCGATCAAACACACACTTCCGTAGACTTGTCGGTACGCCCTGCCGTAGTGTTGTGCTGAGGAGCGGGACATGCGGCAGCTGCGTGACGATACACATCTGATACTGGACGGCGAGGTGCGTGTGTATCGGCGTGAGCGCAGCAAGCGCTGGCAAGCTGCCTTTGTGATTGATGGGCACACTATTCGCATCAGTACCGGAAAGCGCGATTTGGCTGAGGCCAAGGAGTATGCCCGCGACACTTATTTGGAATACAAGTTCCGCCACAAAAACGATCTGCCTGTTGTGACTAAGAAGTTCTCTGATGTGGCTAAGCTGGCCATTGCAGATATGCGCAAACAGCTGGACGCAGGCTTGGGGCGTAAAGTGTTTGCAGACTACATCGTGTGTATTGAGCGTTACCTGATCCCCTTCTTTGGGGCACAGTTTGTGACCACCATTGATTATGAGAAGGTGCAACAGTTCTACGAGTGGCGGCGGGCTAAGATGGGTCGTGAGCCAAAGGCCTCAACGCTAAACACACATAACTCAGCCATGAACCGAGTGTTTGAAGAAGCGGTCGCGCGGGGCTTTATCGCGCACAAGAATGTGCCACTGCTGGTAAACCGTGGTGAGAAGAGCGAACGCCGCCCAGACTTCACCCGCGAAGAATACGCCACGCTCATCCGCAAGCTGCCCAGCTGGATCAACGCAGGCAAGGCAGGCAAACCCACGGATATGCGGCACCTAATGCGGGACTATGTGTTGATCATGGCCAATACGGGCATGAGGCACGGCACAGAGGCGCTGAACCTCAAGTGGAAGCATGTGACCCTGTTTGAGGAGAAAGACCTGCAGTATCTAGAAATGAGCGTGTCAGGCAAGACTGGGCGCAGGGACATCATCTGCAGGTCGGGCACAATTAACTACCTCAAGCGCATCCATGAGCGATCAGAGGACATTAGGCATATCCCATTCGAAGATTTACTTAAACAGCGTGTCGATCTGCCCGTGTT